>NZ_FNDX01000065.1 GCF_900099765.1 Paenibacillus typhae | reverse complement strand
ATCCAAACGGATTTACGAAAGCACGCCTACCCCGCAAGAGGTAGCGAGAGCTTTACGAAACTGTACAACAAGCGAACGGCCGTGGAACGAGTTTTTGCGTACCTCAAAGAGTATTTTGGCATGAAACGTACACGTCATCGCGGTGTCCGGGCAGGTGTGGATTTCCAGCTCAGTACACTGGCCTACAATTTGAGTAAGTTTGCGCTAGACAAGTTGAACAAGCAGTTAAACAGTTTCCAGAAAGTAGCCTGATTTTTTTAAAAAACGATCTCAAAAATTTTGGCCCAGTCTTGCTACTCAACAAACTGAATTATGAAATTGACTCCAAAGTGCAGCTAAAAGGAAAAAGGCCGGACTGAAAGGCAAAATAGTTGTACAAAGTGCAGTTAACACACGAGGTAGACCATGGCCTATAGCTTTTAGCCAAAGCCAGTAATCAACAAAAAGTAACGCTCAGACAACGACAAAACGTTGGGAGGACAAGAGATGTCTTTTTTCAGCCGCTTTATGAAGAAAAACCAGCCGCAGCCGCGGCCGCTTTTTTATGATATTGTGTGCCCCTACTGCTTCACGAAATTCCAGCCGGAGGAAGTCGTTTTCCGGGCCATGCACAGCCGTGAGGATGATGAGAATTACGCGCTGGGCGAGGATGATGCCCTCAACAAGTACCGTGAGCGCTTCGGGCTCGATACGGTGGACGACATGGAAGCCATTCTGAATCCGGCGGATATTCCGGAAGAGTACCATCACTATACGGATCACGTGCTGACCGGGCTGACTGACCGCTACGGGGTGCTGACGCGCAGACGGCTCTGTCCGGCCTGCCATAATGAGCTGCCTGTAACCGCGGGCAAGGTGCCGAGCAACATTATTTCGATTATCGGTGCTTCCCAGGTCGGGAAGTCGGTGTATATGACCTCGCTGATCCATACGCTGCAGCATACGACGGCGGGACATTTTGACGCAGCCTGCATGCCGCTTAATGCCGAGATCAGCCGCAAGTTCCGCACGCTGTATGAAGAACCGCTGTTTGAGCGCGGCGATCTGCTGGCCTCGACCCAGAAGGAAAAAATGCAGGAGCCGTTCATCTTCCAGTTCGTCTTCAAGGATGAGAGCAAGCCGCCGCTGACACTGGTATTCTTCGATGTTGCCGGTGAGGGCATGGTTGACCAGGATTACCTCGGGCTGCACGGCCAGCATATCAAAAACTCCGCAGGCATCCTGTTCATGGTCGATCCGCTGCAGATCCGCTCCATCCGTGAGAAGATCCGCATCAACTACGGCGACAAGCCCGGCGAGTGGGTATCGCAGTATGATGAGCCGCGCGATGTGGTGCTGACGATGTTCGGCGATTTTATCGCTTATCAGGAGAAAAGCAAAACCTCCATCCCGACAGCGGTCGTGCTGACCAAAAGCGATATGCTGCATTCGCTCAAGGATGAGGACGGCGATTATATCAAGTCGAACAGCAATGTTTTTAATAACTATGTGCACCGCAAAACGCTGAACCTGGACGAATATCATAACATCGACGGAGAAATCCGCCGCTTCATCGAGAAGGTGGACCGCCCGTTCAAGGATACGATGGATGTTTATTTTGCCAATACGGGGTATTTCGCCGTGTCTGCGCTGGGCAGCAATCCGGTCAATCAGAGGATAGAGGGTGTGGTCAGCCCGATCCGGGTGGACGAGCCGTTTATCTGGCTGCTGCACAAGCTGAATTATATTGAGGGGAGCGACGGGCCGTGAACAGATTTTCAGGGTCCGGCATCACCCAGCAGATGTACACCCGCGAACGGCGGGGAGTTTACCGGGCAACCGAGGGCTTTGATACGGTAGCGAAATCGGACAGTCTGGATAATAATTTTGTCAAAAAAATTCTCCACCCCTTCTGCGTCTACGATGCTCCGGCTGAGCTTTCGGCTCGCGGCGAGAAGAATGAGGAGATTTATCCAGCTGCGCTGCATCTGTTCCATACGGAGACGAACGATACCGTAATTGGGCAGAGCCGCTATCTGGCGGCTGATTTTACGGGGCAGCGGAGCGCTTTTTTCGCCCATAACTTTATTGTACCGCCGATCCGCTCGGAGGAAATTGTGGAGCATTTCGGGGACTGGCTGCATGCAGACTTTGCCGTAAGTCATGAAGGTGAGCCGGGGGGGGCGTTGCCGGAGCTGGCCAATATCCCCGTGCAGCAGCGCGAAAGCCGGCCTGACCCGCTGACGGTGCTGCGCACGCTCGGTTTTACCGAAGAAACGTTCAAGGCCCTGCTGCAGGCGGTTATGCTCTCCGTAGCCGGGAAGAAAAAAATCTACATTGCGCTTGATGTGCCGATCAGCGAGGTGTCGCGGCGTGCCGCAGACCTGACAGAGGTTCTGTTCAGCGTGCTGCCGTATGATTTCCGCCGCAGACTGGGCGTGATTACGTATGCGAATGAGCCACAGAGCCGCAAATATATCCATCTGACCTTTGTGGAAAAAGGCTCGCTGCGTCCCGGGGACCGCAATATCGAGAAGGATTATGTGTTCGATCTGACCTCCGGCCGGATGCTGAATACTGATTTTGGCGGAACGCGACAGCCTTTTGCCGAGCTTGTCTGGAAGACGCTTAACCGGAAGGGCAGCATGGAGGATTATGCCCGTTTTGCCGATTCCCTGCTGACAGGTGAAGGGATTGAGCGCAAGCTGCAGCTGGCGGTTTACAACGAGCTGGCGGTCTTTTATGAGATTGAGCAGGGGGATGAGCAGTCGTACGCGGACGATAAAACCGCTGTGCTCAGCGGTCTGTTGTCCTACCTTAAGCCCCAGGGAGCACTGGTGTCACGGGTACGGCTGAATGATCTGTTCCTGGAGCGCTTCGACCGTGAGTATGATGCCATCCGGCAGCGGGGGATTCCCCAGCCTGAAGTGCTGGAGCAGTTCAAGGAGTACTTTGTGCTGGAGGGTCATAACTACCGCGGCAAAATCGTCGATTATTTCATCAACGGCATGCTGAACTGTCCGGCTGCAGGGAGGGAGGATGTGCTGGCTGCGGCTTATGGCATTATCGAGAGCGATGATGGGCTCAGTGCTGCCTTTTTCAAAAAAGTGCTGGGCCAGCCGATATTCCGCAGACAGCTGCTGGAGCCTTATATGGAATCCCGGCTTGCTGCTGCGGCTGATTCAAGGGACATTATGCGCTTCGTATTCCATTGGGGGCGGTCATTGCCGGAGGTGCTGCAGCAGGCCTTTGCCCGGGATATGATCAAAGAATATCTGCTGGAGAAGCTGGCCGGCGACAATAATCCTGTAGCTGCCGTAGCAGCCGCCCATGATTTTGTAGAAAAGGCTGAAAAAGAACGGCGCAGAGGCAGCGGCCTCTATCCGGAGGCGATGTCGCTGCTGCTGGAGCTGACGGATGCGGCAGACCGCTTTTTGCTCAGTCGTGTGGATCTGGACGAGCTGACGCTGGAGCAGCTGCTGGATATTTCATTCCTGCGTTACCGCGATGCTGAGGACTGGCAGCCTCCGCTGGATTCCATCAGCAGACGAAAGGCGAATGCCCTGCGGGCCGCCTACCGCTGGTTTGGCGAGGAGAAGCCGGATGAGAAGATTTTTGCCGGACTTGCTCCCCGGGAGCTGGACGATGTGCAGCTGCTTGGACGGCGCTGGCTGAAGGATATGCGCAGTGCGGAGCCGTTTGAGCGTCTGCCGCTGGCCTTCTATCATATCAGTGAGCGCGAGGACGGGCCGCTGGATTATGAGGCTTTGCTGGAGCTGGTTGTGCGCAAGGCGGGCGGAGATAAGGAGACGGTGTACCGTTTCTTCGACTGGTCGCAGGGCAGCAGGCTGTTCACAGTTTCGAATAAAAAGCTGTGGCCGGGATATAAACGGGCCGTTCTGAAGTATTTCATGAACAAGGACCGTGAAGCGTTCAAGAGCCGTGACTTCCGCAAAAGCTATGCAGCCGCCGCAGGACCGGCGCTGCAGAATGTCTACAATGAAGCCCGCAGCAAGCTGGCTTCACCGCTGGCTCGGTGGGTCAGCCGCAGCCGATTTCAACTCCTGATCAGCGGCTCCATTCTGGGGCTCGTGATCATCGCGGTCATTATAGCGTTCAGCCTGCTGCGGCCGGACCCGCCGGAGACTGGCTCGGGGGCCGTTGGTGCTTCAACGGTTACCGCTAGGCTTGGCAGCGGCGGGACAGCCGGCGCGCGGCTGGTGTTCACCTTTGAGGATGCTGCGGAATGCTCCGCCTTTAAACCGGCGGAGATCGGTCTCATGTCCGGAGATGAAGTGACGGACATGTATGATGTTGTTGCGACGACGGGCAGCTGCCTCGTGTCGTCGCCGGAACCGGGAGCGGCCGCCACGGATGCGGCTGGCTCTGGTACGGGCAGCGGCGCGGCGGACAACGCGGGCGCCGTGACGGACAACGCAGGTGCCGGAACGGACGGCGTCGCGGGAGACAACGCGGGCACCGGGACGGATGGCGGCGCGGCGGACAACGCGGGTGCCGGGACGGATGGCGGAGCGGCTGACAACGCGATTGCCGGGACGGACGGCGGCGAGTCCGTCTCGTCTCCGCCGGCTTACCAGGTCACCGTTGACCTGGAGCAGGGAACTGTGCTTGCAGCCGGCAGTATGATTACCGCCGGTAAGTACAAGCTGATTGTTCAGCCTGATCCTGCGGCGGGAGTGACCAAATCTCCGGCAGCACAGCCTTCTGCCACAGCTGAGGCCACGCCTGATGCTTCAGCTGGTATCAATAACACTGGTAACAACGCCGGCGGCAGCAATACAGCGGGTGAGACAAGCACTGGCGAATCCGGCACAAACGGTGCTGGTGCAGAAAGCACTGCCGGAGCGGAGTAACGACTACTTTATATAGCCAACTAATACTAATAAACAAACTATTGTAATCCTGAACAGTACTAACAGCCGGCTGTCGGCTTGAATGCGTTCAGGATTTTTTTTCAGCAGAACGGGATGAAGCTGGAAGCACAATACTGGTACATAGTGCACTGTCTCAGAGGATGAGCATTTTCTTGCAGGCTAACTCTATCTTTATGTGCAGCATAAACTCTATTCTGAACTAACAAACTGTGCAGGTGGCCGGGCGGGTACTTTCACGATGCTTTTGCAGCTGCCTGGTTGTAACTAAGTGGATTTTAGACAACTAATCTCTGCCGAAACAAGCGATGAACAGAACTAAGTGGAAATTCGCCACTTAATTCAGGCAATTTTGCTGAAATGTGTGCTTAACCAGTAAATTAAGTATCCATTTTCCACTTAATTACGCTGGAATGAGGGTTTCGCCGAAATTAAGTTGCTTTTTTCCAACTAGCTGCGGCGTCCTTTTGTATAAAGTAGTCTGCGTGTGGTCGGGTTGTTCGTGTGTAAGAGTAAAGTAGTCTGCGAGTGGTTGGTCTGGTCTAGGTAGAGTAAAAGGTGGTCTGCGAGTACAGGTTAGTCTGCACGGCGGGGAGTTTAAGTCATCTATGCCGGGTTAGAGGAGTCAAAGTGGTCAGAGTAGTCTGTGTAAGAGTAGAGTGGTCTTTGTGTGGTTGGTCTGGTTTAGGTAGAGTAGAATGCAGTTTGCGAGGACAGGTCAGCTAGCACGATGAGGAGTTTGAATCATCTATTAGACATAGAGTAGTTTATGAATTTAGGCAGTCCGCATGTACACCGCCCCCTTCTGACACAAGCGCCTGGTTGAAGCAAGCTCTGCGCAGCCGTATTCCGGCTCTAATAGCTGACATGGGATGGAATGAGATTGTAACAGCTTTTCTATGGACATAGAGGGAAATAGTAGATATGATTATGAATATTAAAATTTAATAAGCTATTGAAAAGGGTGCGCGTTCTATAGTTTCATAGAACCGCTTAATAGGGAAGGCCGGTGCAAGTCCGGCGCGGTCCCGCCACTGTAAATGCAGAGCGACTCCTGCGGATGCGCCACTGTCCGGCTGTTAATGCTGACGGGAAGGCAAAGGAGAAGCGATGAGGCATAAGCCAGGAGACCTGCCTTTTTTCATGGACGTTTCACTTCTTCGTGGGGTAAGAATGCGGAACACATGCAGATGAACTGCGGCTTAGGGTATAGGCGCGCCTTGCAGAAGGTATGCCTGCTGATGGCGTGCTTGCGAGCAGCAAGCTCGGCCAACAAGCCGTCCAGCCGTTAATTTGTATTCTTCCCGGCCGCCCTTAACAGGGCGGTTTTTATGTTGGGCAAGTGCGGCTGCGGGAGAATCCCAGTGTGAGCTGCTGAGGAATCTTCTGCGACTAGTGAACGGATACGACCCGTATCAAGACGTATACCGTTCTGATTGTCCCGTGTCCTGTAATGGATGCACTGATTGCCAAATCATTTTATTCACAGAAAAGAGGGTAACGATGAAAAAGAAATTCTCTGCCAGATTCTGGAGACTCAGCCTGGCGCTACTGCTTGTTATCTCGATTATCGGAGGCGCTGTTGTCCCTTCCGGCCAGAGCTATGCTGCAGCTGATGCTTCAGCAGTTCAGGGGACGGAAAAGGTAACAGATGCTGTATATGCAGCAGACGCTTCCTCCTCTGAGCTGTCGGTTACTCTGGAGGCAGCAGCGGATAACGGACAAGTTACCGTAAAAGAGGCCACTTACAAAACTGCCGAATATATTCTGGGCAGCGGTGTGACATCGGAATGGCAGGCCATCGGGCTGGCCCAGGCCGGCTATACCGTACCTGACGGGTATGTGCAGGCACTTGAGCAAAAGGTTAAGGCTGCGGGCGGCAGCTTTTCCAGTGTAACGGATTACGCCCGGATTGTGCTCGCAGCAAAGGCTGCAGGTGCTGATCCGGAAAATTATGCCGGCACCGGCTCCACTGCAGGCTACAATCTGATCGAGAAAATCTATAACAATACCAGAATCAGCGGACAAACCCTGAATGCCCCGGTATATGCGCTGCTCGCACTGGATTCCGGCAATTACACCATTCCGGGGGATGCTAAATGGAGCAAGACGGCGCTATTAAGCGAAATTTTGTCCAAGCAGAATGCGGATGGCGGTTTTACCCTGTCCACAGGTGCAAGCGACCCGGATATGACAGCAATGGCCCTGACTGCTCTGGCTGCACACCGGAATGAACCGGGCGTAGCGACAGCCGGACAGAAGGCGGTAGCCTGGTTATCCGCTGCCCAGGACAGCAAAGGCGGATATGGCGACAACAGTGAGAGTGCTGCCCAGGTTATTATTGGTTTGAGCTCCTTTGGCTTTGATCCGTCCGGTGCTGAGTTTACCAAAGCAGAAGGGGATCTGATCTCACGACTGCTGAGCTTCTTTACAGCCGGCGGCGGTTTTGCCCATAACGAAGGCGGCAATGTCAATGCTTATGCTACCGAACAAGGTCTGCAGGCGCTGGTTGCCTATAATCTGTTCAGCGGCGGAAGCAACGGGAAGCTGTACGATTTCACAAAACCGGCAGCGCAGAACCCGCTTGTATATGTACCGCTTGTAATTGAAGGACCTCAGGGTACGCTGGGCCAAGGGAATGCCTATGCAGGCAATGCCCTTGAAGCGCTGGAGAAGGTTGCGGCCCAGAACGGGCTGGCGCTTACGAATCCGTCCGGCAATTATGTTACGGCCATCGGCAATGTAGCTGCGGGAATGTTCGGCGGCTGGGATGGCTGGAGCTATGCTGTCGTCCGCGGAGGACAGTGGCTGTATCCGGATGTAGGCATGAAGGATTTCAGCCTCAAGGGCTCTGACCGGATTGTCGTCTATTACGGGGGCGCTGATACCCAGCTTGTTGAATCGGTGACTTTGTCCAAGGCGCAGCCAGGGGAAGATGAGGCTTTTGACGTCACGGTTACTCAGATTACTTGGGTCTGGGATAACGCTACGTTTACTTCAAAGCCGGTGACTTCAAAAGCTGCCGGGGTCGAGGTCACGATCGGCAGCCAAAAGGCTGTTACGGATCAGAACGGGATAGCTGCGTTTAAAGACGGATTGGCGGAAGGAAGCTATACGCTGACCGTAACCGGTTATGCTGCCGGCAAGGCCCCGGCGTTAGTCAGATATACTCAGGCTGTTACAGTAGTTTCCGGCAACGCCGCTGCCCATCTGACGGTCGAAGGACCGGAAGGAACGGTGGCAGAGGGAACGCTGAAAGCCGCTAATGCACTTTCAGCGCTGAAAAAGCTGACTGCAGCACAGGACATCCCGCTGCAGATTACGGATTCCGCTTACGGCAGCTATGTATCCGGCATTGCCGGGATTACGAATGGAACCTATGACGGCTATTGGAATTTTGTAGTCTACCGCGGCGGAGAATGGATCTACCCGAGCGTGGGTATGGGAGATTTCGAGCTGCAGCAATCGGACCGGGTGCTGGTCTATTTTGCCGGAACCGGTACGCAGATTGTCGATTCGGTAACGGTAACTCCGCAGCAGCCGAAGCCGGATGAAGCATTCACGGTTAAGGTTCTGCAGAAGCAGTGGGTGTGGAACAGCGCAACATTCACAAGTGATCCGGTGGTTTCACCGGCTGCAGGCGTTCAGGTGACCATTGGCGGAACGGCGGTAACTACGGACAGTAACGGCGTTGCCGCATTTGAACAAGGCTTGTCTGCAAAAATATACACGCTGGCAGTCACTGGCTACGTTAAAGAAGCCGCGCCGAAGGTTGCCCGCTACGCGGAGTCCCTGAAGGTAGCCCCGGGGAATGTTACAGCCAGCCTGGCAATTGAAGGACCGCAGGGGGTTATGGCGGAGGGCAAGCTTGAGGCGTTCAACGCTTACGACGCCCTGCAGCAGCTCGCCGCTTCCGGAAGCCTTTCACTGCAAAGCACGGAGTCTGCATACGGTATTTTTGTATGGGGCATTGGCGGTGTTGAGAACGGCACCTACAATCAGCAGGATTATTGGGCCTTCGCCGTATTGCGCGGCGGGGAGTGGATCTCACCGGATGTAGGGCTGAATGACTTTGTACTTGAGCCGTCCGATCATGTGCTCGTGTACTATGCAGGGAATAATACGCAGGTAGTGCATTCGCTGGCCGTATCGCCTTCGCAGCCGAAGACAGGCGAGGCGTTCACGGTTGCAGTTGAGCAGAAAAAATGGGTATGGAACAATACAACCTTTACGATGGACCCGGTTGTTTCTCCGGCTGCTGGCGTACAGGTCAGCATTGGCGGAGCAACGGTTACAACGGACGAAAAAGGTGTGGCTTCCTTCAACCAGGGCCTGGCGGCCGGTGCTTACACCCTGACTGTCACCGGTTATGTGGACGGGAAGACGCCAAACGTCGCCCGCTATACACAGGCGCTGACGGTGGTAAGCCCGACCACGGTTCCACAGCCGGCAACGGCCACCATTTCCGTTACAGGCGATAGCCTGAAGGGTACGATTCTCTCCAGTACAACTGTAACGCTGAACGAAGGCGAAACAGCTTACAGCCTGCTGATCCGCCAGCTTGGCAGCAAAGTGGTGAGCGGCGGCAGCGGTGACAGCGTCTATATCAGATCCATCGACGGCCTGGCTGAGATGGACCGCGGCAAGGACAGCGGCTGGATGTATTCAGTCAACGGCAGCTATCCCCAAACAAGTGCAGGCAGCTATAAGCTCAGCAGCGGGGATGTGCTAGCCTGGCGTTATACAACCGACGGCGGAGCAGATATCGGAAATCCGCCTGGCGGCCCGGGAAGCACAGGCGGAACAGGAGCAGCCGGTTCCGGAAGTCTTACCGGAGTAACCATTACTGCAGACAATACGCTTCCGCTCAATCAGGCCGGCCAGACGACAGCCGTAACCGGTACTGTGATGGCAGCAGCAGAAGCTGCGGCGCTTAAACAGCAGCTGGCGGCCAACGTGGTCACCATGGAGCAGGAGGTGACTCCGGGGGCGGCAGCCTCCCTGAAGGACAGCGGCGGAGAAGTAGAACTGCAGCTGCCTTCCGGCGCAGTGTCCGGAACAGTAAAAATCAGTGTAAGAGAGAGCAGCTCAAACCGTACGGAGCTTGTATCTGGATTGTATGACTTCAAGCCGGACGGCACGAAATTCCTGAAAACAGCGGATCTGCTGATCCGCATTCCGGTTACGGCCGTTAATCCGGCCAATCTGGCGCTGGCCTGGCTGGATGAAAGCACAGGCAACTGGATACCGGTTCCGGCATCACTTGATCTGAAGACAGGCATCATGACTGGTAAAGTCAGCCACTTCACCACATACGCGGTCGTAGACCGCAGCAGATTTGAGCCGCAGCAGGGCAAGCTGGCCAGTGATATTACGGCTACAGCCAAGGCTGTGGCAGCAGCAGGGGAGCTGAGCGATTGGCAGGCCATTGGCCTGGCCCGCACCGGCCATGCTGTGCCGGCAGGCTATTTGAACGCCGTGAAGGAGCAGCTTGCCGCAAGTAGCGGTGAATTCCGCAAGGTAACCGATTATGAGCGTCTGGTGCTGGCCGTGGCTGCGGCCGGGGCGGATCCGCAGAATATCGGCGGATATAATCTGATTGAGAAGATTTATAACAACGGCAATATGGCAAGCCAGGGAAGCAACGGTCTGATTTTTGGCCTGATTGCTCTCGATAGCGGCTCCTATAAGGTGCCTGCAGATGCACTGTGGACCAGGGAGCGTCTGATTGCTGCGATTCTGGAGCTGCAGAGCAAGGACGGCGGCTTCCCGCTGACCGCTGGAGGTACTGATGATGTGGATCTGACCGCGATGGCGGTCACGGCACTCTCCGCGCATACCGGCCAGGCGGCAGTGCAGGCCGCTCTGGACAAAGCGGTAACGTGGCTGTCCGGACAGCAGCTGGACAACGGCGGCTACAAGGTATCCGGCACTGAAAACAGTGAAAGTACTGCCCAGGTCATTATCGCCCTCAGTACTGCCGGCATTGGTCCGGGAGATGCACGTTTTGTAAAAGCGAAGGGCGGGCTGCTGAGCCATCTGGCTTCATTCAGACAGGCGGACGGAAGCTATGCCCACATTGCAGGACAGCAAGGCAACGGTCTGGCTACGGAGCAGGCGCTGCTGGCATTGTCGGCCTATAGCCGCTTCCTGACAGGTGAATCCAAGCTGTTCAGCATTACGCCGGGGGCAGTGAGCGCCGTTACCTTTACCGATGAAAGCCAAATCTCTGCCTGGGCGCTTGCTTCCGTACAAGAGGCCTTTAATCAGGGACTGATGAAGGGCGTTAGTGAAACGGCCCTGGTCTTTGCTCCGAAGCAGAAGATCACCCGTGCTGAATTCGCAGCCCTGCTGTTAAGACTGACTGGAGAAACACCGGCTGATTCCCCGGCGGCTGCTGTATTCAGCGATGTTAAAGCCGGTTCGTGGTATTACGGGACGGTGCTGAAAGCGAAGGAGCTGGGAATTATTTCGGGTGTAAGCGATACGGCCTTCAATCCTAACGGTTATATTACCCGCCAGGATATGGCGGTTATGATCATGAGGGCCTTCAAGCTGGAGAGCAGCGGAGCGTCTGCCGCCTTCACGGATGAGCGCCTGATCAGCAGCTATGCGTTGTCCGCTGTGCGGACGGTGTCACAGCTGGGCTATATGAGCGGGTATAACGGCTCCTTTGATCCTGCAGCCGCTGTAACCCGTGAGATGGCCGCAGTCGTTGCAGTCCGGCTGCCTTAGGACGCAGCTGCGTTTTTAACGAAAGGTTACAAGAAAAGAGCAGATTTACAGCCTGGTTTAAGCTAAAATAAATAAAGATGATAGGATCGGGATAGAACGGGGGCATCAGGCTCTCGTTCTTTCCCTTTTTTTCAAAGATAAAAGGGTATGTTCTGCGGGATTATTTCAGGAGGTGCACAGAGTAATGATTAGACCGGCTATCCGCCGTTTGCTTCCGCCAGAGCTAGTGCTGCTGGCCGCGCTGCTGCTGCCGGGCTGCGCAGCCCCCGGCAGGGATGCCGCCGCCCCGGACGCGGGCGGCAGCGCCACTGCCACGGCTGCGGCACAGAGCCCGCAGCCGGCGGCCACCGCGTCTCCGCAGCCCGGAGACGCTGCCGTCACCGCCCCGCCGTCCGCATCGGCGGGGCAACCCACGCCGTCTCCCGCAGCGGAGACGGCCACCCCGGGCGCGGCTACAGCCGCCGCGCCTGCCACAGCGCCTGCGGGCAGCAGCCCCGCAGGCACAGCCGCGCCGGACGCGCACCGTCCGGCGGCCACGGCTACGGCGCCGCCCGCCAAGGGCGCCGGCGCTACCTCGGCGGCAGCGGCGAAGCCGTCCGCTGCCGCAAGCCCTTCTGCCGGCGCTGCGAAGCCGGCAGAAACGCCGCCGCCGGCGGCGGCCAAGCCCACGGCGGCTGCGCAGCCTGCCGCCGTGGCGGATACAGCCGTCATCTCCATTACAGGAGATGCGGAACACGGGGTGATTCTTGCGCCGGCGGCGTTCGAGATCAAGGAAGGCGAAAGTGCGCTGGACCTGCTGAAGCGGATTACCCGCCAGCACAAAATCCAGATGGAATTCCAGGGAGCCAAAGGCTTTGCCTATGTCGAAGGCATAGACAATCTCTATGAATTGGATCATGGCGCGGAGAGCGGCTGGATGTACCGGGTGAACGGGGAGTTCCCGGACAAGAGTGCCGGAAGCTACACCGTTCAGCCCGGGGATACGATAGAATGGCTGTATACACTTGACCTCGGCAAGGACATCGGAGCCAAGGCGCCATGAGCAGCGGCTTCCGTGCCATGCATCCGGCAGTAGGGCTGCTCTATTACGCCGGGCTGCTGCTGTTCGCCGCATTGATCACGCATCCGCTCTTTCTGATTACCGAGCTTGCGGGGCTGATCCTCCTGCTGCTTCTGCAGGGGCAGGGCCGGCAGCTGCTGCGCGGCCTGCCCTTCTATCTGCTGATGGCAGGGTCCGTGGCTGTGCTGAACCCGTTGTTCTCGCACAGGGGAGCGCATATCCTGTTCTACCTGTGGGACCAGCCTATTACGCTGGAGGCTGTGCTGTACGGGCTGATCATGATGCTGGTGCTGCTTACAATATTTCTATTATTCATCTCTTACAACTACACCGTAACAACAGATAAATTTATGTATGCCTTTGCTGCGGCTGCGCCCAAGACGGCCCTGCTGACGCTGATGGCCATCCGGTTTGTGCCCTTGTTCCAGAGAAGGCTGCGTGAAATCACCCTGATCCAGCGGTTTCGGGGAATTGATGTCGGTGAAGGGAGCCTGCGTAAAAGAATGCGTGACGGCATGACCCTGCTGAAGGTGCTGCTAACCTGGTCGCTGGAGGAGGCGCTGCAGACGGGGGACTCCATGAAAGCAAGAGGGTACGGTATCCGCAGACGCAGTACGTACTCGATATACAAAATGGACTGGTTAGACAAAGCCGTGCTCCTGCTGCTGGGGCTCAGCGGACTGATTCCGCTGATTCTCTGGCTGCAGGGCTATGGAGCATTTGAAATCTATCCGCGTATGAAGCCTTTGGTATTCGGCAGCGGGGAAGCGGTGATGTACATCAGCTTTTGCCTGTTCGTGCTGATTCCGCCGGGCTTGGAAGGAAAGGAGATTTGGCTATGGAGATCATCGCGGCGGAAGGCTTATCCTTCCGTTACCCCGGAGCCGAACGGGACTCGCTCCATGAGCTCACCTTTACGGTAGAGGAGGGGGAGTTTGTAGTACTGATGGGCCCGTCAGGCGGCGGCAAGACGACGCTGCTGCGCCAGCTGAAGCGTGAGCTCACCCCTGTAGGGACGGGAAGCGGCGTGATCCGTTATGCAGGGCTGCCTCTGGCTGAGCTGCCGGAGGAACGGGCCGCCGGGGAGATCGGGATGGTATTCCAGAATCCGGAGGCGCAGATTGTCATGGATACCGTCTGGCATGAGCTGGCCTTCGGGATGGAGAATCTGGGCCTCGCGCCGCAGGTGATGCGGAGCAGACTGGCGGAGATGGCCGGCCTGTTCGGCCTGGAGCCGCTGCTGTACAAGCCGGTGCATGAGCTTTCGGGCGGCCAGAAGCAGCTGCTTAATCTGGCCTCCGTCCTGCTGCTTCAGCCAAAGCTGCTGCTGCTGGACGAGCCGACCTCACAGCTCGATCCGGTTGCAGCGCGTGAATTCATCCAGACCCTGCACCGGCTGAATGAGGAAATGTCGGTGACCATTATCATTAGCGAGCACCGTCTGGAGGAGGTGCTGCCGCTGGCTGACCGTGTGCTGCTTATGGAGAGCGGAATGCTGAAGGCAGCCTGTCCTCCGCGGGAGCTTGTTTCCAAAGCGTCGGAGGGGACGTTTGCTGCGGTCCAATCGTATTTGCCTACCGCAGCGCGCCTGTACCTGGCGCTGCCTGCACGGGGGAAGTCAGATACTCTGACGGAGTCCATCCCCCTGACGGTGCGCGAAGGTAAGCGCTGGCTGCATAACCTTGCGTCTTCTGCGGCGGGCGAACCGCCTGGTGGCAATCCTGCTGCCGCTTTTGGCAATAACACCGCTGCCTTGCCGCATAAGGTTGATTCCACTCCGCTGTTAAGTGCGAGAGAAGTTACCTTCCGTTACGAGAAGGAAGGCCGGGAGGTGCTGCGCAAGCTGAGTCTCTCGCTGCACCGGGGAGAGCTGCTTGCCATTCTGGGCGGCAACGGCGCCGGTAAGTCCACGCTGCTGCATGTGCTGAGCGGGCTGGCCAAGCCGCAGCGCGGCAAGGTGGAGCTGGCCAGAGGGATAACAGCAGGTTTTCTCGCCCAGAACCCGCTGCTCTATTTCAGCTATGATACCGCGCTGGAAGAGCTGCAGCACATGGCTGCGTTTGCCCGTCTGGCACCGGAGGAAGCCGCATCGGAGATCTCCCGGCTGGCAGAGGCGTTTGAGCTTCAGCAGGTGCTGCAGAGCCACCCGCATGATCTCAGCGGCGGCCAGCAGCAGAAGCTGGCGCTCGCCATGGTCATGCTGCTGAAGCCGGCGGTGCTGCTGCTGGATGAGCCGACCAAAGGACTCGACCCTGACGCTAAGGTGCGTTTTGCCGGGCTGCTCCGGCAGCTGCTGGAGCAGGGGATGAGTATCGCCGTAGTAACACATGATGTGGAGTTTGCTGCACGGTATGCTTCCCGCTGTGCCCTGCTGTTTGACGGGAGCATTACGGCGGAGGGGACTCCGGCGGATTTTTTCAGCAGCAACTATTTTTATACAACTGCAGTTAATCGCATGGTGCGGGATATACTGCCCCAGGCACTGACAATAGAGGATGTGATGACAGCATGGCAAGGTTACGCTTTCCGCTCATCGTTGCTGTAGCCCTGTTTCTGACCGGACTGGCGCTTACGGCGGCGCTGAAGGACCGCCATTATATGCTTTTGAGCCTTCTGCTGCTCGGGGCGGCACTCCTGCCTGTTTTTCTCCGGCTAGAACGGCGTAAGCTGGAGTCCAGGGAGCTGGTGCTGCTGGCTGTGTTGTCGGCTATTGCCGCTGTCAGCCGGATTCCGTTCGCAGCTCTGCCGAGCGTGAAGCCTGTATCCGCCCTTGTGATCCTGTCGGCCTATGTGTTTGGGGCGGAGGCGGGGTTTATCATCGGGGCCGTAGCTGCGCTGGTATCCAATATTTATTTCGGACAAGGGCCGTGGACACCCTGGCAGATGTTCGCCTGGGGAATGGCCGGGCTAAGCGCAGGCTGGCTGCGGAACTCCTGGTGGATGAAAAAGCGCGGAGGAATGCTGCTGTTTGGCTTTCTCTGGGGTTTCCTGTTTGGATGGATCATGAACATCTGGTATATTATCAGTCTGCCGGAGGCCTTCAGCTGGGGGCTGGTTATGACCGCCTACGCTTCCAGCTTTTATTTTGACCTGGCCCATGCCTTGTCCAATGTGTTCTTTCTGGCCATACTTGCCGGGGGCTGGACCGGTGTACTGCAGCGTTTCCGCCGGAAATACGGGCTGCTGCAGGATTGAACGGATTCATTATCCCTGCCGGAGCATTCAGCAGACATCATAGTATTCGACAAAATTTTCGAAATACTTCATTTTTTCGACTTTTTTCGCCGATATAGATTTTATAGCACGTTAGGGAGAAGGCGGGAATAAGGCTAATGAGGAATTTAAAAGTAAAATTCAAAATGGCAGTTCTGGTAGCTGTTTCAGTAATCCTGGTGGTCGGTGTCGGAACTGTAGGAATCCTGTTTACGGATAAGCTTGCTGACCGGTCGCAGGAGACTTACAATCAGAATCTGATTCCCATCTATCTGGTTACTGAAATACGCGCCAATAACCGGGCGATCGAGTCTTTTCTCCTGGAGGATCTGCTGACCTTAGAAGCGGACAAAAGCAAGCAGCTCACCGCTGACATACAGAGCAAGATCGAGCAGAACAACGAGCTGATGAACCAGCTGAAATCCATTGAGTTCAAGAATGAGAAGATCAGCAACGGAATTGCTGAGTATATGTCGCTGCTTGAGGACTACCGGACTCAGCGTGATAATATCATTCAGCTGGCAGACAAAAGCTTGAGTGAGGAAGGCTATCAGGTATTTTCCGGAAGTGCCTTCAGCGATTCGCGAACCAAAATGGTCGGCTTGCTGGATGAGGCTTCTGCTTCCCTGATTGCAGAAGCCGAAGCGCATAATGAGCTGACGCTGGCCAATGCCAAGACCTCCCGGACAATCAGCACCCTGCTGATTACCGCTGCCTGGATACTGTGCATCGCCATCAGTATCATCATTTCCCGGCTGATTACAAGGCCACTTAAAGAGCTCCAGGCTCTTATGAAACGGGCGGAAGAAGGTGACCTGACCGTAACCGCGTCTTATGCCTCCAGTGATGAAATCGGCCTGATCAACCAGTCCTTCAATTCGATGCTCACCAGCCTGAAACGGATGATGCAGGGGATATCGGAGAGTACGGAAATGCTGTCCGCTTCTTCACAGGAGATGAGTGCAAGCGCAGAGCAGACGGCGCGAGCTTCGCAGCTGATCGCCGAGGCCTCGGGCGATATTGCGGCCGGATTCGAGGCTCAGGCTGACAGCATCATCCGGACCACTGCATC
The DNA here is from genome assembly GCF_900099765.1 of Paenibacillus typhae. Taxonomy (GTDB): domain Bacteria; phylum Bacillota; class Bacilli; order Paenibacillales; family Paenibacillaceae; genus Paenibacillus_AQ; species Paenibacillus_AQ typhae. The sequence continues at coordinate 8,691 of NZ_FNDX01000065.1, read as the reverse complement.
CGTGCAGACCATGGCAGAGGATATTGCAGCAGTCGAGCACAGCAGCAATGATATGGCTGAACTGATGACCGGTGCAGCGGCTTCCACCGGGTACGGTGCCGAGGCGGTAAACGGCATTATCACCCGGATGAGTGAAATCAATGCCAGCGTTGCTGCTACACAAGCCATAGTCGGCAATCTGGGCAGTCTCTCGGAAGAGATTAACACTATCATTACTACAATAAACGATATCGCAAACCAGACGAATCTGCTCTCGCTGAATGCCTCTATTGAAGCGGCCAGAGCAGGCGAACACGGGCGTGGGTTCGCAGTGGTTGCGGAGGAGATCCGCAAGCTGGCTGAAGCGACAGGGCACAGCTCACTGAAGGTTACGGAGATCATTACGGATATCCAGCAGCAGACGAGCAGTGCAGTCGATTCAATGACGGCCGGATCGGAGCTTGTGGCGCGGGGTGTCGCGCAGAGTGAAGCCGTCGCGGTGGCCTTTGCGGAAATCCAGTCTGCCATCGAGTCTGCTGTCCGTCAGACAGAGCGGATCAGAATTGCGGTGGAGCATGTCTCCGGGGAATCACAGTCGGTGACAGAAGCGATGGAACAGGTGGGCGAAGCTTCCCGCAAAGGTGCGGAGGATGTCCAGGATGCCAGCGCTGCGACCAGAGAGCAGCTGTCCGCCATGGGTGAGATGTCCATGTCCGCCCAGTATCTTGCGACGCTGGCTGAAGATTTGCAGAAGGAGCTGGCAAGGTTCAAGCTTTAGCAGCATATAAAGAATTTTATTTTGCAAACAGCCCCTGGAACGGTTAGGTTCCAGGGGCTGTTAGGTTTTCAAGCTTGATCCGTCCTGTTATTCAAATGGCCTTAACTGGTGAATGGAGTCAGACGGCCGCCGCCGCTAAGCGTAATAGTCGCCCCGGCCAGCCAGCTGTTGGCGTTTGCCGACGCATCATAATAGATGGTGTATCCGTTATCCTTGATATTGGACAGGGTAATATCGCCGTCAGTCAGGGCGCTCAGGTAGGAATCGCCAGTAACGTTCCAGACGCTGGCTGCATCAAGCGTAAGTGAAACCGACTTGGCTGCATTGGCAGCGTCAATCGTTCCGGTCAGGGAGCTGCCGTTCGAGAGAACAAGCTGAGCGGAGCTGATACTGTCAGCAGTGACATCACCGGTCAAAGGCTGGGCATCGGCATTAAGCGTCACTGTAGCGCCGTTTGCGCCCGTTGTGCCCCATTTATCAGCACTGGCAGCCAGCAGGATGCCGGAGTTATTTGTAAGTCCAACGTTCTTAAGGTTGATCACCGCATCAGTGTTGGTGGCATAGAACAGCGGTCCTTCGTATGCGGTCAGCGAGCCGCCGGTCATTGTCAGAGTGCCGGTTCCGGTCTCGGCATCACCCGAAAAGCTCTGATAGAGCATAATTCCGCTTTTTTTGGCGCCTGACAGGTGAGTATTTGTCAGTGTGATGGAATTTTTGCCTTCGATTACGGCTGCTTCCGATCCTTGTGCTGTAATCAGCGCATCGGTGACGGAGATTGTACCGGTGGAGTAAATCCCCGGCGAATCGGTACCGGTTGTCAGCATCGTGCCTCCGGTAACATTTACTGTACCGTTGCCGCGGTCAGTGGCAATACTGGCGGAATGGGTTCCGGCTGTGGTGATATTGGTATTGGTGGCATTGACGGTTCCTGTATAGGTGGCATCCAGTCCGCGGGATGAATCCTCTGTAGTTGTGATGGTTGCACCGGATACATTGACTGTTGACCCGGCACCGGTGGCAAATACGGCATTTGCTCCGTTTGCGCTGGTGGTTATGGTTGAGTCATTCAAGAACACCGTGCTGCCCCCCGCTGCAAGGAGTGCGGCATTTAGCCCGTAAAAGTTACTGTTGTCCTCAGAGGAGGTGCCGCCGGTTTTACTCAAAGTCACTCCGTTTAGCGTGAGGGCACCGCCGGCTATAACTTTGACTGCGGAGGTATCTGTTGTCACAGCAATGTAGGATTCATCTGTTTTGCTGGCAGTGCTGCCATCCAGCAGATAGGTTGCGCTTCCCAGGCTGGCCGCATCTGCAGTGCCGGCTGTTTCTTCCGGCGCTGAGCCCGTTTCAACGGCCCCGGTCAGGCTGACGGTTTTGGTGGCTTTGTCATAACTGGCCGTTAATCCGACCGCTTCCGAGATCGCTCTGGCCGGAAGGTAGACGGTGCCGTTATAGATGAACGGTTCTACAGTCGCGCCTGTGGCATCCTTCATTGCGGTTTCCTGGCCGTTCAGTTCAACGATAATATCATCGTAGGTGACGGCAATCTTCTTCGTAATGGTGTCGGCATAAGCTGATACTGACATGGCAAGTGAGGCGGTTACGGCGGCTCCGACGACAAAACCCTTCATTCCACTTTTTTTACTCATACTTGTTCTCATCCTTTGCTGTTAGTGTAGGCCCTGCTATGTAGTTCCATCTTTCTGTGCTGTGAATAACTACATTGTAGAACCGCTAACTGAGAACCCTCTGAGCCTGCGCTGAATGTTGGTTGAATCCGGGCTGAATGTTTGTTGAAAATTCTGGAGCCAGGGTGCCAGCCATATAACGAAAAAACAGCCCGTACCGGAGCATATACCGGATACAGGCTGTTTCTGTTAAGACGATTATGAAGCTGTAAAGCTTACGCGTACCAGCCCCATACGAAGATGAAGAGGGTACCGAAAAGGGTGATCAGACCTACGAACAAAGCATAGGCAATGTTGATGTAGAGTTCCTTTTTGGTATCTGCCGATTCGCCGATGTGCATGAACACGAACAGCTGCAGGGAAGCCTGGATAATGGCAGTGACCGTCAGAACCACCACATTGGCTGCATGGGACAGATCCCCGTAAATGACAATCAGCGCAGCGGCTGAAAGGACCAGTGAGGCCAGATAGCCCATTACATGGCGGATTGGAAAGAGTTGCTTTATCATGTCACATCAGTCCTTTCAGATAGACGAAGCTGAAGATGAAGATCCAGACAACGTCTAAGAAATGCCAGAACAGTGAGAAGATAAATGTTTTGTTGGCTGTTGCAGGAGTAATACCCCGGCGCCACAGCTGGATCATGATGCCTACTCCCCACAGGAAGCCGAAGCTGACGTGGGCACCGTGCGTTCCAAGCAGTACAAAGAGACTGGAGAGGAAGCCGCTGGTCTGCAGAGTAGCACCTTCATGAACATAGGTGAAAAATTCATCAATCTCAATCCCGATAAAGCCGAGACCCATGAGCAAAGTGATGCCCATAAAGATCATCATGGCTTTCTTGTGGCCGAGGCGCATCGCGTGCACAGCCAGACCGATTGTAAATGAACTGGTCAGGAGCAGGAAGGTCTCAGCCAGCACCGGTCCGATTTCGAACAGCTCAGGGCCGCTTGGACCGTCGGCAAAACGGTTAACCATAACAAAGTATACAGTGAACAATGTAGCAAAGAGCGGAATTTCAGCTCCGAGGAAAACCCAGAAGCCGAAGATCTTGTTACTGTTTTCTTCAGTTGAATATTCCAGCGGCTTCGACGCATCTATTTTCATACAGTCTCACCCCGCAGTTTCTTTTCAGTAGCAATAACTTCTTCTGCACTTACATAGAAGCCATGATCCTGGTCAAAGGACATTGCAGCCAGCATAACGATAACACCGACTCCGGCGACAATAGCAGGAACCCACATGCTGAATACAAGGAAGAAGCCCAGGAAGAAGAAGATTACACCCAGGATAAACGGCTTCCCGGTGTTGTTAGGCAGGTGAATCTTGGTGATTTTGTCTTCAAACAGCGATACTTTCTTCTGCTTGGCTTCCCAGAACGGATCCAGGGACTTAACCTTAGGCACAACAGCGAAGTTGTAGGCAGGGATCGGACTTGGTGTAGCCCATTCCAGGGTACGTCCATCCCAAGGATCGCTTGTTGTGTCTCTCGGCATGTAGCGGGTACTCCAGTAGATGTTGTACACCAGCAGAACGAAACCGATAGCCAGACCTACCGCTCCGGCGAATGACAGCATATTCAGCGGACCGAAGCCGGTCTCTTCCGAATAGGTGTACATGCGTCGTGTCATCCCCATCAGACCGAGGAAGAACAACGGGAAGAAGGTTACGTTAAAGGAAATGATGATCCACCAGAAGGCGTGCTTGCCGAGACGTTCGTTCAGACGGAAGCCGAATACTTTCGGGAACCAGTAGTGGAACCCGGCAATAACGGCGAACACAGCGCCCGGAATTAGAACGTAGTGGAAATGCGCTACCAGGAACATCGTGTTATGGTACTGATAATCGGCACTGGCCATCGCCAGCATGACGCCGGTAACACCGCCGATGGTAAAGATCGGAATAAAGGCCAGCGTGTACAGCATCGGTGTAGTAAAGGTTATCCGGCCCTTACGCAGGGTGAACAGCCAGTTGAATATTTTGACCCCTGTCGGTACAGCAATCGCCATCGTAGTGATGGAGAAGAAGCTGTTGACCATTACGCCCTGACCCATGGTATAGAAATGGTGCGCCCATACCAGGAAGGACAGGAGGGAGATGATAACCATACTGAATACCATGGAGGTATATCCATACAGGTTCTTTTTGGAGAAGGTGGCGATAATCTCACTATAAATACCGAAGGCCGGCAATATAACGATATATACTTCAGGATGTCCCCAAACCCAGAACAAGTTAGCCCAGAGCATATCCATCCCGCCATTGGCCATCGTGAAGAACTGTGAGCCAAAGAGGCGGTCGAACATCATCAGTGCCAGTGCTACGGTAAGCACAGGGAAAGCGAAGACGATAATGATGTTGGTGATCAGAACAGACCAGGTGAACATCGGCATCTTCATCAGTGTCATGCCCGGAGCGCGCATTTTGAGGATGGTAACAATGAAGTTAACCCCTGTAATGAGCGTACCGATACCGGAAATCTGCAGCGCCAGAGAGTAGTAGTTGTTCCCTACAGTCGGGCTGAATTCCAGACTCGCCAGCGGGAAGTAAGCGGACCAGCCAGCATCCGGAGAACCGCCGATGACGAAGGAGATGTTAAGCAGCATGGCCCCGAAAAAGAAGAGCCAGAAGCTGACGGCGTTGAGGCGAGGGAAAGCAACGTCTCTTGCGCCGATCTGCAGCGGAATGATGACATTCATCAGACCGATGATAAACGGCATGGCCATAAAGAGGATCATGATCAGACCGTGGGTGGTAAAGACCTCATTATAGTGCTGTGCATCCAGAAATTTCATTTCAGGCGCTGCAGTCTGCAGACGCATCATCATGGCGTCCACGCCGCCGCGGAAGAGCATCAGGAGGGCAGCCAGGATATACATGACCCCGATTTTCTTGTGGTCCACAGTGGTAAGCCATTCGCGCCAGAGATAGCCCCACTTTTTGAAGTAGGTCAACCCGACGAGAATCCCGATGGTGGCAAGGGCAATACTGACCATGGCTCCATAAATGAGGGGTTCGCCGTGAACCTTAAATTTCTCTAAATCCATTAGGGTGGCTCCTTTCAGGTTGTTGCTGCCAGCATGATTCATGCTTTTCTAAGAGCGGATAGCTCTCATAGTTGGTTTTATTGGTGCGTGTGCTCTTCAACAGGTGAGCTCGGCAGCGGCTCTTCTACCTCAGGGGCAGGGTTGCCGTCGAACTCGGTCTGGCTGGAAGGTGCCGGGGAAGGATGGATCTCCTTGTTATCCTCGTGTTCTTCACCGCCGTTGTGCATATCCATTTCCGTGCCGTCACCGCTCATATGCTCGCTGTGATCGCCAGGAGGCGGGCTGAATTCCAGATGGGTAGAAGAATAAGTCTTGCGTCCAAGATGCTCGGCAGCCAGAAGTCCCTTGAATTCGTCTTCTGTCAGCGCAGGCGCAGTTTCCTTAACTTCCTTGACCCAGTCCTGATAATCCTCGTCAGTCATAACCAGCGTTTCAAACTCCATGTGGGCAAAGCCTTTACCGCTGAAATTTGAGTTCTTTCCGATATAAGAGCCTACGGTATCACCAGAGAGGTTAAGATAAGTGAGCATGTCGCTCATAGCGTATTTCTGTCCGGCCAGCTGCGGAACCCAGAAGCTGGTGATTGTCCCGAAGGAATACAGTCTGAATTCAACTGCACGGTGAACCGGGATGTTCACATAGTTTACCGTTTCGATGCCTTCCTCAGGATAGCTGAAATGCCATTTCCAGTTGGAGGAGGAAGCATAAATAACGAGCGGATCCTGATCCTTGTACTCATTAGCCACATTCTCGACGGCATGGGTGGACTTTACAGTCACAACGGACAGGAAGGCCACAATAATGATCGGGATAATAATCCAGATGGCCTCAAGTACCTTATTGCCCTCCTCATGTTCCGGAATGTAGCCTTCATTGCTCTTCTTTGCCCGGTATTTCACCAGGACGAAGATATATAAGATGTAGACAACTGCCAGGACAAAGGCCATCACCGCAATGGAGAGGATAATGGTGTCAGACAGCGTCCGTGCAGCCGGGCCCTTAGGATTCAGTACGGTTAATGAACTGCATCCCGGCAGAATAAAGAGCAGGCTGAGAAACAAAGCGTATAACGGTCCCTTTTTTTTCATATAGAACTCCTTCCTTCAATAATTCTTTAGCCGTTCGTTGCTGGCGGGCGAAATAATAACCTGTATCTATAGTAAGAATTACTTACCCGGATTGCAAAATACATATATTGTAAAATAATCTATAATCGTCCTCAAAAATGGCGATAAAGTTAAAGATGTGTGATCAATTTGTTACAAGTGCCGTTATGTATGACAAAGATCACTGTAGCGACGGGCTTTAAGCTAAATTTAAGGTTGTTCAAACTTTGTTCAAAATTACTGTATTGTTGCTAATTTCGTCACAATTAGAATGTGTGAATTGAACGGAAATTAAACGCTTTATTTGTTGGTCTGACAGCATTCGACGAAAGTTGCACTTGTCTTGGCGTTAGGAGTCATTGTGCAATTTATCACAGCGTGAAAAAGTAACAATATTTTAGGCGCCCGGTTACAATCTCTCAAATTACGTTATATCTATGTATGATAGAGTTAGAGGCAAATATACATAGATTGGAGCTCTTGCTGGTGTTTAAAAAAGTAATGCTTGTCCTGATGTCCTTATTTTTAACTTTTGGTGTGCTGCAGACTGCAGCAAGTGCTGCCGGTGCGGGCTCAAGCCTGAAGCTGGGTGTGAACGACAAGCTGACCGGAATTGAAGCTGTGCCGGTTAAGGGTAGCTATTATGTGCCGCTGCGTACAGCAGCTGCAGAGCTGAAGTGGACAATTACCGGGCTGCCCGACGGAATCGCGGTTGCCGCCGGCGACAAATCCGTTCGTCTGCTTAAGAAAAACGGCGGACTGAAGCTGCAGGATGGTACGGTTGTGCCGATGGACAGCTTTTTGCAGAACGGGAATCTGATGGTTCCGGTGAAGATCAGCGGATACCTCGGATATAGCATAACCTTTCAGGGAGATAAATATTTACTGAGAGTCCGGGACGGGTCGGCGGCCATGAGCGATGAGGCTTTTGTGAAGCAGTATGCGGACAAGCTGAAGCCGCAGGCCGTAAGTTCGGTCAAACCTTCCGGAGAAGGGGCAGTCAAAGGAAAGACCGTGTATCTGACCTTTGACGACGGACCGTCCGCGACTACGGCACAGCTGCTGGATATACTGGATAAATACGAAGTCAATGCAACGTTCTTTATGCTTGGCCCGAACATGAACCGTTATCCCGCCCAGGTGAAGCGGATTGTGAAGGCAGGCAGCGGGCTTGGGCTGCACGGCATGACCCACCGCAAGGAGAAATTTTATGCTTCGCCTGCGGCAGCGCTGGCTGAAATGACGGCGGACAATGCGGTGCTGAAGAAAATCAGCGGGGCGGAAACGACGCTGATCCGTCCGCCATACGGTAGCAAGCCATACTTCACCAAAAGCTTCCGGGATAAGGTGCTGGCCCAGGGCTACCACCTGTGGGACTGGAACGTCGATTCGGAGGACTGGAGATACAAGGAAGACAGCGATAAAATCTATAACTCGGTTATGGATCAGGTGCACAAGCTGCAGTCATCCAAGACTAATCCGGTCATCCTGATGCATGACCAGAAGGCGACATTGAAGGTGCTGCCGAGCCTGCTGGAGACCTTCAAGAAGGAAGGCTACAGCTTTGCTGTAATCACCAAAGATCTGAAGCCGCTGAACTTCTGGAATGATGAGCGGTAAGCGGGGATTTTATTGCGTGTTGTAAATAAGTTTATGAAAAGAGGCCGGCAGACTTAGTCCGCTGGCTTTTTTTGCTTTGTATGGGCTGCTTTCGCATATACGTTACCGGTGGCGAAGCTGCGAATTGAAATAAGTGTATTTGGTACAGCTAATATGGCGTGTATAGCTACTTTTTCAGAAATAAGTGTATACCGGAGTCAATTTCATAATTCAGTTTGTTGAGTAGCAAGACTGGGCCAAAATTTTTGAGATCGTTTTAAAAAAAATCAGGCTACTTTCTGGAAACTGTTTAACTGCTTGTTCAACTTGTCTAGCGCAAACTTACTCAAATTGTAGGCCAGTGTACTGAGCTGGAAATCCACACCTGCCCGGACACCGCGGTGACGTGTACGTTTCATGCCAAAATACTCTTTGAGGTACGCAAAAACTCGTTCCACGGCCGTTCGCTTGTTGTACAGTTTCGTAAAGCTCTCGCT
>NZ_FNDX01000010.1 GCF_900099765.1 Paenibacillus typhae | reverse complement strand
CCCCTCATCTATCTGCCACATTTACATCCTGGAATTCGGGCAGTATTGGACTTTGCTTTGTAGTGCAAGCTCGTCCGTCCCAGCATGCCTTCTATGTGATTTCTGTTCGTCAGACCGAGGGTTTGCCTCCGGCTTCCTTCAGATTCCGCCTCGCGGCGGACACCCTTGCCCTTGGCTAACAGTTCCTACTGCCAAGCCTGTAGCGGACTTTCACCGCCAAGTTATCGCCCATGCCGGGCGCACAATAGAAACAGCCACTCCTGCCAGACCGGCAGAGGTGGCTGTTTTTGGATTCGGCATGTATGTCCCTAGAAGCAGGTATACGAGCTGATCCGGTTCAAATCAATGCCGAAGTAAGCCCAGGAGAAGCCGAACCATCTGAATCCGGCAACCGAATTACGTCCGACGAATACCGGGAAGAACCAGAATTGCTCCCCGTTGTTCAGCCAGACATAGGTGTTGCGGAACAGACAGCGTCTGATCCCGCCGGGATCGACGGCATAGGCGGTAGCCGTCATTTGCGGTACGAATTGCGGTGGTGGAGCCGTTGGTGCTTGAGCACCGCCTGGTCCGCCGCTTGGTCCTCCCCCCGGTGTCCCCGGAAATCCGCCTGGAAATCCCGGCCCTCCCGGTCCTCCTGGTCCACCTGGTCCTCCCGGGAAACCCGGAAACCCTTGGCCGCCACCCGGCCCTGGAAATAATCCCATATGTGATCGCTCCTTTTCATTGAGTAGGCATAATCATCATATGCATTTGCGGAGAGGGCGACTGGGCGGATGCCAATAAAACTCCGCGGGCTGCCAAAGCTGAGCTGCTGTGAAATAGGCTGGCGATCCGCGGAACGGCTTATAAGGATGGACGGCTCTTTATCCAAGAGGAGATTGCTTCGTACTTGCCAGTCTTACTTCTTTTGTAATTGATTGATCAATTACTTTTGTATAAAAAATCATTTCCTTTTCTGCAATTCCTGAACGGTCGCCGCAATACCAGCCTCAGGTCTGGTTGCCGGAATAGCCCCGATATGGCGTTGATACTTCTCTCCGCTTAAGCGTAGCGGTTCTTCCGTTAAGTACAGCATCTCAACCACTTCCTTCATGACGGGAACGATTAATCCGAGCAGCGACAATCCAACCTTTTTAAGGGCAATAACGGGCTTATTCGTGCCGCTTGCCTGTTTAGCAATGCGGACAATCTCACGGCCGGAGATAATGTCCGAACCAGGGATATTCCAGTTCTGCCCATAAGCCTGCTCGCTAGCCGCGAGCTCCACAATCATCATAGCCGCATCAGGCAGATATACATATTCACGCGGCGTATTCATATTCCCTACGAAAAAGGCCATTTTCCCGGCTGCAATTGCCTCAAGTGTTCCGCCCAAATATGAGGCTTGATTAGCGGTCGGTCCGTAATAATCTGGGAGGCGTACAATCATGGGGCGCGCATGACTCCATCTGCTGCTAAAGATCATTTGCTCAAAGGCAAGCCGCACTTTTCCCTTCTTCGTGTGTGGCTGTTTGGGATGCTCCTCCGTTACGCGATCCATTTGTCTTCGTCCATAGGGGTAAATACCATCAATGACGACAACCTTCAGACTCAGCCGGTCGGCCGCCTCCATTACAGCTTCACCGAGGGGAATCAGCTTGCTCTCCATCTCATTGTAAGGGACGTTCGCGCAATGGAATAATACATCCGCATCTTTGGCCGCAGCCGCGATATCATCTGACCGGAAGGCATCCCCGGTTGCTAACAACAGGTGAGCAGGATTGCCTAAGCCGCCTGCAAGCTCCTCCAGCTTATGGCGAGACCGTCCGAAGGCAACAGTCGGTATCCCCCGTTTTACAAGTTCAGATGCAATAACCGCTCCTGTACCGCCTGTAGCACCAATAACAATCGCTTTTTTCATCATTCTTCAACTCCCATTCAGTTTTGTAATTGATTGATCACTAACTTGTAATGACACTATATCACTTAGTTAGTAATTGATCAATAACTAATTTTTAAATTATGGCTTTCGCCATATTAAACTTCCCGCTCGATGAGTTCAGGCATATCAAGTGCCCAGGAAATATTACACAACATCCCCCTGGCAAGGAAATTAAACGTGCGATCCTCTGGATTCTGCAGCCCTTTCTCGCGAAAAGCACTCAACACGATTTGGCGTACTTCCCGAAAACCGTTACGCATTGCTTCACGAATCGCCTCCTCACGCATCGTCTGGGCTTGCATCTGCAAGTAGGTCTCGTTCATATAGGAGGCCAGAATTTCCTTGTATGCCTCAATCAGATCGCTCTCCAGCTGCTCAGGGGCTACTGCGCTTTCCACGACCAGCCGAAAGGATTGCTGAATCCGTTCCCAGGAAAGCTCCAGTGCGCTGAGCAGCAGTGCTTCCTTCGTTGCAAAAAAACGAAACACATAGGGCTGGGAAATTTTCGCCCGTTCTGCAACCTGTGCCGTTGTCGCGCGATAATAACCCGTTTCCGCAAACACCTCAATCGCTGCCGAGATGATTTCAGCTTTCCGGTTTACGCTGCTTTTATCATCCTTTGCCATAAATTCAACACTCCTTCTCTTTAGTTAGTGACTAATCAATAATATAAAATCAATCAAGTATAGCCTATTTAGATCATCAATGCAAATGAGAGTGGTGGACAAGGTTTTAACCTTATCCAACCCCCTGGCGAAGATGGGCTCATAAGATGATTGGTTGCACGTCCTGGAGTATACTGATGTGAACTTTCCGATCCTCCAATGAAACTGAGTTGCACCCTTTAGACTGCTCAAACCTTCTCCAGTTCTTTTTTATACAGCGCAAAATTCTCTTTATCAAAACATACAAATACTATTCTTTTAATATTTGACTCGTTGTTTAATAGATATTTGGAAACCTCATCAAAAGCTATTCGGCAAGCCAAGTCTTTCGGATAATTGTATATACCAGTACTTATATTTGGAAAAGCAATACTTGTAACCTCGTTTAGTTCAGCCTGCCTTAATGAACTCCTGTAACAGTTCCTCAGCTTCTCTTCTTCATCATACACTCCACCATTCCAGACCGGACCAACCGTATGTATAACCAAACGGCATTTCATATTTCCTCCCGTGGTTACTACCGCTTCCCCCACTGCACAACCACCTTGCCTGCTGCGGATACTCATGCACTCTTCTAATATTGCCCTGCCTCCAGCTCTATGGATAGCGCCGTCTACACCCCCGCCACCCAATAAACTCGTGTTAGCCGCATTAACGATTGCATCAACGTCCATTTTAGTGATATCGCCTTGAGTTAGATGGACCATTGAGTCGCGAATAATAACTTCCATGAGTACCCTCCACTATAAGTTTTCCGTTAATATGGAATATTTCTCGAAACTTAGTACATCATCGATTGCCTTCCCATCAAAGTCCTGCATGTAATGATACTTGGCAATCAGGCTTTCTTTAAAATAAACGTTTATTGTCGTTTGTAAAAATTCAACCGGATTATCAAACTGATAGTTAATGACGAGTGCGATACGCTCATTTGTTAGCACTATTGTGGTGATATCTTCATTTCGGAACAATTCAAAATAGTCTTCAGGGTCTTCCCCTTTCCAAGTATAAATCCAGTTCCAGAAACTCTCTTTTGCTACCTCGAATGGTTTATTCTCATCTACGAATATTCTTAGCTCAGTCGTATCCAATCGTATTGCACCTCCAATTGCGTACAAATTTACTATTTATTCATCCTGGTATTTTAGCCCATATCAAAATGTAACCTTCCGTCTCGTTCACTTATGTAAGGCTGACGTTCTTTTATGTGCGTGTATTCTGGATATCTGCTCATTAGGTTGCGAAGCATACAGATAAGAACCGAGTGAATGGTTTTATCGTGTTCGCTGTTCATGACCGCACTCTTTGTTGTCAGCCATGGCATGATCTCCTCTTTATATTTGTTAATCTCTGATTCAGCAATTTCAAATGGCAGTTCAGAAAGGCAGAGCCAGAAATACCATTTTGCAAACCATGGGCGTTTTCTGTCTCCGGCATGACTGTTATAATTATCAATTCTGCCATATATCCAATTAGTCTCTTCAGGAGATACCGTTGCAAGAAAGCGTAATACAACAAGCGATGTATCAAAGCACTCCCCCGCTCCATCATCACAAATCCCAAAGCATGTGGTTTTCAGGCGGGTAAGCGTTTTATCCACTATTTCTTTTACATTAGGATTATCAGGTGCAAGGAGGCAAAGTAAGCGGATCATTTCAAGCTCATACATATTGGCAGAGAATATATGGGTTTTTGGTGTCTGATTAAAAATCGTTTTAAGCTTTACTCCATTATTATAGGGTGGAATAAAGAACACCGGATACATCTGACGCCCATGGCCGTCAATGTTATTAGGAAACTTGACAGCCTTATAGAACCTCATTGCCTGTTCTGGCTGAGTCAGTGCCGAGAATAAATGAACAACTATATTACATTTTTGTGAGTCAGATAGGCTTCCGCCTTTAATGAAGAAGTGATTTGTTTTTATCATAAGCTCGTATGCATTCATTTACTTTCAACACCCCCGGCACTAATATTTTTCTTTCATCACTTCCAAGGCTCTTCTCTCCAAACCTCTCTACGTGCCAGAAACAGCTTGTTATCATCATATGTATGGTAAAAAAAACGGTCATCAGGCCGGCCATACCGTTCAATGAGTTCCACAGGGATTACCGCAGCATCAAAAGACCACAGCTCCGCATTGTTGCCGGTAATGATCGCTTCCCACGGTTTTCCGTCGGTAACTTCACTGGTAAAATATACTCCGCTCTGCTGATAGCCGCCGGAAAGCTGCTTGATCAACTCCCACAGATACGGCTTAACCTTGCCGACCAGCTCACCTGTTATGTAATCTGCTGTAATCTCATCAGTCCAGAATAACAAATTAATCTCAAGCCATGACTCTGCCAGCTCAGGAAATACTTCAGGAGTAAGACCAACCACATAAGGCCTTACGTGCAGGGAAATCCCCTCAACAGGGACCTCCTCTGCATCTGCATTGCCTCCCTGATACATAAAGCCGTTATCCGCCAGCTCCCATTCAAGCCCGCTGCAGAAATAGCTGTTATCCAGGCCAACCCGGGAAAGGAAGGCGGCAAATTCCTTAAGGACACTTGTGTAATTGCCGGCGTCACACCTTACACAGGTTTGGATATGCGAATACTCAGGCATTATTCATTTTCCTCCAGCACCCAATCCCTAACCTCTTTCCATTCCCCGTCCCTGCTCTCCCGCTCAAAAGCGCTGCCGATCTCTCCCTTAAACGGCTCCAGCAGGCTGGGGTCCTGATCCATAATCGAATAGACATGCATGAGCCTCACATTCTCGGAATTGTTCAGATAGGCTTCATCCTCATCTCCGGCGAACAGCCGCCAGCCGCTGTCCTGTTCCCGCTCAGGCATCTGCCGGTACATCCAGTGCACCGCGCTGCCCGGCTCCAAGCATTTCTTGGAGACAAGTGCCAGCTTCTCGCCGACGGCCAGCCATAGCGGATCTCCTTCGCGGAGAAGGGTCCGGGCAATATGCTTGGGTTCGAATTGCACCGTATCTCCAAGCTTCAGCGTCTTCAGAACCTCAGGAGCATTCGTCAGGATTCCCGTGTACTGGCGGCTCACCTGATCCTGGCTGGTAATTTCCACCCACATCCGTTCAGCACGCGGCCCGGCAGCTCCGGGATTCGTCAATACGAAATGTAGCCGGACCATTTTTCCGGCCTGCTGTGTGTTTCTTTCCTGCTCGGAGGGGATGAAGAACGTTTCCGGGTGCAGTAGGCTGGTTTCTTCTACGTTTTCTAAGATCCATTCCATTAGGCATTCCTCCTCAAGCGGTTATTACCCTATTTACCGTTTCTATCAGCTTATCACTTGCCCTTTATTTCAAAATTGTATGCTTGTAATCTTTCTGTATTCATGCTCCAGTATGGAATACAGATAGGAGTCATGCCATGCGCCTTTATGCCACTTGTGCTCCCGCAGATGGCCTTCATAGTGCATGCCGATTTTTTGCATCACTTTGGCTGAACCGGTATTGTCCGGCCGGCAGGTGGCGTAGATCCGGTGGAGACCGAGTGTACTGAAGCCAAGCTCAAGCAGCGCTGCTGCAGCCTCACTTGTATAACCCCGCTTCCAGAATAGCGGGTTGAAGCAGTAGCCGATTTCCCCCTGCCGGTGCTCAGTGAGATGAAGGCCGCAGCCGCCCAGCAGCTGACCGGTGTCCCGCAGCACCACAGCAAATTCATAGCCGCGGCGCGGAGACTGATTCTGAAGCTCTATCGTCGTGCTGATATAATCTCTTGTCTCCGCTTCCGTGTTCGGTCCCCAGATCATATATCTGGCTACCAGAGGATCTGATGCATACGCATGTACCTCCGGGAGATCTTCTGGCACGAATTCTCTTATTACTAAACGTTCCGTTTCCAGCTGCATGGCCGGTTCACATCCTTTTGATTATCTGATTAACAGGCTTTGTAATATTCTCTCAGAAATACAAAGAGGCCACAATGACAAGCATTGCGGCCGGATACAATATGATTGAGGCATCGTCATTATTTCCGCCAGAAGGTGGAGCAGTCTGCTTTATCCAGAATGTTAAAGTCGATTATTTCCTCAAGCAAGGCATAATCCACCGGGCTCCCCCATTTGATCCGCAGCAGCTGCTTCGTATGATCATAGCCTGCTTGTACGATTTTGTCCGAAAACCGGTTGATTCCGGCAATTTCCGGGGCCACCGCCAAATGCTGTTTAGATACGCTGAAGCCAATAATAAAGGTACCGTGATCGGTGTACATGGGCTGATTCCAGGCCATCCTGGGCTCCAGACCCGGGAACTTCTCCGCAACCCAGTTCAATACTTCCTCCGTCCGGGTACGGTGCTCTGGGTTGTTAATTCCCTCCAGATACTCTGCAAAAACCTCCATACCAGCCCTCCTGTCTCTTTAGCAACCAGTTTAATTGGATATAACTATATCGGATACAAAAGGGTTAGTCAAAGCAGCTGCCCCGTGTCAAAAGCAGATTTTATTGCAGGCTCAGTTCAAATCCTTGCTCTTGACCGTAAAGCCGCGCACCTTCATCCACTTTCCGCCAACGGACTCATCGACCGATCCGTTTTTGGTCCGGACACAGAATTTATGCGAGGTTCCACGGTCAAAGCCGGTAGCCTCATAGAGCAGATCATCGCCCGCCTGCCCTTTAAAATACACTTGCTTCAAGCCAAGCCGGCTTAACAGCTCCTGCTTTACACTTTCGATATATACCCTTGAATACTCTTTGGACATGCTTCTTCCTCCCGGGATGTTCATTCATATAAGTCTTTTATAAATAGTTATACCAGTCCGGAGCTTCTCCATACAACCTGTCCGTAAAGGAAATCAGCTCTTCGTTCACTCATCCCCGTCACTGAACAGCTCCCGTAACACCGCCTTGCGGTTCTCCAGAAATTGTCTTGTTATAATGTAATGCAGTGTGTCTTCGTACCGGATCTCCGAGGCAGGCTGGCTGTCAAAGTTAAGGATCTGCGCATCCGGGTAGCCAAGCAGAATCGGTGAATGGGTGGCAATGATAAACTGCGCCTCCTTGTCCAGATCCTTGATGATACGCATAAGCGACAGCTGGCGGGCGGGTGAGAGTGCAGCCTCGGGCTCGTCCAGCAGGTAGAGCGCTTTTTTGCCGAAACGGTTGTTGAACAGGGACAAGAAAGCCTCCCCGTGAGACTGTTTATGCAGCGACTGCCCCCCGTAATACCGCAGACTCTCAGGCATCGTATCCAGATGGGAGGCAAAATGGTAAAAGGTCTCGGCCCGCAGAAAAAATCCGTTTGTGATCTTCGGCAGCCACGACAGCCGGATATGATCACCCAGCGCGGAATGGGCGGCATCTACCTCATAGGTATTGTTCCGTCCGCCGCCTGCCGTATTGAAGCCGCATTGATAAGCAATCGCCTCCAGCAGGGTGGATTTGCCCGATCCGTTTTCTCCAACAAGGAATGTAACATTGGTCTTGAACTCAACGGTATGCAGCTGCTTCAGCGCCGGTATAGAAAAAGGGTATCGCCCGGGATCAGGGACATTGTGGAGC
This sequence comes from Paenibacillus typhae, assembly GCF_900099765.1. Lineage (GTDB taxonomy): Bacteria > Bacillota > Bacilli > Paenibacillales > Paenibacillaceae > Paenibacillus_AQ > Paenibacillus_AQ typhae. The sequence goes on along the minus strand of NZ_FNDX01000010.1, from coordinate 184,191 downwards.
AGCAGCTCCAGTCTTCGCAGAAACATGTTATCATCTCCAGCCTCTTTTGTTCGTCATAATGCTGAACGCTCAGTCCGCGCCGGTTGCTTCATAATACAGCCCATCCTGCTCCTTAACCAGCACGCCATCCTTAACAAGACTCATTGACTCAATATCCTTACTGGCCGGATAGCTCATCAGTGCCTGAGTTACAGCTTCCCGGTTCTGCTTGTTGCCTACCTGATATACAATAATGGAATCGTCTTCCTTCTGTAAAATCAGATCATACGTCCGGAATCCGGCCGTTTCAGCTTTACTAAGCACCGGATGCTCAGTCATCGTCTGCAGATCCATCCAGGACATCACCGAACGGTGAATACCTGATCCGTAAGAGTAGGCATACACAAGATCCCCGGCACCGTCACCATTCACATCATAGGGTACAACACTCGTTACCCCGCTGCCGCCAAAACCGGTCCCCAGTACAGCCGCTTTTCCGTCCGCCACCACGTAAGTCTCCAGACTGCTGCTATCCTTAAACAGCTGATGACCCGTCTCCTCCCATACATCATCCGGAGTAATGTCAGCCAGTTGGCCTGCAAGGCTGCTGCTGCTCTGATCCAGCTTATCCTCGACGATCGTCCTCGCATCCTCTTTAGACAGCTTTGCAGGCTTTGCATCAGTTGCACACCCTGTGAGCAATAGGCCGGCTGTCATCATACATACGCCTAATCCTGCGGCAGACTTTAACCTCATCATACTCTCACCCTCCTGATATCTTTATTGAACCAGTGAACATACCCGCAGCGGTCGCAGGTCAGGATATTCGCCGAACGGTTGGCGAAATCCAGATTCAAAAAGCTTAACAAAGCCGTATTCAGCTGGGCAAAGCCATGGTCAAACCGGTCATGCCGGCAATGAACGCAGATGACACGCAGCCCGTTCACCTCATAGGGTGCCGGACTCCGCAGCTCCTTTATATTTTTGGAAAATAGTTTAAAAAACCTTCTGGCTTCGTTTGCCACTGTGCAGTCCTCCCGTCAGTACGTTTTTGTGTTTATACGTCTCCTTAATTTGGAAGTTTCGCCAAAAGTCTCTTCAAGATGCTGCACAGCTGCTTACTGGTGTCTTGCAATGCACCCGGTATCCCTTTATTCTAAAGCTTATTGTTTATCACTATGGGGAGGCTTTTGCTTGAATACGATTCCATATTATATTGTAGATGTTTTTGGCGAAAAGAGATATGCCGGCAATCAGCTGGCCGTATTCCGCAACACTGCTGCTCTGCCGCAGAAGCTGCTGCAGACGATCGCGAAGGAGGTCAATTTTGCTGAAACCACGTTTATCGAGTCAGACGAGCGGGTTAACGGCGGCTATAATGTGCGGATTTTTACACCGGATACTGAGGTTCCGTTTGCAGGGCATCCGACGCTCGGGACAGCGTACATTATTCAGCGGGAGATTGAACGGGGGCTTGAACAGGATACGGGCGGCACCATTACTCTTAATCTCGGCGTCGGGCAAATTCCCGTTACTGCGGCGGGCCGGCATGAGCTGTGGATGAAGCAGAAACCTCCGCAATTCGGGCGGACGGTTGACCCTGATGTGATTGCTGAAATACTGGGCATTGATGCCGGAGAGCTTGAGCCGGATTATCCTGTACAGGAGGTATCCACCGGTCTTGCTTCCATTATTGTCCCGCTTCGCTCCCTGGAGGCTGTACATGCCTGCCGGATTAACCATGCAGCCTTTGAGGCATTTCTGGCAAAGGCGTTCCGCGCGAACATCCTTGTCTACTGCAAAGAGACGGTTCAGGCGGATCATGATCTTCATGTTCGTGTGTTCTGTGAGGATACCGGATTTCCTGAGGACGCAGCTACAGGAAGTGCGAACGGGAACCTTGCAGGCTATTTGCTGAAATATAATGATCTGGGCAGCAGTGAGCTCCGGTACCGTGTTGAACAGGGCTACAAGATCGGCAGACCCTCTCTGATTCAAGTCAAGGCTTCATTAAAAGACAACTCGTATGACATTAACGTCGGAGGACAGGTGCATCCCGTTGCCCGGGGCGAATGGTTTATAGACTAAAAGAACAGCCGCAAGGCTTCCTTTCTTCAAGGGAGCTCTTGCGGCTGTTCTTCATTTATCTAAGCAAAGGCTTGTTATAGCCCTTATCCTCATAAGGCTGCAGCTTGTCGAGCCAGTGCTTCAGCATCTGCTTGCATTCCCATTTGATATCGGTGATTTCATCCGCCTCTTTCTGCTCCAGCACCTCATAGGTAAAGCTGTCCGCACCAAGCTCCTTCCAGTCCTTCTGCAGGCCTGCATTGGCGAACCGTCCCATATCCAGCTGCATCTGCAGGGTGAACCATTTGTTCTTGAGGTTGGAGAAGGTGTCTACATAGATTTTGCCGCTGACCTTATTGGTAATCTGGATGGCTCCCATATAGGTCTTGATCTGTTTGAATTCCTCCTGCAGCTCCTTGCGCTTGCTTTTGTCCACTTCAAATTCCCCTTTCATTTGCTTAGCCTTGAGTCTATGCTTAATAGCCCATTTCCTTCAGCACCCGTGCCAGAACACTAAGCCGCTCGCCGATCATTTCGCCGTCCTCGCCAAGTGCCTGGGCAAACAGCTTGATATCATTGCCGATCATCGGGTTGTCGGTGCAGACCGATACATTCATGGCATCTCCCTGCAGTCCGATGCGGTCAATCTGCGGGTTCTCGGGATCATACATCTCGGGCAGCCGGTAGGCGTCCTGAAAATACAGGCTGCTTCTGCAGATCAGGATCGCCAGATCCAGCACCCGGTGCATCGGCAGCTCCTCCGACTGTCTGGACCACTTCTCTCCCGTATGTCTCCATACCTTGGCTGAAATATCGACCTTGCCCCGGTCATTCCATTGGGCCAGGCCCAGGGACAAGCCCTGGGCGTCCGTATTGCCGGCATACCGGCCGTCTACCTGCTCATAATTTTCGGACACGATCACAGGTTTATGTTTGAGGGTTGTTGGTATTTTCATGTTTGTACGCTCCAGTTTTAGAATAATTAGTTTGTCATTCAAGATTTGATTGAACGTTCGATTTAGTAATTTACTAATTTACTAAATTACTAACTCCGAACTCATAATACCTCCTCAATCCAGCATCTGTCAATCGCCATACAAAAAAAGGAGTGCTTACAGACTCTACGTCTGCAAACATTCCTTAGTTAGGCCTATAAAGGCAGAGCGTTAATCCAGCGCTGCAGCTCCAGACCGATCAGCTGCGGATTCTCCTCAGTCAGATGGTGGAAGCCCTTCCCTATCGGACATAGGGTGAGATTACTCAGATGCTCCCGGCACCAGCTGACCTGCGGCTCGCGGATTGTACAGCCCGGCTCGGCATAAAAGAGTAGCTTAGGCACATCAGAGCCGGTGAACCAGCGGTTGCGCTGTACAACTGCCTTCACAACCTCGGGAGGCTGCCCGTCAACCGGGATCTGGTTAGGAAATACCCACATCGGACGCCGCTCCTCCGGATTCAGGAAGGGCTCACGGTAATATTCATGCTCCTCTGCACTCAACTGCCGGTTAATGATGATGCTCGGCATGCCCTCGACGAACACGCTGTTGTCACGCATAAACGGCCAGCCCTGCCCGGGATCACGCAGCAGCTGGAACAGCTCCGCCGACTCAGCCGGCGTAAATTCCTCCCAGGATGGTGTCGGATACAAAGCCTGCGGCTCAAGCATCGCCACTGCCCGCACATTACCGGGATTGGCTGCCGCATATTCCAGCCCCACCGCCATCCCCCAGTCATGGCCGACCAGCACCGGATTAATCAATCCAAGCTGTTCAATGAATGAGCTGATATATTCCGCATGCTCCGCAAGCGTGCAGCCAAGCTCCAGCTTGTCCGATTTGCCCATCCCCGGCAGATCAACTGCTATGCAGCGCACATAGGGCGCCAGATACGGAATAATATTGCGGTACATATAACTCCAGGTGGGATTGCCGTGCAGCAAAAGCACAGGCGGACCTTCGCCCTCATCCACATAATGCAGGCGCACTCCATTCACCGTAAGATAGCGGGAACCGTAGGGAAAATCCTTGTGTACTGGAAGAGATTCAGGCTGACTCATATCCATGGCATAGACAGCTCCTTTTCCATAATCAGGTATTGGTCATCATTTGTACTTAGTATAGCAAAAAAGACAATCCTCCACTCTTGAAGGATTGCCTGCTGTTAATCAAAAATTTACGTACGGCGCATATAGGCGCGGACGGTGACCGGTGCAAAGACCGCTACAATAATTGCAGCGCCGACCAGGGAATAAACGAGGTCGGAGCCTGCTGTGCCTGCATTGGTCAAATTACGGACAGCGGTGACGAGATGGGAGATCGGGTTGATTGCAACAAACCACTGCAGCCAGTCAGGCATGGTATCAGCAGGTACAAAGGCGTTGGACATGAAGGTAAGCGGGAACAGCACGATCATCGAAATCCCCTGTACACTGGAAGCTGTACGAGCGATGACACCAAAGAAGGCAAAGATCCAGCTGATCGCCCAGGAGCAGCCGATCACCAGCAGGGCCGCGAGGACTACAGAGCCCAGCCCGCCTTCCGGACGGTAGCCCATCAGATAACCCATTGTGAAAGTCAGCACAGTAGCAATGGTATAGCGGACGGTATCAGCCAACAGCGCTCCTGCAAGGGGGGCGATACGGGAGATCGGCAGTGACTTGAAACGGTCGAATACCCCTTTTTCCATATCCTCACGCAGCTGTACGCCGGTTACAATCGAGGTAGTAATCACTGTCTGCACCAGAATCCCAGGGATAATGACCGGCAGATAGCTGACCACATCCCCCGAGATCGCCCCGCCGAAGATATAAGTGAACATCAGGGTGAAAATAATCGGCTGCAGCGTAACATCGAACAGCTGCTCAGGTGTGCGCTTGATTTTGAGCAGCCCCCGGTAAGCCATCGTCAGGGAGTTGCGGACCGACTGGCCGAGGCTGGAGCGATTTTTTAATTGGCGTTCTGCGCCCGGTTTAATGAATGTACTCATATTCCTGCCCCTCCGTTTTAGCTGTTTTATTTGCCGACTGTGCTGCATGATCCTCTACCCCGCGGCCGGTCAGTGACAAGAACACTTCGTCAAGGGTCGGCTTCTGCACGCTCATCTCCGACAAGGGAACCCCTGCTTCACGAAGGCCAATGAGCAGATCGGTTACGGCATCCGCATTGCCCATTGGAGCTGTAATGGTGGCCGCTTCCGCTGAAATCGCAGTCTGCACACGGAGTACACGCTCCACCGTCTGCCGGGCCAGCTGGATCTGCTGCGGATTCTGGACTCTGAGATGCAGCGACGAGCTGCCGATTGAGGATTTCAGATCATCGACGGTGCCTTCGGCAACCACCCGGCCATGGTCAATTACGGCAATCCGGTCGGCCAGCTGATCCGCTTCCTCCAAATACTGCGTCGTCAGCAGCACGGTCGAGCCCGAACCTACCAGACGGCGGATCGTATCCCACATCTGATTGCGGGTTCTCGGATCAAGTCCGGTGGTCGGTTCATCCAGAAAGATCAGCGGCGGCTGCGCGATCAGGCTTGCCGCCAGATCCAGACGCCGGCGCATCCCGCCGGAGAAATTCTTCAGCGGCCGTCTGGCCGCTTCACTCAGCCCGAATTCCTCCAGCAGGTCTGCTGCCTTGCGCTTGGCTTCGGCCCGCCCCAGTCCAAGCAGGCGCGAGAAAATCACCAGATTCTCTGTAGCGCTCAGCGATTCATCCACTGAGGCATACTGTCCGGTAACTCCAATTAGCTGCCGAACAATCTGCGGCTCCTTTACTACATCATGTCCGAAGATTCTGGCAGAGCCTCCGTCCGGTCTGAGCAGTGTTGCCAGCATGCGGATCGCGGTAGTTTTTCCCGCCCCGTTAGGCCCCAGCACCCCGTAGATGGTGCCGGTAGGCACCTTCAAATCCACGCCATCCACCGCGCGGTTATCTCCAAAAATTTTGACTAACCCCTGCGCCTCAATCGCTAATTCAACCTGCTGCCGAACCTTATTTCCTTGCTGATTCATTTGCCTCTCCTCCTGCGCTCCTAATATATAAGGATCTTAAATCCCTTATTTAAACTGAATGTAAACGTGTATGTATCCTTTCAGAACGTTCACTGCTGCCTCATTATACTCCCGCTCTCCGGCCCTGCTTAACAGTCTGCAAGACCATTTATATCTCCGCCTCGGGATGTAGTGACACCACACGGATTATGGAATATATTGAATACGTAACTAGTTACCTTTAAAGGTGGGGGATGAGCTGATTGAATGAGAATGAACAGCAAGAACAGCAAGAACAGCAAGAACAGCAAGAACAGCAAGAACAGCAAGAACAGCAAGAACAGCAAGCATATATTCTGGGGACTTTACTCATGCTTGCCAACCGGATTCAGGCACTGGGAGATAAGCTTGATGCGCAGATCACGACGAAGCAGTGGCTGCTGATCGCTGTTATTTTGAAGAGCGGCACTACCGCCCCTGCCTTGACAGAACTCGCTGTGATGACCGGAAGCTCCAGGCAAAATGTGAAGAAGATGGCGCTAATACTGGAGAAGCAAGGACTGCTGGAACTGGCTAAGGATGTACAGGATGCAAGGATTGTCCGTGTGCGGCTGACTGAGGCGTGTATGGATTATTTTGCAGGTAGAAGTAAGAAAGAGGAGAAGTTCATGGCAGATTTATTCAATGGCTTCGACGGAGAATTGACGGGCGGATTATTCCGCGGGTTAGCCGGACTGAACAGAAATATCATCCTGATGGAAGCCGGTTCGCCAGCTGATGAAAAGGAGTAGAAAAATCATGATTGTGCTGACTGTTACAATAATCTGTTTCGCGGCTGCTGTCCTTGTCTTCTGGCGGATTCCGTATTCCGGAACCAGGGCTGAGTTTCAGAAGCTGGTCTCAGGCCTGACGGACGGTGAACCGGCTGCAGCTGCTGTATTTACCCCAGAGGATTGGACGCCGCTCCCGCCACCGGTCCGGAGGTATTTCGAAACGGCCGGGTTTACCGGCTACCCTAAAATGTCCGCAATGCAGGCTGAATTCCGCAAGGTCAAGTTTAGCCTGGGTCCCGGCAAAGCCATTATAACAATCGGATATAATCAGGTAAATTCCGTTGCCCGGACGGACAGAATCGCTTTTATTGATGCAAAGCTGTACGGTATACCTTTTCAGGGGCTTGACACCTATGTAGAAGGTACAGGGGGAATGAAGGGTGTTCTGGGCAAAGCGTTCACACTCTTTAATCAGCGGGGCGCGGAAATGGATCAGGCCTGTCTGGTCACCTTTCTCTCGGAGGCTTTACTGCTGCCAAGTGCTGCACTCCAGAGCTATATCACCTGGAAGCCGATTGATAATCTGCACGCTGAAGCGACGATTTCCCGGTACGGCAGCACAGCCAGCGGCATTTTTACCTTCCGGGAGAATGGCGAATGCCAGTCCTTCACTACAAATGACCGCACAGCAGTCGGCATGGACGGCTCCAGACAACAGGTACGCTGGAGCGCGTATATGGATGATTACAGCAATATTGACGGCATCCGCCAGCCCACCCGGCTAAGAGCCGTATGGCATTATGATGAGGGTGATCTTGTCTATTTTGACAGTGATAATCTGCTCATAGAGTACCGCTAGGCTTCCCCCGGCAGTCTACACGTAATCCTTCACCCTGCACAGCCACACCATATGCGGATTGCCGGGACCCCAGTAGTCCTGGGCGGTTACATAAGGCTCACCGAACTTCTGCAGCCATCTCTGCTGGGCCCGCTTATAGCCACTGTCCAGACAGAACTGCTCGATTCCCTGTCTGTCAAGCCATTCTGCCATGCTGCGGATCAGCGCTGAGCCGATTCCCCGGTTCTGCAGCTGCGGGAGTACGTATAAGCTGCCCAGCTCGCCTACATCGTTCAGCCGGCCGCCGGTGCATATCCGTACTTCTTCACCGCAGGGCCCGAAGGATATCGTTCCGGCGGCTTCGCCGTTCAGCCTGGCCAGCAGCAGAAAGGTGTCCGGGTGGGCACGGGAAAGCGCAGCCTGGACTATATGATTTTTACCGTCGATCTCCTGGGCAATATCCTCCCGCAGATCCCCCAGCCCTTCCTGTTCAAAGGCATCCGTAATCGAAATCTCAAAAATCCGCGCAGCCGCTCCCCTGTCCCCGGCGGTCAGCTTGCTTATGGTCAGCTCATTATCCATTCTTGTCGACACCTCAAATGCAGATTAAGCATGTGCTTAAGCCTAGTGTACACAAATTCTCCCGGATTGTCGCCGGATTCTGCGTTCAGCCAGTCTTACCTTTCGCCGTTCTGAGCTACAAGCTCATCCCATACCGGAGTTGCCACCCCTCCCTGCTGCTTCAGCCGCTCAAAAGCACTGTTAAGCGCCGTAAGCTCATGTACTGAGCCATCGATCATCCGGGCGACCGGAAGCCTGTGATACAGCTTCAGGAACAGATACATAAGCCTATGGTAGGAACGGACTGCCTTTACCTGACCCGCCGGGACTACCGTATATCCCAGTGTCTCAAGCACACTGAAGCCTTCATCCATCGCCGTGATAATCTGCTGCAGCAGCTTCTTGTTCCGTGCAAGTATTTTCACATCGCCCTTAACCGCAAATGTAGCGAGGTTCATCGGCAGAATCGTGATAATATGGCTTTTCAGCCACGTATCGATATCCTCAAGGAAGCTTAGTTTATATTTGGTATGTGCAAAGGACGTAACCAGCATGTCCTGAAAAGGAACCGGTCCGTCCAGCGCCCCAAGCACCATCTGCCCGCCTGCGCGGACGGAGATCATGCGGTCTTTCTCCCGCCGTCCGCCGCTCAGCTGAAATCCGAACGCTATATTTTTCTTATTTCCGCTAAGCTCCTCCAGACTTCTCTGCGTATCATTCGCCTCCGGATTATTGCCCACCAGGACGATATTGCTGCTTGCATTCGCTGCCAGCACAGGCAGGACAGCCGGGAAGTCATTGAATTTCATCACGACAAAAATCAGATCATAATGCTCCTCCGGCTCTAGCGCGCTGATTACCTTCACCGGGTCGGTGGTCGTCTTAAGCTGAAAATAGTGGCGGATAACCAGTCCGTCCCGCTTCAGCTCCTCCGCCCGGCTGCCTCTCGCCAGCATCGTTACATCATTTCCGCCTTGGATCAGCACATGCGCCAGATAGCTGCCGAGCACCCCTGCGCCATAAACCAATGTCTTCATCGTCATCCCCTCTTTTTCGAACAAATGTTGTTTTTCAATCATTTGTCCAATATAATTCAGCTTATCCTTCTGTACAATTGTTAAAATCGGCGTAATTGTCGGTTACCCGACAGAATGTGCACAAATGTCCAATAACTTTTTAAATAAGCTGAATCAAAGGAGAACCCGAGCATGGACAGACGAGTCCGGAAAAGCCAGGAAGCCATCATGGAGGCCCTGATCAGCCTGATGGCCGAAAAGGAATTCGAGAAAATTACAATTAATGAAATTGCGGAGCGCGCAGACGTTAACCGCGGAACCGTCTATGCCCATTATACGGACAAGTACCACCTGCTGGACTTATGCATCGAGACCCATCTGGATCAGCTCATCGCCAGCTGCATGCCGCTGGAAGGGCTTAATGAACCGGCATATCCGACAAAAGACTCGCTGCTGCGAGTATTCACTATGCTGGAGAAGCATACCGCGTTCTACACCACCCTGCTGACAAGCAAGGGGGTGCCCGCCCTTCGCAGCCGCCTGCTTGAGATGATCTGCCTGGGGATCAGGCAGCAGTATACGGATCTTCAATTTCCCGCTGGAGTGGATCAGGAGGTACGGATACAATTTATGGCTTCTGCGACTGTCGGTGTGATCGAATGGTGGTTTACGAACCCCGTGTCCTATTCTGCCGAAGACATTACCGGGCAGCTGTGGGCGATGCTGGAGCAGAATCAGATGCTACCCGGCAAACAGCTTGTCTGAGGATTACGCCAGTCTGCTGCAATAATGTACTATAGACCGCCCCGCATTCCGGTGTACGATTCATGTTGACTGTTGACTACACATCAGGAGGTCCTCATGAATCTTACCGCTTTTCTTGTATATTGCGTCGTTGTCACCTTTACTCCGGGACCGACGAATATTGTCATCCTTTCCACTGTCCAGCACAACAGCCTGAAGCAGGCCATGAAGTATGTATGGGGAGCAACGCTTGCCTTCGGCCTTCTGCTTGCCGCTTCTGCCCTGCTGAACCGGATACTGGCCGGCGTGCTGCCCGGTGTTCTCACCGTGATGCAGGCCGTTGGCAGCCTGTATATGCTGTATCTGGCCGTTCAGATTTACCGGATGAACACAGCGGAAGCGCAGAATCACAATACGTCCGGCTTTGCCTCCGGCCTGCTGATGCAGTTTATCAACCCTAAGGTAATCCTGTTTACGCTAACTGTAATCCCAGGCTACGTCCTGCCTTATTACAGCTCTCCGCTTATACTCACCATGTTCGTCATAGTCATAACTGTTATCGGGTTTCTGGCCTTTATGGCCTGGCTCGTATTCGGAGCGGTCTTCAGAGCCTTCCTGCAGGCACACCGGCGGACGGCGAACACGGTTATGGCGCTGTTTATGGTATACTCGGCTGTAATGGTTTCGGGGATTTTTTAACGAAGGGAGGCGGAAGCTGTGGAGCAGTTTATTTACAAAAAATCAGAAGATATTCTGGCCCTATCCGCAAGCATGAGCGACTTTACGTACAAAAAACACTGCCACGAGGAATATGCGGTCGGTGTCACCCTGCGCGGCATCCAGCAGTATCAGCTCGGAGGCAGCTTCCAGTCCTCTCACCGGGGCGGCGTCATGCTGTTTAACCGCGAGCAGTACCATGACGGCAGCTCCTACGACCGGGACGGGATTGACTATATTATGCTCTATTTCCGGCCGGAGCTCGTGTCTGAGGCGCTTGGCGGCAGGGAGCTGCGCTTTGATACTCCGATCGTGTATGACCGCGGGCTGGCCCGGCAGATTTGTGCCCTTTCCGGTGCGGTCCAGTCCGGCAGGGAGGATGCTTTATCCGGTGAGCTGCTGCTCTCCCTCATTGAACGCCTTGCCCGGACAGCTGACGATACAGCCGCAAGCAGCGCTGGAATGGATAACCGGTTTATTGAACGGGCAAAAGAAATGATGCTGGGCAGCCTTGGCGATGTGCTCAAGCTGGATGAGCTGTGCCTAGAATTCGGCATGTCGAAGTTCCAGTTCATCCGCGGATTCAAGCAGCATGCCGGCATTTCCCCCTACCAGTTTTTTTTGAATTGCAAAATTGAACATGCCAGACGCTCCATCGAACGCACCAAAGATATTTATGCGGCTGTGGCAGACTACGGCTTCTTCGACCTGACACACCTGAACCGCCATTTCAAAAGCATGTTCGGCATCACAGCCTTTGAATATATGTCTCAGCTTAGCTAAAACAAACAGAAGCTCCCGGGAACACTGGTTACCCGCAGGAGCTTCTGCCTGTTACACTTCGTTTTTCTTTTGCACCGGAATCCATATTTCGCTCCGGTATGCCGGAGAAGCCGTATCCTTACTTTCATTCCACAGGATCTCCGGACCTTCCACCAGCTCATAATGCGAGGACGGGAACCATTCCGAGTAGATTCTGCCCCAGACATTCTGCAGTGTCTCCGGAAACGGACCTACCGCTTCAAATACTGCCCAGGTGCCTGCGGCTACCTCCAGCTGTGCGAAGGTATCCGGACATTCCAGCGTTGTAGCTACCCCGATATAGTGGTCCAGCTCCCCCTTTTCCTCCATCCGCCCTTCAGAAAAGTTAACCGAGGCGCTGATCATCCCCTGAGGTGTTATGTTGGAAAGCGCCTTGAGCTGGCCGATGAGCTCCATATTCAGGCTCTGCCACATGGCGGCAATCTCGGGGTTCACTCCTTCGAACACAATCGGCACCCTTTTGTGCAGACCTGCTATACAGAACGCTTCCTTTTCTTCAATCCGGTAATTCATTTCGTTTCCTCCTCTGACCGTTAATTGGAACGTCATCCGGGGAAAGGCCTTCAGCGGCTGTCCATTTAATCTGGCTTCTGAAGGGGTAACACCGTGAAACAGCTGAAACGCCTTGGTGAATGCATCGGGCGAGCTGTACCCGTAGGTTACAGCAATATCAATGATGCGCAGCGGGCTGTGCTGCAGATCGAATGCAGCCAAAGTAAGCCGTCTGCGGCGCACATATTCAGAGAGCGGAATTCCTGCCAAAAAGGAGAACATCCGTTTAAAATGATATTCCGAGCACATGGCCAGCCTCGCTGCTTCCCTGTAATTAATTTCGCCCGCCAGCTGTCCTTCAATATATCCGAGCGCCTTGTTCATTTCCTCCAGCAGATTCATTTGCCAGCCTCCTTTCCTTGAATCCAGAGTAACAAAAAGCTTCCGCTGCGCTCCGACAGTTCGTGCACAGAATTGACGGATTCACAGCTCCTGTCATTGGGACACTTCGGGTTCCTGCAGGGAAATGGTGTTCAGAATATCAATGAACTGCTGCTTGCTCTTGAGGTCTTTATCCAGATTCGTAAAATCGAGAATATAGATCACTTTATCCTGAATCGAAACAACTCCGTAATAGGTATTATGAGTTCCGGTTATACCGGACGCAGCTGGCCCGTTATCGGCATCAAGGGTAATTAACCGGCAGTCTCCGGCTGGAAGCTGAATCGTCTCATCGTTAATTACCGAGCTGTGATTAGGCAGCGCATGCTTAAATTCATAGTTAGCCTCATAGGGACTTGAAGAAATTCTTCCTGAAGCCTCCCCCCGCTCATTTATCATCAGGTAGTTTAGCTTGTCCCCTTTATCAAGCTCCCACCCGGAAGGCAGCTCAATAACAAGGGAAGACAAGTCATAGGCAGGAATGTCCGCGGCTGCAGCAACAGTTTCCTGACTGTTGGCCTGGACATCTTCATCTGTTCCGCTGATAAAACATCCGGTAAGGGTAAACAGCAAAGAAACGGTTACAATGATTGTTTTACTCACTCTTGGCATTAAGCACTCATCCTCCACGGCTTGTTCAACTGATCCTGTTATGCTCCCAAGCATTATATTGGATCATATAGAAATATTATCACATAGGAATTACTGCAGTGCAGCGTCAAATAGCGAAGATTACCAAACAATTGCTCACCAGCCCGGGACGGACAACTTTCAGTTGCAATCTAATTAGATATATATATAATTAGACTATGTTCGAATATTATATTATGGAGGTAACAGATCATGAAAAGTAAACTGGATAATTTTCTGGACACCGACCGGAAGCTGCGCAGCTGGCCGGCCAAACGCACCAATCAAAGAATTGTCATCGAGTATTTGAGCACGAATTTTTCGGAGAATGTGGAGTATACAGAAGCTGAAGTCAATGAGATCATAAAGGACAACCACACCTTCAACGACCACTGCTTCCTGAGAAGAGAGCTGGTGGAAAACCGGCTGCTGGGAAGAACCGGCGACGGGAGCAGGTATTGGAAAATTCCGCAGCAGGCAGACCATACCCCGACGGATTAGGCTTGCGCTTATCCTGCCGCTGCCGCTTTCCGGCAAGACAAACCAGCCCCGCACATCGCATCCTTTACGTTGCTGCATGGGGCTGGTTTATAAATCATTATTCGGATTCGCGATTGCGGCCGAGCAATCCGCCGAGCGCCTCGGTCACGTCCATGCCGGTTAGAGTGCGGGTTAATTCAGGAACCTGGGCCATCATTTTGGCAATATCGCCGGTAATTTTGTTCACGCCGGCTGAGGCACCATCCTGGGAAATGACGGTAATCTTATCCACCTTCGCCAGCGGGGATGCGATTCGCTCAGCCAGCTCAGGCAGAACCTTCAGGAATTCCACCGTAAGCGCGGCCTGTGTGAACTGCTTATACGCCTCGGCTTTTTTCTCAAGCGCCCCTGCCTCCGCTGCTCCGGCCAGCTGCACGATTTCGGCATTCGCCTTCCCCTTTGCCAGCTCCGCTTCTGCCGTTGCCAGCCCGCGTTTGGTCGTCATGGCGGCTTCAGCCTCCGCTTCAAGAATCTGCCGCTGCTTGGCTGCTTCCGCTCTCATAATGACAGCCTGGTTCTCTGCCTCGGCAGGCTTGATCACCGTTGCCTCAAGCTCCTTCTGTCTCAGTCCCACCTCGATTTCACGGACGGTGCGGTTGGCTTCTGCTTCCATTTGCGTAATCTTGACCTGTTCTGTAACGAGTGACTGCCTGATTTTGTTCTGCTGCAATTCGTAGGCGAGGTCCGCCTGTGCTTTTTTCACTTCTGTTTCCAGCTTGAAATCCGCCTGCTTGATGTTCAGCTCCTTTTCAAACAGGGATTCCTTGGCACGGGCAGCTGTTTCAGCTTCAATGGTAGCCTGATGCGCATTGGCTTTGGCGATGGAGGATTCCTTCTCGGCTTCGGCCTGCTTGATCTGGATGTCGCGCTCAGCCTCTGCTTTGGCAATGCTGGCATCGCGGCGGATGCGTTCGATTTCCGGCACACCCATATTGTCGATATATCCTTTATCATCGGTAATTTTCTTAATAGTGAAGCTGACCACCTCAAGCCCCATTTTATCAAGATCCTCGGAGCAGGTTTCCCGCATCTTGCTGTTGATTTCGTCCGGTGTCTTGAGGATGGACTCTACACTCAGCTGACCGATCAGACCGCGCAGATGGCCTTCCACCGAATGCAGGATTATCGTCTCACGGTCTTCTTCCGGCCGGTCAATAAACTGCTCGCTGGCAGTCAGGATGGCAGTGGGGTCGCTTTTGATCTTGATCTGGGCCACGGCCTCCAGATTAAGCTTGATGCCCTGCCGGGAGAACATCGCCTGTGCCGGAATGACATCAAAGCTCATCAGCATCATGGAGATGGTCTTATTATTCTGAAAGCCGGGAATAACGAACGTCCCCCCGCCCTGCACCACTCTTTTGCCGCCGAGACCGTACACAATCATCGCCTGGTTGGGCGGGACCTTCTTATACGCGTTAACGATACTGAACACAGCCAGCAGGACCACTGCCACAATTCCCGCGGTTAAATAGAGAATAACCATCTGCTCCGACACTCCCCGATTTTATAATTGTGCGGTTTCCCTTTCAAAAAGAGTTACCTCCGCCATGCCTTTAACCACCTTCAAAATAATCACCCTGTCGCCCTTTGCAAGCTCCTGGCCGGCTTCGGCCCGTACACCAATAGATCGCATGGTCCCGTGCAGCACATATTTCATCTCCCCGGCCGTTCCATCCTCTGCGGCAATACTGATGTATCCGAGTTGTCCCGCCAAATCATAATCCGACTCATTCATACTGCTGTCATACCGGGTCATCATCCGGATCAGCACAGCATACAGCAGACAGCCCGGCAGCAAGGCAATTACGGTGCAGATCAATATTGCCGACGGCAGGTTCATTCCGCTGAACCGGACAAGCACATAACCCGTGCCGCCCCAGACTGTTACAGACACAATCAGCGGCAGCAGGGGCACAAAGCCGTGACCTCCGGCTCCCGTATGCCTGTGGCCCGTCAGCCCGTGACCGTGAAATCCGCTGCTGACGATAAGCACCAGCCCCGCCCAGAAGCACACAATAAATACACTTATGATGTTAATCCCCTCCTTTCTTGCAGGCGAGTAAAGATAACTGACTATAGGACGTTGTTATAAGAATTAAACTTTTATCCAGACGACGTATCTGCCTTTATGCGCAGCAAAAAGACCACAGAAGGGCAGGGCTTCCGTGGTCGGTTAAATGATCATGGCGCTCATCCTCTCTCTTCGAGGCTTACGGGGTTAGCTGACGGATTCGGGCAGCGAGATAGCCCTACCCTGCCCGGTTGATGTTCAACCTGCAGCAAGGATTCACCCCGGGTGAGCAGCAGCATCAGAACAATTCCGCAGTCACCGTTGGTTCCCCCGTTCCCTTAACCGGAATTCAGCCATTTGAGAACAGTTATATTAGATTCAGTTGCTGATTGAATCTTACGCCTGCGGCTGTATAATGTAAAATGTCACGAATGGCAAAAGAAGCCAAAGAATGCCAGCCCCCATTGAATGAAGGCGTATTCTTAGGCTCCGCTCTTAAGCAGCCGGCAATTTGCTCCTTGTTGCTCCGTTTTCCAGAAGGCCGGATTCTCCTACTTAATTCCCGTTGTTCCGGTCACCTTGCCATCAACAGCAGCTGACTCTTTTATAGCTTCACTGGCGAAGTACAAATTACCGTCAATGGTTGCATCCTTATACAGATTGAAGCCGTTAGCCTCTACGTAGACATCACCTTTGATAGTACCTCCCTGGACTCTGAAATTCTCGCTTTGTACAGTCACCTTCGGTGCAGTAAGGGTATATGTAGCAGTAATTTTATGATCGGCATCCTGTGCGTAGAGGGCAAGCTTGCGGTAAATCGCATTTTCGGCTGTACCTTTGTCATGGAATTCACCGGCCACCACAACATCCTGATCCAAGGTCAGATCGTTCAGGATTGCAACAATCCAGTTTCCTTCCGCACTGACCGCCTTAGTAAAAGCATCAGCCTGATTGACAATCGACGCCGAGGTTACCGCATCCGTCTGGGCTGCCGGTCCCGCTGTACTGTCCTCTGCATTATTATTTCCGCAGCCTGATAGCAGCGCTATTGCGGCACCCGCAACAAGTAAACTTCTGAATATTTTCATCGTAATAGCCCCTTTGCAGTAAAAATATAATATAGTGCCAAACAGCCTTTATTAAGCTTGTCGGTAAATGGGTGCACCCAGCGGTGCTGCTCCCGCTCCCCCGTCAGCGCTGATATCGGCACCCTGAATAAAGGAAGAATCGTCAGACGCCAGGAACAAGGCCACCTTCGCGATCTCCTCCGGCTCTCCGAGCCGGTTGAGCGGGATCGAGCGTGACATGCCGGCTTCCAGCTGAGCCCAGCCCTCAGGTGTATACTGGCCCCAGATTGGTGTTCGGGTAGCCCCCGGCACGACATTATTAACCCGGATGCCCTTAGGTGACAGCTCGGCGGCCAGTACCTTGGTCATACTGCTGATTGCACCTTTACTAGCCGCATAGGCTGAGCCTCCTGGTCTGCCTGCCCCTGCCAATACGGACCCGGTCAGGATTACTGAAGCGCCGTGCTGCAGATAGGGCAGTGCCGCTTGTACGGTGAAAAATACCCCTGTCACGTTCACTCTCAGCACCTCTTCAAACACGGACAGCTCCGTGCTGCCAAGCGGAGTTGAGCCGCTGATTCCCGCATTTGCATAAACAATATCAAGTCTGCCGAACCTTTCAGCTGCAGCTGCTGCAGCCTTGGCTGAGCTGTCCGGATCAGCCGCATCCGCCTGCACCGCAAGCGCAGATTCATTGCCCAGTTCTCGGACGGCTGCTTCCAGCGTGGCCGCATTTCGCCCGGTTATAACCACCTTAGCGCCTTCACTGACGAACAACCGGGCTGCCGCCAGACCGATTCCGCTGTTTCCTCCGGTAATCAAAGCTACCTTTCCATCCAGTTTTCCCATCTCTAACACTCCTTTTTTTGATTTATCGCTGATATGGCCCGCAGATCAGCGAATGATGCCTTATACGGGAACGATCATTCTAGATTATTCGAAAAAATAAAGGCTGACCGCCCGTTTTCCCTCATCTAAACCCAGTTTAGCATAACGGGAACGTACGGTAAAGAATTATTTTTACTGAACGTTCTCAAAAATCAGTGAGAGTCAATAAGGCACATACAGGCACCATACCGCCCATATCAACATACATAGTTGGTATAAGAAGGGCGGGATGCGGGTGAGGAACAATAGCGAGTTTGAGCAGCGGGCGATTTTCCTGGCAGCTATATGCAGTCAGACATATGTACAATTGAATAATCCGGACGGCTTATTTGTGATCCCGCAGAATTATACGCTGAGACATACAATCTACGCCAAATCCTTCGGCAGCGGGCGCGAACGGTTCGGCTTTATTCTCGAATCACCGGATGAGATTATCGTTGCCTTCCGCGGCACCAGCCAGCAGGCCGACTGGATATCCGATCTGATCGCCTCGCAGCGCAGCTTCAAGTATATTAAGCAGGACTGCATGACCCACCGGGGATTCACCGATATCTACGTCACCGCCAGAAATGAGCTGATATCCGCGCTCCACGCCCTGCCATCCGGCAAGCCCTTAACCGTCACCGGCCACAGCCTCGGTGCAGCACTTGCCACCTTATGTGCGGTTGATGCAGCTGCCAATACAGCCTTCACATCACCTGCACTGTACACCTATGGGTCACCGAGAGTCGGGGACCCTGCCTTCAAAAAAGCGTTCAACTCCTATATCCGTACCAGCTACCGTATTGCCAATACTTTTGACGCTGTAACCTTTGTCCCGCCCACCGTCTACAAGCTGCCTAAACGCGATAAAAGATTCTATTACAGCCATGTTCCCGAGCTTGTCACACTCACCTTCCAGCTTGGGGCGGTCGGCCTGAACCATATCATCAGCAGCTACTTCGCCGAGCTTGCCAAGCTGGACCCGGCGTATGCCGGGCAGCTGTGCCAATCGAATCCCGGTTTCTGTCCGGCCACCATTCCAGCAGCAGTACCTGTCCTTTAACCTGATACAGAATGCCTGCTGATGAACTGCAGTACCATTTGTCCCGCTTCTGCCGGCTGCAGCAGCCAGACATAAGCATGAATCGAATCAGCAATCCTCTCTATTTCAGCCTGCTTCACCAGACCCGCAAAGTGATCTAGGCTGCTGCGGACCCGTTCATTGGCCCACTCCGCTTCACTCGGCAGAAACAGCACCGGGCACTCAACCTGCCGGTAATACGCTTCAAACTTCAAATCCCAGAATTTCTGAATATATTCTGTACGCACACGGTTCAGGTAGCAGTAGGTAAATCTACCGTCTTCCAGCTGCTGCAGACTGTTCTCATAGAACGGCTGGAAATGCTCATTCCACAGGCCCTCTTGTTCCAGCGCGGTGCGTTCCTCGGCGACATATTCCGCCTTGCTCGTAAACACACGTTCCTGCCGTTCTGCCAGCTCAGCCTCCATAATCTTCTTCTTCTGCTCAATCTCCTCTGCTGTTCCGTTAAACAAGCCGTACTCACCGAACTCATTGCTAAGCGCCCCTTCGAGAATCAGCGACTGGACCAGCTCCGGATGCGCGGCAGCCAGGCTTAGGCCGATCTCTGCCCCCATCGAGCTGCCGACAACATGACAACGCCCCACCTGCAGCTCCCGGAGCAGCAGATAAAGATCCTGTGCCATATCATCAATATGATAGCCGGTCTGCGGTTTATCCGATTTGCCATGCCCGCGGAAGTCAGGCGCGATGATGCTGTACCGCTCTGCAAACTGCGGGAGAATGCCGTTCCACATATGCAGATTACCGCCGCTGAAATGGAGGAATAACACGGCCTCTCTGCCCTCCTTTATAGAATGCATGACATTCAGTTTGATCCGGCCCAGCTGAATAATGTCCTCAATCATAATATGATGTACCTCCTATGTACTGCTTGCTTATGCACCGCTTGAAGATTTAGTATCGTCGGCGTATCTCGTAAAGATATGTAATATCCAGGAAACTGTCAACGATATTTCTGCTATACGCAGCACAAAAAGGCAGCTCAGCTTCCGCAGGAAGCGGGCTGAGCTGCCTCTTTTCATCAGAATCGGCTACAATGACTCTCTGATCACACGCTTGTAATACAGCACGGACAGGAAGCCAAAAATCGAATACAGCACCGTGTACAGCACCATCACCAGAATCATCGGTGTCAGCATTTCCGTGCCGAAGAAGAACCAGCCGGATTTGACCGCAAAATAGCTGTGGCTAAGGCCGATTACGAGCGGGATGCCGAAGTTGAACAGCTGCTTGAACTGGATGCCGCGCAGCAGATCGCCCTGGGTAAAGCCCAGCTTGCGCAGAATGGTGTATCCTCCCTTTTCCTCCTCACCCTCATCCATCTGCTTAAAGTACAGAATACAGCCTGAGGTAATCAGGAAGGTCAGGCCGAGAAAGCCGACAATGAACATGATCAGGCCCATATTGCTCCGCTGGTTCAGCTCGTATTCATATTGGGAAAAGCTCGGGTATTCCGGCTTCAGTTCCATGAAAATCTCATGGGCCTCAGCCCGCTGTGAACGGTCGGCCAGGTTGATTCCGTAATAATCGCTTTTCCCTTCTCCTCTTTGCACCTTTGGATTCCGGGCCTTAACAAATTCCTCATATATGCTCTCGTCCACTACAAAAATAGCACCGCCGCCGCCGTAGTAATAGGGCAAAACAGATTCAGAAGAGCTGCCGTTAACCTGCAGGCGGACAGGTCCGTTTATTGTATCAAATTCCACTTCACCCGTATCACTGAGCGACATGAACCGCTGCAGCGCACCTCCGTAACCGACAATCGTCGTTTCTCCCGGCTGCAAATCCATACCCTTAATATCCTTTTCGCTGAGTACAGCAGTTAGAAGGAGACGGTCATCCGGGGATTTAAAAGCAGACTTATCCATGATTCCGCTGGCATCCACTTCCATCATGATAGGCTTCATGTAAATCTCTTTGTATTTAATATTCTGCGCCTCCAGCGCCTGAACAAACTTCTCCTTCGCCTCCACACGGGCAAACCCGAAATCATCCGGTGAGCTCTCTTTAGCCGTAGCCTCCGCAGAATAATAAGAGATATAGCTGAGGGACAGCAATCCGATAGCCAGTGCCGAAACGGTAGTGATAATCGTCAGCAGCAATGCATTCGACTTCATCCGGAACATGATCGAGGACAAAGAGAGCACTTCATTTATCGACAGGTAGCCTTGTTTGCTCTTGCGGATGGCATTGAACAGGAAGCTGACAGACCCTTTATAGAACAGATAGGTTCCAATAATGACCAGGGCCAGAATCGTAATCATCGCTGTCATCAGCTCGGACATTTCTGTATATTTGCCGCTGAACAGCTGGGTTGAAATGTAATAGCCTCCCCCGACAAAAGCGATGCCAAGGAGTCCGAGAACAATCTCCCACAGCGGCATTTTGCGGATCTGAGTCTGTGTGGTTGCATTTACTTTAAACAGGGACAGGATGCTCTGGCCTTTGATAAACGTATAGTTCATCAGCATAATCAGCACATAGATCGCCGCAAAAACAATGATCGTCCGCACCAGCGCCTCAGATGAGAACCGCAGCTCAGCCATCGCGTCGATCTCCAGGATTTTGAACAGGATCATCAGAATCAGGCGCGACACTGCGAATCCGGCGGCTATTCCGGCAACCATCGACCCGAAATAGAGCATCAGGTTCTCGGCGCTGAGCAGCCTGAAGATTTTGCCTTTGGTCAGTCCGATCAGCTGGAACAATCCAATTTCCCGACTGCGCCGCTTGATAAAAATCGTGTTCGCATAGAGAAGAAAGATCGCGACAATAGCTACCAGCAGAACGGAAGAGGTTCCGATGGCTGCGCCCCCTTTTACCGAACCGGCAACCTCGTCCATCGAAGGATCAAATTGCAGGGTAACGAAGGAGAAATACAATGCCACACTGAATATAAGGGCAAAGACATACAGGTAATAGTTTTTAATGTTCTTTTTGAGATTGCGGTACACAATATAATTCAGGTTCATGACTGGACACCGCCCAATACGCCCTGGGTTTTGATAATATCGTTGAAGAAGGACTGCCGCGGTTCATCCCCCTTGTTCAGCTGGGTATAAATCTGACCGTCGCGGATAAACACCACCCGGCTGCAATAGCTGGCTGCCACCGGATCATGTGTAACCATGACAATGGTCGCCTGACGCCCCCGGTTCATGTCCGACAGCTTGTTCAGCAGGTCAGAGGCGGACTTGGAATCCAGCGCCCCGGTCGGCTCATCGGCAAAAATAATACTCGGCTCATGCACAAACGCCCGCGCAGCTGAGGTCCGCTGCTTCTGTCCGCCGGAAATTTCCGCCGGATATTTATTTTGCAGCTCGGCAATACCAAGCTCCCCCGCTACCTGCACAAACCGCTGGTGTGCTTCCTTCTTGGAGATTCCGGTGATCGAGAGCGGCAGCAGCACGTTTTCTTTGACGGTCAATGTATCAAGCAGGTTGTACTCCTGAAAAATAAACCCCAGATGATGCTTGCGGAATTCCGCCAGCTGCTTCTCCTTCATTCCGGTAAATTCCTTGCCCTCAATTTCAATTGTCCCCTGGCTGACCCGGTCGATGGAGGACAGCACATTCAGCAGGGTGGTTTTGCCTGAACCGGACGCGCCCATAATACCGACGAACTCGCCTTTGTCCACCTGCAGGTCGATTCCCTTCAGTACTTCCTGCTTGTTAAATTTATTTCCGTAGGTTTTGTAAATTTTATTGGCTTGTAAAATGACCATTTCGCAACCACTCCTTTTCTGTACCTCAATCATACCGGGGCCGGGGCTTATGTTCCTGCGTTTCACCTAACAATATGAACGGGCATGTGACATTATTGTCACACGCCCGTTATCTGGTACGGCGTCAGCCGGTGTGCTATATTCAGAGTGCGAGACAAGACCCATATTTTCCCTGTATCCCATTTGTCTGTCAGGAGGATGCCATGAAACAGCACTTTATCGCTGCCCTGGAGAACCGCTCGCTGGATGATCTGCGCA
Source organism: Paenibacillus typhae (assembly GCF_900099765.1). Lineage (GTDB taxonomy): Bacteria > Bacillota > Bacilli > Paenibacillales > Paenibacillaceae > Paenibacillus_AQ > Paenibacillus_AQ typhae. The sequence continues at coordinate 161,554 of NZ_FNDX01000010.1, read as the reverse complement.
AAGTCCCAAAAAGCGATCTGCACAATCACGCCGGAAGAGGCGGGAATTTAAAGTACATAGAGGCCTGGGCTAACATCACCATCCAGCCTCATTCCGGAACCTTTGCCTCACTCGGTGAAATGCAGGAATGGTTCGTGCGCAGCGTCAAAAGCCATTGCCCCGGAATGGAAGGCTATCTTAAACGAATCGAAGCCGCTTTTGTCCAGGCTGCAGACGACGGAATTGAGCTGCTGGCGCTAAGCTTCGGGATTGATGAGATTGATTCGCTCTGCGGCATGGAGTCCTTTATCCGCATTATGGACAGCCTCCGTCAGCGTTATGCGCCACAGACTGCGTTCCTGCCGGAGCTTGCTCTGGATTGGGCCTGCAATACGGATGCCGTTCGCGCACGCCTGGATGACATTTTTGCCTATCAATGGTTCCGCTCCATTGATATTTGCGGCCCCGAACTGGCGCAGCCGATCTCGAATTTCCGCTCCATCTACCGTAAAGCCAAGTCTGCGGGACTGGTGCTCAAAGCGCATACCGGCGAATTCGGCACTGCCGACAATGTGCTGGAAGCAGCCGTAGAGCTGGAGCTTCAGGAGGTGCACCACGGCATCGCCGCAGCAGCCTCCCCGCAGATTATGAAATGGCTGGCAGATCATCACATCCGGCTGAACGTATGCCCGACCAGCAATGTTATGCTCGGCCGTGCCCGGGATTACGCCAGCCATCCGGTCAGAACACTTTATGATGCCGGCGTTCCGGTGACCATCAATACTGACGATCTGCTGATTTTTAACCAGAGCGTGTCTGAGGAATATCTGAACTTGTATCTGTGCGGCTTAATGTCTGCGGCGGAGCTGAATGAACTCCGTGAATGCGGCCTCCGTTCAGGCTGACCCGCCTGTCTTCACAAAATCATTCTCCCGCGGAAAGGTCAGCGTGAAGGCTGTACCTTTTCCGGGCTCGGATTCCACGCCAAGGCTGATCAGCAGCGGCCCGGCCACCTGCTTCGTCAGGTACAGGCCCATGCCGGTGGCTGCGCCCTCCTGACGGCCGAGCACTGAGGTAAACCCTTTATCAAAAATACGCGGCAGGTCCTTGGGACTAATTCCCTTACCCTCGTCTTTGATCATCAGCACCACATGCCCGTCCTGCTCCCGGCTCTGTATTACAATATCCGAAGCTTCACTATACTTCACAGCGTTGGTCAGCAGCTGACGGAGCATAAAACCAAGCCACTTGCCGTCTGTGAGCACCTCTTCCGCTTCCAGCTCTACGTCAAATCCGATGCCCTTCGGGATACACCAGGTTCTCAGTCCCCGGATCTCTTTATTCAGAATCGGCTCAAGCGCTGTATGCTCAATGAAAAGATCGTTCTGCATAAACGGAATCCGCTTCTGGTGCAGCTGCTGGTCGAGCAGATGGTGAATCCGCAGCCATTCGTACATCATCTGGTTCTGCAATGTTTCATCCGGCAGGCGCTCGATCATCAGCTGCATTGCCGTAAGCGGCGTCTTCACCTCATGAATCCAGGCCAGCAGATCGTCCTTTTCCTCCTCCAGCAGCCGGAAGTTCACCGCAGATTCCCGCCGGTAGCGCTCGGTCTGGAGGGTTACCGCATCCTGTACGATGTGCTCAAACGGACTGTCCGCCTCCCGGAACGCCTCCAGATCGTACACCTGATCCCAGGCCTCCATCGTCCTGTAGAACCGGGTCTCCTTCTGATACCGGAAGAACACAAACAGTGTGCAGACGAGCACATTCAACAGCACAATGTACAGCACCGGCAGGAACGGGATCGACGCATCGACAAAAGCCACGAACAGAATCAGCATCTGCATTCCAGCCAGGAGGCAGAGCCAGCTTCTTTTTTCAGCTATGTATTTGGTAATCATAAGGCCGCCTCTTCGGTAGCCATATACCCCTGTCCGACCCTGGTTTCGATAAAAGCGTCCAGCCCGAGCGGCTCCAGCTTTTTACGCAGCCGGTTCACATTCACAGTCAAGGTATTGTCGCTAACAAAATGCTCATTATCCCACAGATTCTTGATCAGCTCTTCACGGTCCACAATCCGGTCCTTGTGCTCAACCAGAATTTTGAGGATGAACATTTCGTTTTTGGTCAGCAGTGCTGCACCCTGGCTGTTGGTTACGGTATTCTTCACATATTCAATCGTGGCGCCGCGCCATGTTCTCAGCTCTGTCCGTTCTGTGCTGTAGTTATACACCCGCCGGAGCGTAGCCTGGATTTTGGCGATCAGCACATCGAAATGGAACGGCTTTTGCATAAAATCATCGGCCCCCAGCTGCATCGACATTACCATATCACTCGGATGATCACGCGAGGACAGGAAGATAATCGGCACATTGGAATGTGCCCGGATCATCCGGCACCAGTGGAACCCGTCGAACAGCGGCAGCTGGATATCAATGATGACCAGCTCCGGCTGAACCGCCGTGAACTCCTGCAGCACCTTGGCAAAATCGGTGACACCGTACACTTCATACGACCACTGGGATAAACGTTCCTTAATTTCGGTGAATAGCGTAACATCGTCTTCGATCAGCATGATTTTGAACATCTCGGGCACTCCGTTTCTTACAGCCAGCGGCTAAAATTTTTATGGGCTACCTTAATCCGCCTCTGCTCCGCCCACTCTGTCATTATTTTTACATCATTATCACTTTTAAAACGAAAGCAATTTTTATACGGAACCAGCACCTTCCCCTTAGGTCTGATGCCGATGACAGGCGTAAAGTAGCCTTTTACAAAAACAGTCTTGATATGGTCTGCCGGGATCTGGCGGTTGTCAATAACAATATTTTCCTCATTAATAAGGATATCAAAGGATCTTCTGGCTGCAAAAGCACGGTATATCAATATAATCTCAACAACAGCAAGCAGGGCAAGAATAGCCGATGTTATATAAATATTCAGAAAATTTCCGGTAGACAAAATAAAAATCCACAACGCTACATTTATACTTATCCCTATAAGCTGCCTTTTTTCTGCGGAAGCTCTGGCTGTCCGTACTATTGGATTGTTCATGTACATCTCCTCCTGATCAAACTGTCCACTACTTCCCCCTGACCTTCCTGCTCCGAACATTATACTATAAACTGGCAAAAAACGGTCGCTAACCTTTCCCGGTCCCCGCAAAGAAACCGCTGTATAAAAAAATATGAAGTGATTTTTATCCTATGCGCTTTTTCAGGTATGGGTTATTTTAACATTAAGTGATAACTTAATATTATGATTTCGAACCAAATATTTAGTTTTTATTAAATTTATAATGGAGGTCCAGATGAAACCCACTCTTAACGAACAACTCCGGCAAAATATCCGCTTCACCTATAACGAGGCTTTGGAATTGATTGTCGCGATGGGCATGGCCGCTTGCGGGGAGCAGATGTATGCGATGGCCCAGGATTACAAGATTGAAATGGACCCCATGGCTGACTCCTTCTACGAGGATACCAAGGCCCGGCTGTCACCGCATACTTTCCGTGAGCTGCAGTTTTTCTTCGGCCACAATTTTCTCCATAAAACGCTGGACTTTGGTTTCTATGTGTCCATCTGCAGCAATCCCGAGCCGCAGTCAGCGGATGACTGGATTAGATCACTGGAGGCCGTACCGGCGGAATGGATGCTGACAGAGATGGTATTCGGGGTTTATCACGATAAGCTGGAGGAGCTGCTGCAAGGAAGAGATTGGGAAGCATCAAAAGGCAATCTCAGCCTGCTGGCCGCATTAGTCAGGGATACACCGCCTCATCAGGAGGTCATTCATACGCAGGAGCCGCTGCTGGAATGCCTTGCCCATCCGGAGGAATGCAAGCTTAGGTATATGCAGCTTCTCAGCCAGTTTTACAAGGATGTCTTTATCCGCTGGAAAGAACCGTTAAAGGAACGTTCTGAACAGGCCTCAGCTCATTATGAGACGCTATTCGCCGCCAAGCCTGAGCAGTTTATCCGTGAAATTCACAAAAACGAGCCTGAAATTTTCATCTCTTTCCCCGCTGCTTTTCACGTAAGCCAGGCATCGCAGGTCGGTAATCATTTCCTGAATTTCACTACTGCGGCAGGCAATGTAGGCTGGGTTATCTTTGGTATCCATAATGAGCGGGTATTCGGACCGGCTGCCGACCGTGAACAGACTGAGCTGTTCCTCAAAGCCTTTTCTGATAAACGGCGGCTTGATTTCGTACTGCTGCTGAAGGAGCGGCCGCATTACGGGCAGGAGATCGCTTCCGCGCTCGGTATCACACCTGCGGCGGTGAATTATCATTCCAACTTCCTGTTTTTCCTGGATCTGATCAGTGTGAAAAGGGAGGACCACCGGATGTATTATCATCTGAATGTTGAGCGGTTACGGGAGCTGCTGGCCTTGACCGCAAAAGTCATGTTGGATTAGAGCTAACCAGGCAGCATTCTGCAATAAGGGTTACATCTGATAACAGGGAGGGTCTCCATTGAAGAGATCAGAAGCTTCCGGCACATTCATCCGTTTAGTGAAGCTCGGCAGGCCATATATCGGCTGGTACATTGCACTTTGTCTGGCTGCTGCCGTTATATCACTAACCTCTGTAGGCTTAGCCGAAGCATTGCGGCGGATCATTAATGCAGCCACGGAGCATAACCTATCCAGTCTGGCTTCCGGCGCTGTATTCGCTTTAGCTATCGTACTTGTTGATGTTGTCTTTAATTTTCTAAAAAGTTATTTATCCGCAGTGCTTGAGTATAAATCCACTTCCCGGCTGCAGCTGACCCTGCTGGACAAATTGCTGAAGGTGAAGATGAAGGAGCTGGACCGCTACCATTCCGCCGATCTTATCAGCCGTATTCACGATTCCGCACCTGCGGCACAGCAAGGCATTAACCTGAAGACGGTCGAGCTGTTCAGCAGCCTGCTGCAGATCCTCTTTCTGCTTACGTATCTGATGTCCCTTCATTTCACGCTCACCATGGGCATACTGCTGATTTGCGCCCTGCTGCCGCTGGTGATGCTGCCTTTCACCTCACGAATCCGCAGCCTGTACCGGAAAAGACAGGAAGTGGAAGCCGCCCAGCAAGTGCTGATTCAGGACACCGTACAGGGCGCAGAAGTCGTCCGCGCCTTCTCGCTGGCCTCACGGCTGCAGCAGCAATTCATGGAGCGGGTACAGCACTACTTCAAGTTCCATGTTCCGCTCTCCCGTGCAGAAGCGGTTGGCTATAATATGAACTTTACCGTTATCTTAGGCGGTCTGCTGTATCTGCTTACTTACGGAGGATACCTCGTCATTGGCGGACGGCTTGATGTGGGGGCGGTGGCGGCCTTTCTGATCAGCTTCGAGCAGATTACAAATCCAGTCTCCAGGCTCTCCAATCTCTGGGCACAGCTGCAAACCTCCCTGGCTCAGGGCAGCCGTATCTTTGAACTGTTCGAGCTGCAAAATGAACAGCCCGGGCAGGAGCAAGGCGTACAGAAGCAGACGCCCGGACAACAGCAAGACATTGTAACAGCAAGTCTCAAAGGACTGCCCATTTCCTTTAATAATGTAAGCTTCAGCTACAGCGGCAATCCGGTCCTGCAGCAGGTGCAGCTGGTTATTGAGCCGGGCAAAGTGACCGCTTTAGCCGGTCCGAGCGGAAGCGGAAAGAGCACCCTGCTCCGCCTGCTGCTGGCAGAATACGAGCCCGACAACGGCACCATCTGCTGCGGGTCACAGCAGCTAGGAACCCTTTCGCCGCAGGTCTGGCGCAGCAGTCTTGCTTACGTATCACAGGAGCCCTATCTTTTCTCAGGCACCCTGTATGAGAATATTGCCTGGGGCAGAGCCGGTGCTGCCAAAGAGGAGGTTATACAAGCTGCGCGGGACGCAGGTATTCATGAGTTCATTATGAGTACTCCGCAGCAGTATGAGACGGCCATCGGTGAACGGGGGATCACCCTGTCCGGCGGGGAGCGGCAGCGGCTATCCATTGCCAGGGCCTTTGTCCGCGGGCCGGAGCTGCTGCTGCTGGATGAACCGACGGCTGCGCTTGACAGCCACAGTGAAGAGGTTGTCCAGCAGGCGCTGCAACAGCTGATGCAGGGCCGGACAACCGTAGTGATTGCCCACAGGCTGTCAACGATCCGTAATGCCGACACGATCTATTTTATGGAGGCGGGATCGGTTGTTGAGGAAGGAACCCATCCGGAGCTGATGGCAATGGAGGGCAAATATTACAATATGGTGCAGTCCGTCCACCGGTCGGATCATGCGCTTGTGCCGGAGGAGAATCAGATATGACGACCAGAGAAGCCGGAAAGTTACCGCTTCGCACCGTTCTGGGCCGGCTGCTGCCTTATGCCTCGCCTTACCGATTAGGCTTGCTGCTGGCTACCCTGCTGCTTGCTGCCAGACTGGTGATGGACATCGGTTTGGCAGCCATCCAGCAGCTGTTCATTGACACCATTAACAGCGCAGATATGGATTCACTTCTCCGGCTGAGCGTTATCGTCGCATCTGCCTGTGTCGTGATCATTCTTTGTCTGATGCTTCAGCATTATTACCGGTTCGTCGTTCAGAGCAGGATGTCCTGGGATCTGAGGGCAGCGCTGTTTAACAAGACGCACCGCCTGCCGTTCCGGCAGATTCAGTCCATGCATTCCGGCGACCTTACCTCACGCAACACCAAGGATGCAGAAGCCGCGATGGGCACAGTCAGCAGCATTATCTACGATTTGAGCTACAATCTTCTGCTCTGCTTTGTTTCTTTTCTCTACCTGGCTTCCATGGATGTGTGGCTCGCATTACTCGCGCTTGGCTCCGGGCCGGTCGTCTTTTTCTCCAGCCGCTTTTTTGACCGCAAATTGCGGCAGCTGTCCACCCGGATTTATGAGGCTGAAGCCCAGCTGCGCGGCATTCTGCAGGAGACCCTGCAGGGTGTGAAGATCGTCCGGGCTTTTTCGCTGGAAACGATGCTGCAGGACAAATATGCGGCTGAGCGCACGAGACTGAACCGTCTGCTGCTGCGGCATGCGCTTTTAACGACACTATTATGGAACAGCGCCGCTTTTATCAACAATCTGGTGATGGTCGTCTGCGCAGGCTTCATTGCTTATTCGGCAATCAAGGGCGGAACCTCTGCCGGGGAAGTGCTTGCTTTTATCATTCTGATGGGGCGGGTTCAATGGCCGTTTGTCCATATGTCACAGACCTGGGGCGGTGTCCAGCAGTCGCTTGGCGCGGCAGACCGTGTATTCTCTGTTCTTGACGCACCGTCCGAGGATGACATTCCGCATGGGCACCGGAGCCTCCACTCAGAGACTGCTCCGGATGAATCTGCCGCATTAACTATTCATGGTGCATACTACAGCTACTCCGCAGCACCTAATGATCAGACGCCGCTGTTCAGAGATTTGAATCTGCATATCCGGCATAGCGAAACGGTTGCGCTGGTCGGACCAAGCGGCTCCGGCAAAACAACCCTTATGCGGATGTGCTGCGGATTACTCAGACCCGATGCCGGACACGTTTCCGTTTACGGCCATTCTGCATCCGGCGGGCTTGCGGAACTGCGCAGCAGGATCACTTATGTGCCGCAGTCCCCTTACCTGTTCTCCGGCACTATTAGGGACAATATTGCATTCAGCAGCGATGTGGTCAGTGATGAAGAAATCCGGGAAGCGGCCAGACTTGCCGGAGCAGATGACTTTATTCAAAAGCTGCCCGCAGGCTATGAGACCCTGATCGGTGAACACGGAACAGGCTTATCGGGAGGACAGCGCCAGCGGATCGCCATTGCCCGGGCTTTTCTGCGGAATGCACCGCTTCTGCTGCTGGATGAAGCGACCTCCGCCCTGGATAATGAATCGGAGCAGCTTGTTCAGCAGTCCCTTGACCGGCTTATGCAGAACCGTACCACGCTGGTGATCGCCCACCGGCTGTCCACTGTACGCAATGCCACCCGGATCATCGTGCTGGATAAGGGAGCTGTCGCCGAGGAAGGCACTCATGACAGCCTGCTGTCCAGCAACGGAGTATACGCGGAGCTGTACCGGCTGCAATTCAAGGAACCTGAGGCTGAAGCTATCCTGTGAAGCTCTGATCAGAGAAACTGCTTGGTTAGCACTGCCTCATTGTCTATCGAATAACCTTTATTTTCATAGGTTCGCTGAGCCGAATGATTAGTACTGCCTGTCAGAATCCTTACGTCAACCACGCTGCGGCGGCTTAACTCTTTTTCAAGCAGATTTAGCAATGCCGTCGCAGCCCCTTTTCTTCTGTAAGCTTGCTTACCTGTCCTTCGTTCAAAATTACTCCCCATAAATAAGCTTCCGCAGCTCCTCATGATTTTTAGGAGGAATCGAGTAGCCTTTTCCGCTATCTTTAGATTCCACCAGCAGACCCCGTATCCCCTCCTCTTTTGAATCAGAGATGTTGAGGCTGTAGACTTTTTCACCGCCGCTTTTATAAGCTGCATACATTCTGAACGTCACACCATAATCCAGTTCTCCCTTTATCCTGCTTGCCTTATTGACCGCATTTACAAAAGCCCGAATCGCCTCCGGTTCCGTAAAGGTCTTTTCGGTAAAAGGCTCTGCCTGTAAATCTTCGCTGTTGCATATATCCACGCACTCAATCCGGATACTGGACACCTCACTAGCTTTAAGATTGCTGCAGCCCAGGGATTATTAAAAATAATGAACAAATGAGCAGCGGCACCCATCGTCCCAGCATAACAATTCCCCCTTCACAGACTCATTCCCACATATTTCTATATAAACAGAAAAAAGCCTGCAAACCAACCCTTTTTCCGGGTTAGCCTACAGACCTCATTTATTGTATCATCCGCAGTGCAAATTTATTATTTAACTTCAGTGGTTCCAGTCACTTTGCCTTCCATCACTGCAGTGGCTTGTACATCAGCACTTGCAAAGTACAGGTTACCGTCGATGGTAGCATCTTTATAAAGGTTGAAGCCGTTAGCTTCTACATATACGTCACCTTTAATTGTACCGCCTTGCACTCTGAAGTTCTCGCTTTGTACAGTCACCTTTGGTGCAGTCAGCGTATAAGTAGCAGTTACATTATGATCAGCATCCTGTGCGTACAGGGCGAGCTTACGGTAGATTGCATTTTCGGCAGCGCCTTTATCATGGAATTCTCCGGCTACAACAACATCCTGATCTACAGTCAGATCATTCAGGATCGCAACGATCCAGTTACCTTCTGCACTAACTGCTTTCAGGAACGGATCCTGTTCTTTCACGATGGAAGCAGTCGATACCGCATCGGTCTGGGCAGCTGCAGTTGCAGTGGCAGCAGCTTCATTACCCGCATTATCACTATTCGAACCGCAACCTGTCAATAACGCAGCGGCAACCCCGGCAACCAATAAGCTTTTTACAAATTTCATCTCAATTCCCCCAATTAATTTTATTAAATTTCTTTTTGATAACCATATTATATATTAAAATTTGATAATTATTACGTGAACTTTTTCACAAATTTGTGTCTATTAACTATTTATTTTTCGTGAAAATAGACCCCTTGTGTTAATAGCCCCCAACCATTCTCCTCTCATTTCGTTTTTTGCAATAAGGCTGGTACACTGTTAACAGCAATGTACAAATATAATAATGGATTACGCCATCCGGCAGCATAAGAAAGGAACTTATGAAATGGATACATCCAAACTTTCCGCAGCGCTCGCACCCTACCAGTTGCGCAGCTGTCTAATTAGCTCCGAAGCCCGTCTTGTCTTTGAACATTATAGAGAAACCGGCACAGCCGGTGAACTCGCCAAAATCAACTCCTGTACCAAAAGTATCCTGTCTGCTCTCGTCTGCATCGCAATGCAAAAAGGACTGCTGCCGCAGCCGGAAACACTCCTGGCGGAATTTTATCCCCGGCTCCGGCAGGACCGGGACCCGCGCAAAGCTGCAATAACACTGGAGCATCTGCTAACCATGTCAGCGGGCTTTAACTGGACGGAGTTTGGCGGCCGGAATTCCTTTCCCCGCATGACGCGCTCAGAGAACTGGATAGATTTTGTGCTGGAGCAGCCGCTGTCCCACAATCCCGGTGAGCATATGGAGTACAATTCCGGTGTTTCCCAGCTCCTGGCGGCTTTGCTGGCAGAAGGCACAGGGTTGCCGGTTGCCCGGTTTGCGGAGTCAGAACTGTTTGGACCGCTGGGCTTTGAACAGTATGAGTGGGAGCAGGACCCGCAGGGTATTCATACCGGCGGCTTCGGGCTGCGTCTGCGCCCGGTTCATCTGCTGAGGTTCGGCCAGCTCTATCTGCAGCGCGGTCAATGGGAGAGCCGGCAGCTGATTGCTCCAGAGCTGGTTGACCGTTCCACACAAACCGCTATCCTGGCCGAAGCTCCCCGCCGCGGCGGGTACGCCTGGCATTGGTGGACGGACAGCTATACTCACTCCGGAGATGCTGCTGCGAAAACAGAACTTCAATATTATTACGCCCGGGGATACGGCGGGCAGTTTATTTATGTTCTGCCGAAGCAGGAAACCGTCGTTGTCCTGACCCAGGATCATCGCGGCAAGCAGAAACGCGCTGCAGATGTATTCCGTGAATCGGTCTTACCTATATTAACTGCAACCTGACAGCTTTTATTAGCATACACGCATAAATCCCCGACTACCTTATCAACCTAGGTAACGGGGATTTATGTGTTCAATCCATTATTCAATTCGATCATTTCCTCCAGCCACAATCCATATCCCTGACATGGTTATTGTTCATTCAATTTCGGTATTTCCCGTTCGCTCCTGATAAGGAGTATTGCCCCATGTCCTGCATATGGGATGAGTTCCCCACGTACACGATTACACGAAAAACGTTTTCACGGACGTTTTCCCTACTGTGTCAACCGTAATTGTACGCTTCGCTAACCTGCTTCAACGGAATCACGCTCCTTCGACTGCAAGATGAGTCTTGCCTGAATAGCTTGTCCCTGGTTCATGGTTTCTTTGGGAATCTCTCCTTCCTTCAGTACTCACCATAAGTAAGCTTAGGCGATAGCTGCTTAGCAGTTATCTGTGCAGTTACTTGTTGGTGATGTCACTATAGTAGCGCATATCTGCTAAATTTTAAACTTCCAAAATTTTTCGTATTTTGTCGTATTCCCCGGAAATTACTAGTCCCAGATATTGGCCCCCCCGAGCCTGACAATTGCTGCTTATTTTGCGGTTTTACGTGGAATTTACACATTTACAATTGTAAAATCACTGTAATCTCGGGGCAGGTCCTAGTAGATCAGCCGGATGGAACAATCCTGTAAAAGATTAATGGTTCAGGACACCTGTGTCAAAATTAAGCACTAAACCGGTTTCCGGATGCAGTCCCCAGTTTTTTGCGTCGGCGCAATTTGTAGACAAGGTAAATACCGTACAGCAAATACAAAACATTCAGGACAATAACCACTGTCAGCTCTTTATCGGGATTCTCAATGGTCATGAAGGCAAGAGCATCGTATACAAAATGAAACAGAATCAGCGGGATAATATTCCCTGTAGTCTCTATTTGCAGAGCAAGGATTAACCCGATCAGAAAGGCATTCACAACCTGCAGCACAATATGTATGGGATCAGTTCCGTTTAGCGCATTAGATATGTGCAGAAGGCCAAAGAATACCGAAGAAAAAACAATATAAAATACAGGCCCCTTATCCTTCAGCTTATCTCTTATGATACCTCTGAAAATTGTCTCCTCAGTAAAACCGACAATCAGGGTGAACACCAGGAACAGCAGGACTTCAGCTGACGTAAGCTGAACATTAAGCCCGCCCATCACCGGTTGAACCAGAGCAATGATCACCAGCGGTATGTAATACAGCGAGTCCCGCAGTTCTGCTGCACGAAAAGGTCTGAATCCAAATTGCCTCCACCTGCGGCCTCCCCTCGTCATATAACCGGCAACAATAACTGCCATTACCAGAAAAGCTGCTCCCTGGGCCGCTATTACCCCGTTGTCTTTTAATTCCATAATGGTTGCGGCGGCGGCGGCGGCTGAAATCAGTAAAATCAGCAGAATGCCAAGCAGGAGCGAAAATAGAATCGGGTGAGCCTTTTTTGAAGTCCTTGTCATCGTATGTCTCCTTTAATCCATGTAATAGGTGCCCAAAACGGGCAACTTAATGAATTGTACTACATCTCCGTTACAATTACACATATTTACATTACATCCTGATTAGTTATCGATTCCCTCTAACAGGGATTTCAAAGGCCCATCGTCCCACACCTGCACCTCAATATACCGCTCCGGACCGCCGGTGCCGTCTTTATTCCAAATCTGCGGCAATCCGTACTTTTCAATTAGCTGCAATATTTCATAATATGTATACACTTGACCCCGATATTCCCGTCCGTCCTGCACCCTGGAACTAAAGGTAGGAAATAAATCACCGTATGAGAATGACAACGTACCGGTGTCAAAGCATGCAAGCGGTATCTTAACCGATTCTCCCTCAGCGTACCATGATTTCAGCCAGTCACATTCGCCGACAACCATATAATGCGGGGCAGTCCGGACCGGCTTCCCGCCTTTCGCGGTAAACATATCCCTGGCAAGCTGCTCCAGCTCTCTTCTTCGCTCCAGGTAACCTTCAGGTCTGCGTGAAGCCATGACTTCTTTTTCCCGCCGGATCGCTCCCAGCACTTCTTCCGCCTCGGCAGCCGGTAAATCCGAGAGATTCCGGAAGGGCCCCAGCGCTTTTTCGTAATAATGGTACAGCATCTCCATATCCGCTCTATCACCTCCCTGCAACATGGTTTAATATCAAAAACTCAGCCTAAGGCCGAGTCTTTGACAGATCATATTCGTAAACCCGGCCGTCCAGAACCGCCTGATTCTTGAACTGCAGCAGATTGCCGGTGCGCCGGACAAATTCCAGCTGATCCCCGTGAAACGGAACGTCGTTGGTTTCTGCATACAACTGCTGGTCAGCGTCGAGCAGTTCCTTGTAGAGCAGCGTATTGCTCCCGGTTTTACGGTCAATCAGCATAAGAAGCCCTTTCTGGTTGGGACGGATCAGCAGAAAGTCGTCATCCATGGCCTCGACCAGGTACTTATCATTAATCCCGCCAAGCTTGACGAGATCCAGCGTCTCTTTTACCTTTCCGGTCCCGTCTTCAATCACCCTCAGCAGCTTGCCGTCCGTCAAAATAAGGTTGTCCCCGTACATTTTCACATTATCCCCGTACCGTTGCCAATACCCCACACTGGCCTGCCGAATCACCATACCCTCCTTCAGGATCAGGGTATACCATTTGTTATTGATGTGCGGTTCCCCGTAAACATCGGTGATTGTCAGGTAAAGTAATCCTCCGTCCGTCTTACGGAAATTAAAATCGACCATGTCATACAGCTCGGAACCCAGATTGGCAATCAGCTTCGGCTGTCCCGCCGGAGCTTGGGCATACAGTTTTCCCGTCTGCTTATCCACAGTGTAGGTGACTCCTCCGTAAACGGCACTGGCACTTGAAAAGAACTGGAGATTTTTGGCGGTGTATACCCTGCTTTTAGCGTTCCAGCTTACCGTCTCTCCGTCCAATGCCTGTACTACGAACCGGGCCGGAAGATACAGCTCGTCCTTATAGACAAAAGGCCGGCCCCCAAGGCTGACAGTCTGACCATCCAGCTTTCCCTTTGTACTTGCTGTGGTAACAGTCACCGTCTTCTTCCATCCGCTATACGTGTATACTGTCCCGCTGCGCGTGCTGCTCCGGGAAGCCTGCAGACCAGCCGACTCCAGGAAGCTGGCACGGGTATAAACAGTCCCTTCTTTCAGCAGTGCCGGGCTTGTCGACTGGCCTCCGTTTTCCCAGGTTACTGTGAAATAAGCGATTGAAGCAGCAGAGGTTACCGAAGGAAAAACTAATAAAAACACTAGAACAGGAAAAAACAGCCAGCTCTTTTTCATAAATATCAATCCTTTCTTCATGTTCTGATTCCGACATCTATTCTTTGGACTCCAGAAACAGGAAAAAGTTGCAGACAAAGTCTGCTTATTTCCAGGTTCTTTAGACATAGTTCAATTGAACCACTTACCATAACTTCCAGTGGGAAAAGCTTGCACTGCATGATATAATCGCTAATGGTTTTGCCGCGAAATGAATCCCGTTTTGGTGTAGGGTGCAGGAGGAATTGTTACCATGAACAGTCATATTAAAATTGTGAAAGTTTCGGCAGCAATCGAAAGGGATGAATTTGCCGTTAAGGTAAGTCATTGGAAACTTCTGCTGGAGACAAGCCGTTATTATGAGATTAGAGGGGAAGAGGGTCCGGTAAAGCGGATTTACAAAGAAAAGCTTAACACCGTTGTCGATGAAACAAAGTCTTACAGCGCCGGGCAATTGTCCTGCTCAGCCTTTTGCGCGGAGGAGCGGATTAACGAGATGCAGATCGAAATGCTCCGCAAGCTGCAGCTCAAAATTAACCAATACATGAATGAGCTTCATCTGAATATGAAGGCGATCCAGCGGCAGAGCATTTGCCCTGAGGATTTCAATCAACCGGAGTAGCCACAACGTGAATTGAAGCACAAAGAGCCGCTGATTACAGACTATAATAATAGTTCTGCAGTCCCGGCTCTTTGTGCTTGATATGTTCTTTACAGCAGTTCTGCGTTCTTCACAGCATGCTCCCAGCTTGGAAAATAGTACAGGGCACTGCGCATTAATTCCGGGTCATGCTGCTTAACCTGCTTCTTGTTGATGCTTCCTCCGCCCGACTGGAGCTGCTTAATCCGGCTGATGACCTCATCTGATCCCATTGTAATATCCAGCTTTGCCACTCCCTTCCTTATGATTACCCCCTATTATCACCAAATGTGCCACACTTAAACCTGTACGAATAAAAAAAGAGTGCCCTAAGCCTTAACGGCTGCCGGGGCACTCGCATAAATGAATCTCTTACCTTCGTCTTCTCTGCCAGCCGTAAACCTGCACATGAACGACCGCTTTGGTCACCACATTGGCCATGATATACAGCAGAAGCAGCAACAGCACCAGCGGCCTGAACACCACCCAGGCCACAATCCAGACCGTGAGAAGCTGCCAGCGCTTCAGCCTGCGGATATACTTGGTCGGCCACAGGAAGAGGCCCAGCAGCTTATTGGTCTGCTGCAGCGACTCCAGAAACTCATCCCGCAGCTGCTTGTCATCCGGATCCAGCCGGACGGCATTTCTCATATAGGTTTCTTTGAGCTTGTAGTCCCCGCGGTGTCCCGCAGCCCAGCCCAGATACAGCAGCACATATTCATTCTCTACCCCTGTCTGGACCGCCTGCCTGTCAAGACTGACCGATTCAGCCAGGTTGCCAAGGAGGGCTTCAGTATAGCTCAATGTAGCCAGATAGACTGCATTCTCGGGGCTCAGCTCCAGCGCCTGCAGCAGCTCTTCCTTCGCTTCCTTGTATTTCGCCCGCTTGTTCAGCACATTAGCCTTGAGAAAGTAATAATGCGGCTCATAGGGGTCAATCCGCATCGCTTCGGCTACTGCCTCTATCAGCGCTTTATAGTCCTGTGTATCATAGTAGACATTAACTCTTACGAACCAGGCCAGCTGCTGCTCGGGATCCCGCTGCAGCGCTTCTCCCGCCCAGTGCATCGCCTTGTTGTAGTCTCCCAGATACAGCTGAATCTGTGCGATAATTGCAAAAATATCCGGATCCTCCGGGTCCTCGCGCAGTACCTGCTCCGCTTCAGCCAGCGCCTCCTTGTACCGTTTCATTCCCATAAGCTCATGCACCGCAGCCAAACCGTAGCCGCTGGATTCATACTCCATCATCAGGACCTCCTGCCTCGCCTGTACTATTTGATGCCATGCTTCTTGGCATAGTCGAGAACAACCTGATAATCCCGGTTCACGTCGCTGAACGTGGCATAATTCTTTGCTGTGGCGAACCACTCCAGCGTTGTCGCCTTGCGGGATTTGGCCGCCTGCCGCAGATCACCCGCCGTAATCGGCTGAATCTCCCCGGTTTCAAAGGTGCGCTCCATCGCCATCTCAACGGCATCGCTTACTACCTGCTCCAGATCAGCGCCTGAGAAAAACTTGGTCTCTCCCGCAAGCCTGGACAGATTGAGCGGTTCAACCGGCTTGCCGGCAAGCTTCAGGCCGAGAATGGTTTCACGCTCCGCTTCCGCCGGCGGCGGAACAAATACGAGATGGTTGAACCGCCCCGGGCGGCGCAGCGCCGAATCCAGATACCACGGTGTATTGGTCGCGCCGATCACAAAAACCTGATCATTCTCTGCCTGCAGCCCGTCCAGCTCCAGCAGCAGCTGGTTCACCAGCATCCGGTCATGGTGCTGGCGCATCTGATGACGGCTGCCGCCCATGGCATCCAGCTCGTCAATGAAGATGACGCAGGGCTTGTTTTCCCGTGCCTTTGCAAAAATGTTGTGCAGATTGTTTTCACTCTGTCCCACGTACATAGCAAGGATCGCCTGCAGCTCGATATGCATGAAATTGGCTTCGATCTCTCCGGCCACAGCCCGGGCCAAAAAGGTCTTCCCGCAGCCCGGAGGACCGTAGAGCAGCAGGCTGCCGCCCGCCTCTTTGCCATAAGCGGCAAACAGCTCCGGCTGCTGCAGCGGCAGGATGAAATTCATCCGGATCTTCTTCTTCACATCCTCCAGCCCGCCAACATCGGCAAAGGTCTCTTTAGGTTTATCCGATTCGATCAGCGCATCGTCCTCTTTACTGAACTGTATGAGCTTCAGATTTTTGCGTCTTTTCTCCGCCAGCTCATCATGTTCGTCCGCCATATGCCTCTCACCCCTATCATTATTGAAATAAGTTTACCATATTTCGAGGCAGGATTAGTCACGAGTTTGGAGAATATTAACAGGGAACATAGCAACAGCATCTCCACCCCGGTGGACTCAGGAGGGAATATAATGGCTAACTTGTTTGGCGGTTTAATGGGGAATTATTCAGAGGTGACGATTCCGGAGCTCATGAACCAGTACGGGGCTTATCTGATGCCCCAGGAACAGATCCGCACAGGCTTCAAGCTGGTCCGCGATGCGTTCATCATTACAGATGAGCGGCTGATTCTGATTGATCATCAGGGGGTTACCGGCAAGAAAACGCGGGTTGCTTCCATTCACCTCAGCTCTATTTATGAAGTAACCATGGAGACCGGCGGCACAGGCTTTGATGATTGTGAAATTAACCTGCACTATATTACCTCTCCCTATCATAAATCCAACAATCTGCAGACTGCAGCCTATAAATTTGAATTCGCCAAAAAGTTCAACGTTCAGCCGCTCTATACTGCCCTTATCAGCATCGCCCATGAGAATCATAAACGGTTGAATGGTTAATTAAGGGATTAAGAGGAATAAAGAAAACCTCTCATTTATACAAATGGCAGTAATACCATTGCCATTTGATAAAGAGAGGTTTTTTGATGTTTTCCTTTGAGGTTAGGTTCCCGACCTGATCTGCCGGCTGGAGCCAGCCCTACTGCTTCTCCAACGCAAACTTCAGCAGCCGGCTGAGTGCTGCAGGCAGGACGCTGACATGATTCTCCCCGGAGAATTCGGCCAGACTGACCTCGAGTCCCTGCCCGGCGAGCGGCCCCAGCAGCATGGGAAGCTTCCCGGCATCCTTGACCATATGGTCAAGCTCGTCGGTTCCGATTGTAATCAGCAGCTTCCGCTGCAGGTCAAGCAGAGGATACTCAGCCGTAAAGGCCTCTAGCTCACGCCAGACTTCATAATCCCCCCACCAGGCGGATGGACTGCCGGCCGCATAATGGGTGAACAATTCCGGCCTGGTGAACAGGGCATGCAGGACGAACAAGCCGCCGAAGGAATGGCCAAATATAGCCTGCCGCTGCCGGTCTACCGGAAACAGGCCGGCAATCATCGGCATGATTTCCTTCTGCAGGATATCCAGGAAGCTGCCCGCACCGCCGTACTCCGGCCAGGCGCTGCCATCCGGCCGCTTGAGCAATGTCTCTTCCTCTACAGGCATCGTGAAATCGTAACAGCGGCGGATCATATCAAACGGCTCGCCTGACGGATAGCCGATGGCGACGATCAGCACCGGGTCGAAGCCGTGCGGCTTACGGGTCTGCAGCCGCGCGGCTTCGGCCAGAGTGTGAAATACAGCATGCCCGTCCAGCGCGTAAATCACCGGGTAACCGTCCGGCGGAGCTTCACCGGACGGATGTGAGAGCAGCAGCCGGTACTCTGCCTTACGGGGACCGGCGGTAATGACAATTTCCTCACAGCCCTGGTGCGGATAGGTTAGTTCCCTGATGCTGCTCATGGCGCGATAATCTCCAGTACATCATCTATAACATTGTTGTAAGCGACAATGCCCCCGCCCAGCCAATACCGGTCATCGACATTGTATACATGCCCGGCCTGAACGGCCGGGATGCTTTTCCAGAGGGCACTTTCCGTCAGCTCCTTGTAGAAGGTCTCCCCGCTGTTAGCAGTGTCATTGGCCAGGAAGATGTAGTCGGCATCAATCTCCGGCAGCAGCTCCAGCGACAGCTCCAGGCTGTTCTCGGCTGCAACCAGATCACTTTTGGCAATGCCCAGCTGATCCGCCAGCACGAAGCCGCCGTATACGCCGCCCATCAGGAACATTCCACGCGAATTGAAACGGATGATCAGTGCTTTCTTTCCGTCCATATGCGGAGCAAGTGCTGCTTGGGCCTCTTCAACCTTCCGGTGATAGGCGGCCAGTCCTTCAGCTGCGGCCTCCTGCTTCCCGATGAGTTCACCAAGCATCGTTACAGAGCTGTCCAGATCACCTGCAGCCTGTTTGAATACATAGGTCGGGGCGATCTTGGAGTATTGCTCGTATACCCCGTTCTCGGCGTAATTGGCGTTGTGCAGCACAATCAGATCCGGCTGCAGATCCATAACGACCTCCGGTGAAGGCAGCCCGCTGTTGAAATCAAGCAGCGGCACACCTGCCAGCTTGTCCTGCAGATAGGCCTGCCCCTGTCCGTTGTTCGCCCACTGGGCCACAGGCTTGACACCCAGCACAACCAGCGAATCTTCCAGATACGGGGCAAAAATGCGCTGCGGCACCGCTTCCAGCGTCAGCTCATGGCCCAGCTCATCTGTAACAGTAAGCGGATAGGCCGTTTCAGCTGTCTGAGCTGCTGCAGACGGCTCAGCGGACGGCTCAGCAGAAGGCTGTGCGTTTGCTGCAGCGGCTGCCGGGGCTGCACTGTCTGCCCCGTAATTTGCTGTATCTGAACTGCAGCCGCTCAGCAGCGCAGCTGCCAGCAGCAGGCCGAGTGAAGCGGGCAGCAATCCCTTCCTAATTTTACCTGCCGATACGGTTATGTCTTGCATGTCCGATCTCCCCCTAATGATAATCGTTCTCATTAATGGAGATTATAAAGGATAGGCCTTCGGGTAACCATGGACTCTGTCCTCCTGCGGATTTGGACTATTTCCGGTAAACATCAGCTGTGTTTCCTCCAGCATCCGGTCGATTGCCACCGCTGAGTATTCAAACCAGGGGTCAGAAGGCAGGAGATACACCTGCCTGTTGCGTACTGCCTGAAGACTGCACCAGCGCTCATTGTGCTGAAGCGACAGCCAGCTCATCCTTGTCCGGGAATCCGGGCAGATCAGCAGCAGCAGCCGCTGCGGGTTCAGGGCCTGGAGTTCATCAATAGCGACAGGTTCATTATAAAGCTCGCTTGAGTGGCTATAAGCCGGGCAGAATCCAAGCTGCTCATACAGCACGTCCCTTATCCCCCGGTTACAGTAGGCATACAGCTGGTCGCCGCTTAGCCGCAGAACAATCACTTTGTCCCGGCCTACCGCTTTTGAGACCTGCTGTGTAATCTGCTCTGCCTTCTGCTCATACAGCTCAATCCACTGCCTGTACTGCTGCTCCCTGTCCAGAAAAACCGCCAGCTCCAGCAGCTGTTCATCCCAGCGGCCCTGCTCTCCGGGAATGAACAGGGTCTGGGCATTACGGAACAGTGAATCCCGCCAGTCCTCAGCCATCCCGGCATGTCCGATGATAACATCAGGCCTCGACCGGATCAGCTTGTCAACCTCCATCTCCCGGTCAAGAAGATCAACCCTCAGATGGGTCTCAATTAGAGAATAGTATTTGTTGTAATAATAATGGGTCCATTTCGCATCGAGCGGTGCAGCGGCCGGGATGATATCCAGCGCCAGCAGCTGTCCGGTGGCTGCAGCAGAGCAGGCGGCAATCCGCCGCTTCTGCCGGCGGACGAAGGCGGACGGCGGTACCCCGATCTCTTTTTTAAACTTGCGGCTGAAATAGAACTCATCACTGTACCCGACCTTATGGGCAATTTCCCGCAGCAGATAGCCGGACTCCTGCAAATATTGCTTTGCCCTGCTGATCCTCAGATCGGTCAGATAGTCCATCGCACTATGCCCGTACGTTTTTTTGAACAGCTCACTGAAATATTTCGGTCTGAGGCCGGCCATGCCGGCCAGCTGATCAATGGACAACGGCTCATGAAAGTGACTCGCCATAAAAGCCCGGATACCGGCCATGCCGGTCCGTTCACCAGTATCTGTATCGCTTATATCCAGCGGTTGCACCCGCTCCATTGGTATCCCTCCATTCAAAATACAGCTTCACGTTAATGATAATGATAATCATTATCTTGGTATTTATCAATAAAAAAGAGCGCTCCAAGGCGCCCTTCTCCTATCAAAATATGAACAGCCGCTGTTTATTACAGGCTCGGTCCGACACTTCCGGCATCTGTGCGGAGCACAAAATAAATGTCCTGCAGCTCTCCCCCGCTCATCCCGCTCAGGCGGAAGCCGCGGAGAGTGGCACCCGGCTCATAATCCGATGTACTTGAGCTTAAAAAGGCAGCCGGATGGATACCAAGCTCAAAAGACCCCGCCCCTCCCCTAATCACAACCGTCTGAGGCCCGTTATCGGGCATTGAGTATTTGTAGCTGCCGTCCGTCAGCAGAATTACATCCGTCAGCTCATAATCAGCATCCTCTTGCTCCGCCAGATGGACCTCGATCAACTCTCCAAGCCGAATATATGGGATATCCCCCGGTTCTATCTGCTCAACAAGGGCCTGGTATTGCTCCTCACGGTGTTCCCGGTCTGTCTGCCCGTCACCGGCCGCCCGGACCGCCAGCGGAATTGCAGTGCCGTCCGCCAATACGGTAACCGCCTTTCCCGTCGAATCTTCCTCCTGATCCCAAGCACTGCAGGCAGTCAGGAGATACAGCACCAATACACATAAGCTACGCTTCATAAGCCAAACCGAAATAAGGAAGGGTCAGCACCGGGCGGAAGCCCAGCTTTTGCGCAAGACGGTATGATCCGGTATTCTCCTGCCGGCAGGCCCAGACCGGCTCCAGACCATGCTCCAGACAATATTCAATCAGCGCCAGGCTGACCGCAAAAGCGTATCCTTTTCCCCTGTGGGCCTGCAGCGTCTCAATTCCAATCTCCAGCTGGCCCAAGGCACGGCAGGAGGAGAATGCAGCAGCAGCTACATCTCCCTCCGCTGTCAGCAGTACAAAGCCTGCCCCTTCCGCTGTAAAATGTGCAGCATCCCGCCAAAAAAAGCGGGGAACCACTCCCTGCTCCAGCATCGTAAAATGCTCTCCATTTAGACGTGCGATGTGAGCTGGCTGGCTGCCGGCAGCTTTTTTGGCAGCTGCAAATGCGGTACGGTCCAGGATAAAATTGACCCTGGTATTGCACTGAATGGCTCTGGAGCTAGCCTCTGCACGGAAGCCGCCGTCCAATCCAATTGGACTATTATGTAAGGCAGCTGCGGCTTCGATAATTCCTGTCCACTCTCCCGCCGGATCTGCCTGCAGCCATTCTGCCGTACGCCTGCCGCCTTTGTTGTTCGTTATGTATTCACAGACCGCGTCAACAAAAGCAGTATTACCGGTATCCCCAAGCACAAGCGACATCCCGTAGGGATGAGCTATATAATAAGCGCGGGGATCGTCCGGGTTGTCCGTATAGACTTTGCCTGTGACCGTGCGCTCCAGAACGACTCTTGCGAACAAGCTGTTAATCTCAACTAAATCCAGCATCGGGAGAACCTGTGCATACTTGCCGGCTTCCAGTTCAATCATTACCTCACCCCTTCTCCTTGTTTATACTGCTGGTACAGCCATAGCCGGATGAGTCCGGCTAAGTACAAGACCACCGGCAATGAATACACCTGCATCCTCTACGTACACCATCGCATCACTTTCTGTATGCCCGCCGCCAAAGGTTAGCACGGTAGCGGTGCGCGCACTGCCATGTATCTCCATTTTATCGGAAAAGGTTACGGATGCCGTCACTCTGCTGATATCCGGAACAGCTGCCAGCAAAGCCTTTTTATCCGCGATCTCATTGGCAAAGGCCGTTTGAAGCCTGTAGTCCGGTGCAGCCTTTCTGCCTTTTTCCAAGGTATTAATTACCTGCTGTAATCCATCTTGCCAAGCTTCTAGAGGCGGCGTCCCCTCCCTGATTAAAAACTCCCGGGTTATAGCTGTAGTTATAATTTGACTGTCCGTAAAAGCCTGATTACCGTAATGATGATCTCCGTGATAGTGGGTATTCACCACGTACTGCACCGGTTTTCCGGTCAGCTTCTCGGCCGTTTCCTTCAAAAGCTCCGCCGCCTGCGGAAGACCGAAAGTATCCACAACCACCACACTATCTCCCAAGTCAATGATCGCCGCATTTCCCAATGCTCCGCTGCCCGGAACCACAATTGCCGCCCAGACTCCGTCTGCCACTGTATGTAAATGGAAAAATGGATTCATGCCCAGCCCCCTTAGCCTAACTCATGGATTATACCTTTCTATATATTCGGCTGTAAGGCAAAATTTTCCTTTAACAAAAATCAGTTGACTTCTTTCTTATTATACGTTAGCTTTCTCACATAATAGTTTAGACTGAAAGGAACGTACTCATGATCATTCCAACGCCGGAAGTCAATTTTACAGCCTCCCCCTTCTATAATCCCAATCTGAAAAATGTCGTTATTCTCGCCACCGGAGGGACGATTGCCGGAAGCGGCGAAGCGCATAAAACCTTAAATTACGAGCCCGGTGCCCTTCCCATCCAGGATCTGCTGGACAGCGTGCCCCACCTGGAGCGTGTAGCCAACTGTGTCGGTATTCAGGTAAGCAACCTGGGCAGCGCCGATATTACCAGCCAGCACTGGCTGACTCTTGCCTCCATTATTAACACGTTAGCGCAGCGGGAGGATATTCACGGCTTCGTCATCACCCATGGAACGGATACGCTCGATGAAACCTCTTACTTTCTGAATCTCGTCATCAAAACTGATAAGCCGGTCATTATCACCGGTTCCATGCGTCCTGCAACGGCTATTAGTCCGGATGGTCCGCTGAATCTGTTCCAGTCGGTTGCTCTCGCTGCCAATCCGGAGGCGACCGGTCAGGGTGTCATGGTCGTGTTCGCAGAAGGCATCTATAGCGGCAGAGATGTGCAGAAGGTCAATACATTTAAGGCCAACGCTTTTGATGAACGGGACTTCGGCTGTCTGGGCTATATGCGTGACAGTGAAGCTTTTTTCTATACCCGTTCTCTGAAAAAGCATACGACCGCCGCCCAGTTCGATGTCGCCTCGCTCAGCGGCCTGCCTGAGGTGTCCGTCGCCTATTTCCATGTCGATGCCGATCCCGGCATACTTGACTATCTGTCCACAATCTCCAAAGGAATCGTCATCGCCGGAGCAGGCGGCGGCATCTACAGCAAGCCGTGGATCGATAAGGTCGGTGAGCTGAAGGATAACAATATTCCCGTTGTCCGTTGCTCACGGATTTCAAGCGGCATCACCCTAAAAGATACCTATATCGATTTATCTGCCAACTCGATTCCCTGCAACAGCCTGGTCCCGCAAAAAGCACGCATCCTGCTCTCGCTGGCCCTGACCCAGACAACGCAATATGATGAAATCGCCGCAATGTTTAATGTGTATTAAAAACAAAGCCGCCCGTGGAATTGAACGGGCGGCTTTGTTTTTTGTGTGCTCGCTGCGCTAAACGCTGGGCTGAATCCAGGGCATGATTGCCCTTCATCTTGCCCGTTGGGCCGTCTGGGTCCCACGTTCCTCACTCACCTGTGCTCCCCGCTGCTCGTCCCGGGCTCCTCCCCGGCCTCCATCTGCGCCCGGGCAGCGGGCACAAGCAGCTGCGGCTTTGGTACCCTGCGTTGCCCGCCGGCCCTGCGGCGCAGCCTGCCTGCCGCATAAACCGCAGCGAAGAACACGACCAGCGTGATCCCGGCTGCCAGACCGCCGCCTTGACCGGGGATCAGAGGCATGCTTGCCAGGATGACTAGCAGACCTGCGATCGCAAGCCATGACGTGTACGGATAACCGCGCAAGCCGTGCCGCGCGGTAAGCGGACTGCCATGGCGCTTGCGCAGCCGGTAATGGCTGGCCATAATGATCAGATAAGAGAACAGCAGAGAAAAACCCTCGGAGCTGACCAGAAACAGGTAGACACCCTGCGGGAGCAGCATCCCCAGGCCAAGACCGGCGAGCATCGCGCCGCCGGAGATCAGAATACCGCGGTAAGGGATATCCGTCCGGTCACGCATCCAGGCTGGAGTGTGTCCCTCCTCTGCCAGTGACCGCAGCATCCGGCCCAGGCCGAAGACTGACGCAAGCATGGTAGACAGGATAGCGGATACCAGGACAACATTCATTACATTGCCTGCCCAGCCAAGACCGAAGCGGCTCAGCGCTGTCACGAACGGACTGACCTGCTCGGACACAGCGGCTGCAGGCAGCAGCAGAAACAAGGCTACTATGGCTGAGATGTACAAGCCGACCAGCAGCACAAGGGTATAACGGATCGCCTTGGGAATCGTCACGCCCGGATTGCCTGCCTCCGAAGCTGCGAGCCCGAGCACTTCAAATCCGGCATAGGTAAACATAACCATCAGCATGCTCCCGGCGATCCCGGCAATGCCTCCCGGCATCCAGGTCTGGCCTTGCAGAACCTGCACACCTGCGTTCTGCTGGCCCCCTGACCATAACCCTGCTGCAATGCTGACAGCAATCAGGATAAAGCCGGCAATGGCCAGCAGCTTAAAGGCTGCAAGTCCGCTCTCCAGCCTGCTTAGACGAGCTGCCCCCAGCAGATTCAACAGAGTAACAGCAATAATAATTGCAGCACCGAGCAGTCCCAAAGGTAGACGCGGGAACCAGCCGCGAAGCAGTATGGATGCTGCTGTTGCTTCACTGGACATCGCCAGGACGAGTCCCGTCCAATATACCCAGCCTACGGTAAATCCTGCCCCCTTGCCAAAGGCCTGTTCAGTGTAGGTACGGAACGAGCCGGCTGCTGGACTCGCTACCGTCATTTCCGACAAGGCCGAAAGAATGAAGTAAACCAGAATCCCTCCAATGACATAGGCCAGTATGACAGACGGCCCTGCTGCACGAATGGCCACCGATGTGCCGAGGAAAAAGGAACCCCCGACCACCGTCCCGAGTGCAAGCATCGTCAGATGCCATACCGATAAACCCTTTTCCCCTTGTTTCATAATATAAGCCTCCCGGTCTTTTAGGGAAAGTATTTGCTAAGACCGGGAATTTTACACACAGGGCTGTCTGCACAGCAAACCATCCGGCATAAAAGCACCGGAGGGTTCAGGTATATTACTGGAACAGCGTAACGCGGTTTCGGCCTTCGGCCTTGGACTGGTACAGGGCATCGTCAGCCAGCTTGTAGACATCCTCTTCCCCGGCATCGCCTACCTGCACACACGCGATACCGATCGAAACGGTCACAATGCCGAACTGCGGGCTCAGGGCGTGCGGTATCTTTAAATCGGTGATGCTGCGGCGGATAGTTTCTGCATATTCCCGGGACTGCACAGGAGTGAAGCCGGTGAGTATAATCCCGAACTCTTCCCCCCCAAGCCGGATGGCAAAGCCGTCAGCCCGCTGCGCAAGCTGCAGGAGCAAACTGCCCACTCTGCGCAGCACCTTATCGCCTTCATAATGGCCGTAGGTATCGTTATATTTTTTGAAATAATCGATGTCGAGCATCAGGTAGGTCAGATATTTTTGCGTAACCGTTGCCTTTTCAACTTCCTCTGCAAAAACCTTGTTGAAATATCTGCGGTTATACAAGCCGGTCAGCTCGTCCGTATTGGATATTTGCTCGATCATCCCGATATACCGGTTAAGCTCCTCGTTGTTCAGCTCCAGCTCTTTTGTCCGTTCGGCAACCAGCTCCTCCAGATGCTCCTTGTGCCGCAGCAGCTCTTCCTCCGCCTGTTTGCGCTGGGTGATATCTTTTACCGTTCCCTGAATCGCCATGTTGTTCATATAATTAATCAGCGTAACCTTGTGAATGACGATAACTTCACGAACCTGGTCTTTATGCAGCAGCCGGGTCTCATACTCGAAGGGCGCAGGTTTGCCCTCCACCCTCCGGTTATAATAATGCATAACCTTGTCCCGCTCCGACGGACTGAGAAAGCTCTCAAACGGCTGCTCCAGCATCTCTTCCACCTCATATCCGAGCATCCCGGCCAGCGCATCATTGACATATTTACATATAAAGTTCTGTGTAATGAAAATTCCGTCCTGCAGATTGTTAACCAGCTCGCGGTATTTTTCCTCTGAACGCTCGAGCTCTGAGTACAGGCTGGCATTTTCCAGAGAGAACACCATTTCCCGGGACAGCAGGTTGATGATCTTCATCCGTTCCTTGGTGAATGCGCCTGTAAGCAGATTATTCTCCAGGTAGATGACGGCAACCGTCTTGTTCTGGTTGATCAGCGGCATACAGACCATAGATTTGGGGCGGTGCCTCACGATATACGGATCATTAACAAACTGCGTTTCTGAAAAAGCGTCATTGTAAATCAGCGTCTCGCCGCTCTCCTCAACCTGGCGCAGAATGGAATCGGGCAGATTGTTAAAGCTTTTCCGGCTTTGGATTCCAACAGAAATTCTATCCTCATCCGCCAGATATTCACCCTCTACCAGCAGACCCGTGCCGCCGGTCATTCGAATGCAGCCGCGTTGTGCTCCGGCATTCTTGATAACAATCTGCATTAGTGCCTCCAGCAGGTTATCCAGCTCAATTTCCTTTGAAATCGCCTGGGAAGCCATGATCATAGAATCAAGATCAATGCTTTCGGTATAATCCGACAACGTCCGTCCATGCAGAAATTCCTTGGTGTTAATTTTGCGGATGATATCGGGATACCGTTCCTTGAGGAACTGGATTTTGGCCTTGGCACCCCACACTGAATAATAATAAACGGATTGTCTGAGCAGATAAGCGGCAAACTCGTTAAATTGCTTAGTGTAATAAAATTTAGCTGCAAGCTCATAGGCAAGCGCCTTATACCTGACGAAAGTCCCTTGCTCACTGGCCTCAATCGCCAGATCGTAATACTTCCCTGCTTCATCATCCCGGCCCGAGATCCGGGCCCATTCCGCCTTCATCAGCATTTCATGCTGCCTGAAGGTGCCCGGCGCATGCCCGGCCCATTTACGGACTCTGCCCAGCTCCTTCTTCATTCTTCTTCTTGCTTTACTCCGATCCCCTCCGCGCAGGTTAGGATAGCTGTAAGACAGATTCAAAAAGGTATAGAGGGAGAATTCCTCCATAAAAGCAGAGCCGGAAAGCGCCCCGATAATATCGTAGGCTTTGTCGATGTATACTAAAGCTTCCTGATAGTTTTCATAGGTGAACAAAAGCTTCATTTTGTAGATATAATAAATTGCAATGCCGGAATTGTATTTAGCCTGTTCCAGATCCCGCAGCATGCTCTCTTCATCAAAAGACGCGTCGCTTAACGAGCGGTTATCGCCCATTTCCCCAAGCAGATTGCGGTAATACTGCCGGACCAGCAGTGCGGTCGCCAGAGACTCCTTATATTTGGTGCTCTCAATCATGGCAATCATCCGGCTGCTTTCCTGCAGGTTCGTAAGCAGATCCATCTCCGGATTCCACAGATTGACATAGAAGCAGGAATGGGCCAGATAGAGCAGATCTCCAGTCCGCAGACTGGCTTCAATCGAGGTGGTGAACCAGTCCTGCAGCGTGTCCCAAGGCTCTGTCCAGGCGTGGCTGAACAGGGTGTACAGGACATGCGCCGCGCCGCGCCACTGCAGGTCATTGAACTTGTCATTGATTCTGATGCCAAGCCGGCCGAATTCGAATGCCCCCTTCACATCACCGAAACCGGACAGCAGCATGGAATAACCTATAAAGGCTAATGCCGATTCAGGGGAATTGCCGTATTTCAGTGTCAAGCCGACCTTCTTGAGTACAGCCAGGCCAAATAGCGAAGTCTCGCCGGAGATGAAGGCCGGCGGGATGAAATTAATCAGCAGTCTCATGACCAGCAGCATTTCCGGGTCCTTCATTTCACCGGAGGCAAAGATATCATCGGCTGTTCTCCCCCGCAGTGCGGCCTTAACCTTTACCAGCTCTTTGAGCACGGAAGCTATCCCCACACGCTGAGGGATCCGGATCCCCATCTCCTGCAGGCCCTGTCTCCCGGCAGCGATCGCTTCCTTCATCATCCCGAGATACATATAATGGTCAGCCTGCAGCTCGTAAATCCCGGCGCGGTCTATTTTACCGGCTGTATACTTCAACAGTACCGCGCATGCAGCATCCGCTTCATTAATATGATGAGTAAGATATCCGCACTGGGCCAGCAGCCGGTAAATCTCCGCTGCCGGAAGCTCCGCATCCTCCCAGGCGTTGTCCGGCAGCTGCGGCAAAGCCGCTTCCAGCAGCGCATATGCGGAGTCATAACCGAAGGCTGCCTTTGCCTTGCGGGCAGCCCGTAGATTAAGCCGGATCACCTCGTTCATTTCGGCCCGGCTGCGGATGAACTCCATCCCTTTGTTCATATGGGCGGCAATATCGACGATCAGCTCCTCCGCTTCCTCCGGAGGCAGATTCGCAAGCAGCACCCGCCCGATTCTTAGGTGAAGCTCCTTACTCTCCCGCTCATCAATCATCTGGTAAAAGGCCTGCTGAATCCGGTCATGGGCAAAACGGAATGAAATTTTGATTTCCTGCAGCGGTTCCGTATCGGTTTCGGTCTCGTCCAGATAACCGGAAAACATGGCATAACCGGCATCGGACGGAACTATCAGTTCATCGTCAACGGCTGCGGCAATTGCTCTGACAATCCTGCTCCGCGGCTCCCCGCTGATCAGCTTCAGCACGCTAAGGTCAAATCTGCTGCCTGCTGCCGCGCACAGCATCAGCGTTGTGCGGATCTCCTCCGGCAGGTTGTTCAGCTTGATCATCAGGAACTCAACAATATTCTCATTCACCGGAAGACTCAGGATCTGCTCCAGCCTCCAGCTCCAGCTTCCCTGCAGCTCATCGAAATATAAATAACCGCTGCGGTACAAATCCTTGAGCAGCTCGCTGATAAAAAATGAATTGCCCTTGGTCCGTTTAAAAATCACTTCCGACAGCATGTCCACACGCTCGCGGGGGCTGTACAGGGTATCCGAAATAAGCTGATTCACATCCAGGACAGTCAACGGCTCGAGCCTGATGATGCCGACTTCCCGGCTTTTTTCAATCTTGGCAAGAGAAGCAAACAGGGGGTGACCCTCATGAATCTCATTGGACCGGTAGGAGCAGACAATGAACAGTCTGCGCAGCTGATGATCCAGCAGCAGCCGCTCGACAAGCTGCAGGCTGGAGAAATCCGCCCATTGCAGATCATCCAGGAACAGCACCAGCGGCTGTTCATTGAAAGTAATGCCTTCTATAAACTTGGCAAAGGTTAAAAAGAACCTGTTCGTCTCCTCAGCGGGATTTAGCGGCTCCACTTCAGTCTGTATCCCGATCCAGTCGCCAAGCTCCGGAATCAGTCCGGCGATCAGGCTGCCGTTACCGGCAAGCTCATCGCTCAGAGACTGGGCCAACCGGCGCTTGTATTCCCCGTCAGGAGTATCCAGCAACTGGCTGATCAGCCGGCGGAAAGCCTGGATAATCGCGCTGTACGGGATATTCCGGTTGTACTGGTCAAACTTCCCCTCGGCGAACAGCCCTTTTTCCTGACTGATCGGCTGGTGCAGCTCATGTACCAGCACCGTCTTCCCCACACCGGCTTCTCCGGTGACCAGCATCAGCTGCGGCTGCCCGCTGACGCTCTGGCGGAAGGCCGCTGTCAACCGGGCCAGCTCTGCATCGCGGCCGTATATTTTTTGCGGAATCCGGAACACGTTATGCCGATCTTCCGCTCCAATGGTAAAGCCGGTCTCGCCCGCCAGCACTTTTTTCAAATCGGATTTTATCCCGTAAGCACTCCGGTATCTTTGCTCAGAAGACTTCTCCATCAGCTTCATAATAATATCCGACAGCTCGGAAGGTACCCTGCCTCCGGTCAGCTGGCGGGGCGGTACGGCTTCCTTGGCGATAATAGAGTAAATCTGCTCGAGCATTTCCTGTGCAGCATAGGGTCTGCTTCCGGTTATAAGCTCATACAGCACAACACCCAGTGAGTAAAAATCGCTCCGGTAATCGATATTGCGGTTCATCCGTCCAGTCTGTTCGGGCGAAATATACTGGATGCTGCCTTCAAGCACCCCGCTGTTCTGGAACTCCTGCTTCTCCTTCGGCAGCTTGACGGCAAGATCGAAGTCGATCAGCTGCACCTCGTCCTGCTCCCTGTTCCAAATTATATTGGAGGGCTTGATGTCCTTGTGAATAACATTATGCTCATGCACCGCACCGAGAATATCCACAATCTTGATAGCCAGCCGTAAAATCGTTGCCGTGTCCAGAGGATCGGACTCTATGATCTCTTTCAGGGAGCGCCCGCGGATATCCTCGAGTACCATTGTATAATAGCCGTTCTTCTCTTCAAGCTTATGGGGCTTTATTACCCCTTGAATCTGCGCGCTGAGCTCCTTGAGCAGCCTGTACTCCTGTTTAAAGCGCATTACAGCCTCGTGGCCGGTAAATTCAGCTTTTAATACTTTTAAAATGACTGTATTTCCGGTAAAAGCATCCTTGCATCTGTACACCGCTTTCGCATACTGATCCGAAATGGTTTCCAGAACCTGATAGTTGTCCAACGCAATCATGCCCACTCCACCTTTAGCGATTCTTTCCCTTTAATTCGAAATCAGCATCAAATTTGAATACGTAGGCAGCAATCAGCCACACAATCCAGCAGTTCACGCCAAAGAAGAGATATCCGTAATAGCCCAGAATCGGCATTTCAGAGAAAATGTGAATTTTGTCCAGATACGGTACGGAATACTTCCAATAATTCGGGTTGGTTGGCAAGGAATCATGGAACCATTCACTGCCGAAATTCCAAAACTCCCAGAAGAACCCGTTGCACAAGGTGGCAAGCGCAATCAGGATAATTTGTGACCAGTCACCGTTCTTAACCGGGCTGAACGGCGTCCAGTAGCCGCAGAGCGCCATTGCAGCCGAAAGCATCGGCACAAGGGCAACCCACAGCACCCAAAAGAGCAGATAAGGATAATAGCCCATACCAAACGCCAGAAATAACCCGATCACAAAATAAAGGATCAAAAGAGTTCGGGATACGTTAAATTTAGGCCCGTTGCTGTAACGCTCCTTGAATCCTTTGAAGGTGCACAGCAGCAGATACCATTCCACTATCGCCGGTAGCACGGTTGTATAAGATAATGAAAACCAGAAGACATTGCCGAAGTTGGAGAATACGTCCTCATTGGGATAATACCAGTTCTCTACTACAAAAAAGTTCAGGTATTCAAACGCAAACCAGCTGAAGCAGGAAACTACGGCCAGAAGCTGCATCAGATGAGGCTTGCGGGATAGAATTGAATTACCGCCCGTCCGCTTATATACGATCCCGTCCAGGATCAGAATGAAGGACCACCACAACGGGACAAAGGTGTAATTCTCGAGCGGCTCAAGCAGATCCAGACGTGCCCACATAAGGAACCAGCTAAGCCCAAGCACGGGTAAACTCCACCAGAACCATACGGGATAAGCCGTGCTGCCTGCCCGGGGCTGCGGTGCCGGCGGGACTTTTTTGAAGCCGAACATGCGGGGAAACACAAGCACCAGCGTTATGACAACGGCTACGATACAAGCGAGGGTGAAATACAGCAGACTGAACCCGGGATCAGCTTCTACCTTTTGCGAAGGAAATTCCCCGTAACCGGGAGGCAAGCCCTTCCACTTGGCCAGACTGCCAAGCAGCGGCAGCAAAAAAATCAAAATAAACGTTGTAATCAAGAAAAGTGTTTTCTGCCCTTTTTTCACGACCATGCCCCTCTAATATGTAGTCTAAAAGTCGAATTTTGTTGACCCGCTATCTATTCGCTACGCGTCCAGATTATTCCTGCTTATTTCCCTCGGGACCTAGAGCAAAAGTTGCATTTTTATTGACCTGATTCCATGCACTTCTTCTTCCCCGGCAAGCGGTAGGAAGCCTTGAGACTTATAGAAGCCTACAGAGTTAGGCGATGAATTGACGGTAAGCCTCTGTACTCCCAGCTGGGCGAGCCTGTCTTTTACATAACCAAGCAGTATTTTACCGACGCCGGTACCCTTCGCCTCATTACTGACGAACAGCAGGAAAATATGATTGTTATTGTTCACTTCGATTACGCCAGTGAGCATACTGCTGTTTCGGGCAATAAAAATATCATTGCCGTTGTTTAAGCGTTCCCGGATGGCCTGGGGTGTGATTCTATAAAATGTGTTAATACCTTCAGCTGAATAGTACTGCGAGATATGAGTATCAAAGGTCTCCCTGATCAAGGTATGGATAACGTATTCCTCTCCGGGAACGAGCTGAGTAATCACCAGCATTCATGCATCTCCTTTACTGTAGCTGCAGATTCAAAGAATCTCTGTCTTATGCAGAGTATATTGTATCAGAGTCCTTTCAGGGAAACATCCGCACAACCAGTCCTTCAAGCATGCGCATCTCCCATTCTTCCTCAGAGGCGAATGCCGGCCTGCACTCTTCTTCGCTGCTCTCCAGCTTGTATTTACGCAGACAATAAGCCATCTGAATACAGGCCATCACGGCGTCCCTGGCATGCAGATTGGCTTGTCCGCGGGCATCCGTTGCCGCTGCAGCAGCTGCCGGGCTGATGGTAACCTCAAATCCGCTGTCCACCTGCGCTTTGAAGCTGGCGGAAAGATCGCGGAGCGCATCCGGTGCGCTGCTCTTCAGCTTTAATGCCTTCCAGCCGTGGCCGGGATAAATTTCATACAACCGCGGAACCTCTACACGGTACGGCTGAAACGGATAGACCGCTGCTTCTCCCTGGAGATTGTGCAGCAGCCGCCGCGCCCCATAGAGCATGGCATGCATTGCAATCGGTGTAGAGGATACCGGGCTTTTGGCATCCACAGCGATGTCTGTCACCCGGAGATCCCGGCTGTTTTTGCCGCTGTGAATCTGGCCGAA
Source organism: Paenibacillus typhae (assembly GCF_900099765.1). Lineage (GTDB taxonomy): Bacteria > Bacillota > Bacilli > Paenibacillales > Paenibacillaceae > Paenibacillus_AQ > Paenibacillus_AQ typhae. The sequence continues at coordinate 128,157 of NZ_FNDX01000010.1, read as the reverse complement.
ACGCTGCTTGAACTGCTCTCTGCTATCCTCATAGGCTCCCTGGATGAACTTGTCCCATGAGGAATCATATTGCTGCCCGAGATAATACTCCGGAATGGAAAAGGGGAAATCTACGCCCCACGGGGCTCTGCTGTTCCTGATAAGATAGTATAAATCCAGTCTGTCCTCACAGCTAGACACCTCTTCCACGGTGAAGCTGTCACCGTCCAACCTACCCGAGGCTACGAATATTTTGCCTTCCGGGTTCTTGGCTCCGCTGAAATCACAGCCGTAAATGATCATGTCTACCACTCCCCCTTCATATTCATACTAAGCATACATCCGGCTCCTGCCAAGCCAGGTCCAGGCTGCAAAGTATATTTCTCTTTGGGCAAGGCCATGCTACAATGTGGAAATAAAGTGCTTGCCTTAATTTATCAACCAGGGAGTGAAGCCAGTGTCAGTTGATGTGTATCTGAATTTCAATGGAAACTGCCGTGAAGCTGTTGAATTCTACGCTAAAGTATTTGGTAACAGTGATCCGCAGATTATGACCTTTGGCGAAGCACCGCCGAATCCCGACTACCCGCTTCCGGAAGAAGCAAAAGCCCTGGTTATGCATGCACGACTGAACGTGGACGGCAGCAACGTCATGTTCTCCGATGTGTTCCCGGGAATGCCTTTTACACAAGGAAATAACATCAGTCTTGCGCTGGTTACACGAAACGAGGAGGATGTGAAATCCTGGTTCAATCAGCTGCAGGAAGGCGGAAGCGTAACAATGGATTTGCAGCAGACCTTTTGGAGCAAACTCTATGGCAGCCTGAAGGATAAATTCGGAATTGAATGGCAGGTTAGCCTTGAAAGTACGGAAGCAGCAGCCCAATAGGCTATACCGGCCAAACTTCGTGATTAAGAATAACAGGGATATGACATGCTTGGCAGCGGCAAGACCGTCGCCTTAGTGTAGCGTATCCTTTTTTGTTGTATGACGGAGGCTGCATATTTTTCCGGCCCTCACTCAGAATAATTAATGCGCTTACAATAGAATGTGTGGTTTAATGATTATACTGCCTGGCACTCATTCTAATGTAAAGGAGACTAGCCATGGAAATCTCTGCCTTTCTGCTGCCCAAGGATCAGGTCGCTTACATTACCTCCTCAATCTCTATGCTTGAAGCAATGGAGCAATTGGAGCAGCACTATTATTCTGCCATACCGATCATCGACCACGAGGGGAAATACGTTGGAACACTAGCTGAAGGAGACCTGCTCTGGAAGCTGAAAAATACCCCAGGACTCAGCTTCGATAACATCCGTGAGGTTAAGGTCAGCGACATCCAGCGGCATGTGCATAATGAGAGTGTCTACATCAAAGCGCAAATGGAGGATATGCTGACGCTTGCTGCAGACCAGAACTTTGTACCGGTCGTTGACAGTGAAGGCGTTTTTCTCGGTATTATCCGACGGAAGGATATTATTGAGTACTACACCAGGAATATTACAGACTAACTGTGCTAAAGGGAAACAGGGGCGCTCCAGCAGACGGTATATCGTCTGCTGGAGCACCCCTGTTTTATCTGGTACAGAGCCCGCTGCTAGATAATCTCGAATACATTCGTCAGACGGGTCAGCTCAAAAATTTTATATACATTCGGATGGAGAGACCGCAGACGGATCGTCCCGCCGTTCTCCGCACATTTTTTGTACAGGCTGACAATGACGCCAAGACCTGTACTGTCAATAAAGGTGCAATTCTTGAAATCCAGCACAAAGCTTGTCTGGCCGCTGCTTATATAGGTTTTGACTGTATCCCGGAAAGCGCTGGCCTCCTCCACCGAAAACATCGCCGGCATATCGATCGTAATCTCGTTCAAGCTACTCACCCCTTATTATGAATTTTTCAACCAGAAGCTCCAGATCGCCCGCCATCGCACTGATCTCTTCGGCTGTAGATACAAAATTGTTAACCGTTGCCGCCTGCTCCTCAGTGGCGCTGGAGACACTCTCCGTATTCTGTACAGACATTTCCGATATTGTCCCCATGGAGTCAATCAGCTTGATAATCTGGTCAGAAGTAGCTACTTCATCCCTCGTAATTTCCAATATTTCCTGTACACTTGCCGTTATCAGCTCAACCGACTCAATAATATGAATAAAAGCGTGGTCCGTTTCCTTAACGATCCGTACACCGCTCTCCACAGCAATGGAGGCTCCGCGCATCGCCTCCACGGCCTGGCCTATTCTCCCTACCATATCTGACACCAGGCTGCTGATTTCTTCCGCCTGCAGGTGTGTTTCATCTGACAACTTTCTGACTTCTCCGGCCACAACACTGAAGCCACGGCCGTGCTCTCCTGCCCTTGCCGCCTCAATCGCCGCATTCAGAGCCAGCAGATTTGTCTGCCTGGCAATAGCGTTAATCGTGCCGATAATAGCAGCTACCTTATCCGACAGCCCGCTTACAGTGAGCAGCTGCTCCTCGGTTTCCCGGGTGCTGCTGCTGATGGAATCCATGGCAACGACCGTATTCATTACCCCTGTTCTGCCGGCCTGTGCTGCCTCATTCGTGTTATTTGCATTCTGAGAAGTGGCTGAAGCCTTGCTCTGGGCAAGCTGCACCAGACTGGAGAGCTGAACCAGCACCTGGGAGGCATTCACTACAGAATGATTGTTATTCTCCGCCCCTGCAGCAATCTCCTGGGTGCTTGAGCTGATCTCTTGAATCGAGGCGCTGATTTGCTCGGAGGAAGCTGCCATTTCTTCAGACATGGAGGTGAGGACTGCCGAGCCGTGCCTTACCTTTTCAATAATGGCTTCCTGCTTGTCGATCATCGCATTAAATGATTCACTGAGGGACTGCAGCTCGTCCCGTGTATGTATTGCGGTATGTACAGTCAGGTCCCCGTTTCCGGCGAGCGACATGGCCGCCTGAAGTTTCTTGACCGGATTAATGATATTGCGGGTGGTGAAAAAGTACCCAAGCAGCAAGGCAACCAGGATAAATGATACAACCACAAGCAGTGTCGTAGTGCGGATTTCAGCTGCCGGCTTCATGTACTCACTGTAATTGGCGGTCGTCGCTACGACCCAGCTCCCTGCCGGCTCGAAGGAAACATACTTATACACGCCATCATAGGTATAGAAACCATGCGCGGTATCCCCGTTTTTCATCTGCTGCACAAGTGCGTTCAGTTCCGCATTACTGTTGCCGTCCAGATTCTCCTTCAGCACCTTGCTTCCGTCAGGGTGATAGACGATCAGGCCGGTCCGGTCCAGCATATACCCGTATCCGCTCTCGCCGACGCGAGTCTCAGCGACCGGAGCTGCAATCGTGTCGAACAGGATTGTCCCGATCAGCACACCGGTAACGTTGCCGTTCTGGCGCAGCGGCCGGGCTACTGCGACAATATTTTTATTGCTGTCTTTGGATACGAGAACTTCGCTTATTGCTTTTTCACCCGCCAGTGACTGAGCGAAATACGCACGGTCCTTCACATTCAGCTCCGGTGACTGCGAACTGCTGGTGATCAGCACCTTGCCGTCTACATCAGCGATAATGAGGGATTCCATCAGCATGGCATTGTCCTGCTGAATACCCGATATATAGGAATAGGCCGTCTGCTTGGCATTCTGCCCTGAAGGATCACCGGCGAATGCCGCCAGAGCGTCATTTCGGCTGGCGACATCCAACAGGTTCCCCGCAGCCGCCAGCTCCGTTTCAACCGCCTTGGCGGCTGAACTTGTTGTCCCTTTCAGCTCTTCTTCAATCGTCTTCTGCAGCGCGGTTGATGCCAGATTGTATGAAACCGCGCCGGATATACCCAAAGGGATGCTGATGATGAGAAATAAAAGGATGCTCATTTTAACCTTGATGCTTAATTTCACTACATTCTCTCCTTTTTAGTGAGCACATACGTTTTTGCTGATAAACATCGTATTACGGATCATCTCCACACTGTCCGAGAAGCAGCGGATCAGATATAGCCCTCTCCCTCCATCCTCCAGCAGCTCCCCGTCGCCGATTTCCTGCGGAATCTGCAGATCGCGCACTCCGTCCCCGGAGTCCTCAACCTGCAGGTTGAGCAGCCCGCCGCACAGGAGATAACGGATGATGATCGGTTTCGTACAGTCGCTGAGATTGCCATGATAGTAGGCGTTGGTCACTGCCTCCATCAGAATCAGACGGATATCAAACGCATACGACTCCAGCTCAAGATCCTGAATAATGTCCTCAATGATAACCTGATGATTCCCCAAACCGCAGAACATGACTTCCTTTTGTACAGTTTCCATATTTCACTTCCTTGGCTTACATAATATGCAGATTTAGCCATGTACAGTCATCCTGCAGCACCGATCCTGTAATCTTACCCTTCAAATAATCATATTCCCGGCAGAGCTCGTCGCCGTCAAACAGCAGCTCCATGCCGTCACTATAGAAGCAAAAGCGGTCACCGACCTGAAAAGCAATGGCCGTCTGTTCAAATTCACTGCTCCCGAACATCCCCAGAGGGGTACCCTTTACAGTAATTTTTATTCCGTCTGCGCCGCATGGCACGTACATGAACTCATTGATCCCTGCTCCCGCCGCCTTCAGAATCCCTCTGCCAAAATCAAAATGGAAGCAGCAGCCGGCAATGTAATCCTCACCCATGTGCTCCATTGCTTTGCGGTTCAAATCCTGCAGAATATCCACTGGCGCAAGCCCGCTGTGAAGGCTGTCCATAAACATTACACGCAGGGCGGAAATGCTGAGCGCTGCTGATATCCCCTTGCCTGCTACATCACCGATGATACCAAGCACCTCAGAATCACTGATTTTGTGAAAAATAAAAAAGTCTCCGCTTAGCGTATTCGCCGGTACATACAGCTTCTCCAGGACAGCCCTTCTTTCGAGGGGAAACCCTATTGCATGCCGCTGCTCCTGAAGCCGGACGGCCCGCTCAATCTCCTTTTTCTTCTGCGTAATATCACGGCATACCAGCTGCAGCGCTGCGGTCTCGTTGTAATTAACAGGAACTCCGGAAATATCCAGATCGTACACCCTATGGTCATGCCGCCTAATAAAGCGCTGCTCGATCCGGAAGCTGTCCTTGATGCCTGTCATCGCCTTCAGCTTATTGTATTCCGAACTGCTCAGAGGCTCCTCGATAAAAAAATCATCAATACTCCTGCCAAGCAGCTCGTCCTTCTGTATGCCGAACATCTTCTCTGTCCGCTGGTTGGCGAACAGAATAGTGCCGCCGCTGTATACCAGAATCGCCTCCGGGCACAGCTCAACCAGATCCCGGTAGCGCTCCTCACTCTCACGCAGGCGCTTCTCCGAGCGCACCCTTTCGCTGATATCATGGATAACTGTATAAATACAGTCCCTCCCAAGCATCCGCATCGTTCCGGTGTGAATCTCCACATCAATGTGCTGACCGGAGGCCAGCCGGTGTTGGTCATGAAAGACCTGATTCCCGTGATATTCCCCTCCGGGCAGTGCACTGGACAGAAATTTTCCGGTACCGATGCCTGCTTCCTGCTCCGCGCTCAGATCTGTGATCAGCAGCTTCCTGAAATCGCGCAGCCGATAGCCGTAGAAAGCACAGGCTGCCCGGTTGGCATCCACGATACTGCCGTCAGCCGGATCCACCATCAGGGTAATCAGATGGTTGTTCTCATAAATACACCCGTAATGATCCATACACTGGGCTGCGCTGGGCGCTGCCAGCTGATTTTTGCACTGTTTGTCTGCTGCCATGAAAGTGATCCTCTATTCCCATTTGCCTTAAATTCATCCTATTATATTCATTTTCACGCCTGATTGCCGTGAATTTCGACACATTTAGTCATGAAAACAAGAGAAACGGTTGCGCCGTCCTCAGGGAAGGGGCAACCGTTTCTGCGGGAAATATAAGAAATATTGATCGGGTAGAACATATAAATTGTTATATTGCAAAACAAACCCGGCCAGCGTCATATCATTATGACGGACTGGCCGGGTTATAACCGTTCTATATTACAGCTGGGTAAGAATGATTGTTCCCTGCGGCGTAATGGCCAGGGTATGCTCATATTGAGCAGAAAGTCCGCCGTCAATGGTCCGGGCAGTCCACCCGTCAGCATCAACCTTCGTCCGGTAGCTTCCGGTATTCAGCATCGGCTCGATGGTAAATACCATGCCTTCCTTTAAGCGCGGGCCTTTGCCGGCCGGACCGTAGGAAGGCACATCGGGCTTTTCATGCATTTCTGAGCCGATACCGTGGCCGATGAAATCACGGACTACCGAGAATCCGTTCGACTCGGCATAGGTCTGGATGGCGTGGGCCACATCCCCGACACGGTTGCCGGCCACCGCCTGCTCAATTCCTTTGAACAGCGATTCCTTGGTAGTATCGAGCAGCTTCTGCGCCTCTGCGCTAATGTTGCCTACGCCGTAGGACCAGGCCGAATCCGCCAGCCAGCCGTTCAAGTTAACGACCATATCAATCGTAACAATATCTCCGTCCTTCAGCGGCTCCTTCTTGGGGAAGCCGTGGCAGATCACATCGTTTACAGAAGCGCAGGTTGCATAAGGATAGCCGTGGTAGCCTTTTTGCTCCGGAGTGGCTCCCTGTGACAGGATGAACTTTTCGGCAAATTCGTCAATTTCCCAGGTCGTTATACCGGGCTGTATCATTCCGGCAATCTGCCGGTGGCATTCAGCCAGAATTTGGCCGGCTGCCCGCATTTTTTCGATTTCTTCCATTGTCTTCATGATAATCATCTAATCGCCTCTTCTGTACAGAACGCATTACTCACTATAATGGCTCTTGAATATGTTTTTGACACTTCTCTCTATATATTATGTAAGAAAACCGCCGAAAATCCAAATTTAATCTTGAAGCAGTTACGATCTTCGTGTTTTTTCATATCATAAGACAGTACAGCATCTGCAGAAAGGATTGTAAGAGCCTCATGACCAAGAAAAGTAGACGCCGGATCAAACACTCACCCAAAACCGTGCGCTTGGATCTTACAACCAGAAAATTTATCACAAAAACAGTTGTCCAGGCGATAAAAATGATATCCCAGAAGAACCACCGGTTAATTGAAGCCAGCCGCGATCATCCTCAGATATCAGGCTTCGTCGAACATAAGCAGATTCGTATCCTGATGGTTTCCTTCATGACTGGAGATACCTTGTGGCAAATTGAACAAATGATTGCCGAGCAGCTAAGGCTGCTGGCCAAGGAGCTGGTTGCCATCAAGGCGTTCCAGAGCTTCTCCTCAGCACTGCACCAGCTGAATCCCGACCTGCTTTTGGTTGTGGGAAATGAAGAGCCGCTCTCGGGCAGTGACCTTGATGCCATCCGGGCTGCTTCTGTCAAAAAAGCCATCTGGCTATCCGATGGCCCGGCCACCAGCGTCGCTACCGCAGAGCTGGCCCTGCTGTTTGATTATGTATTTACACAGAACAGCCTTCATATTCCCTTTTATCAACAATCCGGCTGCAAGTCGGTCTTTTATCTGCCTTTTGCCTCCAACCGGAGCCAATTCACCCCCCGGTCAGTGGATGAAGCGTACAGGTCAGACCTTTTGCTGCTTGGTGATGTCAGCACATCCGGTAAGGACTATGCCGAGAGCATTAAGCATGTATTTCCTCTCAGAAAGGTGTTTGCTTGCGGAAGCGGCTGGGAGCATTATCCTGAGCTGACGGTGCTGCAGCCGGATACCGAACTCCTACCGTATTACAATGGAGCAGAAATAATCATCCATTGGGGCAGTCTGCCGAATCGCATGTTTGACATTGCGGCTTGCGGAGCGTTCCAGCTGGCCGAGGCACATCCCAATATATATGAATATATGAAGCCCGGCGAGGATATTGTTACTTTTCATTCAGCCAAAGAGCTGCTGGAAAAGCTGCATTATTACAGTAATCATGCTGAAGCCAAGAGGGCTGTGGCCTCCCGCTCACTATGGAACAGCACCTATGATTACTCTTTTCTTCAATTGACTACAAAGCTGCTTCATATCGTATTTAACCGCTGATACAACAACATTAAGACCTGCAGCAGGAGGTATGCCACTTGAAGCTGATCGCTTATTTACTGCCCCAATTTCATCGCATTCCCGAGAATGACCGGTGGTGGGGCAAGGGATTCACGGAGTGGACCAACACCAGAAAAGCGGTTCCGCTCTATGCCGGCCACCAGCAGCCCAAAGAACCGCTTGATCATTATTACTATGATCTGACCGATGCCACTGTGAGAAATTGGCAGGCCAAGGTGGCCAGATCCTACGGAATATACGGGTTCTGTTACTATCATTACTGGTTCAAGGGGAAGACACTGCTTGAACGTCCATTCAAGGAGGTATTAGCCTCTGGCGAGCCGCAGTTTCCATTCTGCTTATCCTGGGCAAATGAATCCTGGACACGCAAATGGGACGGTGGTGAACAGGATGTATTGATTGAGCAGGATTACGGAGATGAGGCGGACTGGGAAAGCCATTTCTACGAGCTATTGGATGCGTTCCGGGACACGCGGTACATCCGTGTTGACAACAAACCCGTATTTATCATTTACAGACCGGGGAAAATTCCCCGGTGCGAAGACATGCTGAAGCTGTGGAACAAGCTGGCGGTAAGAAACGGGCTGGACGGCATTTATTTTGTCAGGACACTGGGCGGCTTTGAAATTCCCAGCCAGAGCGGATTTCAGGCAAGCGTCGAGTTCGAGCCTCATTACACCTTTGCCCATGGGGAAACACAGCGTCTGTGGCATTACATGAATATCAGCGGCCGGGAGCATCTCGTATTTGATTACGACCAGGCCTGGCTGTCGATCCTGAACCGGTCCCATCACCGTAACGGCGAAACAATTTTCCCTGGCGCATATGTCAACTGGGATAATACACCGCGGCTGGGCATCCGGGGACAGAGTGCCATCGGAGCCTCCCCGCGTAAATTCGGCTGGTACCTGACGAAACAGATTGAACGTGCTATGAAGCTGTACAGAAGCGAATTTCTGTTTATCAATGCCTGGAATGAGTGGGCTGAAGGCGCTTTTCTAGAGCCTGACCTGCAGCATCAGTTCCGTTATCTGGAGGAGGTTAAGAAGGCACTGGAGCATACGGGTGCTTTTCCAATGGCAGCTTCCAGGCTGTGAACGGGACATATTATATGCTTATGCAGGTTGAATCGCCAGGCTTGGTGTTCCGCTGCTGACATCAATAAACAGCACATAATCCAGCCCGTCGGTTCCCTTCAGCATCAGTCCCGCCTGGGAGGCTGCACCTGTAGCAAAGAATCGGATCTGCTGCAGACTGAATCCGCCAGCTGGGAGTACGGGCTGATTGCTTACCCCCACCCGGTAATTGGACCAGAGACTGCCGCCGGCGTCTACATCCGCTCCGGTTGCAAGACTATTAACTATGGATTGATTGCCGTTAATCTGCAAATCTCCCTGGATGGTTTGACTGCCATTGACGTTCAAATTCACCTGCACTGTTTCGTTTCCGTTCACATGAAGGTCCTGCTGTATAAGCTGGTTGCCGGTAACGAGCACGTTGTCAAAAGTAGGCACGGCTATCATCCTTTTCATTTGTATTACTATATTGTATGTAGCTTATAGAAGATGGATATAGTACAACCATACAAATTTTGATATTCTACAGACTGAAGACAGCTAAGAATATAAAAGAACCTGCCCTCCCGCGAAATTCAGCTTGGGAAGACAGGTTCTTTGGGTAGCCATAGTTATAGCGGGTTAACTCTATTGCTCCAGATCAGTCATGGAAGTTAAGTCCGGAGGTTACAGCAGATACGTATCCGCTGCGGATGACGAAGTCACCGAAATGCTCACCGCTGTTCCGTTCATTGGCATAGCGGTGAAGCATCGGCTCCAGCGTCTCCAGAATTTCCTGCTCGCCGATATTTTCCTTATAGAGCTTGTTCAGACGGTCGCCGCTGAAGCCGGCGCCCAAATACATGTTGTATTTACCCGGTGATTTGCCGATAAAGGAAATCTCTCCGAGTGCCGGACGGGCACAGCCGTTAGGGCAACCGGTCATCCGGATGACAATCTCCTCATCACGCAAGCCGGCTTTGTCGATAATCGGCTCCAGCTTATCGAGCAGATGCGGAAGATATCGCTCTGCTTCCGCCATTGCCAGACCGCAGGTCGGCAGCGCCACACAGGACAGCGCGCTGCGCCGCAGGGCGGAATGATGTGCACCGTCGGTCAGGCCGTATTGCTTGGCCAGCTCGGCGATCCGGCGTTTCTTCGCACTGCTTACGCCGCCGATAATCAGATTCTGGTTCGGGGTGAGCCGGAAATCGCCGGTGTGAATCTTGGCAATCTCGCGCAGTCCGGTCATCAGCAGATAGCCTTCCTGATCCTGAATCCGTCCGCTCTGGATATAGAGGGTCAGGTTCCATTTGCCGTCGTAGCCCTTTACCCAGCCGTAGCGGTCGCCGTTATGATCGAAATGGTAGGCCCGGGCCGCTTCCAGCTCCCAGCCCAGCCTGTGGTGAAGCTCTCCTCTGAACCATTCCAGCCCGTGGCGGTCAATCGTATATTTGAACCGGGCATTTTTACGGACGGAACGGTTCCCGTAATCGCGCTGAATCGTCACTGTCTTCTCGGCAACCTCAATGATCTGCTCCGGACGTGCGAAGCCGATTACCCGGCCAAGCTGCGGATAGGTATTGGTATCACCGTGTGTCATCCCCATTCCGCCTCCGACAGTCACATTGAATCCGGCCAGCTTGCCGTCTTCAAGAATCGCGATGAAGCCCAGATCCTGGGAGAAAACATCGACATCATTGGAAGGCGGAACCGCCAGGCCGATCTTGAATTTGCGCGGCAGGTAGACCGGCCCGTAAATAGGCTCTACTTCCACATCCGCCTTGCTGTCTACTACCTTTTCCCCGTCCAGCCAGATTTCGTGGTAGGCCGGAGTCCGCGGTGCGAGGTGGTCGCTGAGCTTGCGGGCCCACTCATACACCTCGGAATGTACCTCGGACTGGTACGGGTTCGGGCTGCTCATTACGTTGCGGTTGACATCTCCGCAGGCCGCCAGAGTAGTCATGAGTGTATCGTTAATGGTTTTAATTGTCTTTTTGAGGTTCCATTTAAGCACGCCGTGCATCTGAAAAGCCTGCCGGGTTGTGAGGCGGAGTGTACCGTTGCCGTACTGGTGGGCCAGCTTATCCATTACCAGCCACTGTGCTGCCGAGGCCACACCTCCCGGTGCTACTACCCGCAGCATGAACTGAAAGGCCGGCTCCAGCTTGGAGCGCTCGCGTTCTGCACGCAAATCCCGGTCATCCTGCATATAGCTGCCGTGGAATTTCAGCAACCGGTTATCATCCTCCGGCAGTCCGCCGGTAATCGGGTTCTGCAGCGTAGCTTCGAGGGCGCCGCGCAGATAGTTGCTCTCCAGCTTAATATGTTCAACATCGCTTGGGGGTCCGCCGATCGGCTTCACCGCTGATTCATTGTTTGCCACTATTGATCTTCTCCTTCCGGGGCCATCCGCTGTCCTTAATATACATCGCGCTGGTAGCGCTGTTCCTGCTGCAGGTTCTCCAGATATGCTGCCGCACCTTCAGGGCTGAGGCCGGCTTCTTCCTGGATAACGGTCAGGAGTGCCGCATGAACATCATGCGCCATGTGCTTCTCGTCGCCGCATACATACATGTGCGCGCCTTCCTGCAGCCAAGCAAACAGTTCTTTGCTGTGCTCAAGAATACGGTGCTGCACGTATACCTTCTCCTCCGTATCACGCGAGAAGGCTACATCCAGCTTGTTCAGTACGCCTTCCTTCAGCATCCGCTGCCAGTCTGTCTGGTAGAGGAAGTCGGTCACGAAATGGCGGTCGCCGTAGAACAGCCAGGTCTTGCCGCCGGCACCCTGCTCACCGCGTTCTTCAAGGAAGGAGCGGAACGGAGCAACACCGGTGCCCGGCCCGATCATGATTACAGGCACATCCGGATTCGCCGGCAGCTTGAAGTTCGGATTGCTCTGTATATACACCGGCAGCGTATCTCCAGGCTGAACCCGTTCAGCGCAATGCACCGAGCAGACGCCGTAGCGGTCACGCCCGTGTGATTCATAGCGCACCGCACGGACGGTAAAATGAACCTCTTCCGGATTCGCGTTATAGCTGCTGGAAATGGAATACAATCTTGCCGGCAGCTTGCGCAGTATGGCTACAAAGCTGCTGGCCGGAACATTCCATGGCCCGAAATCCGTAATCAGATCCAGCAGATCGCGGCCCTGGATATAGGACTTCAGCTCCTGCTGCGCTTCCGGTGCCAGCAGTGCCTGCAGACCCGGTGCCCCAGACAGCTTAGCCGCCTGTTCCAGCAATGGTTTGGTCAGTACGGTAATTTCGTAATGGCGCAGCAGCGCTTCGCGCAGTGTGCCTTCTTCACCCTTCTTATTAAAAGGAACGGTTTCGTCCGGATTCCAGCCTGCCGCAGCAATAATATCCGCTACCAGCTGAGGATGGTTCTCCGGATAGACCCCGAGGGAATCTCCAGGCTCAAAGGTCAAGCCGGAGCCGGCAAGCGACAGCTCCAGATGCCGGGTCTCGCGGTCCGAGCCGCGTCCGTTCAAATTCAGATTCTCCAGCACTTCTGCATGAAAAGGATGATTGCGGGAATAAGGGGATTGCGGCTCGTCAGCCTTCTCGGCTGCCGCTACTGCCTGGTCAGCGAGCTGCGGTGCATTCTGCGGGCCGTTCAAAGCGCCAAGCACCTGCTCGAACCAGTCTGCGACCGGCTCATCATAATCGAGATCGCAATCAATCCGCGGGCTCAGGCGCTGGCCGCCGAGCTGTTCCAGCCGCTCATCAAAGTCTTTGCCGGTCTGGCAGAAGAACTCGTAAGAGGTATCTCCCAGTGCCAGAACCGAGAAGCGCAGCGACTCCAGCTGCGGCGCTCTTTTGCTGTGAAGGAATTCATGGAAAGCCCGGGCGTTGTCCGGCGGCTCGCCTTCTCCGTGTGTGCTGACCAGAATCAGCAGGTTCTCGACCTTCTTGAGCGTATTCGGCTTGAAGGCGTTCATCGCAGATACAGTTACCTTGAAGCCCTGCTCCTCAAGCTTGCGGGACAGGCTTGCCGCCAGCCGCTGGCAGTTGCCGGTCTGCGAGCCGAACAGCACAGTCACCTCACGGGATAATGGTGGTGCAGCTGCAGCTGCGGCAGGCAATGTGCCCTGGGCGGCTGCAGCAGGCGCCGGCTGCTCACCGGCTGCCGTCGCAGCCCCGGCTCCCCGCAGGGACATGGCGGACAAATATCCGCCGAGCCAGATTTGCTGCGACTCTGTCAATGTCGGCAGCAGCCGGTTCAGAAGCTCGGCCTGACTCTCGTTAAACGGGCTGTTCGTAACTTGTAGTTGCACCAATATGGACCTCTCCTTAACGTAAAATCTTCTTCTCTTCTAACATCTTGAACTCAGGCTATCATAATTATCAGAAACGATCAACGAGTCTGATCATGACTTAAAATTGGCATTAATGTCATTTTATCCAATATAATGACGAAAAGCGGCTTAAATCAGAGTAAATCACTCCGATTTGGGCCGCTTCATTATTATTAATGATAACTTGCATTAGATAATCTGATATTACAATTTTGCTGCAGATTCCTTTTTGAGCGTTCCGGGGCCTTCAAGAAGCCCTTCAGCCTGGATATTCTCGTTTTTACGGCGGACAAGCAGCATCAGCGGGAAACCCGCCAGCACCAGGAGCGCAGCAACCACAAATACGTCATTGACGCCCATTGTAAACGATTGAAGCCCGATATCTCCGCTGCCTGCCGTCACTCCCTGACCGGCCAGTTCAGCAGCATGTACAGCCTGCCTGTTCGACAGCAGCGAGGTAAAGACTGCAATTGCGAGTGAGCTGAGCACATTACGGACCCAGTTGTTTATCGAGGTTGCATGTCCCGACCATTCTGCCGGAATTTCCTCCATGGATGCCGTGCTGCTTGGAACATTCGCCAGCCCGATTCCCAGGTTCCGTACGACCATCGCCCACAAAATGAAGTTATGGGCGATACCCACATGGAGCCTGCTCATCAGAAACAGTCCGGCAAAGATGCAGGCGATGCCGGCAGAAATCAGCTTCACCGGCCCGAAACGCGGGTAGAGCTTGCCGACCACCGGGCTGAGAAGAGCCAGCAGCACTGATGACGGGAGCAGGATCAGACCAGTTTTGAGCGTGCTGGCCCCTTCGGCCGTCTGCAAAAACAGCGGTGTCAGATAGGTGCCGGCATACATGGCTACAGTAACAATGCTGTAAATGCTGAGCATCACCGTGAACCTCCGGTTTTTCAGCACACGCAGGTTAAGCAGCGGCACCTCCGTCCTCAGCTCCCGCAGAACAAACAGGATGAGCAGTACAATTCCAAGCGCGATCATGGAAAGTGTCTTCCAGGAGGTCCATCCCCAGCTGCCGCCCTGGCTGAATGCTCCCAGCAGGGACAAGCTGCCCAATACCACCGTAAACAGTCCCGGCACATCAAAGGACTTGGGAACATTCATCCGGTAATAAGGAATCAGCAGCTGGGTCAGAATGACAGCCGCCGCTCCGACAGGCAGGTTGATCAGAAACAGCCAGTGCCAGCTGGCGAACTGGAGCAGCCAGCCGCTGAAGGTAGGTCCGATGGCCGGAGCCACCATGGCCGACAACGACCACAGGCTGACCGCAAAAGGCCGGCGCTCCTGCGGGATGACCTGAAAGATGATGGTCATCGTACAGGCCATAATCAGTCCGCTGCAGGAGCCCTGCAGCATACGGAACACGATCAGAATTGCAGGATTCCAGGCAAGTGCACACAGCAGTGAAAATACGGTAAAGCCTGATAACGCGAATGTATACAGGCGTTTATAACTGAACCGGCCGCCCAAGTATCCGGCAAGCGGGGCTGTAACGCCGGTGGCGAGCATGAAGCCGGTAACCATCCACTGCATCGTGTGCAGCCCGGTCTGGAAATGAGCCATGAGGATCGGCACAGCTATGTTTATCGTTGTAGTGCTTAATACAGAGAGAAAATTCCCGAAAAAAATGGCGGTCATCACCGGCCAGAAATGAATTTTACCTTTAACTGCAGCTTCCAAGAATGTCCCCCTCCTTATCTATATGTCTACTTTTACATATGCAACTTGACTTTATTAATGTTATAATCACAGAATAGTTATGTCAATACTGACATATAGGAGCTATTTGCAGTAATATCGGATTATCAAAGACTGGAGGACACTATAGCGATGAATACACTGTCTTACGGGCTGCTTGCGCTGCTTACGGCAAATCCGCTGACGGGCTATGAACTGACACAAGGCATCAAACCCCTGTGGAGGGCGGGGCACAGCCAGATCTATCCCCTGCTGCAAAGCATGGAGGAAAAGGGCTTCATCCGTCATGAGCGGATTGAGCAATCCGACAAACCGGATAAAAAAATATATACGATTACGGAGGAAGGCATATCCGTGCTGCAGGAATGGGTCAGGCTGCCTGCAGAACCGGCCGTCCTGCGGGATGAGCTGCATTTCAAGCTGTACAGCCTCTGGCTCACCGAGCCGGACGAAGCCAAGGCACTGCTGCAGCGGCGTATGGAGTTTAACCGCAGTGAGCTCCAGCGGTACAATCTGCTGATCAAGGCCAACGAGGCGCTCCTTGATGAGCGCGGGGAGACCCGTGAGCTGAAGGCAACCACCTTCGGGCGTTACCTGCTGCTGCAGAAGCGGGTGATGGCCATGAAAGCCTCCATCGAGTTCTGCGAGTGGGCCATCGGTGAGCTGGAGCGGAGCAGTCCGCCGCCGGGGTAGATCAAGAACAAGCCAGGCTGTAATCCCAAAAAAGGCTGTCTGTTAAGTCATCTCGTGACTTAACAGACAGCCTTTTTATTTTGAATACCCCTAGCTCTAGTTAATCTGTTTCCGCTTATGCAAGCGGCTTTTTACTTGTTCCACAATCAGGTGAAGAATGAACAGCAGCGTTCCGGCATTGATCGCGAGATCGGCCAGATTCAGGATTCCCCCGCCATCGCCGAAAATGAGAAAATCAGTAACCTGATGGTACAGCACACGGTCAATCCCGTTGCCTGCAGCCCCGCCGACCAGAAAACCGCTGGCAGCCTCGAGAAGCGGTCCCCGCAATTCTCCCTTACGCCGGTAATAGAACACTGCCGCCACAAAAATCACGGCCACAATGGCAAAATATTTGCCGTATCCCTGAAATGAG
Source organism: Paenibacillus typhae (assembly GCF_900099765.1). Classification (GTDB taxonomy): domain Bacteria; phylum Bacillota; class Bacilli; order Paenibacillales; family Paenibacillaceae; genus Paenibacillus_AQ; species Paenibacillus_AQ typhae. The sequence goes on along the minus strand of NZ_FNDX01000010.1, from coordinate 111,954 downwards.
CTAAAGGCAGCGCCGCTGTTCTCGTAATAAGAAAACGTCAGATGCCCTTCCCAGAACGGTACAATCTCCCCAAGCTGCATGTTCGTCCGTACGATCCACTTGGCAGCCTGGTCTGCCGCGAATACCAGTATTGCAATCACATAAAAGAGCAAAGACCAGCGCCTCCTTTTTCTCTGCCTTATGGTTCATCTGTACCGTTTATACCTTCAGCTTAACACATGCCGGCTGCTGTTTTCATCTTTGCCGTGTTCAGCATGAGGTTCCCGGGCCAGACGAAGCAGGCCACTGTTACGAGGAAATCTGTATTGGTTAAACACTTTTAGATAGATTGACCGACTGGAGGCGGGCACCACATGGAAGAATACGGACTTATACTCATTAAACTGATTGCAGGCTTTATGGGACTATGGGTAATGACCCGGCTGCTCGGGAAAAAGGAAATCTCCGCCCTGACCCCGTTCGACTTCATTTCGGCGGTTATTCTCGGCGATCTTGTCGGGGACACCATTTATGAAAAAGAACATACCATCCCGATGCTGCTATTTACACTGGCAATCTGGACCTTGCTGTCGATTACCTTTGAAAAAATTACGCTCCACCTCCCGAAGCTGCGCAAGCCGCTGGAAGGAGAGCCGGAAATTCTGATCCGCGACGGAAGAATTGATATGGGCAAGCTGCGAAAAAACAATCTGGATTTCGAGCAGCTGCGAATGATGCTGCGGTCTAAGGATACCTTCTCTGTCAGCGAAGTCGCGTATGCCATCTATGAGACAAACGGCTCTCTGAGCATCCTCAAGAAAGCACAATATGAACCTGCGACCCGCGAGGACCTGCTCGTTCCCGTCCCTGAATCCGTCCTGCCGGTAAGCATCATTGAGGACGGGATCATACAGCGGGACACTCTCGGCAGTCTCGGGCATGACGAAGAATGGCTGGCCAAGGAGCTCCGCAAGCTGGGATATAGCGGACCACAGTCGGTCGTTTATGCCGAAATTACGGAAGAAGGCGAGCTGGCTGTCATCTCCTCGGTCTCACACTAAGCTTACGGGCGAAAGGGCGGGCTTTTGGCGGTTTCAGAAGCACTTGTGCCTCTCTATGCGCTAGAGAAACTGCCCATCCTAACTGCTTGGCGACTGCACGGCATCAACACAAAGCAGCGGCCTCCTATTTACAGGAAGCCGCTGCTTTGCTGTTCTCAACTATTTACCACGCGTAAGCCTCTGGTGCCGGACGGCCCGGACCCGGGAAAATCTCATCCAGCTTCTTCAGGGTGTCCTCATCCAGCTCGATCTCGGTAACACGCAGAGAATCCTCAAACTGCTGGATCGTTCTCGGCCCGATAATCGGGGCCGTAACCGCCGGATTAGCCAGCACCCAGGCCAGGGCAACCTGATCCTCATGCTCGCCCAGCTCTTTGCAGAGCGCGGAGAACTGCTCCAGCTTGCTGCGGTTCTGCTCCAGCTTGGCTGAACGGGCGCTGCGTACGCCGCTCTTGGCCAACGCGTTGCGGCCCAGCAGCCCTCCGGCCAGCGGACTCCACGGAATAACGCCAAGGCCCAGCTCCTGCGAAGCAGGCAGTACCTCAAGCTCCGGCGTCCGTTCCAGCAGATTGTACAGGTGCTGCTCCGAGACAAGACCGAGGAAATTGCGCGCTTTAGCCTGGGCCTGGGCAGCGGCAATATGCCAGCCGGCGAAGTTGCTGGAACCGATATAATCTATTTTTCCCTGGCCAATGGCATTCTCGAATGCGCCCCACAGCTCATCCCAGGATACATTCCGGTCCACGTGATGCATTTGGTACAGCTCGATATGATCAGTCTGCAGACGCTTCAGCGAACCGTCCAGATGACGTCTGATTTTATAGGCTGACAAGCCTGCGCCGGAATTAGGTCCGTCATGCTCATCGAACATATCGCCGTACACTTTGGTCGCCAGCACGACCTTCTCGCGCCGTCCGCCTCCCTGCTTGAACCAACGGCCGATAATTTCTTCCGTCCAGCCGCGGCGTTCCTGGCCCCCGTAAACGTTGGCTGTATCAAAAAAGTTAATTCCCGCATCCAGCGCGGCATCCATAATCCGGAAAGCATCCTTCTCTTCGGTTTCCGGGCCAAAATTCATCGTGCCGAGACAGAGCTGGCTGACCTTAAGGCCTGATTTACCCAAATAACTGTACTTCACTCGTATTTCCTCCCTTTCATCCCTTAATGGTTGTCCGCAATACATTTTCCACTATACCCCTTAGAGTCCACTATAAGGCAAGCTTTTTTATTCCCCACAAAGTGAGGCCTTCATGGAGGCTGACTCAGGTACTTTGCGGTACCCCGAAAATATAAAAAAACGGACGTTATCCAAGTATAGGATAACGTCCGTTCTGCAAGGAAACCGGAGCCTGCCGGCATTTATTTGTTACTCCTGTTCGCCTGTATGCCCGCTGTCCGGAAACAGCACTTCCCCGGTTCCCTGCCTGATGTTCACAATCTCCTGAAGGGTGCCGGTCAGCTCATTCGGCGGGTATGGCTTGGTCAGATATTTCTCCACGTTGTCCATCATGTTCTTATCCGTCTTATCCAGCGCGGAAGAAATGACTATCGGGACATGCTCCGTGCGTTCGTCGTTCTTCAGCATCCTGATCAAATCCCAGCCGTCCAGCTCCTCACCCAGCATCAGATCCACAACGATGGCTACGAACGGTGTCTTGAGCGCCTGTTCAAAAGCCTGCTGCGGATGATAATGGTGGGTTACGCGGAAGCCCTTGCCCTTCAGCTCCTCAGACAGCAGCAGGGACAGGCTGTAATCATCCTCTACAATCATTACGTTCGGCTTCTGATATTTGCCGGGACTCGGCTTCATCGGCTCGTCTTCATGACGGCTGCCCGGTGAATGCAGCACCGGGAGGCTGAACCATACGGTCGAGCCCTCGCCCTCCTCGGACTCGATGCCGATGGAGCCCTTCTGCTTCTCGATAATTTCCTTGCAGATCGCAAGGCCCAGACCGGTGCCGCCGATCCGTTTGGAGGCGCTGTTGTCAACGCGTCTGAATTTCTGGAACAGCTGTCCGATCTGGTTCTTGGGAATGCCCAGACCGTGATCCTGAATCTGCACGATAATCCGCTCCGCCTCGTTGTGCAGGGAAACCTTGATCTCACTTGCACCTGGGGAAAACTTGATCGCATTGCTAAGCAGATTGGTCATCACCTGAACGATTTTATCCCGGTCCACCTCTACCTCAGCGTTGCTGGCCTCATCCTCAAACAGGAAATTATGTGTGCCGCCAACCTTGTATTGGTCAATGACGCCCATGACAAGCTCGCTGAGATTAAGCGGCTGCTGGCAATACTGCTGAGTGCCTGACTCCATCCGCTGCAGGTCAAGAAAATCATTGATCAGATCGGTCAGCCGCTGGGCTTCGCGGTGAATGGTCTCCAGATATTTCAGCTGCTTCTCAGGCTTCATTGTCTTGGACAGCAGCAGTTCGGTGAAGCCCAGCACGCTCGACAGCGGGGTACGCAGCTCATGGCTGACTGTGCTGACCAGCTCAGACTTCATCAGATCAAGCTCGTATTCACGGGTGATGTCACGGTGGACGAACAGTGTCCCGAAGCGCGTCTCCCGGCGGAACACCGGTATGGCATACATATCCACATGCTTCAGTGGATCTTTACCGATGGAATACTTCATGGAGCTGGAATCAATAAAATGCTCGGACATTGCCTTTTGGTAGAACTGCCCCAGCTCCTCCGATTCATTGGCCATCCGTGTGAAGTGCCCGCTCCAGCCCTCCAGCGGGATCAGATCGCCTTCAGACCATTCATGATAGTCAAACAACTGCGCAAGTGCCTGGTTCATCTGCAGCATGCCGCCGTCCATCTGGACAAACTGGATCCCCTCGTTGACATTATTGACAATATCGCGGTTCAGTCTGCGGCCGTGCTCAATTTCCTCATACATGAACAGCCGCTCGATGGCCAGGCCCACCCGGTTCATCATGCCCTGAATTTCATTTACCTCCTCATCGTTGAAAGAATACCCGATCCGGGTGCCACAGAATACCGCAATCACCTCGTTCTCGGCATTTACAACGGTGGAGTAAAAATCGTAGGAGAGCACCGGCTCAGGAGCGATTCCCTGCTCCCGAATCGTAGCCGGCCGTCTGGTTATATAGGATTTCTCTGTCTGCATCCGGTAGAGCATGTCGCCGCCCTCACTCCCCAGATAACGGTCAACATTCTCCTGGGGAACTCCCCTGACTACGGTAATCTGGTCCTTTACCAGGAAGAATACACTGGAGTCAAAGGCATACTGGCGGTTCATGAACTCGATAAATTTCTCGGCAAATTCCTGTTTATCAAGTGTATAGGTGATGTCATGATTCAGCTGATTGCTGCGCTCCAGCATGATTTTGGTCTGCTCCGTTTTTTGGAGCGTCTCCGCCAGCTTCTGCTGGACATTTTTCATGGAGGTAATATTGTTGGCTATCAGAATGTACTGGTAGACCTGCCCTTCATCATTCAGATAAGGCATAATGGTCATGTGCAGCCAGACCGGTGCACCGTTCTTCATGCCCAGCTGAACCTCATCGCTCCATACGCCGCCTGTACTCAGCTTGCCGACAATCTGCTGCATCCGGGCAGCTTCCATATTCTTCAGATCAAGCAACCGGAAGGTAAAACCGATCAGCTCATGGTTTTTGTAGCCCGTATATTCACTCATATTCGCATTAGCATACGTAAAAACCCCTTTAGGTGAGAGGATCGCCACAGCGGACGACTGATCCAGCGCCTTCATCATGCTCTCGATCTCGCCGAGCGAGCGTTCCAGCCTGAACTGCTGGTCCTGAAGCTCGTCCTGCTGGGCAAGAAGCTCCTCATTTTGCATCATGAGCTCTTCCTCTTTATCCTGAATGCTGTGAGCCATATTAAGGAAGGCCTCATAGAGCCGGCCGATCTCATCCTGCTTATGAAGCTTGCCGATCATTACCGCTTCTCCGGCAGCAAGCGAATTGGTAGCCCCCTCCAGCCTGACAATCGGATCAATAAGGATTTTGAGAATCCGCCAGATCATCAGTGTGAACAGCAGCAGCAGTAGCGTACAGAGGCCGAAGGCGAGCAGCGTGAATTCGTTGGCCCGCTTCAGGGAAAGATCGACCATATCACTCAGCAGCTTGTCAGAGCGCATGTTGTACTGCTTGGTATACGCCAGAAATTCATTCACCGCCTGAGTATTGCCTTCAGCTGCCAGCGCACGCAGGCTTGTATAATCATCCTGCTCGACGAAGCCGATCGCCTTGGGCAGGGTCACATTCTGGTACTGGTCAACAAACGTGGACAGATGCTCCTTAAAGCTGGCTTCTTCAGGGGAAAGCTTCAGCGCGGAATAATTCTCAAGCACGTCTCTGAGCTTATCCAGCGATTCGTAAGCCTGCTTAAGCTCATTGCTGTTTTTAAGGAGACTGTAACCTCTGACCCGGAAAAATACATCGTTCAGCGTAACCGCCATTTCATTAATGGTATCCGCCTTGTTCTGCAGTACCTCCTGGTTATGGTTCATGCGTGTCTGTTCGGCATGTATATAAATAAAAAGGCCAATTCCCGTCAGAAGAACCACTGTAATCAGACTAGCAATGATGTGGAAATATTTCTTTTTGATACTCATGTTACTAATGCTTCTTCTGATCACCCAGAATCCCCTCCACAATCTGCAGAAGCTCCATCGGGCTGAACGGCTTAGGCATGAAATAGCGGGCACCCGCATCTCTCGCCCTGCTCCGGTCACCCTCCTGCGCCTTGGCAGTCAGCATCAGAATCGGGGTAGCCGCCTTCACCTCTTCACTCAGCAGGCCCAGCACCTCGATCCCGGTCAGCTCGGGCATCATGTAATCCAGGATGACCAGATCGAATGCGTTCATGGACAGCTTGGTCATCGCCTCACGCCCGTTCTCGGCTGTGTGAAGCTCAACCTCCTCAAGATCCTCAAGCGTGTCCTCAATCAGCATGCGCAAAACATCTTCATCATCGACAATTAGTACCTTTTGCATCTTTCTCTCACCTTTCAAATTGCACAGCCGCTGCTTTGCTTAAAATAAAAATCTGTGCACCAGCCGCTCGACCCGCATCAGCAGTTCCGGCAGGTGGAACGGCTTGATGATATAATCATCCGCCCCCATCTGCAGCGCATGGATAATATCCTGCTGATCATTGCGGCCTGTAAGCATGACCACAAGGAGGTTTTCCTCCGGATAGCTGCTGCGGAGCTGCTCCAGCACCTCCAGCCCGTCCAGCTCCGGCATGATGCCGTCCAGCAGGACAATATATTTATCATCGGCAGAATACCAGCCGGATTGTAGAAATTTCACTCCGCTTTCGTAGCCGCTTACCTCAACCCTGGAGATATTCGCGGGTTTCCAGTCCATGAACTGCTTGACAACAATTTTGCGGATCAGCGCATCATCATCAACCATAATGACCTTCAGTACCTTCTCTGCCTTGCCAACCGGCAAGTAATCATCATACAGGGTTGTCTGGTTTCTTCCCGCATGTTTGCTGGCATAAAGTGCCTGGTCCGCATCCTCGATCAGCTCCTCCGGATTATCCCGGGAAGCCCGGATCTCTGTAATTCCGCCCGAGAAGGTGACATGGAACAGCTCATGCTTGGCCTGAAACTCCATGTCAGCGAACTGCCTCTGGATCCGTTCTATTACTGTAAGCGCGGAAGCGGCCGGTGTATTAGGCATAAACAGCGCAAACTCCTCCCCGCCATAGCGGCAGAAGGTGTCCTCCACCCGGATAGAGCCCCGTACCAGCTCGGAAAAAGTCTGAAGCACCTCGTCCCCTACCAAATGGCCGTACGTATCATTAATCTGCTTGAAATGATCCAGATCAAGCAGGGCCAGGGAAAAGGTCCGCTCCGTCCGCCGGAAGTCAGATACCAGCTGCTTCATCGTCTGATTAAAGAACTTGCGGTTATAGGCGCCGGTCAGCTCATCTATAATAATCGACTTCTGCCACTCCTTTTTCAGCTCAAAGCGGTTCTTGATCAGCATCAGGAACAGGTCGATGTCCACAGGCTTAGATACATAATCCATCACACCCAATGAATAAGCGTACAACTGGATGTCCTTGGAATGCTCGCCGCTTATGATAATGATCGGAATCCTTTCTTGTGTAGCCTTGCCGATTATCTGGTGCAGCACATCTATTCCGCTCTGGTCCGGCAGCAGAATGTCCAGCAGAATCATATCCGGCCGGCTCTCATAGAACAGCTTGAGCCCGCGCTCGGCGGACATTGCTATATTCACATAGTAAGAATGACGTTCCAGGGATTCTCTTAAAAAGGCAACAAGCTCCACATCGTCCTCTATCAGCAGAATTTCGTACTTCTGCTGGCTTTCGCCGTTAGAAAGGCTAATGTCATGAACGGGATCCGGCACCGCTCCGGCTGAATCGTCTCCGCCGAACAGGCCGAGCAAAGGATATAAAACCTCGCGCCATTCCGCCTCGAGCCAGACTTTATCACTGTGATCCGAAAAATACAGCAGCGCGCTGCCCGCAAACCTCTCTACCCGGTCCAAACCGACCGTACCTGCGGTTCCCTTCAGATTATGCAAAAAACGGTAAATCTCCCGCTCCCCGACTGACTGCTGCCCCGACCACGTTTCCAGAGTCTGCCTCGTCCGCTGCTCCACCAGCTCTTTATATTTTCTCGTTGTCATGATTACTCCTTTGAACGTACTGTCGAACTGTCAAACTATCAGTCCATCATTTTTTTCATATACTGTCAACACTATTCTAAAGAATATCAGCGTCAAGATCAAAAATGTAATCAAACCGACAAAAAACCTTTGGTTGATGCGTGCGCCGGCTTTTGTGATAATAATAAAAACGGTTCATCCCGTTAAAGCGGCGATGAATAGACTAGTATACAATAGGAGGCTTTTTCATTGAAGGGAATTATTACTGTACTGGGAAAAGACAAAGTAGGAATTATCGCCAGAGTCTGTACCTACCTTGCTGAACACAATCTGAACATTCTGGACATTTCCCAGACGATTGTTCAGGACTATTTTAACATGATGATGATTGTTGACATTTCCGCGCCGAGCAAGTCTTTTGAGGAGATCGTCCTTGACCTGCAGCAGGTTGGTGAGGATATCGGTGTGGAGATCAAGCTCCAGCATGAGGATATCTTCAACATTATGCACCGCATCTAGCAGCCAAAGGAGACGAAGACCATGATATCACGTGTTGAAGTTCAGGAAACGAATCAGATGATCCGGGAAATGAATCTGGATGTCCGCACCATTACGATGGGAATCAGCCTGATGGACTGCTCTCATACCGATATGCGCGTGTTCAACCAGAATGTATACGATAAAATCACCCGCTCCGCCGAGAAGCTGGTCAAGACCGGTGAGGATCTGGAGCGGCAGTTCGGCGTGCCCATCGTCAACAAACGCATCTCCGTTACCCCAATATCTATCGCTGCTGGCGCTGTACATACAGATTCTTATGTACCGGTTGCGGAAATTCTGGACAAGGCCGCCAAAGAGGTCGGTGTTAACTTTATCGGCGGATTCTCCGCACTTGTACAGAAGGGCTGTACCAAAGGCGACCGCATACTGATTGACAGCATCCCTGAGGCGCTCGCTGTAACCGAACGGGTCTGCTCCTCCGTCAACGTGGGCTCGTCGCGGAGCGGGATCAACATGGATGCCGTCAAGCTGATGGGCGACATTATTCTGCAGACTGCAGAGCGCACCAGGGACCGCGACTCGATCGGCTGCGCCAAGCTGGTAGTGTTCTGCAACGCGGTCGAGGATAACCCGTTCATGGCAGGTGCCTTTCACGGGGTCGGTGAACGCGAATGTGTCATTAACGTCGGTGTCAGCGGGCCCGGTGTAATCAAACGGGCACTGGAGGAAGTAAAGGGACAGGATTTTGAAACGCTCTGCGAGACCATCAAGCGGACGGCCTTCAAAGTAACCCGGGTCGGCCAGCTCGTGGCCCAGGAGGCCTCCAAGCGCCTCGGCGTGCCATTCGGCATCATTGACCTGTCGCTGGCGCCTACCCCGCTGATCGGGGATTCCATCGCCGAGATCTTCCAGGTCATGGGTCTTGAGGAGGCCGGGGCTCCGGGCACTACGGCGGCGCTTGCCATCCTCAATGACAATGTCAAAAAGGGCGGCGTGATGGCCTCCTCCTATGTCGGCGGATTAAGTGGCGCCTTCATCCCGGTCAGCGAGGATCACGGGATGATCCAGGCCGTACAGCGCGGAGCGCTGACGCTGGAGAAGCTGGAAGCGATGACCTGCGTCTGCTCTGTCGGCCTTGATATGATTGCCATTCCGGGCAGCACCAGCAAGGAAACCATCTCCGGCATTATCGCTGATGAAGCGGCGATCGGCATGGTCAACAATAAGACAACCGCTGTCCGTGTGATTCCGGTCATCGGCAAGGAAGTCGGCGAGATGGTCGAATTCGGCGGACTGCTCGGCTACGCTCCGGTCATGGCCGTGAATCCGTTCAACTGTGCCGGGTTCGTTAACCGCGGCGGCCGGATTCCTGCCCCGATTCACAGCTTCAAGAACTAAAGCTCAGGCCAAAAAGCGCCGCCCCTCAATTAATTGGGGGCGGCGCTTTTTTTGATGTGTGTGTTAAGCAGGTGCAGAGGCTGCCAGCAAGCCTGCAAAGGGAACGGTGTTCGAGTCACTCGGCGGGTGAGGGCAGAATATGGCCCAGCTTTTCCGGTCCCATAATCAGATACAGGCCCTGAATCTGTTCACCGCTGCGGTTCAGGGCCAGGCAGAGCACAGCTTTGACCTCTCCCTCTTGTCTATAGACCAGGTTGGGCTCGCCGTTAATGCTTTCGATGGCAGCCTCCCAGCTTCTCATCCGGTTAAGCACTCTGCGCGAGGTGAGCAGCGCCAGCACGCCCTTGCGGCCAATCATCGGCCGGAGGATGGTATGGACCTCCCGCCCGCCGCCGTCAGCCACAAGGACAGGCTGCTCCGTCAGCAGCGCCAGCATCCCGCTCACATCATGCGCGGTGAAGGCGGCCGTGAACCGTTGAAGCAGCCCCCTGCGGGCCTGCTCCGGTGCGGGCGTGAGCGCCTCTGCCGCCGGTGACGCCTGCAGCGTACGCTTCACACGGCTGAAGATCTGCCGGCAGTTGCTCTCGGTTTTGCCGGTCATCCCGGCAATCGCCTCATAATCGTATTGATACGCTTCGCGGAGGACAAATACGGCTCTTTCAACCGGCGACAGCTTCTCCAGCAGAACAAGGAAGGCAAAGGAGAGCGTATCCTTCCGCTCAGCCGCCGCCTCCGGACCGTCGTAGAGCTCGCTTACCGGCTCGGGCAGCCATTCTCCGATGTAAGTCTCCCTGCGGGCATGAGCGGAATTCAGCAGGTTGAGGCAGCGGTTGGTGATGCTTTTGGCGATATAAGCCTTGATGTTATCAATACCGCTCCGCTCACGATGCTGGAGGTCTGCGAAGCAGTCCTGGACCACGTCCTCCGCATCCGCCACTGTCCCCAGCATACGGTAGGCGATCGAGAAGGCATATTTTTTATAGTTAACGTACAGCTCCCCGAAATCAGCCGGCTTCTCCAAATCCTTCCGTTCCTCCGTTTGCGTCAAAATTCCCTGCTCTGACTCTGCCGTCCTGCTATCGCGTGTATTTAACACAATGCTGCCCCCCGCTCCGTCTATTTAGAACAATCCCGGATACATGCCGGTTGAAATAGCAATCCGGTTCCAGCTGTTAATCATATTGATGCTCATGATCCAGTCGACGTACTCCTCTTCGCTGACGAATTCACGCACCCGGTCATAAACTTCCTGCGGAACGCCGTCATGGCTGATATGGGTAACGGCCTCGGCAAGCTCCAGCACTGCTCTTTCCTTCTCCGTAAAAATAGGCGCCTCGCGCCACACGCTGACCAGAACCAGCTTATCCTGATAATCCCCCAGCTTCAGCAGATCCTTGGCATGCATATCCAGGCAGAAGGCACAGCCGTTAATCTGTGACACTCTAATTTTAACCAGCTCGGTAAGCACCTTGTCCAGTCCGCGTCCGCCCGTATGCTGCTCCATCGTCATCATGGCCCGGAATGCGGGCGCGTTAACCTGTCTGTAATTGAATCTCAAGCTCATTTTCGATCGCCTCCAAAAGTGTTGTTCAATAATGGAGACAAAGCAGACAGCAGATGTGTGACAATTCCGGCTAAAAAAGATTTACTGCACCGTTATGCTGCTGCAGATCCTTGCTGTAAAAGAGCTTCTGCCTCAAGCATGGGCCCGCTTGCTCTTGCGGATCGTGATCATCCGCCAGCCTGTCAGCAGCGCCGATACGAGACAAATCGCCGAGGAGGTCATGAACACAACATGCATTCCCGAGAGAAAAATATCCGGCCGGCCGGCAACCAGCCCGGTTACCCGGTACCCGGCCTTGCTGCTCATCACGTTGAACAGGATCGAGGTGGCAATTGTAATCCCGACCACCATCCCGACGTTGCGGACCAGCGAATTGACACTGCCGGCCGAGCCGAGCAGGGTACGCGGCACCTTGCTCATGATCAGCGAGTTGTTCGGCGACTGAAACAGTCCGCTGCCGACCCCGAGCATCGCAATCCACAGTCCAACCAGGATGACAGAGCTTCCTTCATGCAGCCGGGCCAGTCCAAACTGGGCGATCACCATGACAATCAGGCCGGCAAAGGTAAGGAATTCGGAGCCGATCCTGTCGGAGAGCGCCCCGCTGAGCGGCGCGATAATCACCATCGAAATCGGGAAGAGCATCAGCAGGAACCCGGCATAGAACGGCGACAGGCCCAGCATGTTCTGCGCATAGAACGGCGAGATGATATTGAAGCAGAAGTTAGCGACAAAGACCAGAAAGGCACACAGGATACTTAGTGAAAATAAAGTGTTTTTGAAAAGCGACAGCTGCAGCAGAGGAGCGGAGCTGCGCAGCTCGACCATCAGAAAAACAGCAAAGGAGACGGCAGCGGCGGCAAGCGCTGCAATAATCCGGCCGTCGCTGTACCCGAACTGCTGACCCAGCAGCAGGCCGGCGAACAGCGTGATGATAAAAAAGGAGAACAGCAGGCTGCCCGGGAGGTCGATTTTGGATTTTACCCGTATCAGATCCTTCGGCAGCACCTTGGTTCCCAGTACAATCGCAATCAGGCCAATCGGTACGTTGACCCAGAAAATATATTCCCAGCCCAGCGTAGAAACAATAATGCCGCCCAGGCTCGGTCCGGCGATGCTGCCCAGCGACACAAAGGTACCGATCAGGCCCAACGCCTTGCCGCGTTCATTAGCCGGGAAAATATCGGTAACTATCCCCTGGCTGTTCGCCATTGTCATTGAAGCGCCAACCGCCTGGATGACCCGGGAGACAATCAGGAACGGGAGATTGGTACTCAAGCCGCAGAGTAAGGAGCCGACGATAAACACGACCGTTCCGATTCTGAAAATCCTGATCTTGCCGGCCATATCGCCCAGCTTGCCGAACAACAGAATGACGGCGCAGATGGCCATTAAATAGCCGGTTGTGACCCATTCGACCTGGGCTACAGGCAGATTGAGCTGCTTTACCAGCACCGGCAGGGCAATATTAACAATGCTCCCGTCCAGAGTGGACATAAATGTAAACAGATTAAGAACGATCAGAATGACCCAGCGTTTCTTCTGAATCGCCTCATCGTCCTGATAGGTTGCAGGAATTGAAATCATGAACGAACACCCTCTTGCCTTAATTTTCAGAATTAGTTGCATCCGCAACAATCTGATCCGCAATACCCAGTGTACAGCAATTTAGTTGCGTGCGCAACAAGTTTGCGGTAAACTTTTGGCAAGGGCGGGAATTCTGTCAGGAATGTTCTGCCGCATTAATCCAAAGAGGTGTCCGTAGTGAACAAAGAACCCGTCGGCAAGCTGATCGCTTATCTTCATCGCCAGAATACCAAAATATTAAGCAGGGAGCTTCAGCCCTACGGGCTTGGCAGCGGCGGACAGCACAGCTTCCTCAAGCTGATTCTCGGCAATCCCGGCATTACCCAGGACCAGATGACAAATGAAATGAAATTCGACAAAGCGACTACAGCCCGTTCGGTCAAGCATCTGGAGCAGCTGGGATACATTGAGCGGCAGCCCGATCCGAAGGACCGGCGTTCGTCCCACCTGTACCCTACTGCCAAGGCACTGGCATTTGCCCCGGAATTCCAGTCGATATTGGACGGGCATAATGCCAGAATGACCGCCGAGCTGACGGAGGAGGAATCTGACACGCTTGTAGCCCTGCTTCAGAAGGTTATCCGGAGCACCGAAAAGCTGCTGTAGCGGGTTATGCCTCCTGTTTGACGATGCCGTCCAGTAAATAGTCCCAGGTCTCGTTATCCCCTGCCCGGTTCGGGATGCTGAGCGAGCAGATGCCAGGGTATCCCCACCCGTTATTAATCACACTTTCCAGCCCGTCGACCCCGTTCACAATCAGGATCAGAAACTCTCCGCCGGTCAGGGGCCTTAGCGTCTGTTGAAGCGCGGCCGCTTCCTCGTACGTGCTGCCCCAGCGGATGAATAAGGTTCTGCGGCTGACGGCCAGCTGGTCCAGCAGGCGCTGGCTGCGCATCTCGATTTTGCTCTTGAAACCGGGATAGGCCGCGCTCCATTCCTGCCCGTCAAGCACCGGGAAATCGTGAACCGATATTACATTGTAATAAAAATCCTTAATAAAATAGGATTTGACCGGCATGACCACTTCATTCTCCACAAATACATCATTTCCCTCGACCGGCGACATATTCTCAATCTCCATATAACCTGCAAAACGGCTGCTGAGCAGCCTGTTCACATCCGTAAGCGATAATGAAACCACCCAATCAAGCGGTGAAGAAAAGCTCCTGAGCCCCTTTCTGCGCAAATGAGCCGCCGGCTCACAGGAGCTGCCCAGGCTGACGATACAGTCATAGGCCCCTTTGATTTCACTTATATCCATCTGTCCCACCCCGTTAGCTGTTTTATCCATAGTAAATGCTTTCTCAGGCTGAACGGATTGGATGATCCATCAGGTTTCTTTTGCCCAAACCGCTGAAAACCGTTAAAATGAAATGCAACGTGAAAATGTATGAAATATCGTTGTAATTCATGAATATTCATAAAAAGGAGTGTCAGCTATGTCTATTGCCAGAGTAAAAGAACATTTCCGCGCCTTTGAACGGGAGCAGGATGTACTGGAGTTCACCACTTCCAGCGCTACCGTGGATATGGCTGCTGCCACCATCGGTGTCATTCCGGCCCGGATCGCCAAAACCTTGTCCTTCCGCGGTTCCGGAGAAAACGCCATTTTGATTGTAGCCGCAGGAGACGCCAGGGTAGATAACAAAAAGTTCAGGGAGACCTTTGCATTTAAACCGCGGATGCTCACTCCGGAGGAGGTTCTGGAGCAAACCGGTCATGAAATCGGCGGTGTCTGCCCGTTTGGTCTCGCCCGGGAGCTGGAGGTTTACCTGGATGTGTCCATGAAGCGGTTCACCACTATATTCCCTGCCTGCGGCAGCACGAATTCGGCCATTGAGCTGACCTGCGGGGAGCTGGCCCAGTTTTCAGGGGCAAAAGAATGGGTTGATGTATGCAAAGACTGGTCCGATAATGCTGCCGGGGATGGGCCGGCCTCATGAATATTAACAAAGTCAAAAACCGTTCCGGGTCCAGGCAGTCGAAGGACCGTTTCCCGCTGTCCCTTCTCTGCCTTACCTTAGGCGCTTTTGCAATCGGCATGACCGAGTTCATCATTATGGGCCTGCTCCCCAATGTCGCCAGTGATCTTGGGGTGAGCATACCGCAAGCCGGCCAGCTGATTACCAGCTATGCGCTTGGTGTAGCCATCGGTGCGCCTATCCTTACTGTGTTCACCCACAAGCTGCCGCAGAAAAAGCTGCTCGTCATCCTGATGGGCATCTTCATCGCAGGCAATGCGGTGTCCGTGATTGCGCCCACCTATCTGCTCCTGATTACTGCACGTGTATTTACTGCTTTTGCACACGGCACATTTCTGGGGGTGGGGACCATTATCGCTGCGAGACTGGTTCAGCCTGACAAACGCGCCGGTGCTGTATCAGTAGTGCTGGCCGGTCTGACTGTAGCGAATATTATCGGTGTACCGTTTGGAACCTTTATCGGCCAGCAGCTCGGCTGGCGGGCTTCCTTCGGGGCTATTACTGTACTAGGAATCATTTCATTATTCGGCATCATCCGGTTCATTCCGGTAATTGCCCAGCAGGAAACTGCGAACCTGCGTGAACAGGTGAGGGGCCTCTTCAATCCGCAGGTGCTGCTGATCCTGCTCACCGGAGCCCTCGGGTGCGGAAGCCTGTTCTCCCTGTTCACGTACATTACGCCAATGCTGCAGGGGATTACGGGCTTTGCCGAGCAAAGTGTGACCTGGATTCTGGTATTGTTTGGGGTGGGCGTCACGCTTGGCAACATTGTAGGGGGCAAGCTGGCTGACTGGAAGCTGATGCCGTCGCTGATGGTCAACTTTGCTGTACTGGCAGTGGTCATCTCTCTGCTGACCTTAACCCTCCAGCAGCCTGTACTGGCGGTCGTTAACATCTTCCTCTGGGGCATTGCCGCGTTCGGCATTATGCCGGGCATCCAGCTGCGGATTATGAATCTGGCACACAAAGCACCGCTATTAGCCACAACCTCCAGCCACTCTGCGCTCAATCTGGGCAATGCAGCGGGAGCTTATCTTGGCGGAGCTGCGATTAACTCCTTCGGCTTAACGTCAATCCCCTGGCTGTCCGCAGTCCTGGCCGTGATGGCTCTGGCCGGTGCCTGGTTCAGCTATGTCTCGACCAGAGGCAGAGCCTCTGCGGCAGCCCAAGGCGATGCTCCTGCCGCATAGTGTTGCCAGCTAGTTTAGCAATGCAGGCTGCAGATCAATTTATAGAAAAAAAGGCCGGAATCTCCTGTTCAGGGGGTTCCGGCCTTTTCTGATTGGAGCTGCTCTGAAGGAAAGGCAGCTCTGAAATGAAAAGTTTTGGAGGAGTAGTTATGGAACGGCAGTTTTGGAGGAGCAGCTTGGCGCAGATTGAGTGAGTGGTAAAGTGCCATCTGTCCGGTGCCGCAGTCCCTTTCTCCCCCTGCCCAAAACTGAAATTGTCATTATGGGTACTCTAACGGACACAGCAGCCCTTAATGTAACTAAAACTGGCAATTCTCAAGCCTAACGGACTCCAGCGCCTTTATTATTAGATAAATGCCCGTATCCGGCCTCAACAGACGCGAATAAAGTCATCTGGGTCCGTTAGAAACAGAATTAGCAGGTTTACCGCAAAATAAGGACGTTGGTGTCCGTTAGGTCGCGGGTTTTGTGCTATGAAGTTTGCCTCCCATATACATGTGTTCCGATTCCCCCGCTTAAACGGAGTATCAGCTTAGGCTGCGGAAAATATTAGCCGCAATCCCCTGCACGCCCGGCTTGAACCGGAACAGACCGCCTGTCAGCGGCCAGCGCTCCAGCTCTTCTTCGCTCATCCCGTTGCGTGCGGTTGTGATGTACAGCTCATCAAGCGCTTCACCGCCGAAGGTGCAGGAGGTTACATTCAGCGCGGGCACTTCAACCCTGCCGATCTGCTCTCCGGTATGGGGATTCCAGCGCGACACGCAGCTGCCGCCCCACTGGGCGACCCAGAGCATGCCTTCACGGTCAATCGTCATCCCGTCCGGAACGTCGTTGCCCTCCGGCAGATGAATAATCGCCCGGCGGTTGTCTGCTTTTCCGGACTCCGGATCATAATCCAGGACATCCACCGCTCTGGTTACAGAATCAATATAGTACATGCGGCCGAGCCGGTCATCCCAAGCCAGACCGTTGGAGATGCCGACTCCACTCAGCACCTGCCGCACCTTCCCGTCCCGCTCCATCACATACAGACTCCCAGCCGATTGTTCTGAGCCCATGCTCATTGAGCCGAACCACAGTCTGCCGGTACTGTCGCATTTGGCATCATTCAGCCGGTTGCCCGGCAGCTCCGGCTCCACCTCGGCCAGCTGCTCAAGCTGGTCCGGATTGCTGCCGTCATACCGGTAGATCCCTTGCTGAAGCGCAAGAATCCAGCCGCCTGCAGCGTCCGGGACGGCTGCACCGATTCTCTGCCCGAACGTAACCGCCTGCTCCTTGCCTGTCGCCGGGTCATAGCTGCGCAGCTGCCTGCCTTCTATATCAACCCAGTACAGCTTGCCGTCTGCATCATTCCAGTGCGGACCTTCGCCCAGCACTGCCCGTGCATCTAGAACCAGTTCTGCTTTATCAGTCATCTGATTTATCCTCCCGTACGCGCATATTGAAGTTGATTGGACATTCCCGTTTATTTTACTTGTGTTCACCAAGGGAATCCAATTTACGCCAGCCTGCTTCTATTTACTTAGTAGTCATAAATAAGGACGGCGATAATTCTTCACTTTCGATTACCATTGCAGTCAAGCCATGGGATGTAATGGTTTCGTGCCACTCCCCCTTCTGCCAGAATACAGCATCTCCTGCCTGAACCTTTATGTATTCGTTATTCTCACCTCTTACCTTGCCCTCACCAGTAATGATAAGGAGAATTTGAGGGGTTACCGCCTGATGATATCCAACAACACCGTCAGCCTCCAGGTACATGCACCCGATATGGGCAGTCCCATTGAGCTGAATAATTCGAGACATGATAAAATCCGAATTAAATTGTGAAATTTTTTTACCGCAAGCTTGATCAAATCTGTACAGCTCCATTACGTGCCTCCTTTTTAACCCGGCAAACTGGAACGAAAACTACTGCTTCACATTTTCCCACAGTAACCTTAGCTTTATATTACACTCATAGCAAGCTAAAAGGAGCAGACAGCTCCCAAAAGAGACTGTCTGCTCCTACAATACAATTCCAGTCTATAGTCACTCGCCGTTTAGCCTCGGGGATTACTCCTCTGTTGTACCCTCGTCTGCAGCAGTCTCCACAGCTGCCGGTTCCTCCACAGCTTCGCTATCTGCCGGATCTTCATGCACAATCGGCGGCGAGATCCGCACAACCAGCGTGTCTTCCGGTGTCAGTATTTCCCAGCCCTCATGCTTCGGCAGGTCAGATACCAGCAGCTGATCACCGATTTCAAGATTGCTGATGTCCACTTCAAAGGTAGGCGTCAGCTTATCCGGCAATGTTCTGATGTCCAGCTCGTACAGCTCGACCTGCTGGATGCCGCCAGCTTTTACACCGGCAGGATCGCCTGTGAACTGGAAGGCTACCTTGGTATCCAGCTCCGATTTCATATCAATCTGATGCAGATCCACATGCAGCAGCTTACGGGAGAGCGGCTGGCGCTGAATTTCTGCAATTACAGCATTTTTGGTGCCGGAATCCGGAAGCTCGACCTTGAGGATCGCCCGGGGGTTTTTGCCGACAATTTCAGTAATGGCCTTGGCATCTGCCGAAAAGGATTGTGTATCTGAACCTGCACCGTAGACGACAACCGGTACAAAGCCTTTGTTCCGCGTTGCGGAAGCCGAGCCGGATCTTTCAGTCAGACGAATTGTAGTATTCATGATATTTCCTCCTAGTAGTTTGGTTAGCTTCAGCTTCCATGAGTCTCTTCGGACGAAACTCGCTTCGAAAGCTTACACCAAGTTTAGTGGGCCGCCGGAAAGCATGAATGTCCATACTGCCGGCCTAGCTGCGTCGAATAGTGCTTCTGTTGATTAAGCTTGCGGATAGAAACAAGGCCTACAGAGCTACAGGCCCGATTAGTTTCTTATTAACCCCGTTTGGCCGCCGGGTAAACATCCTTTTACTGCCAGACCTCGCTTTTTGTCATTTGAAATAGTAAAATAAAGCCATATTACAGGGCAGGAGTGAAGAATATGGGACAAATTGAACAAGGTGAAGGCCGTTTGTATATTGCCGGTGAAGGAAAGGATCTTGCCGAGATTACATACAGGCTGGAAGAGGCTACAGGTAACTGGATTGTTGATCATACCTTTGTCTCGGAAGAGCTGCGCGGGCAGGGTACCGCCGAGAAGCTGGTACGGGAAGTAGTGGAAAAAGCCCGTGAAGCGGGTGTAAAAATTATTCCGGAATGCCCTTATGCCGCCAAGCAGTTCGAACGGCACAAGGAATATTCGGACGTGCTCAGCGGAGACGGAAGCGCATCATAAAGCGGCCCGTTTCCTTGGGGAGCACGCAGAGCGTTAAGCGTATTAGCTCAACTTGAGGAGGAAACGGATTTGAATTCTGCGGATATATTAAAGGATATTGAAGAGCTCCAGCAGCGCTGTGAGCAATATGAGGGAATCTCCCTGAAGCTGAACTGGGATATGCTCCGCCATACTTCGGACACGGGAGGAACAGAATACCTCGTAACCTATGAGGAGGGGCAGCTGGTCGGCTTCATCGGCCTGTACGGCTTCGGCGGCGAAATGGAGGTGTGCGGTATGGTCCGGCCGGGTTTCCGGCGCAGGGGCGTCTTCACCTCTCTATGGCAGCTTGCTCAGGATAAAATCCGTAAGCGCAATATTTCTACCTTGCTGCTAAATGCCCCGGCGGCCTCGGCATCTGCCGCGGGCTTCCTGAAGACTCTGCCTCTGGAGTTCAATCATGCCGAATACCAGATGAAGTGGGATTCGGCGGCAGCCCTGCAGGGGCCTGGGGAAACCAGCTCTGCTGCCGGAACGGTTACGCTGCGCCCGGCCCGTGAGGACGAATCCTCAGTTCTCATTCAGCTGGACAGCGCGGGATTTGATGTGACCGAGGAAGAAGCCGCGGAAATGTTCGAGGAGCAGCGGCATGAAGCGCTTCAGGAGCATATCATCATCGAGCTGAACGGCCGCCCGGCCGGTAAAATGCGGCTCTGGACAGAGAACAACGAGACCTGGATATACGGCTTCACCGTTGACCAGAAGCTGCGCGGCCTCGGGATCGGACGGAGTGCGCTGCAGCAGACGATAGAACGGGAGAGCCGCAATTATAACGGGGTGAACCTCGAAGTGGCCCTGGACAATCCGAATGCGCTGAAGCTGTACGAAAGCTGCGGCTTTGTCGTACTGAACAGGCAGGATTATTACCAGTACACCGGCTCCATTTAAAATAGGTCAAAGCCCCCTTTCTCCGGCAGATTTGCCGGAGGAAGGGGGCTTTCTTACAGAACAGGCTCTGTCTGTATGAATTACATCAGTCCGAACCCGCCCAGGGCGGCCTCGTTCTTCTCATTTCTGTCTTCCTCTACACTGATATTCCGGTCCGCTGCTCTGTCCTGCTCCAGGAAGACGGACAGGAGCCGCACATAATCCAGTGATTCCGCAAGCGGTACGCCTGCCCCGTCAAAAATATGCCTCCGGCTGTCCAGCAACGAGTAGATTTCAACCGTATCCGCCGGCTGCCCGTAAGCCTTATGACAGAACACATTGGCCATGTGCAGGAAACCGGTAATGACATCCTCATTGCCTGACACCATGAATTTCTGGATGTTCAGGCAGCGGCCGCTGCGCTGCGAATTCCAGGCCAGCTGAAAGATCATTGCCAGCTCGACCTCAAGCTCAGGAACGGGCGTGTGCCACTGCTCATAGAGCATGACAGGAATCTCATGTGTATGATTGACCGGTGCAAGCCGCATCAGCTCATCGCCTACCGCCGTTTTTACATCCCAATAATGCATCAGCGACGGAAAAGCGCTGCTCCTCAGCGGCCAGCGCCGCTCCAGCAGGAACTGGATCGGCGTCTCCCGGCGCACCGCAGGCTGCAGACTGTAGAAATCGTTCAGCGTGTGGCCGATTGCATATTGTACCTGCTGCCTCCAGCGGGGAAGCCCGGTCGAAGCAGCTCCGCCGGCAAGCGATTCAGCACCGCCCAGCATGATATGCTCCATGCGGAAATCATTCAGCCTGGCGTACCGTACCGCCGGCGTATCCGCTTGTACCGTCCCGATGGTTCCTGCCGCGCCGCCCATGGTTAAGAAACCGCCGCGCAGGTCTCAAGAAACTGGCGTCCGAAGTTCCGGCAGCTATCCTTTTCCGCCGCGTTCGGGCCGTATTCAATCTTCAGGCTCTCCTGCACGATTTCTGCCCCGCGCTCCTTCAGCTTTTCTTCAATCAGGTCAACGGCACCGCAGTAAATAGAATATCCGGTATCTCCGCTGCCAAACGCAGCTGCCTTGAAGCCGGCCAGATCAAGCTCATCCATCTCCTCATAGAAATCAAGGAACTCGTCAGGCAGCTCACCGTCCCCCCAGGTATAAGCTCCCAGCAATACAGCCTCATAGTTATTTATCTCATCCGCATTACAGTCGGTTACCGATTTCAAAACGGCCTCTCCGCCTGCCAGGCGTATCCCCTCTGCGATCAGTTCTGCAATCTCCTCCGTGTTACCGGTTAAGCTGGCATTAGCCACAAGCACCTTAGCCATGAATCTGTCCTCCCTAGTTATGCATGAAGTATATAACGGCCCGTGAACGTGCCCCGAAGCCAGGATTAATTACCCTTATTCTATTTGATAATGATTCTCATTGTCAACATATAAAAACCGGACAGCAGCCCTGCAGTCTGGCCATTGTCCGGTTACCTCTTTTACATCCTATATTCGGAGAATCATCATTTACTTAATATGCGCCTTCAAGCAAAGTAATTCCGTTGCCGTCCGGGTCCCGGAAATTCATCTCCCTGCCCCCGTATTCCATCGTAACAGGCGGTTCGCAATCAAGCCCGCGGGCTTTAAGCTCAGCGTAGGTCTCATCCAGGCTGCTGCAGGAGAACACCAGATTGACAACGCCTGTCGTATGCTTGCCCCACTTATGCTCGTCCCAGATTATTATTCCCGGCAGTCCGCCCTCAAAGCCGATCTTCGCCCCGTCGCTGTTGCCGAATCCCTCGAAGGGAACGGGAATACCGAGAATCTCCGAATAGAAAGCTGCGAGAGCAGCGGTGTCCTTCGTATACAGATTAATACCTTCAAAAGCTGAGATCATGCTTAGCTCCCTCTTTTCATATAGGTTGTCAGCCTTGTCCGGCTACTGTATCCATTCTAACCGTCCGTACAGGCCCCGTATTGTAAAAATGCGACATTCATTTTCCCGCATACACCAGTGCTTCCCGCGGAGTCCGGCCGGCAAACCTCTTAAAGCTGTTGTTAAAATGAGACTGATCGCTGTAACCGAAGCTATGGACAAGATCCTGAATATCCCGGAACTGCGGCGTCGGACAATACAGATTCCGCCAAACATTCTGAAATCTGACCAGATCGGCTGTCTGTTTCGGTGAAATACCGATATAATCGCGGAAAAGCCGCTCAAGCTGCCGGCTGCTGAGCACCGATTCGGCAGAGAGCCCGGATACCGTCTTCACTCCTTTTGCCTGTAAAAGGGCATGTACCGCGTTCATTAGCCCGTTGTTGACACTGCCCGCATTATCCAGGCAGCGCAGCAGGTACTCTTCGGTCCAGGCGATCCGCTCGGTTAGTGTCCGGGCTGCTGCCAGTCGTTCCCCAAGCTCTTTGCGGAACGACCTGAAATACCGGTCAACCTCGCCGTAAAAATTTTTTACATCCCGGAGATGCTCATCCGCAAACAGATGCACAGCCCAGAAATGAAACCGGATGGCAAAACGCTGCCTGCCCGCAGTCTGTCCGTCTCCGTCCACTTCAAACGGAGTATCATTGATCCCGCAAAATACGCCCCCGGCAGCACCTGTGGCCGTATCCCACTCCCAGATAATGTCCATGCAGGTATCGGGGATGATTATTTCGCCTGCCGCCCGGCGGCTGTCCGACTTGTCCGTCAGCGCTAAGCTTCCGGCAGGATCAGCTTCCGGTGCTGGTACAGTGCCCCAATAGCAGCGGATATATGGCCTCAGCGCCTTGCTCGGGCTGAACTCCCCCGTCCCGCCCGGTCTGGCGGTGATCGGATAATACAGCTCTGCCAGATTGTACACGACATTTCCTCCATTCTTCCGGTGATATTCCGCTTCCCGTTCCTCTGATCATACACAATCAATAACTGCATATAAAGCCTTACTATTATTGGATTAGGGCATTATGGCAAGCAGACAGGATGGGTAAGCTGAGAATAGCCGCTGCTTCGTAACCTTTTTGTTTGTAGCCGCCCTGTTAAATGTTGTACAATAAAATCTAAATGAATTTTTGAAGGATGGATTAATGATGTATATTGCAGGCGATTGGAAAGACTACGAAGTTATTGATACCGGAGGCGGCGAAAAGCTGGAGCGCTGGGGCGACATTATCCTGCGCCGTCCGGACCCGCAGATTATCTGGCCGCTGGCCCAGGAAACAGCCAAATGGCGTGATGTGCACGGACATTATCACCGCAGCTCCTCCGGCGGCGGTCAATGGGAAATGAAAAAGAGTATTCCGGATGACTGGAAGATCAGCTACGGCAAGCTGAAGTTCCACCTGCGTCCGACTAATTTCAAGCATACGGGCCTCTTCCCTGAGCAGGCGGCGAACTGGAGCTGGATGATGGACAAGATCGCCGGTGCAAACCGTCCGATTTCTGTGCTTAATCTGTTCGCTTATACCGGCGGAGCTACTGTCGCTGCAGCCAGTGCAGGCGCTTCGGTCGTTCATGTCGATGCAGCCAAGGGCATGGTTCAGTGGGCAAAAGAAAATATCCAGCTGTCCGGTCTCGGCGAGCGTCCGGTCCGCTTCATTACTGACGACGTATTCAAATTCGTTCAGCGTGAACAGCGCCGCGGCAGCAAATACGATGCGATCATCATGGACCCTCCGTCCTACGGCCGCGGACCCGGGGGCGAAATGTGGAAGCTGGAGTCCAGCCTATACCCGTTCCTCGAAAGCTGTATGGAGATCATGAGCGACAGACCGCTGTTCATGCTGATCAATTCCTACACCACCGGCATTTCGCCGACTGTTCTGCGCAATATGCTCTCTATGACCATGGGCAAGCGTTACGGCGGCAAGCTGACCTCGGGCGAAATCGGTCTGCCGATCACAGCCTCCGGCATGAACCTGCCATGCGGAATTCTGGGCCGCTGGGAGGCGTAAGCCATGAATATGCAGCATAACGGTACAGGAGAAGCACCGTCCGGCGGACAGTCGCGTTTTGAGATTTTGTTCGAGGACAATCATCTGCTTGGCATTGTGAAGCCGGTGAATATTCCTGTTCAGGAAGACGCCACCGGTGACCCTGATCTCCTAAGCCTGCTCAAGGAGGATATTAAGGAACGGTATAACAAGCCCGGCAATGTCTTCATGGGGCTTGTGCACCGGCTGGACCGTCCGGTAGGCGGCGCCATGATCTTCGCCAAGACGTCCAAGGCAGCCTCGCGGCTGTCGGACAGCGTCCGCACCCATGCCTTCCGCAAGGTGTACCTGACCGTTGTCCACGGCAAGCCGCCCGCCTCCCAGGGCCGGCTGGTCAACACTTTGCTTAAGGACGCGAAGAGCAATACCGTCTCCATTGTCCGCAAAGGCACGTCCGGCGGCAAGGAAGCTATTCTTGACTATACCGTGCTGGGCACCGCAGAAGGCTACAGCCTGCTGAAGATCGATCTGCTTACGGGACGCTCGCACCAGATTCGTGTGCAGCTGAACGGGATCGGCTGCCCGCTGTTCGGCGACCAGAAATACGGTGCTGCCGTTAACCGTCCGGGCCAGCAGATCGCCCTATGGTCGGCTGTTGTCGGCTTCCCGCATCCGGTCACCAAAGAAGAGATTGAGCTCATCTCGCTGCCCCCGCAGGCCCATCCCTGGGATCTGTGGCCGCAGCAGGTGCAGAAACAGGCCATCCGCTGAGGATGGCCTGTTTGATTTGAGGGCTTGGCGCTATCAATCCGGCGCAAGCACTTGCTGTACGTGGCAACCGTTATAATGAGAATACTGCTTAAGCACTGTATAAGTGGTATTTTGTCATCTGATTCGTTAACGCGCACGATCCTCGTTTCCGAAAGCAGATGACCTGTATAAAACCAGAGTTTACGGTGTCATGCTTTCAGGTGCCGGGGCTACCGCCATCTTCCCCATCAGATACAGCAGAAGCTGCTGGTTATGCGATGAAATCGGGTCGAGCGCTTCGGCGAAAAAATCACTCCGCACTTTTAATCCGCGCGCTGCTTCCTTCCGGCCCACCTCGGTAATGCTCACCCAGACAATCCGCCGGTCTGCCGCATCGCGTTCACGTACGATCAGGCCGTTCTTCTCCATCCGGTCAAGCAGCATCGTTACTGCCGCCGGGCTGGTAGCCAGATGAGGCGCCAGATCAGAAGGCTTCATCGCATCTCTTTCCTGCAGCAGTTCCAATACGGTGAGCTGGGCATCTGTCAGTGTAGGGGCAAGGTTGCTGTCCATATGTAATTTGTAGTCCTTTAAAATTTTGTGCCAGATTTTACTGAATTCAGAGGAGTGCACACTTATTCCTTCCTTTCCCTGCGGATCTCAATCCGGTATATCTACATTTTCGAGAAATAAATTCCATTTCCTGCTAAACAAAAAAATAATTCTGAAACAGTCCGGAAGTCCTGCCTGCAGCAATTAAAAAAATAAAACGGCGCATGTCTCAGCTTCCCAAAAAGCTGCACATGCGCCGTTGTCATTTAGATTATCTTCACCGGCTTTATTCCGCTATTTAATGGCCGGGAAAAGGGTAATAATCTCATCCTTCTTCTCCACTGGAAACATGGCCTTGCCTATGGAACGCCGTTCGCCAAGCGGTGCCGATTCGGATGAGAAGGTGTGTACCTGCCCGTCGCGGGTAATGGCCATCAGCTCCAGCGGCTCCTTGCAATGGAACGCGCCGGCGATCCGGCTGCCGTTCGGTTTAACACGCTTGCCTTCCTTGAACTCAAAGGTCGGCATCCCCTTGCCGCCTCGGCTCTGTGAAGGGTAATCTACCAGCAGGCTGCGCTTGGCGTAACCGATATCTGTAACCGCAAGGATCTCTCCCTCATCCTCACTTACCCAGAAGCAGGAGACCACCTCGTCACCTTCACGCAGCTGAATGCCTCTAACCCCGCTGGCCACACGGCCCATCGGGTTCACTTCACTTTCCTTGAAACGAATGCACATTCCGTCACGGCTCACCAGTACAATGTCCTTGTCCCCGCTGCTGAGGGCTACTGTAATGATCTCATCGCCATCAGCAACCTTGCAGGCGGCTACAGCCCCTGAACGGCTGGTAGAATACTCCTTGAGCTCCGTACGCTTCACCTGGCCCTTGCGCGTAACAAATACAAGGCTGGACTGCGGATCGTCCAGATTGCCCACCGGCAGCATGCTTACAACGCTGTCACCCTTGGCGAGGCTAATGACGTTGACAATGGCCGTCCCCGGCTCCTTCCACTTAAATTCCGGTATCTGGTGAACCGGAAGCAGGAAGTACTGGCCTTTGCGGGTGAAGACAAGCAGGCTGTCCCGGGTATTGAGGTCGAGCAGCCTGACGATATGATCGCCGTCCTTGACCCCGGAAGCATGGCGTTCACCGCCGGAGCGGGTAAAGGACAGCATGCCGGTCCGCTTGATATAGCCGTCGGCTGACAGCGCTACTAGCACATCTTCTGCGTTAACCAGCACTTCAAGGCTGACCTTCAATTCTTCAACTTCACCTTGAATCAGCGAGCGGCGGTCAATACCGTATTTATCGCGGATTTCCAGCAGTTCCTTGCGGATAACGGCAATCAGCTTTTTGTCGCTGTTCAGAATACCGTTCAATGTGTTGATCCGTGCCATCATTTCATCGAGTTCTTTCTGCAATGAATGAATCTCCAGGTTTGTCAGGCGGTACAGCTGCAAGGTAAGAATCGAATCTGCCTGACGCTCACTGAAGCCGAACATCCAGACCAGGTTGTTCTGGGCATCCTGGCGGTTCTTGGAAGCCTTGATTGCTGCAATAACCTCGTCCAGGATATTAAGAGCCTTGACCAGTCCCTCCAGCACATGCGCACGGTCCTCTGCCCGCTCCAGGTCAAACTGGGTGCGGCGGGTTACCACCTCGCGCTGGTGGGCGATATAAGCCTCCAGGATCGCTTTGAGGCCAAGCTGCTGCGGCGCCTTGTTCACAATGGCTACCATGTTGAAGTTATACGTAACCTGCAGATCGGTCTTTTTGAGCAAGTAAGCCAGAACGCCCTGGGCATCGGCATCCTTCTTCAGCTCGACTACAATGCGCAGGCCCTCCCGGCCGCTCTCATCGCGGACTTCCGCGATGCCGTCGATCTTCTTCTCCAGCCGGATATTCTCCATCGAGGTAACCAGCCGCGATTTCACGATCTGGAAGGGCACCTCGGTAATGACAATCTGCTGCTTGCCGCCGCGTAAGTTTTCGATCTCGGTCTTGGAGCGCAGGTAAATCCGCCCTTTGCCGGTGCGGTAAGCATCCATAATTCCGTCGCCGCCCATGATCGTACCGCCAGTCGGGAAATCGGGACCTTTGATAAAGGTCATGATGTCCTCCAGAGAGATATCCGGCTTCTGCATGACGGCAATACAGGCGTCGATCACTTCACGCAGGTTATGCGGCGGAATCTCAGTCGCAAAGCCGGCGGAAATCCCGCTTGTACCATTGACCAGCAGGTTCGGAAAACGCGACGGCACCACTACCGGTTCCTTCGCGGTATTATCAAAGTTGTCCTTGAACAGGACCGTGCGTTTCTCGATATCCCGCATCATCTCCATCGCAATCGGCGACAGGCGGGCCTCGGTATAACGCATCGCAGCCGCCGGGTCATCATCCATCGAGCCCCAGTTGCCGTGTCCGTCTACCAGGACATGCCCCATTTTCCACGGCTGGGCCATACGGACCATGCCGTCATAGATGGAGGAGTCACCGTGGGGATGGTAATTACCCATAACGTCACCGACGGTTTTGGCGGATTTGCGGTACGGCTTGTCCGGGGTATTCCCCGAGTCGTACATGGCATACAGAATCCGGCGCTGCACGGGCTTCAGCCCGTCCCGCACATCGGGAATTGCCCGGTCCTGAATAATATATTTGGAATACCGGCCAAAGCGGTCACCGACGACCTCTTCCAGAAAAGCCGGCGAAAATTGTTCTGATAAACTGCTCACTTGGCTCACCTTCTGTTCCTCAATCTATCCGAGCATTTGATTCAGTGATTCACGTGGGGCTTCGCAGGCTGGATTGTTCTTCCGGCGCTAACGTTGTCCTAATTCTTTCATTAAAACCGCTGTTGAGATTGAATTTTATAGTTTTTCCGATTCAGGGCTCCGCTGTGCCTCCAGAGAATGTTTGGACTTCCGGCCGCTGTTGTCTGCAGATTTCTTCAATTGTACCGCTATTCGCGGTTGAAATCCGCAGACAGCATATGCTTCCGTAGCTAGCTTTTCTGCGAAAAGCTTTCAGGCGGTCGCATTCGCTCCTACAGTTCCAAAATTCCCCTCCGTCACTTCTCCTTATTCAATTTATAATTCAGTCTCTACAGCAAAATTAATATTTAAGAATATAGGCAAACACTAACGCTCCTACAGAACAATTCCGCCAGCTCCGCACGTGTATCACCAAAATCAACAATCACGGAAGCAATCGTCACTTCCGCTAAAACACATGCCGCACATAAGCTGCGGCATGTGTAAAGCAAAGGCGGGTTAAACGTGCATCCCGCCGTAAACTGCAAAGCACAACAGCCGCTGACGGGCCGCTGCTACTCGATTATCTCCGTAAAATCAACATTCTCTACGATCCAGCGCTTGCGTGGGTCGACCTTGTCCCCCATCAGGGTGGAGACGCGGCGCTCCGCCTTGGCGGCATCCTCTATCTGCACCTGGAGCAGGGTCCGGGTGTCCTGGTTCATCGTTGTCTCCCACAGCTGCTCGGGGTTCATCTCGCCTAGACCCTTATAACGCTGAAGCTCGAAATTCTTGCCGAACTCCTTCAGGTAGTTCTGCAGCTCTTCATCACTCCAGGCATAGCGCACGGTTTCCAGCTTGCCCGATTTGCGGGTCAGCTTGTACAGCGGCGGCTGGGCGATGAAGACCTTGCCGGCATCAATCAGCGGCTTCATGTAACGGTAGAAGAAGGTCAGCAGCAGCACCTGGATATGTGCGCCGTCCGTGTCGGCGTCAGTCATGATAATGATTTTGGAATAATTGCTGTCCTCAACGGCAAAATCAGGGCCGATCCCGGCACCGATCGCCGAAATAATCGCTTTGTATTCATCATTCTTCAGAATATCAAGCAGCTTGGCCTTCTCCGGATTCATCGGCTTGCCCTTCAGCGGCAGGATCGCCTGAATCTTGGAATCACGGCCCTGCTTGGCTGAGCCGCCGGCGGAATCCCCTTCGACGATGAACAGCTCGGTGCGTGTAACATCCTTCGACTGGGCCGGAGACAGCTTGCCGCCGAGATTGGAGCTCTCGCTGCGTTTCTTGCCGCTGCGGATCTCGTCTCTTGCCTTGCGCGCTGCTTCACGGGCCTTGGAAGCCTGAATCGACTTCTTCAGCAGGCTCTGGGCCACCTGCGGGTTCTCCTCAAGAAAGCGGGCCATGTTCTCGGCCACGATATAATCGACGGCGCTGCGGGCAGAGGCGCTGCCGAGCTGATCCTTGGTCTGGCC
Source organism: Paenibacillus typhae (assembly GCF_900099765.1). Lineage (GTDB taxonomy): Bacteria > Bacillota > Bacilli > Paenibacillales > Paenibacillaceae > Paenibacillus_AQ > Paenibacillus_AQ typhae. The sequence continues at coordinate 82,386 of NZ_FNDX01000010.1, read as the reverse complement.
GACGAACTCGACCTCAGCCATCTTGACGCTGATGACGGCCATCATGCCTTCGCGCAGATCGTTGCCTTCAAGATTCTTGTCCTTTTCCTTCAGCAGCTGCGTCCGGCGGGCGTAATCATTCATTACGCGCGTATAGGCCGTCTTGAATCCGGTCTCGTGGGTTCCGCCGCTGCGGGTAGGAATGGAGTTGACGAACGAGGCCAGCGTTTCGGTATAGCCTGCGTTATACTGCAATGCTACCTCAACCTCGATCTCATCCTTCTCCGAACTGAAGTGGATGACGTCATGCAGCGTATCCTTGCCTTCGTTCAGGAACTGCACGAACTGACTGGCGCCGCCTTCGTAGAAATATTCATCCTGGCGTCCGCTGCGCTCGTCATTCAGGGTGATCCGCAGACCCGAGTTAAGGAAGGCAATCTCCTGCACCCGTTCCGCAAGCGTGTCGTAGTTCAGGGCTATGCCGTTTGCGAAGACGCGAATATCCGGCTTGAAGGTAATCTTCGTACCGGTCTTGTTCGTATTACCCAGAACCTCGAGGCCGGTTACAGGCTCGCCTACATGCTCCTTGCCGCTCTTGTCCACCCAATATTCGAACCGCTGGCGGTGGGTTTTGCCGTCACGGTAAATTTCAACCTCCAGCCACTCGGACAGGGCGTTGGTGACAGAAGCGCCTACGCCGTGCAGCCCGCCTGATTTTTTGTAGCCGGAGCCGCCGAATTTACCGCCTGCATGCAGAATCGTAAACACAACCTGCGGCGTCGGCACTCCCGTTTTGTGCATTCCGGTCGGGATCCCCCGCCCGTTATCAATGACGGTAACCGAACCGTCCTTACGCAATGTAATATCAATTTTGGAACAAAATTTGGCTAAATGCTCATCAACGGCGTTATCCACGATTTCCCATACAAGATGGTGCAGTCCCGATGAACTCGTACTGCCGATATACATGCCGGGCCGTTTGCGGACCGCAACCAGACCTTCGAGCACCTGAATGTCGTCAGCATCGTATCCGGTCCGGCCTGCTTCGCCGTCCTTGGAGACTTTTGCAAACATATCGATCTGTTCGAGCATTCATGCTCCTCCTTCTTTATCTCACTTACTCTGAAATGCAAACAAACGTTTTCGTTCACTTTGTTCATTCTAATTCAAAATATCCCGTTTCGTAAAGACGGCGAATGAAATGATTATCGCGGCGAGCCCCCAAACGGACAATACCGCGAGTGAAAAGGGCAGTGTCATTCCCTCAATCGGCGCTGGCGTACCTGCCAAATAACCGGTGAGACCCAGATTGACCATGAACAAATACTTCGCGGTTGACCAGGCTGCAGCCATGTTCGTCAGGATCGTGCCGGCAATCAGCGCTGCCATCATCACTACGATGCTGGCCGCCGTGCTGCGCACCAGAACCGAAACCATGAAGGCCAGCAGGGCAACAACTACGCTCACGAACCAGATCAGCCCGCCCTGCATCAGCAGGTACTTCCACTGGGGCACTGAATGCACGCCGCTCATATCCACGGTATCCCCGCTCAGCTGAAAGCCCGTGAACACGGGAATATTAAAGCCCTTATAGCCAAAAGCAAGCCCGGATATCAGGTAGCTGATCACAAATACCGAAAGCACGATCAGGGACACGAACATGAGCAGGGCGGCCATTTTGCTGAACAGCACCTTCCAGCGTCTGACCGGGCGGGTCAGCAGCATTTTGATGGTGCCCGTCGTCCGTTCACCGGATACCAGATCCGAAGCAACCGCCATAATCAGCAGGGGAATGAACAGGGAAACCGAATTATCGAGAAACTCACGGGTAAAGGTGACCCCGCTCGGCTCATTGGGATTGACATCGTGGTCCAGATAATACTGCAGCTGCTGGATAAAAATCCTCCGGTACGATTTCCACTCCTCCGGAATCCGGTCGCTGCTGAGTGAATTCTGGTTGTCGGTGATCCGCTGCTGGATCTCCAGCCGCCAGTCCGAGTTGAACTTGTCCCGGCTGCGCTCGGCAATCCGCATCTGCGCATAGGTAAACATCGGCACCAGCACAAGCAGAATCAGCAGGATAACATAGAAGCGCTTCTTTTTTATTATTTTGGTACACTCATTGCGGATGAGCGGAAGCAGATTAGTCAATAGATTCACCTTCCGTTAGCTTCAAGAATAGCTGTTCCAGTGTAGGATTGATTTTATGCACGGCATTTACCGCCACTCCTGCTGCCACCATCGCAGCCACAGTCTCCGGAATGAGGGCTTCGTCCATGGCTGTGATGACTGAGCCCCCGCCCATTCCGGCAATTACCGAGTCGTCGAGAGTAACTTCATCGAGCCCCAGCAGCCGGATACCGGCATGCTCTTCCAGGATCGACCTGGCCGCCGGAACCGGCGCCAGATCCCAGAGCACATAAGGGGAGTTGCGGGCTACAAGCTCATCTACACCGCCGACGGCGAGCACCCGCCCCTTGCTGATAATCGCCACCCGGTCGCACAGCAGCTGAATTTCGCTCAGCAGATGGCTGGAGACAAATACCGCCAGTCCGCCTTCGGCCAGCTTACGGATAAATTCACGCAGCTCCTTGATCCCTTTGGGATCAAGCCCGTTTGTCGGCTCATCCAGAATGAGCAGCCGCGGACGCCCGAGCAGCGCCTGGGCAATACCGAGCCGCTGCCGCATCCCGAGGGAATAGGTGCTGACCTTGTCGTGAATACGCTGATCAAGACGGACGATGTCCACTACCTCAGCAATCCGCTGCTCATCCACTCCCGGCTGCATCCTGGCAAAATGCTGCAGATTTTCCCAGCCGGTCAGATAGGTGTAGACCTCCGGATTCTCCACAATCGACCCTACGTACTGGAGCGCTTTTTCAGGATTACGGTTAACGTTATAGCCGCAGACGGTAATAGTACCCTCTGTCGGACGGATCAGATCGACGAGCATCCGGATGGTAGTCGTTTTGCCAGCGCCGTTCGGTCCAAGAAACCCGAAAATCTCCCCTTCCTTCACGTCAAAAGTGACATCGTCTATAATCCATTTGCGGCTGATTTTTTTGCGGACGCCTTTTACGGACAACACAATATCTGATGGCTCTGCGCCTCTCTCTTTTGCCATATACACACCGCTCCTTGCTTGACGTTCATTCTGGTCTTTCTTAGATTCCATTCCGTTATTACCGTATAGCCTGTACAATCCGCTCGCTGATCCGCTGATAGCCGTCGCCGTTCGGGTGAAAATGATCACTTGAGAGATACTTGTCCAAATGGCGGTTAAACAAATCAAAGGTAGGAACAAGCGTCATATTGCTGTGCGTGTTGATGATGTCCATCGCCGCACTGTTCCAGGCGGTCACCGCCTGATTGCCCGGCACCAGCAGATCCTCAATATCGCCAAAGGGATTATATAGTCCCACATAATAGACCTGCGCTTCCGGATTAATCCCGGCAATGGTCTCCAGAATCTCTCCCAGCCGCTTTGCCGCATCCGGCAGGGCAGCCAGCAGCGCTTCCGGTGTCAGCTCATCTTCATTCGGCTTCGGAGTAGAGGTAACAAGCGCGCTGGGCTTCCCGTCAAGAACGCCGCCGGGCTCAACTGCGTTTGTACTGCCCTCAGCATCTGCAGCCGGAGTCTGGTCTGCACCCGCCGGGCCTGCCTCACCCCCGATTCCGTTGCCCAGAATATCCGAGCCGCGGAACAGGTCGTTGCCGCCGATGGACACCAGCACTACGCTCGCCTGACGAAGCGCATACTGGACGCCTTCCTCTTTCAGCTTCGTCTGCAGCCCGGCAGTAGTCAGACCGTTAATTCCCATATTGCCGAGCAGCTGTGCCTGGCCTCCGTCCTTCGTCAGCCCGTCCAGCGTCCGTCTGACAAAACCGCTGCCGCTGTTGTCGCCTGTACCCTTGGCCAGCGAGTCTCCCAGTGCCAGAATCTTCACTTCACCTGCTGCGGCCGGTACCGGCGCTGCGGTTTCCTGCGGCAGAGAGCCGGTCAGTGCCTCCCCTTGGGGATTGATAATATCGCCTACTGCATATACAAAGCCCACAATTAAAAGAAGTGTAGCCGCGACAGAAATCAGGCTTACACTGCGCCAGGTCCATTTTGCATCCTTCAAAGCAATCCCTCCGTATGCCTCTATTCTCCATTGTTCCACATTTTACAAACTTCTTAACGTATGTAAATAAACATAATTCTTCTATACACAATTTGCAAATACGCACGGGGCATTACAATGCAGGCAACCCATTTTCACTTTCTTTTAATATTCGGGCTGTATGCAGGAGAAAACTAACGAGTCTGAGGGGTGGGAGAATGCCGAACATTTGGATGCATCTGGAGTACGGAAAACAGCTTGCAGCGGAGCTTCAGGGGGAATTTGCTTTTCTTGATGACTTCAAAAAACATCCTGAGCTGTTTCAGCTGGGCTGCCAGGGGCCCGATTTCCTGCTGTATCACAGCTTTTTTCCCTGGAAAAAAGAAACCCGGGCGCTCCGGCTCGGCGATGTCATGCATACTGAGCACTGCGGCCCGGTGCTGGTCGAATGCTGGGAGCGGACTTTGGCCCTGTCTGCCGGAGAGCGCCGGGAAGCCCAGCAGTACTTTCTCGGGTTCATCACCCATCATCTGCTTGACCGCAATCTTCATCCTTATATCAACTGGAAGGCAGGCTATGAGCACCGGAATCACCAGCGCTTTGAGATTGTGCTGGACACTTTGTTCATGAAGGCACTGAAGCAGATGGATAACTGGCTGCACGCAGCCTGGAAGCAAATCAATGTAGGCTCTCATCTGCCCTTCAGCGTGCACAGCATTCTTCACGACACGGCTTCCCGCTGGTATCCCGAGACCGGCAGAATTCCACGCGAGATGTGGGACGAAGCCTACCTGGATATGCTGCTGGCCCATAAGTTCCTGTACGATCCCAGAGGCTGGAAGAAATCCCTGCTGCGCGGCAAAGCCCTCCGGCTCTTCTCCCGGCCGCTGTCCCCTGCTGAAGAGCAGCTTGATTACTTAAACGAAGGACACGGCGAGTGGCGGCATTCCGCCCTTTATTCCGAGGTGCGTACCGAAAGTGTCTGGGACTTGTGGGAGCAGGCGCTGGCAGAAGGGCGGACCGTCCTGCGGGCGCTTGCCTCATGGCTGAACAGTACGTCAGCAGCGGAGGAGGCCCTGGCTAAGGAGCATTTCGTGCATCGGCTGGGTGACCGCTCCTACGACACAGGCAAGGAATGCAGCAGCCGGCTGAAAAACCTGTATGCCGAGCCGATCTGGGAGGCAGGCATTTCCTGACCGGCCGGATTCCGTCAAAAAAAGGACTGCACTGGAGCAGGCCGTTTAGCGGCTTGTCCAGACAGTCCTTTGTATTATTTATTAAGATTACAGTCTGTGTCCGTCAGGAGACTTATTTACCGATGAATTCCTGCACCCAATAGTTATTATCGTAGCCTACACCGATGTAATTGAAGTTAGCGCTGAGAATGTTGGCACGGTGGCCCGCACTGTTCATCCACGCCGTCATCACTTCCTGCGGGGTTTTCTGGCCCATGGCGATGTTCTCACCGGCTGCCCGGTAGGTTATGCCAAAAGACTTCATCATGTCAAAAGGCGATCCGTACGTAGGCGAAGTGTGGGAGAAGTAATTGTTAACACGCATATCCGCCGCCTTGGCCGCTGCTACCTTGTTCAGGCTGTCCAGGGCTGCCACCGGAGACAATCCGGCTGCAGCGCGCTCTTTATTCACCAGGTCTACTACCTGTTTCACATAAGATGACTGTGTGGACGCAGTTGCAGCCGGTGCGGCTGTCGGTGCCGGTGTTGCTGCTGGCTTGGCGGTAGCCGCCGGCTTGGCCGTGGCTGCCGGTGCCGCTGTTGCCGCAGGCTTAGCAGTTGGGGCAGGTGTAGCGGTAGCTGCCGGTGCTGCAGTCTTCTGCGGCACAACCGGCGGCTTGAACTTCGATACCGTTACTGTATTCCCGTTAAAATAAAATGCCTTGTTGCTATATTGAGCGAAGTATTGAACGAATTGGGCAAAGCTTGGATTGTTCTCTACCGTAGTAGTCCCGCTGGCCGCGTCAGCCTGTGAAGGAAGCGAAATGCTCAGCGCCATTACCGCTGCTACACTTCCACCAATCAATGCTTTTACTGTTTTGCTATTCATTATGCCATCTCCTTGTTCTTGTTGTAGGATTTGTAGTGCTGCAAGTGTGTGGGCACCAATTATTACAAAGTTGTCATTTCTTCCTCAGTCATTGTAGCACAAAACTATCAGCTGTGCGCTGCTAAATATTTACACTGCAAGATTTAGAGAAAAGCTTGTCCATTTATATCTGCAAAAGACCGCCTCCCGGATCACAGGAAGCAGTCTTCGTTGCTTATACAGCTTGCTATTCTATTTATCGGCCCTGCTGTTTATTTTGTTTAATGAAAGGACTGCCAGAAATCGCCTTCCGTCGAAATCAGGCCCATAATCTCTGCATAGGGAATCCGGAAGGTCGGGAAGCCGGCAGCGTATGGAGCGATCTCATAGGGTGCAAAATACAGATACAACGCCTCTTCATCCACGTAAAACGGCTGGTCTGCCGTGATGCCTTTATACGTATCCGGGAAAACATAAGAATACTGCGGATCATTCGCAATCTGCTTGCCGACGATCGTACTAAGCTTTTCAACATATCTGCTGCCGGGTTTAAACAGATCACTGAGCGTATAAAATCTGCCGCTTCGCAGATTGATATGCTCATACAGCATAGTAGGCATGCCATGCGCTGCACCGAACGGGTAATTGTAGCCGCTGAGCTCCAGCACAAGCAGGTTTTTACGGAAAAATTCCACGGCAAAATCACCGGTGTAGCTGAAATCCTGCTTTGATCCATCGCTTGAAACACCTTCAGCCTTGGATAGGCTGCGCAGCCTGCTGTTGACGGCCTTGGACACTTCAATATCCGCAATGCCTTCAATAACCGGGTAGTAGACAAGATAGTCTCTGTTCGGCTTATATTTTTTCTCCAGTACAGAGTAAGGAGGCCGGAGCGGAATGACGCCGTTCTGCCGCCATACCTGCTTGCCTTTGCGGTCATAATACGCAGTTCGCTGATCAACATCCGCACGGATCAGGCTGCCGCTGAAGGATAAGGTGCCGGAACCGGCGATGACGGGCGGCTGCGACGCTCTTTTTCCGCTTTTATCAATAAAGTAAGTCTCTTTGGCATCATAGACTGAAGCCAGCCCATGCTGGTAATTGTTCACTCCGAGCAGCGGATGATTGCTCAGTATTCTTCCGGTAACAGCATCTGCTATGACATAGCGGGACCCGCGGTACGGCTGGTCGGCATAGACCGGGGTTCCCAGCGCGACCCGGTTTTCGCCCAGCTGCTGCACCTCGTAATAGGTGGCCGGGATGATCTGTTTGCCCTGCTTGTCGATCAATCCGTAGGCGTTGCCGTAATTCTCCGCTGTGTTGATCACCGCCCGCCCTTCCGAAAAAGGCAGCGCAGCCGTAAATTGCGGCTTGATCGCAACACTTCCGTCCAGGTTCAGATAGCCGTATTTGTCGTTATCCGTCTCCTGATAGGCCAGCAGCCCGTCGCCCGGATTCCCTACGTAAGCGTGTTTATACGTATGCAGCACCTTGCCGTCCTTATCAATCAGCGCATATTCGCCTTCGGCTGTTTTTACCAGAGCGGTTCCATTCATGAAATCACCTGCATCCAGATAAACGGCTGGCAGCACTTCCTTGCCCTGCGCATCAATGTATCCGTAGCGGGAACCGCCGGCTGTAGTACTTTGTCTGGAAAAAAGCGCCCGCCCCTCATGCAGCGAATTCAGATAATCATACCGTGCCGCGGTGACTTCCCTGCCCTTTTCATCAATCAGCGTATAGCCTTTGGCATCCGACACGACCGCCCTGCCTTCGGCAAACGGAGCGATAAAGGAGTAGTAGGGTTTGACCTTTTCGCGTCCGCTGCTGTCAATCAGCCCGCTGCTGTTCTTGCGCTGTACAATTGCCAGCCCGTTCTCCTGAAAATCCTCGGCATACTCGTATCTGGGCTCAATTGCGGTCCGCCCTTCATTGTTGATGTAACCCCACAGCGTACCTTCCTTGGTCTTAAACGGGGCCGGATGCAGCACCTCTGCCCGCAGACCGCCTGCTCCCTCTGCGCCCAGCACATCGAGCGGTTCCAGCAGCTCTAGAGGCTTGATGTAGTAATCTACCCGGTAGAGCCCGGCCTCTGCGGGAAGCGTTACGAACAGCTCATCATCCGCCCGGATGAAATCCTCCTCCTGCTGGGCCACATATTCATTCCAACCGATGCCGTCCCATTTCCACACATCCGTCTGCAGCAGCACGTTGTCCGCTCCTTTTGCCAGCTCATTCAGCTTAATCCTCAGCATTCCCGTCGCTCCTTTATAAAGGCTTTTGCCTATAGCGTATGAATGGGAGGGGGAAAGGGTGTTTCTGTGCCTGGATATTGGAGCTGGGAGGATACTGCGGGACTTCCGCGGTTTTTGGACTTCCGGCCGCTGTTGTCTTCGGATTTCCTTTATTTATACCGCTGTCAGCGGGTGAAATCCGAAGACAAAGGCGGACGCTACGCTCCTACAGTTCCAAAATCCGCTCCGTCCCTTTCATCCTCTTCGTTGGGAAGATCAAAAGCAGCACAAAAACACCCTTTGGGAGGGTGTTGGCCGACAGAGCAAGGGCCGCTTCGCCCTGCCCTTGTATTTGATCAGAATCATGGGATGCTGCCCTGTACGAGTCTCATCTCACTGCTAAGCGAGTCTCCTCAGCAGATTCTAACGAGCTTATCTTAGGTATTTTCGCATAGCTACAGTTTATAGGACTCCCGCGCCGCATGGGGCACATTATTGCACTAATCTTTGTGCCACCCGTTACCTTTAGTAACACAAAATTACTGGGGTTCAGTAATCTGCACCAGCACCAGCACCAGTACTCTGTCACGCTTCTCTGCTAACGGACTCAGATGACCTTATCTTCGGAATAATTGGCATAATCACAATCTAACGGACACCAGCGACGTTATCTGGCACACTTTTGCCCAAAATGGGGCTCAAGGGCCTGAATAACGGTATCTGTGTCCGTTAGCCTGGGAGAAGAGCTAAATGTCAGCAAATAACGGCATCTGTGTCCGTTAGAGACTTCTGTCATTTCATGACAGCGGCTGTGCGAGCTCCCATATATGGCCTGCCGGATCTGCAAAAGCCAGGGTTCGTACGCCCCAAGGCCTGTCCACCGGACCGTTCAGCAGTTCGACCCCTTGTTGTGCCAGTTCCCGGGCTGCTGCATCTGCATCCTCAACCTGAATGGTAAACTGGAACCGTGAACCGGACTCCGGGCCAGCAGGCTTGGCCGGCTGAATCAGTCCTGCTGCCTCGGAAATATTCAGCAGATTAATGCTCATATTACCGAAATTATAAACTGCTGATACTTCGTCTTCGTATACAGCCGACAACCGGAATACATCCTCATAGAACCTCCTGGTCTTATGCAGATCCTCCACAAACAGTGTAATTACATTGACGTTGAGCGCACCCAGATTCATTCATGTTACCACCCTTCGATATAATCACAGACGCTTTATTACTCTGCTATGATTTCAACATTTGGCTCCAGCAGCACCTCGTCAATCTTTTCTGCGTCCTTCTCGTTAAACCGGAAGATCTCCAGCATCAGATCGCCGTCTTTACGGGTTTCCCTTGTGAAGAACGGATAGGATATTTTGAGCAGAAATAGCTGGCCGGAAGCAGCGTCCTTATAGAATTTCAGACCATAATTTACTGCACCTTTTGGGCTGCTGGCTTGATCGGAGTCTATCTGCCCCATACCTTTAAAATGCTGCGTACCCTCATCAGCCGCAAGGATTTCCCAGTAATTTGGTGCATACCCTACAGTGGTCAACCAGAGTTGAACAGTAAACCTGAATGTATTGCTGTTCTTATCATCCGTTACTTGGACATCGTAAGCGGGTTGTTCGGTCAACTTGGTAACTGTAGCATCCGGTGAGCGGAGCAGTTCATATTCGTGCAATGTATTTAACTCAGCGCTGCTGATCACTTTTGACCAAGCTTCCGGAAGCTCTGATACGTCATAGGTATATTGAACCTCCAGCGTTTTTAACGGTTTGAATGCCAGCCCGTCAGCTTCATATTCAATTACAGCACGTGTAAATTTGGTTTCAAAGTCAGCTACTACGTCCAAAAAATGAATTTCGTCGTTGTATTCATAAGGGATAATATTACCTTCAAAAGTGTCAACCCAGGTATACGCCTCACCGTTATGTTTATAAATATGCCCGTAATATTGCCTGATTGAACCCTCCATAGTAGTAACATAAAGTTCGTCCAAGCCATCTTTATCAATATCTATCAGGTAGGCAGAAACATATGAATCTTCAATGGAGGAAAATCCCTCAGAATCATTCACTAAAGTGATTTCACCCTGCTTTACGCGGTCCTGCAGATTAATATCAAACCTCTGTTCAGCAAAAAAGAGATACTCTTCCCTCCGCTCGACGACCGAGTTCAGATAGTCCTCCCACGTCTCCTGGCGCTGCCCGGGCATCACAATCTGGCTAATATCAGACGAAGCACTATCTGACTTTGTATTTACCGGCAGTACCTCCCGTTCACTGCAAGATGCAGCAACAACACCTGCAATAAGAACAAAAACTAACCTTTGCGCCGCTTTCACAATCCCCATAAGCACCAGAATTTCCTTTCCAGATCATATCCACACCTTGCAGACTCCCTTAAGGCCGCTTTAATTACTCCATATTATTTCTCGGTTCGCCCCCTTTCCACCTGCTCAAACCCGTCCGAAATCCCCTCAAACACACCTAAGCCGTACGGAATATTCCGTACGGCTTAATCAAGATGCTTACGTTACTTCCAGATCTCATCCGCAATTTCCTTGATATACGCGAGCTTGTTCCACTGCTGCTCTTCGGTCAGGTGGTTGCCTTCTTCGGTAGAAGCGAAGCCGCATTGCGGGCTCAGGCAGATCCGGTTCAGGTCGACGTACTGCTTGGCTTCCTCAATCCGCTTGAGAATATCTTCCTTGTTCTCAAGCTCGCCGAACTTGGAGGAGAACAGACCCAGCACTACCTGCTGGTTCTCTTTCAGGAAACGCAGCGGTTTGAAGTCTCCGGCACGGTCGGTATCGAACTCCAGGTAGTAGCCGGAGTAATTGTCGATGCCAAGCAGGGTCTGCACGATCGGCTCATAGCCGCCGCCTACACCGGCATAGGTCGATACATAGTTGCCGCGGCATACATGGGTCGTTACAACAAGATCTTCCGGCAGGCCGGCTACAACGGCAGCATTTACCTGGGCCAGCTCGTTCGCGTAGTCAGCCACATTCACGCCGATCTGTTCCATGATCGCTATAAATTGCTCGTCGCACAGCGCGCCCCAGGTGCAATCGTCGAACTGGATGCTGCGGCAGCCTGCATTGTACAGATCAAGTACTGCACCTTTGTAAGCTTTAACAGTATCAGCCAGCAGCTCTTCGCGGTTCGGGTACAGCGCGTTTGTGCTTTCCTTATTTTCCGCACGGTCCAGCTCGAACAGGAACTGGGCAGCAGCCGGAACGGACTGGCGGGCAACTACGTCATCGCCGGTAATCCCTTTTAGGAAAGTATAATGGGCAACAAACGGATGACTGCTGTAGCTGATTTTTCCGCTCAGACGGGCCGTTTCCGGTCTGGACTGGGCTCCGTTGAACTGGTAGCCCTGGTCAACAATCGTCCGCTCTACACCGTCAAAGCCCCAGAAGAAATCCAGATGCCACCAGGAGCGGCGGAATTCGCCGTCAGTTACGGCCTGGAGGCCGACTTCCTTTTGCTTTGCTACGAGCTTGATGATTTCGGCGTCTTCAACTTCCTTCAGCCGGACGGCGGTAATCTCACCATTTTTGTATTTTAACCGGGCATCCTTCAAAGCGGCAGGACGCAGGAAGCTGCCTACAATATCATATCGGAATGGAGTTACAGTACGTTTCAAAGGTTCGGTCTGAGTGCTCATCGGTTAATCTCCTCATCAGTTCAATTAGTACAGCTACTATAGCATATCTGCTCCGTTGTACTGTTCTACTAATGATCTATCATCCGTTATAATTAATAACTATAACAGTATTTTATTTCTCATAAGCCTGGAGGAATCCCTGTGTTTCGGATCATGATTATAGAAGATGACGTCAAAATCAGACACATCGTCGCAGATACGCTGCGCAAATGGAAATACGAGGTCACGGAAGTTACGCAATATGAGCAGATTTTGGAGGAATTCAGACTCACCGAGCCGCATCTGGTGCTGCTGGATGTGAATCTGCCGCTGTATGACGGCTTTTACTGGTGCCAGCAGATCCGCTCTGTCTCCAAAGTACCGGTAATCTTTCTGTCCTCACGCACGCAAAATATGGATGTCATTATGGCCATTAACATGGGCGCAGATGACTATATCCAGAAGCCGTTCGATCTCAGCGTGCTGGTAGCCAAAATCAGTGCGATGCTGCGGCGTAATTATACTTACCAGGACGACAATCTGCAGCTCGTCCACCGTCAGCTGATATTTAACCTGTCGGCCTCCTCGATCCGGTACGGTGACGGAACGGCTGAGCTTTCGAGAAACGAATTTATTATTTTGCAGACCCTCATGCGCAGCACCGGAAAAATAGTCTCCAGGGATGAGCTGATGCAGGTGCTCTGGAATGATGACCAGTTCGTGGACGACAATACCTTAACTGTGAACGTCAACCGGCTGCGCCGCAAAATCGCCCTGCTCGGCCCCGAAGATTTTATCGCAACCCGCAAAGGAATGGGGTATATTATCGAATGAAATTTTTGCGCTTTTTACAATATGAACGCCCGTATCTGCTTCTCTGCGGGGCCTGCTTCCTGCTGACCGCCGCCGTGTTCAGTATCGGGCCGCATAACACATGGGACCGGGAGAACTTCCTGTATGCCTTAATGCTTATCCTGGTGATGATGGCCGGCTTTCTCCTGCACCGTTATTTGAGAATGGTTCAGGCAATCCGGCAGATGCACGATGAGGACACCGGGCCGCTGTCCCTCGAAGCAGAGGCATGCCGTGAGGCGCTGCGCCTGCAGCGGATCAGCCATATCCGGTCTCTCAACCAGATTCAGGATAAGCAAAAAGAAACCTATGACTTCATCGTCTCCTGGTTCCATGAGATCAAAACACCGATCGCTGTCCTGCGCCTGTTGCAGCAGACCGAGATCAGCCCGGCCAGCCTGGAGGATGAGTTATCACGTATCGAGCATTATGTGGATCAGGCCTTATACCACGCCAGGCTGGACAGCTTCAACAAGGATTACGAGATCTTGAACTGCAATCTGAAGCAGCTGGCTAAAGAAGCCGTAAAGCACCATTCTAAAACCTTTATCTCGAAAAAAATCACCGTCCATCTAGAGGTGGTGGATGATACAACTGTGCAGAGTGATTCGAAATGGCTGCTGTTTATTCTTGGCCAGCTTGTCTCGAACAGCCTGAAGTACACTCCGGCTCAGGGGCTCATCTCGATTACAAGCCGGGTTACCCCGCAGGAAAAGCTGCTTGTCATTCGTGACAATGGCGTCGGAATTGACCGCAGGGATCTGCCGCGGATCTTCGAGCGGGGCTTCACCGGAACTAACGGACGGACCTTTGTAAAATCTACCGGCATGGGCTTATATCTGGCCCAGGAGCTGTCCAAAAAGCTCGGCCATTACATCACCTGCGAATCCGCCGCCGGAAGCTTCAGCGAGTTCACCGTGCACTTCCCGAAGAATCATGATCCTTATCTGGGCATTGTTCAGCAAAACAACAAAAAAACGCAAGGGCTCTAAGGGCCGCTTGCGTGGTATATTGCATAGGCTAAGGATTCTCGCTTACTATCTTGTAATACAAATTCGTAGACGACAAATACAGAAGCAGATAGATCAGGAAGTATACCCCCATAATCCCCCAGGTCATGCCTGTAAGCCCGGAATAGCCGGCAACGGAATCGAGAATGTAATACTTAATGATGAACCAGCTATAAGCCACACCCAGAAGCAGCGGAGGCAGGAACACGAACAACAACTGCTTGCGGATCACACTTTGGATCTGGCGGCCGTCTATACCGATTTTGCGAAGAATAGAGTATTGCAGCCTTTCATCCGTCGCTTCACGCAGCTGCTTGAAATAAATAATGCTGGCCAGGGCAAAGATGGCGATCAGCGCAAGAAAGCCGCTGGAAAACAGCATCAGCGAGGAGCTCTCGATCTGCTTCGAATAAACATCGGCAAACGAAGAATAGTAGGCGTCAGGTGTCTGTGTAACGATAGCATGAATTTCACGTGAGAGCGCCTCTGCATTCCGGGCATTGCTGAGTCCGTAGATTTCATAAGACTTCCGGACTGCTGTCCCTTCAGCAGCCAGCCGGCTGTAAGCCTCATCGGATATCACCAGCACGGCCGGCTTGTACAGCATGGAGCGCACCGGGTCCGAAGCCCAGCCCAAATAGGCATAATCCTTGATTTCAGCCAGCTTGAAGACGGTCTGCTCAGGTCCCCGGACTGTAAAGTCCGGCATCGTCCCTGGTTCATATACCCTTGGAAAATCAGACCCCTGGGCCAGCCCCACCGCTTCATTCCCCTGCAGCTCCACCTGTTCCCCGTCCCCGCGCTGTGCAATCAGCTCATTGTAAGAATGCTCCGGTACCAGCAGCACATCGGAAGTGTAATATTCCGGATTCTCCACGATGGCGTGCATATCCGTTACAGGAGTGACTTCCAGTCCCTCTTGCGTAAAGTGGAAAAGAATATCATGCTCCGAATCTCTAATCATCCCGTCGATCATCGTGTTGGTCTGCTGGTCCAGCGACTGGTAGGCAATATCATTCGGCAGATTCCGGCCTACAGCATCAAACTGCACTTTATAATTAATGGTCATGAAGCACATCAGCATCATAATCGCGGCGCTGAACAGTGAGATAAAAGTCAGATTCAAGGTGTTGCCCCTGATCTGAAACCGCAGCGCCGAGGTCCACAGCACCGTATTGCCTTCATGATATTTACGGCTTCGGCTGATGCGTTGCAGCAGCCAGCCCGCAAACTGCCGGAAAAACAGATACGTTCCCCCGATTATGCCCACCGTCACCCCGATCAGGCTCCACGTTGCATAATCCTTCCAGAAGACCGATCCTTTGCCGCTGCTGATTACAGCGAACGAAAGGACCAGCAGCAGCACGGAGAGCAGCGCCAGCACAGCGGAGATCCGCACAGGCCGCTCTGACTTCTGCTTGGCATGAAACAGCTCCATCAGCTGCACCCGGTTCACCATAATGTAGCTCTGCACACTGATAATAACCGCCAGCAGCAGGAACAGTCCGGCAGTCGATAGAATGGACTGGAGCGGAAAGGACAGCGAGATCACCTGCTCATACTGCATCAGCCTCAGCAGCAGCATCCCGAACAGCTTGGACAGTATACCACCGAGCAGCACCCCGGTTACCAGGGAAATCGCACTGAGAATCAGCGTTTCATAGAATACCATCATTGTGATCTGGCGTTCACTGAGGCCGTACAGCAGGTACATGCCGAACTCTTTTTTACGCTGCCTCATAAAAAACGAATTCGCATACAGGATGAAAAAAATAATAAAAACAAACACAACCACAGAAGCAATCGCCACGCCCATCCGGAAATTGTCACGGTTCTGTAGTGCATCCATAATATCCCCGTTATACATCAGGGAAGAGAACGTAAACTGGATGATTACCCCGATGACCATGGAAAACAGATAGATGGAGTACAGCCGGAAGTTACGTTTGACATTGCGGACCGTCAGATCAAAGAGACTCATCGCGCTTTGCCTCCCATAAGGCTCACCGTTTCCAGAATGCGGTCATAGAATGCCTTTTGCGGCTGGTCCCCGGCATACAGCTCATTCACAATCATACCGTCACGCAAAAAAATAACTCTCCTGCAATAGCTCGCCGCATAAATATCATGCGTCACCATCAGCAGCGTCGTATTAAACCGTTCATTCAGTGCGGCCAGCTGCTCCAGCAATTGCGTGGCTGATCTTGAATCCAGCGCCCCTGTAGGCTCATCGGCAAAAACAATTGCCGGATTGGTAATGATTGCCCTGGCCGATGCCGCCCGCTGCTTCTGCCCGCCGGAAATTTCATTCGGGTACTTGTCCAGAATGCCTTCAATATTCAGCGCCTGCACAATCGGCAGAAGCCGTTCCTCCATCTCCCTTGCAGTAAACTTTCGAAGCGATAGTGGCAGCAGAATATTCTCTTTCACAGTTAAGGCGTCAAGCAGGTTATAGTCCTGAAAAATAAAACCCATCCGCTCCTGGCGGAACTCCCGCAGCGCTCTTTTGTTCATATCCAGCAGAGATTTGCCTTCAAGCCATACCTCCCCGCCGGAGAACTGGTCAATCGTGGACAGCACATTCATCAGCGTTGACTTCCCTGACCCCGACGGGCCCATCACCGCAGTCAGCTCCCCGGCTTCAATGACCAGGTCGATATTTTTGAGCACGGCGGCCGGGCCGTAGCTTTTGGACACGTTTCTAGATTCAATTACAGCTCCCATTCTTAATCTCCTCCCCTTTCTACTACTCAATATAGCCACAATCTTCAGCGGCAGCCATCGAAGCAGCAGCGGGCAAAGTGACGTTTCTGTCACTTTACGGGGAAGGGTCTCCGGCAGGAATCGTAATTAGGAAGGTGGTTCCCCTGCCCTTTTCACTTTCAACCTCTATGTCCCCTTTGAGCTTGTCCACAGTGCTGTATACCATAAGCATTCCCAGGCCGGTTCCTTCCTCCTTGGTGGAGTAATACGGCTTGCCGAGCCGTGAAATTTCCTCTTTCGTCATGCCAACCCCGGTGTCCCGGATGCTGATTATAATATTCTGTTTATTTTCCGAGATCTGAATGGTCAGCGTCCCGCCTTCCTTCTCTTTCATGGCTTCTATGCCGTTTTTGTAAAGGTTAATCAGGCACTGCTGAATCTGATTTTTGTCATAGCTGGTATTCAGTGTATTGGTGAAATGAAACTGAACGTCAACCTTGTGAATGGTGGCAAAGGGCATGATGATATTCTTGGTATACTCTGCTTCTGTCAGCATATTGGAGAACACCATATTACCGGATTGCGGCTTGGCAAAAGAAAGATAATCACTGACAATCTTCTCCGCCCGGGTCAGCTCCTGCAGGGACAGCTCCACATAGCCTTTTTCCTCGGGCGTAATATTCCCGGATTTGTTGAGCAGCTGCAGGAAGCCGCTCGTCACCGTAAGCGGATTCCTGATTTCATGTGACACACTGGCCGCCAGCTCACTTACGACATTCAGGCGCTCCGACTGGAGAATCCGGTCACGGTTGCGGATATTGGTAATGATCTGCTCGATCAGAATCATAATAATGCTCATTACACCGACATGTGTCGTCAGGGCATAGAACGTCAGGGTCCAGAACTGCCTGTCCAGCGTCCCCTTCATCACCCCCAGGATAATCAGATAGATGCCCATCGTCAGCGCCGCAATAAAGGTTGCCGACACAATCCGCCGGTTGGCACTCTGCCTGATAAACCATTTGCTTAAAAACGGCACAATCAGCAGCACCGCTGTGGAAAACAGGAAGGACGGGATAATACCGGCCCCGCCGATATACAACCGGTATACATTTAGAATCAGATATAGCGGAAGCACGTTCCTGTACCCGCCGAACAACGCCACAAGAATAAACGGCACATAGCGCAGATCATAAATAAAGCCCATCTCCAGCTTAATCGGCTTGGCAATGCACAGGATCATCGTGACTGCAGACATAAACACCAGGATTTTGTTATTGTATCGGTTGGCTCTATTTTCAAAAAATATTACAACAATCAACACCGGAAACAGAATAAACAGAAAATTCAATAGTAGGGTTTCAAACAAAGATCTAACGTCCTCTCAGATGTGCTCAAGCGTTCTTTATTTCTCTATTATAAGAAAAGAACGGACATTTCCTAGAGTAATTGCTGGAAATTATAGACTTCTGTTTAAAGAATGTGTTAATTCTCAGAGAACAGGAAGAAGAGATCATTATCCGGTGCCACGAGGAAGATGAGGAAATACGGGGTATGGTACATAGGCTTCAGACCGACACTCTCGTGCTGCTTGGTTACCAGAATGAACGCGTCCACCGGATCAGGCTCAGGGACATCTATTATTTTGAAGCCGTAGACGGGAAGGTGTTCATTTACTGCAGGAGCAGCGTGTATGAGGTCAAGCAAAAGCTCTATGAGCTGGAGACATTGTGCAGCAGGCTGAGCTGTTTTCGCGCATCCAAATCCACCGTGCTGAACATAGCCAAAATTTCCATGGTTCGCCCGGCGTTCAGCGGCCGGTTCGAAGCTGTACTGGATAACGGGGAGCGTGTTGTGATTTCCAGACAGTACGTGCCTGTTCTCAAAAACATGCTGGGTTTATAAGGGGGGAACGGGATGAAGCCACTGCATATTGTAAAAGAGCTGCTTCGGGACTTTTTGATTATTTTGGCATCCGTCATCATCATCATTACTGTGTTAAGATCCATCTTTGATCCTGACGAGGCCTTTGATCTGATTACCATCTATATCATAATGGGCTTCTCACTGGTCGGCACACTAACGGGGATTATCCTGTACACTCCTGACGGGGTGAGCGAGCGGAATATGCGGACAAGGGTGATCCTTCATTTTGCCGCTCTGGAGGTGATTCTGATCGCCCTGGCGTTTGTGACCGGGACGGTGAGAGGCTTCCTGCCTACAGCCCTTTTTGCTGTGCAGATTGCCGCAGTGTACGGGATCGTCCGGCTGTTATCCTGGCAGGAGGATAAAAAAGAAGCGGAGCAGATTAATGAAAAACTCCGTCAGCTGAAGATGGATGACCGGCAGGACGGATAGGTTATTAAGGTTATTTTTGCAGCTTATTGGTCTGTAGCTACAGCTTATTCGTTTTCTATATACTTCCCTCCGGCAGTTTCATAAGATGGAGTCATTCTCACACTAAATGCCGGAAAGGAATAACAAGAAGATGGAACGATTATTATTCGGGATTGTACTAATGGTAGAAGTTGCTTTGGCTGTATATTGTCTGGTTACGAAGCAGCGGCACAGAAAAGGAAAGAGCCTGGTCAGAGTTACTGTGTTTATCGTGTTTGTTATGCTCACCCTGTTGCCTGGGATTGAATGGAGCTTCAGCTGGATTTTTTGCGCGGGTATGCTGCTTCTTTTGGCTGTGACAGGCCTGTTGCCGCTCATCCGGCACCCCAAAGAAGACCTCCGAGCGCTCAAACGTTCAGCCATTGTGGTAAAAGCAATCCTGATGCTCCTTCTGCTGTCGTTGGCTTTTGCACCTGTGCTGCTGTTTCCGCAATATAGATTGCCTGAGGTTACGGGTGAATATCCTGTCGGAACAGCTGTGTACACCTACACTGACAAGAACCGGATTGAGGAATTTACAGATACAGGTGAGCACAGACATGTAAATGTGGAGTTTTGGTATCCGGAGCAGGCTGAAGGTCCTTATCCGCTGCTGGTATTTTCCCATGGGGCATACGGGATCAGCTCAAGCAATACCTCTACGTTTACAGAGCTTGCCAGCCATGGCTATGTCGTTGCTTCGATCGGCCACCCCTATCATTCTTTTTATACAGAATCCGAGGATGGAAAGTTGACGATGATCAGCCGGGAGTATGTCCGGGAATTCAATAATACTAACAAAGACGGGATATATACAGCAGAGGAGCTTTACGGGATCATTCAAAAATGGATGAAGCTGCGCACCGACGATATGAATTTGGTGATAGATTCGGTTATGGAGAAAGCTACAAAAGGCAACGGCCCTGCTGTTTATGGGCTAATTGATCCTGCCAAAATCGGGGTGTTCGGCCACTCGATGGGCGGCGCAGCCAGTGTCTGGCTCGGGCGTGAGCGTGGTGACATCGGTGCCGTTGTCAATCTGGACGGCCCGCTGTTCAGCGAGCTTCGTTATGACCGGAAGGCGGATGATTTTACCTCGGCTAATGAAGCCTACACCATCCCGCTGCTTAATATTTACTCCGACGATGTCTGGAAGCAGCTCGGGAAGAACTCAGCGTATGCTGCTAACCAAACGGCTGATCAAAACTTCACCGAAGTATACTCCGTTCATTTTCAGGGAGCCAACCATATGAGCCTGACCGATCTGCCGCTGTTCTCCCCTATTCTGGCTAATATGCTGCCGGTTGGAAAAGCGGTCATTGATAAATACTACTGTATCGAGAACATGAACCGGCTGGTGCTGCAGTTTTTTGATTATACGTTGAAGGGAATTGGCGATTTCTCTCCGAAAGAGGTGTATTGAATGGTGAAGGAGCAGGCCTTCTTTGGAATGGGAGTCTGCTTCCTCAGGTTACAGGTTGTACTGTGCAACAAGCTCTCTCATATAAGGAGTTAGTTCAAAGCCATCGCAATAATCTTCTTCTGCCAAAGCCCAGTATCGAATGGTTTCCCGGAACATATCGAAATCATTGATTAGGTGGCCTTTGATTCTCCGCCAAAGTTCCGGCATAACTCCTGTCATATTAAGAGCCTCATCAAATGAAGAAAGGATTAATTTCATTAAGGCAAGCTTTTCAGCCTTGTTAAGGGCACCGATCTCATAGCAGGTGATAAATTCAGCAACTCTAGTGTGGTCTGAAATTTCAAGCTCCCAATCTTGAGAACGTTCATCTAATATGGGAAGATTAAGTTTTTCAGTGAGGGTAGCGATTGCTTCTTTAGTGACAAAATACTGTATTGGATTGTTCATTGTAATCTCCCTCCTGTCTAGGTGGTTGCTGTTGGATTATAACAGTGACTTGAATCAGTCTCCTCTAACACAGCTCCAACCAATATAGGCCCCATATTTTTTACCGTACATGCTCATGAGATGGCTCTGATAATCAATTTGCGCTAATGCTTCCGTCTTGGCAGCTGTAAAAGTGACCCGGTTATCTGTTTTGGAAACCCGCTCAATCTCAAACGATGTAAAAGCAAGTTCCTTTGCAAATATATCTGCATTCGCTAAGGGAATCTCGAAATAATGTGTTATACAACAAGTATTGATTTGCCTGAGGTTGATGCCGGATTCAACGATCTTCTTGTTATTACTCTTCCTGCGGGCTTTTTGTTCTTCATCCGTTTCTATGATGCCTGCAAGACCCTCTCCGAAAAGATTGTCAATTTGGTACCGGTTATAATCCAGAATCCATTTCCGGTGTTTATGGTAAAGAGGCAATAGAGCGTCTTTATCGGAACTGTAAACATCACAGCCGCGATCGTCGTACATATGAAATAAAATTCCTTTTGTTTTGTTGTACAGGTAAATTTGGCCGCCTGCTTCCGGTTTACGTCTGAAATCTAAATTTTCAATGGACTCCAGGACATAGGGTATCCGGATTTCTTTGGCTTTGATTTCAGCCTTCCATTCAAATGTATAGAGATCTTCTTCCGATTCACCGAACTCATATGGCAGAACACTTGAACTTAACTGCTGCCTCAACCGGGTTTTGAAAAAGCGCTTTAAACGAACGATACTGACACGTTTTTCATTTCTGCTATAACTGGTATGATGTAAAAAAATCACATGGTCCTCAGGATCAAAAACGGAACGGCAAATAGCATTCGCGCGATGAATACCTTCACTGCGGCAGGCCTCATCCATAAAGCTTCCCAAACCCAGTTCAAAACGTATGTAAAGAGCATGGGTTGTCAATTCTTTTACAATATTCACTGCGAATGCTCCCTCATCTTCATATATAAATTCACAAAGGCCCATCCCAGGATGGACCTTTCTTGTTTAAATGCTCTTGCTACCCCTGATAATCCCTTTTGGATTCCAGCTCGGCCAGAATATCTTTATCTTCCGCGTTGTCCCGGGTCACCTTCTGTACGCCGATCGCACTATACGAAATTAGCAGGATAACAGCAATGTAGTACCCTTTTACATTTAACTGAAACGGAGCGTTGTACAGGCCAATAAAGAACATGCCGTAACCGATAACCAGCCCGGCTATGGCCATCCCCGTAAAAGCTGCCGTGTTTCTCATCCGGTGCTTCGGATTTTCCAGGCGGATTTCTCTATCTTCCGTATTGTCCCGGACCACCTTCTGCATGACGATGCAGCTGATCGTAATCAGCACCATGCACAGAATATAATACCCCTTCACATTCAGCTCCCAGTTGTCATTGTAGACACCCAGGCAGAATAAGAACAGGCCTGCTGCCAAGGCAAAATAAGAAGCCAATGTAAAGGCAGTCGTGTTACGCTTGCGGTACGCTTGATTCATCTGCTGATTTCTCCCCCCACTGCAATATGGAATGCACTATTCCTCCTCCACTATACCCTGAAAGTTCGGTAAAATTCTACCATAATTTACTTTACTCAAGCTCATCTGCGCTGCATCCGTTTTACAGATAAATTTTGTTGAATTGCGAGGTGTACTCGGGTTCTGTAAAAGTTAATTCCGGAATTTTATCCAGCCAGTCCACAGTAGTTCCTATATGGTCATAGCCTGACAACATATCCTCCCTGCTGCTCATATCGATACCAAGCTTTTTCCAGGCCACCCTGTTTCCCGTCCGCACTATATGCGCAACCACCACCGTACAGCTCAAATCACAATCGTCCGGGCACATCAATATCGGCATTACAAACTCCAACTCATTACTGATGCATTTGTACCTTGATAAAATAAACTCTTTCTCCCCCGGAACATCCAGCCAATCCGGCATCAGCGGAATTAACCCTTCAAGATTGCGTGAGGGGTAGTGAGTATGTAGTATTGCATCGAGAGAAATGCCGTCTATAACGATAATGAGATGCTCAGCTGTACAAAAAAGACTCTGCCCCAGCACCACTTCTATGTTGTTAAAAATATCGGCCATTACAGCTGCCATTTTCAATCCGATTGGTGAAAGTTGATACGGAAACCGGTGAGTACATGGATAATCCGGGCGGGCAAGGGTATGAGACGGCTCTTCCTGGACCTGCGGCCAGTACTGGGCCGTCTATGGCATGGCGCTTTCTTAACGTTATACCCTAAAGCAGGAGTATCTGGATGCCGCCAAACGGTCAGCGTATTATTTTATCGAGAATGAAGCCGTTCAACGATTACTAGATACCTATTGATTTCCGTTCGCCGGAAGATTCGCTGTATTCTGATACAACTGCTGCCGTATGCCCTGCCTGATTATTCAATATACCGCATGGCCAGTTCTGTATGATATCTCGACAGATTTCTTGAAAATTGCTGATCCGGATATCCGCGGTGCAGCAGCTTCAGCCCGGCCGAGATTAAGGCGATATGATGATGGAACCGGTAAAACCGCATTCTGTCAGGATCAAGGGTATCGTTCTGCAAATAGCGGTAATACTCGCCGAATCTGAATTCCAGAAAGCTGTGCTCATGCTCGATATCAAAAAAACGCACGCCCTCGATGTCAATCAGATAAGGCTCCAGCCTCTCATTTACCAACAGATGGTCGGGACCGAGTTCATCATGAATCAGCCCGTATTCTGTCCTTGGCCCAATCCTGGCTGCAAGCTCATCCAGTTTATCCAGCAGCTTTTCTTTATTAGAGTTAATGAGGTCGATATACTGCACAGCGTAAGCTAACTGCAGCTTCGCATTATCCTGCAGCATCAGATGACATTGGCCTGTTTGACGTACGTTGCGATGCTGTTCAGGTGCACCGAAGGTATTTCTCTTGATGTTATGCATTGCAGTAACCAGAGTCCCTACCTGCTGCAAAACATGCTCCTTAACCTCCGGATCAGGGTGGCTGAAATAGGCTTCAGCTTTTTGCCCGTCTATATACTCAACCAGCGCGTAATCAAACGTATAGTCCGTTCTGTCATTATTCAGGTCGTAAAGCGCCGGCGTACGGATGGAATGTTCCTTCAAAAAACTGTTGCTGGATGCAAACAGGCCGCTGCCGTAAGAACTTGCATTAATCGTATTTTGTACGATTTCCTGCTGGAAAAAATTCATGGACAGATCCCATACATAAAGCACACAGCTGAAGCCGTTCGTGCAGTCTACTTTATAGACTACCTTTTGGGCACCGCCATGCATTCTGGACACACCTGAAACTACGTAGGAGCTTCCAAAAACCTGGCCGATATATTCCTGCAGTGCAAGGGGGTCGAGGTGGCAGCTAACGTTAATATTCATTAAACAACACTCCTGATCATGTATTGCCGGCCACCTCACTGTATAATAATCCCTGGAAAAAATATAGACTGTTTCTTTCCGTTCTGCTATGATGTTGAATAAGGTCTTTATAAAAATAGCCATAAACAGCAGCCCTTCGATTGAAGTCGAGCGGCTGCTGTTTTGTTGCTGCTTGGCGGCAGGAAATGGCTCAGAGAACATAGTCGCCCCCCTTGCTCACGCATATCCTTTTTCAGACCTTTTGTATGCTTTTCGCGTGTCCTTCGCGTGCTCTTCGCATGTCCAGGCGTGTCTTTTGGTATGCCCTCAGCACTTTGCATGTCTCCGTACGCCCTTCGTATGCCACGAATGCCTTTCATATGTCCTTCGCATGTCCTTCGGATCCCCTTAGCGTCCACTTCGTATGCTCTTCGCATCTCCTACGCCCTTCACGTCCATTTCGTATGCCCTCCGCATCTCCTTCGCGTCCATTTCTTTATGCTCTCTTCGCATCTCCTACCCGGCTAACGGACTCAGATGACCTTATCTGCCGCAAAATCCCAAGTATCACATTCTAACGGACACCAGCGCCGTTATTTAACCAGCTCAGCCTCAAAATAACCTGTCCTGGGCGAAATAAGGTCATCCCGGTCCGTTAGCTCCTCAAAAAGTACCGTTTAGTGAAAATAACGGCTGTGGAGTCCGTTAGCCGTCGAAAGGAGCAGCCGACGGATAACCTCTACAAAGTTTTTGGGTTGTGATGTGTCGCGGTTTGCACTGTTGTTAAGGTTGGTGCGCCGAGCTGGAGTTACACTACTATTGCAGTTGGCGGGTTGAGCCGGGGGTTACACTAACATTGCACTTGGCGGGTTAAGCGGGAGGTTACACTACTATCGCAATTGGCGGGTTAAGCGGGAGGTTACACTACTTTTGCAGTTGGCGGGTTAAGCCTGGGGTTACACTCTACTGCGGATGGTGGGTTAAGCTGGGGGTACACTAACATTGCACTTGGCATGCTGGTCCGAGGGTTACACTAACATTGCAGTTGACACAGCGCGCTGGGCTTTGCACAGTAGCTGGTTGGGCTTTTTGGCTTTTTGGCTTTTTGGCTTTTTGGTTTTGTTTTTTTCTTGCGTTTTTGTTTCGGAGCGAAGCAATCGAAACACCAAAAAGCGTTTGCTATGCAGTGCTAGCAAACGCTTTTTGCTGCTTTTCCCCACCTTGGCGAGGTGATGGGAGTAACGGAGGGAAGGTTTGGAGCTGGAGGAGCGGAGCGTCCGCCTGAAAGCTTTCCGCAGGAAAGCTCACTTCGGAAGCATCAGCTGTTCTCGAATTTCCACCGCCAAGGCGGTATGGAATCAAGGAATTCGAGAACAACAGCGGCCGGAAGCCCAAAGCTTTCCCGGAGTTACGCCTGAGAATCGAGCCTCCCTTAGCCTCCCTTAGCCTCCTAGTCACCGAGCACAAGGCCTACTTCTTCGATGAGTACTTCCGCATATCAAACGATACCGCAGCGATGATGATAAGGCCTTTGATAATCAATTGATAATAAGGGCTGATGCCGATGAAGGTCAGACCGTAGTTAATGAGGGTGAAGATGATAACCCCGACGAGTACGCCCGGAACGGTACCAATCCCGCCTGTAGTGGATACGCCGCCGACTACGCAGGCTGCGATGGCGTCAAGCTCGTACATGTTACCATAGTTGTTCGTAGCGCCGCCTGTTCTTGCTGCTTCGAGAACACCAGCCAGACCGTACAGGGCACCAGCGATAGCGTAGATATAGATCAGGTTCTTGGATACGTTGATACCGGAAACCTTGGCAGCCTGCATGTTGCCGCCGATAGCGTACATGTTTTTGCCGAGTTTCGTTTTGTTGAACAGTACCCAGACAATGGCGGCGACGACTATCGCTATAATGACGATGTAAGGTATGGAATACTGGCCGCTGCCGATAAAGCCGGAACCAATCTTGGTGAAGTCCTCACGCAGTCCGCCGATTGGCTGTGACTGGTTCGGGTCCATATCGAAATACAGGGAGTTTACGCCGTATACGATCAGCATCGTACCCAGTGTGGCAATGAACGGCGGTACATTCAGCTTGGAAACGACAAGACCGTTGACCAGACCGCAGATAAGACCGGCCAGGATCGCGATTGCGATAGGAAGCAGTACATGCACCTGCGGCAGATCCGGGAAGAAGCGGCGGGAATAATCCGGAATTTGCAGCATCGATGCCGAGATAACGGCGGTGAAGCCGACTACGCGGCCTGCCGACAAGTCGGTACCCGCAGTGATCAGGATAAAGGCAACCCCGAGGGCAATAATGACACGTGTCGAAGATTGAATCAGTACGTCACGCAAAGTGTTAACCGACATAAAGCTTGGTTCGTATACAATAATCCCCAGAATTAGAATGACCAGTACGATATAGATCGCATTCTGGGTGATAAAGGATTGTGCTTTTTTTACGTCCATGAGTATTGTTCCTCCTTAAGTGTTACGCGAAGTTTAGCGATTCTAATGTGAGCTGAACCAGCTGAACAGGAAGCACATCTGACTTCGCTGCTGTTAGTACTGCTCCTATCCTAGTGCTGTGCGGCGAGACGCATAACTTCGGTTTCCGTAGCTTGGTCGCCTTCTAATATTCCTGTAAGCCGTCCTTCGGACATGACCATTACACGGTCAGACATGCCCAGCAGCTCAGGCATTTCGGAGGAGATCATAATGATGCTCTTCCCCTGCTTCGCCAGGTCGGCAATGATTGAATAAATTTCAAATTTGGCTCCGACATCAATCCCGCGGGTAGGCTCATCGAGCAGCAGAACTTCCGGCTCGGTCAGCAGCCATCTGGCCAGCAGCACCTTTTGCTGGTTACCGCCCGAAAGGTTCATAATCTGTACCTTGGTGGTTGGTGTCTTCGTACGGAGCTTCTCGATCATCCGATCGACTTCTACCTTTTTCTTCTTGCCGTCAAGCAGGAGATATGGCTTCTGGTACCGGTCCAGATTGGCAATCGCCCCGTTCTCATGGACAGACAGCACAGGGAAAATACCGGTTACGCGGCGTTCTTCCGTCAGCAAGGCCAGGCCATGCTTCTTGGCATCCTGCGGTGAATTAATGTTGACCTTTTTCCCGTCGATGGAGATGCTGCCGGATTGGATGGCACGGAGTCCGAACAGGGCTTCAATGACCTCTGTACGCTGTGCACCTACAAGTCCGCCTACACCGAGAATTTCACCCCGCCGGAGTGTAAACGAGACATCCTTGAACGATCTTGGCTCCGGAGACGTCAGTCCTTCCACCTTCAGATAGACCTCGCCGGGTACGTTGCCGCGTTCCGGGAAGCGGTTCGTCAGGTCGCGTCCAACCATCCGGGAGATAATCAGATCCGTAGTCAGCTCAGCAGACGGCCAGGTACCGATCTTTTTACCGTCACGCATAATGGTTACTTCATCAGAGATTTCAAGAATTTCTTCCATCTTGTGGGATATATAGATAATAGCTACGCCTCTTTTTTGCAGGTCCCGGATAATCCGGAACAAATGCTCTACTTCCACGCTTGTCAGGGAAGAGGTCGGCTCATCCATTACGATAACGCGGGAATGAAAAGAAACGGCCTTCGCGATTTCAATGGATTGGATTTTGGATACAGACAGCTTGCCTACCAAGGTTTCGGGATTCAGATCAATGTCCAGATCCTTGAACAGACTTTCCGTATCCGCATACATTTTTTTGTGGTCAATGAATTGAATCGGCCCGATTCCCTTAGTCGGAAAACGTCCCAGCCAGATGTTCTCCATCACGCTCCGGAACGGTACCGGATGAAGCTCCTGGTGAATCATTGAAATCCCGTGCCCTAGGGCATCGTTGGAGTTGGTAATATTGGCTTTTTCGCCATCCAGAAAGATCTCACCGGCGTCCGGTGAATAAATTCCAAAGAGACATTTCATCAGTGTGGACTTTCCTGCCCCGTTTTCGCCCATAAGTGCATGAACCGAACCCGGTCTAACCTTGAGGCTAACTCCATCCAGCGCTTTAACGCCGGGGAATTCTTTAGTAATATTGTTCATTTCCAGCAAAAACTCAGCATTAGCCATGTTGTTACGCCCCCTACGCTTTTTTCTTTTTCCATGAGAGGCACAGCGGTTCTATCCTGTTCCCTACCCTTAAGGAATCCGGGGAGCGGGCGTACCCGCTCCCCGGTTATCATTTTTTATCTGATTGTTCTGTTAATGACAGAAGCTCTTATTGAGCGTCAGCTACGTTGTCTTTGGTAATCTTTTTGTAGGAGATCCATACATATTGGTTGTCAGTGATATCAAAGCCAACGTTGTCTTTAGTTGGAGTTTCACCTTTAGCCAGCAGTGCTGCAACTGTGATTGCCGCTTTACCCTGGTTGTTCGCATCGTTCAATACGGTTCCGAGCATGGTTCCGTCCTGCAGAGCCTGAACAGCTGGTGCTGTAGCGTCAACACCTACTACCGGCATGTATTTGTCGCCAGTGAAGTAGCCCTGCGCCTTCAGAGCTTCAATTGCGCCCAGTGCCATGTCATCGTTGTTAGCCAGAACAGCTTCGATCTTGTCGCCATGGGAACCAAGGAAGGCAGCCATTTTTTCCTGTCCTTTTACGCGGTCCCACATTGCAGTATCTTCAGCCAGCTTTTCAACCTTGATGCCGGCATCTTCGATAGCCTGGATGGAGTAAGTCGTGCGCAGCTCGGCATCCTGGTGTCCCGGTTCGCCTTTGAGCATTACATACTGGAGTACGCCGTCGCCGTTTTTGTCAGCTTCAGGATGTGCCTTCCAGTAGTCAACGATCAGCTGGCCGGACATGGTGCCGGATTCTTCTGCTTTTGCACCTACGTAGTAGACTTTATCCCATTTCTTCATATCTTCAGGAAGCGGTTCGCGGTTCAGGAAGACTACCGGAATGTCAGCCGCTTTAGCTTTGTCAATGATAACGCCGGCAGCCGTGCGGTCAACCGGGTTGATCAGCATACCGTCATATTTTTTGGTAACGAACAGGTCAACCTTGTCATTCTGGGTCGGCTGCGAGTTTTGGCTGTCTACGATGTCTACGGTTGCAATGCCTTTAGCTGCTGCATCGATTGCGTTACGAACGCCGGTCATGAAGGTATCATCAAATTTGTAAATCGCAACACCGACTTTAGGTGTTTCACCGCTGCCGGAATTCCCTGTGTCCGCTGCCGCGTTGCCGGCCGGAGCATTTGTTGCAGCTGTATCAGCAGAGTTGTTGTTATTGCCGCCGCAGCCTGCCAGAGCTGCACCCAGTAATGCACTAGCAAGTAAAACGGAAGTGAGTTTTTTCATAATTTAATGACCTCCTGGTGATGTTTCTTTATTAGTGTGTCCGTGTCTCAGGCACATCCTTATTATGCCCCACATGAAAACGGTTGCGAATATAAAATACTACTGTCTTTTATAAAAATTCTAATATCATAAGAATCCTATTTTACGAACGGAAACAGCAGCTTCTGATTCTCCGGATACAGCATATTGTCCAGATCAATCAGCTTCGTCCCGGTATCCACACGCTCCGGCACATCCATCCCCTGCACCGCTTCCACCGCATATTTCACTGCCAGATAGCCGTTGCTGAACGGATTCTGGATGACAGTCGCCTGAACGGTGCCGTTCTGCAGCAGCTCCAGCATGGAGGGAGAGCTGTCAAAGGCGACCATTCTGATAATATTATCAAGTCCCATGCTCTGTATCACCTTGCCCGCTCCCTGCGAGGCTGTCTCGTTAAGTGTAGCGATCCCCCGCAGCCCCGGATGGTTCTTCAGCATTTGCCGGGTCAAGTCCTCAGCTTCGGCAGTACTCGAGGTGGTATATGAAATCTGCACCACATGAATGTTCGGATAACGGGCGGCATAGTTCAAAAAACCCTTTTCCCGCTCATCCGCATCCCGTGCACCGTAATCAATCGAGCCGCTCTCATGCTCACCGTTAAGGGACGCACTGGTAAAATTAAGAATACCGATCTCACCTGTACCGTTCAGCAGCGTAATCAGGCGTTCAGCAGATTTCTGGCCGGCCTCATAGCCGTTGGAGCCGACATACGACCGTACCTTGGCAGAGCCGACCTCGGCATCAACTGATATAACCGGGATTTTTGAATAAGCTGCCTGATCAACAACCTGAGCGAGTCCCATATAGCTGCTGGCCGCCAGTATAATCGCATCTGCGTGCTGGCTGATCGAATCCTCCACCATGGCAACCTGCTCATCAATCATGCTCTCGGAATCCGGCGCTTTGAACGTCAGATTGACATTGAACTCCTTCGCAGCTGCTTCTGCGCCAAGCTTAACCGTATTCCAGTAATCACCCTTGTTCATCTTGACGATCATATGGATATTGCGTGTGTTTTTGGTATTGATATAGACAGGTGACGTATTAAAGCAGGAGGTAACCGATAACCAGACCAGCCCGCACATCAGCAGCGTCAGCATTAGACGTATGATCTTCATAAAGGCTCCTCCCCCTCTATACTCTCTGAGTTTGAACTGCTGCTAACCGCCGGAAAAACAATCGTTACCGTTGTCCCCTCTTCCAGCTCACTTTCAAAAGCAAGCCCGAATTCGCGCCCGTAATAGAGTCCGATTCTTTCGTTGACATTGCGTACCCCGACACCGGAGCCGCTGCCGCTTTTTCCGCCGCCGCTCAGGATCGTATTCAGCGTCTCTCTGGACATGCCTATCCCGTTATCACTGATTTTGATAATAATCAGATCATCCTGCAGCTCCGCAGTAATCAGCACCAGCCCCTCATCGGGCGACATTTCAATGCCGTGATATAACGCGTTCTCTACAATCGGCTGCAGAATCAGCTTAATCGTCTGAAGCGGCAATACCTCCTCCTGCGCCCTGATTTCGAACCGGAATTTATTCTTAAAGCGGAAGCTCTGGATCACCAGATAATGGCGGATATGATCGAGCTCCTCCTGAATGGTAATGATGTTGTTTCCTTTACTGAGACTGATCCGGAAAAACTTCGAGAGCGACTGGATCATCGTGATGACCTCATCATTTTTACCGCGCTCGGCCAGACGGACGACAGAATTCAGCGTATTGTACAGAAAATGAGGATTAATCTGCGACTGCAGCACCTCCAGCTCACCCTTACGTTTCGTTTCCTGCTCGTAGATGATCTGGTCCATCAGCTGACGGATCCGCTGCAGCATCAGGTTGAAGCGCCTGGACAGCTGCTCTACCTCATAAGCGCCGCTCACATTGATCGGGGTATGAAGATCCCCGTCGCCCACCTGCTTGACTGTCCGCTCCAGCTTGCGGATGGGGCTGGCAATCAGCCAGGAGAGGAGGACGGACACCGCGATAACACACAGGATCACTGCGGCCAGAAACCAGATCAGGAACTGGTTCAGATCGCGTTTGGTCGTTACAATCTCATCGTAATAGGCGACGCCGACGATTTTCCAGCCCGTCTCTTTCACCGTCCGGACGGTAATAAACCGCTTCTCCCCGGTTGACTCATCGAGGTAGCTGCGGTAAGCATACTCAAGCACCGGCTCCACATTCTCATATTTCAGGCCGGCGTAAATCAGCTGCTGCTGCGGATGATAGACGATATTGCCCAGCGGGTCGAGAATATAAGCATATCCGCGCTTGCCGAGCTTGACCTGGCGGCTGAGCTGATCAATCGTCCGGAAGTTAAAATCAATCAGCAGAATGCCTGACTTCAGTTCCCCGTCCTGCTTGTACTGGATCATTTTGCTGATCGACACGACCCAGGTGTATTTTCCCTTGAACAAATTCTGGATATGCGGCGCAGAGTAGGAGATGTCCGGCGTTTTCTGGGCGCTGGTGAACCAGCTCTGGCTTTGCAGCTGCGTATTCAGCCGCATGCTTTGTCCAGGTGTACCGACGACATACTCCCCCTGAGGGGTAAAAACAGCCACTGAAACCAGATCCTCGCGGCTGCTCATTAACGTATCCATCCGTTCATAAAGCAGCGGCGAGTCTATGGAAGCACTTGATGTAATCTGCTTCTCCGCCGTATCAAAAATATTGCTCATTCCCTTCACATACAGCTCCAGGTTGTAATTCACCTGTTCAATAATCTGCTGCATATTCAGGTTGGCGTTCTCCTCCGCGGTTTTGGCAAATTTGTTGTACAGCATAAAAGCGACAATGACTGCTACAAGAACAGCCACTGCCGTAAAGGAGAGGGTAATAATCAGCTGGATGCTCCGCAGCTTGGCAGAGAGGCGCATCCGGCCGCGCTGGCCGGTCTGCGGACGCAGCGGGAAGAAATCCCCCTTGCTTTTGTTCATCTCTTATCCTCCCCGGGCGCTGTTCTTATACTCTTTGGGCGACTGCCCGTATTTTTTGCGGAAACAGAAGCTGAAATAATTCGGGTCGGAGAAGCCTATCTTCTCCGCTATTTCAAACGCCTTCAGCTCTGTGGAACGGAGCAGCTCCTTGGCCGCCTCCAGGCGGATCTGCAGCAGATAGCTGACAAAGGTCATCTTCATCTCTTTTTTAAAAATACTGCTGAAATAACCTGTGCTGATATGCAGATGCTGGCAGACCCGGCCGATGGAGATGTCGGACTCCTCATAGTGGCTGCGGATGTAATCCTTGGCCTGATCAATCAGCTGCTTATAGCTGGACTGGCGTTCAGAAGCAATCGTGTCCATCAGCCTGGTGCAGATACTGATAATCCACTGCTTCGCTTCGCCCATATTATTGAATTTATTGATTTCGGACAGCGTGGAAATGCCGGAACCAATGAAATCCGCAGCCTCCGTGCCTGACTCTTTAGCTACACGAAGGATGGACGTTATTATTTCCAGCAGAAAAATCTGATAATCCTGTGTGGACACATGCGCAGTATCCAGCCCGCCGAACAGCTCGTCCACAACTTCCTTCAGCTCCTGCACCGTGCCCAGCTTGATCGTACGGATCAGGGACTGCTGGGTCAGTTCATCAAACGCCAGCAGCTGATTGGACCTGGACTCGACATCCTCGATCCATATGACTCTATTGTTTCCCAGAATGAGCCGGTAATCCAGTGCCTGCATCGCATCAGCAAAGGAATTGAACAGCATACCCGCCGACTGGCAGACGGTTCCGGCCCCGGCAGTCACCGTCAGCTTGAGAAAGCGCTGCACGTTCTGGCGGATTTCCTCAAGAACTGTCAACGTATTGCCGGTAATCTCCGCTTCTTCTGCCGCTTGACTGACAGACAGCAGCACGACATCATCACGGTGAATGAATACTTTGCCGAAGCCATGCTTCTGGCATATTTCCTCGGCAATATTCAGGATGGCGAACAGCTGCAGGTTATGATCCCCGGTATCGCGGAGCGACACATGTCTGCTTACCCCCGTCCCCTGATCTTCTCCGGTATGGATATAGTCAATGCTAATGACCGAAGCCTGAAATTGCCTGCCGGCAAGGTCTATGCTGTATTCCGTGCTTTTGTCGCTGATCTCCTTCAGCGGCAGACGGCGGGACACCAGCGAGGAGAGGAACTGCTCCCGGAGCACCGGCAGGCTTTTGCGGTAATGCTCGGTCAGTACATACACGTTCTCCTTTTCGGCAATCTCCGCTTCAATAACAGCCCTTACCTTAAGAAGTACATCTATCAGCTCCTGTGATGAGAACGGTTTCAAAATGTATTCGTCAATCTGCAGCTTGATCGCTTTCTGGGCGTACTCAAACTCATCATAACCGGTCAGGATGATGATCTTTGTATTGGGATGGCGGCTGCGGATCCATTCGGCCAGCTGGAGCCCGTTCATGAACGGCATCTGGATATCCGTTACGACCACATCCGGCAGCAGCCGGTCAATGGCGTCTGCCGCTTCACGCCCGTTCTCCGCCTGGTCCACCACTTCAAAGCCGTATTGCGCCCAGTCAATCTGGGCAATTATCCCTTCCCGCACATCTTCTTCGTCTTCGGCAAGAATCAGTTTATACATGCTTCATCCCTCTTTGAATTAATAATATGTTTCTATGGAATAGCAGAAGTGAGTCCAGGGCTGTCCGGATGTCTCTAACGGTAAAAAAAGCCCCCGGCTGTTTCACTGCCCTCTGTTTCTGTTTATAACAAATAAGTCTGCAAATATAGATGGCATTTCACTATAATATTAGTCCGCCATTTTGGCAAGGGTCAACATGAAGAATTTTTCGCGGGGATCGGAATCTGCCGGAGTAATGCTGGAAGTACGGGTTAAGATATGTACATAACGTAACAGGCCCAGGAATAAAAAAAACCATCCCGTTAGCTCCGGGATGGGGATGATTGCACGTATAAGATTTACAGCAGGGCTTTGCTGAAGCGGTAGCCTGCGCTTTTCTCGAATCCGATATGACGGTAAAAAGCGTGCGCCGGTGCGCGCTCTACACGGTTGCCGCTTCGCAGGAACAGCTGGCAGCAGCCTTTCTGGCGGGCCCATTCTTCAGCTGCAGCGACCAGTCTTTTGCCAAGGCCATGTCCTCTGAGCTCCTCTGATACGATCAGCGCGGTAATTTCCGTAATGCAGTCTGCCTGCTTGTAATAGGATTTAACCTGATGAAGATCAATCATTCCCACAACTTCATTGTCCAGCTCAGCAACCATTGTGCAATGGAACGGATCATGCTCCATGCCTTCCATTCTCTCTTTCATCACGCTAAGCGTTGTCGGATAGCCGAATTCACGCAAAAGGGCTGTAACTCTCTCCAGATCACTTGCACCCCATTTGCGAATTTGCAGTACCTGCTCCTGAGTACTACTGTTCATCCTCATATACCTCCACTTTTAGCATAGACGCCGCCCTATTAGCTGCCGTCCGCGCGATATTCACATCTTCCGCCGCACTTAAGGCTACTGCCATCCGCCGTCCAGGACGGATTTCAGGTTTGCCGAATACCCTTACCTGTGTGCGCGGCAGTGCCAGCGCCTCACCGATGCCGGAGATTGTGAAGGCTTGTCCTTCAGCCTCCGCCTTCAGGGTAGCCGATGCCCCCGGTGTCATTAACGTCACCGAGTCCAGCGGAAATCCAAGAATGGCTCTGACATGCAGAGCAAATTCCGATAAATCCTGTGTAATCATTGTAACCATGCCGGTATCATGCGGTCTTGGCGATACTTCGCTGAACAATACTCCCTGCTCTGTCAGAAACAGCTCAACTCCAAAAATACCCAGTCCGCCAAGCTGATCGGTAACTGCAAGGGCAATGGACTGTGCCTCCGCCAGCTGCTCAGTGCTCATCTGATGCGGCTGCCAGGACTCAACATAATCCCCGTCCTTCTGGATATGGCCGATAGGCGGGCAGAATACAGTGCCGCTTACCGTCCGGACCGTCAGCAGGGTAAATTCACTCTCAAACGTAACGAACCCTTCGACGATGACTCGTGTCCCTTTGGCACGGGCGCCTTCAAGTGCAATATTCCAGCTGCTCTCGGCATCCTCAGACTGTCTGCAGATGCTCTGCCCTTTGCCGGACGAGCTCATGATCGGCTTAATCACACAAGGTGTGCCAAGCTCTTTAAGCGCTGCGTGCAGCTCCTCCAGACTGTCTGCGAACCGGTATGGCGCGGTCGGCAGGCCAAGCTCCTCGGCTGCCAGCCGGCGGATGCCTTCACGGTCCATCGTCAGCCGGGCTGCACGGGCTGTAGGGACGACATTAAAGCCTTCCGCCTCCAGCTCCAGCAGTGCATGAGTGGCAATGGCTTCAATCTCCGGCACAATAAGGTCGGGCTTCTCCTTACGGATCAATGCTTGGAGTGCCTCTGCGTCGAGCATATCAATGACATAAGAACGATGAGCAACGCCCATCGCAGGGGCATCCGGATAACGGTCTACTGCTACGGTCTCTACGCCAAGGCGCTGAGCTTCGATAATGACTTCCTTGCCCAATTCTCCGCTGCCCAGGAGCAGCAGCTTACGGCTTTGGGCTGAAAAGGGAGCTCCCCACATTGTCGATTCCAACCTCTTTCGCAAATTTAACTGCTGATTTTCAAGGTTTCTGTAAACAGACAGCAGTTTCATTGTAAATTTCCAGGCTTCTTTATTTTCTTCCATCAGCGGTTAATTTGCAAGTGTTCTTCGACATTTTCCTACAAACTTCACAGATCGTTGTTGAGAAGTTCTCCGAAAGACTGTTCCAGCCGGTGCAGCTGTGCGGCAATTCCACTCCAGTGCTCCGCCGAATCACCCCCTTTCAGCAGCTCAGACATCGCTTCCTCCCGTTCCTGCAAAGCTTCCTGCAGACTGGATGCGGCACAGCCTAATGCCGTATTCAGGGCATCGGCGTAGAAGTCGAGCAGCAGCTTCTGTTCCGCTTCAGCGGCCTTGGTGACAGCCTCTTTGAGCAGCGGCTCCGCTTCCGCACGCAGCTCTGAACGGCCCGGGCCTTCAAAGAAATGGCGCGGTGACTTAAACCGGCTCCAGAAGGCCGGCCAGTCCAGCGGGCTCAGCCGGGCCTCCAGCTTCTCCGGCGCAGCCCAGCTCACCTGCCCGTTCTCCAGCAGCTCCCGGCCGGATAAAGCCAGCTCTTCCGCCGCTGCCAGGGCAGCCTGGCCGGCAAGCCGCCTGCCGGCTGCCTCCAGCCGCAAGGTGGTGGCCCATAATTCCTGTTCCAGCTCCCGCTGCAGTGTTCGCTCCAGCTCCCGCCCGCAGGCAGTAAAGATCTCTTTTAAATTACGCGCATCCTCACGGAGCAGGGAAGGATGAAAGGATTCCTGAAAGAACCGTCCCAGCGCGAAGGTGATCCGCTGGCCGACATGGTAGATCAGCTCCTCACCTTCACGCTGCAGATCACGGGCCGGCCGTTCTTCCGCCGCCAGCAGCGCAAGCCGCCTGCCGGCTGCTTCTTTACGGGCCTGCAGCTCCTGCAGCCCTGCTTCCCGTCTGCCTGCCTCGGCAGCTGCCAGCTCCCGCCATTCCTCTGCCTGCTGCCGGACTGAAGCTATGCTGTCCCTGGCTGCGTGCAGCGACAGCTGCGGCAGCTCCCCGCCGGCGAACCGGGCCAGCGCGTCCTCAAAGCTGCTGAAACGGGACGCTTCATACCGCTTCCGGTCGAGTCCTGTTTTGCCTTCCAGGGCCAGCAGGCTGGATAAAGCATAAATCCGCGGCTTGGTCAGGCCGCCGGCGCGCAGGTTGCCGGCCACATGGGCCTTGACCTCCTCCAGCTCCTCCCTGCTGCCGGCCAGGTCGGAGGCATTAATGATAAAGAACATTTTATCCAGGGCGAAGCTGTCCTTAATTCTGCCGAGCTGGGCCAGCAGCCCCCGGTCCGCCTTGGAGAAGGCGTGATTGTAATAGGTCACGAAGCAGATGGCATCGGCATTCTTCATATAGCCGAAGGTTACCCCGGTATGGCGGGCGTGCAGGGAATCCGCCCCGGGCGTATCGACCAGCACGATGCCGCTTGCGGTAAGCGGGCAGTCATAGTACAGATCCGTCTCCTGGATGAAGCATGCTTGTGTCTCGTCTGCGACCAGACTGCGGTATTCCTGCAGGTCCACTGTCCGCACCGTACCGAGCAGCGCTTCCGCCTTCTGCCAGCCTGCCGCTGCGGCCCGCAGGAAGCCGATATGCGGCAGCGCCGACGGATGCAGGCCGCCGGCCTGCAGGTTCGCCGCGACGGAGATCCAGGTCTCCCGCTGGGGCACCGGCAGCTGCAGCACATGAAACGAATGGACAATATCGTCCCAGAATTCCTGCTGCGACTTCATTGTAATGAGGGCATCCCCGTGCCGGTACTCACCCTCCGGCGCAAGAATGCGCCCGACGGCGGCTGTGGCGGGATGCGGAGACACCGGCAGCACATCTTCGCCCAGCAGGGCGTTGGCGAAGGAGGACTTGCCGGCGCTGAACGCTCCGAACAGCGCCAGCGTAAAGCGGCCGGCCGCGATGGTCTGGGCCCGCGCCGCCAGGCTGCGCGCCGCCGAGGCCATCGCCGGCTCGCCGCGCAGCAGCTCCGCCGCAGCGTCCAGCACCGCTGCGGCCTTGCCCAGCCGGCGGCGCCCGCCCGCCGGCGAGCCCGCCGCCGCCCAGTCCGGGGCGGTGGAAGGGCCAGCCGCGGCGCGGCGCTGCGGCTGTGCTTCACGCGGCGCCGCCTCCGGCACGGCCGCGTTCGCGGTTGCCCTTACCCCCGGCAGGGCACCGGGGGTGAGGGCGCGGCGCTGCGGCAGCAGCGCCGAAAGGGCTGCCGCGCGGGCGTCCGCCGCGCGGTCAAGCGCCGCGAGCCTAGCTGCGGCGTCCGCCCGGCGCAGCAGGGCGGCTTCGCGGCGCGCAAGCGCGCGCTGCCGCTCAGCGATGAGCGGCGGCAGCTTCGCCAGCAGCTCATCGCCGGCCGCCAGAGCAGCGCGGCGGTACTGCGCCTTGATCTCTGCCGCCAGGGCGCGGCAGAAGTTAAGCAGCGCCTCGCCGCTGCCGGCCGTTCCCGGCTTCACCTGTCCCGCGAGCCACTCGCGGCTCACCGCCGGGAAGCTCTCCTTCAGCCGGGTCTCTGCCCCGTCCTCCCAGACCTCCAGGCCTTCGGCCCATTCACGCACCGCCTGCAGAAGGTGCCAGTCCAGCTGGCCGGAGATTTCCCGGCTCTGCAGGCTATGCCAGGCGGCAAGCCGCTTCTCCTGCTCCTTCTCCCGCTTGCCGGCAGTGAACAGGAGCCCGCGCCGGAATCCGGGAGCAAGGCTCTCCACATAAGCACCAGCCGCCTCCCGGACATCCGCGGGCATCAGATTGAGGTTACCCAGCAGGGTATCCAGCTTGCTCCGCAGATGATGCCGCGACTCTTCCGGCAGGCCGGCAAGTGCTTCCTGCTCCCCGGCCAATGCCTTAAGCGCAGCCTGCGCATCCGCTTCATCCGCCCCTTGCGTTTCCTCCTTCAGCTGTTCCCGCTGCTCACTCTGTTCTTCCGCATAAGCGGTTACAAGCGTTTCAGCAATATGATGGGCTGACCGGGACAGGCTGTATTGCAGCAGCTCCTCACGCCGGTCTACCAGTGCGGCTATCAGCTTCAGCAGCTCCTCCCACTGGTTCAGCGGATGCTCCTCCACCTTCAGGGAGGTGAACAAGAGTCCGGCCGATTGAATGCCCCAGGCATCGAAAGCGCTTTCCAATTGCTGCCG
The DNA here is from genome assembly GCF_900099765.1 of Paenibacillus typhae. Classification (GTDB taxonomy): domain Bacteria; phylum Bacillota; class Bacilli; order Paenibacillales; family Paenibacillaceae; genus Paenibacillus_AQ; species Paenibacillus_AQ typhae. The sequence continues at coordinate 43,072 of NZ_FNDX01000010.1, read as the reverse complement.
GTATTCTGTGATTGTAATTTCCTGCTGGCGGTGTTTGTCGATCTGATTGACAATAAGATACAGCGGTTTTCCCCAGTCACTGAGATTTTTGGCAAATGCGAGATTATTTTCGGACTGCACATGATTGTAATCCATTACATAGAAGACCACATCGGCCAAATGCAGCGCCGAGCGGGTCGCCGCCTGATGGCCGTCATCGGTAGAGTCAACTCCCGGAGTGTCCATCAGCACGCCGTGTGCCCCCAGGATCGGAACCTGTTCCCACACCTCAATGGCAGAGTATTCACCGCCGCTGCGGCAGTATTCCTGGAGCTGGTCCGGTGAAGTCTCCCAGGGAATTACCGGAATCTCCTTCTGGACCGGCACGGGATACAGCTTAACACGCGGCTCCCCGCAGCGGATCGACACGATATTGGCACTGGTCGGAACGGGACCTGAAGGCAGTACGTTACTGCCGCAAAGCTTGTTGATCATACTGGACTTTCCGGCAGAGAAATGCCCGCAAAAAGCAAGCGTCAGCTCATCCTTCTGCTCTTTACTCTGCAAATCCGCAATGACCCTGGCTGTTTCAGCTTCCCCCCACTGATCCATCAGCTCTTTAAATGAGGATAATGATGAGTCCTTTACCTGATTCTGATTCTGGTTCTGTTCCAGCTTCGTCTGTTCTGCCCGCACAAGTGCCCACCTCCGCCGTTTCCTTAAAATTTCCCAGCTATATAACTATGTACTTCAGTAAGGATATGTCCATTAATTGTAAATAACCGCTTCCAATTACCCGGATTCATGCATGGTTGACTGAATTGCTGATGGATTGCATCAAGGAAATACTTCAAAACATATTATTTTAAATTTAATCGGTCGCAGATTAACTACATTTTATCACCTGTCTGTCACAAATCAAATCATCACGTTTTACAAAATCAGCTATAATCCCTTACAAAACGAGAGAACAAATCCTTGCCGCTGAAATTGAACGGAGATTGCTGATGACCCGGCACAGGTATACTGCACAGCTGTCAGCCAAGAAGAACTTTTCATTAGAAAAACAGAGCTAAGCAAATTAATATGTATTTAAAAGGATGAATTTGGAGTTGACCTAAGAGGCGGGTAAGAGGAAGTTATGCATGCTGTCAGCTCAAGGCTGGTTTTTGGAGTATTATGCACGGTTCGGGTTTATAGTCTGAAAAAGCAAACCCGCAAGCTATATAGCATCGGTAAGTTGGTAAGTTGAGAGAGAAGGTGCTTCTACAGTACTTTTTACTTTCTATTGTACTTTGTACAATAGATAACGGTAAATCAAGCTGAAAAAAAGAATCTATTGTATTCTGTACATTAGATTCTCCGATTTTAGGCGCTTTTACCTCATTTCCCGATAATCAATTGTACAAAATGCAATAGAATAGGTTTTCCATATCGTTCAGTAAGAATTCTATTGCACAAAGTACAATCACTCACTCCAAAGTTTATTGGGGGAGCTTAACATTAATGAGCTTTAAGCTCCGCAAAATACACTTATGCATCCTTCCACTGCTGTTTAAATGTGCACACTTCACTCATATAGCCTTAATCAGAGTCAGCTGCCTGAGTTGCGGAGGAATCCTCTATCGCCTGAACGGCCTGATGTAGCGCCACCAGTCTTCTTTCCAGGAGCGTTCTTTGCGGACTGCCGGCTTTTGACTTGGCGTAACTGTTCTCAACGGACGGGATTAAGCCCTGAAGAACTTTGCTGGCCTCTGCCAAATCTTCAGGGGTATATGAATGGGGCTTTTGCTCCCAGGCATTTTCAAGCACCGCTAAGCCCGCACTGACAGCGTGGAGCCGTTTCTTTACCAGATTTGTATTTGCGCCGCTTTCGGTCATTTGGCTTAAGGCGCTTTCGAGCTTTCGAACGGTTGATTTCATTGATGTTAAGGATTCCACTTGGTCGGACTTTGATACAGCTGCAGATTTATCTTCCATATTGATCTGGACCCCACTTTCTGGTGTCAGGGTATATTAAAAAACCGGCCCCTGCGGGCCGGCTCTTGTTGCAAATGAATATTAAGCTGTTTCCAGAACCGGAAGCAGAATTTCGAATACTTTACCGTGCTGGAGAATAGTCAAGCCACGGGACTTGTCCTTCATAACAACAACCTCGGGCTTCTGGGACATACGCTCCAGATAGTGTTCCGGCACATCTCCGGAATGGCTGATCGTGATGCCTTCCACTTCCTGCTCTTCATTTTCTTCAAGCGGACTTTCTACTACACGGTCGAAAATATCGGAAAAAGTCTCAAAATTATCGGTATACACAGAAATGCACTTCATCTCTATCCCATCCTCTTCTTCATCTCTAACTTCTTTGTTGCTCCCGCCTCAGTCTTAGTTTTCCTGATTGCTGCGGTTTTCATACGTTTCTTACCTTCCCGGCATACGTCGAGCAGCGGACACACGGGGCATGCCGGATTCTGTGCCTTGCAGTGATAGCGGCCGAAAAAAATCAGCCGGTGATGCGTGAGCGTCCATTCCTCACGGGGCACCGCCTTCATTAGCTTCTTCTCCACTTCCAGCACGGAATCATCCCAGCCGGCAAGCGCCAGCCGCTTGGCCACACGCTCAACATGTGTATCTACCGCGATAGCCGGCACTCCAAATGCATTGGACACCACAACATTGGCTGTCTTACGTCCTACACCAGGTAAGGTAACCAGCTGATCATGAGCCTGCGGCACTTCCCCGCCGTACCGCTCAATCAGAATTGAACACAGATTCTGAATATGCTTGGCTTTGTTGCGGAATAATCCAATGCGCCGGATGTCATTTTCCAGCTCCTCCAGGGGAACGGAAACGTAGTCCAGCGGAGTTTGATACTTTTGAAAGAGGTCCACAGTCACTTTGTTTACTGTTGCGTCCGTACATTGGGCTGATAACAAAACAGCAATCGTTAGCTCGAAGGCATTCTTGTGGTTCAGCTCACAATGCGCATCAGGAAACAAGTCCCCGATAGTATCCAGAATGTGGCGGACATCTGCTGCTTTCATAGCGTCCCCTCCACGGAGTATTTACACTCGAAATGATGATCGCGAGCGTATCCTCTCATAATCTGCAGAAATATAAGGATACAACCGGTGAGAAGCATACCTTTTCTTATATTTCAAAAAAAACGTCCTGACGCAGTCAGTCTATCCTCTGCGTCAAGACGGTGTTTCACACGGAAATCCACCATAACATTATTGTTTCACAATTTCAACCACAACGTCATTATTAAAATACATTATAATATTATCATTTTCTTTGAGAGATTGCACGGATAAAGTCGTGTCACCTTGATGAATATATACATTTGGCGCGAGTGTATAGCGGTATACATCGTTCAGAGTGGTACGTTTGACCTGAAGCTCATTGGTCGCTGCATCCGCCCGTGAGAATACCTTGCTGAGCTGGGTAAGTACACGGATGAGAACAACGCCATCCGAATCCTTCCGCACTTCCACCCGGTCCGCTGTTGTCACATTGCCCAGTGAGGTTGTCGTCACACCGTCACGGACTACCCGTACACCGCTTCCGGCCGTAAAGGTTTGCGAAGTCCCTGTGTAATCCTTGACAGTCAGCGTCCCTGCCGCAGCATCGACCGCAGCTACCTGACCGCTGCTTAGCTTCACTGACTGGATCGAGACGGGTGTGCTTCCGTCAAACTTCACGTTGATGAAGCCGCCTACCTTCAGGTCACTGATACTAATAATCTGGCCAGCCTCATTGGTCATCGGAACAGTCAGTGTGTACAGTTCGCTTGTACCCCCAGACCACTTTACACCCAGCTTGTTTGCAGTACTGTTCAGCGTGGTAATCTCAAGCTGAGCAGCGGATTGCACACGCAGTACCGAGATGACGTCCTGACTTCCGGCAAGCACTGCTGTAACCTGGCTGTTAATGGCTACATCAGCTATTGTGGCCGATGCTCTGCCAAAATAATCAATGCTCTGCGGATAAGGAAGCGTCAGTGACTGGCCGTTGGCCAGCTTCAGTACAACCGTCCGTGCGGTTGCGTTCACCGATGCAAGCGTACCGCTATACTTGGTTGTACTTTCTACAGACAAGGCCCGGTCACCGACTGCATTCACATCCACCTTTCGGCCTTCGGTCAGTCTGGCGGCAATGCCGGCCAGCGTCGGAGCAGTAACTCCGTCATAAGCGAGCTTAGTGCTGGCATTCAGCTGTACTACATGGGCTTTGCTGCTGCTGTCCGTAAAGGTAAGCAGTTGTGTTTTGGCATTATAGGCAACCACCGTTGCACCGCTGTATTGTTCGATCTGACGGCTGGTCACTTCAATTTTGGTAACCTGATCGCTGCTGTTCAGTGTCAGCTGAACGTTATCCCCTCCGGTAGCATCGGCAATAAGATCTGCTGCGGCCGGACTGGTTACATTAGGAATCACGATAGCCGGCGATGCCGCCAGCAGCTTAACTTCACGTGTACCGTCAGACTTTTTGTACACAATGGTTGAGCCTGTCAGCTCCATAATGTATCCGGAGACTGTCCGTTCTGCTGCAGAGGTTACTTCAACTGCAGTCAGGATATTATTTTTAACCGTATATTTCACAGCAGAATTGGTCTTAAGATCGGCAGGCTGCAGTACTGCGCTCTGTGAGCTGAACAGTGTGCTGCCATCCTCCCAGCTGAAGGTTTCTACTGTTCCGGCTGTATTCTTGAAGGTGATTTTTTTGCCAGCGATATCAAGGCTTTGAATGGTTCCGGAAGCGGTTTTGTTTACAATGCCTGAAGTCACCTGCAGCTTGACCACTTTGCGGGACCCGCTGTAGGTTTCACGTGTCAGCTTGATTTTGCTCCCTGCAGTCACTGATGATGCATTAATTACAGCATCATTTACATCAACAAATACGGTATTCTCATCGTAGCTGTACTGATCGTATCCGGTTGGAGAATCTACCCAGATCACCCCTGGTGTAACCTTGGCAAATGTTCCTTCGGCATTCTCAATCTGCTGCACAGGATTAGTTAACTCTACATAAACGGCGTTGTAGGTTGCTCCGATAACGGTAACTTTAGTATAAGGCTGAATATCATTCAGGCCGATTCTCGCTTCAGAGGCACTTGTAAAATAGGCGGTTGACGCACTCAGGTTATACGTAGCATTAGTTCCGTTACTGTACAGTGTAAGTTTGCCGTCCTTTAAAGCACTGATTGTACCGGAAACCGTGTTGTCGTACTGCAGTGAATTATGCGCTTCTGCCCGGCTGAAGAAAGTCGCCAGCTGAGCGCGGGTTACTGCCCCCTGAGGATCAAAGCGGTTACCGTCCAGCCCGTTTGCAAGCCCCAAATCTACTGCGGCATTAATGTAGCCGCGCTTGTTGGCAGAGACCTTGGCATCATCGGCGAATCCCGTAGGCTCACTTGCTGCTGCAGCTGCCTCAGAGCTTTTACCCAGTGCACGGATTAGCAGCTCAGCCACCCATTCCCGGGAAGCCTTGCGCTCTCCCCAGGAGGTTTTGAGATTGTCCGCAGCCATTTCTACTGTTTTGTCCAGCAAACCTGACTGGAAGGCAAGCACAACATAAGGCTTATAATAGTTATTGACCTGAAAATTCGACGGCAGGACAACATCTGTTGTTGTATCCGCATTATTCTGCAGCTTCATAAACCGCAAAGCCATCAGGACGGCTTCCTGCTGGGTAACAGAATCTCCCGGACGGAACAGCCCGTTGTTGCCGACCACAATTCCTTGTGAAGCCAGCTTATAGATATGCTTTTCGGCCCAGAAGCCGGTCTTTACATCGCTAAAAATGCTGCCCGCCGCTGCTGCGGTTTGCGTTGCTGCCGCCGAAGTCGTGGTCGGTGCAGCCGCAGTATCCGCAAACGCCGCACCTGCTCCGCCAAACGCGATGGCGCCGGCCAGAACGGCGGAAGCCGCCTGGGCAGAATAAGCTCTAAGAGTATGTTTTGATCTTTTTTGACCGGACAATGCGTTATTCCCCTCTCTGTATCCCAATTATGATTACGTTAGTGATTCGCCGGCCTGTGTCCTGTTTCCTGCACCGGAGGTTACAGGCCGCTGTTCTCTCTTGTCAGGGGATGCTCCAGATCGACATGTCCCATCAGGCTTTCCACCTGCTCACCGTCAACCAGAAGCTCAACAGCCTTCACTTCCGCGAATTGGAAGAACGTCTTCGCAAGGGCGCTGATTGCCATCGCTTCACCGCCGGCGCCCAGCTGCGCTTCAACCGGCTTATGAATATCCAGGGTGACCTGACCGTCCTTGAACTCAAGTGATTTCAGCTCCATGCCGCCCCATAGCGGCACCTGCTCCGCATTGCTGCTGGTCTGCAGCGCCTTGAAGCTTTCGTTATATTTCTCTGTATCATTTGCAAAGCTGATTGTTGCGGCGCCTGTAACCAGCTCCATCTGCTGAGGGTCGGTGTAATATACCTCGATGCTCTGGCTCTGCTTCTGCGGCTGTGCCGGTTCAGCGGTTGCAGCCGGAGTCGGGCTTGGTTCCGCCTGAGGAGCAGTAGACGGCGCAACGATTTCTCCGCCGCTGTTGTCAGCGCCGTTATCCGGTGTTTCTCCCGCGTTCCCTCCAGCTCCGCCTACCGCTGCAGTGTTGTTCTGTGCCGCTTCGGCAGCCGGAGCCGCAGTCGGTTTATCCCCGCAGCCGGCAATAAGCATCAGAAGCACAGCCGAGACTGCCGTTAACGTTAATTTTTTGTTCATCAACATTACCCCCTATAGATGAATATGGGCAGACAGGGCGGCAAAGCCCGATCAGTCCGCTACTTCTGAGGCCAGACTGGACTTTGCGGCCCTAATCTGCCGCGTGGCTGCTATTTCAATCCCAGATACTCTTTGATTCCGCTGACTATACCTGCTGCTACCTTATTCTGCAAGCTCTCTGAGAAAAGCAGTGATTCATCGCCTTTGTTGCTGAGATAGCCTACTTCAAGGAGGACTGCAGGCATTTTGGTCTCGCGGATAACATGGAAATTCCCGTAGCGTACACCGCGGTTACTGAGGCCGGTGGCCTGCACAAGATATTTGTGCATCACGTTTGCCAGCGCTTTGCTGGACTCCCGCTGGTAATACGTTTCCGTTCCGCTTGCAGCCGATGAGCCGCTGCTGTTCGCATGCACGGAAATAAACAGATCCGCATTCAGGTTGTTGGCCATCGCCGCCCGGTCCTTCAATTCAAGGAAGGTATCATCGCTGCGGGTTAGTACAACATCAATGTTATTTTCTTTTTTGAGCAGCTCAGCTGCTTTCAGTACGATAGCCAGATTAAAGTTCTTTTCGTATTTTCCCGTCACTCCGACAGCCCCTGAATCCTTGGCGCCGTGTCCGGCATCCAGTACAACCAGCTTCCGGCCGTTGTTGCCCGGCTGGGTTGACGGATTGTCAGTGCTGACTGCATTCAGATCCACAACAACCAGCCTCGAGGTATCACCTGAAACCTCAACGGAATAATTCTTGTAGCTGGTCGTATCAATGACGAAGCGGACCGTATAAGGATTGGTGTTATAGAGTGAATAGCGTACTGCAGTGACATCAGGATAACCCGTTACTGCAAGACTGCCGTTAAGGTTGGGATCAAGCACCTGACCTGTTCCGAAAAGGTCGGAGAAGGTCGCATTCTCAATGTCAATGATGATCCTTTCGGGCCCGCTCACCCTCGATACCTTAGGTACCGCGTTCCCCTCCATGGCAATGGTCAGCCGGTTCTCATTAAAACTGATGCCGTTCACCATTGTCAGGTTCTTCGCCGGCTCTGCAGGAGGTACAACTACGGTAGACCCGCCGTCAGCGGCTCCGCCTCCTGAGCCTGTGTTACTCCCCCCGGTTTCCGGGGTAATAAGAGTTACAATCTTTTGATCGTTGTCCCAGCTGACAGTCAGCCCGAACTGTTCGCTGATAAACCGGATAGGCACCAGTGTAGTCCCGTTCCGGTTCAAAGGCGCATTAGTGAGCACTACGGTTTTGTCATTAACGGAAGCAGCGGTCTGATCTACAACCAGCTTCATTGTAGTGCCAGTCTGCCCGATCGTCACCGTCTTGCTCGCCTGATCCCAGTCTACTTTGTAGCCGAGATTCTCGGAGATCATTCTCAGCGGCACCATCACGGAGCCGCCCACATTCTCGACCGGAGCGCTCTGACCTGCAGTCAGTTCCTTTCCGTCGAGAAAAATCTTGTTGTTCGCGGCAGCAGCCTGTCCATGCTCCGGCAACACCAGTACAAAGAGCATCAGCAACAGCGTAAAAGCAAATTTCTTCATCTTTCACCTCTAAGAATCTAGTATTCCGCCAGATAATGGCGTTCGTGATGACCTGGCTACTGACAACCTTCGACACTCTTTAGACGCCTTTGCAGCTTAAAAGTTGCGAATTAATTCCAGAAAACATCCGCATCCCCCACATTTCCTCAGCCTCTTCAAAGGTTACAATCCGAGATATTCATAGATTCCGGCCACAATTTCCCGTGCCAGATTATTTTGCAGCGTTTCAGTGAACATTGCCGTTTCATTGCCGGGATTGGTCAGGTACCCGACCTCCAGCAGCACTGCGGGCATGCTTGTCTCGCGGGTCACGTGGAGACTCTTGCTCCGGACACCGTTATCCTTAAAGCCGGTCCCTGCTACCAGATGCTTATGTAAAATCTGGGCCAGCGGCAGACTCTCAGTTCTTGAATAATAGGTTTCACTGCCGTTAACCTTGTCCCGGTTGGGGTAGGTTACATCCAGTGAATTACCATGAAACGAAATGAACAGATTGGCTTTGGCAGCCTCGGCAATATTAACCCTGTCCTGCAGACCAAGGGTCTGATCGGCCGTGCGAGTGTATACAACCTCTACCTTGCCGTCCTGGGCAAGCAAGACACCGACTTTATTAGCTACCGCAAAATTAACATCCTTCTCGAGCTTGCCGCTAGGGCTCACTGCCCCCGGCTGCTTGCCGCCGTGTCCGGCATCCAGTACGACAACCGGTTTACCAGAGCTCCCTGTGCCGGCTGGAGCAGTGCCTCCGCTGCCCGCTGTGTTGAGATCAATCGTTACAAGTCCTGTACTGCTGTCGGTGCTCAGCTGGTAAGGCTGGCTGCCCACGGTCTGGATCACGAACCGGACGGTAGAGGGGCTCGTGCTGAACAGCGCATATCTTACTTCTGTAACCAGCGGATACCCGGTGACATCAAGCTTGCCCTGCGGCGTACCATTCGGTGCAACGCTTGGCAGGCTGCCCACAAAATCAGGGGCAAAGGATGCGCCCGCAAAATCAACGATGATCCGGTCAGGACCGCTGAGTCTGGATACAGCAGGCTTGGCCCCTCCTGCCGCAGCTACAATCAGACGGTTCTCACTGAACACCGCTCCCAGCACCTGAGGCGTGGTAGCCACATTGCCTGCACTTCCGGGAACAGGAGTGGATGCCGGGCCGTTAACCCCGCCCGCAATATCATCGTCCTGGCCTGTTACCGCTGTTGGAGACGGTGCAGCCGTCGGTGAGGCGGCAGGCTGAGGCGTTGCAGCAGGCTGCGGAGCTGCAGTAGCTGCCGGGAGCGGGTCAACGGATGGCGCAGTACCGCCCGTCTGCCCACCGCTCAGATATACGGTCTTGTCGCTGTTATCCCAGCCGACCTTGAGTCCGAACTGCTCGCTTACAAATCGGATCGGCACAAGCACGGTTCCCCCGTTCTGCTTGGGTGCCGCATTGAGTGACAAGGTTACACCGTCTGCTTCAGCAGTCTTACTTCCCACCGCCAGCTGCACAGTCTTTCCGTCCTGCTGCACCGTTACCTTCTTCGTCTTTTGTTCCCACAGCACCTCAAAGCCCAGGTTCTCAACGACTACCCGGATAGGAATCATAACGCTTCCATTTACGTTTTCAAGGCTGATTCCCTGGGGCAGTGCAAGCTCCTGATTGTCCATTACAATCCGGCCGGTACCTTGTCCGGCGGCTGCAGCTTCCCGGCCGGCAAATGACAGCAGCAGCAGCGGCAGCAGCAATAGCAATAACACCCGTTGTCCGGCTCTTCTCATCCCGTACTCTCCTTTTGGCAAATAATAGACACTACTAATAACACACAGATAAGCTATAGACGACAGAAATCCCCAAAAGTTGCCTTTGCAGGCAATGAATATATCGATTATAGCAAAAAAACTTCTATCTCCGGTACACGGAAATAGAAGTTTTGTGTAAAATTTGTAAAGTTAACGGATGATGCTGTCCTTATCTGGCGAAAAGCTTGGCTGCATGGCGTTCTTCATATGCAGCGATTTCGTCGGCGTGCTTAAGGGTCAGTCCGATGTCATCCAGACCCTGCAGCAGGAACTGGCGGCGGTGCTCATCCAGCTCAAAGCTGATGCTAAGCCCGTAATCATCGCTCAGCGCTTTATTTTCCAGATCTACATTCAGCCTATATCCCTCATGCTCAGCTGTACGGTTAAAGAGGTCATCAACCTGGGCCTCAGACAGCTTGATTGGCAGGATACCGTTCTTGAAGCAGTTATTATAGAAAATGTCGGCATAGGAGGGTGCAATGACCACTCTGAAGCCGTAGTCCATAATCGCCCACGGAGCGTGCTCCCGGGAGGAGCCGCAGCCGAAGTTGGCCCGCGAGATCAGCACGGATGCTCCCTCGTAACGCGGCTTGTTCATCTCAAAAGCAGGATTGTCATTTCCCGCCTCGTCAAAACGCCATTCATAGAACAGGAACTGTCCGAACCCGGTCCGTTCGATCCGCTTCAGGAACTGCTTAGGGATAATAGCATCTGTATCAACATTTACCCGGTCAACCGGGGCAACGATTCCGTTTAATTGTTTAAAAGCTTCCATAGTGTTATTTCCTCCCGCTCTCTCTCAAAGTTTCTATGCGTTGACGGCTTCCGTCTTGTAATTCCAGTCACGGACATCAGTAAACCGGCCTTTGATGGCAGCGGCAGCCGCCATTGCCGGGGATACCAGATGCGTGCGTCCGCCGCGTCCCTGGCGTCCTTCAAAGTTGCGGTTCGAGGTCGAGGCACAGCGCTGTCCGGGCTGCAGAACGTCAGGGTTCATCGCCAGGCACATACTGCAGCCTGCTTCACGCCACTCAAAGCCTGCTTCGGTGAATACTTTGTCAAGACCTTCCTTCTCCGCCTGCATTTTAACGCGACCGGAGCCTGGTACTACAATCGCAGTAACTTTGTCGGATACCTTGTGGCCTCTGGCTACCTGTGCAGCAGCGCGTAGGTCCTCAATCCGGCCGTTGGTGCAGGAGCCGATAAAGACATAGTCGATGCCGATTTCGGACATCGGGGTGCCTGGAGTCAAATCCATATATTCAAGCGCTTTTTCAGCAGCTTTACGTTCATTTTCTGTAGTGAAATCCGCCGGATTAGGCACGCTGGAGCTGATGTCTGTACCCATACCCGGGCTTGTGCCCCAGGTTACCTGAGGGATCAATGTCTCAACATCGAACTCGACGACAGTGTCATATTGTGCGCCTTCATCGCTCACCAGTGTTCTCCAGGAAGCAACAGCAGCGTCAAAAGCTTCACCTTGCGGTACGTATTCACGGCCGCGCAGATATTCAAAGGTAGTATCGTCCGGAGCAATCAGACCTGCTCTCGCTCCGCCCTCGATCGACATGTTGCAGACCGTCATGCGTTCTTCCATCGACAGCTCGCGGATCGCTTCGCCGGTGTACTCAATAACATATCCGGTTGCAAAGTCCGTGCCGTATTTGGCGATAACGCCGAGAATCATATCCTTGGCGGTTACGCCGGGATTGCGCTTGCCGGTGAAGCGGACTTCCATCGTTTTGGCTTTGGACTGCTGCAGACACTGGGTCGCAAGCACATGCTCGACTTCACTTGTACCGATCCCGAAGGCCAGTGCGCCGAAAGCGCCGTGTGTGGAGGTATGGCTGTCGCCGCAGACAATCGTTTTGCCCGGATGAGTCAGGCCGATTTCCGGCCCCATAACGTGTACAACCCCCTGGTCGATGTCATTCAGGTCAAACAGTCTGACACCGAAATCGCGGCAGTTCTGCGACAGGGTGTCGATTTGCTGCTTGGAGATCGGGTCCGTAATATTGAAACGGTCCTTGGTCGGAACGTTGTGGTCCATTGTCGCAAAAGTAAGCTCCGGACGGCGTACCTTACGGCCGCTCAGGCGGAGTCCCTCAAAAGCCTGCGGTGAAGTAACCTCATGCACCAGATGCAGATCGATATAAATGATGCTCGGCTTGCCTTCCTCAGAATGAATAACGTGATTGTCCCAGATTTTCTCAAACATTGTCTTGTTGCTCATGATTTCACCTCATTAGTAGAATCGTTCATTGGAAGAGAGTGTGGAGTCTCTCTTGAATGCTCTAAATATAACATCGCCTTGTTTATAATTCCAAGATATGATTTCTATAAAAGTAATAGCCTGCGCTTATAAGCAGTAATAATGGGGTATGTATTTTTTGAATTCACTCCGAATTCTGATAAAATCATTTTCAAAAATACTAGACTTAGGGGAGAGAGTAATGAAAAAACCATTTTACAAGCACTGGCTGTTCTGGGTGGTGGTAGTTGTGCTGGGCAGTATCATCGGACAGATTGCGGCAAGAAATGAACCGGAAGATCAGGCAACTCCGGCTGCTACGCAAGGAGTACAGGCAACGGCCGTACCCGCAGCAGATTCTCCTGCTGCTGAACCGGCGGCCGGTAATCCGTCCGTGAACTGGGAGTCGGCTATCAAACAGATCGCCCAATCGGATACAGAGTCAGCCCAGAAGGCTGATGCTGTGGAGGTTTTGGCCAAGGCCTACACCCCTTCTCCCGAAGAACTGACGGACTTTGAATCGCAAGTAGTTGAGGAATACAATGCTGGCAATTATCTGGCTCATATTGAGGACGCCGGGTACATGCTGACCAATCTCTTCAAAGCTGTTGTCGTTGAGGGCAAACACACTGACGGGGAGCCGGTTAAGGATTTCGCTTCCGCGTTCTATCAAAACACAAAGAATACTTTCCTCGGTGTTGAGGCTGCCGGCAGTGATTCTGTAAAAGAAAGCGAATCGCAGATGGATAAAGCGCTGGCCGAAATAAAATAAGAGCCCCATTCGGGGTTCTCTTGCTTCTCAAGCTTCCGGGGCTATATTAAAAAGACCTCTTATAGGCTATACTTATAAGTATTATAAGTAAACAAGGGGTACGATTATGGAATTAAGACAATTGCAGTACGCGCTGCAAATCGCAGCGGAGCGCAACTTCTCGCGTGCCGCGGAGAAATTGCATGTAGCCCAGCCCTCGCTCAGCCAGCAGCTGTCCAAGCTGGAAAAGGAACTCGGGGTCATGCTATTCCAGCGGAATACAAGTTCGGTGGAGCTAACGCATGCCGGCGAGCGGTTCGTCGAGCAGGCGGAATCGATTTTAGCTGCGGTGGAGCTGCTTCGCCAGGAGATGTCGGATATATCACAACTGCGCACCGGCCGTGTGCTTGTCGGCAGTATGCCGATTACCGGCGCCCATCTTCTGCCTCATGTCCTGCCGGTGTTTAAGCAGAACTATGCTGATATTGACATTTCACTGCTTGAGGATTCTTCTATGAATCTGGAAAAGCTGACTGCCGGGGGCCAGACGGACCTGAGCCTGCTCTCCCTTCCGCTGGAAATTCCGACACTGGCCTATGAGGTACTTGGGGAGGAGCGGATCGACCTGGCCGTACCGCCGGACCATCCGCTGGCCTCACGCAAGGCTGAAGGCATACGGACTACACTAGAGGAACTGAAGGACGAGCCCTTTATTGTACTCAAAGAAGGCCAGGGGTTCCGCAAAATGACGATGGAGCTCTGCCGGGAAGCCGGCTTTGAGCCGAAGATTGTTTTTCAGAGCAACAATATGGAGACCATTCAGTCCCTCGTCGCCACGGGTATGGGGGTTACCCTGGTGCCTCATTTTATCGCCCGTGCCCCGCGAAGTGAATTCGTCCCCGTCTATCTGCCGCTGGCTGAGCCGGTGCCGAGCCGTACACTGGTTATCGCCTACCGGAGGGGACGCTATCTGTCCAAAGCAGCCGAGGTGTTTATTGAAACCTTCAAGAACACAGTGGCCAGTCTGGCGGAAGCCTGAATTTGTTTTGCACCCGCATAAAAAGGCTCCCGGGGTTTCGCTGGTCAGCGGAAATCGGGGAGCCTTTCGTATAAGCTCATCATGGTCAATTATCATCATACATGCTGTTCATACAGCCTTATCACATCTGTCGGTTATGCTGAGTGATCATCCGGTTCTGGTTGTCCGGCATACGGGCTGTGCTCTCATCGACCGGCCCTTTGGTTCTGGAGTCATTGGCACGCTCTTCAACAAAATCCCGGATCGCCTGATTCTGAAATTCCGCTGCCTCTTTGGCATTTTCAGTCTGTTCCTGCGCGATTTGCTTGTCTTTACTCAAGTGAATGCACCTCCTGGTAACAGATTATAAGTAAATTACCCGTTCCCCCCGCGCATAAACATCTTATTTCACTGCAGCTTCAGCGCATAAAAATATTCCTGCAAACTCCCTTTGCAAACCGTACACCGCCATGGTATTCTAATTGTCAAATAGTGAAACGTGCAGACGGGACCAGTAAGAAATGTCTCTATCCGTGAGCAGAGAGTAAATTCCGGAAGGCTGAGAGAATTTACCGCGGTTGTTATTTCTGAATCCTACCCCCGAGCGGCCTGCTGCCTGCAGGACGGATACTCCCGTTATGAGAATGAAGTCGGATGTTCCCTCATCAATGAAGGTGGTACCGCGGAAGTTAACATGCTTTCGTCCTTTGCTTAGTCTTAGGATGGGGGCTTTTTGTCGTTTTCAAGTCTGATATTCTGAAAGGGAAGTGAAGATACAGTGGCCACACGTATAGTAGTCAAAATCGGCAGCAGCTCGCTGACCGGCCCTGAAGGCGGCCTAAACCGCGAAGCGGTAGCCTTTTTCGCAGCTGAGCTTGCCGCCCTGCGGCAGGACGGATGTGAGGTGCTGCTGGTAACCTCCGGGGCCGTAGCCGCCGGATTCCGCGGCATCGGTTATCCGTCCAGGCCAAAGCTGCTGCATGAGAAGCAGGCTGCGGCTGCCGTCGGGCAGGTCATGCTGATGCAGGCCTATCAGGAGGCTTTTGCCGAGCACGGACTTCCGACCGCCCAAATTCTGCTGACCCGTACCGACTTTTGCAGCCGCCGCGCCATGAATAACGCGATGATGACGGTCGAGGAGCTGCTAAGACAGGGTGCCGTCCCGGTATTTAACGAAAATGATACAGTATCGGTCGACGAGCTGAAATTCGGGGATAATGATACACTGTCAGCACTGGTCGCCAATCTTATGAAGGCCTCGCGCCTGCTGGTGCTGACAGATATGGACGGGCTGTACAGCGGAGACCCGCGGAAGAATCCCGAAGCGGTCCGCTTCAGCCGGGTGGAGGAGATTACGCCGGAAATCTATGCCTACGCAGGCGGAGCCGGCTCAAGCGTCGGAACAGGCGGTATGCGTTCCAAAATTGATGCCGCCAAAATTGCAACCCGCGGCGGGGTGCCGGTCTTCATCGGCCGGGCCTCTGAACCCGGAGATTTGCGCCTGGCTGCGGCAGGCACGGGGAAAGGTACTTATTTTGACACTACCCTCGCCTCCCTGCCGGTCAAAAAACAGTGGCTCGGCTTTATGTCAACACCGCTTGGCTCGCTTTATGTCGATGACGGAGCAGTTGAAGCCCTGCTCCACGGAGGACACAGTCTGCTGCCGGTAGGTGTTAAACGGATCGAGGGCAGCTTCCACTCCGGTGATGTCGTTGAGGTCCTTGGGCCAGATGCAACCCTGCTGGGCCGGGGAATCGTCAACTACGATGATACCCAGCTCCGCAGCATCCAGGGCCTGCCGAGCCGGGAGATCGTTCCCAAGCTTGGTGAAGTCCACCGGCTTGAGGTCATCCACCGTGATGAATGGATCACGCTGCGCTAACCGAAACAGCAATTAACATATACTACCTTTCAGGGGGGAACAATATGAGTGAAGTGATTAATAAAGCCACATTAGCCAAAGAGACTACAGGAGTTCTAGCAAGCTTGACCACCGGCCAAAAAAATGAAGCATTGCTTGTCATGGCTGATGCTTTGCGTCAGGAAGCCCCGTCCATTATCGCTGCCAACGCCGAGGATCTGGAGCGCGGGCGTAAGGCCGGTACACCGGAATCCATGCTCGACCGCCTTGCACTGGATGTCAGCCGGATCGGCGCAATCGCCGAAGGCCTGCAGCAGATTGCCGTGCTGCCTGATCCGGTCGGAGATACACTTGAACAATTTGAGCGTCCCAACGGCCTGTCTATTGAAAAAATCCGCGTCCCGCTCGGAGTTATCGGCATTATATATGAAGCCCGTCCGAACGTAACGGTAGATGCCGCTGGTCTTTGCCTGAAGACAGGCAACGCCGTGGTTCTGCGCGGCGGCTCCTCGGCCCTCTCCTCCAACCGCAAAATCGTTGAAGTTCTGCACACGGCGCTGGCCAAAACGTCCATCCCGGCTGCAGCCTTACAGCTGATTGAAGATCCTAACCGTTCTTCTGTGGACGAGATGCTCAAGCTGAACGGACTGCTGGATGTAATCATTCCGCGCGGCGGCAGCTCACTGATCCAGAATGTTGTAATGAACGCCACAGTGCCTGTCATTGAAACAGGTGCAGGCATATGCCATACTTATCTGGATGCAGGCTGTCAGCCTGAAATGGCCGAACGGATCAGCGTCAACGCCAAAGCCCAGCGCCCGTCTGTCTGCAACTCCATGGAAACCTTGCTTGTCAACCGTGAGTATGCCACTCGGCATCTGCCGGCGCTGGCTGAAGCCTTCCGCGACGTTAACGTTGAGCTCCGCGGCTGCCCGGAAACGGTAGCCCTGATTCCTTGGGCGGTACCGGTAACCGCTGAGGATTATGCAACCGAATATAATGACTACATTCTTAATGTCCGTATCGTCGGCGGACTGGATGAAGCGCTGCGTCATATCGCTGAATACAGCACCAAGCATTCGGAATGCATTGTTACCGAAAATGCCGGGCATGCCGCACGTTTCCTGCAGGAGGTAGATGCTGCAGCAGTGTATCATAATGCATCCACCCGGTTCACCGACGGGTTCGAATTCGGCTTTGGCGCCGAAATCGGCATCAGCACCCAGAAGCTGCATGCCCGGGGACCTATGGGTCTGCCTGCACTGACTTCCTGCAAATATATCATCCGCGGAACCGGACAAATCCGGGGATAACTGAGATGCTTACGAAGCGAGTTTTGTACGCGGATTATACAGTGGGGTTAAGCTCACAAAACTTAGGCCTATGCTTACGAAGCGAGTTTTGTACGCCGAATATTCAGTGGGGTTAAGCTCACAAAACTTTTAGGGGGACTCATAACATGTGTCAGCAACCATCCGTTCCGCTTATTAAGGAACATATCGTATTCTACGGGGCAGGCTCGATGGCGGAAGCCATTGTGCGGGGCATGATTGCCCGCAATGTTATTGCTTCCGACAGCATCACCATGCTCAACCGCAGCAGCAGCGAACGTCTGGCCGAACTGCGCAGCCGTTATGGCGTGCAGGGCAGCAATGACGCGCAGCAAAAATCGGAAATCCTGAAGAATGCCCAGGTTATCGTCCTGGCAATGAAACCGAAGGATGCTGCTGAAGCGCTGCGCGGGCTCGCACCGCTGCTCCAGCCTGACCAGCTTATCGTCTCCGTTATTGCAGGTCTTACAATCCGCACCATCCAGGGTCTGCTCGGCACGCCGCAGCCGGTGATCCGCACGATGCCGAACACCTCAAGCACGATCGGACTCGGCGCAACAGGCATCGCCTTCTCCAAAGAGGTCGGCGAGGCTGGCCGGCGTCTGGCACTAAATATCTTTGAATCGGTGGGCATCACTTCCGTCATCGAAGAGGAACGGATGGAGACTCTGACTGGTATCTCCGGCAGCGGACCGGCCTACATCTATTACATGATGGAAGCGATGACTGCCGCGGGTATCCGCGGCGGCTTAACACCTGAGCAGAGCCTAGAGCTGACCGTGCAGAGCGTACTGGGAGCTGCCCGTATGGTACAGCAGACCGGAGAGGATCCGGCAGCCCTGCGCAAAAAGGTCACTTCACCAAACGGCTCCACCCAGGCAGCAATCGAAACGCTGGACAAAGGCGACTTCTTCGAAACGGTCATCGCCGCAGTGAACCGCTGCGCCGAACGCTCCCGTGAGATGGGGGCAGCCGTGGAAAAAGAGCTGTTTAAAAACCAGTAAGCTCCTGGATGATTCTGAACAGCTGAGCAGCAGAAACAGCACACCGGCCAATTCCGCTTCGCCTGCAATTACTCCTCCGTCCGCATCCGATCAGGATTACTGACGGGGGAGTTTCTATTAGTACACCTTGCAATCCTTTCCATCTGACCTCCAATCTACCACAACCGTGTCAATTTTTACTTTCCCATTTAGCCAATGCGGCTTTCACCCACCTTACTCTGAACTGAGGAGGCACGTACAAAAACAAAAAAAGCCTGCTGCACTTGGTTACCCAAGGCAGCAGGCTTACATCATTCAGACCATCATCTTCCGCCATTGCGGAATTTCTGGTTATAGTTCTTGACGTCCTGGGCATTCTTCACCCGGTTGCGTGACCACTCCAGCAGGATTCGGTCAATGTAGCGGAAGTGAACCTTGCCGGCAAAAACAGACTCTTTCAGCGCCAGCAGGATTAACTCCTCCGGATACCGGTCCTGATCGACCCAGCCGGAAATGGTCTCACACTCCATTGGCGACAGCGGCCGGCCGAATTCTTTCTCGAAGATGCTGAACAGATTGCGGCTCTCCGCCTCCACAGATACTGTAGCAGCAGGACTTGCGGCAATCCGAGTTGACGCATGCCCGGAATGATTAGCTCCGGCAGTTCTGCCTTCAGCAGCCTCTTGAGCGGCTTCAGCCAGAACAGCACCCAGCTTGTTGAACAATCCTGTAAAATTGTACTGCTCGTAATGAAAATCCCTAAGCTCGTCATTGGTTCCGTCAATGCTGATAAAGCCTTCCTTCATCAGCTTCTGCAGCTCTCCGGCAATTACGGATATGCTCCGGCCGGTCACAGTTTGCAGATCCTCCAGCGACGGGAATTCAATGCCCTCCACCTGCCGGAAAGACAGCAGGTGAATGAGCAACATGGCTTCGTCGCCGCTGAGATTCAGCTTCCGGTAATATTTTAAGAGTGCATAAGGAATGACGGCCATCCCGTGCTGAAGGCCAAATGCTGCGCCCTCACCCCAGGTATTCCATCCTCTGCCGTCCATACTTCTGCCCCTTTCACTTTATTTAAGGGTATAGACGGTACAGTGTACGCGGGAACGGAATCGTTTCACGTACATGATCCAGACCGCAGATCCAGGCTACTGTGCGCTCAAGTCCGAGACCGAAGCCGGAGTGAGGCACGGAACCGTAGGTACGCAGGTCCATATACCACTTGTAAGTATCCATGGAAAGATTATGCTCTTTGAAGCGCTGTTCCAGCAGTTCCGGATCGTCGATACGCTGCGAACCGCCAATGATTTCACCGTAGCCTTCCGGTGCAATCATATCCGCGCAGAGCACAACCTCTGGACGTTCAGGGTGCGGCTTCATATAAAATGCCTTGAATGACGCCGGATAGTGCGTAATAAATACCGGCTTGTCGTTGGCTTCGGCGATCGCCGTTTCATGCGGTGCACCGAAGTCATCGCCCCAGGCAATTTCATGGCCGTTATCATTCAGGAACTTGATTGCATCATCATAGGTAATCCGCGGGAACGGTGCTTTGATGTTCTCCAGCTTGGATACATCGCGGCCCACCGCTTCAAGCTCGGCGCGGCAATTCGTCAATACGGATTGTACGATAAAGCTGATGAAATTCTCCTGCACCTTAAGGCTCTCTTCATGATCGGTAAAGGCCATTTCCGGCTCAATCATCCAGAATTCAATCAGATGGCGGCGGGTTTTCGATTTCTCGGCACGGAAGGTCGGCCCGAAGGAATAGACCCGGCCCAGCGCCATAGCAGCAGCTTCCATGTACAGCTGTCCGCTCTGAGTCAGGTACGCGTCCTCATCGAAATACTTCGTGTGGAACAGGTTGGTGGTTCCTTCAGCCGAGGTTGGAGTAAGGATCGGCGGATCCACCTTGGTAAAGCCGTTTTCGTTAAAGAACTGCTGAATCGCGCGGATAATTTCCGCACGGATTACGAGTACCGCACGCTGCTTCGAAGAGCGAAGCCAGAGGTGACGGTGATCCATCAGGAAGTCAACGCCATGCTCCTTAGGGGTAATCGGATAATTCTCAGTGAGATGCAGTACTTCAATACCGGTAACAGTCATTTCATACCCGGACTGGCTGCGCGGCTCCTCACGGATAATGCCGGTTACATACAGCGAGCTTTCCTGGGTGAGGCTCTTGGCATCGTCCCAGACCTGCTCAGGCACTTCCGATTTCACCACAACACCCTGGATATAGCCTGTACCATCCCGAAGCTGCAGGAATTGAATTTTACCGCTGGAGCGCTTGTTGTTCACCCAACAGCCGATGACAACACTCTCTCCGACATGCTCATTCACATTCTTGATCACACTTTTATTAGCCATGCCTAAAATCTCTCCTCTAATTTAGCCGTTAATTCCTTGCACCAGACGATAGGTATCGCGGGCAATGACAAGCTCTTCGTTTGTCGGAACCACCAGCACCTGCACCTTGGAATCAGCAGTGGAGATGCGGCGCGGATCACCGGAACGGACCTTGTTAGCTTCAGCATCAAGCTCGATGCCCAGGAACGTCAGATTGTTCAGTACCCGTTCACGCAGCAGTGAGGCATTCTCGCCGACACCAGCTGTGAAAACAATAATATCTACACCGTTCATAGCTGCTGCATAGGAACCGATGTATTTGCGCAGACGGTATTCATACATTTCAAAAGCAAGCGTAGAATTAGGCTCGCCCTTCTCTGCTCCGTCAATGATGTCGCGCATGTCGCTGCTCACGCCGGAAATAGCCAGCAGACCGCTGTGCTTGTTCAGCATGGAGTTCACTTCGCCGACAGACAGCTCTTCCTTGTTCATTACATAAGGAACGATAGCCGGATCGAGGTCACCGCTGCGTGTACCCATCATCAGTCCTTCCAGCGGGGTCATCCCCATGGAAGTGTCAACGGACACTCCACCCTGAACCGCAGTTACGCTGGCGCCGTTACCGATGTGACAGGTAATGATCTTCAGGTCTTCCAGCGGACGGTCCAGATACTCGGCAGCAGCTTTGCTTACGAAGTCATGGGAAGTACCGTGCGCGCCGTAGCGGCGGACTTTGTATTTGTTGTACAGCACTCTCGGAATGGCGTACATATAAGCTTTCTCTGGCATAGTCTGGTGGAATGCAGTGTCAAAAATAACTGCCTGCGGAACACCCGGCATATTGATTTCAGTTGCTGTAATCCCCATTACGGCAGCAGGGTTGTGCAGCGGCGCAAGGTCAAACAGCTGGCGGATTTTGGACTTGGCGTCGCCGTTCACCAGGGCGGATTCCTTAAAGAACTCACCGCCGTGTACAACACGGTGGCCGACAGCATTGATTTCTTCAATGGAGCTGATTACACCATGCTCGCTGTCAGTCAGGCAGGCAAGCACTTTGCGGATTGCAGTGTTGTGCTCCAGAATTTCGCTGACTTCGGTTACTTCCTGTTTGCCGGTCGGCTTATGAGTCAGAATGGAGGAATCCATCCCGATGCGCTCTACCAGACCTTTGGCCAGAACAGACTCATCAGTCATATTGTACAGCTGATATTTCAAAGAAGAACTGCCGGAGTTAATTACTAGAACGTTCATATACGGTCACCATCCTTGTCATACTTGAAGAAGCCTTCGCCCGATTTAGCACCCAGTTGTCCGGCACGCACCATTTTTTTGAGGATTGTGGAAGGACGGTATTTCAGTTCACCGTACTCACGGAACATGTTCTCAAGTGCGGCAAGTACGGAGTCCAGACCGAAGCGGTCAGCCATTTCAAGCGGCCCGTGCTGGAACTGGTAGCCGATACGCATAGCATCGTCGATATCTTCAGGCGAAGCGACACCTTCCTGCAGGACGTGCATAGCTTCGTTAATGAACAGGCAAATTAGGCGTGAAGTTACAAATCCCGGGGATTCATAAATCATTACGCCCTTCTTCTCAACGATTTCATCAACAAAGGTTTTGGTATCTTCAAAAGTGCTGTCAGAGGTTTTCAGACCGCGCACGATTTCGACAAGATCCACCTTGCCGACAGGATGTATGAAATGCATGCCGATAACGCGTTCAGGATACATTGTAGAGCTGGCAAGCTCAGTCAAGCTTAGTGTAGAAGTGTTGCTGGCCAGAATAATGTGGCTTGGACATACCTGGTCAAGCTGGTTGAACACTTTTTGCTTATCTTCAAGATCTTCAGTAATGGTTTCGATGACCATATCGCAGGAGCTGAGCTCAGCGAAGTGTGTCACTTTCTGGATACGGCTCAGAATCAGCTTCTTCTCAGCCTGGGTAATTGCCCATTTCTCCAATTGCTTATCGAGATTTGTCTCGATCATCTCATAGGAGTAGTCCAGTCTTTCTGCGTTTTTCTCCACCAGTAATACATCCAGGCCTTTGGCTGCCAGCATTTCGGCAATCCCTTGTCCCATTGTGCCACCGCCGATGACACCAATCTTTTTAAACTTCATGTAAAAGCCTCCATCCTTTCAGGTATCTATACTTTTGTATTGTACCTTGTCTGTCGAAAAAAATATGTAGCACGACATATAATAATATCTTAGCATGTCTCAAAAGTAAAAAAAAATAACCGGCATAAATATTTATGCCGGTAATTTTACACTGTCACGAAATTGACAACGAAATTGCTCTCCGGAGAGAACTTCTTCCTTCATAAGGATGTCTAGGGAGTAATTAAATATGCTACGCTGATGCTCCAGCAGTTCACGCGTCCGGATCATAAGCTCATCCAGTATTTTACTATTTTCCTTCATAAGCTCTTCAGTGGTAACCATTTGCAGATTGGCGATCCCCAGTGAGGTGAGGCCTGATTTCATCATGGTCTCTACAATATTCAGGGCCTGATCGAAGTCACCGCGTGATCCTGTGCTGCGCCCCCCGTAATACATTTCCTCAGAGGCTGCGCCGCCAAGCGCAATCATGATCTGGTGCTCCAGATAATCCTTTGTATACAGGTACTGCTCTGTCTGCGGATTGTGCCGCACATAACCGAGTGCCTGTCCCCGCGGAGTCAGTGTTACCTGGCTGACGCTTCCCGGACGCAGCAGCTCCGCCATAATCGCATGGCCCAGCTCGTGGATCGCCACCCGCCGCTTTTCTTCCTGGTTGGTCTCACGGTCTGTCTTCTCGCCCATCATGACCTTGTCGATCGCTGAGGATAAATGGCGCTGCTCCACCTGGGTCAGATTTTCGCGCATCATATAAATCGCTGCTTCGTTCATGACGCTTTCAAGCTGGGCACCGGAGAACCCGTAGGCTTCCTCGGCGATTTTGTCCAGATCAACACTGGCATGCAGCGGCTTGTTCTTGGCATGAAGGTCAAGAATGGACTTGCGGCCCTTTTTGTCGGGCATATCCACCTGGATGTGGCGGTCAAACCGGCCCGGACGCAGCAGCGCGGAATCCAGCATTTCTTTACGGTTCGTTGCGGCTATCAGCAGAATACGCGGTGCATCGTTGTTGTAGATCCCGTCCATCTCGGTCAGCAGCTGGTTCAGCGTCTGGTCGTACTCGCGCTGCTGTCCGCCTTCGCGCTTGCCGCCGATTACATCAATCTCATCGATAAAAATAATGGCGCTCTGCTTGTTTTCCTTAACGGCGCGGGTACGGGCATCCTTGAACAAATCACGGATACGTCCGGCACCGACACCTACATACATTTCCACAAACTCACTGCCTGATGCCGCAACAAAGACGGAATTGGTATAATGTGCCGCAGCCTTGGCCATCAGCGTCTTCCCTGTCCCCGGAGGCCCGGTGAGCAGAATCCCCTTGAGCGGGCGGATCCCGAACTTGCTGATCTCCTCATGACGGATCAGAAAGTCAAGGGCTTCGCGCAGCTCCTGCTTGGCATTGTCCTGGCCGCCGATCTCTTCAAAGGTAAGCTTCGACGGGCCGTTCTTCTTGCGTTTCTTGTCGGCACCGGCATTGACTGTCAGACCGCCGCGCAGATGGGCAATCAGCAGCAGGGCGCCGAGCATGCCGGCAGCGATAACAACCGGAAAAATATTAATGCCGACAAAAGCCATAAAAACGAGCAGCACCGGAGCAAAACCGGCGAGGACTTCCTTCCAATACTTAGGCATTATTCCACACTCCCATCGTTCCGGGAACCCGCGGTAAAATAATGAACTTGCTCTGTTTACCGTCACTCAGGCTCACGTAGACGTTATTGTCGTCGATTTCTGTCGTTGCCGTCACATTCTGAAACTCGGAGCTTTGGGCCTTGAGACCGTCAAGCTTGGCCGGAATCAGTGTATATTTACGGCTCTCCATCGCTTCTGCGACAGAAAACATCGCCTTGTCCCAATATTCATCAAGCAATGCACTGGAGTTCTGGTCAACATCAAGCCTCAGCGTACGGCTGCCGATTGCTGACTTCCCTTCGCTATTAACATACTGCACAAGCTCACGCAATTTCGTTCCAGGTTCAAGATTAAGTTTCAAAGTTACTTCATTGCGGTTAATACTAATATGTGATTCATTGACTCCTTCATAGGATGATACAATCTTCTGGAGCGGCTCCTGCACAGCGAACTGGCGGTAAGCATACCAGCCTCCAAACAGCAGCGCCGCAGACAACAGAGACGTTAACAGCACTGGTACAAGACGTAATTTCAAGCAACGTCCTCCTCTCAGATGTAAGCCAATATAATAAATAATTAAGATAGCATGTTTAGTGATAACCTATTATCCGGCATGCTCTTTCGCATGTCTTAAGTACATGGACTAGTATATCATAGGTGTATATACGATTCCGCATAAATTTGTGAATATATTTAAAATTTTCGGTACTAATTTTTGGATATGCTTCTTTATTTCTATTTCATATCGACAAAAAAGACATGAATGATGAGATCATCCATGTCTTTTATTCGTCATACCAGACAGTTTAATCTAGCATGCTGTTAATCCGGTCCGTCATATAAACCGCAAACTCTCTCCATTCTTCAGGAGGAATGACCTCGCTTGAGCAGTCTGCTCTGGTATACTCCGCCAGGCAGTGATTAATCAGCGGCCCATACGGTGAAGGCAATATTCTAAGCCCCCATTCCCCGCCTTCCTGCTTTGAAAAAATATTCTTTTCGACCAGATAACCAAGCACCCGGCACAGATTGAGCGTAAAATAGACAGGCTTGTCTGCGATATCCTCAACTGCATTTTCAATATCATATACTAGGGACTGGATGTAAAGCCGTTCATTTACCGGGAGCATAACCGAACGGATCGCCGGCCCGTACAGCGTTTTCTCCCTGTGATAGACAACTGTCAGATGAGCAGCGAGATCCGCATCCTCAAATCCGCCGCAGATATAATGTTCATCCTGCCTGTATCTGTCCAGATGAAAATCCGAGAAATGGAACTCAAAGGGGGTCGGATGCACAAAATCTGTAAGGTATTGTTTTAGAATCACACTACATTCTATTCCCCGGCGGTTGGGCAGGCTGTCCTGAAATTCGACAATTCTGCGCGCCAGCCGCTGATAAACCGGAAAATGCGCCTTATTGTGTATCACAACCAGCAAATCTATATCACTCTGCTCTGGACGATAGCATCCCATCGCCAGGGAACCGTGCAGATAGATGCCGGATAAATGCTCGCCCAAAACTTCCTCAAACAAGTCCACAGCCTGCCTAAGATAACGTTCTGTATCCATCATACCCTCTCCTTATATTAAGGTTTAATGACCACATTTCGCATCAGAATTGCTATACAATCTGTATATCAAAAATCGCACACTCGAGTATATACATATGGCTTAAGCAAAAAAAGCAGCAGCCGGACCTATTCGTCCAACTGCTGCTTATGCCGTTTCCCGCTGTATTATTTACTCGGCAGGCTATAGCCGTCCCCGATTGCCGTACCATCGCTAAACCGGTAGAACCGGTAATAATACCGTCCTTCCTGCTTGTAGAAGACCTGCCATGCATATTCTCCGTTAAATACGCCGGGCAAAAGCCGCCTGATATCGGCACCGGGCAGCTCAGAAGCAAGCTTCTCCCGGATCTGCTGCTCTGAGGTACCCTGCGACAGCTCTGCCGCATAAATATCGTTGTCGCCTCCTGCCGGTTTGCCGTCAAGTGTAAAGCGGACCCAGACCATCAGCTCGGTGCCCGACTCATTCTTTCCTGTAAGCACCCAGTAGACTGCATTTTCATCCCAGACGGATTTCTGGGCCTTGGTCACCTCAGTCAGTCCCGCACGGCTTCTGGCCACTTCCCTGGCTGCGCTGCGCTCGGCCCACTGATCCTTCATAATATAGGCATAGAACTGCCCCAGTCCGAACAAAAGGAGCAGTGCCGCACTGATCGCCAGCGGAAGCCATTTTTTCCTTTTCCTCAAAGTGCAGCTCCCTTTCCTAAATAACTGACGGGATTACCCGTTTAACTTGCATAATATTATCTTGTAAGCAGGCTTTCAAAGGTTTCCTGCGCTTTGCGGCGGACTTCCTCTTCATCCAGTGTCAGGCACTGGCCGTGTTTTACAACCTGTTTGCCGTTAACCCATACATGCTCAACATCCTTTGCACTCGCCGAGTAGACCGCATGGGAGAGCAGGTCGGAATGCGGCAGCAGATGCGGCTGGTCTATATCAATGGCGATAAAGTCCGCTTTCATGCCTGCAGCCAGGCGGCCGACGTTGCTCAGGTAGATGGAAGCTGCCCCGTATTCCGTTGCCATCAGCAGCGCTTCCGGCGCAGGTACAGCAGTCGGATCGCCGCTCACGCCTTTATGGATCAGTGCGGCCAGGCGCATCTCCTCGAACATGTCAAGGTTGTTGTTGCTTGCCGCTCCGTCAGTGCCGAGTGAGACTTTGACTCCAGCTCTAAGCAGGTCCGGCACACGCGCTACCCCGCTCGCCAGCTTGAGGTTGCTGCCCGGATTATGGGATACTCCCACATTGTATTTGGCCAGAATTTCAATTTCTTCATCATTTAGATGAACACCGTGGGCGATCATGGATGGGCGGGTGAACATGCCCAGCTTCTCCAGATGCGCCACCGGACGCAGGCCGTAATCGGCCACATTCTGCTCCACTTCATGCCGGGTTTCGGACATATGCGTATGCATCGGCAGGTCCAGATCATGAGCCGCCTGCACAAATTTCACGAAGAAGTCCGGCGGACAGGTGTAAGGTGCGTGCGGCGAGAGCATTGCCGTAATTCTGCCGTCTGCCTTGCCGTGCCAGTTGCGGGCAAACTCCACGGCTTCCGCCAGCTTCTGGTTCTGCACATCCTCAGGACACAGGCCGATGGCACCGCGCATCAGTACAGCACGGATACCCGACTGTTCTGTAACCTCGGCCACCCGGTCCATATGATCATACATATCAAGGAAAGTTGTTGTTCCGCCCTTGAGCATTTCCAGCACGGACAGGGCTGATCCCCAGTACACATCATCTCCGGTAAATTTCGCTTCCATCGGCCACATTTTTTCCTGCAGCCAGGACTGAAGCACCATATCGTCACCATACCCGCGCAGCAGCGACATCGCCGCATGGCCGTGGGTATTGACCAGTCCCGGCATGAACAGCAGACGGCTGCCGTCAACCGTCAGAGCACCTTCTTCGGCTGCAGGCTTGTCTTCCCCTATGTATGTGATCAGATCATCTTCTATCGTCATATAACCGCTCAGGACAGGCTGAAGCGAGCCAGGTACAAGAAACCGGCCGTTCGCGATTATCGTTTTATTGCTGCTCATCGGTAACTTCTTCCTTTCCGTCATGCAAATAGTAGGCAAGGCTCTGCAGATCAGTCGTAAAATCGGCCGCATGGATACGGATTGACGGCGGAGTCTTCAGAATAACCGGCGCAAAATTAAGAATAGCCTCAATGCCCGATTCCACCAGAATGTCGGCTACATTCTGCGCTTCACTGTCCGGTACGGTAATAATGCCGATCCGGATCCCCTGCTCACGGATGGTCTGGCCCAGCTCCTCCATCGGCTGAACCGTCAGGGAGTTGATTTTCTGGCCGACCTTGGGCGCGTAGGAGTCGAATACGGCAGTGATTTTCATCGTATCCTTCAGATAAGCATTATAATTGGAAAGGGCATGGCCCAGGTTCCCCGCACCGACCAGAGCCACGTTGATCTGCTGGTCAAGCTTGAGGATATGGCGGATCTTTTCGATCAGGTAGGATACATCATAACCGATGCCCTTGCGGCCGAAGTCCCCGAAATATGCCAGGTCCTTGCGGATCTGTGCCGGATTAAGATCAAGCTTCTGTCCCAGCTCCTGGGAAGAAACGGTTGCAATTTCGCGCTTCTGGAGATCATTCAGGAAACGCAGATACACTGGGAGCCTGCGTACGACAGCCTCCGATATTTTGTCCGATTTCATGTCTTCTCCTCCTAAATTTAGTATGACTCGGATGTGTATGAAAGCCGCACCGCTTCCCGCTACTTTAGCATGTGGGAAGCTGATGCGGAACTAGACTAAGAATGAAATAAATGCATTTTAGGAAATGCCGCCCTCCAGCCACTCCTCGATTCTCGGAACCATCTGGTCAGTCAGCATATGCTCCATCTTGGGGCCGGGCAGCGAATACAGGAAATACTTCCCGTAGTAAGACTCGATAACCCTGGTATCATATACAATGACAATTCCCCGATCCTGGGCGGTGCGAACCAGCCGGCCGAAGCCCTGCTTGAAGCGGATAACCGCCTGGGGTACCGACAGCTTCATGAACGGGTTCTTCTTCTGTGCCTGCAGCAGCTCGGCTTTGGCCTCTGCAAGCGGGTGGTTCGGGGGCTGGAACGGCAGTCTGACAATCGCCAGACAGGTGAGCGCATCTCCGGGAATATCCACGCCTTCCCAGAAGCTGCTGGTTCCAAGCAGCACCGCTGCAGAACTGTCCTGAAAACGCCGGATCAGCTTGCTGCGGCTCCCTCCCTCTACACCTTGCCCAAGCACAGCGATGTCCTCTGTGGCCAGTGCCTCCTTCAGCGGGTCGTAGACCTGCCTCAGCATTTTATAGGAAGTAAACAGCACCAGCATGCGGCCTTTGGTTGCTACAGCGGCTTCTGCCAGCGAGTGCACCAGTTTGTCAACAAACCTGGCATCCCCTACACTGCCCTTTACGCTCGGAAAATCACGCGGTATAACAAGCAGTGCCTGCTCGCGGTAATTAAACGGTGAAGGCAGCAGTGCGGTCATCAGCCGTTCCTGCTCCGCAGCCTCGCCCAGGCCGAGATTATCGATCATGAACTGGAACGATTTATCCACAGACAGCGTTGCAGAGGTCAGCGTTATACTCTTCTTCTTGTCGAAGAACAGCTCCTTGAGCTGGGCACTGACATCTACCGGCACAGCATACAGCTGCAGGGATTTGCCGCGGTAATTGCTGCTGCCCTCCATCCAGTACACAACATTCTCATCATTCAAGCTCATGAAGAAACGGATCTGCTCGCGGATCGAGGCCAGATCCTTAAACAGGCCGCCGATGTCGGTTACCAGACTGTCCGAGGAGGACTGGCTGTCGGTATCGCGCATTTCACTGAGCATCTTGTCGCCCCTGCGGATAATATCGCTGAGGCTGAGATTCAGCGTGTTCTCCAGCGCAGCCAGCTCTTCCCAGTCCCTAGGCTTCTTGCCGGGATGCAGGCGTGACACCAGCTGCCCGGCCTCACCAGCTGCGGCATCACTGCGGTCCGGCAGCAGTCCGAACAGCTTGTCGCTGAGCACATCCCAGGTTTCCTTGACGGTCAGCAGGTCCGGATAGATCCGGTCGATGACACTGCTCCATTCGGAGGCCTGCTCGCTTCCCGATGTCTGCAGGGTCTGGCGAAGCGCCGGGAGCTGGCCGCTCTTACTGTCCTTGTACAGCCGGGTCAGCGTATGGGCAACAGTGAAATATTTCATCTGCATGCCCAGATGCTTGCCTGCCACATCCTCCAGATGATGTGCTTCATCAATCACAAGATGCTCATAGGCAGGCAGCAGCTGATGCCCGGCCTTTACATCTGCGAACAGCTTGGAATGATTCGTAATGACTACATCGGCAATTCCGGCTTCATGCTTGGCCCGGTGATAGTAGCATTTACGGAACCACGGACAGGACCGGCCCAGACAGGAGTCGGTGTCGCTGGCGACGCTTTCCCAGAAGTCGCCGCCGCGGCCGCTGAGATTCAGCTCCTCATCGTCACCGGACTGCGTCTGGGTAAGCCACACAAGCATTTGGGCTGCAGTGAGCGTTTCTTCTCTGGTGCCTACGAAGTCCTTGTTATTTATTTTATGTTCAAACTTGCGCAGACACAAATAGTGCCCTCTTCCCTTAAAGACGGCAGCCTTGAACGGAAACGGGACCACTGTAGTCAGGAGGGGGATGTCGCGCTCACGCAGCTGATCCTGCAGATTGATTGTATGTGTGCTGACCATCACCTTCTGGTCTGTGCGCACGCTATGATAAATAGCCGGCAGCAGGTAGCCCAGCGATTTGCCGGTGCCGGTGCCCGCTTCAATCAGCAGATGCTTTTCTTCCTGAAGCGCGGTCTTTACTTCGCCGATCATAATCTCCTGAGCTTCCCGCGTCTCATACTGAGGTAACGTATCCTTCAGCCGGACTGTTACCTCAGCCATGTAGTCCTCAAAGGATACATTCTCCAAAGGATTGCCGGAACCCTCCTCGCGCGGTGGAACAAGCTCATTCCAGTCGCCGACCGCAAGCGCCAGCTGACGGTGAAAGGTCAGCTCGCCCTCCGGCTGGAAGGTTTCCATCTCCCGCTCATGAAGCAGGCCATCAAAATACCAGGCCAGATCGCTGTCCTCGCCCGCAAACAGCTCATTCAGGCGCTGAATGGTCAGCAGCGGCAGGCTGTACAGCTCGTCAAGACATTTAAGCAGCACGAGCGCAGTGGCCAGCGCATCGCTGTCAGCCTGATGCGGACGCTCATGCGTCAGCTTGAAATGCGCACTGACTGCACCGAGCTGATAGGTGGTCAGCGACGGAAAGCATATTTTGAGAAAATCAATCGTATCGAGAATCCGGCCCTGAAACGGCAAGTAGCCGCAGCGGTCCAGGGCATTCTGTAAAAAGTGGAAATCAAATGCGACATTATGCCCTACCAGCACAACATCATCCAGCAGCGGGACCAGCTCCATCATCATTTCATCCAGCTCCGGCGCATCCGCAACATCAGCGTCGGTTATGCCGGTCAAGCCTGTAATAAAAGGAGGAATCGGTGTTCCGGGCTTGACATAGGACCCATATACCCGGGAAACAGACCGGTCTTCTTCTATAATGGCAAGGCCAACCTGGATGATCTCACCCACAGATTGGGTTCCCGTAGTTTCAAAATCAAGCACGGCAAATTTCATTGTAAGTTCTATTCCCTTTCACTTGAGACTCCATATCAGCATAACAGAAGTTACGTAAAAAGGCGATGCAAGCCGCTTGTTCAAGTGGATGCATCGCCTAAATGAATGGCTATGATTACAAAAGCGAAACAAGCTGTTCCCCGAACTGGAGCTTACCGCCTTTTTTGCGGCAGACCTCCAGATTAACACCCGGCTCCGGCAGAGCCGGATCATGCTGCAAAGACAAACCGAACAGTTCACTTGCTTCAAGGAAGCGCTCCTGTGAGGCCCTGATGCAGCCCAGGGCATTATAAATCATCGCCTTAAGCTTGCTCTCCCGGATCAGGGCGAGCATATGGTTCAGATGGGTCCAGGCCGTCTCCCCGTCCCCCTCCTGCAGATAAGCCATGGCCAGATATAGACGGCCGGCGAGACTGTCCGGATAACGCCGAATCACTTCCTGAAACTGCTGGATACATTTGCCGTACATCAGGAGCTTATAATACCCCTGGCCCCGGACAAAAGAATCCATGGCAAGCTCGGGCGCCTCCTGCTGCGGCATTTCTTCCTCAGGCTCGAGCGAAAGCTCCGTCTGTTCCCGGAACTGGCTCAGCTGCTCGGCAAAGGCCAGCCACTCATCCATCACTTTATCACTGAGCCTGTGAAGCATGTTGTACCTGCGGATCAGTTCATTCCGGTACTCCCCCTCCGAAGAGGGGAAGTCACGGGCAATCTCTTGGAGCATCTTGTTCATTTCAGCAAATAAATGTTGAAACATCGGGCCATCCCCCTTTACTGAACATGAAATCAGCCTAAGCTTGCCTGCCTTCATTTTTCGCAAAGTCGGGGCGGTTCATCCCTGCCATTGATTACATGGCCTGCAGCTGCCTTATCAGGCGATTGTTGCGTGCAGCTCATGGTCAGCCAGCTTAACCGGCTTATTGTCTGCGTCCACAAACACAACCGTCGGCTTGTGGCCGGCCAGCTCTTCCGAAGACAGCATCGCATAAGAAATAATAATCACTGTATCGCCAGGCTGCACGAGACGGGCCGCCGCCCCGTTCAGGCAGATGACGCCGCTGCCGCGCGGGCCCGGAATGACATAGGTTTCCAGCCGGGAGCCGTTGTTGTTGTCCACAATCTGCACCTTCTCGTTCTCAAGCAGATCGGCCGCTTCCATCAGATCCTCATCAATGGTAATACTGCCTACATAATTAAGATTGGCCTCTGTAACCGTCGCACGGTGGATTTTGGATTTCATCATATGTCTAAACAAGGGCGGGAGCCTCCTTCGGAATAAATACATTATTGTCGATCAGCCGGGTTCTGCCGAATTTGACAGCCAGCGCAATGATGATCTCGCTGCCGGAGGCAGTAAGCGGCGACCCTGGTTCCAGAACCTCCAGATCAGGGAAAGTCAGAATTTCCACATAATCAATCACGGCCAGCGGAGCAGATGATATTTCCGAGATAAGAAGCGTCCGGGCTTCATCAGCAGTACGGACCGCGCCCTCGTCCATTGCCTGGCGAACAGCCTTCAGTGAACGGGATAGTACAAGCGCCTGGCTGCGCTCTTCTGCTGACAGATAGACATTGCGCGAGCTGAGCGCCAGCCCGTCATTCTCGCGGACAATTGGACAGGCAATAATTTCAACATTTATATTGAGGTCGGATACCATTCGGCGCAAAACAGCAACCTGCTGGGCATCCTTAAGCCCGAAAAATGCATAATCAGGCTGTACCATATTGAACAGCTTGTTAACAACAGTGGTTACACCGTCGAAATGCCCCGGGCGGGAGGCGCCGCAGAGCCGGGTAGTCAGTGAGGATACCGAGATTTTGGTAAGTGTAGGCTGCGGGTACATTTCCTCCACACTCGGAATGAAGACGATATCTGCACCTTCACGTTCGGCAAGCTCCAGATCACGAGCTTCATCACGCGGATAAGAGGCATAATCCTCATTTGGCCCGAATTGCAGCGGATTGACAAAAATGCTCATCACTACCGTATTGCTCTTCTCACCAGCCTTGCGCAGCAGACTGGCATGTCCTTCATGCAGATAGCCCATAGTCGGCACAAAACCGACCGGCGTATGCCCTCCCTGACGCATATAATCAAGCGCTTCGCGCAATTGTGCTACTGTTCTGACCACTCTCATCTTACTTCTCTCCTTTTGCGGCAGCGCCGTATAAAGATTCCAGTACATGCTCATCCGCGTTAAAAACATGGTCCTCGGCAGGAAAGGAACGTTCCTTCACTTCCTTGACATAGCTGCTGATCCCCTCGCGGATGATGCTGCCGACGTCGGCATAGGTTTTGACGAAACGCTTCTCCCGGTACGGCGAAGCATAGCGAACAAGATCATGGAACACGAGCACCTGACCGTCACAGTATCGTCCTGCTCCAATGCCGATGGTCGGTATGCTGAGCGCCTTTGTGATGGCTTCAGCCACTTCTTCCGTCACCAGCTCCAGAACAATCCCGAACGCTCCTGCCGCTTCAAGCGCCTTAGCCTCATTCATCAGCCGCTGTGCATCCTCAGGGTCCTTCCCCTGAATCCGGTAGCCGCCGATCATATTGACCGACTGCGGAGTCAGGCCGATATGGCCGAGAACCGGCACTCCCGCCTTCGTTACTGCAGACACGGCCTCGCAGATTTCCAGCCCGCCTTCCATCTTAACCGCATGGGCACGCCCCTCCTGCATCAGTCTGCGTACACCGCGCAGCGTCTCATCCACACCACCGTGATAGGTCATAAACGGCATGTCAGCCACTATAAAAGTGTTCTGCGCCCCCCGGACGACAGAGCGGGTATGGTAAACCATATCGTCGATCGTTACCGGCAGTGTCGTATCATAGCCGAGCACCACATTTCCCAGCGAATCACCGACAAGGATCAGATCAATCCCCGCCTCTTCGGCCAGCAGCGCCGAAGGATAATCATAAGCGGTCAGCATGCTCAAAGGCACACCCTCCGCTTTCATTTTTTTCATCTTTACAATGTTCAGTGCATGTTTGTCAGCCACTCTCTCCATTCCCCTTTTCGCAGTCAAGTAGAAACGGCTTCGCCGTCCTTTAGGAAAGGCGGCACCCGTTTCTGCGAGAATTATCAGAAGGATAAGTCATAAAGCCTGTACTTCTGATAATTTAAAGTACGCGTAAACGCGCAAACAAAAAAACCCTTTAGCATAATCGGCTAAATAGGTCCGAAGGGCAAAAAAGAGTCACTCGCGATCGTCCCTTCTGTCTCGGTCCTTACGGCTCAGAGCAGAATCCAACGTAACCGTCCTGTACAGTTATGAAGGTACATCCAACAGCAATTACTCAGTTATTAAAGCTTAGCCGGAGTACAGTTCGCGTCAAGGCGATACCGTCTCTGTCCATAGTATACCAAAACCTGCCCCAAATTACACGAAAAAAATATGACAAGGGATGGAACCCTTGTCATATCAGATCATTTCTATCTCGCCTGAGAGGATGCTGGTGATATTGCCAGCCTCATCCTGCAGCTGCAGTCCGCCGTTCTCATCCAGTCCCACTGCCTTGCCTTCAGAGCGGCCCTGGGCTGTTCTGAAGCTTATCTGGCGTCCAAGCGTCACCGACATGGATTCCCAGAGCTCCTTCACCGGCTGGAAGCCCTGATCCAGATACAGGCAGTAGAGATATTCCAGCTCAGCCAGCACAGCCCGGGTCAGCTGTTCACGGTCTACCGGGATGCCCCCGCCTTCAATCAGGAGAGAGGTGCCGACCTCCTGCAGGTAATCCGGGTAGTCCTCCGGAGTCAGGTTGGCGGAAATACCGATGCCGGCGATAGCATAGTGCAGGCCGCCTTCCCGGAGGCAGGATTCCAGCAGGATGCCGCAGATTTTGCGTCCGCCGGCCAGCAGATCATTCGGCCATTTGATTCCGGCCGGCACACCGGTCACTTCACGGATGGCTGTGCAGACAGCCACCCCGGCCAGCAGCGTAAGCTGCGGCGTCAGGGCAAGCGGCAGGTCAGGGCGGAGCACAATGCTCATCCAGATGCCCTTGCCCTTTGGCGAATGCCACTTCCGGCCCATCCGGCCACGGCCGCCCGTCTGTTCCTCAGCCCGGACGGCTGTGCCTTCGGGGGCACCTGCCTCAGCAAGCTTCTTCGCTTCCTCCTGAGTCGAAACTACCGAGTCAAGCAGATGCAGGCGGTCCTGCCAGCCGGAAACGAAGCTGTCCCGTGCCGGAAGACCGGGTTCAGCCAACTTATCATGATTCATCTATATCCATCCTTCTTGCTTCCTGAAGCAGTACTTGTTGGTCATTCGGGCAGTCCCCAGCCGCTACAGCCAGCAGCAGCTTATTCAGCAGCACGCCGAGCCACGGCCCGGGAGTCTTCCCAAGCAGACCGGCCAGCTCCTTGCCGGAAACTGCCAGCTCGCTAAGTGAGCGGATTGGCATCTCTTCAGTCCATGACCGGAGAGTAGCAGGCGGGATATGCTGGCGGATCAGCGCTGCGCTGTCAGAAGCGTGTGAGACTGCATGGCCGGCTGGGCCAGCGCTGTCAGCTGCATGTGAGACGGGCTGGCCGGCTGGCGCTGCGTTGTCAGCTGCGTGTGAGACGGACTGGCCCGCTGGCGCTGCGCTGTCAGCTGCGTGAATGACGGGCCTACCGGCTGGCGCAGCCATGCCGGCGCCCTGTGCAGGCCGCTCCGCGCCGCCTGCACTGCCTGCGGCGGCCTGCGGCAGCGCCGCCAGCAGCGTCACCCACCCATCGGCGGCTTCCGCGCCGATGGACAGCACGGCGGCGATCCAGCGCCGCCGTAATTGCTCCGTAGCGCCGGGAGAATCCGGCGCTACTGAGGCCAGGGCCGCGTCCCACGCCTCGCGGACGCGGAGCACGGCGGCGACGGAGCTGCGCGCCGCCCCCGGGAACGTCCATGCCCGCAGGAGCTTGTCGGCCGCTTCGGCCGACTGCCCCAGGGCATGGAGGAGCAGCGCCCACCGCAGGCGGGCGCTGTCCAGTTCCCCGATCCCGGCCAGCATGGCGGCAGCTGCCGCCAAATCTTCGCCGGTCCAGGGGAACGGGGCTTTGCCGCGCGCGAGCAGCCCGCTGCGCGCCAGCAGGCCGAGGCCGCGCACAGGGTGCGGCCCCAGGGCGATGCGCTCCGTCTCGGCGCGCACGCGCTCGACAGCGATATGCGCCAGCTTGTCCCGCTGGCGCAGCAGCCCCCGCCACGTATTCTTGGCGACGGCAAAATCCAGCACCGACGCGAACCGCACACAGCGCAGCATGCGCAGTGCGTCCTCGTCGAAGCGCTCCTCCGCACTGCCTACGCAGCGGATCAGCCGGGCGTTTAAGTCCTGCGCGCCCAGAAACGGATCAACCAGCTCCCCGTCCAGTCCGCAGCAGATTGCATTGATGGTGAAATCCCGCCGCCGCAGATCCTCTTTAACATCGCTTACAAAAGAGACATGCTCCGGACGGCGGTGATCGGCATAGCCGCTCTCCGTCCGGTAAGTCGTCACCTCAAAGCTGAAGCCGTCTTGCAGCACTGTAACCGTCCCGTGAGCAAGCCCTGTCGGGACACAGCGCGGAAAGACGGCCATAACCTCCTCGGGCAGCGCCGAAGTGGTCAGGTCGATATCATGAACCGGCCGGCCCAGCAGCTCATCGCGGATACAGCCCCCGACGAAATAAGCCTCACGGCCGCTTTCAAGCAGCCCTGTAATCACCTTGCGGGCTGCTGCCGCCATGCCGTCCGGTGCCATTGTCCATTCCATAGCGTTCTCCTTACCCCCGGATGGCATCCATTCCGAGCACCTTGCGCCCAAGCACACGGTAATAAATATCCTCATATTGATTCGTAATGCTGTCTCTGCTGAAATCATTGCAGGACCGCAGCAGGCAAGCCTTTCTGAACTGTTCAGCCATCGCTTCATCCGAGAGCAGCTTCACTGCGTACTTCGCCATCGCCGACGTGTCGCCGATAGGCGCAAGGAAGCCGGTCTTGCCGTGCTGGACCAGCTCCGGGATACCTCCGGCCTGTGAACCGATTGTCGGAACGCCGCAGGCCATTGCCTCCAGCGCCACCAGACCGAAGCTCTCCTTCTCCGAAGGCAGCAGCAGCAGGTCAGCCAGCGAGATTACCTGGGCAATCTCATCCTGCTTGCCGAGGAAGCGCACCTTGTGCTCAAGTCCCATTTCGTTGATCTTGGCCTGAATCTTCGGCAGCTCCGGACCTTCCCCTACCAAAAGGAGCTTTGCCTTGATCTCCCTGCTCACCTTGGCAAAAACATCAACCACATCGCCCACCCGTTTCACCGGGCGGAAATTGCTGATATGCATCAGGATTTTCTCATCGGGGTCGGCGTAATCGCCCCGGAGGTCTGTTACATCCCGCGGATAATAGACCCGCTTGTCAACAAAGTTATAAGTCAGGTCAATATCCCTTGTAATATCCAGAACCTTCCGGGTCTCATTAATGAGATCCATTGAAACGGCGGTAACCGCATCGCTCTCATTAATGCCCAGCCGGATCAGATCCTTCAGTGATTCATCCTGCCCCAGCACCGTGATGTCGGTGCCGTGCAGGGTAGTAACGACCTTCATATCATTGCCGAGCATCTGCTTGGCAAGAAATGCGCAGACGGCATGCGGTACCGCATAATGGACATGAAGCAGATCCAGCCCCTGCATTTTGGCTACCTGGGCCATTTTGGTCGCCAGCGCCAGATCATAAGGGGGGTAACGGAACACATAATAATCGTTAACCTCAACCTCATGATAGAATATATTCTTCTGAAACGTTCCAAGCCGGAACGGGATACTGTGTGTAATAAAATGGACTTCATGGCCTTTTTCCGCCAGAAGCTTGCCCAGTTCAGTCGCCACTACGCCCGAGCCGCCCAGAGACGGATAACAGGTGATGCCTATTTTTAGCCGGTTCATAGCTCCGTCCCCTTCGTAGACTGTTCTCTTACTTTAAGTAATGTCATGGATTTATTATAGTTGCATCACACAACAAAATAAAGCTTATTCCGTCTTGCCCCCGTTAAGGAACAGGTCAACAGCATGGGGAACCCTGGTGGCAAAGCCTTCGGCAAACGGAATGAGCCTGCGCTGGCCAAGAAGCATATCCCGTGAGCGGACGCGTTCAATATATCCCTCATTAAGCGGGGTGGATACCACATCCTCGCCGGGTGCTTTTTCAAACTGGGAACGGTAGCAGGACAGTGCCTGCTCCTTCACAGCATATTGCTCCGTTACATCCACAATCAGGTCGGTACGGCCCAGGTCGTTGATGAAGTAAAAATACAGCAGCGGTGCAGGCACCGCAGGCTTGTCCGGCATGTATTTGCGCAGCTTGGCATTAAAAACAGCCTCCTCCACCAGCTTGCTGCAGGCGATATGATCCGGATGCCTGTCCTCCCAGTAAGGTGCGAATACGACAGCCGGGGCAAACCGGCGGATTTCTGCGGTTACCGCAGCCAGATGCTCTTCTGTCATATAGAGGCCGCGGTCAGGCAGCCCGAGATTACTGCGCACAGCAGCACCCAGCACATCGGCAGCCTGCTGCGCTTCCTGCTTGCGGCGCTCTACGGTGCCGTTCGATGACATCTCGGCAGCGGTCAAGTCACACAGGCCTACCTTCAGACCCGCAGCCGTATGCTTGGCGATGGTTCCGGCCATACCGATCTCGGCATCATCGGCATGCGCCCCGAATACAAGAATGTCCAGCTTCATTACTCGTCCACACCCGGTTTGTATTTATGTACAAGCTCCCGCCAGCCGAAATCCCCGCGGTCGATTGCCTTCACCAGAATTTCCGCCGTTGCGATATTGGTCGCCACCGGGATGCCGTACACATCGCACAAACGGAGCAGCGCCGTAATGTCCGGCTCGTGCGGCTGAGCCATCAGCGGATCACGCAGGAAAATGATCAGATCCAGCTCATCCTGCGCTACCAGAGAGCCGATCTGCTGGTCGCCGCCCAGCGGACCGGACATGAACCGGTTGATTTTCAGCTTGGTGGCTTCCATAATCCGCTGTCCCGTTGTTCCGGTCGAGTACAGCTCCAGCCCGGTAAAAACATTTTCATAGGCGGTAACGAAATTGACCATTTCTTCTTTTTTGCGGTCATGTGCGATAAAGGCAATCTTTAGCATGTTGGTTTCTCCCCTGTCTATTCAATAAAATGCTCGAAGCCGTAGATCAGTCCGGTATACCCCATTACCTTCTGGACTCCCAGCTTAACTCCCGGCATATAACCTGCCCGTTCGTACGAATCATGACGGATTTTGAGCGACTGCCCGAAGCCGCCGAACACAACCTCCTCCTGGGCAAACACACCCGGAAGACGGACGCTGTGAATGCGGAAGCCGTTATAATAGCCGCCGCGCGAGCCTTCGATAAGTTCCTCCTCGTGAGGATGGCCCTGGCGGAGCTCTTCTCTCGCTTCAGAGATCATCTCTGCCGTCTTGATTGCTGTACCTGAAGGAGCATCCAGCTTCTGATCTCCATGATACTCGATAATTTCCAGATGCGGGAAATATTTCGATGCCTGTGCGGCAAATTTCATCAGCAGAATCGCTCCGATCGAGAAGTTCGGGGCAATCAGCCCGCCGATTCCCTGCTCCTGACATTGCTTGTCCAGCTCGGCAATTTCCTCCGGAGTGAACCCGGTTGTCCCGATAACCGGACGCACCCCGTATTTAATTGCAAGCGAAGTGTTGGCATAAGCCGATTGCGGAATCGTAAAATCGACCATCACATCTCCGCGGCTCCCTGCTAAGGCAGCTTCCAGATCGGAAGTAACAGTTATTCCGCATTCATCCAGCCCCACCATACGGCCCGCATCACGTTCGACTGCGGAACGGTCTACTGCTGCTGCCAGCTCCAGCTCATCATCCTGCAGCACCAGCTTAACAACCTCTTTACCCATTCTGCCTCCTGCTCCGGAGACAATCACTCTGATCTTGTCGCTCACCTTTAAGTCCTCCTCGCTTTTACTGGTTCCATCTTTAATGGATATATTTTTGCAATGACCTTTGCAGGTCTTTCATCAGCTGGCGCAATCCGGTATCATCCGGATGAAGGGCAATAACCTCTTTCATGGCGGCGATCGCCTGTACATGCTCATTCATCCGGCTGTGCGCAATGGCCAGCCATACATAGGCGTCTCCGTATAAGGGGTCCAGCGTAATTGCTTCTTTAAGAAGTGTAACCGGATGATACGGATTGGATGTCCCGCCCGCGTCATCTTCCAGCAGATGTTTGGCCTCCTGCACAAGCCGAAGCGCCTGCAGATGCTGGAGATGCAGCCGGTATTCGGGCTTCGTATCATCGAGCCTCACCGCAGCGACCGCATGCTCCAGCGCTTTCTCCACCATCCCGCTGCGGGCGTAGGTTATGGAGCACCGGTATCTGACTTCGGCATCGTCCGGACTGGCCGAAATTGCAGCCTCAAAAGATTCAATTGCCTGCGCGAAATCGCTGCGCAAAATGGAACGGTATGCGGCCTTGATATAATCGTTATGATCCATATACTCACCATCCTTACGGCTAAATCCCGTTCGTTTGGTACAGCATATGATATAAGGGCCTAATCGGTGTT
The DNA here is from genome assembly GCF_900099765.1 of Paenibacillus typhae. GTDB lineage: Bacteria > Bacillota > Bacilli > Paenibacillales > Paenibacillaceae > Paenibacillus_AQ > Paenibacillus_AQ typhae. The sequence continues at coordinate 1,931 of NZ_FNDX01000010.1, read as the reverse complement.
TTTAAGGGTCCAGCGGCCGGCGTCACGGGTATTGAACTTGTGCATCACTTTATTGTGAGCCTCGGTCAGATCAATCCCCAGTGAATTCGCAAAGCAAACCGTAATGAACAGAATGTCACCCAGCTCCAGTTCAATAGAGTTGTCTGCTTCATCGGCTTTTTTGGGCTTTTCACCAAACTGATGGTTCACTTCACGCGCCAGCTCCCCGACTTCCTCGGACATCCGGGCCAGCATGGACAGCGGACTAAAGTAACCTTCCTTAAACTGTGAGATATAAGCGTCAACTTCGCGCTGAATCTCGGCTAGACTTTTTTCCATAATTTGCAGCTGCGCCCCCTGTATGATCTTGCCTTATGTTTGCCCCTATGTTATCGTAAAGACGTTTTGAAGACAAATCTTTTTTATATTTAATGCTTCACCTCATGAAAGTCAGACTAGAACATTCTGCCCGTATAAGGGCTTAGGCGAGGGATTAAATGAACTCATTAAAGGTAAAGAATATCGGTAAAACCATAGTGCCCATTATGCTGGGAACAGCGGTCTATGCGTTCGGGCTTTTGTACTTTATTGTGCCCAATCAGCTGATGGAGGGCGGCGTAACCGGGATCACCATCCTGCTCAATTATGCCTTCAGCATCCCAATCTTCCTGACGACACTGCTGCTGAACCTTCCGCTGTTCCTGCTGGGCTGGAAAGTGCTCGGCTCCAATCAGATTGTTTACACCGGACTCGGCATCGGCTCCCTGACTTTTTTCCTATGGGTGTTCGAACAGGCAATTGACAAGGGCTGGCTCGTCCCGTTCACTACCGAGCATGATTTTATTCTTGCTTCATTATATGCAGGCGTTACCCTCGGCCTTGGCCTGGGCATTGTTTTCCGTTACGGCGGGACTACCGGCGGGGTTGATATCGTGGCACGCATCCTGGGACGCAAATTTGGCTGGAGCATGGGCCAGATCATCCTCGTTGTCGATGTTATCATTATCGGCGCATCCCTGCTCTACATACCCCGTGAAAAGATTTTGTACACCCTTGTGGCGGTCTTCATCGCATCGCGGGTCATAGACTTTATCCAGGAGGGTGCATACGCCGCCAAAGCCTTCACCATCATCAGCGATGATGCGCCGCAGATTGCCGACCTGATTACTGCCGAGATGGAGCGGGGTGTAACGCTGATTCCGGCCATCGGCGCGTATTCCAAGCAGGCAAAGCACATGGTTTACTGCGTCGTATCCCGCCAGGAGATCCGCCGGCTCAGCCAGCTGGTCAAATCCGTCGATCCTACAGCGTTCGTTATTATCAGCGATGTACACGATGTAATGGGAGAGGGCTTCCGGGAGGGCTGAGTTTGGATGGTTGAGGGCTGGTTGATATTGGTTGGTTGAGTTTTTAAGCTTTTTAAACTTAGTATGATTAGCATATTGAGCAGATTTGGTTTTCTAGACTTTTTGAGTAGAGTGTATTAGGTGATTTGGTAAGTTATGTGAGTGCGTTAAGCGAGTTAGAATGAGTTGTTTTACCTTTACTACAAAATCAGCACCTCAATCGATTAACTGCATTTTGTACAACTATACTCCACGATTATGGGCTTGAAGTAACTATAAGTGTATTCCGGAGACAATTTCATAATCCAAAACCCTTGCTGCGCTTGGATTTTTTGAGCATAGAAAAAGGAGTACCTCCCCAAATTCTCGAAGTTATAGGCGACCAAACCGACACCCGAGAAAGAAAAGAGGTAATCCCTATCTATTCAATTCGACAAGAAGAGCTATTTTCCTTTGAGGAATTGCTCCTGATGCGCCCAGAAAATAAATACTGCCAAATCTTTGAACACTTAGATCTGGCTCCGGTCCTGCACGTCCTTCGGAAAAAGAACCACCGTGGTCGGCCGCAGGAGCTAAACATTCCTGCCATGATCTACTCGCTGCTTA
>NZ_FNDX01000058.1 GCF_900099765.1 Paenibacillus typhae | reverse complement strand
AAGATCTGCAGCACGGTCACTTTCCAGAAGGCGAAACCAATTCTTCCCTTCGAAGGCCAGGGAGAACACGATTTGAAAAATTGCTAGGCTCGAAAGACCGAACGATTTGGAAATACCTGCTTGTCGTAAGGTTTTCCCGATTTGAAGATTGGCAAAAAGTTTGGAAAAGCGAGACTGTTCAGACAGGGAATGTTGTTGTAACATAGGGTTGCGCACCTTTCTTGTTGGCATGTGAGCTCGACACTTCCATGATACCAAACAAGCGAGGTGTTTTTTGTCAACTTGGCTAAATATAGCGAATTCTTCTTACAGCCTCAAGGGTTTAAGCCGATTTTCTAGCTGCGAAAGTTGAGTAATTAAGTAATTCTGATATTAATTGAAGATTAAAATCACTTGTTATTTTATAAGATAAAGACTGATTTCTTGAAGTATCTAAGTTATACAAAAATAAATTTAAATAATGATTGTCATATAGAGTGATTCCAATTGTGTTTTGTTTGTTCTCTCCCTTTACTGTAATCCAATAAGAATGGTCAAACTCAATAGCTGAAAAAGAATCCTTTTTCAGCTGCAATTCAGAAAACACTGACATGATTTTGTTGATTGTTTCTGAATCGGTTAGGGTTACTATGAAGAATCTAAGAGACTTGAAACGTAGAGATAGAGAATGATGTAAATTAATTGTGTGAAATATTATTGTTAGTGATATAATATCCTTACATTTAACTGCGGAGGGGAATCACATGACAATAAGTGTAGTGCTGGTTGCGATTATTGCCTTGCTGCATATCTACATACTCTATCTGGAAATGTTCCTATGGGCGACACCGAAGGGGCAGAAGGCATTTGGCACTACCGCTCAGGTGGCACAGGATTCGAAGGGGCTTGCTTTTAACCAGGGACTGTATAACGGATTTCTGGCAGCGGGGCTGATCTGGGGGATTTTCTATCCGGATGCCGATGTAGGCCAGCATATCCAGCTATTTTTTCTCAGCTGCGTGCTGATTGCGGGGATTGTCGGCAGTCTGACTGCCAAAAGATCCATTTTGTATATTCAAGCTGTACCTGCCCTGGTGGCTATCGTTGCTGTCCTTATGAAGTGGTAACTATATCATGAAAAAAACTCCCTGTATCCGGCCATTGCCTGGTAAGGGAGTTTTTTGGTGTGGCCAGAAATAATAATGAACTAGTCCAGCAGCTTGGCGATATCGGCTTCGATCTGGTCAGGAGTGGTCGAAGGGGCGAACCGCTTCAGCACCCGGCCCTCCTGATCCACCAGAAATTTGGTGAAGTTCCATTTGACGCTTTTAGATCCCAGTACGCCGGGGGCTTCTTTTGATAAATACTTGAATAGTGGATGGGCATTATCGCCTTTGACATCGACCTTTTCGTACATCGGGAAGGTTACCCCGTAATTAATCTCGCAGAACTCGGCGATATCCTCGCTCTCACCGGGCTCCTGGCTGGCAAATTGATTGCTCGGAAAGCCGAGCACCTCAAAGCCGCGGTCCTTGAATTTATCATAGACCTCCTGGAGACCCTTATATTGGGGGGTGAATCCGCACTTACTGGCTGTGTTCACGACGAGCAGCACTTTGCCTTTGTACTTGGAGAGCGACTCTTCCTGGCCGCGCAGGGTGTTAGCTTCATAATCATAAATGCTCATGAATCAGGCCTCCCGAACATAAATTTACCACAATTTAATTTTACACTATATATTTCAAGATGCAAGCGTACGGATTGTGACAAGACCGGTATCATCGTTTCAAAAAATACCTGTAGTTTAATTTTAAGTGTGTGTAAGTCAAAATTGGATTCCCAAAAAGGAGTAGATTAACGATGACCACATTAAAAGCTTTGTATACTGCGACAGCGACAGTTAAAGGCGGACGCGAAGGTTCGGTTGAATCCTCAGACGGCGTTCTCAAGCATGATCTGAAGATGCCTAAAGAGCTTGGCGGACCCGGAGGTAACGGTACCAACCCTGAGCAGCTGTTTGCAGCAGGATACGGGGCATGCTATGAGAGTGCACTCGCCAATATTGCCCGTAAAGAGGGCGTGAAGCTTCAGGATGTTACGGTTACCTCCAATGTGCTGATCGGTAAGGATGAGAGTGACGGCGGCTTTAAGCTGGGTGTGAGACTGGACATCAGCCTGCCGGGCATTGAACGTTCCCAGGCTGAGGACCTCGCCAAGAAGGCGCATGAATTCTGCCCCTACTCCAAGGCCACACGCGGAAATATAGATGTGGAGCTCAATATCGTTTAGGTTGACTATAAAGATGTATTTTAGGGAAAAATGGCTAAATAGAGACGGAAGTCTGGTTGGCGGGACAAATAGCGGGCGGCAGCGCGTACTTCGGTTGACATCACCCCCAAAAATCTTTATTATGTCTAAGTACTTGTTAAAGCTACGTGTGCTATCAGAACCAAAAATTTAGATAATGGGTGATGAAGATGTCTTACAGACCGAAAATTACGAGCGTGACCAAAGCCAGCAGCAATGATAAAGTGGGCTTGTACGAATTTATTATTAAAACTGCTGACGGAACACAATGCCGCGCGTTTTACAGCCGGAATCCGGAATGGAAAATGACGAACATCAGCCGCCTGCTTAAAACTCCATGCCCGGTGTGCCGCAAGGACTTCATCTGCAAGTGCATGGAAGCATACACCGCTGATTTCGAAGATCAGATGATCGGTGACCAGTGGATTGAAAAGGCGATTGCCGAATAATTGTAACGGACGGACAATAAATGCGCGGGAGCTATCCCGCGTTTTTGTTTTATATAAGATAGGCGGTATGCAAAGGGGGACGGAGTGTGAGGAAGGAAATAAGCCTGGAAGCCGGGCAGGCAGTTGTATTGATTGATGGTGTCTGTCATCTGTGCCAGGGGCTGGTCCGGTTCATTATTCCGCGTGATCCCACAGGCCGGATAAAGTTCGCTCCGCTGCAGAGTGACAAAGGGCGTGAGCTGCTGCTGGCTGCAGGGCTTGAGTCTGACCGGCTGGATACGGTGGTTCTGCTGGAGAATGGAAGGATCTATACGGAATCTTCTGCTGTGCTGCGCATTGCCGGTAAATTACGTTTTCCGTGGCCGGCGGCATACCTGTTTATTATCGTGCCTCGTCCGCTGCGCAATGCGCTGTACAGGCTGGTTGCGCGGAACCGTTACCGCTGGTTCGGACGGGATGAGTCATGTCTGCTCCCAACACCCGATATCAAGCGAAGATTTCTGTAAAGTTAAAATAAAAAAGCAACGGGAGGGTTCCCGCTGCTTTTTTGTGCTGGTTCAATATGTTATTTAAGCGGTTCGGAAGAAAGCGGGTAGCTCTGCACAAGCTTCCATTTGCCGTCTGCCGTTTTTTTCAGCGTAGTGACTGTTGTGCTGCGGTTGTCCTGGAACTGCGGTCCCTTGAGCTTTTTGATGGACTGTACTGTATATAGGGCGGCTGTGTCGCCTGTGTAATCAATAACCTTCGAAGATTCTACTGTACCCTGAAGATCATAAGCCTGGAAAAGCTGGGCTGCCACTATTTTGTTCTGCTCATAACCAGGGGAGGACTCATCAATAGTCGACATCAGTCCATCGAGATCTTCCTTGTTGGTGTAGTCCATATTGGCGGCAAATACAGCCTTGATGGCATCCTCATCTGCTTTTGGTACGGTTACGGCAGCTGTCAGGGCTCCCTCAGGCAGGCTGTACTTTACGGCTTGAAGCTGAAGATTGCTGATCTTCCAATCGGCATCTTTGGAGCTGCGGGTGAGGGAGTAAATATATTCCATCTGGCTGTTTGGCATAAAGGGTCCGCTAACCTTTTCAGTAGTCTCAATGGTATGTACCGTCACCTCGTTGGTTTTGGCATCGACGATGTTCAGCTGGTCTACTGAAACTTTCAGATTATAGGTTTCGAACTGCTGCTTGAGCTGCGGACCAATCTGGGCCAGCGGGGATTTGGAATCAATAAGACTCATAAAGCCGTCATAGCTTTCTTCATTAGAATATTTCACATACTTGCTGAAAAAGTCAGCAACTGAGGCGGTTTCGTCAGTGGCCTGCAGGCTTGTGATCTCAACGGTTCTGGCAGCAGCATTCCAGACTACGTGATTGCCAGTGGCTTCACTTACAAACCGGATCGGCACATAGGTGACGTTCTTGATCATTTTGGGAGCGGTCTGGAGCGGCTTGACGATACCGTTAATGCTGGCGTTTTTGCTGCCGAGCTGCAGCTTGATGACCAGCCCCTCCTTGGTTGCTGTAATGGTGCTTGTCTTGGCATCAAAAACGACGCTCAGGCCCAGCTTCTCGAAGATAGGCCGCATCGGTACGAGAATCGCATGGCCGTCATTTAAAGGGGCGCCAGTGGTAAGCTTAAGCTGCTGCTGGTCGATCTGGATTGTAATCGGTTTCTCGGCTGCGGACGCGGAGAGGCTGATTGCACTGGATAAAGTAAGGACAGCGATGAATCCGGGTAGTAATTTCATTTGTGGCAGGTCTCCTTTGTAGATAAATGGTTTTGTCTGGCAATTCTTTACCAACTACCAGTATAACCTTTAATGCACTTTGGGTATATATCCCATAATGGACATGGTGTACCAGGGAGCTTTGGGGGTACTTATAGGAATATTGTTTTCAAAAAAAGATTGCCGCTCTACTTCATATATGCTACTATAGCTGTAAATTAAAGGATTACGAGCGGAAGCACCGTTCAATGACCGTATCTACGGTTATTGACGGTGCTTTTTTTGCTTTTTCAGAGAGGAGAGTGGCGGTTATGGCGGCAAGAGTGGTGCTGGCCGTACGCGAGAGCCAATATATTGAACCCTTACTGCATTATTTGCATCACAGCGACTACGGAGAATTGCTGAGAATTTCCGCCTTCAGCAGGCCGGATACCTTCATGGAATTTATGAGCAGCGGAGAGCCGGTGGATGCGGTAGTGGGCGATCTCATCTTTATTGAAGCCTGGCTGGTAGAGGGAAAGAGTACCATACCGTGGGCGGTTCTCAGCGAGGATGGAAGAACTGCGGGTAACAAGGAAAGTTTGGCAGGCGGTATGTTCATTCAGAAATATCAGTCGCTGCCGTCGCTTCTGGAATCCGTTCTCCAATTGTGCGAGGTCAGGCGTCCACGGGCTGTTTCTTCCCGCAGAGAGAAGACACTGCTGCTCGGTATAGTCTCGGCCAGCGGCAGCAGCGGCAAAACAACCCTTGCGCTCAATATGTCCAAACAGCTTGCCGCAACGGGCCTGTCCGTATTCTATCTGAACCTGGAGAGCGTGGACAGCAGCGGTGTACTTGTTCGGATGCCTGCGCCTAAGGCACAGGGACTGGAACAGCTGCTGTATGAGCTGAAGGCTGGATATCCGGACGGCGGAGAAGGTGCGGCGGAGAAGATAGAGCTGGGCAGGTATGTATGCAGGTATGAGGCTCTGCGCTGTGACCGGTTTATGCCGGTGGAGAATTTCAAGGAGATGCTGCAGATGACAGGGCCCGATACCCTGGATTTGCTGGAGCTGCTTGCTGCAGCAGGTCATTACGATGTTGTGCTTGTTGACACAGGTTGCATTGAGGAGGAACGGACGCAGGCAGTGCTGAAACGCTGCGGCGTGCTGCTATGGATGCTCAGGAGTGATGAGACGAGTCTTTATAAGACGGTCAAATGGCTGGAGCATGGCAGCTATGCCCACTCCGGCTGGCCGCAGGATATACGGGATAAAAGCCGGTTCGTTATGAACTTTGCTGAAGCTTCCGGGTACAGCAGTGCGGCTCTGGAAGAGCTTGAACCGGCCGGTGTGCTTCCTTTAATTCCCGCCTGGGCGCTGCAGCATCATATAGAGCTCTGTCTGGAATCACCGCCCTTTATAGCAGGCGTACAGCAGTTGTGTCAGGACATCATCGAGCCGTTGCTCCCTGAAGTATTCACAGGTAGTCTGCATGAATGAAGAATTGTTCAGAAAGCTGAAACGGGATATCCGTGCCGGGCTTGATGTCACAGCAGCGGTCGGGAACCGAGAGCTCAGCAGCTATATTGAGCGGACCATTCTTGGGATGCAGAACCTGCGTTATTTGACCGCCCAGGAGAAGCATGAGCTGGTAAAGAAGCTGTTCGATTCCTTCCGCGGCCTCGATATTCTGCAGCCCCTGGTTGATAATCCGGCGATTACCGAGATTATGATCAACAGCCATGAAGAGATCTTCGTGGAGGAGGAGGGGCAGATCCGGCGGCTGCCGCTGGCCTTTGAGTCCAGGAGCAGGCTGGAGGACATCATTCAGACTGTGGTTTCCGGTGTGGACCGGGTGGTCAATGACTCTTCGCCGATTGTAGACGCCCGGCTGCGGGATGGCTCACGGGTCAATGTGGTGCTGCCGCCGGTTGCCCTGAAGGGGCCGGCCATGACCATCCGCAAATTCCCTGAAACACCGATGACGATGAATGACCTGGTGCGCCGGGGCGCGCTGAGCGGGGAGGCTGCGGAGCTGCTGCAGATTTTTGTGGCAGCAGGCTACAACATTTTTATCAGCGGCGGAACCGGCTCGGGGAAGACCACCTTCCTTAACGCCTTGTCCCAGTTCATACCGCCCCAGGAGCGGGTCATCACGATTGAGGATTCAGCAGAGCTGCAGATTGTTACCGTGCCGAATCTGGTATCTCTGGAGACGCGGAATGCCAACACGGAGGGGCGGGGGGAGATAACCATTCGTGACCTGATCCGTTCTTCCCTGCGGATGAGACCCAATCGTATCGTTGTTGGGGAGGTGCGGGGGGCAGAGTGCCTTGATATGCTGCAGGCCATGAACACAGGTCACGCCGGAAGCTTGTCAACAGGCCACTCTAACAGTGCCCGGGATATGGTCAGCAGGCTGGAAACAATGGTGCTCAGTGCAGCCGATCTTCCGGTTGGCGTAGTCCGGCAGCAGATCAGCTCGGCCATTGATATTTTTGTACATCTCTCGAGGCTGCGGGACCGATCGCGGCGGGTGGTGGAAATCTGCGAGGTGGCCGGATTACAGGAAGGGGAGGTGGTGTTGAACCCGCTGTACGAGTTCCGGGAAACCGGGGAGCGCGAAGGGAAGATTGAGGGCAGCCTTGCGGCCTGCGGCAATCCCCTGCTGCATGCCGGGAAGCTGAAGCTGGCCGGCATTTATCAATACCCGCTGATGAGCTTTACAGCCGGACCCGGGATGAAGGAGGCGGTATGCTGAAGCGGCCGGATAAGAAGCCTGCCTCCAGGCAGGGTAAGGTTAGAAAACGCGTTCTGCCGAGTGTTGAAGGGGCGGGGAGCAGGCAGCAGCTGCCGGATTATACCGTTTACGTGCTGTCTCCCCGCTTGAAAATAGCGGCACTGCTGGCAGGCGGGCTGCTGATGTTCGGCATCGGTTACCTGTTTTATCATCAGCTGCTGATCTCTTTGCTGCTGGTTCCGGGCGGAGCTTATGCGCCGCGGATGCTGCGCGAATATCTGAAGGACCGGCGTCGCTCTGCACTTAACCTGCAGTTTAAGCAGACACTGTTTTCACTTTCCTCGTCGCTGTCTGCCGGACGCTCTGTGGAGAATGCTTTCCGCGAAGCTGTAGCCGATCTCCAGCTGCTTGATCCGGAGGGGAACAGCGATATGCTGGCTGAGCTGTCCATCATCTGCACGCGGATGGAATACAACCAGCCCGTTGAAGAGGCGCTGCATGACTTCAGCCGCCGGGCCGGGATGGAGGATGTTGGACGGTTTGCCGATGTATTTACCGTCTGTAAGCGTACTGGCGGTGATCTGGTTGAAGTGGTGCGCCGCACCTCCACCATAATTGGAGAGAAGCTGGATATCCAGCAGGACATTGCGGTAAGCATCGCACAGAAGAAGTTTGAAGCCAAGGCATTGCTGGCGGCACCGCTGCTGATGGTTCTGTTTATGAGCCTGACCGCTAGTGACTATATGGAGCCCATGTACACCGGGGCAGGCATGGCTATCTCTACACTTTCATTAGCCGGCTTGTTCCTGTGCTACCGGTGGACGACAAAGATTATGGATATTCCGCTATAGAGCGGTAAGGCCGTTTGGAGGTGAAGACATGCGGTGGGTAAGCGGTGCTGCAGCCATTGTGCTGGTTCTCGGCTGGCTTCTGCTGCGCATGAAATGCGGCCGGCGCTATGCCGGGCTGCGGAGTCTGCCGATGGAGGGACTGAGGCTGCGGGCGGCCGGGGAGCCATTTCTGCTGCTGATCGAGAAATGGCGGATCGGCAGCCATCTGCCCTCGGTCATGTTCAGAATCCAGCGCTCGCTGCAGCGCAGCTACGGTGTGCGCTACAGCCCGGAGCGCACACTGCTCTTCACGGGCGAAATGCTCAGCTACAGCTGGCTGTTTATGCTTGGCGGCAGTCTGTTGACCCTGCTTAGCGGTGTGGAGGCAGGGGTCATTCTCGGCGTGCTGCTGGCGCTGATTCTGCCGGCCGCCCTGGTCAGTGACCTGCACAAGAAAGTAAAGCTGCGGGAGCAGTTCATTATGCTGGAGCTGCCCGAGCTGCTGAACAGCATTGTACTGCTGGTTGGTGCCGGCGAGACTGTGCAGCGGGCGATTGTCCGCTGTGTAGAGAGCCGCAAAGGGGATTACAGCCATCCGCTCTATAAAGAGCTGTTCACAATGATTACCGAATGGGAGGGTGGCTATTCATTCCAGCAGGCCTTTGAGAATTTCAGCAAGCGCTGCGCAGTTCAGGAGGTGTCGCTATTTACCACTACGGTGCTGCTGAACTACCGCAGGGGAGGTGCGGATTTTGTACTGTCTCTGCGTGATCTGTCACGGATGTTATGGGAGAAACGCAAGGCGCTAAGCCGCACACGCGGGGAACAGGCTTCCTCGAAGCTGGTATTCCCGATGGTGCTTATCTTTTTGATTGTAATTGTGCTGGTGGGAACACCTGCAATCATGATGCTCAAAATGTAGGAGGATGAGGACAATGATGACAACGATAGCAGAAGCAGCAAAACGCTTGTGGAAGGATGAAGAGGGGCTGGGCACGCTGGAGATGATTATGATCATCGCGGTACTGATTGCGGTGGTTCTTGTATTCCGTACGGAAATTGTCAAGGTAGTCAAGGATCTGATCAGTACGGCGGGAAGCAAGAGCCAGGAAGTTTTTGAGTAATGAATCTGCGGAGTGAGGAAGGCAGCTTCACTATTGAGGCCTCTTTGCTGCTGCCCATCATTATGGGAATTATCATGCTGCTCCTATTCTTCAGCCTGTATACCTATCAGAGAACGATGCTGCTGCAGGCTTCCTCTGTGACAGCTGAAAGGGCTGTATACAACTGGGACAACAGCCATAAGGGGATCAGCGGAGAGTTTGCTGCCGGAGAATATGATTCCTTATATTGGCGGATCGGTGAAGATGGTCTGCTTGCCTCCCTTTTCGGTACAGGGGCGCTAAACGGGGGAGTGAAGCTCGCTGTGCCGGCTGCCGGTGTTCAGCAGGCTTTGCCTGAGGTAAAGCTCGGGCAGTCTGCAGAGAATATTCCGGCCAATATGACCGGAGAGCTCAGCTACAGCTACAGTCTGGCCAGCCGTACAATAAGCGCCCAATTGAGGCGGATGCTTCAGCTTCCCATACTGGACGGGCTGCTGGAGGATGGGGCAGTTCCTGTGGTAACGACACGGTCTGTGGTCACAGAACCGGTGGAGTTCATCCGTACTGTCGAGCTTATGCGCTATTATGGTGCAAAGTTTAAGAGCGGCGGCGGACAGGAAGGCAGCTCCGATAGAGGCATGGATAAGCAGGATGCCGCCAAAATGCTGACTGCACTGAAGAAATGAAACGGCTGAAGCCAATTGCTTATCCTGTGTAAGCCAGGATAACAGACAGGAAGGGAGCAGGGGAGATTGAGGCATGTACATAATGTATTGCCGGTTCCGCGTCAAAACAGAAGGCGAAAATTATTATGGATAAAGGAAACCGGCGGATCCGTCTCGATCTTTTTGATTGCGGCACTCGCCTTTGTCTTCCTGTTCACAGCTGTTTTGATTGACTATGCAAGGATTGCCGCTGCCAATGTGCAGCAGGAACGGCTGGCAAGGGCGGCGGTCCGGTCTGTAATGTCCTCTTATGACCTCAGCCTGCAGCAGAGCTACGGCTTGTTTGCCTTCGGGGGCGATGACGGCGGCCAGCTGTTGTCTGCAGTACTGAATGATAATTTGTTTGAGAGCGGCCGGGGAGACGCCTTTAATCTGCTGCCCGTCAAGCTAGACAGCTCTGCTCTGGACTGGAGCAGGCCGGTCGGGAGCTATGATATTTTCTGCCGGCAGATCGCCGAGGAGATGAAGTATAAAGCCCCGGTCGATTTTGCTCTTGAACTGGCCGGCAAATTCAAGCCGCTGTCGGCGGCAATGGGAGAAGCCTCACGCTCCACAAAGGTGCTCGGCAGGCTTCAGCCCCTCTACGATGCGCGTGAAGCTGCACTTGATCAGATGCTGGAACGCCGGCGGCAGGCTGCAGAGAGCGCAAGGGACCTCCAGCAGACGATTATGAATCCTCCGCAGGATTATATCAGCACCCGTACATTAAGCAATGTTGCCTCAGCCGCAGATATTGCAGCCATGTATAACGATTATGTGGGCAAATACTATACGGATCTGTACCGTGATAGAGAGAAGGAGCCTGAACGGTATCAATATGACATCGGCCGCTATCTGCAGCAGTCACAGAACCTGATCTCCGGGATACCGGAAGCTCTGTCTGCTGTCCGGCTTAAGCAAAATTCTCTTCTGGCTGAGGCCAGAGCGGCGCTGCAGCAGGCAGCGGAGCTTAATACCCAAATGAAAAATGTGCTTGAGCAGTCCCGAAGCAGCGGAGCTGAGGCCGGCCAGGCCTCGGCTGGCAGCTGGGACATCCCCGGCAGTGAAAGCACCGGACTGGGTACAGAGGCGCTGGCTAAACTGCGCGAACAGGAGGATGCACTGATCTTATCGCCGGATGAGCTCAGCGGGATGGAAAGGAATATAAGCGTCCAGGTGCAGGCTGCACAGGCGTTTGAACCGGCCGTAACCGCCTTGCCTCCTGTACTCACTGAAGCTTCCGGGCTGTACGCTGACCTTTCCCGAATGAACAGGGTTGTATTAGATGCTTCGCAGGCCGTTGCCGGTTATCTGCAGAATTACGGTAATTCAGGTGCAGCAATCTCTGCAGAGGCGGCAAAGATCGAGTCGCACCGCACCTCCGACGGTGAACGCAAGCAGATGGAGAAAGAAGCTAAGGTCAAGCTGGGGGAAGCCATGAAGCTGGTGGACCAGCTCCGCAGCTTTGGCGATAATGCTGCAGCAGCCGGACAGCGCTACAGCACGCTCCGGAAATACTACGGGGAGAGTGTCCGGTTTAATCAGGCTCAGGAGACGGCTACAGCTGCAGATTCCGGGAGCACAGATATTTATTCGGCCGCCGGCTCCGCAATGGGGAAGGTGGACGGACTATACACATCCATCGGCAGCATAATGACTGGCGCAAGAGACAGGCTGTTCCAAACGGAGTATGCTGCCCTTTATTTTCCGCATTTTGATCTTTCAGCACTGACTTCAGCAGCAGAATCGGGTGATAGTGTGGTTTCTGCCCTGGCAGGCCAGCTTGATCCCCATTCCCAGGAGCTGGAGTATATCCTGTACGGGTTTCATAACCCTGCGGGCAATGTGGCAGCAGCATATGGCGAGATTTTTGCGCTGAGGCTGGCAATCCGGACCATGGAAGGCTTTATCGAGAATGCCCGGCTCAGCAATCCGCTGGCTATCCTGGCCGCAGCGCTGCTGTACGGGGTTGAGCAGGCGGTTCAGGACATGCTCATGCTGTGCAGGACGGGAGAGGTGGTTATGTCCAAATACCTGCCCGTAAAGCTGGACTACCGCGGTTATCTGCGGCTGTTCATGCTGCTGCATGGGGCAGGTGAAGCAGAGCTGTCCCGTATGCTTGCATTAATCAGGCTGAATACAGGGATCAATCCGCAGGAAAGGTTTACGTATGCCGCCGCTGACATCCGTACGGGCTTGCGGCTTTGGTTCCTGCCGGGGGCAGTGAAGCTGCTGCATTATACCTCCGGCCTGCCGGGAGGGGTAGAAGGCAAGGTATACTACCGTACCGTGCAGGCTGACTTTTCCTATTAGCAGAAGGAGGGAAGAATGAAGGGCCGGAATCAGAATCCTGAGAAGCAGCGGGATGAAGGCAGTATGGTTGTTGAAGCGGCGATGGTGCTCCCGTTGTTTCTGCTGTTTGTCCTGTTTTTGATTTTTATCATACAGATGACCCTATACTCAACGGCACTGCAAAGTACGGCATCTGACACAGTCAAAGTGATATCCACACATATCTATCCGGCGGCGCTGGCGGCACAGACATGGGGTCAGGCAGACAATGGCGGCCCGGATCCGGCAGACCCTGCTGCAAATGCCGGGGGAACAGCGGATGAAGCGGCCGCAGGCGCAGCCTCCGGGAAGTGGAGTATTCCCCGCCTGTCCCTTGAGGAGTGGAGCGGCAGTTACGCAGATGAGATGCCAGCACCTGTCAGTGATTGGGTCAGAGCGGCTGTGCAGCGGGCAGAGGGCCCTCTGCAGGAGCTGCAGGCTGAGACCTCGGAGGCTGTGCTTGATCATGTGCTTAAGCCATTAATGAAGCCTTACTTGGCCACAGACTGGCTTGATTATGAAAAGATCCATGTCTCCAATGTCACTATTCCCGATTTGAAGAAGGGAACACGCCCGTACTTTGGATTGGTTGTCAGTTACGAGCTTCCGATGAAGGTGCCTTTTCTGAATAAGGCCATTGTCCTGGAAGCCAGCAGTTTAGAACGGGTATGGGTAGGGAACACCGATGCTTCCGGACAGGGCGGAGAGAGCGGAACTGAAGAGCCGCAAGGCTATATCATCGTACTGGAGAAGCCTGACCCTGGCGTCGCCAACAAGCAGGGTAAAATCAGGGTTCAGGTTCCCCCGGGAGCAACGGCAAATCTTTCGATATTCTACAAAAGCGGCCAAAGTACAGCCAGACATTTAGGCTGGAAGCAGGCTGACGAGTCCGGGTTCATCGAATGGGAGTGGAAGATCGGGGTGAATACGACACCCGGATCCTGGACGTTTATCGTTACGCTTGAGGATGGTACCAGCCTGGAGGCCGTTTTTAGAGTTGTAAAAAGATTATAAATGGAAGGAGGGGGCATATGGCAGGTTGGGCCTTTGGGGGCTGTCTGGTGATTCTGGCAGCGGCCTTTGTCACAGATCTGCGGTGGATGAGGATACCGAACTGGATTTCTGTATTTGCCCTGACAACAGGACTGCTGGCAAGGAGTGTTGTATCCGGAGGTCACGGGCTGTTGTTTGCACTGACCGGCGCTGCCGCCGGATTTGCCGTTCTCCTGCTCCTGCATTTTATGGGAGCGGTCGGGGCCGGAGATGTGAAGCTTTTTGCCGGGATTGGAGCCTGGACAGGGATATGGTTTACTCTTCAGGTCATTATGTATTCCATATTATTCGGGGCGGTAATCGGCTGGATCATTGTGCTGTTTAGACGGGAGGCAGCCGGGAGAATCCGCAGTACACTGAGCAGAACAGCCGGACTTTTGCTGCTGCAGAGGCCAGCCCTTTTAAGAAGCAGTGCAGGCAGTGAGGTGCTGAGATTTCCGTTCATGCTGGCTGTAATTCCCGGATTTCTATATACCTATTTCTGCTTTTAGATGGGAGGCTGAACTTATCTTGTTCGGATTAAACCGTGACTTCATACAACAGGATGGCATCTCCATGCAGCTTGGTACTGCCGGCGGATTATCTTTGGAAGAGCTGAATATGGTCCAGGCGAAGATGCTGATGAACACTGCTATCCCGCATCATCTGCGGCTGCTGCTTAGGGAAATTGATCTCAAGGTGACGCTGGAGTACGCCGTATCCCGGCGCAAAATGCTCAGTCACCTGCTGAAAAGCGAAAAAATGAGTATGGCGGAGCTCTTTGGACTGCTGCTGCAGATTGCCCGGGGCATGGAGGAAGGCAGGCAATATATGCTGCGGGCTGAGCAGTACGCGCTTCATAAGGATTATATTTTTATTGAGGGGCCGCTTGGCAGCGGCAAGGTGTTTCTTACTTACATACCTCTGCAGCCGTCAGGAACGCCAATATCTCCCGGAGAAGCAGTGAAGTCACTCCTTATGGTGCTCATTGCATCTGTGACGGAGTTATCGGGAAGCGGGCTGCAGCGATTACTTGAGTATTGCGGGAGCGGGAATTTT
This sequence comes from Paenibacillus typhae, assembly GCF_900099765.1. Lineage (GTDB taxonomy): Bacteria > Bacillota > Bacilli > Paenibacillales > Paenibacillaceae > Paenibacillus_AQ > Paenibacillus_AQ typhae. The sequence continues at coordinate 22,407 of NZ_FNDX01000058.1, read as the reverse complement.
TCACCGTCCGGGCTCAAGGGTCTGCTTGCCGAGCTGCTCGCAGAAGATCATTCCGCCGCCGGGAAGCTTGCGGGCAGTATAGAAGCTGTATCGTTAAAGGTGCCTTCTGGTGGGGGGACTGCTGTATCCGGAGAAATGCCAGTCCGGCTTAGAGAGGGGCCGCAGGCTTATGTAGCGGCAGGGTTTTCTGCAGCTCCTGCAGCTACGGGAATATCTATGAAGCAGAGGCAGCTAAGTGCCCGTTTAGAGGAAACGGCAAGTGACAGCAACCACGCTAAGGAGCAGCGATGGGGAAACGGTTTGCCGCAGCTGATGCTGAATGAAGAAGTCGAGGCGGATGATCTGGAGGATTCAGGAGAAGCTGCCGCCAAAGTACCTTCTTCCTACAGAACTTATACTGTAATGGGTGCTGTTCTGGCTGATGCCCTGCTCTGGAAATTCCTGTACCTGGACAGGCCGATGACCATTTGGCTGGCTGTTTGTATTGCCGCTACTGCTATTTTTGCGGCTGTAAGCTGGATGGTGTGGAGCGGGAGGATCATGGCTGCGCGGGACCCTGTCAGTGACGAAAGCAGAGAGATACCTGAATCTGCATTAGCTGAAACCCGGGAGCGCAGTGTGAGCCGTAAACCGGGCCGTTCAGAGTGGGATTTTGGCAGAAATCCGGTAGTGCCGGCAAGGCTGCATGTTCAGCAGGGAGCTGAACAGAAGCCGCCTTCACAGGTAAGGCAGGATTCCGGGGGCTCATTATCAGGGGCTGCGGGACAAGTGCCGCCTCAGCCCGCTGCTGTTGCGGCAACGGCGCTGCTCACGGCCAGCGATAACACGTTCAGCGGACAGGCGAAGGGGCAGCTCCGCCCAGCCGGTCCCTTTCTGGAACGCACCTGCACAGATGAGGATGGAGCACCCGAGAAGATTGAACTGGACCGCGCAAGCTTCATAATCGGCCGGTCACCTGATGTGGCCCAGTATGTAGAGAAGTCCGAGGGAGCTTCCAGGGTGCACGCCGAAATTTCCAGAGGCCCAGCCGGTTACCTCATTAAGGATCTGGACTCGCGGAACGGGACACTGTATCAGGGGAGCCCAATGATTCCCTATAAAGAATATCCGCTGACTGAAGGCAGCGTCTTTACAATTATCAAGGGCAGCTATACCTTCCGTTCTGCCTGAAGGATGCATTATTTCTCTGATTTCAGCTGTTCCAGTGCCGGCTGTAGGGTCGGATAGCTGAAGGTGAAGCCATGGCTTACCGCTTTGGAAGGGAGTACACGCTGGCCTTCCAGCAGGATTTCCGACAGCTCGCCGACAGCTGCCTTTAATACAAACGCAGGAAGCGGAAACCAGTGCGGACGATGGTACACTTTGCCGATCATCCGGCCAAACTGCTCGTTGGTCACCGGGTTAGGGGCGGTGGCATTAACGGGGCCGGTGATTTCAGGGGTGCGTATACAGTAATCGATCAGGCGGGCGATGTCCTCAAGGTGAATCCAGGACAGCCACTGCTTCCCGCTGCCGATTCTGCCGCCAAAGCCAAGCTTATAGGGCAGCTTCATCTTGGGAAAGGCTCCGCTTTCGTTGCCGAGCACAACACCTGTCCGCAGCTTGATGAGCCGTATATCCTGATAGGCTGCATCGGCGGCGGCCTCCCAGGTCTGGACCACCTCCGAGGGGAAATCCACTACCCGGGCAGGTGAGTCTTCGTTATAGGTATCCGTGAGCGAGGTGCCGTATATGGCGACGGCGGAAGCCTGCACAATGACAGGCGGCTTATGCTTTAGCACCGCAACCAGTTTGCCGGCGGCTTCCACCGTTTCAAGCCGGGACTGTATAATAGCCCGCTTACCGTCAGCGCTCCAGCGCTGGCTGAGTGAAGCTCCGGCCAGATTGACCAGCGCATCTGCGTTCTCTGCCAATTCCGGAGAGGCGGCGAGGTCGTCCCAGGTTGTATAGCTTAGAGCGGGATGAGAAGATGCGTCTTTGGGCAGCGTGCGTCCGGCGACAATGAGCTGATGTCCGGCTGTAAGCCACAACTCAGTGAGCTCACGGCCGATAAAGCCGCTGCCGCCGCAGATAATGTATTTCATGCTGAAATCCTCCGTTTCAGGATGCGGCTTACTTGAGCAGATGACGGTAGGGAGAGTAGTCGATCCCGTTCTTTTCTAGGAAAGAAACAAGAAACTTGTTGTCCCGGCGCGGGGTAGCTACGATATAGCCTTTAATGCAGTGTTCCCGGGTAACCGCCGGAGCATCGCTTTCAACAGCAATCTTGCCGATCTCAGCAGCGATGGAATGCTTGGCGATATCACGAAAGGGTCCGGGTACCGGCTGTACCAGCTGGTCCAGAAAGGCCTTCATTTCGTCGCTCCACAGCGGCCGGCTGCGTTCCACCCAATAGTTTTGCCAGTCCAGCTTGGACTTGCCGTCCGCTTTGGGCAGCACCTTGAGGAACTTGCGGAACATGAAAAAACCGCCGATACACATGCAGCCCAGCAGTAAAAAAGTCCAAAATGCGATTGAGTTCATAAACCAGTTGCTTGGTCCTGACGATAATAACCTGAATCCCGATACAGAAAACATGTATACACCGCCTTTGACAATGATGATTGTCACAAACCTAAATCTCATCTAAAGTATAGCGTATTTGTACAGTTTTGCGAAGCAGAAGCGGCCTGCCGGGGCTTGCCTAGATTTATTTTCCCGATCACGGTAGAATAAGGGGTAATTCGTGAAGGAAAGAGGGAAAAAAGGCATGCTGAAAATAGGTTCACATGTGTCCTGCGCGGACAAGGGTCTCTTGAGCGCAGCCAATGAAGCAAATGAGTATGGTTCCAGTTCGTTCATGATATATACCGGGGCGCCGCAGAATACGCGCCGCAAGCCGATTGAGGCTATGTACCCTGCTGAAGGAAAGCTTGCGATGAAAGCGAACGGCGTAGAAGAAATTGTGGTACATGCTCCCTATATCATTAACCTGGGTTCCTATAAGGATAATACCTATCAGCTTGCTGTTGATTTTCTGCAGGAGGAGATCCGCCGTACCCATCAGCTGGAGGTCAAGCATATCGTACTTCATCCGGGGGCTTATACTGACAAGGATGCAGAATACGGTATCCAGCGGATTGCCGACGGGCTGAATGAGGTGCTTGGCGGTACGAACGAGACGGAAGTGCATATTGCCCTGGAGACGATGGCCGGCAAAGGAACAGAAGTCGGCCGCAGCTTCGAGGAAATTGCCTCCATTATTGACAAGGTCGTACATAACGAGCGCTTGTCCATTTGTCTTGACACCTGTCACATTCATGATGCCGGCTATGACATCGTTGGCGACCTGGACGGGGTGCTCCGCCAATTCGATGAGATTATCGGCCTCAAGCGGCTCGGCGTAATCCATATCAATGACAGCAAAAATCCGCGCGGAGCAGGTAAAGACCGCCATACTCCAATTGGTTCAGGCTGGATCGGTTTTGAGACGATTCATAAGGTCGTCCACCACGAAGCGCTTGCAGGGCTGCCGTTTATTCTGGAGACTCCATGGATCGGAAAGGATGCCAAGAAGCTCCGCCCGATGTACGAGATCGAAATCGCCCTGCTGCGCGGTAATGTGGCAGAACGCTTCGGTGCAGAGTTCCTGCAGGAAGTGGAAGAGCTGCATTCGTTCTTCGCCAAGCAGGAGCTTGATCCGCGCCGGTATGTGCTAGATGTATGGGAGCTGCTCAAGAATGACGCCAAAGCCAAAAAGGCTGATCCGCGCGAACCGCTGGAACGTCTGTATGACAATGTGCTGGCAGCCGGACTCTTCCCGCAGCTTAGTGAGGAGGCCGTCAATCAGCGCCTGATTGCATGGCTGGCAGGCAGACAGGCACTCGTGAACGCTTAAATATAACCACAGATTGCGCTAGCAGATGAGAGGATGGACAGGGGACTATGGAATTACATGTGAAAAGAGATCATTCTTCAGGCGGGCAATACCCGGACCGGGCGCGCATGCTCATTTCTTGTCCGGACGGGCCGGGTATTGTAGCGGCTGTCTCGCATTTTTTGTATCAGCATGGAGCAAATATCGTCCAGTCAGACCAGTATACAATGGACCCGGACGGCGGTATGTTCTTCATGAGAGTGGAGTTTGATCTGCCCAAGCTGGACGAGCGGCTGGATGAGGTGCGCAATGTTTTTGGCGGCGTTGCCGAGCGCTTTAAGATGGACTGGCAGATTTTTAATGTGAGCCATAAGAAAAGACTGGCGATCTTTGTGTCCAAAGAAGATCATTGTCTGGTGGAGCTGCTCTGGCAATGGCAGGCCGGTGATTTGGATGCGGATATTGCCATGGTGGTCAGCAACCATACGGATATGCAGACCTACGTTGAATCGTTTGGCATTCCGTTCCACCATATCCCGGTTACGGCTGAGACAAAGGCTGAGGCTGAGAAGCGCCAGCTGGAGGTTATCGGCAGCGACATCGATGTGATCATCCTCGCCCGCTATATGCAGATCATCTCACCGTCGTTCATCGAGCATTACCGGCACCGGATTATCAATATCCATCACTCGTTCCTGCCGGCGTTCGTCGGCGGCAAGCCTTACGCGCAGGCTTACCAGCGCGGGGTGAAGATTATTGGCGCAACCGCTCACTATGTCACCGAAGAGCTGGATGGCGGACCGATTATCGAGCAGGACGTGCAGCGGGTCAGCCACAGCGATGATGTGAATGAGCTGAAGCGGATCGGCCGTACGATTGAGCGGGTTGTACTGGCGCGGGCTGTTAAATGGCATATTGAAGACCGCATTCTTGTGCATCACAATAAAACAGTAGTGTTTAACTAACCCTATAGTTCTGAAGAGCATCACAGGTAAAAAAGCATTTTACCGGCATTTTGGCGAAGTCTGCCAAGATGCCTTTTTTCGTTCCCAAAAACAGTACTCAAGGAGGTAAGGGCTTGGCTTCAAAGCGCGGACAACTGTTAAAACGCAATTATCTGTTTGCCTTTCTAATCCTGTTCGCCGGGTTCGGCGGTCTGCTCGGCTATGATTTATACTTCAAGCCTTATGTACTCTCACAGACAGTGGTCAAAATTAAAGCGGCCGACGGCGGTTTTATTCCAAAAAACTATCAGCTGCAGCAAAGCGATCTCTATCTCGATTCAGTCCAGACCAAGGACATTCCTTCAGGTGTCATTACGGAGTTCAGCCAGGTAAAGGACAAGATAACCAATGTTAATCTGATGGACGGCAGCATTCTTACTTCATCGCTGGTGGATGTCAGTGATCTGGAGCCGCAGGCTGATGAAGGGATTTTCCCCATTCCCAAGGAGGCGATTTATGCCATCAACGGCTCGCTGCGCAGCAGGGACAAGGTAGATATTTACCTGGTGGAAGGTGATAAAGCAGACAGACCGGGGAGTGGAAGCGGTAATGCCGGAGGGGGCCTTCCGCCTTCAGGCCCTACTGAACCTGCACCTGACAGTGGGCAGAAGGATTCCGGGTTCCCAACAGCCGTCCGGAAGGTGTTTTTGAGCGGCGTTACCGTGAACTATGTACGTTCTGAGGATAACAATGATGTGCTGGACTCGGAGAACGGCAACACGAATAACCGCGTTACTTCAACCGGCAAGGTGGCGGCACCTGAATTAAAGCTCAAGAAGAGTGACGGTGAGCTGCTGGGACAGTATCTGGAGCAGGGCCTCAAGCTGTGGATTGTTCGTGTAGAGTAGAAAGGAGGAGCATTCATGAAAATATTCAGTCTGGGGATCGAGCAGCTGACGATTAATGAGATCAAGCTGGCTGGGTTTACGGTCATTACGCAAAATGTTCTGCCAGAACCGGCGCACACCGAAGGCCATCTGCTGCTGGTAACCAGTGAACAGGTCCCTGTGTCCGCTTTAACCGAATTTAGCCGCCAATACACGCGTTCCACAATCCTGTACCTGTATCTGCAAAGAGGGGTGCACGGCTATCAGGCTATTCATATGCAGTGCGAAAGTCTGGGGATGTTTTTTATGCCCCCCCGCTCCTCAGCCTCGGCAATTATCGAAAAGCTGCGTTTTATTACAGAGGAGGAACGTGTAGAACGCGGTAACCTGGTAGGATTTTTCGGCTCGGGCCCGGGAATTGGCTGTACCAGTGCAGCCAAGCTGTTCGCCAGACGGATTGCCGCGGCAGGGTTTCGTGTGATTTTACTGGGGCTGGATCTGTATGATCCCGGCTATGACCGTAAAACGCAGATCAGCCTGGACAGGCTGCGGCCGCGGATCACCGGCAAGATGCTTCATGGCGAGGACTTTGAAGGGCTGGTTAAGCAGGACGGATATGCATACCTGCCCGGCAATTTCGACTATTTGAGCGTCCATGATTACCAGGAGGAGGAGATCGCTTATCTATTGGCCGAAGCGCGTGTGCATGCGGATGTGGTGGTGGCCGACTTTGGCTCGATTCCCGAAAGCGCCGCATGGTATACCGGAATGCAGAAATCGGCACTGCGCATGATGGTTACACATCCCAGGCACGAATACAGGCTGCAGGCTCTGATGGAGCTTGCCGGACATATGGACCTGCATCCGCAGGATTTTCAGTGGATCATCAACCGCAGCAATGTGGAGGAGATGTCCTCGCCCAAAAGTCTGGCGCTGCGCTTCGGCTGTGAAATTTTGCTGGAGCTGCCGTATTATCAGCCGCTGCCGGACAGCCTGCCTTTAGGTAAAAAAGAGCTTCAGCACGTGGATGATAAGGTTCACGCCCTGCTGGTATCACTGGGACTTGCGCCGGAAGTGCGGAAGAAGGGGATCTTCCAATGATTGAATACCATGAGGAGATGTGGCAGAAGCCGCACAGGGTGAACGGACAGCGTTATGTCAGTCCGGGAGGGCGGAAAATGGGTCTGCAGGCAACTCAAACAGAATTGCCGTTCAATCTGTACGAGCAGTGTGGAAAAGAACTGATACCGGAAGCGCGGCCTCTTTTTTCTCTGAAACAGAGTGTCCTGCGTACCAGCAAGCCGGGAAAAGAGGACTTCTATGGGTTTCTGCAAAAGATGAAGCAGGACATGAACGCAGGGCTGGAGCGGGAGGATGACAGCTATTTCGAGCTGAATGCCAAGGCGCTGATTGGTGATCCGCAGGCGGTTAGCTTTTTTATGAATGAAATTGAAAAATATTTGCGCAAGACACCGTTCACCGGCGAAGTGCCGGAGGCTTATCGTACAGCTGCAGAGGCGCTTTTTCATGAATGGAAAGGATTTGGTCCGGCTTACCGCTGGTTCACAGATCGTGCCTATAGTGAATCTACCGGGCTGCAGATGATCGGACGGCAGATTTTTTATAATCACCGCGGAAAGTTTGTTGCTTATCCGTATGAGATGCCTTCGCTGGACCGGGTGGAGCAGCTCAAACGTTCTCTCCTCAAAAGCGATCCGGGCAAAAAGCTGAACAAAGACAATCCTTCGGTTGAGTTCAAAATGGATGATCCGCTCTGGCCCGGCCGGTTCATCCGGCTTGCGATTTGGGTATCGCCCAGGGTATGGGACGGGTTCACAACCATTTCCATGCGGCGGCAGGTGGTCGAGTTTCTTGATCTGGAGGATCAGGCGGGAACAGAATGTATCCCGGCAGAAGCCATAGAGCTAATCCGTGCGTTGGCTGGCACATTCCGCAACACAATCATCGCGGGGGCTGTAGGTTCAGGCAAAACAACCTTTGCCAACACGATTGTCGGCGAACAGCTGCTGGGCTCAAGCTCTTGCATGGGTGTAGTGATGATCGAGAAGCATCCGGAGTCGATACTGCCATACCAGATTAAAGGTCACCGGATTATTCCGATTCAGGCGGCCAACGAGGAGCTGATGGAGGTTGGGGTGGAGTCACTGCGCCATGATCCGAACATCCTCTATATGACCGAAATGCGTTACAACGAGTGGGAGTTTTATCTCTGGAGCGGAGAGAAGGGCTATGACGGGATTACAGGAACCTTTCATACGGTGGATTCTGAGGATATTCCGTATCAGGGCGCTTTTGCAGTCTCCACACGGATCGGCGGCAGCCTGAAAGGACATCTGATCTCGGCGCTGAAGTCGTGTGAGCTGGTGTTTATTCTGGAAAGTGTTCCGGACGGGAAAAAGCGGCTGACGCGGATCTCGGAGGTCTTTTACGATGAAGAGCGTAATTCGGTATTTGCCAATGATCTGATGCGCTGGGAGGAAGAGCGTTCGGCCTGGAGCTATAATGACAAGCTGACCGGGAAGCTGATGGCCAAGATGACCAAAAAGAATGCCGCAGCTATGCGCGTATTCATCCGGGAACTGGGGCACCTGGCAGCAATGAAACCGATGGAGGAGCCCCTCAAGGAAAGCCTGAAGTCAAAGATTGTGCTGAACGAATGAGGGGGCGTTAGGCGTGGAGCTTGTTTTTTATATCATCCGCTTTGCCCTGCATTTGCTGGTTGTTTTTGGTCTATGGCTGATGGTGAAACCGCTGATTGAGCGGCATTTACGGCAGCTGGGGCAGAAAGTCGATCTGCAGATGAATTATAGAAGGAGACTGCTCCGCAAAAAAGTCAGCAGGGCGGATAAGCGGGTCTGGCTGTACCGGCATCTGGATAATCTGCTGTATTTTGCACACCGGAGATATGAGCCTGGAATCAGCGTAATGCGCTTTTCGCTGCAAACAGTATTTCTATTCGCTGCCGTCTTTGTGTCCACCATGCTCACGCTAATGGAGCTGCCAGGGCATATGAGCTTCAGTAATCCCTTTTTGGATGGAATCAGCTTTGGGGAGCGGATGCCGATTGAGGAGGCCTGGCGGCTTCCCCTGTTTGTATCCGTCCTTGCGGCAAGTATTCCATACCTGCGGATAAGATACACCTGTGCCCAGCGGAAAGTACGCGGAAGCTACGATCTGCTTGATGTGATCAAAATTGCTTCCAAGTTTACGCATCTGTCGGTAGACAGCATTTTGTCGAGGACTGCAGATTTTTTGACCGAAGACAATGTGCTAAAAACTCCGCTGAGGCTGCTGGGAGCGGGATTTGCCAATTACAGCAATGAATATGAGCTTAAGGAGGAGGCGATGAGGTTCTCGGGCGCGATCGGCACTACTTTTGCAATAGAGTTTGTATCTGATCTGCTATATTGCGAGAAGGAGGGAACCCGTCATCTCAAAAGCTCGCTGATGATGCTGAACCGCTCGATGGAACAGCAGCGGGAGACCATTTTGACGGTAAAAGCAGGCAGCCGGGATGCAATCAGTCTGGGGATTTACGGGAATTTAGTTGTGTTGGTATCCTCCGTCGGAACCTTCATGTATATGCTGAAGCCTGATGTCTATTTCAAACTGCAGTTTCAGACGAGCGTCGGTCTTGCTTTTCTGATGGTCATTGTAGCCGGACTGTTCGTATCCTTCCTTATCAGTACCATACTTGCCAGGCCCAAACTGGACTACCACTGAGGTGATATAAAGATGGAACGGGTATTGCTTTTGATTGCCATCTGCGGCGTTGCTTATCTGGCCTTGCTTGTATTTGTGAGCAGCAGCAGCAAGCGGGAGCGTTATGCATTACGGCTGGGGATCAAGTGGACAGCAATCGGTGAAAAGGTTCAGAATGAACGGCTGCAGCAGCTGCTGCAATCCGGCGGGCTTTCGGTATCAGCAGGAAAAATCACGATTTTCCGATATTCGGCGGCATTGCTGTACCTGGCAGTTCAGGCGGTTGGCGGTTTTGTGCAGGTGGCCCCTTTTTCCGGTACGGATTTGTTGATAGCTCTGCTTATCCTGATCGTCAGCAGTCCCATGCGTTATCTGCCGTTTGGCTGGCTGCTGGCCTGGCTGCATCAAAAAACGCTGATCCAAAAGGACGGCGAGCTGATATCCTTCATCCGGCTATACGAGAACAACCGGCTGCGCAAGCGCGGGTATGTACAGTTCGGTGCTTTCTGCGCGGGGACGGCCAATCAATTCCACTACATCCGGCAGGAGCTGTACGAGCTGTCCGAGCGGGCGGTGGATGAGGGGACAGAGAAGGCGATTGAATGGTTTTGCGGGAAATTCCCGGAGAGGCATGCTTTTATCAACGATATCCGCTCTATTCTGCTGGCAACAGAAGGGATGGATGACGATAACGAGGCCGCCAACTACTTGCGGGAGCAGGGCAAGATTATCACCAAAATATCCAGCGATCAGTATTTGAAAAAATGGTCCTTTATCGGCGACGTCTCTACTATTATCAACGTTATCCCCTCTATCGCCACATTCCTGATGATCGTATCGCTCGCGATGCAGTACATCATGCTGATCAAAGGGAATTTTAACGGAGTGGGAATGTTCCAGTGACTTAAGGTGTGACCACTATGAAGGTATATCTATGAGGTTTTTGTTATATTCAAGCACTGATTAAAAATATAAAATGAAAAGGGAGATATTTACAATGAAAAAAGACGCTATTTCCACTGGTTTGTTTATCGCTATCGGATTCCTTTGTGTGGCAATTGTTATCGCGATTCTCGTCCCTGTAGTCCGTGATGTAGTCAATGATGCTGACGATAACAGACCGGTTATTCCCGGAGTAAGTGTAAGCGTAATTGAGTCCAAAGAGCCTGGCTTAGCAACAGCAGCGGTACAAGCCCCCACCCGGCCTGCGGTCTAAGCAATTATGAAAAAGGATTCGATCTCAGTTGCCATGTTTTTGGCCATCGGTTTTGTAATTGCCGGGATTTTTATCACGGCGGCTACCCATATAATCGGCGGCAGCCAGGATGATATCATCGAACATACCAAGCAAGTTGAGCAATACTAGAGGGAGGAACGGGCGTGAAGGAAACGGTTCTCCGGGCATTGTTTATGTGGCTGGTCTTATTTATTCTCCTTCAGCCTATTTTCACTTATATTGACTATCTGCTCGATCTGCAGGTCAAGGCCAACACTTCCTACATCACACAAAAGGCAGCTACAGAAGGAATAGTTACCAGCTCTATGAAAAATGAGGTCATTGCCAATCTGAAGGCTGTTGGCTTTCCTGAAGCTTCTATTGTGATTTCCAGCAATACGGAGATTGTGCAGGAGCGTAAACAGCGGCTTGACGTGTACATTAGTGCTCCCCGGTTAAATTTATTTCCTTATGACTTCTCGGGAAAGTCTCAGCCAACCCGTTATTACGGACACGGTTCAATAATGAGTGAATATCTTGATTGATTGAGGAATGGTTCCGAGCTATGGACTACGTAATCAAACTGGCCTTTGTCCTGCTGATTTTTGTCTACTCCTGGTTTTTTCAGATTCAAAATCAGGAGTGGGACATCGTGCGCAGCATGCTGAAAGACGCCAACAACATGGCTGTACACGATGCATCACAGGAGCTTAATGAAGCCGAGCGTGCACGGGGACGCCTGATCATTGATCCTGCTGAGGCATACAAAACCTTCCGGGAGTCACTGCAGTTAAACCTCGGACTTGATGACAGCTTATCCCCTATCACGGGCAGCAGGCTGCAAACACAAGTGAAGATTATGAAATTCGACATTGTCGATGATTCGACCGGAGCGGCTTTTCCGTTCCTTTACGAAGACAGTACCTACGGCATCACCAAATACATACAAGGCCCTTCGGTTATCGCCGTCATCGAGACACAGCACCCGGTCCTAATCTCCCGCTCAAAAGTTCAAGAAGCCATCATTGTACCGGCGGTGCAGGAGTATAGGATGGGGGACTAGGCGGGGATTCATTAGCTCAAGCCACCAGTTAAATCTAAAAACATTAAAGGGGATATTATTATGAAAAAGTCGATTATTAAAGTAACGGCAGCAGTATTTTTGTTAAGTCAGCTGTTCACAATGGGTGGGGGATTCCAGGATGGTCGGGTTTCTGCTGCCGCTGCAGCTCCCAGTTCCACCAAACCCGCAACCACGGTTATGACTGATAACTTGTTTAAATACGGACTGAAGAAGAATGTTGAGCTGCCTGTTACTCTTACGGCTGGTGGGCTGAGTTATACACTGGAGAAAATAATGATTTTTGATTTCGACTCTAAGGAAGCAGTCGCTTTACGGAAGACATACAAATACGGAGAGGAAAGCGGCTTAGTATCTGATCCCGAATATTTTGTTTGGACAAAATTCACTGTAAAAAATAATAGTAAAAAGATTCTTGATAATGGTAATGGAAGCAGGCAGTGGGTATTGCAATTTCAAGGTCTGAATGCTCTCGATCCAGTCTATAGACCTGCACCAGTTAAGTTGAACGATAAGTCAGCAGTAAGTTGGATAGAACTTAAACCTGGTGAACAATTGTCGTCGTACCAAGCATTTATGTTCAAGGGGGATTTTGAATATTTTCGGATTAATTTATATTTTAATGGTGCATTTGCAGAAAAATATATTGTAGAGGAAAAGTAGGACCCGTTATGAAAAATAGCAAATTAGTTATTTATATAATGTTGCTGGTTATAGTGGCTACAGGAATTCCGCAATTTACATTTGCAGCCGACTCAAAAACTGCCTCAATAGCTATTCCAATTTCAACGGGATTAGTTGGATCTGATAATAGCGCGAGGACATTCTCATTAGATTTACCTAGTGGAGTTATACCTTCCTCTATTCTAAATAGCACCTTAAAATACTCCGGCAATAATACTACAGTGGGGAATTTTTCTGTAGTTGATGGGAAAATTAAACTCACTCTCAAAGGAAACCAATCTACTAAAACAATTGATGTACAGGGATATAGGGGTTCTCACAAAGCGGCATACGGTTCAGAAATATATAACTCCATTTGGTTGTATTCGGATGGAAGACGCTGGCAAATTAATGAGTACGATGAAAAAAATGATGTGAACAATGCGCACCGGGATGTTCTGGCCACTGATGGAGTTCCATCACAAAACCCACCTAAAACGGTGATTAGTGCAGGACCTTTACAGGATAGGGAATATTTAAAATGGTTTCATGATTCAAAAGCTGAGGTGGTTGAATCGGATGATGTTATTCAATCAACTATCGAACCTGAAGTTATTAGTAAAAGTGGTTACTTAAATGAAGAACCGAAATTTAAAAATAACAGAGTTATTTTGAATTACTGGATTCCTAATTCTTTTCCATTTAGACCTGAATCAACAGCAGGCCTTTCTGGTCTTGCAGAAGGCAGAAGATATTTTGCTTTTGTTACGTACTACTACAAAGCTACCGCAAAAGTTACCACATACAGTTATGCAGGCACCGTTACCTTCGATTACAAGCTGCCTACCGAGCCCACCTTAACCGGCGAAGTAGCATTACTTACCCCTAACCCAAATCCGGAGAAGTACGCGGATAAGGCCGTGCCGGTAAAGCTGTCCTTGAAGGGATCACTAGCTGCCTACACAGATGCATCTAACATCTTGGAATGGGTTTTTTATGCCAAAAAGACAGGTGATGATGCATCATTAGTCACCAAAAAAGATACGGCAAAGGTGCTGTCCAGTGAGAGGCAGTTTGATTTTGTCATTTCAAAACAGGAAGCTGCCACACAGCCTGGATTTACCCAGAATTACACTTTGACCGTAACTGTAAGATTTGCAAAGCCGGTGGTTACGGCAGCCGGAAGCATATCATCATTGAGTGAGAATTTCACCATTAATGCTGGAACCTATAACGGTCCACCGCCAAGCAGCATACCTATCCCTACGCCCACACCGGCTACCGGTAAACCGCCGATTGCCCGAATCACCATGCCTGACCAAGTCGTTGCCGGCGAAAAATTCATCGTATCCGGAGCCGAATCCTTAGATCCTGACGGCACGATAGTTAAATATGCCTGGCAGCATCCAAATGTGAATCTTGCATTATACGGCAAGTCCAGTGATACTTCATACGGTCTTGACTCCATTGATACTACACAGACCATTACGCTTACAGTTACAGATAACGACGGTCTGACTGCTACTACCTCTCGTGACATCAAGATTGTAGCTCCTGCACCGAAAGCTAAAATCCAACTTCTCGGCACTTTGAAGCAGAATCGAAAAATCACAATTCGTAATGCAACTAAAAATGTTTCCGATGATTTCCCAATCATAGAAGGCAGCACACGGTTTACTATCACCGCAATCTCTGGCGGAACCAATGCAGATATCAAATATAGTGGAAGTCTTGTAGGGGTCAAAGAAGTAGATGTGCTTATGAAAACGCCAGGACAATACAAGGCTGCCCTGTATGTTGAAAATACAGCTGGCTACTCCGGAACGACCTCGTGGACGTTCACTGTTGCTCCTGACGAAGCGCCTGTACCGTACATTTCGATGCCATTAATAGTCTACCGTGATCTGGACAATGGAAATAAGGCAAGTGTAACTCTGGAGGACTTCACCGTTTCACCTGACTACGACTATCTGGCAAAACGAGTCTGGGAATATCGTTATGATTCAGATAACAACGGCAATTTTACAGGAGAAGCATGGGTTCAAATAAATAATACTAACCTTGACCGCATTAATTTTTACCCGGCAAAAGTGGGCAGATACGAGATCCGGCTAACCGTGACAGAAGAATTTGGACAGCCGACGATAGATGCCTTTGTGAACGCGGCAGATCGCAAATCAGCGAATACAGATACGCAGCCGGTGCTTGAACGAATTGTAACGGTTGAAAATCGTCCTCCGACCTCAGATTGGTCATGGTAATGGAGAAGGGATAGATTTAGGGTGGAAGAACGAAAGAAATCATCTATATATATATTGATTGGCAAAATCATCTTATGCTTTGCTATGTTTACATCAATGCTTCCGTATATGCCAGAGGCTGAAGTAAATGCAGCAGACACTTCTGTAGTCAATTACATGGATGTTGAAATTCCAGCATTTTATGGAACGCTAACGATGCCAAATAATTTTCATGAACCGGTATATAATCCCTATACTTATCGAACTGATGATCCATATTGGGGTTATTATATAAATTCAACGGTGACGGGCTATAGAAGTGCTTTCAAGGTGAACAACATAAAGTGGAATCGTGTGACAAGAGTATTAAGCTATGACGTATCTGACATAAATTATGGAATCACGGTCGAAAGAGGACCGGGAAAAGACACCTTATTTTGGGATCAAAAAGCAATGAATGCCAATCCGTATGTTGAAGTTACGGGCTTCGTTCTGGGGGATTACCGAGAAGTCTTGAGTTCAGGTAATTACTATACAAGGAATGATTTTTGGGGTCCTTATTGGTTAAGTGGTAATCTGGACCTTGGACACCCCGCGCAAGGAAATCTCATTCACAAATTGAATTCAAAGTTGTCTAACGTTTATACGGATCTAGTTATAACACCAAGAGACCATATGGAACTATCCATTCCAGCTGCTAGCTATAGTTTGGATTATTCAAAACCAGCCACTGGATGGTATGACCGATACTTACTCAATGATCCCAAAAAGATTCGTCATATGTTTTTATATACCGACAATCTACAAAATGGTCGATACAGTGAATGGCCTTTAATGGATATAGTGGATATTAAGCTGGAAGTAAATTCCCCGCCAACGCTTACACTGACCACTCAAAACGGAGCTACGCTCTATAATGTGGACGGACAAAATATTCTGAATGTAACTGGGTATGCTCAAGATCCGGATAATGAAGAGCTGGATGTCATTGTAGAGGTTCCTAATGTGTATTACCGCCGAATCAAAATTTACAACTCATACACAGCTCAGCAATTCACTATTCCTATAGATGCCATTAATGATTCCTTGCCGCCAGGAAGTTATACGGGAACGGTCACAGTAGTAGATAGGCGAAACTATATAGCGAGTGGACAATTCACCTTCAGCGAAAAAAACAAACTGCTTAATAAAAACTACTATCTGATCAATTCACAGTTTGAGATAGGAGCGTCCTATAAGGATTATGAAAGTGATCCTCAATATTCAACCCGATTTAGATATGATCATGACCCGACTTTCTTTGACAATCCTTTAGGAACCCTTTCTGATTCTGCTTTATGGCGTTCAACAATGTACACATCATTTGCTTACCCTGGTGTATATAACGCAATTGTTCAAGTCGAGGACAACCCGCAAGGAGATAGTTTTGATGAATTTAGAAAATGGAGCAGAGACAATGAGTCATCGCTTACATTTCTTATCCATCGGAAGCCAACTGCTCTTTTTGCAGCTAAGCTTATCGGAAACGGTATTCAAATTACTGATAATTCTTACGATATTGACCACACAACTGCATATAACAAGGGACTAGTTGATCGTCAGTGGCAATGGCGTAAAGTAGGAGATGAATCCTGGAATGATGGGCAGCTGAATGCCCGGCCAACAAATGATGGCTACGAATTACGTTTACGTGTCAGAGATATGGACGGGCCGCTTAGTATCGGCGTCTGGTCCGACTGGACATCTCAGGTTCTGGGCACAGGTGCCAATTTACCGCCGGTTGCAAACTTTATTATCGATCCGATTAATGTGAGTTACCGAAAGAGCACGGTAATAACAGATAAATCATATGACCCCGACAATGATTACCTGGACACCTACGAATGGGTAATCCGCAAAAATGGAACCCAGGTGTACTATCACTACGGCGCGTTTACTATTCCGCCTAGCTTAACTAGCTACGGAGCAGGGAGTTATCAGGTTGTCCTGAGGGTGCGAGACAACAGAGGAGCATGGTCGGACTACTACGCGCAATGGGCAAATGTTCTCAATCAAAAACCGGTAGCGCAATTCAACATGCCTGCCCAAGTGTACCGTGATGATATTGTGGCGATGGAAAATACGACCCCTGATCCGGATGCAGACGGTGATGCACTGGCCTACACCTGGTACGGCCGTAAAGGTAACAGCAGTTATAGTTATAGCGGCAGCACACGGAACCAGAATGTAGTCGTCCGGAATCTGATTAGCGGGCTCGGGATAACAGATAAGGCTGCTATATCACGGGACTGGGAAATGAGGCTTAACGTATCGGACGGCAGCCAGGAGGCTTATGCTACCCGGATGTTTGAAATCCTGAACCATGTGCCTGCAGCCGAGCTGTCTGGACCTGCGGAAGCCACGCAGTACACCACGAGGACCTATACTTCTGGAGCAACCGATCTTGACAGCTCAGATGCAAGCAGCCTGCAGTATTACTGGAGGGTCATCGACAGCGAGGGGCAGGCCAGTATCCTCCGCAATCATAAATCAATCGATGTGAATTTCCACCATACCGGCATATATACGGTCGAGCATTGGGTAACCGACCAGATTGGTGCAAAATCCAACGTGGCCAGCCTCAAAATCACTGTTCGGGAAAATCTGAAGCCTGCTATGACCCTCACGTCCCCGGCCGGCACTGTAATCAGCCCGACTATAATCGATGCCAATATTGCAGGTGATCCAATAATTTCCTGGACTTACCTCGATCCAGAGGGTGATCCGCAGGAAAAATACACACTTGAGTTCTACACCAAGGACAGCATTTTGGCCAAATCAGTAGATGGCCCGGATAGCGCCGGCACGATAAGGCAATATCAGGTGCCAAACGGAACCTTTGAGAGGTTTAAGCTTTTTACTGTATTGGGACGGGTTTACTCGATGAACTCCTGGTCGGATGTCTCCAATGAGAAGGCATTCATCATCGACAACCCGCCGCAGCCAGGCTTTACACTTATAACTGATACTGGCCGTAATGCAGCCCGGTCGCCGATCTATCGTACGGATACACTGACCATTCAAGGAACGGCGACAGATACAGATATACCTGCGGGCGACAGCATTAGCTACCAATATTATTTAAAACCATCCGGCGGACCAGAAGGATTAGCCAGCACGCGAAGTACCTTCACCAAACAGTTCAGCACTAACGGAACCTTCACCTTGCGGCAGGTTGTTACAGATTCGCTGGGACTCAGCCGGGAACTCATACAGACAATTACGGTAGCCAACCGTATTCCCGCAGCAGGCATCACTTATCCGGGCAGCAGTAGCCAGAGTGCTCCAACTGTAGTGAACATACTTACTCCTGTAATGAAATGGGATTATCAGGATGAAGACGGGGATGCGCAGCAGCGCTATAAAGTAAGAATCATTAATCTGGCTACCGGGGCTGTTGCTGTGCAGTCAGGAGAACAGACTTCTTCGTCACAGGAGTGGCAGATTCCGGCAGGTGCATTAACAGAGAACCAGAAATACGCCGTGGAGGTTGAGGTGTATGACGGATTTAACTGGAGCAGTGTGTCTCCGCGCAAGTATTTTATGGTCAATCTGCTGACTGTCCAAGGTGCTGTCCGCCATACGGCGGAATGGAATAACAACCGGCAGGCTTATAATCTGAAAAAAAGCGGAACAGCAGAGAGCCCGCGGAGCTACAGCGTTTTCTGGGCGGGGGAGAGCTTCGTGCTGCAATCGGACGCAACAGGGATGCCGGATTCCATTGAAGTCGCGATGACGGGAGGGTACCGGACCGTGCTGACCCCGAATGACAGCGGCAAGACGCTATGGAGCGGTGAACTGTATGATTCATCATTCGAAAGACTGCCCGACGGGCCGGTCACGTTTACTTTTACTGCAAGGAATACGTATAGCACCAAAACAGATACGGTAACGGTGACCATACAGGGAGACTGGCAGGATTATTTTCAAAGTCACCGGATTAAATAGCAGATTGTGCTGGCATATAGCCGTAGAAACACGGGCTGAGGTGAATCCTTAAATGATTCCCTCGGCCCGTTCTTCTGTCAGCAGGAGTCTGCGTGCGGTTGACGCTGCTGCGGAAGAGGCAGATAGCTTTGCTGCGTTTATGTAAGTGTTGCCTTGTGTAAGGTGCATATAATAGGACAGTTTACCGCTGTATATTTTACTTGCGCACAGGGATTCAGCGAAATCCTCAGGTGTGACAAAGCAGGAGGGCTTGGCCACGGGCCGGCAGGAAGCCTCCTCACAGACAGAAGCGACAAAATGGGAGCAGAAATAGGCGTCCTCGCGGTTGAATTTTACGTTCAGCAGTACTCCGATCAGGCCAAGCAGGTGATATTTGTAGCGCTTCTGGTTCTCCATCATGCCCTTTACATGGTTGTACATGGTATCGTATTCCTCAAGACTCACATTCATCTCATAGACCGCGCAATCCGCCGTACTGTAAAAAGGATGGTCAAAATGCTCGCGGATCAGTCCGGCCACAAACGGGTTATGCACTTTTTTCCGTCCAAAGCTGTAGACCTCCTGCAGTTCCCGGTCAAAGGCAATCGAAGCATGATTCAATTCAGCCTTGGTGAACCATTTGATTAATCCGCTGAAGGCGGTGCCCGTTCCGGTCAGTACGATATAAATGTTTTTGCGTGCATTCATGCTCAAGATTCCTTTCTGCTGGAAGTTATGGATAATCCGGTAAAATCCTCGTTAGGTAACTTCATCTTACTGTATAATCCGTCTCCGGAAAACAAACTTTAGTCTTAACCTGAAACTGGACTAAAGGCTAAGTACCTGGTCTTGAGACCAGTATGTGATGTGCAGATTAGATGATGTTTCTGTGTGCGGCCAGTGCATAATCCGGCGGGAATCAGCAGAATATAAGCTGTTGAAAGCCTGTGTTTTGCAAAAACAATTGGTAATGCTTCCACATTAGTGATACAATAATAGTCAAAATGACATTCTTGATTTAGAGGAGGATTATTTTAATGACTGAGCAGGCAAAAGAGCAAGCAATCCATAAGGAAGAAAATTCGACGGTGGATAACCTGGCGATCACTACGATCCGTACGCTCGCTATCGATGCTATCGAAAAGGCTAACTCCGGCCACCCGGGTATGCCGATGGGTTCCGCACCGATGGGTTACCAACTGTTTGCCAAAACAATGAATCATAATCCGGATCACCCGACATGGGTTAACCGTGACCGTTTTGTATTGTCCGCGGGACACGGCTCTATGCTGCTGTACAGCCTGCTGCACCTGAGCGGCTACGACCTGCCGATGGAAGAATTGAAGCAGTTCCGCCAATGGGGAAGCCTGACTCCAGGCCATCCTGAGTTCGGTCACACTGCAGGTGTTGATGCGACTACCGGTCCGCTGGGACAAGGTATTGGTATGGCAGTAGGTATGGCTATGGCTGAAGCTCAGCTGGCAGCTACTTATAATAAAGACAACCACAACGTAATCGACCACTACACGTACGCAATCTGCGGCGACGGTGACCTGATGGAAGGTATCTCCTCCGAATCCGCCTCCCTGGCAGGACACCTCAAGCTGGGCAAGCTGATTGTAATGTACGATTCCAATGATATCTCGCTCGACGGCAAGCTGAACCTGGCATTCTCCGAGAATGTTGCACAGCGTTTTGAAGCTTACGGCTGGCAGGTTCTGCGCGTTGAGGACGGTAACGATCTGCCGGCGCTGGGACAGGCTATTGCTGATGCGCAGGCAGATACAAGCAAGCCTACCCTGATCGAAGTTAAAACGGTTATCGGCTACGGAAGCCCGAACAAACAAGGTAAAGGCGGCCATGGCGGTACCCACGGTTCCCCGCTGGGCGCTGACGAAGCGAAGCTGACTAAAGACTTCTACAAATGGGTATATGAAGAGGACTTCTTTGTACCGGATGAAGTACGTGCACGTTTTGCTGATGTGAAGGAAAAAGGGATTGCCGCTAATAAAGCATGGGACGAGAAATTCGCAGCTTACAAAGAAGCATATCCTGAGCTGGCTGCACAGTTTGAAACTGCAATCAGCGGTGAGCTTCCAGAAGGCTGGGATGCACAGCTTCCGTTCTTCACAGCAGAAGACAAAGCCGTATCCACCCGCGTTGCTTCCGGTAATGCACTGAACGGACTGGCAGCCGGAGTTCCGCAGCTCGTAGGCGGCTCTGCTGACCTTGAAAGCTCCACAATGACTCACCTGAAAGGCTTGACCCAGTTTACTTCCGAATCCTATGACGGCCGTAACATCTACTTCGGCGTCCGCGAATTCGGTATGGCTGCAGCAATGAACGGGATTGCCCTGCACAGCGGTCTCAAAGTATTCGGCGGAACGTTCTTTGTATTCACCGATTACCTGCGTCCGGCTGTCCGTCTGGCATCCATCATGAAGCTGCCGGTAACCTATGTCCTGACACATGACAGTATCGCTGTCGGTGAAGACGGCCCAACCCATGAGCCGATCGAGCAGTTGGCTTCCCTGCGTATTATCCCGGGTCTGACTGTAATCCGTCCGGCTGATGCCAACGAAACATCTGCTGCTTGGGCATATGCGCTTGAGAACACTGCCAACCCTGTGGCACTGGTGCTTACCCGCCAGAACCTGCCGATCCTTGCAGGAACTGTAGAAGGCGTACGTGAGAACATCAAACGCGGCGGATACGTTGTGTCCGATGCCAAGAACGGTACTCCGCAGGCACAGATCATTGCTACCGGTTCCGAAGTACAGCTGGCTGTAAAAGCTCAGGCAGCGCTGGCTGAAGAAGGCATCGACGTACGTGTAATCAGCTTGCCAAGCTGGGATCTGTTCGAGAAACAGGACAAAGCTTACCGTGATTCCGTTATCCTGCCTGAGGTTAAGGCTCGTCTGGCAGTCGAAATGGCACAAACCTTCGGCTGGGAGCGTTACACAGGCGATCAGGGCGACATTCTCGGTATCACTACCTTTGGTGCTTCCGCGCCTGGCGATATCGTGATGAAAGAATACGGCTTTACAGTAGAAAATGTAGTCAGCCGCGTTAAAGCCCTGCTATAATAGACGGAATAAACATAAAGGGGAGAATAAGCGCATGAGTCAGTTTACCAACGCAACAGTTCACAAAGCAGCCAATATCTATTACGATGGAAAAGTAACCAGCCGTACCGTCATCCTGGAGAATGGCACGAAGGTAACGCTTGGCATCATGCTGCCGGGTGTGTATGAATTCGGTACGGAAGGTCCGGAAACCATGGAGATCCTGTCCGGCGATCTGAAGGTACTGCTTCCCGGTACTGACGTCTGGAAAGAAATCAAGGGTGCTGAAACGTTCCATGTTCCCGGCAACTCCAAGTTTGCGCTGGAAGTATTCGCTTTAACTGATTATTGCTGTTCTTACCCGAACCTGTAATTTCATCTGTTCTACAGAAAGAAGCTCTGCTTAAAGCAGGGCTTCTTTTTTTGTAGGGGCGTGCCCAGAGGCACGCATTATCTAGTTGGTGCAAGTCCAACCAAGAGAGGGGCCAAGCCACTCTTGTAGCTAGGATGCTTGCGCATGGCGAAATCTGTGTGTAAAAGCGCATCGACAAAAGTACCGGTCAGAGACCGGGCGAGCAACAACCCAGGCCGCAACATCAAGTGAATCCTGCCGCGTCGTCAAAAAGGCCCTGCAAAGGGGAAAAGAGGGAGCCGAGTCTCGCTAAACTGGACGAAGGCCATGGAAGCTGTAAAGAACTTGGTACAACAGCGAAGAACCCTCCGGCGTAGAGGGAACGGCATGGTTTGAAAGATAATGCAGTGAACT
>NZ_FNDX01000043.1:8348-52943 GCF_900099765.1 Paenibacillus typhae | reverse complement strand
GGCACCATTAAGGGGATTTTCCCCTCTATTCCGCCCATTTCAGCCTCCTCCAAGCGCCATTAATGGGATTTTTCCCTCTATTCCACCCGGCCGCCGGCCGTCCACGTAACCCGGGGGTTGCCGGCCACCATAGATCAGTCCGGTATCTGCCGGCCCGCATGGAGGCATCCGGTTATTTCACCCCGTCCACCCTTCAACACACATAAAAAAAGGCCCGCGCAGCAGCCCGCTCCATAGTGGATACAGCTGCGCGCAGGCCGATTCGCCTGCATGCCTATAAGATTAGAAGCCCCAGATGGCATCCCAGACCGGCTTGGTGTGGCCGCCCGGATAAAATATGTACAGCAGCACATATACCGCGACTCCTGTGATAGCTGTAATGAACCAGGTCACAGCCGTGATTCTGCCCAGCTTGCGGTGCTTCGCATACTTGCCCTGAAAGCCCCAGACCAGTGTCGTGATCCCGAACACGGCGGCGACGGTGGCCAGTACGATATGGAAGATCAGAAAAATATGATACAGCGTCGACAGATTGTCCGGTCCGCCCCACGATGTATTTCCTACAAATACCGTTCTTGACATGTACACAATGAAAAACAGAGTTGCAGCCACGGCGGCAGCGATCATTGTCTTCTTGTGCGCTTCACGTTTGCCAATGATGATCAGTCTCCAGCCGATAGCCACCAGCACCGCACTGATTACGATGAACGATGTACTGATCGTTGGAAACACTGTAAAGATATCCATGCTTATCCTCCTCGGTGCTTGCCAGCTATACCCGGGTCAATGCGCCATCCCCCAGCTCGCCGGAGGGTCCGGAAAGATCCGGATCGTCTTGCCCGTTCTCTTTTTTATACCAATGATAGAAGACATAAGCAAGCATCGAGGCAAAAATAAATTCCTGAATGAACTTCATCACGATTCCGCCGACCTGCTGATCCACCTTGGGTGACAGCCCTCCAAAGAAACCCGGTCCGCCAAAAGCCTGCAGCAGCGCCGCCGGATCACCGGATACACAATAGCCCATCGCCCGCGCCCAGACAGCCGGATCGCTATAGGTAGCATAGAGCGGACTGCTTGCAAAAATGATCAGCCCGCACGCCGGTGTGAGCAGCACCATATTGAGAAAAATAAAGCCGATTTTAACGGGTCCGCCGGCCCGCCGGCTCTCTGGCAGCGGATTGATCAGCGTCCACCACATCAGCGCCGAGGTCACAAAAAGCACTGTGTAATACAGCCTGTGCACCGTAAAGTGCAGCATTACATAGTCGTGAATGACCGGGATATGATACAGCGAGAACAGTCCGTTGAACAGCAGCGCCGCCACCACAGGATGAGCCAGAAAGGAAAGCCTTCGCAGCGGATTGACCCTCACCAGGGCCCGCCAGCACCATTCCGGAATCCCCAGCATCATCAGCGGCACTGCGATCAGATAAGACAGCGCCATACTGACCATATGAAAAGAAAACAGGATATGCCCCAGCAAACTGACCGGACCGCCTTGAGCCAGATAGAGCACCAGCAGCCCGCCCAGAAACATCGCTCTCTGCCGGAGCGGAACCTCCGCCGAGCCGGGGAACCGCTGAGCCAGCGGCCCGATCAGCACCAGATACCCCGCAGCCAGCAGCAGCGTTGCCGCCAGCAGCAGCGGGCTCCACAGATCGGCAAAGCTGAAGTATTGCAAGCCAAGCATCGGACAGTCCCCCTCCATCAAAAGTATTAGAAAACACGGCATTCGCGTCGACTACGGACGGCAATTGCAGGCAGCGGCCTCCCGCCTTGTCCTCTGTCTTCTAACCATAGCAGCCACCGACAGCAAAAAGAGGCAGCAGCTCCCGCCGGCCTCCTGAATACAACGCTAATCCCACCACACCCAGTAAAGAGCCATAACAATACAGGTTCCGGCGATAAAAAAACCGCCCAGCATGAACACAATCGGCAGCAGATGCCCTTTGTCCTTCAAATGCATCCAGAAGCCCATCTGCAGCACCACCTGCAGCGCAGCCATTACCAGCAGCAAAATGACGGCAAAGGTGGCGTTAACCCCTCCGGCGGCTACAGCCGCGAAGGCAAGCAGTGTCAGCAACACTGAAAAAACAAACACTACAATATGCCGCTGCGGCCCCTCATGCCGGTGACGGTGCTTCACGCCGCCTTCCTGCGAATGCTGTTCCGTCGCCATGGTTCAGCCCACCTTTCCGAGCAGGTATACTACCGTGAAGATGAATACCCACACGACATCGATGAAATGCCAGTACATCGCAGATACGTAGATTTTAGGTGCCGTTACTACAGTTAGCCCTTTGCGGACGAGCTGCCCGATCAGGATGGCGATCCACACAATTCCGAACGCAACGTGTGCGCCGTGAAAGCCGACCAGCGTGTAGAACGCCGAGCTGAAGGCACTCGTCGTCATCCCAAACTCCTCATGCCTTACATATACACTGAACTCGTAGATCTCCAGCGCAAGAAATGCCGCACCCAGCACCACAGTGATGAGCAGCCAGCCGCGCAGCTCCTTCGGCTTGTTGCGGTGCATCGCCTGAATGGCGAACACGCTGGTGAGGCTGCTGGCCAGCAGCAAAAACGTTGCTGCCGCTACCAGCGGCAGGTGGAACAGCTCAGCCGCGGAGGGGCCGTCGTTCGTCGAGTTACGCAGCGCCAGAAAGGTGGCGAACAGCGTCCCGAAGAGTACGGCCTCCCCGCCGAGGAACAGCCAGAAGGCGAGCACCTTGTTACGGCCCTCCAGCGTCGCTTTTTCAGGCTCATGCGGGAGGGTGCCTTTTCCGGCTTCAGCATGTACAGTCGTCATCCCTACTCACCTTCCTTCCAGCTCTTCAGGCTCGATATGCCAGCCATGGTCGTCAAACAAGGAACGCATCAGCATCGACCCGAACGTAATCACCAGACCAAGACCGGTCACGATATAGTTGTTGAACAGGAAGCTTAGCACCTCGCTGCCAAATGTATCACGGCTGAACATGAAGCCAAGCCCGGCGATAAAAATACCCACCGACATCACGAACGGCAGAATCGTCGCAGACGGCATGTGGATGGAGCCTACCGGCTCGGACGGCGTCATGCTTTTATGGCCGGCCAGCTTTTCCTTCCAGAAGGCATCTATTCCGCGTACCAGAGGGGTCTGCTTGAAATTGTATTCCGGCGGCGGCGAAGGAATCGTCCACTCCAGCGTCCGCCCGTCTTCCCAGGGATCATCGGCAGCATCAGCAGGTTTGCGCGAAGTGATGAAGATATTCCACAGGAAGATCAGCATTCCGACACCCATCAGCCCGGCCCCGATTGTACTGACCAGATTCAGCGTATCAAACTGCTGGTTCGGCAGGTAAGTAAACACGCGGCGCTGCATCCCCATGAGTCCCAGGAAGTGCTGGACGAAGAAGGTCAGATGGAAGCCGATAATAAAGGTCCAGAACGTCCATTTGCCCAGGGTTTCGCTCAGCATCCGCCCGAACATTTTGGGCCACCAGTAATGCAGTCCGGCGAACAGCCCCAGCACCAGACCGCCGACAATAACATAATGGAAGTGGGCTACGACAAAATAGGTGTCATGAAACTGGAAATCCGCCGGAGCCGAAGCCAGCATAACGCCTGTTACCCCGCCCATAGTGAACGTTGGAATGAAACCGACAGCGAACAGATTTGGAGTGGTAAAGCGCACCTGTCCGCCCCACATCGTAAACAGCCAGTTGAAGATTTTGATCCCGGTTGGAACGGCAATCAGCATCGTGGACACCGAGAATAAAGCATTCGCCACCGGACCGAGGCCGGTTGTGAACATATGATGCGCCCAGACCATGAAGCCCAGGAAGGCGATCAGAATGGTGGCGAAGACCATCGAGCTGTAGCCGAATAATCTTTTGCGTGAAAAGGTTGGAATGACCTCAGAAATGATGCCGAACGCCGGCAGGATGAGAATATAAACTTCGGGATGGCCAAAAATCCAGAAAATATGCTGCCAGAGCACCGGATTGCCGCCCGTGGCAGGATTGAAGAAGTTAGCCTCGAGTATCCGGTCGAAGGTTAGCAGCACAAGGCCTACAGTAATCGCCGGAAAGGCGAACAGAATGATGGCGGAGGTGATAAAGGTAGTCCAGGCGAACATCGGCATCCGCATATAAGACATTCCGGGCGCACGCATCGTGATGATTGTAGCCAGAAAGTTAATGCCGCCGATCAGCGTACCCAGCCCGGCAATCTGCAGCCCGATCGTATAAAAGTCCACCCCGTGGGTGGCACTGTAAGTGGTACTGGATAACGGAGTGTAAGAGGTCCAGCCGGCATCGGGCGCCCCGCCCATAACCCAGCTTAGATTGAGCAGCAGGCCGCCGAACAGAAAGGTCCAGAAGCCGAGCGCATTGAGAAAAGGGAAGGCCACATCGCGTGCGCCGATCTGCAGCGGAATGACCGCATTCATCAGCGCAAAGATGACGGGCATGACCCCGAGAAAAATCATTGTCGTCCCATGCATCGTTATTAATTCGTTGAACGTCTGGGCATCCAGAAAGGTATTCATCGGCTTGATCAGCTGGATGCGGATCAGAATGGCCTCAAGCCCGCCGATTCCGAAAAAGAAACCTCCGGCCCAAAGGTAGAGGATGGCGATTTTTTTGTGATCGACGGTAGTAATCCAGTCCATCAGCCCGGTATAACGCTTAACACTGTGGCCGGCCTCCGGCGGCCGGGCGGGATTCAGGGATTGCGCTGTTTGAGCCAAGGTTCGTACCCCCTTTTCAAATATGCTGCTTCCGCTATTCTCAACCTGGCTCTAGTCCAGCGTGTAGCCGGCCAGATATTCGGCAATGCCATCGACCTCTTCATCGGTTAAGCCCAGGTCTGTTTTGGGATCAGGCATCGTGTTGCCCGGCTTGACGCTCTGCGGATCATGCAGCCAGGTTTTGAGGTTATCGAGGATCGGCGCTCCATCCACGCCTGTATCATCATTCAGCAGAATGCCCGCCACCGATTCCCGGGAGCCGATTCCAGTCAGGTTCGGCCCGCTTCCCATAGTTTGATCACCTATCGCGTGGCAGGTAAGGCAGGCCGATTTAAACTTCTCGGCTAGCTGCGGATCTTCCGGCAGCACGGCCGGAGCCTTCATCGAAGCCAGCCACTGCTCAAACTCCGCTTCGCTGACTGACTTCACCTTGAACTCCATGAACCCGTGGGAAGGTCCGCACAGCTCCGCGCATTTCCCGCGGTAAACGCCTTCATTTGGTGCACTGAAGCTGAAGCGGTTCACCGTACCGTCAGGGTTGGTATCTATTTTGCCTGACAGGGAAGGGACCCAGAAGGAGTGCAGCACATCCGCCGTTCTCAGCTCAAAAGCAATATCCTTGCCGGCGGGGATCACCAGATCCTGAGCCGTTTTTACACCATAATCCGTATATTCGAATTCCCACCAGTACTGGTGTCCGGTCACTTTGACCTTGACTGCATTTTTATCGTTGGAATGGTCATTGCCGGCGGCAAATACTTCCCTGACTGTAGGTACAGCAAGGATTACTACCAGTATAAGAGGGATGACCGTCCAGATGACCTCGAGCTTGAAGTTACCCTCTACCTGCTCGGGGATTTCACGCTGGCCCGGCTTTCTGCGGAACCGGATAAGCACATAGGCCGCAATAGAAAAAACGATCAGCAGTACGACAATCATAATCGTAATCGACAGCTTCATCAGATCGAACGAGCTTTCAGCCGCAGGTCCCTGCGGTCTCAGCACCGACAGGTCCTCCCGTCCGCAGCCGGCCAGTAGTAGTCCAAGTGCTGCAGTCATGGGAAGAAGCCGCTTTCCGGCCTGCCACGTTTTCATCATTGATCAACCCCGCTTTTCCCGATTTCGTAGATTAGAGGATTTTCCTGTCAATTATAACAATCACTATTAATATAAGTTCAAGGGGGTTTTTTGTCAATCGTTCACAGCAAGTTCACAAATACTTTTTTAAACTCATAAAAGCTTGTCAATCCGCCATTTTATAGCGCTTACATTTTTACCGGAAGTAGAGTATAATACCAGGTAAGCGATTTCACATTATTCCGTTCGGCCGGAACCTCTTGACTTATCTTGAAATGCATGTCTTCTCTCCCGCCGGAAAACGAGCAAAAAAAACCGTATCCAGCAACATAGGTCAGCCGGGCACGGTTTATGAGAATCCTCATGGATGTTATTGCACATTTCATGTCATCAATTCAGAACACTATCCTTGTGTGTAAATCAGGAGACAGATGAGTTAATCCTGCCCATCTCATGCTCCACGACCATAGTCAGCTCTTCTTCATAGCCTCCTGTGATCCGATACTTCCGGACGTACTCCTTTACAAATTTCTTGGGATCTTTGGGCCGGAAAATGCGTGTCATTTCCCGTAGACTTTCCTTGACTTCGTTATGACCTTTACTTGCCATGATCAGTTCCCTCCCAAAACATTGAAAATGAATGCTCCGTTGTAGAGAATGCATGATGAAAAGTCCGCCGTAACCTCGAAATGCAAGATAAGAACCGTACACATACGTAGCTTGCATTATCCGCCTAGACTATCATTCCAGAGTTCTGGAGGTCCGCCTTGCCGGTGAAGCAGGTTCGTCGTGATTTGGGCTGAGAGTAAGACGCCTTAAGGTAAAGACATCTTGACACTTTACTTACCCGAAGAGCCACTTGCTGAATCACTCCTTTCGGGCCTTATCGTCTTATTGTATCATATTCAAGGCCAAGTTCCACCTTTCCTTGTAAAATATGCGTATGGAATTTTGCAACTATTTATGTCTCCCCAAGCAGGTGAGACAGCGGGCTTTTGGGTAAAATACACTATCTGCCCTTAAAAACACCTGCTGAAAGGTAAGGAGACGTTATGAACAAACAGCTGTCCCTGCTGAGCACTCCCTATGCGGCTGCTCCCCCAATAGCGTTTACTGATCCAGAGGAGACGGGAACGGCCGGCAGACTGCTGGAGCAGGCTCATGAGACGATTCTCAAAGCGTATCCTAAAATGCATAGTATGCTTGTCGTCCGCCACGGGAAACTGATATTTGAACGGTATTACGGGAATCACCATGCCGGTATGCTAAATGACCTGCGGTCTGCCACCAAAAGCTTCATATCGCTGCTTACCGGTATTGGCATCGCCAGGGGCGAGATTTCAAGCACGGCCCTTCCTGTTGCCGACACACTCCGGCACTATCTTTCTGCCCGTTCAGATCCGCAGCTTAACCGGCTGACACTGCATCATCTGCTGACTATGACCTCTGGGTTCAGCTGGATAACCGGCAGCAGGCTCGGTGAACCGCTGGTGCGTAACATGCAGCGCAGCCGCCGCTGGGTACCTTATATATTGAATCTGCCTGTGGATGCCGCTAAGATCGGCCTTTTCCAGTACCGCAGCAGCGACTCCCATCTGCTCTCCGTCATCCTCAGTGAGTGCACGGGGCTGGATGCCTTCAGCTATGCTAAGGAGTATCTTTTCGGTCCGCTGGACATTACCCATGCAGCCTGGCTGCCCAGCCCTGAAGGACACAGCATGGGCCACATCGGACTGTACCTGACCTCAAGGGATATGGCCAGGCTCGGCATCTGTTTGCTCAGCGGAGGAAGCTATGGCGGGCGGCAGGTTGTCCCGCAGGAATGGCTGGAGGCGTCCTTTCAGCCCCATACTGACGGTTACCCCGCCTACGGGAACTACGGCTACCAGTTCTGGAACGGCCGCATGAACAGCCAGCCCTACCGGCTTGCCCACGGGCACGGAGGCCAGCAGCTCTGGCTGCTGCCGGGGCTGGATGCCGCAGTGATTTTTACCGCCGAAAGCACAGTAAGCCGGTGGCGGAATCCGCGCAGGCTAATCGAGCAGCATATCATTCCAGCGATGAATCCCTGAGGCTTGCTTCACATACTTTGTATCCGCAAATCATAGGCTCCTTATAAGGAAGGAGCAGGGAAGGCGTTCAGCCGGTGTGAAGAACACCAGATCTCCGTCTTCTTCTCCAAGTACAAGGAGAGTGAGCGTTATGTCCTCTTTTAAATCTTCTACCGGACTGCCCGAGAATATCGCTGCTGCTGTCTGTTACTTTTTCCCCTTTGTTGGTCCCGTCGTGTTCCTGGCACTGGAGAAGCGCAGCCGCTTCGTGCTCTTCCATGCGCTGCAGTCGCTGATTGCGTTCGGCGTGCTGATGGTTGCCCATGTGATCAGCGGATTCATTCCGCTGATCGGAGGGTTTATCGGAGCGATCCTCTCGCTGCTCGCCTTTTCCGTCTGGCTGCTGATGCTCTTTCATTCCCTGAGTGGCAGGTGGTATAAGCTGCCCTGGGCCGGTGATCTTGCGGAGAGTCAGCTCCTCCAGCTGTAGCCGGTTACTCCCGCTGCAGACAGTGTAATAGTGATTCCCTTTTGCCTGTCTACTCCGTACAATGGAATCAGGACATACAGAATCTGCAGGCTGGAGGAGCATCCATGTACTTATTGATTATAAATCCCCGTTCCGGCGGCGGTGCCGGCCAGCGGACCTGGCTGAGCGTCGAAGCTATGCTGAAAGCACGCGGCATTGCCTATGAAGCGCTATTTACCGAGAGCGCCGAACAGGCCGAGGCGCAGGTCCTGCGCGCCCTCGCCCGCCGCGAGGACTGGCGCGCCGCCATCCTGATCGGCGGGGACGGCACGATCCACAGCGTGCTTGGCGCACTGCGGCGCCGGGGCGTCCCGCTGGGCGTGATTCCCGCCGGCTCGGGCAATGACACGGCGCGCGGCTTCGGCATCCCGCTGGACACGGAAGCTGCGCTGGACGCCGCGCTGCAGGACGGCTGCCTGGAGGCGGATCTGCTCGCCGGCACGGGCGGCCTGACGCTGACCGCCGTCGCCAGCGGCTTTGATGCCCAGGTCGCCGTGAACGTGAATAACAGCCGCTATAAGCGGCTGTGCAATGCCGTCGGCGCCGGGCAGCTGGCCTATATCATCGGCATATTGCATACGCTGATCACCTTCAAGCCCTGCCGCGTGAGCGTGACCCTCGACGGCAAAGAGCAGGCCTTTGACCAGGCCTGGCTCGTCTCGGTCTGCAACCTGCCAAGCTATGGCGGCGGGCTGCTGATCTGCCCGCAGGCGGAGAGCGGCGACGGCCGGCTCGACGTCTGCGTCGTGCACGGGTGCAGCCGCGCGCAGGTGCTGCGGCTGTTCCCGACGCTGCTGAAGGGCACGCATGTGGCGCTGCCCTTCGTGACGATGCTGCGCGGACGCAGCGTAGCGGTCCGCTTCGCGCAGCCGCGCCACGCCATCGGCGACGGCGAGCCGCTGGGCACGGCGCCGCTGGCCGTGCGCTGCGAGCCCGGCGCGCTGCGCGTGCTGTCGCCGCTGGCTGCTGCGGCGGAGGGTCGCTCCTGCCGGGCGAGCGGCTGAGCCTGACAGGGAGCCCGCGGACGAGCGGCCGATACAGACGCTGCAGGCTCAGAAGGCAAGCCGGGAGCCGTATCCGCCTGCAGACAGCCTTGCCGGACAACCCGGCCAGCGCCGGCTTAACGGCTCCCGTACAGCTAAGCCTGCCTGGAATATATAACGGAACCGTTTCAGCCAACCCGCAGGTAAAACCTGCCGCGCCAAGCTGGCGGGCGGCTTGATGCCGAGACACCGGAGACTGCCGGACAGCTAAGTGGAAATTTTCCATCTAATCTCCGTCACAACTGCCGGGAAAAGCAATTAGATGGAAAAACGCCACCTAATTCTGCCATTTTCGCCCTCTAAGTGAATTTTGGCCTGAAGTAAGTGGCGTTTTTCCACCTAAAGAATGAAAATCATGTAATATGCCGAGATTAGGTGGCGATAATCCATCTAATTGCCAAGCCGCCGAAGCCACTATCCCCGGTCTATTGCGTTTAACACAGACATTTAACCTCACCCAAACCCCAAAAAAGAGGACTCCGGCCAGCAAAAGCCCGAAGTCCTCTCAAAAGTATGTGTAACACTTCCCGTACAGCTTATGTGCTCTAATCTGCCTGGCCCTCTTCTTCCTCTACAAACGAGATGACGCCGTCCTCCAGCGAAGCGATGCGCACCAGCGATTCCACGCGGTAGCCCGCTTCCTTGAGCAGCCGGCTGCCCGGCTGAAAGGCTTTTTCGATCACGATGCCGATACCGGCTACCGTACCTCCAGCCTGCTCCACGATCCGGGCCAGCCCGAAGGCCGCCTCACCGTTGGCCAGAAAATCATCCACAATCAGCACATGCTCACCCGGTGCGATAAACTTTTTGGAGACGGTGATGTCGTTGCTCTCTCTTTTGGTAAAAGAGTAGACGGTTTCGACATAGATGTCCTCCGTCAGCGTCAGCGATTTCTGCTTGCGGGCAAAAATCAGCGGCACCTCAAGCGTAAGGGCCGTCATAATCCCGGGGGCAATGCCCGAGGATTCGATTGTCAGCACCTTGGTAATCGCTTCACCGGCAAAGCGGCGGGTGAACTCGCGGCCCACCTCACGCATCAGAAAAGGGTCCATCTGGTGATTCAGAAAAGAATCCACCTTGAGCACTCCCTGACCGAGAACAATTCCTTCATCCAAGACCTTGCGGCTCAATAACTCCATCCGTGCTCCCTCTTTTCTTCTCCTATTCCTATGGACCCTGCCTTTGCTAACCCTATCCTACAGGCCGGACGGCTTCTGCGGCAGCAGATTACCGACGATCGACTTCAGATCATGATCCTCCTTACTGCCCGGCTTGCCGCCGTCGTAGCTTGTAATCCGGATTTCGGAGTAGGATTCGCCGGCGTTGACCGGTTTGAAGATCAGCTTGTCGCGGTCAGCCAGCCGGACATTGAACTTCATATCCTTGAACATCTCCACAAGCTCTTTCTCCCCCGGCACCTTGCCCTCATCCAGGAACAGCAGACCCCGCAGCGACTTGGGACCTTCGGGATGCTGTACATCAAAATGAACAATACATTCCACGCTTATCACCTCCCTAGCATAGTCTCGCCCGGGCCATATACGCTACTCTTCCCGGCTATCGCCGGAATCCTCCGGGTCAGACTCCATGTCTGTATCATGTTCCTTCTCATGCATCACATATTTGCTGTAAATGCGGCTGTAGCGGTCACCGTAGCGTCTGGTCAGCTCGGCTCCCATGTCCTCTTCAAGCTCGAAGAGCACCATTTCCTGTGAAAAGTGGTTAAGCAGCAGCTCGACCAGCACTTCATGCTCAGTCACCACCGCCTGGGCCGTGCCGTCCTCATAACGCATCCCCAGCATGCACCAGCTCCGGTCGATGACAAAAGAGAACTTTCTTCCTCCGCTCCGGCGGGGCTTGCCGCCAAGCGGCGGCCATACCGGGTAAGGGGCCGCAGCTGTATTACCGCCATCAAAAGCCCATAGCAGCTTCACGCCGCGCCGCTCCGCCTGTTCCAGCTCGCTGCGCAGCAGGGAGGCCTCCTCCCGCCATACATCGACCACTATTTCCTTCTCGGCCAGATTCAGCTGACGGGTGAGCGCCCCCAGCATATTACGGTCCCCTTCAATATTGTAAAACGACTGGCTGACAGGACCGCCGCGGGGCATTTCGCTCTCCACAAAAGCCAGCGAGGCCTGCACCCGGCCGGAAATCATCGTGGCCAGCTCCTCCGGGTTCAGCACGCTGTAGCGGGCCGGCTCCCCTTCACCGCAGCGTACATACCCCTGCTGTGTCAGGCGCTGAAGCGCCGCGTACACATTGGATCTGGATACGCCCAGCTGTTTAGCCACTTCGTAGCCAGAAGCTTCCCCCTTGGTAGCCAGTTCAACCATAATCTTGGATTCCATCTCTGTGAACCCCAAATTGCGCAGATGCAGCAGCAACTGTTCCATCTATGTTGTCCTCCTAGTATGCCTACAAACTCAAACTGTGAATCTGCGGTTCGGTGCTGCACATGTAACCTGTTGTACCGCTGAGCTAGATTTGTTCAGAGCCGCAGCGCGGGCACCACATTGAGCCCTTGGGCAGATCCGCCCGGCATATCTGGCATTTGACCATATCCCGCACACCTTCTTCACTGTAGGCCGCCGCTTCCTCAGACAAGCCTCCGCCTTTCCAGTCCCGGATCCGGCGGTCCAGCTCAAGCTGGCGTTCACGCTCCCGCTCAAGCTCATCCGCTTCCCGGCGTTCACGTTCGGCTTCATGGTTATGCCCGGCATAATCCTGCGGCTCAGACTCCTTGGAATCATACAGCACTTCGGTATATACGGTCCGCGGCTCTGACCGGAGCGCCAGCTCCTTTTCTTCCTCGGTTAATTCATCCTCACCGTAAAACTCGTCTTCCTCATCCTCTTGAATCTTACGGATTGTTACAGCCGGGGCCTCTTTTTTGACCGGCTCCTCCAGCTTATGCCCGCATTTCGGGCAGAAATTGGCATCCAGTGCAACTACATTACCACACACGCAGAGCCGCTCATTTTTGAGCTCGGCAATTCTGTGGCGCAGCTCATCAATCTGCTCCTGATGCTTCAGGCAGACCTTGGACAGCTCCACCATCCTGCCTTCAGCCACCGACATGTCACGCGAACGGTAGCCTTCATAGAACAGCTGGCCCATTTTCATAAATTCGAGTTCCATCTCGCGTTCAATATCGGAAATATGCCCGTTAAGCTTGCCGATCTCCACCGAGCTTTGCGCTTTTTCACTCACCCGGCTGGCACTGTCTTTGATACGTTGCAGAAAATTCATCATAGTTCCTCCTTCTCCAGATGAGAATAGGGCTGTTAAATAGCCGTAAAGCTTCATAAGAAGCCTATGTAATACTTTGTAACCTTAAAACGTGCTTCTATCATACCAAATGTCTCGAATAGATTCATTATTTGTCGTTCTGTGTATATTAGCAAGTAGAAGCGGCTTTGCCGCCCTTCAAGGAAGGCTGCCTGCAAGCAAACCTTAACCGCAAAAATGAGGGAGGGAATCAACTTGCCGGACGAACAACGGAAAAGTTATTTCGTATCTGTCACCCATGGACTGATTCAGGACGTACCCGGTGAATCGGGTGAATTCGAGGTGCGGGTTACCCCTGATGAGCTGACGGTGCTTCAGGAGCTTCTGGACAATCTGGCAAGCGGAGACGAATACGCCTTCCGCCGTGCTGCCGTGCCTTACAAATCCGCAGATCATGATGACGCTGCAGACCAGTTTGATGACGGGACCATTCGGCTCTACCGGTATCTTTACCAGGTGGGAAGCGGGGACACACAGCAGACGATCAGACAGCTCGGCGTCCTGCCCAAACTCGAAAATACCGGTTATGAGGACAAGGGATACGATGGAGGTTCTCCAACGAATAAATAAAACACCGTACATTCACGATATGTATGCTAATACGCCGCCGCGCAAGGAATGTTTCCGCTTTTTAATGTAACCGCTTCCCTAATCCTTATTCTGCTGTTACCGGCTTTCAGCCGGGGTCGGCATTTATTTTGCTTCCAGGGCATAAAATCAGTTAAAATAAAACAGTCACAAATAATGAAACCCGGGAGAGTATCAGTGAAAGAAGACGATAGTACGCAAGTTACGCTGAATCAGCTGCAGGTGCATGTAAAGGATATGAAGCAGTGGCAGAGCACCGAGGATTTTGCCGGAAGGCTGGAGGATCTCAAGACATTGCCTGCGCTTTACCGCCATGCCTTGAACGAGCTTGAGAATAAAATTGATGTAGTCAAGACAGAATGGCAGGTCCGTGACGGCTACAGCCCGATCGAGCATGTCAAATCACGTATAAAAGAGCCAAAGAGCATTCTGCGCAAAATGGAACGCAAGGGGCATCCCTTCACCCTTGAAAATATGGAGCAGCACATTCATGATATCGCCGGGATGCGGATTGTCTGTGCTTTTGTGAAGGATATTTACCGGCTGGTGGATCATCTGTGCGTCCGGGAGGATCTGCGCGTGCTCGAGATCAAGGATTATATCGCCCAGCCGAAGCCGAACGGGTATCAGAGCCTGCATGTGATTGTAGCGATTCCCCTCGTACTGCTCGAAGGGACGCGCTGGGTTAAGGCAGAGATACAGCTTCGGACGCTGGCCATGGATTTCTGGGCCAGCATGGAGCATATTCTGTACTATAAATTCGACAAGCAGCTTCCGCCGCATGTAGCCGAGGAGTTGAAGGAGGCCGCGCGTGCGGCTGATGAGCTGGACCAGAGGATGCTCCGTCTGCGCCGCGAAATTCTTGAGCTGTCTGAAGGAAGCCGCGGTGCTGATAAGCTGGCGGAAGAATAAGGATAGCGCAAACCCGGCTGATACAGCGGGCTAACCCACAAATACAACAAGGCAGTGCCGGACAGCACAAGAGCTTCCCGGCACTGCCTTGTTTTGTTGTGACTGACGCGATGCTCCCGCCCTTACTGACTGCCCTGCTCCGATGCGCGGCGCCTTGCCGATTCAGCCGCCTTGCGCATAATCAGCGCAAGGCCTTCGCCCGCCCTCGGCGTATTCGGCAGCAGCCCCAGCCAGTCTTCGTCCGGCCGGGCCACTGCCGGCGAAGCCGGGAACGGTCTTGAGGCCAGCTCGTGAAACAAGGGTCCCGGCTGATGCAGCGAGCCTTCGGCCGCCGCTTCCGCCAGCCATCCCCCTGTAGTAACAGCCGGTCCCTTCCGTTCCAGCCTTGCCAGCTCAGCTGCCAGCATGCTGGCAGGAGCTGCACTGCCTTCGTCCTCCCGGATATATTCCTCCTCTGCCCACAGGGCAAACACTCCCTCCAGCAGCTCCTCCTTACTCATCCCGCGCAGCCTGAACCCCAGCAGCGGCTCTTCCAGCAGCTGCATTCTGGCCCATTCGGGCAGCGCCGCAGCTGTCTCTGTGCCGGAATCTGCCCGTTCCAGCCCGGGAGGCAGGAGCTGAAGCTCTGCCATGCTGCCGGTGCTTTTTCCCTGCAGCAGGTCATACAGCTCTCCGGGCTGCCCGGCAAGCTGACGCAGCACCTTATCTTTCTGTGCCGGATCCCACTGCGGAACCGCCCAGGAGTATGCGGACGCTGTAATAGCACTGCTGCTAACGGCACCGTCCTCCTGCACCGTTCCCTGCCCAGGCAATATTTCCAGCATTCCAGGTTCGATTTTAAGCCTCTGTTCCGGCAGTTTGCCCATGGTTAGATCCCCCTTTACTTACCGCTCTACATCCAGTCCTGATCCTGCAGCTCAATCAGCTCCTGCAGCTCATGATTGGACATCTCTGTCAGCCAGTTCTCTCCGGAGCCGACGACCTGCTCGGACAGATTTTTTTTGCGCTCAATCAGCTCGTCAATCCGCTCCTCCAGTGTGCCCTGGCAGATCAGCTTGTGCACCTGCACATTTTTATGCTGGCCAATCCGGAAAGCCCGGTCGGTCGCCTGGTTCTCAACCGCCGGATTCCACCAGCGGTCATAATGCACGACATGGTTGGCCCGGGTAAGATTCAGCCCGACGCCGCCCGCTTTGAGGGAAAGCACGAAGAACGCCGGCCCTTCGCCCTCCTGGAACGCATGGACCATCTCATCCCGCTCCCGTTTAGAGATGCCGCCATGCAGGAACAGCGGGGTTTGGCCGTATCTTTTGGCAAGCCTGCTGACGAGCAGCTCTCCCATGGATACATATTGGGTGAAAATCAGCGCCGACTCGCCCAGCTCGGCAATGCTGTCCAGCACCTCGAACATGACTTCCATTTTGCCCGACTGCTCGCTTCGCCCGCTCCGCCCTTCTTCCCTGCGGAACAGCTGAGGGTGATCGCAGATCTGCTTCAGCTTGGTCAGCGAGGACAGAACGAGACCGCGCCGGGCCATGCCGGAGCGCTCGCCGATTACGCCAAGCATCTCATCCACTACCCCCTGATACAGCACCGCCTGCGTCTCTGTTAGCGGGCAGTACGATTTCAGCTCCAGCTTCTCCGGCAGATCCTTCGAAATATCGGGGTCACTCTTGAGCCTGCGAAGCAGAAACGGTGACACAAGCCGGTGCAGCTCCTGCAGCCGTTCCCCGCCTTCCCCGGACACATAACGCTGCCGGAAGGAGTGATAGGAGCCCAAATAACCGGGATTCAAAAAGTGAAAAATCGACCAGAGCTCGCCCAGCCGGTTCTCAACGGGCGTGCCTGTCATGGCAATCCGGTACGGGGCAGACAGCTTCATTACGCTCTGTGCCTGCTTGGTCCGGTGATTCTTGATATATTGCGCTTCATCCAGCACGACCGTAGACCAGCGTACCGCAGCCAGGTCCTCGCTGTCCCGGCCGGCCAGATGATAGGTAGTCAGCACAATTTCATGGCTGGCGGCAAGCTCCGCGAAGCCTTCTCCGCGTATCCGCCTTCCCCCGTGATGAATATGCACACTCAGCGACGGGGCAAAACGCTGCAGCTCACGCTGCCAGTTTCCCAGGAGCGAGGTCGGGCACAGAATCAGCGCCGGCTTATGCCGGAATTCAGCCGGAGCGCTCAGCGCCCGGTCCATCAGGCAGGCAATGACCTGGATCGTCTTGCCCAGGCCCATGTCATCGGCCAGGCATACTCCGAAGCCCAGGCCGCTGAGCGCAGCCAGCCATTGATAGCCGCGCTCCTGATAGGGCCGCAGCGTCCCCTGCAGGCCATCCGGCACTGTCCGCACCGGCAGACTCCGCAGAACATCCCCGTGCATGAGCGATGCCAGCAGGCCGGAGGTCTCCATCCCTGTGACCGACATGCCCTTCCAGTGCCTTTCCTCCCCATCCTCGGCCTCCAGGCGCATCCAGTCCGCAGCCGACATTTCCCCGCCCTCATGGCGTTTCATATATCTCAGCACCTGGCGGATTTCCTTGGGATCGACCTCGATCCACTCACCCCGGAAGCGCACAAACGGTACTCCGGCCTCCACCAGCGCATTCAGCTCCTCTTCACTGACCGGATTGTCCCCAAGCGAAGCCTCGATACGGAAGGAGATAAGCTCCTCCATCCCCAGTGCAGGCTGTGCAGGTCCGTCCATCCCGGCCTGCGGGAGCTGCATCTTCATCCGCATTCCGACCCGGCGGCGGCCCTCCCGGCTCCAGCGCGAAGGCATCTGCACCGTAATGCCCCATTCACGCAGCTGCTGCACACTCTCCTTCAAAAAGAAATAGAGGCGCTCCGGTTCAAGCTCCGCCCCCGCCGGTGCAGGGATGTTCAGCGCCCGCTGAATATCGGGCGATATTTTGGCAGCGCGGCCCAGTGCATTCAGCAGCTGCTGCTGGATATTCCGGTACCGCTTGCCCCAAAGGGTGAACTCGCGCTCCGGGCTGCTCCAGATGGCTGCAGCCGGAAGCCAGAATTCCCCTTCCTCACGGCTCTCCGCCCAGAAGGTCAGCTGCCACAGCTCGCTCTCGTCCGCCGGCGGTTCCAGACGCAGGCCCAGACCGAGCTGGCCGGTCTGCTCTTCCTCCGCCCTGGCCCGTGGCATTCCGCCGGCCAGGGTCCCGTTCACTTCGGCCAGCAGCTCGGATACCTCTGCCGGTGTTCCCTGGACCGGAATCTCCCGGCTGCCCGTGAGCAGGCTGTTCCACCATAGCTCAGTCAGCGGGGAATAGCCGCGGCGGTAATTTGCTTTATATGGACCAAGCTCGCTTTCGGAGCCGGCAGTTATTTTTTTGATCTCGGCCGTTATCACTGCCTGCAAGAAGGAATACAGTACATATCCCCCTGCATCTTCACGCGAAGTCAGATCCCCTTCCTCGGCAACATGGGCTCCGAGCGCAAGCACCGGCATGGATGCCGCCAGCTGCAGGAAGAACTCCTTATCTCCCTCCTGACGGAAGGAAGGGAACCAGCAGGCGGAAGCCGCCTGCTCGCCGCCGCGGCGCCGCGTGCCGATCGGGCGGGGCGGCATCGCACCGGGCACTATCGCCCCCTTAGCCATCAGCTCCAGTGCAAACCGGGCCGCAGCCGCCCAGTAGCGCATTTCGCCTCCGGCTTCCACACCCTGGGCACGGCACAGCTCATCGTCCCAGACAAGAAGCAGGTCGAAGGCTTCCTTCGGCCCCAGCGCCAGCCCTTCAAGCGTCCGCCCCGGCAAACTGCGCCGGGCCGCCTTCCCTTCCGCAGCAGCTGCCACGGGATATTTCACTTCTGCCAGCCGCAGCGCAGCACCCGCGAAAGGACGCCCCCCGCCCCGGAACTCCAGCTTCTTGACCACGCGTGTCCACGCGTCAACCTTGGGTTCCGAGGTTTCACCAGAGAAGCAAAATAAAACGTCCCCCAGCCATATTGCATACAGATGCTTAATCATTGGTGATCTCCTGTCCTTAAGCAAACAGAAAGAGCCAGCCCGTCCCCTCCGGTGGACTGTATCCTTCTCCGCGAGATATAGATTTTGAACCGAAACAATTTCTTCATCCCTTCATCTTATACGAAAAAGCCGTGATTTAAAAACGTTTCTGCAATATTTTCTGCAATTTAATATAGAAATTGAAATGTATCGCGTCGGCGAAGGCCTCCGCAAAGAGATGATTGGCTCTTTTTCAATAAAATCCCACAGCAAGACGCAGCAAAAGGG
Organism: Paenibacillus typhae; assembly: GCF_900099765.1. Lineage (GTDB taxonomy): Bacteria > Bacillota > Bacilli > Paenibacillales > Paenibacillaceae > Paenibacillus_AQ > Paenibacillus_AQ typhae. Next base: position 34,471 of record NZ_FNDX01000043.1, on the reverse strand, counting down.
CCGCCTCCATAAGGCAGCCCTAATCTGTTTCCTCAATTCCCGGCTCTGATCCGCAGCTCTCCGCCGCTCCGCTCATCCGGAACCTGGATAAGGATTGCGCCGCTTTTGCCGTTACGCGCCCACCCCTTGCGTCCTTCCTTCAGCTCATCGAGACTGATCTCAGGCAGCCCGTCTACATCATCAGCCGAGAAGAAAGGGTAGCAGAGCGCGAAGCGAAGCATCTCCCTCGGGGGCTTGTAAGCATCCGTTTTATAGAACCAGTTCAGCAGCAGCCCGTCTCCGGTCCCCTTTGCCTCCACTGCGATTTGTGAATACGCCCCTTTGCGGTAAGCAAAGCTGTGCCCGTCATCCTCATACAGTGTAAACGATGCCGTGAAGTCTTTTTCCGCCTTAGCCCCGTATAAGTGGAAAATAACGGTCTCTTCCATCTCCTCCTGCGCATATTGCTTTAGCGGACCCTCGGCAGTAAAGCTGCCCGCCTTCACATACATCGGCATAATGTGCAGCGGTGCAGCTGCAAGGATGTGCTTTCCGCCCTCATGCACCTCGCCGTCCCAATAATCCAGCCAGCAGCCTTCCGGCAGATATACCGAGCGGTGATCGGTATCCGGGCGGTAGACCGGGGCGATCAGCACATTGTCACCCAGCAGGAACTGGTCGCACAGATTGGTCACATGGGGATCACGCGGATACTCCAGAATCAGCGGCCGGATTACCGGCAGCCCGCAATCTTCCGCTTCATGGAACAGGTTATAAATATGCGGCATCCACCGGTAGCGCAGACCGATAAATTCACGCAGAATGCCCTCGACCTCCTCTCCGAACGACCAGGGCTCCTGGCGCAGCGTACCGATGGAGGAATGGTTGCGGCAGTACGGGAAGAACACACCCATCTGCGTCCACCGCACCAGCAGCTGTGCGGAGGTGTGATGGGCAAAGCCGCCGATATCCGGACCGGCAAAGGCCAGCCCCGACAGTCCCATATTAAGCACCATCGGCATAGCCATGGCCATATGCTCCCAGAAGCTGCGGTTATCCCCGGTCCACACTGCAGCATACCGCTGGATGCCTGCGTAGCCGGCCCGGGTCAGCACAAAAGGACGCTCCCCCGCCATATGCTCCGCCAGCCCCTCATAGGTCGCTTTCGACATCATCATCCCGTACAGATTGTGGTATTCCTCATGGGTAACCGGACGCCCGTCGTTGAAGTGCATGACATCGAGGTCCATCGTTTTCGATTCATTAAATACCGCCGGCTCATTCATATCATTCCAGATGCCCTGGATGCCGAGATCCGTGTAATACTTATGCAGATCCCCCCACCACTCCGCGGTCCGGCTGTCGCTGAAATCCGGGAAAGCACTGATGCCGGGCCACACCTCGCCAAAAAAGATATCCCCCTCCAGCTTCCGGCAAAAATGCTTGTTCAGCACGCCTTCTTTGTACACCTCGTATTTGGGATCCTTTTTGACACCTGGGTCTACGATCGGCACAATGCGCACACCCAGCTCGCCCAGCTCGGCAATCATCTTCTGCGGCTCAGGAAAGTTAACCGGATCGAAGGTGAATACCCGGTACTCGTCCATATAATGAATATCCAGATAGATAACATCGCAGGGGATATTCTTCTCGCGGAAGGTTCTGGCCAGCTGCAGCACCTCCTGCTGGTTCATATAGCTGTAGCGTGACTGGTGATAGCCGATAGACCACTTTGGCGGAAGAGCGATCCGTCCGGTGAGGGCCGTGTATCTTTTGACAACATCCTTCATCTCAGGCCCGTTGATAAAATATATATCATAAGCCCCTGTGGAGCAGCCAACGGTGAACGCCACCCCGTGCGAGCGCATATCAAAGTCACTGCGGCCCGTGTTATCCAGGAACAAGCCATAAGCCAGCTCACCGTGCATATGGATCAGCAGCGGAATGGATTCATACAGGGCCTCAATTTCCGGAAGATGGGGGGCGAACACATCCGTGTTCCAGTTCGTATAGCGTTCCCCGCGCTTATCAAGGAAGCTCGACTTCTCACCCAGCCCGTAAAAATGGGAATCCGGCTGCATATCATATTCCGCATGACTGGCGCCGCGCGGATTCCAGCTGGTCAGATTCTGCTGCATGATCACTTCGCCTGCAAGATTCTCCACCCGGATCAGAAAGGATGTCTTCTCTATGATCAGCCGGATGCAGCTGGTCGTAAACACCAGCTGATCCTCATCCTCCTCCACCGGAAACAGATGCGGTATGCAGCTTTCTGCGAGTACAGCCGGCGTTGTCGTCAGATCAGGCACCTGGCCGTGGAACAGCTTCATCCGGAAGATCTCGTCATTTAAAAAGACAAAGGCGATGCCTGCACGCTCACCGCGGACGATATAAATACTCTCCGAGCGCTCCCAGGACTCTACACTGCCCGGGGTATTCCAGGTTTCCGTCATGACCAGCGGCCCCATTTTTTCAGGGCGGATTGCCTCACTGCTCTCCATCTTTGTTTTCCCCCTCCTCGCTTAAACCTTCTTGTAATAAATACATATTACCCCGACTTTACGGCAGGCTATCCGCGATTTTTATGACCTGCAGGTCATTTTTTTACTGAAATTGGTCTGAACTGCAACTAAAGCGGGTATATTCTATGTAGGTCAAGACCTGACATCTAAAATACGAAGCTTAGGGAGTGAATCGATCATGACGCGAAGCAATCCGTTGAAGTGGTGGAACCTGCTGTTCTACCTCGGCGTTATCCTTGTTAATACGCTGTCTGTAGCCCTGCCGCTGGGCGGCAACAGCACCCGTGAAATCTCAGACAAATATCATACTTACCTTACCCCCGCCGGCTACGCTTTTTCCATCTGGTCACTCATTTACCTTCTGCTTGCCGGATTTGTGATCTACCAGTTCCGCTCGGACAGCGGCTCCAGGGATTCGGTACAGTCTATCGGCATCTGGTTCATCCTCACCTGTATCTTCAATATGAGCTGGCTGATTCTGTGGCATTATTTATATATCGAGCTTTCCCTCGCCGCTATGGTGCTGCTGCTGATCTCTCTGATCGTCGTTTACCGCAAAACCAGAAGGATCGACCGTCCGACTACGGGCGAACGCTGGCTGATCCGGCTGCCGTTCAGCATTTATCTCGGCTGGATTTCGGTTGCCACCATCGTCAATGTATCTGTCGTGCTGTACAAGAATGACTGGGGCGGCTTCGGCCTGGACGGCACGGTGTGGGCGGTCATCATGCTGATTGTCGGCGCACTGCTTGCCGTACTTGTCAGCTACCCGTACCGGGACAGCTTCTTCCCGCTGGTATTTGTATGGGCGTTTATTGCCATCGCCCTCGAGCAGCGGGATACAGAGAACGTCTTCCTGACCGGTTCCATTACCGCCGGCCTGCTCCTGCTGTACAGCCTGTGGCTGGCGCTTACGCCGCGGCGCAGAAGAGCCTAAGCTATTAAGCGAATGTTGGCTCTACAAGCACAAAAAAACCCGCTGTCCCGGCGTAGCCGGTTCAGCGGGTTTGTCTTCATGTTTATTTTTTGCGTGCTACTGCTTCAATCTCAACCAGGCCATCCTTCGGCAGACGTGCTACCTCAACCGCACTGCGGGCCGGATAAGGCTCGGTAAAGAAGGAGCTGTACACCTCATTAACAGCTGCGAAATCGTTCATGTCCTTCAGATAAACCGTTGTCTTCACAATATGCTCCATGGAGGCGCCGGCTTCCTCAAGAATAGCCTTCACATTATTGAGCGACTGGCGGGCCTGCTCCTGTACACCTTCAGCAAGCTCCCCCGTCTCCGGGTTCAGGCCCAGCTGTCCGGAAGTATATACCCAATTGCCGGCGGCAATGGCCTGGCTGTACGGTCCGATTGCACCGGGTGCCGCTGTTGTGGCGATCTGCTTTTTACTCATCCTTTATTCCTCCTGTCATTATGTACAGATGATTATGTCCCATTGTACGTCCTTGGCTCTGTGTATTGCAAACTTTAAGGTGTCAGCGTCCGCCGATCACATGGATAACTTCATTCGTATAGATATGCGTCCCGCCGGTATCCGCCAGAGCGATATTCACCATGGCCTTGGCAACCTTGGCTGCGGGAATGGCCCGGTAACGGGCCAGCTTGCCGGTCATAGCGAAATCCAGCGCTTTCATGACAACTGCTGCAGCACGTTCGCCCAGCCTGAACTCCGTACGTTCGCCCAGCAGCAGAGAAGGGCGGAAGATATGCAGTCCATGAAAGCCGGCAGCTGCCAGACCGTCTTCGGCCCGCCCTTTGGTCCGGATATAGAAATTGCCGGATTTCGCGTTCGCCCCCATGGAGGAGACAACCAGAAACTGCTTTACTCCGCCTGCTCTGGCCAGTGCGGCTGCCTCCAGCGGATACTTCAGGTCCACGCGCTCGAACTGTTCCTGTGAGCCGGCTTTTTTAATGGTCGTACCCAGACAGCAGAACACGGCATAGGCTCCGGAAAATTGTTCCTTATAATGTCCGAGCTGCTCCCAGTCCACTATAATCTGCTTCAGTCTGGAATCCGTCAGCGCAAGACTGCGGCGGACCAGTACACGTACCTCAGTCCATTCCCCTGCAAGTAATTCACGTGTAACGGCCTCCCCGACCAGGCCTGTAGCTCCAAGCACTACCGCTATCCTTTCCATTTCATCCTCTCCCTTCCCTGTTAATCACAGCCAGACGTTGATGCTATTCATCCCGGAGTATCCGGCGGCCCAGCAGCACAGCAAGGACGATCATCAGCACGCCGACAACAATCTGCATTCCATAGATTTGTGTCCAATCCGGCCAGTCAACAATCCATTCATATATTCTGCCCCCGAGCAGCGGTCCAAAAAAAGCCGCCAGCCCGGTAAGCGCCGCATACATCGCCATGTACATCGGCCGTTCCTTCTTCGGGGTATCCCCGATAATAAAGTTAAAGGCCAGCTGGTTGAAGCCTCCAACGCCCATACCGAAAATAATGTGGGCAGCAAACAGAACCGGCAGCATCGGCAGCACGGACAGCATGCCCCATATCAGCGAGGATAGCGCAATGATCGGCAGTGTCCAGAGCAGCAGCCGTTTATTGCTGTATTTGGCGTTCAGATTGCCCCAGACATAGAAGCTGGCCATCATGAACACGGTCTGCGACACATTGAGCAGCGAGAGCGTCTCGTAATTAATATTCAGCAACTGCAGCATGACGTACGAATAGAGCGGAACCGTAAGGTTCTGCAGCAGCAGCCAGGCGGCAAGAAATAGCGTCGATTTCATAAAGAGTCTATCGTGAAGCGGCTTCCTGAACATCGGCAAAAAGGATTTTTCCTCCGACTTTTCAAACGGTACATCCGGATAAAAGCAGAAAACGATAATATTGGCGATGGCACAGACCCACACAACAATATAGATGATGAGAAAGCCATGGGCTCCGGGATAACGGTCCAGCATAACGCCGCCCCCATACATCACCAGACTGCCAAGCGCGTTCAAAAAGGTATTACGGATGCCGAAATACCGTCCTCTTACGCGCGCAGGAACCAGATCGCTGATTACGGAGTTCCACAGCATTCCGCCCGCCGTACTGGAAATAAAAGCAGTTGTATACAAAATTATAAAAGCGGTAACCCAGTGCTCTTTCGGAAACAGAAACGGGACCAGTCCGGTCGAGCCCCACAGCAGCCTGTGCAGCGCCGTGAATATCACCATAGCCCACTTGCGGCTCGGCAGCTTCTGGATGAGAAAGGCTACGCCGATCTGCGCGATATTTACCAGTGTAGTAAGAGCAAGTACAAAACCGATCTGGCTGGAGCTTGCTCCTAAGTACAGCAGAAATCCCGTCAGAAACTGCCCCTGCAGCAGTACCTGGAAAACAGTTGAGGGAATTCCTTCAATTGTAGCAATTCTTAGATTGTTGCGGTGGACCGAAGCTTTGCGGATTCGTTTGGGACGGGTACCGGGCAGCCTGTTTCTCATGATGTTCATGGGGTGGTAACACTCCTTCGATGCGGCATTGGCTTCATTCTACTCAGCATCAACCCCAAGTCAATACAGCAAAGTCACAAAGAAAGTTGGAGGCTGCTGCTGCCCTCCACCCTAAGTTACAAGGGCAGGTAAAGTGAGAAGCGGCTCCCCTGCTGCTCTTCACTGTGCAGGGTGATAAACCCGCCCAACAGTCTCGCAAGATCATTGCTGATGGACAAGCCTAGTCCGGTTCCTCCATATTTGCGCCCGATTGTCGCATCTGCCTGCTGGAAGGCCTCGAAAATGATATCATGCTTCTCCGGGGCAATTCCAATGCCGGTATCCTGCACGTCAAAAACGATCCAGCGCCGCAGCAGGGCCCCATCTTTCTGCTCTATGGTGCGGATGTTAAGGGAGATACTGCCTTCCGTAGTAAATTTAACGGCATTCGCGAGCAGGTTACGGAGAATCTGCTGCACCCGCTGGGGATCCGAATGAATGATTTCGGGTACCTCTGCAGCCTGTGTAACCTTGAACTCCAGCCCTTTCAGCCGGGCGGCTACACTGAACTGAAGTGCCAGCAGCTCCGGAATTTCGCTGACGCTCAAGTCCTCCTTGTTGATGTCCAGCTTGCCGGCCTCTACCTTGGACAAATCCAGAATATCATTGATAAGCAGGAGCAGATCCTCGCCCGAGCGGTGGATGATCCCGGCATATTCCCCGGTTTCCTCCGAGCTTAGGGAATCTCTGTTTTCTTCTATTAATTGGGACAGGTTAATAATGCTGTTCAGCGGCGTACGCAGCTCATGTGACATCGTAGCCAGAAACTCTGATTTGTACTGCGAAGCCAGCATCAGCTGCTTGGCCCGCTCCTCCAAAACAATCTTGTTCTTGTGCAGCTCCTCGGTCTGTGAGGATAGCAGCTCATTAGCCCGGACAATCTGGCCGTTGCGCATCAGCTCCAGCTGGAAGTCCCGGATAATCAGCGCGAATAGCAGACTGAGAACCAGGCCCCCGGACAAGGTCACCGGCATAATCTCTGTAAGATAAATCCGGTCCGGAATTACGCCAAAAATAAGGATATTGACCGCATTGATCAGGTTAACTATGAGGATTACCGTTAGCCTCTTGAAGCGAAGCGATGCAGCAGAGCGGCTGACCCACAGGCTCAGGCCGGCACAGACAAAGCCCAGGATAGACAGATTAATCACGCCAGCCATCGCCGCTTCGTTTACGCCGAAGGTGAGGCGGGTGATCCCGGTGCCTACGCCGATCAGAATAAGAATGAACGGCTGAGGATAGGCCAGGGTAGAGATAATCAGCGGCACAATGCGCAGATCAAAGATTACATTTTCATCCAGACGGTAACCGAAGAAAGAGCTGACCCAGCCAGCAAAAATCGCTACCAGAACCCAAGACAGCTTTTTCACCTGTTCAGGTGCATATGTAATAGTATTTTTATATATTAGATTGCCGAGATAAGCCAATGTTATCAGCAGCGCTGTATTTACAAAAAATATTTTGAGATATTCCATTGCCTCACTCCCACAGCTTAAATAAATAACGTCCTGTCCATACTATCATATTGTTCCTTGAATTCATAAAACCACAGTTCCAGCATTATGTATATATGAATCCTGAATTAAGTCCACATAACAAGAAGAAGAGCGCAAATCATATACGATTTGCGCTCTTCTATCATATACGATTTGCGCTCTTCTTCTGAGGCGAGAACAAAGGCAGCATTCTATTCCAACGCTTTCGCGGCACCTGCATCCGGCTTATTTCTTCAACAACAGGTACCTGCCCCTTGTCCGGCTCACATTCAGCCTGTGTCCATAGCTCTGCATCAGGAAGCTTATAATACCGGGGGTTATAGGTACAGAACATGTCGCCTTGCTGGGTTAACACCCGGTCAGCATGCACTTCAATAATCCTTCCGGTGACGACGGTCGGTTTGTACATAGGACACCGCCTCTTCATGCGAATGTGACTAGCTTGTTATTTACGTAAAAAATATCCTTTAGCTGCGGATTGATTGTCCCCAGTTACGGTACTCTTCCTCAGCCTGATCTTTTGTGTGGCCGTAGCGTTCCTGCAGTTTGCCGATTAATTTATCTTTTTCCCCGTCGATTACATCAAGATCATCGTCAGTGAGCTTGCCCCACTGCTTTTTGGTCTCACCTTTGATCTGCAGCCATTTTCCTTTGAATACATTGCTGTCCATACATGTTCATCTCCTTAGTTTCCCTGTAGTTGTAGGTATATTCAGAGCTTCACGTGCTATCGTTTTATTACCCGTCGGCACCGGCAATGAATCCTGAGCAGCGAAAAGGCAACGTCGGATTTTGTCACATAATAGTCTTTATCGTTTTTTAAAGAGGGTATTCAAAATTTTTAAAATTTGATATAATCCAAACATAGCTAAATTACTTGCAGATAAATTTATTTAGGTTTAAGTGATTATTTTCACATGTTTGATCGTTTTATTATGCTAAAATGCCATCGGAGCAGAAAGAAGATGTTTTAAATTTTACCTTTTGTTTACTGATAAGTGTCAAGGTACTGCAATAAAACAGGTCTAATGCCGATAATAAGAGTGATATTTGTCATTTATAAAGTGATAAATATCACTTCCAAGTCTATTAAAATGTTTTACATTTTAATATATATATTTTAAACTATTTTGGAGGTCATAACAAATGAAAAAAGCTTCTGTAATTTTGTCAAGCGCCTTGGTTCTGGGCACCCTGCTTGCAGGCTGCGGAAACAACAACAACGCCGCTAACACTGCTGCTACCAACGCACCTGCCGAGACAACTGCACCTGCTGCAACTGAAGCAGCGACCAACGCTCCGGCTGAAGCAGGCCAATACCAGGACGGCACTTACTTCGGCACTGTTGAAGCTGATCCAGAAACCGGCTGGCAGACTTACGCTTTGCTTACAGTAGAAGGCGGTAAAATCACCAAAGCTGACTGGAACGCATTCAACGTTAAAAATGCCGGCGATCTGAAGAAGAAAGTATCCGAAGACGGTAACTACGGTCTCGTTGCCAAAGGCGGCGCTCAGGCAGAATGGCACGAACAGGCTGCTAAGGCTGAAGCTTTCCTGATCGAAAAACAGGATCCTGCTGCAATCACTACTGATGCTGAAGGACACACTGATGCTATCTCCGGAGTATCCGTACACGTTAACGACTTTACTGCTGCTGCACAGGCTGCTCTTGCTGCCGGTCCTGTAGAAGCTGGTCCTTACAAAGACGGCGGCTACAAAGCTGAAGGCGAAATGGATGCTGAATCCGGCTGGAAATCCACTGTTGCCCTGACTGTAGCTAACGGTAATGTTGTAGCTGTTAACTTCAGCGGTGTAAATGCTGCCGGCGACGATAAGAAGCAATATTCCATCGATGGTAAATACGGCATGAAGGCCGGCGGTGCTTCCGCTGAATGGCACGAAGAAATCGCACTGGCTGAAAAATACTTCCTTGAGAACAAAGGTGCAGCTCCTGCCCTTGATGCTGAAGGCAAAACAGACGCTATTTCCGGCGTATCCATCCACGTAGGCGAATACTTTACACTTGCAGAAAAAGCACTCGAAGGCGCGAAATAATTAATTCGCTCTCCTCTTGCAGCTAATCAGACGAATGAGGTGAATTTCTCTTGAAGAAAATAGTCATTTTGGGCGGCGGCTACGGCGGCGTACTCACGGCTAAGAAACTGGCAAAGAAATTTAAGAACGACAAAGATGTAGAAATTAAACTTATCGACCGGAATCCCTATCACACTCTTTTGACTGAGCTGCATGAGGTTTCAGCGAACCGCGCGCCTGAGGATTCAATTAAGATCGATCTGAAGAAAATCTTTGCAGGTCTTAAAGTTGATGTAGTTCTTGATGAGATCAGCGATATCGATTTCAAGAACAAGAAGCTTAAATCAGATAAAGCTACTTATGCTTATGATTACCTGGTAATCGGCACAGGAAGCAAACCGACCTTCTTCGGTATTCCTGGAGCTGAAGAGAATACCTTCTCCTTCTGGTCCTATGACGACGCGGTAGCGCTGAAACGTCAAATCCGCGATATGTACACCAAAGCTGCCAAGGAAAAAAATCCGGCTGTCCGCCGTGCTATGCTGACCTTCGTTATCATCGGCGCCGGCTTCACTGGTGTCGAGCTGGTCGGTGAAATGGCTGAACAACGCGATGAATTGTGCAGAGAGTTCTATATCGATCCTTCCGAGGTACGCCTGATTGTTGCAGATATGGCTCCTAAGGTTCTGCCGATTCTTCCGGATAAGCTGATTCAAAAGGCTGAAGCTCATCTCCGCAAGCTGAAGGTGGAAATCGTAACCGGCGCTAAAATCACCGAAGTGGGCAAAGGCAGTGTTGCCCTCGGCGAGAAAAACGTTGTTGAGTCCCAGACGATTGTCTGGACCGCAGGCGTAGAAGGTTCGGAAATTGTGGGCAACCTCGATGTTAAACAGGAAGGCCGCAAACGTATCGTTACCAACGAGCACCTGGAGAGCGTTGACCATAAGAATGTCTATGTTGTCGGGGATAACATCTTCTTTATTCCAGAAGGCGAAACCCGCCCTGTACCACAGATGGTTGAGAACGCTGAGCAAGCGGCTCCAGTCATTGCCGGAAACATCACAGCTGACATCAAAGGTACAGCTAAGAAAGCCTACAAACCGGGATTCCACGGTACGATGGTTTCCATCGGAAGCCGTTACGGTGTAGCGAACGTTGGACTTCCAGGCAAGCTGTTCATGCTTACCGGCTTTATGGCTATGTTGTCCAAACATTTTATCAATATGTTCTACCTCTCTCAAGTGGTAGGTTTTAACAAGGTATGGACTTACATGATGCACGAGTTCTTCCATGTTGAGAACCGCAAGAGCTTCCTGGGCGGCCATTTCTCCAAGCGTTCGCCTAACTTCTGGATCGTTCCGCTCCGTATGCTGCTCGGGGGAATGTGGCTGTATGAAGGTATCGACAAGCTGAAGAAGATCTGGGAAGATCCGGATAAGATTTTCCTGATTCCGGCTGCTCCATTTGCTACTGATGCTGCATCATCTGCCAGTGTAGCCGTTGATGCGGTTAAAGAAACAGTAGATGCCCAATCCGCAGCTTCAGCAGTATCGACTGCCAAAGAAGCCGTATCTGCACTTCCTGTCCCAGGATTTGTTTATGACACTACCAACTGGTTCATGGATTTAATGTTCTACAACAACGACGGATCTTATACTTTCCTGGCAAAATGGTTCCAAATCGGTATGGTTTGCGCCGAAATCGTCTTTGGTATTATGCTGATCGTCGGCCTGTTCACAGCGATTTCCTCGCTGGCAACCATCGCAATGGCTGCTATGATCTGGTCTTCGAAGATGGCAGCAACAGAAATGCTCTGGTATGTTGCAGCAGCGATTGCCTGCATCGGCGGCTCCGGCAGCACTTTCGGCCTGGACTACTACGTTCTGCCTTGGCTCAAGAAGCAGTGGAAGAGACTTCCGCTCGTAAGGCGCTGGTATCTCTTTACGGACTGATCTGAATCAACACTTTCTTCATGATTTATAAGCCATAATTCATATAACCATATTATTATGTGTTTTATGTGTGCTACAGTTGAATAATATATTCTAAGGAGTAATGTGTCCCTGGGACACATTACTCTCCTTGTTTAACAAGGTTTTAAAGATTGGTTTTGTAGGGATAATCAGGGCGGTGGATGCTTCCGTCAAAACCGACATGAAGGAGAGAAGCTTAATGAACAGACAACTCATTGAAGATAGCATCCGGCAATTGCAGGCTGAAATGTCCCCGGTCGCCGGTATTCAATTGGATCTCTCTCCGGCGGAATGTGAGCGGATGCTCGCGGTACTGGAACGCCATGATCTGGAATATGACCGTAAACTCCATTTGCTTGGTATTTATAGCATTCTTACCCTGGCTGCTGAGCGCCATATGGAATGCGTCCCACATCACCCCGACCTTACCCGCAACATTTTGGACGGAGATTATTTATACAGCTTCTATTTGCAGTTCGCAGTGAAATGCCGTGAGCTGGACCTGGTTGCATATCTCGCTCCCTCCGTTAAGAAAATGCAGATTAGACGTTCAAATGGAGACTTCGCAGAGTACAATCCGGCGGCTGGAATCGATGAATTCCTTCTCCAGGAGAGCAGGCAGCGAAGCCGCACAAGCAAAGCCATTTGACAGGTGGGATTCCGATAGATGAAGCTGCATGAAGCCTTACACATAGACCTGAATGAAATTAACCGTGAAATTGAAAATCTAGTGGCCCGTGATAAGGATGTCCCCAAAAAATCACAGCTTGCCCAGAGCATCCTGGAGCTGATCGGCTCCGGAGGCAAGCGTCTGCGCCCGCTTATGGTCATTGTCGGCGGCCGGTTCGGCCGCAAACCAGCCGGACGCAGAACGCTGCAGCTCTCTGCCGCTGCTGAATTTATTCACGCCGCCTCTTTAATTCATGATGATATTATCGACGATGCCGAGCTGCGGCGCGGCGGAGCTGCCCTGCATGTGAAGACCGGCGTACTCTCCGCTGTCCATATCGGCAATTACATGTCAGCCAGAGTCATCGAGCTGTTAAGCAAATATAGCGGAGACAAGAACCGCTACGTCCATGACTTGTCATCCGTAGCTACCGCCCAGCTCTGCCTTGGTGAATACCAGCAAATGGAGCATGCCTTCGATTATGATCTGACGCTCGAGCAATACCTTGAAAAGTCTCTTAACAAGACAGCGATGCTGATGGCCACCTGCCTCCGGGTCGGTGCACTCTCTACAGATAGTCCCGAAGAGGTGGCCGAGCTCCTGTACCGCTTCGGCGAGGCGCTGGGCATGTCGTTTCAGATTCAGGATGATCTGCTGGACTTCACCCAGTCTGCCGAGAAGCTGGGCAAGCCGGCCGGCAGTGATCTGCGGCACGGTCAGGTAACGCTTCCTGTCCTGTTTGCCCTTCAGGACCCTGCGCTCGCTCCCGCGATCCGCAAGATTGGTCCCGGTTCCTCCGAAGAAGAGGTTACCTATGTACTGAATCTCATCACCGGCAGCGATGCCCTTGCCCGCACTGCGGAGGTGAGCCAGAGCTATCTGGATCAGGCAGCAGCCATAATTCAGCAGCTATCCGGGTATCCGGCTCATACCGATCTGCAGACGCTGCTGCAGTATTTTGCCGGCCGTGATTACTGAGATATTAAGGTATGTATAAACACAATATGCCGCATCTTAAACGTGTTAAATTTTAACTGTTCATCAAAGAGCCTTCGGGCTCTTTTTTTTGCGTTCCAGTGCTCCCGGCAATGTGGAGACATTCCCTGATTAAGTTAAGTGTAAAAACGCCACCTAATTCACTGAAAGCTGCTGAAAAGCGGTTATTAGTTGGAAAAAGCACACCTAATATCACCTTTTAGACTATCAACCGGCCCCGCGGGGTAGATTAGATGTCGATTTTCCAACTAAACGCTCCATTTCCTTAGAAAGGGGCTATTTAGGTGGTGAAAATCCACTTAGATGCTCAGGCGCTGCAGCTTGTGCCCCCTGCTATTTTTTTCGCTTTTGCTTTTGCTTTTGCTTTTGCTTTTGCTTTTGCTAAACCAGCGAACGCAGCAAAGCGCCCGTGAGCGTTGTTTAGCCAGGGGGGTTTGGGTTTGGGTTTGGGTTTGGGTTTGGGTTTGGGTTTGGGTTTGGGTTGGGGTTGGGTTTGGGGTTGGGGTTGGGGTTGGGTTTGGGGTTGGGGTTGGGGTTGGGGTTGGGGTTGGGGTTGGGGTTGGGGTTGGGGTTGGGGTTGGGTTTGGGGTTGGGGTTGGGGTTGGGGTTGGGTTTGGGGTTGGGGTTGGGTTTGGGGTTGGGGTTGGGTTTGGGGTTGGGTTTGGGGTTGGGTTTGGGTTTGGGTTTGGGTTTGGGTTTGGGGGCTTCCACAGCAAAAAGGCCGCGTAGCCAGCCTTTACGCGCCCTTGCTGCCCGCCCCCCTACTGGGCGGGCCTGTTGTCTTTTTTGTTGTTAGCCAAGTGAGGTAAAGAGCGAGCGGAGAGGAATTTTGGAACTGTAGGAGCGGAGCGTCCGCCTGAAAGCTTTCCAAAGGAAAGCTCGCATCGGAAGCATAAGCTATGTTTGGATTTCTACCGCGGAGAGCGGGTTAAATGAGGAAATCCAAACATAACAGCGGCCGGAAGTCCAAACATTCCTCGCAGCAGAGCCTCCCCTACCGAGCGCACCCACGCCCCCTAGCTAACATAAAAATAATCAATCAGCGTGCACAGTACTATCACCATACTGATCACCTGATTCAAATTATAAGAAGCCACCTTCATCAGCTTCCGGTTCGACGGCTTGATGATCTGATGCTCCGTCATCAGAAGCAGGGTTGCGATGCCGATGCCGACCAGATACATCCAGCCCAGATCGCGCCAGACGTACAGGAAGAGCAGCAGCAGCACCATGATGAAATGCAGGCCCTTGGAGATGAGCAGCGCATTTTTCAGCCCGAAGAAGCTCGGAATCGACCAGAGGCCGTGCCGCCGGTCAAACTCGATGTCCTGGGTGCCGTAGATGATGTCAAAGCCGGCAATCCACAGCATAACGACTGTGCCGATTACAAACGGTGTGAACGCAATGTTTCCGGTCACAGCAAACCATGCACCGATGGGTGCCGAGGCAATGACAAAGCCCAGATACAGATGGCTAAGGAACGTGAAACGTTTAGTATACGAGTAACTGGAGATCAGGACAATCGCCACAGGCGACAGAATCAGGCAGAGCAGATTCAGCATGCCGGAGGCAACGATAAACACGGCGTAGTTGATAATAATAAACAGGATAACTTCCTTCTCCGCCAGCAGCTGCTGCGGCAGATGCCGGTGCGCCGTCCGCGGGTTCTGCTTGTCAAAGGTGCGGTCAACCAGCCGGTTGAAGGCGTTGGCGCCATTGCGCGCCCCGATCAGGGCAATCAGGCCCCATAGCATCATATGCCCGGAAGGCCATCCGCCGGCGGCCCAGACCATCGAGATGACGGCAAACGGCAGAGAGAAAAGCGTATGTGAGAACATAACCAGCTCGCTGAACATTTTCAGCTTAAGGGCTGTCGTCTTAAAAGCATTCATAATAACCATTGTATTCGTCCTTTACCTTTGATTCCTGTGCCTGCTGCCCGCTTAAGCCTGCACAGCGGCAGACAAACGGCGGGAGGCCTGCAGCAGCACTTCACCGAGTGCTTTGAGCAAACCATCTACATTTTCTGCTGTAACAACCAGCGGAGGCTGGAAGGCAAGCACATTGCGGCCTACGCCGTTTTTGCCGATCAGATAACCGCGGTCCTTCATGTCTTCCAGCACATCATCAGTCAGTTCGGCAGCACTTACTGCAGCATTGCCGGCCAGCTCAGCTCCCAGCATGAAGCCGGTGCCCCGCACGTCCGTGATCAGCGCCGGATAGCTCGCCTGCAGTTGCTCCAGTCCGGCTTTCAGTCGGCCGCCCAGCGCTGCCGCACGTGCCGGCAGCTGTTCACCCTCAATATAATCAAGCACAGCCAGCGCCGTAGCTGCCGAGACCGGATTACCGCCGAAGGTGGAGGCCGACGGACGGTTCAGAGAAGCGGCGATTTCATCTGTAGTGGCGAAGGCTGCCACCGGCACGCCGTTGCCGAGCGCTTTTGCCATACTGATAATATCCGGAACCACTCCAAAATGCTCGATTGCGAACATGGCGCCGGTACGGCCGTAGCCGGTCTGAATCTCATCGTCGATCAGCAGCACGCCGTATTGCTCCAGCAGCGCTTTGACCTCGCGGAAATACGTTGGAGCCGGCATAATCATGCCCCCGTTGCCCTGGATCGGCTCAACGATCATCGCGGCGATGGTATGGCCCTTTTGTTCCAGTACCCGCTTCAAGCTCTTAATAGACAGGGCCGCTGCCTCTTCCAGAGTCAGATCAGGATGATACGGCCGTTCAATGAAGGTAACGTCCTCGTCCAGATAGTTATCCGTCCGCCACATCTGCAGGCCGGTCACGCTCATTGTCAGATTGGTGCGCCCGTGCAAACCGCTCTCGAGGGCGATAAACCCTTTGCGGCCGGTGTGCATTCTGGCCAGCAGCAGCGCGCCTTCATTCGCTTCAGAGCCGGTATTCACGAAAAAGCTGCGCCGCAGGCCACCCGGAAGCACCGCCTCCAGCCGCTCTGCCAAATCTACATTGGGCTGGGTCAAATACACCGTGGATGTATGCTGGAGCTGCTGAAGCTGGGCAATGGTCCGGTCAGTAATCGCCGGATTGCAGTGCCCGCAGGCCACTACGGAAACTCCGGCAAAGAAATCCGTATACTCCTTGCCGTTCTCATCATAAACATACTGCATGCTCCCGCGTACAATTTGCGGGGCATCACGGTAAAAGTGTGCGGTGCAGGGATAGAAATACTGCCTGCGCTTGGCGGCTACAGCCTCTCTGCCAATAAATGATGTGTGTTCCATGAAGACGCCTCGCTTTCACTCGATGATTTCTGTGCAGAAGCGGATACCGCCCTGTTCAGGACGGCATACCCGTTCCATTGCTCTACCAACTATTATATCGTCTGCAGACCTGTATATGGATAAAAGATTACCAATCTTTCAAAGCTTAGATTTTGTGAAAAATGTCACTTACAATTCTATCTCTGGCAAAATAAAAAGTGTAACCCTATAATTTTAAATTTGAAATATTAATTAAACTGCAGTGAGCCCAACGTATATCCGGCATACACCGGCTTCAGCCCGCCCAGCAGCTCCTCTTTGTTCCCCTTGCCGCCAATAGCTTCCTGATAAGCTGTAATGATTGTGCGCAGCTCAGCGATGCTGTAGGTAGCCCCTTCAATCCGGAAGGTGGAGATTCCCATTCCCTTCATCTCATCGAGCACCGGCAGGTAGCACAGCTCTTTAGCGAACAGCAGGTGACAGCGGCCGTATTGATCGCGGTAGACCGGATTTTCACCTTTATCCGTTTTGAGCACCAGGACGTTATTGCTGACAAACAGGTTGTCTTCCTCACCGATTGGCTCCATAACTTCAGTGTTCTCGAACAGATCATGCTCCATATACATCAGCGCCGGCGTGCCGTGCACGACAACTTCAAGCGGCAGATCACAGCGGGAGGTAAAGGCGGCAAAATGCTCTAGCGTCATCTCCGGTGAAACGGTCAGCTTTTGCAGACCCAGTCCGGTATACAGCTCAGCAGCCAGATGATTGTACACATTAAGATTCACATCCCCGATCATCGGATACCCCATATCCTTAAAGCGGCGGATCGCTCCCAGATTCGTAACCAGCAAACCGTCTACCGGCAGGCGTTCTCCGCCCAGCAGCTGGCTGAACTGGTCGAAATGCAGCTCTGTCATCATCCGCGGCATGCCCAGATACAGCTTGGTCTCACCTTTTAGCGCGCCCAGCTCTTTAATATCCTGTTTGGTCAGCGGCAGATCCGGTTCAAACACGTCGCCCGGCAGATACAAATGCTCAACACCAAGCTCCAGCGCCAGCTTCGCCTGTTCCATATTGTTGACTCGCACTGCCAGTTCAGGCTTATTCACCTGCGCCTTTTTGCCTTCTGCCATCCGCTCACGGAGCTGGATTACCCGGCTCTCCGAGAGCTCACGCTCTGCTGTAGGGGTGCTGAACACTTTTCCCGTACTGTAGAATTTCCCTGTTCCCTCATAGCGGCGGTTAATATTCGATAATCCCGGCTTGCCAAAAGCGTACGCGGTGGAAAAGTCGCGTTTGCGGTTGTTGTACAGCATTTTGGAGTCCACCGTACGGTTAAAGCCGACCGGATCATCAATATAGCGGTCAATCGCTTCGCCATAGCTGTTCGCCAGCATGACCATAAAGTCCTTATCGCGCATCCGGCCTTCAATTTTGAAGGAGGTTATGCCCGATTCAATCAGCTCCGGAAGATGCTCGTACATGAACATATCTTTGACCGCCAGCGGATATTCAGCCGGGAAGACATAGCCATCCTTCTTGATCCGGTAATCCCAGCGGCAAGGCTTCATGCATTTGCCCCGGTTGCTGCTCATTCCGAACACCTGGGAGCTGAAATAGCAGTTGGCCCCGTGCACCGAGCACATATCACCGTGAATGAAATACTCCAGCTCCATTCCGCTTCTCTGCCCCAGCAGCTTCGCTGTCTGCAGGTCCATCTCACGTGAAGTGACCACCCGGCTTACCCCGAGATCGCGCAGCGCATAGATCATTTCAAGATTGTGGACATTCATCATGACTGAAGCATGAATCGGAACGGTCAGCCCCATCTCGCGGATCAGCTCCAGCACCGCCATATCCTGCACAATCAGCGCATCCGGCTGAACCTCGTCCAGGAACCGCAGATACTCTCTGGCTTCCTCCACATCTTCTTCACTAAACAGATTATTGACGGTGACATAGACTTTTTTACCGAGATTATGGGCCATCACCAGCGCCTGGGCAATCTCCTCATGCGATAGGTTGTAGCCCTTGCGCATCATCCGCATATTCAGGACCGGACCGCCAAAATAAACCGCATCACAAGCCGATTGAACGACTTCCTTGAAGATTTCAAAGGTTCCTGCCGGTGCCAGTAGTTCAATTTCCCTGCCATTAAAATAACGTGCCATGCTTGTTTCCCCCTAAAAATATTACAGTACTGCTACTGCAACTCCCATGATGATGAACATTACGACGAATAAGGTATCAGCTGTGCCCCACCTCAGGCGGTGATACCGGGTGCGGGGCGCATCCATGCGGAAGCCTCTGGCCTCCATGGAATAGACCAGATCCTGTGCCCGGCGGAAGGCGCTTGTGATTACAGGTACAAGCAGCGATACCAGCATCCGTCCCTTTTCCTTCAGCGGCAGCTCCTTGAGATCCGCCCCCCGTGAGGCCTGTGCCTTCAGAATAATCTGCGATTCATCAAGAATCGTCGGAATAAAGCGCAGCGCAAGCCCGATCATCATGGTCAGCCGGTCAGGCTTCAGTCCAAGCTTCTTGAACGGGGACAGAATCCCCTCCAGCCCCTGATTCAGCTTGCCCGGAGTCGTCGTAAACGTAAGCAGGGAAGTGAAAGTGACCAGGAACAGCATCCGGATGACGGAAAAAGCACCCAGCCGCAGACCGCCCTCATACAGCGAAAAGGAGCCTAAGGTCAGCCAGGCTTCGCCTTCTTTTACCGAGAGCATCTGTACAATAAAAATAAACAGCATCAAAAAACGCAACGGCTTCGCCGATTTAATGAAATATTTGAGCGGGATACGCGTTGACAGCATCACTGCTACCGAGAATACCGCCAGCAGCCCCATGGCTGCCCAGGAATGCGAAAGCAGAATAATGGCGAGGTACAGCAGCATTCCGGTTATTTTGGACCGGGCATCCAGCTTGTGTACCCAGGAGCCGGTCTCTATGCTGCGTCCGAGCAGCAGACGTTCATTCATGGCTATCCCTCATTCCTTCGGCCTGCAGCAAAGCGATCCGCTCAGCCAGGCTGTCTGCAGTCAGGCAGGGCTGCTCGCCCTCCAGTCCGAAACGCCGGGCAACCGCATGCCAATACCGGAGCGACTGCGGAACACTAAGACCGCAGCGCTCCAGAATATCCGGGTCTTGCGCAAGCGCAAGGCCGCTCCCCTGAAACATAAGCCCGCCTTCCTTGAGCAGCGCCCAGTGATCAGCGTACGGCAGCAGCTCGTCCATGCGGTGGGTTACAATAATAATGGTCCGGCCCTGCTCGCGGCAGAGCCGCTCCAGCAGCCCGATCAGCTCAGCCCGGCTGAGCGGGTCCAGTGTCGCTGTCGGTTCATCCAGAACAATAATCTCCGGATCCATCGCCAGTACGGAAGCAATGGCCGCCTTGCGCATCTGACCTCCGCTTAATCGGAACGGATTGCGCTCCAGCAGCTCAAGATCCAGTCCCATATCGGTCATAGCCTGACGGGCGCGCGCCTTGGCCTCCTCCGGGCTCATTCCGAAATTAAGCGGCCCGAAGATCAGGTCCTTCTCGACCGTCTCTTCAAACATCTGCTGCTCCGGGAACTGAAAGACCAGGCCGACCCTGCGGCGCAGCGGCAGCAGCCGGGGCGCTTTTTCCCCTGCCTGTATCGTCACATCCAGTACCTGGACCGTCCCCTGGGACGGCTTCAGAATCCCGTTAAACAGCTGCAGAAGCGTAGACTTCCCGGAGCCGGTTGCTCCGGCGATACCCACCATGGAGCCTTGGGCAATACTGAGATTAATATCATGCAGCGCCGTCTGCCTCCACAGGCTCCGGTCAGCGTAGGTATAGCTTACTTGCTGTAGTTGTATGGCCATAACGTATCTATAAGCTCCTTTTCACTGGCGGGAACATCCGTCCTGATGCCTAAGCGCTGTAATTCACGGGCAAGCTGCCAGGGATACGGCTCACGCAGATGACATCTGGCAAGGAGCTCCTGATCCCGGAACAGCTCCTCCGGTGTCAAATCTGCCGCCAGGCTGCCCCCGTGAAGGGCCAGCACCCGGTCGGATGCCAGAATCTCATCTGCATCATGCGTAATCATCAGAATGGTGTAGCCTTCATCACGCATTCCCTGCAGAATAACCAGCAGCTCATTGCGGCTGCCCTCGTCCAACATGGAAGAGGCCTCGTCAAAAATGACGATGCCTGGCTTCATGGCTAGAATGGAGGCGATAGCCACCCGCTGCTTCTGGCCGCCGGACAGCTCACCGGGATGTTTGGACAGCAGATGGCTGATCCCCAGCTTCTCTGTATACAGCTTCAGGCGTTCGTCCATCTCATCATAGGATAAACAGAGCCCTTCCAGACCGAACAGGATATCCTCCTCTACGGTAGCCCCGACAAACTGGTTGTCAGGATTCTGAAAGACCATGCCGATGCTGCCGCGGATTGATCCAATGGTTTCTTCCTCCAGAGGCTGCCCGCAGACTACGATTTCGCCAGCGCTTTTGGGAAGCAGGGCGTTCAGCAGCTTAACGAGCGTTGATTTGCCGCAGCCGTTCGGGCCGACAATGCTTACCCACTGCCCCCGGGGAACCGACAGCGTAATATTGTGCAGAATAGGGTGCTCCGGATCATAACCGAATGCCACCCCTTCCAGAGAGATGACTGCGTCTCCTGTTTCATTTACAATGTTAGTTTCCTTCATGTTCGTCATCCTTCCGCAGCTAGTGGCTCCGTCCGTCCAAAAACTCTTCAAACAGCGAAATCTTTGACAGTGAAGCCACCAGATAACGCACTGCAAAGCCGACCAGAATTCCGGTTACAATCCCGGTAATCAGCAGAATTGGCAGGTAGTACAGAATACTTGCAGAATTAAATACCATGGATGCTGCCAGCAGCTGTCCGGTATTATGGGCAAGCCCGCCGGCGATGCTGATGCCGATGACACTCAGTTTTTTGCCGGTGAAGCGGACAAGCAGGAACATAACCACGAAGCTGAGCAGGGAGCCGAACAGACTGAAGAGCAGGCTTGAGAACGTACCAAGCAGGAATGCAGTAAGCAGGGTCTTCAGGATCACCAGTACAAAAGCATCGCGCCCGCGTAAAAAGAAAATACAAGTCAGAATCATGATGTTGGCAAAGCCCAGCTTGGCGCCGGGCATCAGTCCCATTCCGGCAAGCGGAATCTGGGCTTCCACTATACTAAGCACTACAGCAACGGCCGCAAATATCGCGATAATGACCGTTCTTTTCAGCGCGGTTGCCGATTCCTTACTGGACATAGCCATCGATTTCATCTCCTCCCGAGGTCCCTGCAATCTCTACCAGCACCCGGTGCGGCAGACAGACAATGGTCTGTTTGGGCTGGGTAATCCGGCCGAAGCCGAGACATACCTGATCGGGGCAATCCGCTTCATACATTTCGATTCCGTAGTCATGCACTTTTAAAAGGTTATAGCCCCGCTCTGTGCGGATTTCGATACTCTGTTCTTCCTTTGTAAGCTGCACAGTCTTAAACAGCTTGCCGTCTACTGTTATGTTGGCCACGAGATTCTTGCCCGGCCCGCCTTTATCATCGCCCAGCCATCTTGGCACGAGAAAGGCAAGCGCAGCAATCAGCACGATGGAAATAAGCAGCACATCTGCGCGTTTCATAGGATTCTCCTTATTTTTTAATTAAAAACCAGACTTCATAATTATAACGGTCTGCCCTTAATCCTTCAATGAATGTAGTCGTTAATTGTCGGTTTTACAGAGCTGTTTCACAAAATAGGCACGCAAGCAGAAGCGGACACCTCCATAATCTGGATGGTATCCGCTTTCTCCTGAAAAGCATGAGACCGGGAACACGGACTGCTGTGCTTGCTATCCGGTACGCCCCGGATATTCCCGCTCGTCCTTGTGTATATTTTTGCCGAAGTGGGCCAGGAATAACCCGGCGAACCGCGGATCCCACTGGCTGCCCCGCCCCTTCTCCAGAATAGCCAGCGCCTGCTCATGGTCCATGCCCTTGCGGTAAGGCCGGTCCGAGGTCATCGCATCATAGGCATCCGCCACGGCAATAATCCTGCCGTGCAGCGGAATGTCCATCCCGGCCAGACCGTCTGGATACCCTTTCCCGTCGTAGCGCTCATGGTGTGAGCGCACGCCGCCCAGGTACGGAGCCATTTTCTCCACCGGCTCAATCTGGCGCAGTATATTTTCCCCGAGCACCGGATGGCTCTTGATCTGGTCGAATTCCTCGTCCGTCAGATTGCCTTCCTTGAACAGGACGTTATCGGGTACGCCAATTTTGCCGATGTCATGCAGCAGCGCCGACTTGCGAAGATCGTCCAGGCTTTGACCGGTCAGACCGGCCAGCTGTCCGATAATAACCGAGTACTCCGCCACCCGCAGCGAGTGGCCTGCAGTATAAGAGTCCCGGGCATCCAGAGCAACTGCGAGCGTCGTAAAATAGCTGTCCAGCAGCTGCCGGCTCTGCTGCTCACGGTCCTGCAGTCCGCGCACCATCATATTAAATCCGGCGACCAGCTTGGAGAATTCATCGGAATATTCATCCTGCACCTGCAGGAGGCGGCCGTCTTTGATATTGTTCATAGCCTTATACAGCTCGTTAATCGGGTGCTGCACACTGTTGGTCAGGAGGAGGGCCGCCACCGAGGAGAACAGGGTGCCGATCAGCAGCACCATCCCTGCCCAGACCCAATAATTCTGGACTACGACCAGCAGGCCGGTTCCGTTATTGTTCATTCGTATATGGGTCGCCATAATAAAAAGAAACAGCGGGAACGTGCCGATCAGCATACAGCTGATCAGGAATTTCGGACGGATGGGCACAAAGACATGACCTTCCAGCGAGAAATCGACTTTGTACAGCTCCATTGCCCGGTTCCTGAAATCCTTGATCAGCGGAATAATAGCCGAACAGGTCAGATAAAATTCGATCAGCGCATGCATGCTGGCCACAAGAATGGCTCCGACAACGGCCATAACCAGATAAAAGTACGGTATAGTAAGCAGGCCGGTGTGAATCATCCAGATGGTCATCAGAGCTGCCGGCAGCGACAACCCCAGAAGATGCGGGCCTAGAATCCGCACAACAGCGTTTCTGGGCAGCTGGTGGGTGTGCAGATAAGCCGCCTCCAGCACATCCAGTGCAGGCTCCGGGTCCAGCAGGGCCGTCCGGATCGGCTTGATCTGCCTCAAGAACACACTGATTTCCGTAACTGCCATTATAATGAATGAGAGCAGCAGTACAATCAGCAGCCGGCCGTACTCCACAGTGCTGATTTCCAGAGAAGTAAGCAGGATCAGGCTGCCTACCGCCATAACCGCAATGACGGAGCCGAATAAATAATTGCCAATCTGCTTTCTTAAAAATGCCCCGTATATACTCATTAGCTCTCCCATCCCCGGTCTTACCCAGTTCCTACTTATATTTGCGCTTTTAAATATTTCGTGATATAATATAGGAATATTTGTTTAGGTGTATATGTATCCCCTTCAAGAAGATGTCAGGCCGATTGTTTTACTTCTTTTTAATATCGGCAATCCGGACACAAAATCTTACGTTTTCTTGCATGACTCTTCCTTTTTATGAGATGAAATTCGAACATAGTATTCCGATTCACACTGGCGCGGCCACGGAGCCGCAAGGACAAGAGAGAGGTAGGGCTCTTGTCGTTTTGGAAGGATTATTCTCGCCATACGGCTGCTGGAAATAACAAGGAACTTTTGACACCCGTTACGCTCACTGACGGCGGGGGATGAATATACCTATAAGACATGGTTTAGCTGCTTATACGTTGCATGAAGCAGGCCATGTGTGGAACATATTAGTGCCCGGTAACCGCGCCAAGCGGATACCGGGCACGTCTACTTTCCAGGGGATTTTTCCGGAATCATTGTACATACCGCTGCACAAAGCCGCTTACCCTGGCGATATACCCCGTCTTATCCGTATCGTAAGCCAAACCATGTCCCGCCCCGTGCACGATCAGCTTTTCTTTCGGGGCACTGCAGGCCTGATACAGTTCCTCCATCATGTAAAAGGGTACGAACCTGTCTGCATCTCCATGAATGAACAGAATCGGCACCCTGGCCTTACGCACCTGCCTGAGCGCGGAGGCATCGCCGAAGAAGTAACCTGCTTTGATCCGGGTAACCAGGCTGGCACACTGTACGAACGGAAAGCCCGGCAGACGGTACATCCGCCGGAGCTGATAGGACAGCTGCGCCTTCACCGAGCTGTAACCACAGTCTTCCACGATGGCCTTGACCTGCGCCGGAAGCTCTTCTCCCGAAGTCATCAGCACTGTCGCCCCGCCCATGGATACCCCGTGGAGCACAATCCGGGCCTCTGTTCCGGTCTCTTCCAGGATATAATCAATCCATTTCACCATATCCCGGCGTTCCGGCCAGCCGAATCCGATATAATGGCCTTCACTTTGCCCATGGCCCCTCGAATCCGGTAGCAGTACATTATAGCCCAGACGCTCGTAATACATTTTGGCAATGGCACCCATGTCCTTTCCCTTTCCGGAATAACCGTGGGCGATGATGACCGTACGGCCTTCTGCCCGTTCAGAAGGAAGAAAATAACCCTTAAGCTGCAGGCCGTCATCCGAAACGAGCTGGACTTCCCGGAAATGCTGGCGGGAAACCCACTCGGCCCCCTCACCCCAGGAGGCCCCGGCAACAGGCGGATCGACCTTCAGATCCGGACTGCTGGCCAAAAACTCCTTGGGTGCACGGTGGATTGCCACCCCGTAGAAAAAAAATCCGGCATAAAGCAGCGCAGCGGCTGCAATTATAATGATTGCTGCTATAATGATCATCCACATCTGTATTGCCTCCTTGCAATCAGCATCTGCTTGTTAGCCGCCCGGTCCATGTTCTAATATCCTATGGCTGCTAATGTCTGCAAAGTATAGCATGCTGTACTGGCATTTGCGAAAAGCAGCATAAAAAAGGCTGCCCGGAGCTATACCCCTTCCGGCAGCAGCCTTTAAGCCTTCCTGGCGGAAACCCTAATTCATCCGCCGGGCTTTACTGTTTCTAGCGTTTGCGTTTGCCGGTTCTGGTTCTGCTTAGCAGCAGCCCCAAAGCGGCCAGCGTCAGACCTGTAATATAATACGGAGCATGGCTCGATTCCCCGGTCTGCGGCAATGTAGCGACTGCCGCTGCTGTAGTGCCGGGATCGGTAACACTTCCCAGCGGAATTTCATCATCAAGAATAATTTCATCATCCGGTCCCGGACCGGCTGTCGGACTTGGCACCGGTGTTGCCTGCGGTGCAGTCACTCCTCCTGCGGCTGCCGTTGCGCTTGCTCCTGGACCAAGCGGTACAGGATTATCGTCGATGACCAGTTCGTCATCTGTCACAATTGTTCCAATGACCGTCGGACCGGTCGGAGTTAACGGCGTTCCGCCCGGAATAGCGACTACACTCGTCGGCTGGGCCGTTGCCAGTGCTGTAGGGGCAGGCGTTGTAACGCTTGTTGGCGCTGCTGTAGGGGTGCCTGATGTCGGTGTTGCTGCTGGCGGTTCAGTTGCCGGAGTACCTGAAGTCGGCGTTGGCGTTGCTGCTGTTGTCGGTACCGACGTCGGCGTGCTTGTCGGCGCTGCCGTTGGCGTTGCTGCTGTTGTCGGTACCGGCGTCGGCGTGCTTGTCGGCGCTGCCGTTGGTGTCGGTGTTGGTGCTGTTGTCGGTACCGGCGTCGGTGTGCTTGT
>NZ_FNDX01000043.1:0-8088 GCF_900099765.1 Paenibacillus typhae | reverse complement strand
GCTGGTGTTGGCGACGGTGTCGCTGTGCTTGTCGGAACCGGCGTTGGTGTTGCGGTCGGCTTTGGTGATGGCGACGGTGTTGGTGTTGCCGGGGTTCCGTTGTCACGGCCAGTATATGGCTTATGGTGGAATTCCCCGCTTCCTTCCAGCGAAGCACCGATCATACTGCCGTTGATTTGCCCGTTATTGAAGGTAATCGCTGCATTCGGTGCCAGAACAGTTCCCATTACACCGATACTCTCCAGCCGCAGAGCCGTTGCCTGCGGGAAGTTATAGAGCACTTTATTCTGGCTTACGCCAGTCAGCCCGTTTCCGTTCTTGAAGGTGACCGAAGCTCCGTCTATATTAACGATGGCGGTAGACCCCTCCGGTGCAGTAATCCGTAGCTCATTAGCGCCCGTAAGCGCGCTTCCTGAAACCGAGAACACATTCAGCGCGGGATCAGTTCCGGTCAATTTAATATTTCCATAGTTATCCTCAGTCTTGCCGTTCACCGTCAAAGCTGCAAGCTCCTGGGATTTGGCGCGGAGCAAGGCAAACTCCGAGACAAAGTTAATAACGTTCGTTTCTTTCCGCAGGGTTCCTGTTCCGCCCCGCGGTTTACCTGTACCTGTATAAGTGCCGCCGTACACGGCGTTACCGTTAACTTCCCCCATCTCATAGTTCAGATTGCCGCCAGCCACCAGCGAATCCATTTCTGAACGTTCTGCTTCACTCAGGCTGTGGCCTACCGAATATCCTCCCTGTGTAAGGGTGATATTGCCGCCTGCAGCCATTCTGCCTTCAGAATCACTATGGTAGCCTTTGAGATCACCAAGGATAAACACATTGTACTTACCCGCAACGCCCGGAAGGGGGGGGCTGTCGGCTCTCACTTTACCCTGACCGGCCGAAGCCAGCCAGCCGCCGACCAGCAGGACTGCAGACATAGACAGTGCAAAAGATAATTTGAATACAGATTTACGTTTCATTAATAATCCCCCCGTAAGATGCGATATCCTTGGTTATAGCAGCACCTTCACCTGAAAAATAAAAAAAGCCGCCAGGAAGACAAGCTCCATGGCGGCCGGACGATCGTAGCCCTCTCTCAAAGGCTGTAGACTCCTGACTTTGCGTCCCGCGCTTTCGCGCGGTTTGCGATTATACATGAGAAGGTATGTAATTGGTAATAGAGAAAATAGTCTATGACATTTGTTACTTTAGAACTAACCTCAGTGTATTCCCTGATCCTCTGTATTGTCAATCTATTCCTTATAATATTTTGCCAATAACATTAGAAATTTTTCTAAAAAGAGCCTGTACGGCGCATTATATGCAGAATAGCTCTAAAATTCTATCTATTGTTCAACTAATCCTCTCTTATACTCATGAATACCCGCATTCACTTGCTTAAAATTGTTATATTTTAAATATTTAATTCTAGTAGATTTGAACTACTTATTATTGAACTATTATATTTCCGATTCAAGTAAAAAAGACTCCCCGCGGATCACTCCGCAGACAGTCTTCTTCTTTGCATGGGTTCACTTATTATAACAGCTGCAGCCAGCCGATCATTGACATCCAGAGCGGAATACTTAAAAACAGGCCAAACACCAGACCGCGGCGGAGACTTCCTTCGTGATTCATCATCATTCTCCTTTTTAACTGCATTATTCTCATCCTTAGTATTTCAAATTCAATATAAAACAATTCTAAATATTTTATTGTGAAAAACATCACATTATTGTCTGGATTTTTAGAAAAATTATGAAGCAAACAAAAAGGCCTTGCCATGGGAGTTGGCAAGACCTGCAGGGTACCATATAACACTGGGGGGTGTCTGGTATATTCACTATAAAGGATCTACCTGAAAATAAGCTGATAGCAAGCTAAAAATTACATTAAAATGGTCCAGCAGCCCAAAGTGCTGATCACTACGACCAGCGCTACAGGATAAAGAATTTTCCGGCTCACCTTATCTCTGAAGGTAAAAAACAGACAAAGCATACAAAGCCACGCAATTAGGAGACTGCCCATTTCCTATGCATTCGCTCCTTCCTGACCTCTGATCTATATTAAGAAGATACCCGCCGGGCACCCGATACATACCATGTTGTACGGTAATTTTTTCTCCTATATATTTTTTTCTCCTATATATAGAAGAAAAGCGCGGCAGCCGGTAAAATCCGGAACACCGCGCGGCATCAATTGTTGTAGTTCCAGCCTGTGCTTGCATAAGTACGGTCTCTCGCTCCCTTACTAATATAAAGCAAACTGCTGATTTGTCAAATGGAACAGACTACCGGAGACTCTCAGATGCAGGGCTCAGCACCTTCTGCTGCAAAAACAAAGCGCAGCATCGGACTGAACAGCGGCTGCAGCACAGACATATGCCCTTCGCCCTGGAATTCCTTATAGGACAGCCGGCTGAGTCCGCTGCCGTTAAATGGGACCAGCCGCTCATGGAAGGCCCTGGCATTCTCCAGCATGCCGGTCTCCTCCGAGCCGATGCCGATCATCAGCGAGCAGGCAAGCTCCCCGCTGCGCAGCTTGTCCTCCAGCTCCGGCAGCATATCGAACAGCACTCTGCCCTTCCACCAGAGGGACGGGCTGCCTGCGATATAAGTGCTGAACAGCCGGCTGCGGCGGATCAGCGTATACAGGGTGAAGAAGCCGCCCAATGAATGCCCGAACAGCGCCGCCCTGGAGTGATCTGCGCGGTATCTGCGGCTGATCAGCGGCATCAGCTCCAGCTCAATAAAGTCGAGAAAGGCATCCGCCCCCCCGTTCACCGGCCAGGGTGAGCCGTCCGGCCGCAGACCCTGCTGTACATCCGGCACGGTAAGATCCCGGAAGCGCCGCTCGGCCACAAACGGCCCGTCTGCCGGATAACCGATGGAAATTACCATACCGGACGGAAGCCCCCGCGGATGGCGGGTCTGCAGCCGCATCGCATCGTTCAGGGAAGCGAAGTAGGCATTGCCGTCGACGGTGTACAGCACCGGGTAACCCTCCGGCGGCGGGGGCTTCAGCGGGATATGGACAAAGATCCGGTAAGTCAGGCCGTTATACAGGGAGGTCATGTCCCATACCTCGGTCCCCGGCAGAGCACACGCCCTGACCGGTGAGATCAGCCCAGGCTCCATCCCGGCCTGCTGTGCCCCCGCCTCCTGTCCGTCAGCCGCCCCGTACAGCCACTTTAGCGCCTCGGGAAACTGCGCCGACATAGAGGCAAGGTCATGGGCAGCCCCGTCGGCAATTGAGAGCCGCAGCCGCTGCTCATCAGCCAGCTGCCCCCTCAGGTTGCGGTACAGCTGCAATGTGCTGGGCACGGCATGCCGCTGGAGATTCTGCTTATACACGCCCTCACGGTTGCCTACAGAGAAATACAGCCTCTGCCCCCGGTCAGGCAGCGGGTTAGCTTCCGTGTAGCCAAGCATCCCTTCGTACCAGATTGAAGGTGACAGCATCCCAAACCGCCCGAAGGCATCGGGCCGGCGGTAAGCGGCCAGCAGCGTCACCAGGCCGCCCAGCGAATAACCGATCAGACCGGTGTTGTCCGGTTCCGGGGCCGTCCGCAGGACAGAATCGATGTAAGGCTTGATGCCATCGGCGATTTCATCGAGATAGGCAGATCCGCGGCCGCCAAAGGCCGGCCTGCCTTCTGTTGCAGCAGACTCAGGCCAGGGTGTATAATCATCATTTCGGGAAGAAGTGCTGATCCCGATGACAATCAGCTCGGCCAGCAGCCCCTCCCGGAATAGCCTGTACATATAATTTAAGGTATTCATCATTAAGGTTGCGCCGTCATGCAGATATACTGCAGGATAACGCTTTTGGGATAACGCATAGGAAGGGGGCAGGAACACCGTCAGCCGGCGCCCCTGCCAGTCCAGCTCTTGCACTTCAAACATCGGGCCTTCATCCTCTCATCCTTTATATCTGGCGGTTTCTTTCGTTATTATGAAAGCTTTTGATTCCTTGTACCATAGACGGAGGCCGGAACAGGCATGGATTTTTGGATGCCGGGTACGTAAGGCCTCTTTTCGGCACGGCTCAGACTATATTAAAAATTAGAATAAAATTTTAGAGAAAAGATTGCAGGCGGGGCTTGGCCTGACCGTTTCTGAAGGGCTTTCAGAGGGCCGCAAAGGGCTTTCTGATCTATTGACTTTCCAACATATAGTGTTTAATATGATTGAAGTCACCTAAATGTAGTGTATATAGTAGTTAAACTCATATACCTAGCGGAACACCCGAGTACAATTTAAATAGATCCATTGTTATAGGAGGTTAGAGCGACTATGCTGATTGCTTACGATTCCAAAACCGGCAATGTCAGACGTTTTATCAACAAGCTGAAGCTGCCTGCTGTACAAATCGAAGAGCATATGACGATCGACGAGCCTTATGTGCTTGTTACATACACCACCGGATTTGGACAGATCCCAGAGAAGGTGTCCTCTTTTTTGGAGAGGAACCATTCCAGGCTGAAAGGCATTGCCGCCAGCGGCAACAAAAACTGGGGTGAGCTGTACGCCCACAGCGCAGACCTGATTGCAGAACGCTATAACGTGCCGGTAGTCGGCAAATTCGAGCTGTCAGGGACTTTTGGCGATGTGGAGCGAATTAAACAGGAGGTGAACCGGGTTGCGGCATATTGAATTAAATAACATGTTGATGAAGAGAGACGAGACCGGATTTTTCCAGCTCGATAAAGACCAAGAGGCCGTAGCGGAGTTCATGCGTGATGTGGAGCGCCGCAGCTTGACCTTTACAAGCACCAAAGCCAAGATTGACTATATGATCGCCAATGATTATTACGAGGATCTGTATGACCGTTACAGCGCAGCTGAGATGGAGGATGTCTACCGGATCGCCCATGAATATGATTTCCGTTTTCCTTCCTATATGGCGGCTTCCAAGTTCTATACAGACTATGCCGTCAAAACCAATGACCGCAAGCAGTACCTTGAGCATTATCCGGACCGTGTAGCGGTAGTAGCCCTGCACCTTGGACGCGGGAACGTTGAAACGGCCCGCACTCTGGCACGTTCGATGATGGAGCAGCGCCTGCAGCCGGCCACACCGACCTTCCTCAATGCAGGCAAAAGCCGCCGCGGCGAGATGGTTTCCTGCTTCCTGCTGGAAATGGACGACTCGCTCAACTCCATCAACTATGTGCTGAACACCTGCATGCAGCTGTCCAAGATCGGTGGTGGCGTTGCCGTCAATCTGTCCAAGCTGCGCTCGCGCGGCGAGACGATCAAAGGCGTAGAGGATGCAGCCAAAGGCATCATGCCTGTCCTGAAGCTGATGGAAGACGGGTTCTCCTATGCTGACCAGATGGGCCAGCGCAAGGGCTCCGGTGCGGCTTACTATAATATTTTCGGCTGGGACGTGCTTGAATTCCTCGACAGCAAAAAGATCAACGCCGACGAGCGGACACGCCTGAAGACATTGTCCATCGGTCTGATCGTGCCGAACCGTTTCTACAAGCTGGCCCAGGATAATCAGCCGCTGTATGTATTTGCACCTTATACCGTTTTCCAGGCTTACGGCAATCATCTGGATGACATGGATCTCGACGAAATGTACGACACCCTGCTCGCTGATCCGCGCGTGAAGAAAAAGGTTGCCATGAGCGCACGCGACATGCTGACCAAAATTGCCATGATCCAGCTCGAATCGGGCTATCCCTATATTATGAACAAGAGCAATGCCAATAACGCTCACGCCCTGAAGAACGTCGGCCAGGTCAAAATGTCCAACCTGTGCACCGAGATTTTCCAGCTGCAGGAGACTTCAGAGATTAACGACTACGGCCAGGAGGATGCGATCCGCCGCGATATCAGCTGCAATCTGGCTTCCCTGAACATTGTGAACGTGATGCAGCACGGCAAAATCCGTGAGTCCGTTCATGAGGGCATGCTCGCCCTGACCGCAGTCAGCGACATGACTACCGTTTCCAATGCTCCGGGCGTAGCCAAAGCGAACAAGGAGATGCACTCCGTCGGCCTGGGCGTCATGAACCTGCACGGTTACCTGGCCAAGAACAAAATCGCATATGAAAGCGAGCAGGCCCGCGACTTTGCCCGCACGTTCTTCATGACGATGAACTACCACTCGATTGAAAAGAGTATGGAAATCGCCGCCGAAACCGGCGAGACGTTCTACGGCTTCGCAGAGTCCGATTATGCGACGGGTGTTTATTTTGACCGTTACGTGTCTACTAATTACCAGCCGGTTACGGCAAGAGTGCAGGAGCTGTTCGCAGGCATTTATATTCCTACTCAGGAAGACTGGAAGCAGCTGCGTGAAGCTGTTATGAAAAACGGCCTGTATCATGCCTACCGTCTGGCGATTGCGCCGACTGCGAGCATTTCGTACATCCAGAATGCTACATCCAGCGTAATGCCGATCGTCGAGCAGATCGAGACCCGTACCTATGCTAACTCGACCACCTATTATCCGATGCCTTATCTGCAGCCGGACAATGTGTTCTTCTATAAATCCGCTTATCAGATGGACCAGTTCAAGGTGATTGATCTGATTGCGGAAATCCAGCCCCATATCGACCAGGGTATCTCGACCGTCCTGCACGTGAACAGTGATGTAACGACCCGTGAGCTGGCCCGCTGCTACCTGTATGCGGCTCACAAAGGCCTGAAGTCGCTGTATTACACACGCACCAAAAAGCTGTCCGTCGAGGAATGCCTGACCTGCTCGATTTAAAGGGCCGTACGGCTACAGAAAGGGAGATTATACCATTATGAGCGCAATTCAAGCCGTGAACTGGAACCGTCCCGACGACGACTTCTCGTTGATGTTTTGGAACCAGAATATTATGCAGTTCTGGACCGACGACGAAATTCCATTATCCGATGACAAAATGTCCTGGCTGACGCTGAGCGACACCGAAAAGGACTCTTATATGAAGGTGCTGGGCGGGCTCACCCTGCTCGACACCGTGCAAGGCGGCGTAGGGATGCCGCAGATCATGGAGCATGTGGACGGCCTGCAGCGCAAGGCGGTGCTCGGCTTCATGGGGATGATGGAGCAGATTCATGCGAAGTCCTACAGCAGTATTTTTACGACGCTGGCTTCCACTGAGGAGATCGACGGGATCTTCCGCTGGGTGGAGGACAACACGTTCCTGCAGTTCAAGGCCCAGACCATCTCCGAGTATTACAAAAAAATCGAAACACCCAAGGACCTCTACCTGGCGATGGCGGCTTCCGTCCTGCTGGAGAGCTACCTGTTCTACAGCGGCTTCTTCTACCCGCTCTACCTGGCCGGCCAGGGCAAAATGACCTGCAGCGGCGAGATCATCGACCTGATCCTGCGCGACGAGAGCATCCACGGCGTTTATGTCGGCGTGCTGGCTCAGGAGATTTTCGAGGAGCTGTCCGAGGACGACCAGCGCGACGTATACCAGACACTCGTTGGCCTTCTGCGCCTGCTGCATGCGAACGAGGAGCAGTATACCGAGCAGATCTACGCGCCAATCGGGCTTGTCGAGGAAGTGAAAGCCTTCCTTCGTTACAACGCCAACAAGGCGATGATGAACCTGGGTCACGATCCGCTGTTCGACGAGGAAGAGATCAACCCGATCGTCCAGAACGGGATCAGCACCCACACCAAGCAGCATGACTTTTTCTCCAAAAAAGGCAACGGCTACGTCCGTGCGCTGAACGTGGAGCCGCTGCGTGATGAGGACTTTAGCTTCTAAGCAGCAAGGTGCAGGAATAGCACAAGTTACTAGAGTAAAGGGCTGGGTTTAAACCAGCCCCTCCTCATCAAACCGTACGTGAGGTTTTCCCTCATACGGCTTTCCGATGTTCGTCATTCATGTGCATGCAGATCACAATAGCGTTTTTAGTCCATACCTATTGGCCATATACTTAACCTCAGATCGTGAACTTATCCATCTCCCGCGTTGTCTCTTCTTTGCGTACCACCGGGTTAAGCGTTGCAGAATATACCAATCCAGTTTCGCTAATCTCTTTTGGCTGTAGTTCGTGTAGTAATAATTTCTCCATCCTTGAATCTTCGGATTGAGCCATTCTACATGCTCCGCGAACGATCTTAAGCGCATGCTCGGTG
>NZ_FNDX01000016.1 GCF_900099765.1 Paenibacillus typhae | reverse complement strand
GAAACAAACTCAATGCCCTCCATTTTGGAGATAAGCAGCGAGTAGATCATGGCAGGAATGTTTAGCTCCTGCGGCCGACCACGGTGGTTCTTTTTCCGAAGGACGTGCAGGACCGGAGCCAGATCTAAGTGTTCAAAGATTTGGCAGTATTTATTTTCTGGGCGCATCAGGAGCAATTCCTCAAAGGAAAATAGCTCTTCTTGTCGAATTGAATAGATAGGGATTACCTCTTTTCTTTCTCGGGTGTCGGTTTGGTCGCCTATAACTTCGAGAATTTGGGGAGGTACTCCTTTTTCTATGCTCAAAAAATCCAAGCGCAGCAAGGGTTTTGGATTATGAAATTGTCTCTGAAGTGCAGCTAAAGCCGTGGCGACAGCAAAAATGAGCATAATAAGTGTACAAAGTGCAGCTATCCAGTATTCACGAGAAATCAAAAAAGCGCCCCGCAAGCCAACTCCAGCCGGCTTGCGGGGCACTCTATTATAAAAAAGAATTAAGACAAACGGCCGCTGAAGTCGCTGTATTCAAACTCGCGGATAATCTTCAAGCCTTCTTCATCGTTGTAGGATGCAATGGCCGGCAGGTTCACGCCGTTAAACATGTGGTTCTTGACCATGGAATAGATCGCCATGTCGAGGAAGACCAGCTTGTCGCCGTATTTCAGCGGTTCCGGGAAGGAATAATCCCCGATGATATCACCTGCCAGGCAGGTCATGCCGCCGAGTCTGTACGTATACGGAAACTCTCCAGGCTGTCCTGAACCGATAATGTTCGGACGGTAAGGCATTGCGAGCACGTCCGGCATATGGCATTCAGCCGAAGTGTCGAGAATGGCAATATCCATGCCGTTGTGCATTGTATCAAGCACAGTTGCTACCAGATATCCGGTGTTCAGCGCCACCGCTTCGCCCGGCTCCAGGTAGATCTGTACATTGTAAGTCTCTTTCATATGAAGGATACACTTAATCAGCGTCTCCAGGTCATAATCGTCACGGGTAATATGGTGGCCGCCGCCGAAGTTGAGCCATTTCATACCGTGCAGATACTGCCCGAACTTCTCCTCCACAACCTTGAGCGTGCGCTCCAGTGTATCGGAGTTCTGCTCACACATGGTATGGAAATGCAGCCCTTCAATGCCTTCAAGCTCTTCCGGACGGAAGTTCGGCAGGGTTACGCCCATACGGGAGTAGTTGTAGCAAGGATCATAGAGCGGCACTTCAATCTCGGAATATTCCGGATTTACACGGATTCCGCAGCTGATTGGCTTGCCAGCATTCTGCACGCGGTCCTTGAACCGGTTCCACTGGTCAAACGAGTTGAACACAATGTGGTCGGTATAGCCAAGCAGCTCATCGAATTCACGTTCCATGTAGGCCGGTGCATAGACATGCACTTCCTTGCCCATCTCCTCGAAGCCCAGACGGGCTTCAAACAGGGAGCTGGAGGTGACGCCATGCAGGTACTTGCCGACTAGCGGGTACAGAGCGTGCATGGAGAACCCTTTTTGCGCCAAAAGAATCTTGGCACCGGTGCGCTCCTGCACGTAGTTCAGGGTCTCCAGGTTCTTCTTGAGCAGCCGCTCATCGACAAGATAGGCAGGTGACGGCAGCGCGCTGATGTCGATATCGATTTCTTTCATTGCCTTACGCCCTAGTCCAGCAGCGTTGGCGAGAAGTCTTCTTGCCAAGGCAGCCCGTGTTTGTTAAGTGCATCCATGAACGGATCCGGATCGAACTCTTCGATGTTGTGTACGCCCGGTTTGTTCCAGATGCCCTTGATAATCATCATAGCCCCGATCATGGCAGGAACGCCGGTTGTGTAGGAAATGGCCTGGGAGCCCACTTCTCTGTAGCATTCTTCATGATCGCAGACATTGTAGACATAATAGGTTTTCGGCTGGCCGTCTTTAGTACCCTGAATGATACAGCCAATGTTGGTTTTACCCTTGGTTCTTGGTCCGAGGGATGCCGGGTCTGGCAGGATTGCCTTCAGGAACTGCAAAGGAATAATCTCTTTGCCTTCATACATAATTGGCTCAATCGAAGTCATGCCGACATTCTCCAGCACCTTCAGGTGAGTCAGGTAGTTCTGGGAGAAGGTCATCCAGAAGCGGATTTTCTTCACGCCTTTGATATTTTTGGCCAGGGATTCCAGCTCTTCATGATACAGCAGGTAAATATCCTTAGGACCGATCTCCGGGAGATCGTAGACTTTCTTCTCGGACAGCGGAGCCGTTTCAATCCACTCGCCGTTCTCAAAGTAGCGTCCGTTCGCAGTAATTTCGCGGATATTGATTTCAGGATTGAAGTTGGTAGCAAACGGGTAACCGTGGTCGCCTGCGTTCGCATCAACGATATCAATCGTGTGAATTTCATCAAAATAATGCTTTTGCGCATACGCGGTGAACACACCGGTAACGCCCGGGTCAAAGCCGCTGCCGAGCAGCGCCGTAATTCCGGCCTTCTCAAATCTTTCCTTGTACGCCCACTGCCAGGAATACTCAAATTTCGCGGTATCCTGCGGTTCGTAGTTAGCTGTATCTACATAATGCACTCCGGTAGCCAGGCAAGCATCCATGATCGTCAGATCCTGGTATGGGAGAGCCACATTAATCACGACATCCGGCTGGAAGCTCTTGATCAGTTCAATAACCTCTTCCGTGTTGTCCGCATCAAGCTGAGCCGTAGAAATCTTCGTCTGGCCGCCATCCAGTTTCTCCTTAAGAGCATCGCATTTCGCGACCGTACGGCTGGCAATACAGATTTCTTCGAATACATCCGGGTTCTGGCAGCATTTATGAACAACAACGCTTGCTACACCGCCAGCGCCAATAATTAACGCTTTTCCCACAATTAATAACCCCCTAAATTTGCTTAAGTTATTAGTTATTAGCCTTGCTGCTCTGGATTCGTTTCGTTGTCAGTCGTTTCGTTTCATCAAGCTTGGGCAGGCTACATCCTATGAAAAATCAACAAGGCTGATTATACATAAAGCACAGCAATAAATCAATAAAAAACGACAAAAATTGATGCATAGTCTGTAAAATCTTGCGATTATCCTGTTAATACTCCTGAACGCATGTAAATACACGCTTATGCTTCATTTTCCTAAGATTTATAAACATATACTGTCAGAAGAAGCAGCTCATCCGAACATCATATCCGGCAAGAAGGACAACTAGGCTATTGTATCACAGCAGCGCCTTTCTTCATACGAATTTATTTTACAACCAAACAACAGGCTCACCTCCGGATCGGGCGTATAAATTAACCTTACCCGTTTTGGCTTGTCTGCTAACTGCTTGCATTGCCGCCCTTCGCGCGATTTCGCCGTTATCTGCGTTATTCTTCATTAGTAGTATGTGTAATAGCGGGAATCCAATACCTTCATACCTCCTACTGCTATATTTGAAAAAAAAGAGCCCAGATACGCTGGAGCTCAGCGTCCCGGACTCTGCTTGTAATCTTATTTCACACGTGCTTTGAACAGCAGCAGGATGAAATAAGGCACGCCTATAATAGAGATAACGATGCCTACCGGCAGCTGCGCCGGTGCAAATACGGTTTTGCCGATAAAATCGGCCAGCACCACCATCAGCATCCCGATCATGCCGCATAAGGGAACAATGTACCGGTAAGTATTGCCGATCAGGCGCCTTGCGATATGCGGGGCAATCAGCCCGACAAACCCGATGCTGCCCGATACAGAGACACAGGCGCTGACCAGCCCGACGCAGCAGAGCAGCAGGATCTGTCTCTCCCGGCCGGTCGCAACGCCCAATCCCTTAACGCTGACTTCGTGAAGCTGCATCAGGTCAAGCACCGTCCCCCTCCGCCAGATAATCGGCGTAAGGATGATCAGCCATGGCAGCGTGGATAAAATCTGCCGCCAGTTCGCATTATTGATGCTTCCGGCCAGCCAGACGGTGGCCATCTCGAAGTTTTGCGGGTCCATCTTGAGCGAGATATACAGGGTAACCGCCCCGAAGCCCGAAGCAAGTGCGATCCCGACCAGAATCAGCTGCTGCGGATGGAACTCGCCGTGCTGCCTCGCGAACAGGAACAGCAGCACAACCGCGACCAGCCCGCCGATGAAGCCGAACATCGGCATGGACATGACCGACAGCCAGGCAGGAGCCTGCATAGTACCTGCAGTGAAGAACATAAACAATACCACGAATGCTCCGGCAGCGGCATGGATACCCAGAATACCCGGATCAGCGAGCGTATTGCGGGAGATTCCCTGAAGGACGGCGCCGGCGATGCCGAGCCCGAAGCCGATAAGCGCACCGAGCACGATGCGCGGCAGCCGGAATTCAAAGATTACAAGATCATAATCCTCTACAGGATGAATCCGCAGCAGTGTGCGGAACACCTCTTTAACGGTAAGATCAAACGTCCCGTTGGTCAGGCTGACATATATTACAGCCAGCGTCAGCAGGCTGAGCAGAAGGAACAGCGACCAGAATCTCCGCTGCTTGGACTTCGGTGCAAGAGAAGGCTTGTTCATGCCTGGCTGCCCCCTCTCGTCTTCACAAGATACAGGAAGAACGGCACTCCGAACAGGGCTGTGACCACGCCGACCGGCGTTTCGAACGGATAATTGATAAACCGGCTGAACAGGTCGCATGCCGCCAGGAACAGTGCCCCGAAAAACGCGGCAAACGGAACAATTTTGCGGTAATCCTGCCCGATTAACAGCCGCGTAATGTGCGGGATAATCAGGCCGACGAAGGCGATTTTGCCGGCGATGGCTACCGAGATGCCTGTCAGAAGCACAACGCTCAGCATCGTAAGCCCCTTAACGGCAGTCACCTTGAGACCGAGCCCGGCAGCCGTTTCTTCACCAAGCGACAGCAAGGTAACCGGCCGGGACATGAGTATGCCCAGCGACAGCCCGATTACCGCAAACGGAATGGCGAGCTTGATTACCGCCGGGTCCATCATATGCAGCCTGGCGTTATACCAGAAGCTGATATCCTGCGACACCTGAAAATAGACCGACAACGCCTGGGACACTCCGCCAAGGAAGGTACCTATGATTGTGCCGAGTACGGCCATAGTCAGCGGGGAAGCACCCCCGGGTACCAGCCTGGAAATTCCGAACACAAGCGCTGCGCCCAGTGCAGAGCCGGCCAGGGAATAGAGAATCATCGTCATGGACGATGTACCCGGCAGAAATACCATACACAGGGTAATCGCGAAGACGGAGCCGTCGCTGACACCCATAATAGAAGGTGAGGCCAGATAATTCCGGGTCATCCCCTGCATGAGCGCTCCTGATACAGCCAGGAAGGCACCGATCAGTAATGCTCCGGCAACTCTGGGGATTCGTGAAGTAAGGATAATCTGGTGGTCAATATTATCCGGGTCGAAATGCACCAGTGCATTCCATACCGTTATGTAGCTAATGTCTTTGGAACCGTAAAGCACTGATAACACACTGACAATAACAATCAGGACAACCCCCAGCACCAGCAGGGAGGCTGCTTTCAATCCAGCCGCTCGTTTCATCTCATCCCACTCTTTTATCATTCTATAATATGATAATGATTATCATTACCGATTATAACGGGACGCCAGCCGGTGCTCCATGGACAAATTACGGAACATGTATGGACGATTGGCCGAGGAACAGCTGCCTGGTTTCCCTGATCATCCGCAGCTGGGCATAAGCAGACTGTTCTCGCCAGGGATCTGAGGCCAGAAAATGCACCCGGTGCCGCTGCACAGCCGCGATCTTCAGCCACTGCGGATCATTTTGCAGCCGGCTCCATTCATTCAGCGTGTCGCTCTCCCTGCGGATCAGCATCAGCAGATGGTCGGCACCGATCGCTGCAATCTCCTGCGGAGTCACCGGAATATTGTAGATTCCGTCTGCTGCGTCATATGCAGGCTTCAGCTGCAGCTCCCGGTAGATCATGCTGGCCATGCTGCGGCTGCAATGCAGGTACAGCTTATTATGCAGCATCCGGATAACCACCACCGATTCACTGCCGATCTGCACATGCAGCTGTTCCCTGGCCTGCCCTGCCTCCCAGTCGAAAGCGGCCAGCCATTGCTCAGCCTGCCAGGATTCCCCCAGCAGCTCTGCCAGCTCCAGAAAGGGGCTGCGCCAGTCAGCCGGCTCGGAGGACAGATAATGGACCGGTGCAAGCTGCTCAAGGGCCTCCTTCTCCTCCGCCTGCAGCGAATCCTCAGCCAGAATGAGATCTGCAGAAACCTGCCGCAGCACCTCCAGATTGGCCTGCCAGTCCTGGTTGCTGCGGTAAGCGCTGATATGGACGGGAATTTCATTGCGGTAGTTCCGGTAATAGTACTCTGTCCACTTGGGATGAAGTGCCGCCGCATACGGCATCAGATTCAATGGAAGCAGCTGCCCCAGCAGCGAGGAGGAGTAGGCTATCAGCTTGCGGCGGCGGCTCTTCATATAGACTGCCGGAGGCACTCCGATCATCTTTTTAAATTTGCGGCTGAAATAGAATTCGTCAGCGTACCCCACCTGATGGGCGATTTCCCGCAGCTTGGCACCGCTCTCCGCCATCAGGCGTTTGGCCTGCTGGAGCCTCAGCTCGGTGGCATAATCCATGGCGCTTTTGCCGTATTTCCTTTTGAACAGATCGTTGAAATATTTGGGGCTGAATTCGGCAGCCTGGGCCAGTGACTGTGAGGTCAAATCCCGGGTGAAATGCTCTTCTATGTATTGCTTTGCTTGCTCCAGCGCATAATTCGTATCCCGCGGACGCTGCCAGCCGCTTACCCGGACACTGTAGAGCAGCTCCTGAAAAGCGATCTGCGCCCGGAAGCTTACCTTGCGCTGCTCCATTTCCTCCTTCTGCGCCAGCTCATTACATACTGTCAATATAAACGGCATCGGAATCTGTGCCAGCAGGCCGGTCTGCGGAAGCAGCTGTGCATCCTTGAGAAGACGGCTTCCCTCGTCCGCTGCACCATACTGATAAACGTTAAAATAGAACACATACATCTCCAGGCTCCCTGACTGCTCCACAGCTCCGAAG
Source organism: Paenibacillus typhae (assembly GCF_900099765.1). Classification (GTDB taxonomy): domain Bacteria; phylum Bacillota; class Bacilli; order Paenibacillales; family Paenibacillaceae; genus Paenibacillus_AQ; species Paenibacillus_AQ typhae. The sequence continues at coordinate 103,717 of NZ_FNDX01000016.1, read as the reverse complement.
GTCTGCCCTGGCAGACAAAGACTGACCGAGCCTGCTGTCAGCTCCAGCAGCCCGGTGTCCGCCAGAAGCTGCACCGTACCGCCGGTTACAACAATCAGTGCATAGGATAAGACAAGCTGCTGGGGCAGATGTACCTCGTCGCTCCCCTTCAGTACTTGAACCGATAACAGCCGGAAGGCCAGCCCGTCCCAGTCCATCGGCTGACCCGCCTGCCCAATCATCATCTTCTCTTGTAACATCGGCTGCTCACCACCATCAATAGCATTTCATTCCTCTCAGTATAATTGATAACGATTATCAATGGAATCCTGTCAGCACAAAAAAAGACTATCCTTGCGCCCTTACGGCAGAAGAATAGTCTTTGGGTTATTAAGCCCTTTTCCAGAACCCTTTGTTACCAGTGTAACGAATGTCTATTGCCCGAATCCGACCCGCGGCCGTTCCCGTTCCTTGGTTTCAAGCGCAACTGCACGGATGGAAGTGACAGGAATATAGAGCAGCTGATACTCCGTCCGGTATTTTACAAAACGTTCGTCAAGCTCCTCCAGTACACCCTCCCTCACACTTGTTCCGTCCAGAAAATGTACCGCCACCTTCTGTCCCAGCAATTCCTTCAGCATGTACGTCAGCTCCTTTGGTTATAAACTTGAAATCACTTTGTCGATAATTCCGTAATGGAGCGCTTCCTCCGCTGTCATGAAAAAATCACGGTCCATATCCCGCTCGACCCGCTCTGCCGGCTGGCCGGTCCGCTCTGCAGTAATCTTGACGATTTTCTCCCTGATCTGCAGAATCCGTCTGGCGCTGATGGCAATGTCGCTGGCCTGGCCCTGCGCACCGCCATGCGGCTGATGGATCATGATCTCGCTGTTTGGCAGCGCAAATCTTTTGCCGGGAGCTCCGGCCAGGAGCAGCAAGGAGCCGAAGGAAGCCGCAAACCCCGTGCAGATCGTACTGACCTGCGGTTTGATTACCTGCATCGTATCATAAATACCGAACCCGGCGGTAGTCGAACCGCCTGGACTGTTAATAAACATCTGGATATCCTTCTCCGGGTCCTCGGCCGCCAGATACAGCAGCTGGGCAATGATGCTGTTGGCCAGCTGATCATCTATCGCCGCCCCCACAAATACAATCCGGTCCTTCAATAGCCGCGAATAAATATCATAGGAACGCTCACCTCTGCCCGTCTGCTCAACTACATAAGGAATAATACTCATCCTTCTTACCTCCTTGAAATGATCTTTAAGTGATAACTGGTAAACGGATGACGGCCGGAAAAGGATACGGGAAACAGGCAGACTATTCTCCCGAAAAAAAACCATGCCGGCAGCGTACCTTTTATCTGCAGATATTCGCTTATATAATAGAGGGAACTAAACACAAGGGTAAGGATTGCCGAAAAGGAGATGAACGAGCATGTTAATCCTTGATGAACATGATCTAACGGATACCGCAGCTGAAGAATGCCTGCAGCCGCTTGATGCAGCCTTGAACCGCTACTGCCTGAGTCTCACCCGCTCCGTACATGAGGCAGAGGATCTGGCTCAGGACACCTGGACCAGGGCGCTGGGCTACAGCGGGTGGTCCGCCAGCCCCAATCCGCAGGCACTATTGCTGCGGATTGCCAAACATACATGGATTGACAGCCTGCGGCGCAAAGCTGCGCTTAACCGTGCAACAGAGCGCGTAATTCAGCCGGCAGATGCTGCAACGGAGCAGGAGCCCCTTAGCCTGTCGGAACTGGAAACGGCCTTCCACGCCTTGATGAAATATTTGCCGCCGCTCCAGCTGTCGGTATTTCTGATGCGGGATGTGTTTGGCTACCCGGCACAGGAAACAGCTGATCAGCTGGACACCACGGAAGGAGCGGTCAAAGCCGCACTGTACCGGGCCCGCCAGGCTCTCGCAGCAGTGCGCATGGAACTGGCAGCGGATGGCCCGGCCCGGCCTGAAGACAGCGATTTCCGGCAGCTGCTGAGCGCACTCGCCGAAGCATACGAACAGGGCCAGCTTCCCGTCATGCTGGAGCTGCTGCGCCGCGAGAATGCTGCCGGGATTACAATGGCAGCCGGCATCAGCACGGTCCGGGCCCGGCACAATACCGTCCGCACTGCTGCTGATCGTACAGGAAGGTACGGCAGCGTGCTGATGATGGCGGCTTAACTGGCCCGGGTCATATAAGCCTTTCAACGAAAACAAGGAATCTGTATGGGAATGATTCAACCAGGGAGGGAAATGATGAGGAGCATACTTGTACTCGGAGGAACAAGATTTTTCGGCAAACGGCTGGTACAGCGGCTGCTGGAGGACGAAGATACACAGGTGACGATTTTAACCAGAGGACAGACAGAGGATCACTTTGGTGAGCGGGTGATCCGGCTGACCGCCGACCGCTCTGACGCACAGGCGCTGGCTGCGGCCGTTCGCGGCCGGCACTACGATGTCGTCTATGACAACATCTGTTACTCGCCGGACGATGCGGCGGCTGCGGCCCGGATTTTCGCAGATTCTGCAGGCCGGTATATTCTGACCTCCAGCCTGTCCGTATATGATCCAAACAAGCAAATGCTGCGTGAAGCCGATTTTGACCCGGCACATTATCCTGTCACCCTTGGTCCCAGGGAAAACTTCAGCTACCAGGAGGGCAAACGGCTGGCCGAAGCCATTCTGCTGAACCAGACGGCCTTTCCTGCGGCGGCGGTCCGTTTTCCGATTGTGCTCGGAACGGATGATTACACGCGCAGACTGCATTTCCATATTGAACACATCATGAACGGCAAGCCTGTCGGCATACCAAATCCTGAAGCTTTGATTTCTTTTATCCGGTCCGATGAGGCTGCAGACTTCCTGTATTGGCTCGGCTTCTCCCCGCTGACCGGGCCTGTAAACGCCTGCTCGGACGGGGCAATGACAATTCAGGAGATCATCTCGCTGCTCGAAGCCGTTACAGGCGTACAGGCAATAACACCGGGCCGCACCGATGAAAGGGATATGTCCCCGTTTGGCATTACGGAGTCCTGGCATATGGATACAGCAAAAGCCCGCACTGCGGGCTTCGTCTTCCTTCCGCTTGCCGGCTGGCTGCCTGAGCTGGCGGCTTCGCTGCACGCGTCACTCCGCGATCGCCAGTAACGGCGCTTCGTCTGCGTTGTCTTTGCTGCTGCGGGCTTCCTCAATAATCAGCAGCTGCCCGACGTTAGGCTTGGTATCCTCCTCCTGACCGATCTTGAACACATTGATCTCCCGGAACAGGCGCTGGGAAAGCTCGCTGATTTCCAGCGCCTGCCGGGCAATATCGTGAATGGCCTGATCCTGCTGGGTGCTCGATGCGTTCACTTCCTGAACCCCTGCCGCTGTCTGCTCGGCAACGGAGGCTACGGAATGGATAGATTCGCCCAGCCGGGAATTGATCCGCCGCGTCTCCTCCACTTTTCCGTGAATCAGTGTAATCTGCTTGCTGATTCCGGCAATCGAGCCGTCTATGGCCTGGAAAGAAGCCAGCGTTTCCGCTACCTGGGAATCCTGCTCCTCCAGGCTTTTTTTCGTCTCCAGCATATACTCCTGAAATCCGGCCATGCTCTCCTGCAGCTCTCCGATAATCCGGCTGATCAGAATCGAGGAATCGCTGGTCTGCACCGACAGGTGGCGGACTTCGTCAGCAATGACAGCGAACCCTTTGCCTGCAGCCCCGGCCCGCGCCGCCTCAATCGCCGCATTCAGCGAGAGAATGTTCGTCTGCTTGGAGATTTCTGTAATGGAGTTAGTAATCCGAGAAATATCCCCCGACTGCTCTACCAGCTTCTCCAGAGCTTCATACACTCTGCCGATGGAAGAGCGGGAGCGCTGTGAAATCCGCTGCAGCTCTACGACCGTCTCGGAGCCTTTGCGCGCGTTATGATCAGCACTGCCGCTGGTAGCCAGCATTTTGTCGGTATAGTCTGTGATCTCCGCCACTTCCCGTTCGAGCTCCCGCAGCAGGAGTGCACTCTGTTCAGACTGAACCGCCTGCTGGTCAGCCCCCACTGAAATCTCCTGAATCGTTCTGACAATTTCCTGATTCGTATGTGCGGTAACTGTGGAGGATTGCTGAAAGGACCGTGAATAATCCGCCAGTGTGGAAGCAACCTGAACCGTCTGGCGCAGCATATCCCGCACTCTGCTCACCATGTGGTCAAAATGGAAGCTCAGCCGTCCCAGCTCATCATTATACGGGGAATTGATCTGCTGGCGGAGATCCCCTTCAGCGATATTGCGCAGCGCATGCTGCAGCCGGCCTACCGGAGCAAGGAACGAGCGGGTCAGCAGTACAGCAAGTACAAGCATGAACAGGATTACTGCACCAGCGGCATAATAAACAATTGACACGGTGTGCTCCAGCAGCTTGAAGGAATCCGCTTGTGCCTGGTCGGCATTATCCGCTGCCGCCTTGTAGAGCGTGGTGTTAATATTGAGCAGCTGCTGATGAACAGCCAGCGCATTTGTATGCAGACTGTCAATCTCCTCGAGCACCGTAAGCGGGTCAAGGCTTGTGTCCCCCAGCGTTTCTATCAGCTTACCGACATGTCCGGTATACATATGGATTGCGGACTTCAGCAGCTGCAGATCCTTCCACGCGGCGGTTTCTTTATCAAAATCAACCTTGGCCACAGCTTCGTCAAGCTGCTGCTGCTTGTCCATAAACGGCTCTGCCAGCTCCAGGTCACTGGATTCGGCAAGTGAGGTCTCCAGGCTGTTCAGCTCCTGCAGCAGCTGGGTGATGGCCGAAACGGTGATTCTTTTTTCCATTTCCGTCTTCTGGCGTTCCATCGATAGCTCCACCTGGTTAATCTTCTGTCCCTGAAGCAGCGCAACCCCTAAAAAGATCAGCGAAATCGCAGTAAAACTTAGAATCAGCTTCCATTTCATGGATAAGTGCAGCACACTTGTTTTCAAACCAATCATCCCTTCTGTTAAAGCTTTGGTCATTTCATTATGTATGTAATTTGTCCCACGCACTCATTGTAGAAGCTGGATATTAACGGGTCTGCGGGGTTATGTATGTGGAGTGTAAAGAATCTGTTGCAATACTGTAAACACCGGGGTATGCAGCAACACAAAAAGGCAAGCACCGCTAGGGCACCTGCCTGAACACTCCTCTATTATTCAACCTTTTTACTGAGCAGCACTCTCATCCATATACACGACTTCCCACAGATGCCCGTCCAGGTCCTGGAAGCTCCAATTATACATGAAGCCGTGATCAACCGGAGCATTGAACGGCTTGCCGCCGGCATCCAGCGCCTTCTGCACCAGCTCGTCCACCTGTTCTCTGCTGGCTGCCGAGAAGCAGGTAATGACCTCTGTATGGGCAGCAGAGTCAATGATCGTCTTGTCCGTAAACGTGCCGAAATACTCCCGTGTCAGCAGCATCGCATACGTATTTCCGTTAATGATCATACAGGTTGCGTTCTCATCCGTAAATTGCGGATTAAACTCAAATCCTATTGCCGTAAAAAAATCAACCGACCTCTGCAGATTGGCAACGGGCAAATTAATAAACAGCTGGCCTGCCTGAAATCCCATTCACTGATCACCTCATACATGGATTTGGGGACGCTACCCTCTATTATAGCATGTAATTTTATAGAATAATAAAATTTAAAGTATCCGCGCCGCTTAAAATATCCAGCCGCTTTCTACGGTTATTTGCGGCGCGGAATACCACCTGCTATATGGCAGTGTTACTGTACAGCCTTCAGCAGTTTAGCCAGCAGCTGTGCTGTTTCTTCACGGGTTGCCGGCGCCTGCGGGGCAAAGTTAACCTTGCCGTCCGCTGCTGCCTGGCCGGACAGGATGCCTGCCTGCTGGACTGCTGTTGCAGCTTCCTGTGCGTAACTGCTGATCGATGCCTGATCAGCGAAGCTGGCCGCTGCACCGCTGTTCACCGGCAGGCTCCAGTTCATCGCTTCAGCCAGACGGACAATCATCACCGCCAGCTGCTCCCGTGAAACATTGGCTTCTGGTGCAAATTTGCCGTCGCCTGTACCGTTCACGATTCCGTTCACGCTGGCCCAGCTGACCGCAGCAGCGAAATAATCGTCTGCCTGCACATCAGTAAAGCTGCCGGTTGCTGCATTACCCAGCTCCGCTCCGGCCAGTCGGGCCAGCAGCAGCGCTGCGTCCCCACGGCTCAGCTTGCTTTTTAGGCCAAACTGCTCTGCAGAGATTCCTGAAATAATCCCGCGTGCTGCCAGATAGGTGATGGAATCCTGCGCATAGCTGGATGCTGTATCAGTAAAGGCCGGTTTGTTATAACCGACAGCATACATCGAGAAATGCGAGGTCTGGAAGGTCAGCTGGCCGGTTGCCGCATTATAGCTGCTGGCCGGCAGCACCGTCAGCCCGCCCGCTGGTGATACATAATAAGCAACTATAGCAGCGGCATCTTCTCCCGCAGCAAGAGTATAAGGAACACTTACCACCGCTCCGCCTGTGCCGAAGCTGGAAATGTTACGGCTGCCGGTCTTGACCTCAAGGCTCACTACCGGACGGCTTCCGATCAGGCTTGAGCCGGTTGTGAGATTAGCAGCAGCAATCATCAGGCTGACCGCCTCACCTGCGGCGGCAGTTTGAATAGCAGTGACCGCAGCCCGGTCCAGGGAAATCGTGCCGGTGCCGCTTGCAAAGGTAACTGTCTGCGCTGTGCTACCGGTAATCTCGGTCCAGGCTGCCGCAGGAATATTGAGCGTCGCCGACCCTGCAGTATTCCCTGCAGCCGTGCGGAATACCAGTTCGTCCGCGGCTGAGCTCTTCAATGCCTCAAGGGCTGCTGTCACCTCTGCTGTACTGACCGGATACGATGGATTGCCCGCCGCATCCGCTGCTGCTTTGATTCCCAGGATTGCCTTACCGTCAGAAGTACTCACTCCTGCAGCCGGTGTGGACACCACTGCAGTTGATCCGCCCGAAGGGCTTGAGCCAGGCTGGCTGATTACGGTATCGGCTGCCTGCACAGTCACCTTAGCTTCAGCCAGTCCATAGCCGTCTGCACTGTATACAGAGATTACGGCTGTTCCCGCTGTCAACGGCGTGACCTTGCCTGTCTGATCTACAGCAGCTACAGCTGTATTGGAAGAACTCCAAGCCAGCCCTTCCGCACCCTCACCCGCAGGCTGCACTGCTGCTGTAAGCACTGCTGCTGAACTGCCGGCCTGCAGGGACAACTCGGTCTTGTCCAGGGTTACCTTAGTCACATTCAGCTGGTAGATGGCAACCGTGCCGCCGACCTCATTGGCGACCAGTACTAATGGCAGGCCGGTCGGGCTGTCTGCTGCCGCAATGAACTCGATTCCTTCCGGCCCGGTGTCTGTCGCCAGATTGTTCTTCGGAGTAAACTCGCGTGTATTCATATAGTTCACAAACTCCGGCTGCTCCGGACTAGTCACATCGTAGGTCATCAGACCGCCGATCCGCTCCAGCCCGATAAAGGCCAGCGCCTTCTTGCCTACCTTGCCGATTTTTACATATTCCGGCTCAGGCCCCTTTTTGCTGCTGCGGCTGTCCAGGGTAGTGTTGCTGTTGCTGGCATTGAAGTAAGCCGGCAGACGTTCAGCCGTTATCTGCTCAAAATCGCTGCCGCTGTCATACACCCGCTTCATGTCAGAAGCATCCCAGATGGAGAAGGAACGGCCTCCGTACAGATAAATGCCGTCATGCCCCATATCCGACATCACTTCAACACCATCATACTTTGTTGTTCCGGCCAGGAACCCCGCGGCATCCGAATCCGGATTGAGCGAGCCTTTCATTTTGCCGATGGTGCTGGTATTCTCCTTGCTGTCCCATTCTGTTGCATCGCCTTCGTTGGCCGTGAATAAATAGGTTTTGCCGTTTACCGTGTACTGGCTGATTCCATCCGGCATGTATACACCGAAGAACGGTACATTTTCAAGTTGAATCTTACCGTCATTGAGCAGGTCGAGCGCGTTGCCCGGATCATTCAGGTTCTTTACTCCCAGACCCTTAACCGAGAGCAGCTTCCCGGATACAATATCTACAGCGGCTATAGCGTTGTTCTCCTGAAGGCTGACATAGGCCGTTTTCTGGTCTTCGGACAGCTCGATAAATTCCGGCTCCAGGTCACGCACAGCGTCTTCTTTGGCGCCTTCACCGGTAATCAGCTTCGTCTCCGGGTCAACCGCGCTGCGGATATGCACAAGATCATCAATCACCTCAGGGTTATCGAACCTTACCCGGTTTACCGCTTTGGTCACTGTGTCGATAATGGTCACACTGCCTTCAGGATCGCCTGCCAGCGTACGCGGCTCTGCCTCATCAGCAGTCAGGATATACCGGCCGTCTGCCGTATATTTAACCATATCCGGCTGAACCCCGGCCTCAAAGGTTTCCAGCAGCTTGCCGTCATAATCAAGCACAAGCACCTTGCCGTTCTTCATGGCATCGGCTTCCTGCACCGCTACAGAAATCCGCTTGGTTTCCGTATTAATGTCCACACTGGTCAAATCACCGTACACGAAGCCGCCTGTCTCGGACAGTGCCTCTACATTGATGCTGGTCTCTTTTTCCGGATGAGCGCCATCTTTGAGGTTAACCACATCTACAGTTGCAGGCTGCGTCGAACCGTTAACCAGATAAAACTTACCGTTATCCCGGTTGTATCTGACAATCTCGGCTACACCGCCGTCCTTATTCGTCGTACCTACGGAATAGCCTCCGATTTTGGTAATGCTGATTAGATCTTGTTTGGGCTTAGCAGCAGGCTTGCCCACTTCCAGCTTGAGGATTCCTGTAACTTTGGCAGGCGTTGCGGCGCTGTCATATACGGTATAGCTAACAGTTGATGTGCCTGCCATAAGCGGAGTCCCGCTGATCGTACCGGCAGCTGCATCAAGCTTAAGGCCTTCCGGCAGCCCTTCTGCACTGAAGGAATAAGGCTGTACGCCGCCGTACACCGACAAAGCAACTGTATATGGTGAGCCTGCCGCCGCCGCTGGCAGTTCGGTGGTTGCTACGCCGAGAGCCGGTGCTTTGATGCTCCACGCCCCGTCCGCGCTGCTGTGCGGCTTCATCAGATTCATGCCCGCCGCATCCAGATTGTCGAAGCTGATCTGCTTCAGGTCGCCTTTATTATTGTCCGTATCAGTGAAGTCCGCGCGGCGCACCGATTTCTGCTTGGAGGTTCCCTCCTCCTTGCCGGTCGGATAATCTCCTTCGTAGCCGTCTATGGCGGAGCCTTTGTCATTTCCTGCTGTGCCGATCATGTCCACATAAGCCGCTGTTTTGCTCGCGAACGGATTGGCTGCAGTCAGCAGGTCCGTATTACTCAGCAGCACAACCTTCATGCCTTTATTATTGAAAAGAAGTCCGCCCCACGTCTGGTCTCCTTTGGCGCTGATGTCGCTCTGGAAGGTCGGGTTATTTTTGCTGTCGGTAATGAGGAAAGAGGAGTGTGCCTTGATGGTGCCGCTCAGCTCCAGCCTGCTCCATGCCCCGTTCATTGCCGGATCGGAATATTGCAGCGACCAGCCGCTCAGGTCAACCTCTGTGTCCAATGGATTATACAGCTCAATATAGCCGTTTGAAAAATAGCCGCCGGTAGTATCTGCATCCCCTCCGCCATAAACCTGATTCACAATAATATGAGGAATATTTACATTATAAGTACCGTCAGCATTATACGGAGTGCCCGGCAGCTGTGCGGCAGCCGCCGCTGCAGGGGCCGCGCTCCAGGCGGGAACAAGTGCGATTTCAGCTGCAAGCAGCAGAGAGAGGATGGTTGTGCCTGATCTTTTCAAGTCGTTGTCACTCCTATAGTTTATTTTTTAAATAACTATAGTGGACGAGTGTTTGCGGTTATGCTGATTTGTATCAACGGAGCGTAAAGTGCTTGGACATGCCGGCAATCCCGAAAAAAGCCTTAACATTCCGCTGACTCCCATCAAATATTCACCTGTTATGATCAGGGCAATCAGAGCTCTGGAGGGGATATTGATGCGTCTTGCCCTGTTTACAGACACTTATCTTCCGCAGACCAACGGCGTCGCCCGTACGCTTCACCGGCTGACCAGCCATCTGCACCGCCGCGGAATTGAACATTTGCTGTTCACCCCGACATCGGCCTCAGAGGAAGAATGCGATGATCCGGTGCGTAAAATCTCCAGTATCCCCTTCTTCCTGTATCCGGAGTGCCGGCTGGCGCTGACGGGTATATCCTCGATTCAGCAGGAGCTGCGTTCTTTCCGTCCTGACCTGCTGCATATGGCCACTCCCTTTAACCTCGGCCTGTGCGGGCTGCGGTACGCCCAAAAGCACAGCCTCCCGCACATCGCCTCCTACCACACCCATTTTGACCGTTATTTGCATTATTACCGGATGCGGGGGCTGATTCCGCTCTACTGGAAATACATGAAATGGTTTCACCGCACCTGCGATGCTGTGCTTGTCCCCTCCCGGGAGACAGCAGGTGTCCTGCGGGCACACGGCTTGTCCGGTCTGCGGCAATGGTCGAGAGGGGTCGACTGCGTGCTGTACGATCCGGCAAAACGTTCAGCTGAGGTGCGGGAGCGTTACGGGATTGAAGCTCCGCTGCTGCTGCTCTATGTAGGACGGGTGGCTCCGGAAAAAGATCTGCCCACACTCATGGCGGCCATGCGCCTGCTCCCGGAATCCGTTGCCGCCGCCGTCCATCTGCTCGTCGTGGGCGATGGTCCGCTGCTGCCGGAGCTGCGGGCTGACGCTCCGCGCAATGTCAGCTTCGCCGGCAGCCGGCATGGCGGGGAGCTGGCGGAGCTGTATGCCTCCGGCGACCTGTTCGTGTTTCCGTCCAGTACGGAAACCTTCGGCAATGTCGTGCTGGAGGCTATGGCCTCCGGCCTGCCGGTGATCGCCGCAGACGCAGGCGGCCCAAGCGAGCTGGTCGCCCCCGGCCGGAGCGGCATCCTGCTTAGCCCGCAGCAGCCGGGGGCGATGGCCGAAGCCATCTGCCGGCTGGCGGGGCAGCCGGAGCTGCGCCTGGCGATGGGCCGCGAAGGCCGGCGGCTGGCGCTCAGCCGCTCGTGGGATGAGATTTTTGACCGGCTCATCAGGGACTATGAGGAGGTCATCGAGGCGCGGCGCCGGAAGGACGGCGCGGGGATTTATACGGCTTAGCGGCGGGAAGGGCAGCGGTAATGAGAGGCATTGTTGCCTCTCATTTCGCCTCCTGGCCCGTTTCCACCGAAATCGGTAACTGATCTCTTTAGTGGGATTTCTCCCTCTATCCCTACCAGACAGCACACCACCTGCCCTTTCCGGCTGTATGCAAACACCAAAGCCCGCCCAGCCTCCTGCAGCAGGAGGCTGGGCGGGCTCAATTTAGAACCACTGCAAAGTATGGCTACAGCTTGTTATGACTCTACCTGCTATCGCCTGCCAGTGTGCCTTGTTCGCCATTAATAATATTAACGCCGGATCTGCTGGTGGTACGTATAAGCATAACTGTCCCTGCAATAAGCACCGGCCAGTATTCCATAGGCCTAGGCAGCTAGACGCTTAATACTGCTCAGAAATCTCCTGAAATTTATGGCAGCATTTCACAAAGATCTCCACAATATCAGGATCAAAATGCCGGCCGGCGTCCGAGACAATAATGCCGACTGCCTGCTCATGGCTCATCGCCTCTTTGTATACACGCTTGCTGGTCAGAGCGTCGTACACATCGGCAACCGCCATCAGCCTTGCGGACAAGGGAATCGCTTCACCGGCCAGCCCCTGCGGATAACCGGTTCCGTCCCATTTTTCATGATGGGAATAGACGATTTCCTTCGCGAACCGCAAAAAGGTTTCGGTGCTGTTCATCAGCCGCTCGGCACGCAGAACGGCATCCCGGCCCTGGGTCGTATGCGTCTTCATCACTTCAAATTCTTCGTCCGTCAGCTTGCCCGGCTTAAGAAGAATATGGTCAGGGATACCCACCTTGCCGATGTCATGCAGCGGAGCCGAGGTAACAATCAGGCCGATATGCTCGGGGGTGAGGATGTCCGCATATTTTTCCGTCCGGCCCAGCCGGGTTGCCAGCTCCTTGATATACAGCTTGGTTCTCTGAATATGATTGCCTGTCTCCGGATCACGCATTTCCGCCAGCGCCGCCATCGCCATAACCGAGACCTCCTGGATCAGCGATATTTCCTGGATCCGCCGGGAAATCTCTGCTTCGAGATACTGGTTTTTATCAGCAAGAAAATCCTTGGAGCGCTTCAGTGTCAGATGTGTCTTCACACGCGACAGAAGGATCGGCGCACTGATCGGCTTGGTAATATAATCGACTGCTCCGGAATCGAAGCCCTTGTTCTCGTCCTCCTCCTCTTCTTTAGCTGTCAGAAAAATCACCGGGATCTCCCTCAGCACCTCATCCTGCATCAGCCTGCGGCAGGTTTCGTAACCGTCCATACCCGGCATCATAACATCCAGCAAAATCAGGTCGGGCGGAGCAGCCTTGGCAATATGCAGCGCCCTTTCGCCGTTTGTAGCCACCTTCACCTTGTAGCATTCCTTCAACAGCCCGCTGAGCAGCGCAATATTGTCCGGCGTGTCGTCAACGACTAATATAACAGGTCTTAAATCCAGCATTGTTTACATCAACCTCTGTTCATAATGACTTTCGAGGATAGCCTGCCTGGTGATTTCCACAGCCTCCTCGTATTCAAACCGGTCAAGACTGCGCTCCAGCCGCTTCACATCTGCCGGTTGGATCAGATGGGCCACCTTTCCCCTTATATCGGCATAATAATGAACGGCTTCACTGTCATCATCTGTCAGCAGCTCCAGCAGCCGCTCAAGCAGCTCCACAGGCGGATTCAGCGGCGGTCCTGTCTCCTCCGCCTGCACTGCAGTACGCAGATTGCTGCCCAGCTCCCCGCCGATTTTCTCAGAAATGTCCTGCACCGCCGCTTCCAGCCTGCGCAGCAGCTCTTCCAGCACCTCCGGCTCTGCTGCCCGGGTGACCATTTTACCCAGTGTACCGGCCAGCTTCTCTACCTCGGTAACCCCGAGATTGCCCGATACTCCCCTTAGGTTATGAGCAAGCCTCTCCGCTGCTGCAGCCTCCTCTTTAAGGATCGCTTTTCGCAGATTCTGAACCGTTTCACGCTGGCTGCCGGCATATTTCAGCAGCAGGCTGATGTACAATGCCCGGTTGTGCCCCAACCGGCTCAGACCGCCCGCCGTATCAATCCCGCCGAGCCGCAGGATTGACATTGCATCAGCATCAGGTCCAGCAGCATTTACACCACTCTCGGCAGCCTGCCTGGATGTCCCGTCTGTAACCCATCTGCTGATCGTAGTGAACAGGATATCCGGGTCAATGGGCTTGGCAACATGGCCGTTCATGCCTGCAGCAAAGCTGCGTTCCCGCTCCTCCTGCATCGTCCGGGCCGTCATGGCGATAACGGGCAGCTCCGGATGCAGCTTACGGATTCTGGCCGCCGCTTCGAAGCCGTCCATCTCCGGCATTTGCAGATCGATCAGCACGATGCTGTAGGGCCGGTCTGCAGGCATTGCTTCGATCATCCGCACCGCTTCAGCCCCGTTCACTGCGAGTTCCGGCTGCATGCCCTGGCTTCTCAGCAGCTCAGCGGCAATCTGACGGTTAATCTCATTGTCTTCGGCTACCAGCACCCGGATCCCCGTCAGCCTGTAATCCTTTTCCTGCGCAGGGGAAGCCGCTTCCGGGAACAGCAGAACCGGGGTATCCGGATTCTGCGCCAGATCAAACCAGGCGGTAAAAGCAAAGGTGCTGCCCTGTCCTTCCACACTGTCGACCCACAGGCTGCCGCCCATAATTTCGGCAAGCTTGCGGCTGATGGCCAGTCCAAGCCCTGTTCCGCCAAACCTCCGCGTAGTCGAGCTGTCGGCCTGGGTAAAGGCCTGAAACACCTTGCTCTCTGTCTCTTTGCTCATGCCGATGCCGGTATCGCGCACGCTGATTTGCAGCTTGACCCTGCTGTCAACCCTGCTGTTCAGCTCAACTGCAATGGAAACTTCACCCTCCTCGGTGAATTTAATCGCGTTGCTAAGCAGATTGCTAATAATCTGCCCCAGACGGAGCGGGTCACCTCTGAGCCTTGCAGGCACATCGGGCGGAATCTCACACAGCAGCTGCAGCCCCTTTTCCTCAGCCGCCTGACTGGACATATCCAGTGCCCCGGAGATAATCTCCATTAGTGTAAATTCCATATTCTCCAGCTCCAGCTTGCCTGACTCCACCTTTGAAAAATCAAGAATTTCATTGATAATGCCCAGCAGCGAAGTACCAGCATTGTGGATTTTGGAGATATAATCCTGCTGCACAGGGTTTAGGCCGGTCTTTAGCGCCAGATAGGCCATTCCGATAATCGCATTCATCGGTGTACGGATCTCATGGCTCATGTTGGCCAGAAACTGTGACTTGGCTGCTGTCGCTTCCTCAGCCAGATTCAGTGCATATTTCAGCTCTGCTTCTTTCCGTTTAGCTTCGGTAATATCTTCGGAGACGCTAAGCAGATACAGCGGCTGTCCCTCCGCATCCATAATCGGGAGCTTGGTGGTCTGTACATATCTAAGGTTACAGTGCTCACCGTCGTCCGGAATAATCTCAATTTCGCTGAAGGTCTGGCCGGTGGCGAGTACTTTTTTATCCGCATCCATCAGCTTGCGCGCAATTTCCTCAGGGAACACCGTCCGCAAATCCAGACCGACCAGCTGCTCAGGAGCTACGCCCAGGAAATCCGCACTGGCCTGGTTAGCCTTAAAAATCTTCAGGTTCTGCGCATCCTTCACCGTTATCATAACCGGCATATGGCTGATAATGGCATCGAGGAAATTGCGGTTATCCATTAACTGTTTTTCCTTATGCTTCAGATCGCTGATGTCCGTCATAATCCCCAGATACCCGCCGACCGAATAATCGGACAAACGGAAAGCAGACAGGGAATAGAGGATATGATGATCCTCCCCTGAAGCAAAGGTTCTGACAATCTGCCGGTTCGAGGATCTGCCGGTCGCCGCCACTTCTGTCATCATCTCGCTGAGATTACGGTACCCGTCCTCCGGCAAATGCGGCAGCATGCTCATCGGAATCCCGGCCAGCCTACTGCGCGACACCTGAAAAGCCTGCTCATAAGCGGCATTACAGCCGAGAAAGCAATGCCGGTCATCAATATAAAAAAGCGGATGCGGCAGCGTATCAATTAACTGTGAGGTGAAGTACAGCTGGTCTGACAGCTCTTTTTTCATGCGCTTGTTTTCGGAAATATCCTCTTTGATGCCGACGTAATGCGTAACCTCGCCGTTTTCATTTTTAATGGAGGAGACGAGCACGGCTTCGGTGTATTCCTCGCCGTTCTTTTTACGGTTAACAAACTCTCCGTGCCATCTCCCCCTTGTCTCCAGCATGTCATTTAATTGGTTATAGGTTTCACGGCTGGTCCTGTCTGTCTTCAGGAGGGACGGTGTCTTGCCGAGAATTTCTTCCTTGGAGTATCCGGTCACCTCGGTAAAGTAAGGGTTGATATATTCGATACGCCTGTCTTTATCAGTAATCAGAATAGACATCGGCGCCTGCTCAATAACATTCAGATAAAGGCGCAGCTTCTCGTTGTACTCCCTTTCCGTTTCCAGCATTTTTTTGGCGGCGCTGGTCTGCTTGGCATACAGCCTTACAATGAAATAGGCCATGATGATGATCGTAAAGTACAAAAAAACGTAAACAGAGAAGCCTTTCAGCAGCACAATGATTACAGGGTAGAATAAAAAGAGGGCTCCGCCCTTAAGCATTCGCGGAGTATTCTCCGGCTTTGCAGCTGATTCTGTTCTGCCTATCTGCAGCGTCCCCATAATACCGCTGGCTGCAATACCTGCGATGGAGAGCCTGTACAGGCTGTCTATGTATGGACTTGAGATCATTCCGCCATGCAGCGCCTGGATCAGATCAAGCATCCCGATCAGGGCAATGCCCGAAATCAGCAGGATAAAGCCGTGTGTACGCTGGCTGCTGTCCGTATAAATCCAGATCAGGATAAGTCCGGCCAGCACCAGCAGCGGTACGAGCAGAAAAAAGAATACAGCGAACGACTGCAGGCCGCCCGTTATCCAGTGAAAGGTTTCATCCTGAAAAAAGATAAACCATACACTGCCGACAATACACTCTGCAGTTGTAATCTGATCCCACAGAACCTGCAGCCTGCTGATCCGCTTTTTCAGTCCCCTGTATATTTGATAAATGCCTAACAGAATCGCAACTCTGGCCGGAATATGAACCATCACCGCCAGCAGCACGCTATACGGCTCTTCCCCGAATCTGATTTCCAGGCCTCCGGGAAATACAGCCACGAAGAGGTTGCCCGCTGACCACAGCAGAAAAGCAAGCTGAATCCAGTTCCGTGATCTGCTTAACTCAGACTTTTCGCCGCCTCCGCTTTTCCAATAAGCCCTGCAGACCAGAAGCGGCCCGCCTGCTATAATCATCATCCACAGTATTTTGCTGTATTGGATCTCCACCCAGATACAGGCCGATATGTACAGCGCCAGAGCCGCCCATAACCTGTACGTCCTGCCTTTGTCCATCCGCCGCCAACCACCCTTAATTTCTATACTATTTCTCTACTCTAGCTTTGCCCCCGGTTCTTGATAGTGCTGTTTCATTCTACTCTTAACGCTATCTTATTCCTACTTCTTTTTTCGACATTCTTCTGCAAAAAAATTAGCCCGGCCAAGGCTCCACCTGGGAGTTTGGACGGGCTGTAAAATACCTTTCTGGCCGGGAAAAAGAATACTCCTGCTGATATAGCTACACGCTGGATTCCGTACCCTCGTAATGGTCTCTTGAAAAGTAGCGGTCTGCACAATCCTTGACAAGATATTCCCGGGAATCTTCATGCAGCTTTAATAGCTGGTTTAACACAAAAATCCGCTGGACACTGTCCTCTGCATACATGAACAGCTGCTGCTTATAATGATCAATCTGCCGCTGGTTTGCCCCGGAAGGCCGTATGCTTTTTTCGTATACATTGAGCAGTTGTAAATGCAGCCTGTAAACCTCTTCGTCATTCATGAATGGCATCCCCCTGAAAAACAGTTCTTAGATGCCATTGTCTCCATCTCTGAATGATTAATACCTGTTAGTAGAGTGATTAGGTAGATTTGATGAGCTCCCTATGGAGAGGCTGGGATAATTTTTCTCTACGGCATCCTCTTTATGTAATAATCCCCGTAAGGCAGCTCCCTGCTTCTCTCCAGCTTGTTGTAGCCCAGTCTCTGAAGCACTGCAACCCGGTGCACCGCCTGCGGAACTGCCTTGGTTAACAGACCGTCAAATGTAAAATGCTCCGGAAACCGCTGCTCAACCAGTTCCAGCATTTCAGATAACACATCAGCCTGCTCATACTCAGAGGCCAGATCAAGTCTCAGGATGCCAGCCTCCGCCTGTTCTTCCCCTTGCCCCAGCTTTCTGGTGAAAAATTCGATTGTACCGATTGCCCGCTCAGACGTTTGTTCAACAATACTGAATCGTATAAACCCCCGTGCCCGGAATTCTGCCAGCCAGGCTTCAATACAACTCTCTATTTCCTCAAGCTTGTTCATGCTGAACCCGTAAAGGCAGTTGTCGCTGTTAAACAGAGGGATCGATTCAGGATCACTGTAGCATCTTAGCAAATCCGCAGCATCGTCCATCCGGACTAACCTCAGGCTGAAGCTTCCGGTTTCATATTTGGGGCAACTGGTATAAGGGTCTGTACTACCAAGCTTCATGGTAAAATCCTCCTTAATAAATGGGAATGAGTTTATTATAAGCAGGTAAACCGGACAACAGCCTGTCGTCATTTACATATATTGCTGCAAAATCATCCGGGCGTGGCTCTGCAGCTGCTGGCGCAGCGTCTCAGGCTCCAGCACGGTACAGCTGCCGGCGTTCAGCAGGAGGACCCCGAACCAGCCGGTCTCCGTCTCAGGCACACTGAATTGCAGGATCAGCTCACCGCAGCGTTCTTCAACTACCCTTGCATTTGGAAATGCCTCTTCCAGCTGAACTCTCCTGTCGGCAGGACAGGTAAGCTTGATGCTGATGTAAGGCCGCACATCCTGATGGGCAGCAAGCAGCTGCTCCGCATTCCCATGACTATGGACAAAGGCCTGACCGGTATTCCGGATCTCCCTGATCCGCGACAGACGGAACAGCCGGTAATCCTCCCGTTCACAGCAATAGGCAAACAGATACCAGGCATACCATCTGTATGACAAAAGCAAAGGCTCCACATAACGGCTTGTCACAGACTGCTGTGCATCCGTGTATTGGAACTGTACTGCAGTCCGGCTGCGGATCGCTTCTTCGAGCACTTCGATAGAGTGTAAGGTTCCGCTGCCCTCGCGCAACGTATCAAGCTGCAGCCGGAACGGCTGTTCAAACGGAAGGCCCGCCGGGGACAGGGATATCATTTTTTCCACCGTCTCCTCTGCCCGCCTGCTGTTATAGCCTGAGATCAGACCTTTTAATGCAGCCAATATGTACATGTAATCCTCAGACTGGAGCAATTGCCTGTTCATTTTGAAGCTGTCCAGAATATAATAGCCGCCGCTCTTGCCCTGTATGGAGCCCACCGGGATACCCGCCTCCCCAATGGAGTCCATGTCACGCTGAATCGTCCGCGGTGAAACCTCAAATTTGTCAGCCAGGGCACGTGCACTGACTACTTCCCTGTTAAGCAGGTATACCACGATCCCCAGCAGCCTGTTCAGTTTCATCTCATTTCACCGGCTCCGCCATACTGAACCATTCGCTCCCCAGCAGGCCATATGCAAAGGTATCATGCCATTTGGGATCACCATGCTCATCATGCTTACAATAACCGGTCTCGCGGAAATAGCCCTCTCTGCGCAGCTTCAGCCGCTCAAGCAGCCGCCATGACGGTGAATTATCCGGATCACAATGGGCCGTTACACGCCGCATCTGCAGCTCTGTAAATCCGTAATCCAGCAGCCCCCGGCAGGCTGCTGCTGCTGAAAATACAGATTGCCGATCAGCTTCCCCGAAGCCTTCAGGCAGACGGCCCAAAACGCCGGATCACCGGAACGCCGCAGCGCCTCGGCCTCGCACTGTACCTCATCATGTACACCGTATGGCTCAAATTTCACAACGTCCTCCCTGGAAAGGTACTCATACAAATCCGTGGCATCCTCAGGCTTGAATCGCCGCAATATCAGCCGCTCTGTTTCCAATACTTTCAATGAATTCACCTCATACTGATCGTTATGGGACGCACCAGCTCTATCATCCATATTTTTCCTACCCAGTATAAAGGAGCGCATAGGTTTCTTCAAATGAACAGTTGAAGGCGGTGAGCTGCGATAACTCTGACCTTCATTAACGGACTATACCAGATGATAGCACTACATGCAGTGTGCGGTGTGCGGTGTGCGGTGTGCGGTCTGCGAATTGTAGATAACGCTAACGGACTCAGATGACGTTATTTCGCAAATTCAGGGCACTCGCACAGGCTAACGGACTCCACAGCCCTTATTTTGCCAAAAATCATGCCATCAGCTCGAAATCATCAGCAATAAGGGCAACTGGGTCCGTTAGGATTCAAAAACACCTTAAAACCCGCAAATAACGGCAACTGGGTCCGTTAGAAGTGAGATTACACTATAGAAAAGAAAAGAGATGCCCGCCCTACCGTTACCCGGCTGACGGAACATCTCTTATAAATTATTTACGGATGCCGCTGAGGCTTCCGCCCTGGGCAAACACCCGTTCAATATTGCGCTGTACATCCGGATCTGGAATGAGCGGCGGCGCCTGGTGCGGCTTCACACGGGCATCAATAATGACATTGTCGCAGGCCCAGTGCTTGTGTACGATTCTGCTGTTTACACCGTGAATATCATGCGACGGGTTGCTGCGCGTAAAGGTTGCCCACAGGAAATTGTTCAGCTCTTCGCTCATGAACCCGCTGTTATCGCACAGGATGATCATCGGGCATTCCGCTAGCGGCCCCTGTGCTTCAATCGCAGCACTCAAGCGGCTCATTTCCTGCTCTGTATCCTCATAGGTTGTGAACGCAGGTCCCTGGAGTGCCACTATACCCGGCAGTACCAGCTTGGCCTCACCGAAGCCCTCCAGAGAAGCCAGAACCTCCGGCACCTCGGTGCACAGGGTTCTTTTCTTATCGCCAACTGCGGCAAAAACAACCTTACTCCCCGTGTTGATCCCCGTTCCCGAGTAATCCAGTGTATCAATCGTCGTATTGGTCTGAAAATGAATATCCCGCCGCAGGTCGATCCGCTCCAGAATGTACGTCAGGAAATCAGGGATATCATGCGTGCTGACCGGACGGTCTTCCTCGGCGGTAATGAACAGATACTTGGCCAGGCTGAGCTGGCCGGTGCCAAGCACGCGGTTGGCTATCGTCAGCAGCTCGGCCGGCTGCTTCAGCTGCTGGTACGGCGTGTAACGCTCGCTGCCGATCGCGAACAGCAGCGGATGCACACCTGCCGCATCGACGGCATGCACTTCTTTTACACCGGGCACCTCATTCTTGATCGCACTGCCGGTCAGCTCATGGATCAGCTCGCCAAAGGCGGTATCCTCCTGCGGCGGCCGTCCGACGACGGTGAAGGGGAAGATGGCCCCTTTTTTGGCATAGACCTTATGCACCTTCATGACAGGAAACGGATGAGTCAGGCTGTAATAGCCCAGATGGTCGCCGAACGGGCCTTCCGGCTTCGTGTCACCCGGATGGATCTCGCCGGTAATCACAAAATCCGCATCCGCGCTGACGCAGAACCCGTCAACATAGCTGTAGCGGAAATGGCGTCCGCCGATCAGCCCGGCAAAGGTCATCTCGCTAAGGCCTTCCGGCAGCGGCATAACAGCCGACAGCGTATGAGCCGGAGGCCCGCCGATGAAGCAGCTGACCTTGAGCGGCTCGCCGCGCTTGACTGCATGGCTCTGGTGAATCCCGATACCACGGTGAATCTGGTAATGGACCCCGACCTCTTTGTTAATCTCATAATCGTTGCCGCTGAGCTGAATCCGGTACATCCCGAGATTGGAATTCATGATCCCCGGCTTGTCCGGGTCTTCCGAATAGACCTGCGGGAGCGTGACAAAAGCGCCGCCGTCTCCCTGCCAGTGCTTGATCTGCGGCAGGTCGGAGATCTGAATTTCCTCGAAGCCGGACGGAAGACCGCCGGGCAGCTTGAGCGGCAGCGCCTTCCGGGCGGCAAGCCCTGTACCGACATATTTAAACGGTGCCTTCAGCGCCTTCACCGGATCATCCCGGAGGGCAATAACATCCTGGGAAGATTCCCAGGTATCCCGGAATATAAACTTGCTGCGCTCAATCGTCCCGAACAGGTTCGATACAGCACGGTATTTGGAGCCTTTTACCTTTTCGAATAATAACGCAGGACCGCCGGCCTCATACACCTTCATATGAATAGCTGCCATCTCAAGATGAGGATCGACTTCCTCGGTAATCCGCACCAGATGCCCGTGCTTTTCGAGGTCATTAATGCATTCTTCCAAATTGCGGTATGTCATTGGTCTTACTCCAATCTGCAGAAGAAATATGAACCTCTTTATTATCAATGAGCCGGGAGCCGAGGTCAACGTTTGCGGGTTGTGCGCTCATATAAAAAAAAGAATGTCCCAGCCATTAGAACAGCTTAAGGACATTCCTTGGTTTCCTTGGCTATAGAAAGCTTATGATTTCATTCCGGCGGGCTGCCACTCCCCCGTAAATTCTGCCACATCATATTCGTAAAAAGCCTGCAGCACTGCCTCACGGTCATCCGTGAACAGCTGATCCGCTACACCGGCAACCAGCTTCGGAATTGCGTTCCTCATTCCGGAAATTGCGGAGGCCGACAAGCCATTGCTGGCCAGCGCGGAATAATTGAAGACAAACAGCCCGTGCAGCTGCTCTTCACCAGCCTTGTCGCGGCTCTGCAGCGCGAAGCCGGGACTAAGATAAGGATGTGCATCGAGCAGCGGATTGGCCGTTTCCGGCGGAGCCTGATAACGGTCGCTCCAGCGCGCGATGTGACGCTCAATCAGCCGCAGCTCCGGGCGCAGCGCGGGATCGCTGAGGAGCCCAGTACTGACGATCAGAAAGTCAAACGCAAACTCCTCCTTGGGGGTAGTTACCAGCGCCTGATCACCTGCTGCTTCCACCTTCAGCCAAGGCGAGCCGAGATGGAGACGGAAGCCCGGCCAGGCCGCTGCACGGGCAAAGGTATCATTCGTCGGAGGCTGATTGTATTTGAAGAAATGCGAGATAACCCCGTATTTGTCCTCATCCGCCAGGGTATGGAACCGTTCGATCATTCCCGATTGCTCCATCTGGCGGATCGGATTGATGCTGGGCAGCTGCTCGCGGCGTACAAACACATGAGCTTCGGCAGCACCCTCCGACAGCACATAATTGGCATTGTCAAAGGCCGATGCGCCGCCGCCGAGAATAGCGATCCTCCGGCCGGCCAGAGCGGCAAAATCAATGGCTTGTGACGTATGGGCATACAGGCGCTCCGGCAGGCTAGCCGCAATCATCTCTGGCACATGCCACTCGCCTCCGCCCTGGATGCCTGTGGCCAACACAACCTTACGGGCCAAAAGCACCTCAGATGGCGCTCCTGCTCCGGCGATATGCAGCCGGTGAATACCGTTCCCGCCCGGCTCAATCAGCTTCAGGGTTACTTCATTAATGACCGGCAAATTGAGCACGCTGCGGTACCAGCGCAGATAATTCATCCAGTCGCCGCGCGGAATTTTATCGACCGCTTCCCAGGCCCCGGGACCGCTCTGAGCTTCCCACCAGGCGCGGAAGGTCAGCGATGGAATTCCCAGATCAATAGAAGTCAGGTGCTTGGGGGTCCGCAGTGTAACCATCCGGGCATAAGTCTCCCAAGGCCCTTCCAGCCCCTCCTTGTTCTCGTCAATCACCAGAATATTGGAGATCCGCTCCCGTAGCAGCCCAAAAGCCGCTCCGAGTCCGCTCTGCCCGCCGCCGACAATGACAACATCATATACATGACCTTCGGGATGCTCCAGCGGACGTACCCAGTCCGCTCCGCCGTAGGCCAGATAGGAAAGATCGGTTTTCACTCGTTCGTTCAAAGCTTCCAGGCTCATCATTCCTCAGACCTTTCAACGGCATATTATCAGGAACTCCCGGCTATGCAGGCTGCTCCCATGCGCTTCAGTAATATTATTTGCCATATTATATCCGCTGCGGGCTGTCTTTTGAATATATATGTGAGGTTAATTGTCATTATAGCTAAAAAAGGGCGGGATGATTGTACATTCCAACCAATTTTTCAGCTTATCGTGCCTAATCATCTTGACAAGGATCATTTTTTATATGGATGCATCAAGGATTTATGTAATAAATCATATCATATGATTATCCGTTTGCCGAAGCTCCCGGTTAACCATCTCCATCAGTCTTTGCACAGTCTCTTGATCAAAAAACAGGCTTGTTCCTTCCAGGCGCTCTGCCTTCTCCGGATCAAAGTCCGCAAAGGCTGTATCGTCATCCAAATAATAAAGCCTGGCATCTGCAAATCCTTCCCACTCTGTAATCAGCGGCTGAACCAGCAGATTCACCACATAGACCAGCCTGTGGCCTGCATCCAGGTACAGATAAGGTCCCACCCGCCTTGGCGGCTGTGGCTGTGCGGTCTTCAGGTAGAGCTTATGCACCGGCTTTTTGTCAGTTATGTTCAGGATAATCACTTCATTGCTCTCCTTGTCCACTGAAATGCTCAGATTCGGAGCGAACCCGGCTATAAACCGCAGCGCGGCGGAATGCCTCAGGGAATCCTCAAACTGCCAGCCAAGCGGCATCTGGCCGAAATCAATGGCTTCTCCGCCAAAATAAGCTCTATGAAGCAAGGTCTGCAGCTCCTTAATCTCTTCATCCCCATACGGCTCCAGCTCTGCTGCGTTAACTGTATAGTGAATCAGGCTGCGCTTGTGACCGGAGTACCAGCGTTCGCTGTCATCATGGCGGTACAGGTCCTTCATTACCGTTATAACGCCTGTCTTCGTTTGATGGAAGAGTTCAGCCGTTCTTGGCTTTAGCTGATTCAGATGAACTGATTCAACCCGGCCTCCGCGGACGAGCTGGTTCACTACCTCAAAATGCGGAGCAACCTCCCGCATAACCCGCTGCAGTATCTCCTCATCCGGCACAGGAACGGTAATATTAAAATCTATATGGAGCAGAACACTTCCCGCTGTAAAATATTGTGCCAAGGCGGTCATCCCCGCCGGCTCGGCTGCCTTTATACTGTTCATTCGAAAACGGGAGCGCTCTCCAAAATCCAGCCGTTCCTGTCTGCTGCTATACTCCAATAAACTGTGGTCCTGTATCCATTCAAACATGGTAAACGACTCCTTTATTTTATCGAAATCGAGGCTGGTTTGTTGTGTCTCAGGAAATAACCAGACTTTTTCACACCTGAATCGTCCAGTCTAACCGTATTTTACCACATAATATTTCTCCGCAGCACAAAACAGCGCACCCCCATACCGGATGCGCTGCCCGCTGCCCGCTTTAACCGCTGAACACGGAATTAGAACTGGGCAATATAGAATTCGCGGTTGGCAGGAACAGTGCCCTGGAAGACTTGCTCGTTATCTTCGTTGTTGATTCTCAGAACATACGAGAAGTTGGTCAGGGTTCTGATGTCATAGAATACCGCTACCCCTGTATCGTCAAACGTTGCGTTGTACGTCTGGCTGCCCCGGGTCAGCGTAGCTGTGAAGTCAGTAGTGCTCTTAGGTCTGTTGTTAAAGTTGACTGCAAGCACCACGAAGTAGAAGAACGTTTGTTTAACTTTGCGTTTTTTTCCGGCAACCAGCCTTACTTTTTTCGCCAGCAGAGCCTTTCTGGCCAGAAGGGCTTTCTTGGCCATTTGCGCTTTCTGGGCCTGAACCTTGGACGGTGTTACTTTCTTTGCAGTCACTCTGGATACACCTGCTTTTTTGACCATAGCTGCACGCTTTGCCATTAATGCTTTTTTCTCAGCTTCTCTCACTTTGCTTCACCACTTTCTTTTAAGATAGTGTATTAAATGCAAATTAAGAGCCATCTGAAATTGATAGTAACCTACTCTTGTAAAAATGTGATAATGACTCAGTTTCATAGATATGTATCCCCTGGGCTGCTCTCTGCATAGGATGTGATATTGGAGAGGTGAAGCGAAGCAATGAGTGATTCAGTGTGGGTACGGCATTATGCCGCCAAAATCAACAGACCGTTACAGCACAAGCTCCGTAATTCAAAAAAAAATGCCAGGAAATCTTCGGTTGTTCCCGTTATTGTGCAATTCCGGCACAAGCTGACCCCAGCCCGGATGCAGGCTCTGCAAAAGCATTTGGGTACGCATTCTTTTCAGGTAAAGCACAAGCTGCACCTGCTGAATGCCGTATCCTCGCATGTTTCCGTGAAATGCTTGGAGCGGATCTGCAGCTGCGGCGAAGTAGGTAAAGTCTATCTGGACGGAGTAAAAAAAGCTTCGCTGAACATTGCCACTCCTTCAATCGGATCAGCGGCCCTTCAGCAGACACGTGGCCTAACCGGAAAAGGAGTCCATATCGCCATTATTGATACAGGTGTGTACCCTCATCCTGATCTGACCCGGCCGTTCAACCGGATTGTCGCTTTTAAGGATTTCATTAATCACCGGAAAAAGCCTTATGATGATAACGGGCACGGCACACATATCAGCGGTGATGCGGCAGGAAACGGATGGAGCAGCAAAGGCAAGTATAGGGGACCTGCTCCTGAAGCAGGTATAGTAGGGGTGAAAGTGCTCGATCAATACGGGGAAGGCTATGATTCTACCATTATTAAAGGCATTGAATGGTGCATCGCCAACAGGAAGCGGCTCAGACTGCGCATCCTGTCCATGTCATTCGGCGGGCCAGCAGCAGCTTCGCCGGAAGAAGACCTGCTGGTTCAGGCAGCGGAAAAAGCGGTCAAAGCCGGATTAACGGTCGTCATCTCGGCCGGCAACAGCGGTCCCGCAGCGCGGACAGTGGATTCTCCCGGAATCAGTCCTTCTGCGGTTACAGTCGGTGCCGTGAACGATCGGCGGACCATTACCCAGGCCGACGACCGGATTACGCCTTACTCCAGCCGCGGACCTGCGCCGGGAGGCAAAGTGAAGCCCGATATTGTGGCACCCGGAGAAATGATCACCTCCCTCCTGGCCCCCGGCTCCAGACTGGCCCGCCAGCAGGCGGGGCTGAGGGTAGGTAAAAGCTACATCAAGCTGTCGGGCACCTCTGTCTCTACGCCGATTGTCTCAGGTGCGGCCGCCCAGCTGCTGCAGCTCCGCCCTTGCCTGACACCGAAGCAGGTTAAAGCTGCCCTGAAGCGTAATGCCTTCCGGCTGAAGCTGAAACCGAACACTGCCGGCAGCGGCGAAGTGAATATGCGCTTTCTGGACTGCGGGAAGAAGCGGAAATGATGAGGCTGTGGGCGCAGGGCAAGGCACGGGCGGATGCCCGTGCCTTTATGTTTTCTTTTTACATATTATCTCTATCAGGTTAGATGACTTAGTTCCTGAAGAACTTCCTTTACAGCACAGTTGGGATTAAGATGGATCCTCACTTCTCAGCCCAATCTTGAATAAAGCTCTGGTAACGAAGCTATTCATCTTGCCAAAAAATAATATTCGGGATGCGAAGACGCACCTTCTGAAGCAAATTTGACTATAGTCTAATTGGACTATATAATGATTTTAGTCCAATTAGACTATAATAGTTATGTAAAGGAATGAGGATTAAATGATACAATCATTTTTAATGTTGGGTCAGTCTAATATGGCAGGCCGTGGATTTTTGCATGAAGTCGACCCTATATATCATGAAAAAATAAAAATGCTGCGTAATGGACAGTGGCAGATGATGACAGAGCCGATTAATTATGACCGTCCGGTTTCCGGTGTAAGCCTGGCGGCTTCTTTCGCTGATGCCTGGTCGAAAGCCAATCCTGATGAAGAAATTGGTTTGATTCCTTGTGCAGAAGGTGGCAGTTCTTTGAATGACTGGCATCCGGAAGGCCTCCTCTTTCAGCATGCTTTGTCCGAAGCCCGCTTCGCCTTGCGGTCCAGTCAAATCTGCGGAATCCTTTGGCACCAGGGTGAGAGCGACAGCTATCATTCGCTGCATGAAACATATTACGAGAAATTAACCCTTATCATCAAGACCCTAAGAAATGAATTGAATCTTGATGAGGTGCCGTTGATCATTGGCGGACTTGGTGATTTCCTCGGGAAGACTGGTTTTGGACAGCAAGCGACAGAGTATAGACAGGTCAATGAACAATTGCAGCGCTTCGCTAACGAACAGCAAAATTGTTATTTTGTAACAGCGGCAGAGTTGACCGCGAATCCAGATGGCATTCATATAGATGCGGTTTCACAACGCAAATTCGGCTACCGCTATTTCGAAGCTTTTTCGAAAAAGTGTCATGTCCTGGAGCCCCTCCCGGGGGAGGAGCAGTCGCTGAAAGTGGAGCGCGACTATTCGAAAACAGAACAAATTTACCTTCATAGCATGGATCTGGCTTTGGGCAAAATCACTTACGCGGAATTCGAGGCGCAGATGGTGAAGGTTATGCAGCCTTGATCCCCTTGCTCATTCTTGGCTTACTTATCCAAAACCCCGGTGCTCACGGCTATGAACTATTGGCCTTAATGGATAAACGCCATTACAAATACATTGTAAACTTCACTAAAGGCTCCTTTTATTACAATCTGCAGCAGCTTGAAGAAAAAGGTTGGATTGAACAGATTCAGCAGAATCCTTCAACCATCGGGCGCGAAATTCGAAATTTTAAAATCACCGGTTCGGGAAGGATTGAATTCGAAAAATTAATGGCCGAATACGGCACCAAATCGGAATATGTGAACCTTCAATTTTATGGGGCACTGCTCTTTGCCGATGAATACGACAAAAACAAATTGCTGGAACTGATTCAATCGCAGCTAGAGCAGACAAAAACACGAATCGCCCTCCTTGATGAGTACCTGTCCAACACACAAGAATCCCCTGGTACAATCGATTACTACCGCCGCATGAACGAAAATTCCCGTGCCCATCACTTGGTTAACTTAGAGTGGTTTGAACAATTAAAGGCAGAAATAGAGGGACCTGTTGCATAATAAATAAAAAGAAGCTCGGCGGAAAAAACTGTGGGACGGAGGGGGCGGTGGCCCCCTCCTTTTCTATCTCGCCTAAATATCATTGATAACCTTATCTTTATTATAGTCATCAATAATTGAAATCGTTTTATTGGCTACTTTACAACCAAGTGAGGCATACAATTTCTTATCGCCAATAACATAAAATTCTTCTTTAGCCCGTGTAGCTGCAACGTTCATCATATTGGGATCAGAGACAGCCCATTTTGCCGCCCCGCTGCTATTAGTGTCCGCTCCAAGAACAAAGTAGACAATCCGGGCCTCTTTTCCTTGAAAAGTATGAACCGTTCCGATATTCGTCGTCTTCCCATTTTCTCGTTTTGTAAAGTTAATTCCATCTAGAACTTGTGCGAGTTTATAAGCCACATTTCTAAATGGGGTAATCACATAAATTTCATCCGCTAAACTCGGATCCTCTTGCAAACGTTTGTCAATCATACTTTTCAGCAAGTCAGCTTGTTCTTTTACAAATTTGTCATTTGCTGCTCCGGTTGAATCATACCATTGAGCTTTTCCTAGTGACTCTTTCTCTGGTTTACCTTGTACCATCAACCCATCATATGATATTTCGTTAGAAATCGTGAACATCGGATAGTTTGAACGTCTGTGTACCCAGAGAGGGATACCAATCCACTCATCTGCATTCTTTTGAAAACCATACTGACTTGTCGCATCTACAATGGTTTGAGTAGACGCATCAATAGAAACAAATTTTTCATCCACTTTATAGTGTCTTCCAATTAAAGTCAGAACATTTGAATCGAGCGTCAGTACCGGTTTTATTTGTGAGGGATCCCCGACAACCATAACCTTCCTACTTCTAAGAATTGCACCAACACTGGCTTGTGGCAGCGCTTGACCAGCTTCGTCTATGAAGAGATTTCCGATTGAATTTTCATTCAGATTTTTAAACATCCGTCCAAAACTAGCAAAAGTGGTGCTGACAACGGGAATAGTGAAATTTAACCAATTCCATGATACTGAAATTAGCTGCTGACCATTTTCTTTTCCGATATGTTCAGACTGTCTATTCCAAATATTCCTTGCCGCTTTCAGATTTCTTCTGTTTTCATACAGGAACTGCTTTCTAACTTTTAATGCTGAAATAAATAGTTCTGATTGCAATTTACGAAAGTGTTTTGTAAACCACGGATTAGATTTTTGCAGTTCTTCATAGGACAGTGAAAAATCTAGTTCCTTAATGCCACTTTGAGATTGCAGGTTATCCAATACATCTATTTCTTGTGTCAACTTCATAAAAGCGTCATGTTGAGTAGCCACCCAACGTTCTAGGTCTGCTTCGGATTTCTTCGTTTGTTTCTCTATACGCTCCCTTTGTGCAGCATTTTCTTTTACACTCTTTTCGAGCCTCATGCGTTCATTCAACGATCTCGATTTTTGTTTAGAGAGATTTTTTAAATGATCATTCGTATCATTCAGTTTTTTGAAGTACTGCGCAGCTTTGGGGCCATTAAATATTTTATGAAACCACAAAAAGCTTGGCTTTTGTGTAGCAACTACTTCATAATCTCTCTCAGCTTGAGCGTGTTGATCAATTAGGTTTTCTATTTGCATTGAGGCATTAGATAAATCATCTTGAAGATTTTCGCTTTCTTGTCTCAGCCTTTTAAGTTCATCTGCCGCTTCTGCTTTCTGAGTGATTAAACTTGTTCGTTTCTTTTTTTCTTCCTGTTCAAAAGCAATCATTTGCTCCTTAAGAATTGCTTTTATTTTTCGAAGATGAACCATTTTCTCGCTATACTCTTGCACTTCTTTTCTTCTAAGCTTTAATTCGTCATACCGGCGGGAGAATTCTTGATATACACTTACATCTATATTCGTTTGATCGAGATCTTCTAAATCCTTTTCAATTGCTTCAATGTTTAAAAGCAGCTTGTTCATATTGATTGACGCGCCGCCCTCTAACGAGAATGTACCCCAATTTTCCTCGTTCATAAGCTCCGTTTTAATCTCGCGATTCTGTCCGAAGCCTTCACCG
Source organism: Paenibacillus typhae (assembly GCF_900099765.1). GTDB lineage: Bacteria > Bacillota > Bacilli > Paenibacillales > Paenibacillaceae > Paenibacillus_AQ > Paenibacillus_AQ typhae. The sequence goes on along the minus strand of NZ_FNDX01000016.1, from coordinate 73,488 downwards.
GTTAAGTCAGAATTAGAGATGTTCCTGAAATAATCCGCTTCGTCCAATTGGTTTTGAAAATCGTCAGCAATCAATTCTTTCTTAGGCAGCTCCTTCACAATGTTTTGGACTGCCCCATTGTTTGAACTTGCAACAACAATATTTTTATCTGAAATGGAGGGCGGTAAAACGCCGATTTTTGCATTTTGCCAATAAACCAGGCTGCCTTTGATCCTTTTATCAGAGAGCTGCACAATTTCCGCTGCCTGTTGGACCACCAAATCAGCAAAAATATCTTTTAACAGTGTTGTTTTCCCAGTTCCTGGCGGACCATTGACACTGCGAATTTCATTTTCGTCGTTTAAAGCCAAATTTACCGCTGCCTGTTGCATAAATGACAGTGCGAAGCTCGGATTACTTGGGAATCGCCCCAACGGATAGTTTTTAGGTTGTAAAATAGTTGTCTCAAAAATGGGGGAGTTAAAATGATCGGACATCTTATTGCTGTCCAAGTTTTGTTTAAACCCTGAAAAGCCATCAAAATATCGATCCAGGTTCTTATTAGTAAGAACTTTTGCTTTGTTCAGGTCATCAATAAAGAACGAGTGTAAATTCACATCATCATTCTCCAGATTTTTCAAAAATGCAAAGCGGAAATTTTCTGCGGATACATGATATTTACGAAAAAGCTCGGAAATGGTAGCATTAAATCCCTCATCAAACTTGCTGTTCAAATCACTTCTAAATGTACTCTCCACTTTTAAGATATCTTCCGGTAAATCACCATGTTGGCGGATGTAACCGCTCATTGTGTAGAACAATTTGTCTGCTACAAAATTTAATTCATTATCAAAATAAATTGAGAAGGTAAACTTGTCCGATGTACTAACTTCTTCGTAGGTTTTAGGAATTTTGTATTTTTGTCTCAATAGCTCAACGACCTCTTGAAAATTGAAAATATCAAAATATAATCCTAATCCCGATTTCTTAAAAGACTTATCTGATAGCCTTTGTTGTCCTTTCTGTTTGGTCAAAAAGTCCAGAAAAAATTTATCCCAGTCTTCTTCCAATGTATGTAGACGCTTTAGCGATGAGTCTTTACTTTTAATAGAACCCTCGGATAGCTGTTCAACCGTAATCCACGCATTTAGAATATCGTTCCTTTTGTTCATGTTCTCCCCCATTAGCATCTATATTTACATATTATAACGCTATGGAGCTATCATCTGAAGACAAAAGGAAAAGTTCCCCAGCCAGTACAAATTATCACCAAAATATTTATGGAGGATTCTAAGGAAACATTTTCCTTCATTCCTCGTCTAATCTTTTATATCGTGCATAAAGCTTCTGCCTAATTCTATTTTTCCGAAAGGAAGGTAACCCGCATGATCAGAAAACTGCTGCTCCTGTCCACCGCCGGACTTATGCTCCTATCAGGCACAATGTCAGCTCCGGCAACAGCCAGATCAGGCACCGAAGAAGTGAAGTATTATGTGACTTATAGCAGTGACAGCGGCATATCAGGAAGCTCCGTAGGTACAGCCTTGATTAAGAACGGGGTATCCTATCTGCCGGCTAACCTCGTTAACAGCCTCGGAATTGAAATGAAATGGGACAAGACCCGTACACGCGCTTCATTCAGCGGCTGGGAGAAAAGCTTTGCCGTACGGCTAGGCAGCTCAACCGGAGTACTGGATAACGTTAGTGTGAACACCGGCGGTACCCCTTTCCTTCTCCAGGACGAATTGTATCTGCCCGCCAAGTTTCTGGTGAAAGCACTGGAAGGCGGTACGGTCCGCTGGGATGCCAAAACCCGCAGCCTGCTGGCCAACGGCCTCCATATGTACCGGGGCCATACTGAGACTTACAAGGGCACACGTTACTCCGTCTCGCTTGATACCGGCGACCTTTATATTTCAACCGGGAAAACGGACAAGCGTAAGCTCGCCCATCTGGGCAGGGGTCTGGATCTTGTAGGCTTCACCTTCGAGGATACACCCGGCGGACTAACTGTACTGCAGGTTAGAAATTCTTACGGTGAACCGCATCTCTATGCGGAGTACTTTACCTATCTGCTCAAAAACGGAGCACTTCTGCGCCAGGCACATACTGATTTTCATTCTACCTTTGATGAACCGGCTCTCTGGTCCGAGGGCAGGCTCCTGATGAACGACGGGCAGACGCTGCGACTGATCGAAGACGGTACCGGTGCCGTAAAAGAAACCGTCGACTTGCCGAAATTGATGGGGACCAGCGTGACGCGTGACGTCTATTATAATGTGGAGGCCTTTTATTCGGATGTTGCCCTAATCCGGCCGGGCGATACCGCCTTCTTAACCGCAGTTGACCGCTCTACTGGGACACAGACCCTGTTATATGAGCAATTACCTGCAGCCGACCGCAAATGGATATTGGACCAGTGGGACTCCATGTTCCCCGGGGATGATCTGCGGTATGAAGGCCGCAGCGGCAATGAGCTGACTATCCGGGCGTACAATCTTGGCCTTGAGCGGAAGGAAAAACAGTTCGTATATCCCCTGCCGACATCGCAATAATTTAGAACACTTAGATTTAGAAGCAGCAAAAAAAGCCGCTGAACACAGGACGTGTCCGGCGGCTGCTTTCTTTTAATTATAAATCAAGTACAGGCACTATGCCGTCTACCCAGTTCAGCTGGCTGTCCATCATAAATCTCACGGTCCAATGCTCGTTAGAGGTGTACCAGTTATGAAATCCAGTAACACTCTCATACAAACGCTCGATGGAGTCCGGGGTTTTAAGCGTAGTAACAGCCTCCAGCAGCTCCATGAAATTGTCCGGCTTGGCCTCTGCCAGCTCCAGCTCCTTGAGCAGCCATTTGTAGGAGGGAAACAGCCTGTTATTATAGGCTAATATCAGCCGTCCGGCGAACATGGCATAGTTGGTACGGGAATAATCCATCAGCAGCTGGTTATCTCTTTTGAGGCCTTCATAATAATACCATTTCCACGTCTCCAGCTGGGCGTAGAACTTCTGAATATTCTCTTCTTTTTTCGCTGCAGGATAGCAGGAAGCTGCTTCGATCAGCCCGTCAAGCCCGTTGATTCTCGAATAGGCAACAAAAGCATCCTTAAACGCATATTTGGCTGGTTCGCTTCCGGCTTCAGCAACCTTTCTGATATAGTCTACAGACAAGCATTTACCGTCCACATAACCGCCTTCATAAGGTGTGGATTCTGTTTCAAAATAACCGATCTCTCCGCTTTCCAATGCCTGCTGGTAATCCTCCTCAGAGAGTACAATCATGATGTCAATATCTGAGGTTTCACTTGCATACCCGTGCGCAACCGAACCGCCGATAATGACGCCCAGCACTTCATTCTTGGCCTGCATCTTGAGAGTAATGGCTTCAATTGCTTTTTGATGGTGAGGATACAACGCTATCACTCCTAGCTTACATTAATAATTAATAATTTTATTAATTAATAAATATCAAAACTAACCTTATCCATCAAAATAATAGCATATGCCGTTTGAAAAGAATACCAGAATTTGAGAGTTTCATTCAGATTTTATCCGGACAAAGATCCAGAGCCACCTGCCGTGCCCAGGCCAGCAGCCATTCATCTTCCCCGTAGCTGCCGACGCATTGAAAGCCGAGCGGAAGTCCGCCAATATCAGCCGCTGGAATACTGATAGCCGGGCACCCGGCAAAGGTCCAGATTGCAGTCATACCAGGCCATCCGGTATTGTTAGCCTCTAGCCTTGGGGCGGTTCCGCCCTGCGCCGGTGATACCCACAGATCAAGCCCCTCCTGATCCATGAGTTTCTTCAGTTTTGCTCTTAATTCAAGCTGCAGCTGCCGGCAATCAGCCAGCTCCTCCTCCGGAACAGCCGCACCGCTAAGGATGGCTTCCCTTACACTGGCACCATAGAATTCCTCATACACGCCGAAACGCTCTGCGTGCTCCCGGGCCATTTCTCCCTGAATAAACCGCAGCATGGCATTCCCGTAGATCAACTCGTCCTCCCAGGGCATCTGAACAAGCTTCACCTGATAGCCAAGTTGCTCAAGCGACTGAACCTGTGCAGCAAAAGCATGTTTCACCTCATCAGACATCAGCTCCATGTATACCCCGCGCGGGATGCCAAGCACAGGCTTACGACTCACGTGCCGGGCATTCCATTCCGGTATGAGCAGTTCAGCTGCCGTCTCCATGCCGGATAAATCCTGAGCGAACAACCCGATCGTGTCAAATGAGGGGGACAGCTTAATCACCCCGTCCAGAGGAACTCTGTTATAGCTCGGCTTAAACCCTACCACTCCGCAAAAAGACGCCGGGGCGAGAACAGAGCGCAGAGTCTGTGTTCCCACCGCCAGCGGACATAAGCCTGCAGCAACCGCAGCAGCCGAACCAGCACTGGACCCTCCTGGAGTATGCTCAGGGTTATGGGGATTTAGGGTAGCGATCGGCCCATGATAGGCAAACTCCTCAGTTACCGTCTTACCGGCAATAACCGCTCCGAGTTCACGCAGCCGGGTGACTATGGACGCTTCCACGCCGGCAAGTGCCTTAGCAGGCAGCCGGGACCCGGCTTGCGTCGGCAGATCCTTAACATGGATCAAATCCTTGATCCCGACCGGAATTCCCCAAAGGGCCGGTTTACAGGCGGTGCCGGCGAGAGAAGCCAGCAGGCGCTCCTGTTCCAGCTTCAATCGCTGCTCCAGCCGGGCTTCGGGCACAAAGGCATGAATCTGCGGCTCCAGTTCCCGGAATCTTGTCAGATAGCTGTCAATCGACTTCCTGAGCGAACTCCCGGCTTCCTCCGTGTTATGTATCAGATCGTTAAGAGAATTGCGGACGAGCTGCATATCATCATCTCCAGGATCAGTTTGGACATTCTCCTGACATACGCAGCCCGCCCGTAAAGGTTACATTTTTTCCCTGAATCATTCCTCCGGCATTTATCCCTAGCCCTTAGTCCCTGCTGTCAGATTCATTCCTTCAATGAAATACCGCTGGAACACGAAGAACAGCTCAATCATCGGCAGCAGCGTGTTCATTGTGTAACGGGTAAACGGAGCAGCCGTCCAGGTCTCCAGATAGTTTCGCCAATAAAAGGTCTCCGGAATAAAGGTAGGCGGATATTGGGCAATCTCCTGCATGGATTTCAGTGAAGATCAGCTGCTCTGAGGAAGGTTGTGAATTCTGTTCATTATCTAATCAAATTTTGTGCGGATGAATCTTTCATTTTCCACTCTGCTATCTAGACTGTTCATGCTACAATACATTCGAATACAAGTATGGGGGGATATAATGTTCAAACTGTTCAGTAAAACCGATCTTAAGCTGTCTTTCTGGAAATGGTTCAGTAAACGGGAGTACGAATTTTATACGGGATTTGAAGATAACAAAGAAGAATATATGGCCGAAATCAGCCGAAGGCTCCATGAGCTGGATGAGAACTTAACCTATGAAATAGGTACTGTAAATGCAGATGGGCAACGGGAGTTTATCATTTCTGCCGACGGAATCGCAGATTCTTTTGAGACGGTGGAGATGCTGTGCGGTAAGGCACCCGTCTATAGCAATTGGATAATCATCCCGTTCAGGCCCCGCATGAATTCTGACAGTATCCAGATTGACATGGGAGATGTCAGCCTATCCTATGAGGATATTTATTTCTCCTACGAGAGTAACGGGCAGGTTCTTGATTTAAATGTGTATATCCGAAACTATGATCAGAATGACGGCTGTTATCAGTTCGCCTATTTTATCCTGCTGGACTCTTTAATCGGCGAGTATGATGCGGTGAGTAAAATTGGTAATACGCGCTTTGAGCTGCTGACGGCGATACATAAAAGCAGAGCACTTCCTTTTGTCAAGCTGCGGGGGATTGTAGACGGACTTATTGTATAAACTTCTAAAAGAATATTGCCTATGAATAACAAGCCACTCTAACTAAGGCGATCCCCCGCCAGTAAGTGATAAATATGGTTACATTCACCCCTCTTTGTACCCTATGCAGTTCATTTGAGCCTGAAGCAGCCTTCTTCCTTTTGCCGTAACTCCAGGATTAGTCTGCCATGTCCCCCAGTAAATATCACCGAGCGCCAGCTTAATGCAGCTGATTCTGATCTGAATTTGCTTCTCCCGCAGAATGTCTGCACCATAACCGGCAAAGAACGCCTCCATTGAAGCTTCGTCCTTGATAAAATATTTCCCGAACAAAGCAGCGAAGCTGTCAACCTCCACGCCCCACAGCATATGTTACGGGTTCACTGTGATGATACAGCTCTATTGGCTTTCCGTTCTGATCCGGCCGCCCGAACCACTCCCCACACTGTGACTCATGGATCTGCCTCGTCAACTGCCCTGCTTTATAATAGGATGCATGTAAGGCCGGAGGCTGCAGGCCCGCTTCCCGCATAATCGTTCCTTCGATAGCTGTGATCAAAATCGCCTGCCAGCCCTCCCCCTCATAAACCGCGGTCAGCTCCGGCACATACGGCTGCAGACCGCTCACCCAATGTTTATAGGCATAAACCTCCGGATGCCATCTTTCCTTGCGGCTGAACGTTTTCAGGTAATACATCTTCTGATCTTCCGTTGCCCGAAGCTTCCAGACCCCCGTTCTTGCACTGCCGGGCCTGAGATCTGAGATGACTTCAAATGCCCCCAGTGTTGATTCTACTCGGTAATGTAATTCATACGGTTGTAGCGTCAGTAGTTGCATGACTCCCTCCCAATCAGTTCTGCGTATTATACAGTAGCCGCCGGCACTAATCGATGTCCGGCGGCTGTATATTGATTGCTTATCGTTTGAGTACCAGCTTCTGATGCGTATATCCGCCATCTAAGTGGATTTTCGCCACCTAATTCTGCGATTTATCGAAATTTCTAAGCATTAGTTGGAAAATCGGCACCTAATTCTGCCTAAAAGCCCCCTTAGGGCTGAAAACGGGAAAATTAACTGACTTTTTTCCACCTAATCCTTTTAACTGGCCGAATCACCTTGAATTAGGTGGCTAATTTCCACTTAATTTGATTAGCCCCTCTCACTTACCCAGAAAAACCAGCACTCGCTAGCTTGTTAGCTCTTTACCACAGCATTCGCTAGCCCGTTAGCTCCATATCCCAGCACTCGCTAGCCCGTTAGCATTCTACCCCAGCACACTCCGCAAATACCGCCCGGTATGCGAAGCCTCCACCTTTGCAACCTGCTCCGGGGTTCCCTCCGCGACCACAAAACCGCCGCCGTTCCCGCCTTCCGGCCCCATGTCGATGATGTAATCGGCAGACTTGATCACGTCCAGGTGATGCTCGATCACGATGACGGAATGACCGCCGTCGACCAGCTTGTTCAGCGCCAGCAGCAGCTTCTGGATGTCGGCCAGGTGCAGCCCGGTGGTCGGCTCGTCGAGAATGTACAGATTGTGCGCGCCGCGCTTGATCTTCGCCAGCTCATTCGACAGCTTGACCCGCTGTGCTTCCCCGCCGGAGAGGGTCGTCGAGCTCTGGCCGAGTGTCAGATAGCCCAGTCCGAGCTCGTTCATAATGCCCAGCTTATGTCTGAGGTACTTGTGGTCTGCGAAAAATTCGACAGCCTCCTCCACCGTCATATCCAGCACATCCGAGATGGATTTGTCCCGGATCTTGATCTCCAGCCCTTCCTCCGAAAAGCGGTTGCCCTTGCACACCGGGCAGATCGTTTCGATGTCGGCCATAAACTGCAGGCTGGTGACGATGATCCCGTCCCCTGCACAATGCTCACAGCGCGTCCCGTTCGCATGGGTCAGACTGAAGTCGATCGACTGATAACCGCGCTCCACGGCTTCCGGCTGTGAGGCGAACAGGTCGCGGATTTTATCGTACAGCCCAATGTAAGTCGCCGGGTTCGATTTGCTGTTGCGGCCGATCGGCGACTGGTCGATGTTGATGACATGATTGACCAGATCAGCCCCGAACACATAATCATGCTTGCCGGCGACGATCCGCGCGCCTGTCTTGTCGATTTTGAGCTGCTTGGTCAGGATTTCGTTGATCAGCGAGCTTTTGCCCGAACCGGACACGCCGGTAATGCAGATGAATACATTCAGCGGAATATCGAGATCGACATCCTTCAGATTGTTCTCCCTCGCACCCTGTACAGAGAGAAAGAAGTCCCCCAGATTGCGCCGCTGCTTAGGTACGGGAATAGCCGTTCTGCCGGACAGATAGCTGCCCGTAACAGACTCTGCTGCACTTTTTATATCCTCCAGCGTCCCGCTGGCAACGATGTTTCCGCCGTGAATCCCCGGACCCGGGCCAATCTCGATGATATGATCGGCACAGCCGATGGTTTCCAGATCATGCTCGACGACAATGACGGTATTGCCGAGATCGCGCAGCTTTTTCATCGTCTCAATCACTCTGCCGGAATCGCGGGGATGCAGCCCGATGCTCGGCTCATCCATAATGTAGAGCATGCCCATCAGCTCGCTGCTGATCTGGGTGGACATCTTGATCCGCTGCATCTCGCCGCCGGAAATACTGTCACTGCGTCGGCCGAGATTGATGTAATGCAGTCCGATTTCGATCAGCAGGCTGATGCGCGTATACAGCTCGCGGACAATCGTCTCCGCTACATCCCGCACCTCCGGCTCAAAGGTGAGCGCCTCCAGAAAAGCCAGCAGCTCCTGCAGCTGCATCCGGCTGAGCTGATCGATGTTTTTGCCTCCGACCGTTACCTGCAGCCGCTGCTGCTTGAGCCGGGCGCCGCCGCATTCCGGGCAGGTTTTTTCAATCATACAGTCCTTGATGAAGGTCGGCTCAAACGCCTCTGTTGTGGAGGACTTCCGGATATAATGCTTGTACCAGCTCTCCATTTCATGAACAAACCCGCCAAACGCCCGGTCCCGGCCGGTCATCCAGTTTTTCTTCTGGGAAAACGGCGGCTGCAGCATCGGCACAAGCTCGCCCCTGGTTCCGTAAAAGAGCAGCTCGTGAATTTCTTTTGGCAGCTCATGAAACGGGGTATCCAGACTGAAATTGTATTTCTGCGACAGGCTGTACATCAACACCGTACGGTAGCTATCCTTGCCTGAGGTATTGAACACCGTATTCTTGAGCGCGCCTTTGTTGATGCTCTTCTCCGGGGCGACCACCAGAAAATGCGGCTCCACCACATAGGACATCCCCACCCCGAGACAGGTATGGCAGGCACTGGCCGGCGTATTAAAGGAGAAATGAAAAGGCTGCATATCACACAGGAAAAAGTGATGCTCAGGGCAGGCAAAATGCTCGTAAAAATCCTCAGGCGCCCCGCCGATCACCTCCACCTTGATCATAATATCCTCATCCAGTGCCAATATGGCTGCTTCAATCGACTTGGTGAGCTGGATATACGTATCCTGCCTTAGCGTAATCCGGTCAATCACGATTTCAATTACATGCGTTTTGCGTTCATCCAGCTCCAGCTCATCCCCCAGCGATACCGGCTCCCCGTCGATAAGCAGATGCTTGAAGCCCTTCTCCCGCAGCTGCTGGAAGGTGTAGCTGTAGTCCTCCCCGTATATTTTGTATACCGGAGCCCGCAGCTCGATAATCGTCCCTTGCGGCAGACCGGTAATATGCTCGGCAATCTGGGCGGCGGACAGCTGGCGCAGCGGCTTGCTGCATTCCGGACAATGCCCCGTACCCGCTGTGGCGAACAGGAGCCGGAGATAATCGTTGGTATCGGTGACCGTTCCCACTGTGGAGCGCGGATTGTGGTTGCCTTTTTTCTGCTCAATCGCAATGACCGGGGACAGGCCGCGCACGTAATCGACCTTGGCTTTTTTGAGCTGGCTGATCCGGCTTTTGGCAAAATTGGAGATGGAATCGAGAAACCGCCGCTGCCCCTCCCCATAGATCACATCAAACGCCAGCGAGGACTTGCCGGAGCCGGAGACGCCTGTAATGACAGTCAGCTTATCGCGTGGAATCTCCACCGAGACATTCTTGAGGTTGTTCTGCTTCGCCCCGGAGATTTCAATACTCGTTCTTATGGACATTTTCTCGTTCTCCCCCGTTATGGTATGTATAAAAAGCCGATCTCCTCAGCCGCCGGTTTGCTTTTGGATGTCATGCGGATTGTCTGGGACACCTTCTCGATGATCCCCTTATCCGCCATATAGTCCAGAATGTTAATCAGATAATGCCCTTCCATATGAAAATGCCTGGTCAGCATGGTCATCGTCTTAAGCTGCTGATCGCTCATAAATTCCAGTACCGGACGGCTCATGGCCTCCAGATGACGGTCCAGCACCTGCTCCATTTCCCGGATGGCGCTCCATAGCTCAGCTTCGCTTAACTGCCCGGACAACGGATTCTGGTAAAAGGGGGCCATCTGCGCCGGGGAACGCTCCAGCATGCTCAAAACCGCTTCACGGGTCGGCGGCTCACCTTGCGCACACAGCTCTATACCGGCGATCAGATCGGCCGCCTTGAGGAGGAAAAACTGGGTGTACCTGCGGTCCCTCCGCACCGTCAGCCATTTCTGGCACTTGTGATACACATCAATCAGCTCACAGGACCGCCACAGCAGCGACCGCGCAATATCCTGGCTGCCCATCCGCCTCATGTCTTCAAAATAGTCATACAGGCTCTCGTCCGAGCTGTACACCATCTGCCCTTTGGCAAAATACGACTGCGGCATCGAGCCGCCGAGCAGCCGGTCCATCCCCCGCTTAAAGCTGCTCCGCTCAAACAGCTGCACATTGATGATGATGCCGTCCTCATCCAGACAGTATGCATTCTGCTGCAGCGTCTGGTCACGGATGATCAGGGTCATGTCGATGTCGCTTTTCTCCCAGACCGTATCGTAAGCCAGGCTGCCGCACACAATGACCGCTATGATATTAGGGTCGCCCTTTACCCGGTCCACAAAGCTGTCCGCCGCAGCACGGTAACGCTCCTGCAGTTCAGGCAATAGCCTTTTCTCCATCTTACGTTCCTCCTTCTATCATCGCTATATGATTGAAATCGCTTGCCCTTTTATGAGCTTATGGTAGAATTATACACCTCAACCATCTCCCAAACCGGACACTTATTGCTAAGTACAGGAGGAACATATGGATCATTACCTGCTGGAAACCATTAACCGGACTACGGATTTCATTGAAGAGCATCTGCTTGAGCCGCTGTGTCTTGACGATATTTCGGAGCATGTTAATGTCTCCAAGTTTCATCTGCTGCGCATCTGGAAGGGGTCAACGTCAACCGGCCTCATGGAATATGTGCGGAGAAGGCGGATCGCCCAGTCTTTGGGAGATCTGCTTAACCAGCGGGCCAGCATTGAATTCATTGCAGATAAATACGGGTTCAGCTGTGAACGGACCTACAACCGCAGTTTCAAGGAAGAGTACGGCCTTACTCCGGCAAAATGGCGCAAATCCCCGTCCCAGCTCAGTATCCTCGACCGGTTCAACGCCGAATTTATGAGCCGTGCCGGAGAAGGACTGGTCTTCTTCCGCTCCATCAGCGTGGTCCCTTCCTTCTCGATTGCAGGCCCGGAATATACCCTCAAGGACGGGCGCAGCGCCGACGCTGTGGATGCTGCCAGACTTGGCGTTGACTTCTTCACATTAGACCGCCAGCGGATTCTGAGTCCGGTGCAGAAGGATGTCTATATCGGTTTCACGGCTGTTCCTGAACCGTTCCGGGGACTGACCTTTTACCAGCCTTCCCTGCAGATCAGCCACAGCAGCATCGTTCCGCCGGATATGAATGTACGGCACACCAAACCCCATAAATACGGGGTGTTCACCTATATCGGCCTCCACCGGCCGGAAGAAATCTCCGCCGAGTCCCTGAGTGAAATCTGGAGGTATATCTTCGAAATCTGGATGCCGACGGTGCAGTTTGAGCTGGAGGAGAAATTCAGCTACGAGTCCGTTAATTATGCCAAGGGCAACAGGCATTATTGTGAGTGTGATTTGTATTTTCCGATTGCGGGGCTGTAAAAGAAGACATGGGATAACGGAAACTTGACGCCAGCCATCATGCGCATTGACAGCTATCAGACACAAACAAGCCAGGCCCTGAAGTTCAGAGCCTGGCAAGACTATCCGTTAATTTTTTTACGCCACACGCCTAGTTCTACCTCTATTGTAAAGCCGATCCGTTCATAGAAGGGCTGGTATGGACCGGTATAGGCCTTGACCATTCCTTTGGAGCGCAGCCGCTTTAGTGCTTCATAGATTACAGCCTTGCCAAGCCCGCATTTTCTGTAATCCGGATGAGTGCCTACCGGTTCAAGCATACCAATCCGGTTAGCTTCATCCACAAAAGCATTACAGAACGATACGACCTCCCCCTGCGCGTTAAGCAGCGCCAGATCAAGCTCGGGGGAATAACCCGGAGCCTCACGGATACCGCCGTAGAACTGCAGCATCCGCTCGGCTTCCTTCGTCCCCGGATAATTAAAGGCCATAATATGGCCCAGCGCCTTGGCGTGATTTGAAACCTCCTCGCCGCTGCACAGCCTGAAGCCTTCCGGCAGAGATACCGGAAATTCCCTGTCGAGCATAATGGAGACTGCACTGTCGCTTTCATCCGGCAGCAGCTCGTATCCCCGGCTCAATGCTTGCCTTTCCAGGTTGCCCATAAAATTAGGAATGGCCAGCTTGCAGTATTCGGCAGGCTCCCTGGCGCTCTTCCCCTCAATGTAGTCAAACATTTCTCCGGTAAGGCTGTCCGGCGGATTCTCGGAATCCAGCTGGAAGTAGAAGTCCCCGTCTTTGCTGGCCACGGCTGCGAGCCTGCCGGTCTCATCCTCCCATAGCCCGATGTTCCGCTCCCAGTCCTGCAGCGTGCCTGCCCTCAGCTGAAAGAAAAAAATCTCGAATTCCCAGCGGGCAATCAGCCAGCTGTTCGGCCGTTTGAATCTGCCGTAAGCCTCGGACAGGAACTGACGGACCTTCAGCATATCTGTATGTTCATAAGCCCTGTAATGATAATTCAAATCTAACCCCTCCCTACAACTCCTTATAATCTAATTGTAGGGATAACGCCGAATTGAATAAATGCCCAACTCTGTTATAAATAAACTTTACATTCGAACGGACTTGGATTCAATGAGTCTCTCTTATATGTCTACATTGATGGTTATTATTCTGCCCTGTGGACGGTTGTACTCATTCGGGTAGCCCAGGGCATTATTAACGAACAGGCAGCCGTCCTTCCTGTACGAATGGTTGATGTGAACATGGCCGGAGCACCACACCTTGCCGTTCATATGAGCAATATACTCTGAGCCGTCAAAATAATAACAGCCGCTGACCGGATCAGCAGCATGCTCCTCCGCAATATGCGACCAGTCCGGGGGAACATGCGTAATGATTACGTCACAGTCATGAATAATCCGGTCCAGCTTCTCCTTCTGTTCCCGGAAGAATTCCAGCGGACGCCGCGGTGCTCCAATCGTGTAGTTGCGGTCATTCAGCTGATTGGACCAGATATCCAGCATATCCGAGAGATTTTTTCCCAGTACATTGATGCCATAGGAAAAATCATACCACATGCCGGCTCCCCCATACCGCACACCGTTCCATTCAAAGATGTCACCTTCCAGGTAGTGAACCCCTTCAATGGCGGTGCCCAGCGACTTCATCTGTGACCAGCGGTTCATCGAAGTCTGCAGCTTGTAGCGTTCCTTGCTGTTCACCAGATAATAATCATGGTTCCCGGCCACAACCAGGATGTTGGAATAATACCGTCTTAGCGCAAGCAGCAATTCCACATTCTGCTGGTTGCGGTGTCCCAAATCACCGGCGATAACCAGCACCTCCGACACCCTCTGCGGCAGCAGACGCTCTGCGAACAGCTCAACCTCCCGCACATTATCCTCCGCCGTCGGCCCCTTGCGTCTGAGCCAGAAGTCCAGATGAATATCGGAAATGAGATCGAATTGAATCATCTCTTCCGCTTTCCCTTGGCTTTCTCAATATTCTCTGCCGCCCTGAATTTCACAATCCGGCTGATCAGGTCATAGGGCATCGGCTGGCCTAGCGGGAACTGGACGGAACCCTTGGCCCCTTTGTAAACGGACAGCTCGTCTTTAAAAGCCTCAATTCCCCGCGGTGCCGGATAGAACCCGATGTGCTTTTTAAACGCTGCAAAATGTACCAGATTGCCATGCAGGTCAAACGTAGGCATCTGATAGCTGATTTTCTCGGTGGCTTCGGGTGCAGCTTCATGAATGACTTTCCTTATCTCCTGCAAAAGCTCCCGGACCTCCGGTGCGGCCTGTCCAATATAATCATCTATGTTCTCAAATGTAGCCTTGTCCGCGTCCATTTCATCACCCTCCGTAAATTATTTCTTCTTCATGTGTGCAGTTTCCCGCTCATAGAGTCGAATATATTCAGTGACTGTAAGCTTCCGGCTTAACTCGCCGATCAGTTCATAAGGGATGGTGCCCGCCGGCTTGAAACGGATACAGGATTTGCCCATATCCAGCTTGGTCTTCATATGCTTCGGGTACTCCTCCCGGAACCAGGACAGCAGCTCAGGCTGCATGTAAATACCCATGTGATACAGTGCGATATGATTTTTCTGCGAGGCTATGCTAATGAACGGCAGCGGCTGCTCCGGCTTCACATGATACCCTGGCGGATACAGCTCATGCGGAACTATATATTCAATCCCGTAACCCATAGTCTCTGCAAAACCTTCCGGGAGATTCTCCCTTATAACGTCTCTAAGCTTTGCAATTATGATCCTGCGCTCTTCCGGCAGCTGGCGGATATATTCTTCTGGACTGCTGGCGTAGTACTCCATACTTACTCCTCCCCGGTCAGTCGGGTTATTTTAATCACTTACATATTCAGTAATCAATCAGACGCCCGTTATCATGCCATGCCCCATACATCCGGTTCTCCCGTGTGTTCGCAATGAATTTATCCAGTCTGCTCCGGAACAGCTCCGGCTGCTTCTTGTAGCCTTGGATGTTATCAATCCGGATTCTGCTGTACAGCGGCGGGAAAGCCAGAAAGTTTGCATAGACCTCCGGGTCTTCTTTTAACCTCTGCTCAATTGCTTCATCTATTATAAAAGATTCCGGCGCCATATCCGGCAGCACCCGCCTGCCCTCCTCGCTCATCAGCCCCAGCTTCTCCAGACGGCGGACCCGTTCTTTATTCAGCTCGGTCCACGAGCTTCGTTTGGATCTTGGTGACAGCCGCTGCACGACACCCTGCTCAGAGCTTTTTTTGACTCCGTCAATCCACCCGAAGCACAATGCCTCCTCAACTGCGTCCAGATAGAGCAGCTTGTCCGGGACAGGCGTCATACTTACGATAACCCAGCAGCTTTTTTCTGCTCTACCATATTCCTGCAGCCAGCTCCGCAGCTCCTCCCGCGTTGCAGCTGTTAACAGATTTTCCATCTCCATAGTGTGCATTCACTCCTAACGGACTCAGATGACCTTATCCGGACTCACACTCATGTTACCACAAGCTAACGGACTCAGATGACCTTATCTGCAGCATTTCGTCCTGTTATTGCCCGCCAGGCACACAATAAGGTCATTACGGTCCGTTAGACTACACGAAAACGCATACAAAATAGAAATAACGGCTGTACGGTCCGTTACGGAGTTCAGCGTGTGGGCGGGCCCGCGCGATCAGCGTCCGCAACGTACGTGTATTTGCAGAATGTTAGCGCGATATTAACTTTTTGATGCATCAGTTTTAACATTCATAGAATTTTTCTATGTTAACCTGTAGCTAATAGCACGGGGGAGTGAACGGAATGAATTTGAATTTAATCAAGCTGCAGATAGTTGAACTCTTGCATAAGCATAAGAAAATTACAACAGTAGCTGCTGTACTCGGCCTAAAGCAGCCGACAGTAACCTACCACCTGAAGAATCTGGAGCAGCAGCTTGGAGAGAAGCTGTTCGAGCCAAGGATGGATAAAATGATTCTTACCGAAAGCGGGAGAGCCTTTCTCCATTATGCGGTCAAAATCAATGCTCTGGCCACCGAGGCAGAGCGTGTCGTGAAGGAGTTCAGCCAAGCGGGCCGCAGCACGATCAGCGTCGGGGCCAGCTACGTTCCGGCAACCTATATCCTGCCCAAAATACTCGGCAGGTTCGGTGAGCTGCATCCGGAGACAACGGTATCGCTCTCGGTGAAGCCTTCGCCTGTGATCAAGGAAATGCTGGTGAATCAGGAGCTGGACCTGGGGATTCTGTCAACGGAATCCTTTTATCTGCCCAGCCTTCACTGCCAGTCATTATGCGAGGACGAGCTTGTGCTCGTATTTGCTCCGGCTCATGAATTCGCCGGTCAAGCCGGCCTGACCGCCCAGCAGATTTCAGCGGCAAAATTCATTCTGCATAGCAGCCAGTCCAGTACCAGCCGGATCACCAGTAAATGGTTCGAGGATTGCGGCTGTGAGCCCCATGCCCCTTTGCTGCTTGATTCCCTGGAGGCGATCAAGCAGTCTCTGATGGGAGGCAGATATGTATCATTCGTTTCCCGACTTGCCGTCGCAGAGGAAGTCTCCTCCGGCAAGCTCATAATGCGGTCTATTCCGGAATACCATTACCAGCGGAGAATCTATTATTCCTATAACCGCGACCGCCACCTGTCCCCTCCTATCGGATTTCTGATCGAGCTGATGCAGGCAGCCTGCCGGTAGATTTCTTTTAGAATTGCGAGTTTTGGTTTTCTCTTCCACATAGTATAATATACTTCATCTGGCAGAGAAAGGATGTTGATTGTTTTATGAAATTTACAGAGTATCCCTATGAACGCCCGGACGTTGACAAGTTCAAGCAGGAATTCACCGCACTCCTTAAGGGACTGGAAGCAGAAAGCCTGGAGGAGCAAAAGGCTTCAATCGTCGCGCTGAATGAGCTGCGCAGCGAATTCGATACGCTTCAGAACATCGTGTATGTCCGTCACTCCATTAATACTGCTGATGAATTCTACAAGGCCGAGCAGGATTACTTTGATGAAATCGGCCCAATCTTCCAGGAGTACATAACGGAATACTATAAAGCCATCGTTAACTCCAGGTACAAAGCGGAATTCGAGCAGGAATGGGGATCGCAGCTCATCAGCCTGGCGGAGATTTCGCTGCGGACATTCAGCCCGGACATTATTGAAGATATGCAGCAGGAGAACAGGCTGTCTACAGAATACACCCAACTGCTGGCCTCTGCCAAAATCATGTTTGAGGGTGAAGCGCGCACCCTGGCGCAGCTCATTCCGTTTGAACAGTCGGCAGACCGGGAGGTGCGCAAGCGTGCTTTTCAGGCCCGCTTTGATTTTATGTCGGCTCATGAAAGCGAATTTGACCGCATTTATGATGAGCTCGTTGCCGTACGTGCTGCTATGGCCCGCAAGCTCGGCTACCCCAGCTTCGTAGAGCTGGGCTATGACCGGATGAACCGGACGGATTATGATGCCGGCATGGTCGCGAACTTCCGTAAGCAGGTGCTTGAGCATATCGTTCCTGCGGCTGGGAAGCTGAAGCAGCGCCAGAGCGAACGCCTGGGTCTGGACAAGCTGAAGTTCTATGATGAAGGTCTCACCTTCAACACCGGGAACGCTTTGCCCAAGGGCGATCCGGAGTGGATCGTGGCCAACGGTGCCCGGATGTACAAGGAGCTGTCGCCGGAAACGGATGAATTCTTCCGTTTTATGCAGGATAACGCGCTGATGGATCTATTAAGTACTAGCTCCAAGCAGTTTGGCGGCTACTGCACTTATTTCGAAAAATATAAAGCGCCGTTCATCTTCTCCAATTTCAACGGAACCTCAGAGGATATTGATGTACTGACCCATGAAGTGGGTCATGCGTTCCAGGCATATTCCAGCCGCGGCCTGAACATACCGGAATACGCCTTCCCAACCTACGAGGCAGCTGAGATCCACTCGATGAGCATGGAGTTTTTTGCCTGGCCGTGGATGGATCTGTTCTTTAAGGAGGATGCCGATAAATACCGGTTCAACCATCTGGCCGGCAGCCTGGAGTTTGTCCCGTATGGCGTAGCGGTTGACGAGTTCCAGCACTTCGTCTACAGCCACCCGGAAGCGACTCCTCAGGAACGCAAGCAGGCCTGGCGGGAAATCGAGCAGAGATATCTGCCGCACCGCGATTATGACGGCAACAGCTATCTGGAGCAGGGCGGCTTCTGGCATAAGCAGTCGCATATTTTCCGCACCCCGTTCTACTATATCGACTACACCCTGGCCCAGCTGTGCGCATTCCAGTTCTGGAAACGTTCGAATGAGAACTTTGAGGAGGCCTGGAGTGACTATCTGCAGCTCTGCAAGGCTGGAGGCAGCAAGTCTTTTGTTGAGCTTGTAGAGCTTGCCGGGCTCATCTCACCGTTCAAGGACGGCTGCGTCAGCTCCGTAATCGGTGAAATCGAGAGCTGGCTGGATTCAATCGACGATAAAGCATTGTAAGACAGCTTCACTGGCTGCTATACGCCAGCGGGCATAACAGAAAAGTCCCGCCCCCGGAATAAGCCGGAGTGCGGGACTCTTTATTTTCACTCTAGTCAGACCTATCATTTTACCCTGAAAGAAGGCGACAGACATGCACAGGCAATCTGTATCCCATGATTCATATGAAGCGATGGCAGAATACTATTTTCGCGATATAGACAACAAGCCCTACAATGCCCATTACGAACGTCCGGCCACTTTGTCGTTACTTCCTGAGGTCGAAGGTAAATCCGTTGTCGATGCGGGCTGTGCCGCAGGCTGGTATACAGAGCTGCTGCTCCGCATGGGCGCGAAGGTTACAGCTGTTGATTTCAGCGCCCGGATGATTGAAATGACCCGCAGACGGGTTGGCACTAGAGCCCGCCTCATTCAAGCTGATTTAAATGAGCCGCTGGAATTTCTGGAGGATGCTTCGCAGGACGTTATTCTCTCTTCACTGGCGCTTCATTACCTCAAGGACTGGGCCCACGTGATGAGCGAATTCCATAGAGCGCTGAAGCCCGGGGGTGTCCTGGTCTTCTCTGTGCATCATCCGTTTATGGACTTCACCCATTTCGGTAAGGAGAATTATTTCCTGACCGAGCTGCTGGATGATGAATGGGATACGCCTGACGGCAAGGTGAAAGTCCAGTTTTACCGCCGCCCGCTGCACCAGATTATTTCTTCAGTATATCAAGCTGGCTTTGTTCTCGAGGAGCTGCTTGAGCCGATGCCCACGGAAGCCTTCCAGCGGCAGGCACCGCTTGCTTACGACAGGCTTACACGCAAACCGCAGTTTTTGTTCATCCGGGCCTGTAAACCGCAGCTATAGCTCACGGTCGGCAAAGCTCCGGAAATTCCCGGTTACCGCCACCGGAACACTGCCCTTCAGGTAAAAAAGGTCCTTTGCCTTCCAAGTGTGGCTGCCTTTATCCGATCTGCGCACGTAGACATAGTTGTACGTGGAGGTGGCGAAGGTGCGGAACCCTTTTCTTTTACAGCGCCTTAGAAAGTTAACATCCTCACCAACCGAGCGGTCAGGGAACAGCACCTGCTTAGTCACCTGTTTCCTGAACAGCAGCGTCCCTCCCTGCAAAAAAACAACCGGCTTACGCTGCTCCTTCGGCGACCGGATGATCAGCTGGCGGCTTGCCTCAAGATAGACAAGACAAGCATGCTTGCCGACAATATCGCTTCCGGTACGGTTCAGCGCCCTGATCTGCTCTTTCAGATAATAAGGGGAATAATAGTCATCGTCGTCAAATTTGGCGATCAGCGGATAACGCGCCTTGGTGATGGCACCGTTCAGGCATTGGCCCAGCGAGACGGACTCCGGCACTTTATAGACGGAAATATTGTGCCCGGAGCCTGCCCTCCTCTGATACTCCTTCAGCTTCATGCTGTCCTTGTTAAGGATAATAATCAGTTCCTTGTGCTTTACCTTCTGAGTCCTATAATTGGCAAGCAGATTATCAAAAAACTCCGGGCGATTGGTGCATACGATAATGGAGACTGCATTGACATGCGTATCCGCCGCTTTTCCCACTGCCTCTCTCTCCCCTCCCTGTTATCCCTTCAACATATGAACATCGTTCAGGGCCCGTTCGGGCATAAGGCATGCACTGTTACTCCAAGTATCATTAGCTCACATTTTTGCCATTTCTCCCCTGAACCGTAAGATGTGAGTTATTGATTGTAGCTGCACTTTTCGGGTGTAAGGTATAATTTCGCTTGATCAGGCCATCCGGCCGGTCGAATACAGGTATATACGGAGGGGATTCCGGTTTTGTATAAAAAACGCTTGCTGTCTGTACTCACATCCATCCTGTTACTGTCATCCTCGCTTCCGCCGCCCGTCTCTGCAGCAGAAGGCTCTGATGCCGATCCGGCTGCCGGTATGATCAATATCAGCAGCAGCTGGAAGGGCACCGTGTTCGGCGATGTGGGCGGACAGGACAAAATTACGGCGGCGAACTTCGGCATCACAGAGCATGCGGATTCTACCGTAACCCTGCGCAGCTCAGCTGACCGCGGCAAAATTTCCGGCAGCACCGAGGGAATCGCTTATTATTTTCAGCAGATGGATCCCGAAGCGGACTTCGAACTTAAGGCTACAGCCCATGTCGATGCCTGGACAGCGAATAATCAGGTATCGTTCGGAATCATGCTGCGCAGCAATGTGTGGGATAACCAGTCCGGGGCGTACACGGGGGATTTCACTGCAGTCGGTGCACTGGACCAAGAAATGAAAGCGTTTTATAAGCAGGGCGGCAGTCTGCAAAAGGCAGGTTATTCGTTTGATACAGCCGTCAAGCCTGCTGCTGGTGAGGACTATGATCTCAGCATCAAGAAAACCGGAAATCTGTATGTATTCACCCTTGACGGCGTCACCAAAACACTCGAAGGCTTTGGCGGTGCTGTGCAATATGCCGGACTTTACACCGCGAGGAATACAACCGTTACTTTCAGTAATGTACAGCTGCTTCAGGAGAAGCCGGCCGAGCTCGGCCCGTGGACTTACAGCGCTTTTGGCGGGAATACCAGTGCCGTGAAGAATCCTGTGCCTGTGGATGCCACTGAGACCTCGGTAACTCTGGAAACCTACGGCGGAAAAATCTCCGGCAGCGACGAAGGGCTTTCCTTCTATTTCAAAGAAATACCTGCCCAGGCTAATTTTGAGCTTACAGCCACCGCCAGAGTCCTTTCGTTCAATAGCAACAGCAGCATCAGCACGCCGAACCAGAAATCCTTCGGACTGATGCTGCGGGACAGCGTCGGCATGAACGGCGATTCTGCTACAGCAACCTCCAATT
Organism: Paenibacillus typhae; assembly: GCF_900099765.1. Taxonomy (GTDB): domain Bacteria; phylum Bacillota; class Bacilli; order Paenibacillales; family Paenibacillaceae; genus Paenibacillus_AQ; species Paenibacillus_AQ typhae. The sequence goes on along the minus strand of NZ_FNDX01000016.1, from coordinate 52,248 downwards.
ACGCTGCAGTCGGGGCGCTGGATCAGGTGATCAAGGGCTTTTACAAGCAGGCTGCACAGGTGAAGCTGAGTCCGTTCAGCGGTATTCCTGCTCCGGCAGCCGGTGAAGAATACGGACTCAGCATTAAAAAATCCGGCAACACCCTGCAGCTTAGCGCCGGCGGCCAGACTGAAACCGTAACGCTGGACGGAGCCTTCAGCGACACGCTGTTTGCTGGGGTATACGCTGCCAGGGATGCCGTTATCGCCTTCAGCGATATAGAAATCAGGCTTGAGACCAAAACCGTCACCGCCTTGACGGCAGATACCAGCGCGATGCCGAAGACCTCCTATTTCATCCGGGAGGAACTGGACCTGACAGGCCTGTCCGTAAAAGCACTGTACTCCGATAATAGTGAGGCCATTCTGTCACCGTCAGACTATATCGTTACAGGCTTTGACAGCAGCAAAGCCGGGGCAAACACGGTAACTATTCACTATAACGGCGCGTCTGCGGCAATTACCCTGCAGATTCTTCCGCTGTCCGTGTCTGAGCTTACGGTCAAATACTATCCGGCCAAAACGGTCTATTATCCGGGAGATGCCTTCGATCCGCAGGGGCTTGTCGTGCTGGCAGGCTATAACGGCAGCACCTCGGCGGCAGAGCTGGACGCCAGTCTCTACTCGCTCTCCATCAAAGGCCAGAATGTAACGGAGCAGGCGCCTTACCTGCTCACCGAACCGGGCGTTTATGAGGTGACTGTCACCTCAGTGGAAACACCGGAGGCAACCACTGCCTTTGAGATTAAGGTTGAGGATGCTGTGCTCAGCAAACTGGAGATCCGCAATCTTCCCGAGCAGACCGTTTACTACATCGGGGATTCCCTTAAGCTGGAGGGCCTTGTGCTCTACGCGCATTATAGCGACGGGACGTCACAGCGGCTGATGAAGGAAGAATACACAGTCTCTCCGCTTGATACATCGGCTCCCGGCACCAAAGAAATTGTAGTGAGCCACAAGGGAGTTACAGCAAAGTTCCCTGTTCAGGTTAAAATAAAGCAGCTGACCGGCATTGAAGTCACCGCCTATCCAAAAACAACCTTCCTGCTGAACGACAGCTTTGACAGTGAAGGATTGACTGTTTCCAAGGTGTACGACAACGGGGACCGGGAAGTGCTAAGCAGCTATGTGCTTGACACAAATAAATTTAACAGCAAGGCAGCCGGAGTGTATGCTATCGGGATTATTCCTGCTGATCACTCTATCGATCCCATTACCTATTCTGTAACGGTAAGAGAAGCTTCTCAGCCGGTATGGAACAGCATCCAATTCGGCCAGTCTACCTCCGCAGCCAATAATCAGACGCTTGTCCGCGAGGATGGCTCAGTCCGTCTGATCGCCCTGGAAGGCGGGGGCAAGGTTACTGAGGATCATGACGGCATAACGTTCTATTACACCGTGCTTGATGCGGCTCAGGATAACTTCGTGCTGTCTGCTGACATTCAGGTGTCAGCCTATGCCAAGACCCCGCATGACGGGCAGGAATCCTTCGGTATCATGGCCCGTGATGCCATTGGGACAGCAGGTAATTCCAGCGTATTTGCTTCCAACATTGCGGCAATCGGCGGCTACAGCGGCGGCACCAAGAGCAGCAACGGAACCCAGCTGTTTGTACGTACCGGAGTGGAGTCCTCTGACGGGGCCGGCAGCAAGGGAATCCAGACGTTTATGCTAAAGAATGAACAGCCTGCTCCAGGCAATACGTTCCCTGCAGCTCCTTACCGGCTGACGTTGTCCAAAACGAACAGCGGCTTCACCGGCCAGCTTAACGACGGCAAGGAAGCGGTGTTCTTTACACCGGACATTCTGAACGTGCAGGACGGCAAAATGTATGTCGGCTTCTACGCAGCCCGGCTGGCTACCATCGATGTCAGCAGCATTCAGCTGACCGTAACCTCGGCGGCTACGGATGCCCCTAAGGTAAATCCGCCGCTAAATCCGGTCGCGCCAGCCTTCGACATCCTGTCTCTGGGCAGAACCTCCGAGTCTGAATATCAGCTGATTCTGCGGCCGAATGTAAGCGGAGCGGTAACACTGAAGCAGGGCTCTGCTATAATTGCCCAGGATGTCAGAGCCGAAGCCGGCAAACGGCTTGCACTTCCGGCTGCACTTGCGGCACAGGAAACGAATTTCAGCATCAGCTTTTTGCCGGACGATACCCAGTACCTGACCTCCTATGATAAAATCGTCCGCAACTTCACCGTTACTATGAAAAGCTATGCTGACAATAGCGATATTTACGTCTCTCCTGCCGGAACCAGCACCGGGGACGGTACGAAGGAGCATCCGCTCGATGTGGATACCGCAATTGATTTCGTACAGCCGGGACAGCATATTATCGTTCTGGACGGCCGGTACGTGCGCAGCAGCAAGCTTGAGATCAAGAAGTACAATGACGGGACGGCAGACGCCATGAAGGTGCTTGAGGCTGCTCCCGGTGCCAGACCGGTCTTTGATTTTGACAAAAAAACAGAGGGCGTCCTGCTGAGCGGCAGCTACTGGCACATCAAGGGACTGGATTTCACGCGTACGGCCGGCAATACCAAAGGCTTCACGGTAGGCGGCAATCATAACATCGTTGAAAACAGCCGTCTCTATGGCAACGGCGACACCGGCCTGCAGATCAGCCGGACGGATGGTACGGCTGCGGTAATCGCCGACTGGCCGTCATACAATCTGATTCTGAACAGTTCCTCGTTCGATAACCGTGATCCTTCCGACAATAATGCCGACGGCTTCGCGGCCAAGCTGACCTCCGGTGTCGGCAATGTGTTCAGAGGCTGCCTGTCGTACAACAATATTGACGACGGGTGGGATTTGTACACTAAGGCGGGAACTGGAGCCATCGGTGCTGTGCTGATCGAGAACAGCGCCGCCTTCAACAACGGCCGCCTGACAGACGGAACCGTGGGTGCAGGTGACAAAAACGGCTTCAAGCTCGGCGGGGAAGGCATTTCGGTCCATCATATCATCCGTAATTCCATCGCCTTCGGCAATGGAGCGTACGGCTATACCAGCAACAGCAATCCCGGCGTCATTGCCGAGAACAACATCGGCTTCAATAATGCACGCGGCAATCTCAGCTTCACCACTTATGATCACATCACGCCGAATTTCACCATTGACGGCTTCCTGTCCTACCGGTCGGCGAGCATTGCCAAGGACCAGTATCCGCCGGGACTGGCAGCAGACAATAACTTTATGTATGACGGAACCGTATCGGCGAACAAGTCCGGCAAACAGCTTAGCGATGACAACTTCGCCAGCCTGACCCCGGTCAGCTCCTATGCAAGAGATGCCGCGGGGAACGTGATCTGGGGCGATTTCCTGAGATTCATTCCGTTTAGCGGGAATGAACCTGGGGGGGAAGAGCCTGCAGCAACTCCAACGCCAGGGGCAACCCCAAGCCCAAGTGCAACACCGCAGCCGACGGCCACCGCAGTGACGGCGATTCCGGGCGGCACTGGAGCTGATGATCTGGCTGTAACGGCGGTACAGACGGATGGAAGCGTCAGCGTTACCCTCCCGGTTACGGCTGCACAAGGCACGGCCCGGGCGGCACTGACTGATACCACGCTCCAGAATGCGCTGGCCCAGGCTAAGAGCCAGGCGGACGGCACCCGGCTGCTTCAGCTCCGGGTGAAGGAAAACGAGGCAGACGGCTTCAGTGCCTATGAAATTACACTCCCTGCTTCCTTGTTTACAACCGGGAACCCGAGGCTCCAGCTGGAGGTAGATACCGCCATCGCGGGCTTTGTGCTCCCGGATACCTTATTCCGGTCAGCGGCGCTCACGGGTGCCAGTACGGTTATGCTGAAGATAAGCATTGCCGAACCTTCCGGTGCCCTTAAAGGACGGCCGGGAAGCTCTCCGCTTATAGCCTATGAGCTTCTAGTGGACGGCAAGGCAGCAGGGGCTGACAGCCTGAGCTCTGCAGTCGAGATCCGCATGCCTTACCAGACTGCCCTGCCTGCTTCCGAACACCCGTTTATCGTTGTCTGGCAGGTCAGCGGCAGCGATGTCATTACGCCTGTTGTGAACAGCAGATTTGATGCGGCGGGGAAACAGGCCGTCTTCACAGCTGAACAACCTGCCGGTCAATATGCTGCTGTCCATAACCATCCGGCCTTCGGCGATGTCTCCAGCCGGCACTGGGCCAAGAATGCTATCGAAGTTCTGGCCTCGCGCGGAATTATCCAAGGTGTACCTGGAGACCGCTTCCTGCCGGGACAGTCCATCACACGGGCAGACTTTGCCTCCATGCTGGTGCGGCTGCTGAATCTGTCCGGAACCGCCGGCGGCACCGGCGCAGGCTTCGCAGATGTTAAGCCGGAAGATTACTTCTACGGTGATTTGTTGACAGCCAGGCAGCACGGTCTGATCAACGGCCAGCAGGACGGAAGCTTTCAGCCGCAAGAGCCGGTCTCCCGTCAGGATATGTTTGTGATGACGGCCAGAGCACTCAAGGCCGCGGGTATCCTGCAGGGGGACTCCGCAGAAGCAGCCGGCGCGTCGGCGAATTTCGCCGACCAGGCTGGTATTGCCTCCTACGCTGCCGCTGACATTGCCTGGCTGGCTGAGGCTGGCTTCGTTAAGGGAGATGCTGGCGGCCTGCTTCATCCCGCGGCCCTGTCCTCCCGTGCTGAAGCAGCCGTCTTGATCTACCGGATTCTAATGCGGCAATAGCTGCAATGAAGCAGATGCATTGGTAACAAGCAGCGATATTCGCACTACCAGCTTGAGGACGCTGACTATGAGGTACCACAATAGACTCTCCATAAAGCACAAAGAGACGGCACTTATGCCGTCTCTTTGTGCATGTCTGTCAAGAAGAGTAACAGACACTATCAGGTGAAGCACCCGACACTATGGGTTTGAGTTCTTGCGCAATCAGCAGACCCGGCCGGAGTATAGGCCTAAGCCATCTTCCAAACGGTGTCTGCCACCGGGACCTAACGGACAGAGCAGACCTTATTCCTGCGATAATACCATTTTTGCCCGGCTAACGGACACCAGCGCTCCTATTTGCGGGCTATTCCCGCAAATGGGACAACCCGGACAGCAATAAGGTCCCTGCGGTCCGTTAGTTCCGATAAATGAGCCTATTCCGGCAAATAACCTCAATACGGTCCGTTAGGTTATAAAATAGTGATGTCCGTGTACCTTCAGCACTTCAGCAGGTAACCAGCCCGTCCTATTCCAGTCCATGCTGCTTCCGGATGTTGTACATCCCGGAAAGCACCAGCTCGGATGGATCGCGGTTCAGCTGGAAGTGTGTGAAGAGCAGCTGGAGCGGAACTGCACAGACATTGTTGCCGTCTGTTATAGACGGGAAGCCTGCCTCGAACACCGGTCCGTGGTCTTCATTCCAGGCCAATCCTGCATGTACCTTCTCCGGCGCAAATTCATCTTCCACTGTCTTGATGCACAAAGGAATCACCTTGTTATCAATGATCGCCTTGGCCTCATCTTCGCTCTCCGGCTGCTTCGGAAGCGGCTGGCCACCCTTGGTCTTCATCAATTCGTGGAAGAAGGAGGACACCCATACTTCCGGGTTCTTGTCCGACTGGAACCGGTTCACCAGCTCGCGCAGGAAAAATCCGGTCGAATAAACATCACCCGATTCATTTTTCACATGGTATACAAAGACAGGTCCAAAAGCCGCCAGATTAATAATCTGGCTCTGCACCTCTTTAAAGTACATTTTCAAAGCTACCATACCATTATGATGAACCGCTTTGATCAGCTCGTTCCATTTCTCTTCGGTCATACCTGCCGGGTTATTGCCGGTTTCCTCAGTCGCTGCTTCAGTTGCTGTTTCATTTACTGTTTCATTCTCATTATTCATTCGTCTTTTCACCCCGCTATCTATCATACCATCAACCGGCCCCGGGTAAAATATAATCCTCATTCCCGCCGGCAGCCTGCACACCTGCTCAAGCCTAACAATCCCTGCAGCAGCGGGCTTTTCCCCATGCTTACGGCGTATTTTTACAATACAGTGAAAACTATTTCCTGTAAAATATTTATATATCATGCTATCACTAAAGGATCCTGAGCAGGAACCTGAAACCTTTGTCATTCATGCAGAGATGCACATTCTGGGCCAGCGGGTCATGCTGAGTGATTATGGCGGTACAGCCGGTTATCCGGCAGAGTCAGTTCAAGAGCTTGTTGCCATATTTGAACACGAAGCTGCACTGAAACAGGCCTACGACAGCATAAAGACCGGAAGCACAACCATTACTACGCTCGGTCCGGTTTCCTACAGTCCGTGCATGGTACAGTTTGCCGATCCTTTCGGCGTCCGCTGGTGCTTCATGGTTTGATTTCGGCACGCAAAAAACACCTTCACAGCGATCACTGTGAAGGTGTCTGCACCTCTTTAAGTTACAGCGGTTTATTTGGCCGCCTTGGCTGCGTCGAGAATTGCCTTGAGGTAACCATGGGTATCTACAAGTGTAGCTCCGCTTACTGCATCAACTACCTGCTCAGCCGATTTGTATGTCAGTGTCTGTTCCAGTGATTTGATGGTTCTGCCTGTTGCGAATTTCTCGATCGCTGCCAGGTTCTTGTCATATGCTACAGTAGAGCCTGCAGCTTCTGCCATGTGCTCACTGTAGTATTTGCTGTTGGCTTTTTTGGAAGCAAGAACAACGTTAGGGTCTTTATAATTCTGGCCAAAGTCTTTATCCGAGTTAGGCACTCCCTTAGCCACATCAGTGCTCAGGAACTGGTAGTCATCCAGCGAAGCAGCTACGATTACACCGTTCTGAACGACTGCAACTGCTACAGTAAAGCATTTAGTCCCATGGGCTGCTGCCTCTACACGGCCCACTTTCAAAGGCGCACTGGCTGCAGAAGATACGTTGTTAAGTGCACCGCTGTTGCCTACGCCTACAAGTGCCAGTGAGAGTCCAGCCACCAGCATTAATTTTGTAACTTTTTTCACAAACATTCCCCCAGTCATGTTATAAAAAACGCTTACAACCTATTTTTATCAAATTCTAGCATTAAACACTGTTACAAATGTTACTAGAAATATGTTAATTAGTGGAATCCGGCAGTGCCTGCTGTTTATGCCATAACTTGATGACAATGATAATCCCAAGTAGTAATACAAGGGTTGTAACCGCTCCTCCCTCCGGACCAAAGGCTCCGCCTGTAAACATCACCGGTCCCGTCTGACTCAGCTTTACGAGCGACTGCCCGTTATCGGGAAATCCGCTAACCGGAAAACCGTAAACATTGCCCAGCGTAACGTTCCACGCAAAGTGCATACCGCAGACACCCCAAATATGCTTAGTAAGAATTGCATAGCCAGCGAAGAATACTCCGGACAAGATCAGATTGGTAAAAGACAATACAGTAACCCCGGCACTGAACAGATGAAAAAATCCGAATATAACGGAAGACAGCAGGATTGCAAAAGCAGGTGAGCTTTCCTTTGCCAGCACGGGAATAAGCCAGCCCCTTACGGCCACTTCTTCCGCTGCACTCTGAACAATCCAGCCAAGAGCAATAACTGCCGCCAGCGGTGTTATAGATGCAAGATGAGAGGCCTCCACCTGTACCATGTCCATCCCCAGCAATATGGCAGTGACTGCTGAAATCGCACAGAACCCGATGAGAACCCCAGTCCAATAGGCTTTAAGCGGTTTGACTGCATGAAGTCCTGCCGATTTGAGCGGACGTTTTTCGATCAGAACGATCCATAAACTAAATAGGACAACTTGTATAGCGCATACCATTATCTTCCGGAAAGCCTGCACCGTAGCTTCATCCACCCCCAAAGCCTGTGATAGACCAGAGGAGACCGCGAAAAAAAACAACCGGCCTGCAGTCAGGCTCCCCATCCACAAGACAAAATAAAGCGGCACCAGCATATAAACCTTTATCTTCAGTCTGCTGGCCCCAGCCCCGGCAAATAACACATTGCTCCTCAAAATATCATTTAGTCTCTGAATAGCAAGCCACCAACTTTTATACATTATTGTAATATTCACCCTATCACGAAAGCTGGAGGCTCAGATATAATAAAAGTCCCTCCCCTTTATATACACCATCACCAAATCCCGATTATGATTTCAGGAGGCATAATGATCAGACATCTACCTAACGCGCTCACCGTTATGCGGATCATTGGCTCGCTCAGCCTGCTGTTTGCGGAGCCGCTATCCGGCATGTTTTTGACCATATATACCCTGTGCGGGGCAACCGATGTGCTGGATGGCTATATCGCCCGCAAAACAAACAGCGCCAGCGAAGCTGGCGCAAGTCTCGACAGTGTAGCCGATGTATTTTTTATAGGCGTGTTACTGCTGGTTTTCCTCCCGCTCCTTCAGCTGTCTGCATGGATCATTTGCTGGATAGCCGGCATTGCCGTCATCCGCACCGCCTCGCTCCTAACCGGGTGGGTCAGATACCGCGCTCTGGCGTTCATCCATACCTATGCTAACAAGGCAACTGGATTGCTGCTGTTCTGCTTCCCGTTTCTGTACACTCTGCTTGGACTTGCGGTAACCGCAAGCCTGCTGTGCTTCGCAGCCAGCCTGTCAGCCCTTGAGGAGCTGGCTATTAATTGCAGATCACAGGAGCTAAATAGGGATACCCGTTATTTCCAATGGAAAAGGTAGACTGCCAGCAACATACATCACGACTGCTGAAACAGTGTGGCAGACACCCTGCCCTCGGGGCATAAGAACATGTAATAGATCCCTTCCCCGTACTCCTCTACCGCTTCCCAGTCCAGCTGGCCGATAAAATGCATTCGCTGCGAGCAGCAGGGACACTCTGGATATTCTGCATCCTGAATCCAGGTCGGATACCCGCCAATCTGCGAAGCCCAAGGCTCCATAGTCCACTGAACGGCATGGTAGGTGTTCCTCGGTTCCTCTGCGATCCGGAATTGTTTTCCGGCAGACAGATATTCCCTGCTCTCCTCGGCCGGATTCCTGTCCGGCAAATAATCAGGCTTCCGGTTAAAAGCACTCCACCGCGCTCCCTGCAAGGAATCCAGCTCCATGTAAACCGGACCGTAACAGCTGCAAATGACACAGGTCTGCACCTGCAGCCGTTGTCCGGTCACAGGTAGGCGTTCAACGGATGGGTGACCTGCTTGAATATCTGCCAGAATGGTCAGCGGACCCCCGCACCACTCACAACTCTGCCCACTCTCCGTCAGAAAGCTTGCCGCAGGTTCCACCGGATACGCACCGGCGGCAGCAGGACCGGTTTTTTCAACAGCATAATTATCCGGATAAAATAAATCCCGCCGCTTTCCGTCCTGAGTCAGCTCCCAGCCGGCTTCATGTGCATACTGTTCAGGCGCTATATACAGCTCCTCAGCCCATTCCGGCGCATGCTCCCTCCATTCCCGGAAGCGCTGAACGACAACGTCGTCACCGATCCAGCTTAATACAAGCAGCAGGGAATTACGGTTCCCCCCGTCTGTTTCCACCTGCTCCAGCAGCAGATCCCGGATATGCGCCGGTGCATGTTTATACAAAAATGCCGGATCGTATATTTCCCGGTGAATCAGCTCAGCAAGAATGCCGGTTCCGCTCAGCAGCCGGTTGTTATAGCAGACGAGCGACATCAGGATTTCAGTGCAGGTCTCTTCATCCCCTGTCTGCAGTAACTCAACAGCATAAGCCTCAAGCCTGCAGGCTTCCTCTGCGGAAAGTGTGCGGTACAGCTCCTCCTTGCCCGATCTATAGGGTGCGTACACAATCAGCGGGTCATGGGGTCTGGAAGCATGCATAATCTTCAGTACCTCGACAGGGTCTGTAATGCCTGCATATAAATCCACTGTTTTGCGGTGCTGCATAATGTAGGCCTGCCGTTCCTGACGTTCCTTTTCCTGCACGCAGGGCATACAGTAGCCGCCGGTTTTCTGAAAAGTAGCCGGAAGAATGGTCGCGCTGCAGCCTTCACTTTTGCAGGGGATGCGTTCTGTCATTGATAATCCTCCTTTTGCCTACTGCTTCTCCTCCCAGCGGGCTATCTCCTCGCGCACCAGCGGAGCAACCTCTGTTCCCAGGAGCCTGATGGACTCCATTACCTCGGCGTGGGCCATAGTACCATGCGGGACATGCAGCAGGAATCTGGTGATGCCGACTTCCTTGCGCAATTGAATGATTTTGTCCGCAACTGTCCGCGGATCGCCGACGAATAACGCACCTTCTGGACGGACTGCCGCATCATAATCGGCGCGGGTATACGGAGGCAGGTTCTTCTCAACTGCCCGGACATTGGTTCTGGCAAAGGTGGACGGGAAGAACTGCTCAATTGCCTTAGGCGTACTTTCCGCAACAAAGCCATGCGCATGCGCTGCAACCGGCAGCTTGGCGTGGTCATGGCCGGCTGCTGCTGCAGCTTCTTTATACAGCTTCACCTGCGAGGCAAAATCCAGCGGCCGGACTGGGCCAATCATTGCCAGCGCAAACGGCAGGCCGAGTGTACCGGAGCGCACTGCGGATTCCGGGCTTCCCGCACTGGCAATCCAGACCGGCAGCGGGTTCTGTACCGGACGCGGATATATTCCTAAATTATGTATAGCGGGTCTGTGTCTGCCTTCCCAGGTCACCCGCTCAGACTGCTGAAGCTTCATCAGCAGATCCAGCTTTTCATCAAACAGGCTCTCATAATCCTGCAGATCGCAGCCGAACAGCGGAAATGATTCTACAAAAGAACCCCGGCCGACCATAATCTCGGCCCGGCCGTTACTTAGTCCGTCCAGAGTGGCAAAATCCTGATAGACCCGCACCGGATCAGCCGATGACAGAATCATCACTGCACTGGTCAGGCGGATTCTGCCCGTCAGGCTTGCTGCTGCAGCCATAACCACTGCAGGAGAGGAAGCGGCAAAATCAGGCCGGTGATGCTCCCCGACACCATACACATCCAGACCGACCTGGTCGGCCAAAACGATTTCTTCTACTACTTCACGCAGCCGTTCTGCGTGGCTCATTGTTTTTCCTGTGACCACATCGGGTGTGGTTTCCACAAATGTACTGATACCAAGTTCCACGGTTCTGTTCCCCCAAGCTGATGTTAATCGCTATTACACTATTACTATTACTATTACTATTACTATCACTTCACTATTCCATCATTCTATCTCTAAATTGCTGAATATTCAAAATTAATATTTACTAGGCTTCCGGCCGCAGCAAAAAGCAGGCCGGACAGCTGTATCGCCGCCGGGCCTGCTTTTCGTAAGGATATCTTTTTTACTGGTTAGCCAGAATATCGGACAGCAGCTTCTCGGCCCCGTCAAAGATAGAGTAGCTGTAGCCCCAAAACTGATTGAAATCGATCAGGTAGATCGCTTTATTCTTGATGGCATTCAGGCTTTGCAGCGACGGATCAGCATAGAAGGCCTTCAGCGTAGTCTGCGGATCAACACCGCCGGTGTAAACGGAGAGGAGCAGTACATCAGGGTTCGTGGCAAGCAGCTGTTCTTTGCTTACATCGCCTGTTACATCGCCGAAGCTGTTCTTAAGACCAAGCAAACCAAGCACATCACCGGCAAAAGTATCAATATTACCGCTGTATACGGCAATTGCCCCGTTTCCGCCGTCGGATACATAAGCGAAGGTCTTGGCATTGCTGGATGCAGATTCATCTTTAATCTTCTGTGCACGTTGTTTAAGTTCCTCGATATAAGCAGCAGCATTCTCCTGTACATCAAAGATTTGGCCAAGCTGCTCGATATCCTTATACAGGCTGTCCAGAGTAGCACCCTTCACGCTGGTGTTCTGCAGGTAGGTTTTGATACCCATCCCGTTCAGGCCTTCCACGGTTCCAACACCCCAGTCAGCGTCTGCGAACAGGTCGGCACGTCCCAGGACCAGATCCGGGCTTGCTCCGACAACCAGCTCTTTGCTGGCATAATTCTCGGAGATTACCGGGATTTTTTTAAATTCCTCCTGGACAGAAGGATCGCCCGCACCGTACAGTGCGGCAACGCCTACCATCTTGTCAGTCAAGCCCAGCTTGATCAGCAGCTCAGCGGCACCTTGAGTATTAGCCACGACTTTCTCTGGCGCTTTGTCAAAGGTCACTGACTTGGCTGTCCAAGGGGTGCCCTCACCGTTATTGGTGTAATTCTCAATCGTCAGCGGATATACCGTTTTTGTACTCGGAGCAGCAGTCGGAGCCTCAGTTGCCTCCGCAGCAGTATTAGTTGGCGCTGCCGTAGCAGCAGAAGCATTCTCATTCTGTGTACTAGATGAACAAGCTGAAAGTATTCCTACCAGCAGCAAAACCGCCAGTACCGGTGCGAATCTCTTGAATACGTTAATCATTATTCCTATCCCCTTTTCTATATTTCTGGTAACAGCCTTGCTTGGATTAGTTTCGCTTGGTATAACCTTCCGTTCTGCAAGGAATACAATCGTAGAATATAGAAAGCAGCACCATCTGTCAATGATAATAATTCTCATTGACAACGATTCTCATTATGCGATATATTTTAAATTAAAACGTTATAATGAAGGAGCCCCTATGAACGTTATGCAAACCGATATAGTCGCTAAGCCGGCATCCAAGCATTCGATTATCAGCAGCCGTTACGGATTCACTGCAGTTATTATCGTTCTGCTGATCATTACTGTTCTTTCCGCTGGTGCTGCCGTCTCCTTTGGACAAGTTGAAATTCCCGTCTCTCAGTCCTACCGGATTCTGCTCCATCAGATTACCGGCATTCAGATTGGAAATGTACAGGATCTGACTTCGGGATCATTTGTAGACATCATCTGGAAAATCCGTTTCCCGCGAGTACTCATGGCTCTGTTCATCGGTGCTGGCCTTACACTGTGCGGTACCATTATGCAGGCAGCCGTTCAAAATCCGCTTGCTGATCCATACATACTAGGCATTTCCTCAGGCGGGTCGCTTGGTGCAACCTTCGCTATTCTGATCGGCTTCGGCACGATGGGTATTCTGGGACAGACCGGCGTAGCCTTCTGGGCTTTCGCCGGTGCTGTCGGCGCTTCATTGCTTGTGCTGCTCCTGGCCAATGCAGGCGGCAAAATGACCTCCGTCAAGCTCGTACTGGCAGGTATGGTTATAAATGCGTTATGTACCGCTTTTGCAAACTTTATCGTCTATTTCGCCAACAATGCCGAAGGCATCAAGACCGTGACCTTCTGGACCATGGGCAGCCTGGCCGCCTCTAGCTGGGATAAGCTGCCGCTGATCGCGGTGTCTGTGACGCTGGCGGCTGCATTTTTCCTGATGCAGTTCCGTGCCCTGAATGCCATGCTGCTTGGTGATGAAGCGGCGGTCACGCTGGGGATTTCACTTGGCGCTTACCGCAGAGCCTATATGATTCTTACCGCCCTGATTACCGGTATCATGGTCGCCAGCTGCGGAATGATCGGCTTCGTCGGCCTGATTATCCCCCATCTGGTACGCGGACTCGTCGGCTCTGATCACCGCAGGCTGCTCCCGGCTTCTATCCTGTTTGGTGCCATCTTCCTGATCTGGACGGACGTTATTGCCCGGACTATTGTGCCAAATGTAGAGCTGCCGATCGGGATCATCACAGCCCTGATAGGCGCACCAATGTTCATGTACATGCTGGTCAAAAAAGGCTACGCGTTTGGAGGCAAATCTTAATGAATTTAAACGTTGAACATCTGGCTGTCTCTTTTTCCAATGTCAATATTGTCAAGGATGTATCGCTCAAGGTCCGCAACAAGCAGTTCGTCGGCCTGATCGGGCCGAACGGCTGCGGCAAATCTACGCTGCTGAAGAGCATTTATAAAGTCATCAAGCCTAAGCACGGAGATGTCTTTCTGTCTGACCTTGATGTAATCAAAGCAAGCCCCAAGGTGGTTGCGCAAAAGCTGGGCGTTGTCGGCCAGTTCAACGAGCTGAGCTTTGATTTCAAAGTACGCGAGATGGTAGCTATGGGCAGGACCCCGCATAAAGGCATGCTGGAAACGGACAATAAGCAGGATCAAGATATTGTAACCGGTGCCCTGCGCAAGGTTAATCTGGAGGGTCACGCAGAACGCAGCTACAATTCACTGTCGGGCGGCGAGAAGCAGCGTGTCATCCTGGCCCGTGTACTCGCCCAGCAGCCGGAGTTCATGATTCTCGATGAGCCGACCAATCATCTGGATATCAAATTCCAGCTGCAGATTCTGAACATTGTCAAAAAGCTGGACATCGGCATTCTCGCCGCACTTCACGACCTTACGCTTGCAGCAGAATACTGCGATTATCTGTATGTGATGAAGCAGGGGCAGGTTGCCGCCAGCGGCAAGCCTGAGGACATTCTGACTAAGGAGCTGATCGGGCAGGTGTTTGATGTAGCCTGCGAAACCTATCGCAATCCGGTTACCGGTGCGCTTGGTTTTGCTTATTTGGAGACCAGATAACCTGAATCTGTGTATAACAAAGAGCGCCTCCCTTTGCCTGAAGGGAGACGCTTTTTTGATATGTAAATAAACAGCAAAAGAACGGCATCGCTGCCGTTCTTTGTATGATGGACTCTCAGGGGCTCGAACCCTGGACAAATAGATTAAGAGTCTACTGCTCTACCAACTGAGCTAAGAGTCCATATTATTTAGCTTGTATTTATCAACGCCCTCAAAAGGAACTCTTATAATATACCTCGCATCGATATAAAAGTCAATCATTTATTTTGCAGCTGCCTGGACTCACTCTGCCGGGCAGCTGCCATGACCTTCTCCAGTCGGCCTCAACAATCTGTAAATCACCGGCCCGGCTCTCCCCTGCCGAATCTCTCCTGGTAATAGCTTGGAGTACACCCCGCGTATTTTTTAAAGATGGCTATGAAATATTTATAATCCTTATATCCTACATCCGCAGCAATTGCATAAACTTTGTCCTCTCCGCTGCTCAGCAGATCCATCGCTTTCTGAATGCGGTAACGGTTCAGAAAATCGTTGAAGGTATAGGTTGTTTCACTTTTGAAGGTCCGGTTTAGATAAGTGGCGCTAACGCCCAGGCTGTCAACCAGATCCTTAATGCCGATTTTCTCCGCATAATGCTCCTGGACGTATTGGATCATTTTGGATACATAAC
This sequence comes from Paenibacillus typhae, assembly GCF_900099765.1. Classification (GTDB taxonomy): domain Bacteria; phylum Bacillota; class Bacilli; order Paenibacillales; family Paenibacillaceae; genus Paenibacillus_AQ; species Paenibacillus_AQ typhae. Next base: position 37,147 of record NZ_FNDX01000016.1, on the reverse strand, counting down.
GGGATGATTTCCCGGGCAGCTTCACGACAGACGCCTGCAGCAGCTCTCCGTTTCCGGCTCCGGAAGTGATCATCGCAGTGTACTGCCGTTTCATTTCCAGCTGGCTCTTTGCACGCTCCAGTGCAGCTGATAGCTGCTCCTGTTCCAGCGGCTTCAGCAAATACTCGGTAACCCCCAGCCGGATAGCATCCTTGGCCAGCCTGAATTCATCATAGCCGGACAAAATGATATAGCTGCAATCCGCTTCCTCTACACTATGCTCAATCATGGAAATCCCGTCCATCAGCGGCATATTTACATCAACAATTACAATATCGGGGTGAAGAAGCGCAATCTGGCGGAGTCCCTCCTCACCGTTCTCGGCTTCCCCCACAATTACACACCCGGCTCCCATCCAGTCAAATGTAAAACGCAGGCCTTTACGGATCATCTCTTCATCCTCAACCAGCAGCACCTTAAACATCCGCGTCCTCCTTCCTGTATGGCAATACAAAAGTAACCCGGGTTCCCTCTCCCTGAGTGCTGTCAATCTGAATGCCATAATGCTCCCCATACATCAGCACAAGCCGCCGGTGTAGATTATGCAGCCCGATATGCGGGGCACGGTTATCCTGCGACGCCATAATGGTCCGGACCTCCTCCAGCCGTTCGCTGCTCATCCCTCCCGCATTATCCTTCACCTCAAGGATCAGATCCGCCCCCTCCACATGGCCTTTCACTGTAACCGCTACGGTCCGGCGCTGGCGGTATCCGTATTTGATTGTATTTTCGATGACTGGCTGCAGCATCAGCCTGGGAACCAGTGCAGACTTGGCCTCCCGGCTTACTTCTTCCCGGTAATAGAGCCTGTCCTTGAATCTTATCTGCTGCAGCTTCATGTAGCCTGCAATATACTCCAGATCATCGCCCAGCACAACATGGTCCCTTTCGTTGCCAATACTGTAGCGCAGATGTCTGGAGAGAGTAAGCACCATATCCTGAGCGAGGTTATTGTCTACAACAATAGCGTAGCGAAGCGTCTCCAGCACATTAAATATAAAATGCGGGTGAAATTGCGACTGCAGATGCTTAACCTCAATGACCCTGCGCAAGTCGGAAAGCTCCACATTCTGGACGACTAGCTCATTCAGGCGCTGCAGCATCTGATTATATTGGCCCGCAAGCGTCTCGAACTCATCCCCGGTGCTGATATAGACATAGGAGTCCATGTTGCCTGACTCCAGCTCTCTGACGGCATAGATCAGCTTATCTATCGCCCGCGACTGGCGGGTAGAGATAATGCGGGCAGAATATTGAATAACAAACCATAGCAGCAGACTGGCCATCACAAAAAACACAGCCAGTGACCAATAGGCGCTATGATTCCCCTCAGCAGCGCTTAACGTGTAAACTCGCCACTGCGATAACGGTATGTATGTTTCTTTACTGTAGTACTTTCCATTATCAATCCGAACGTAGCCCTTGGAATCGCTGGACAGGCTGTATTTATTCATCAGCCCCTGCGTCAGATTATTGGTAGTGGCAATAATGGTGCGGTAAGGATCAGTAACCACGGCAATTTCGTTATTCTGCACAAAGATCAGCTTCTGCATATCCAATTCATACAGCTGATAGATCAGATAACCGAGCACGCCCCCTCCGTTACGGATTTCATGGGCGAATGTATAGGCGGTATAACGGTCATGCGAGAAACGGATATGATTGGTTTCGGCAAGGAGCGGCAGGCCTTGGCTGTGCATCCGCCGGGCAATCGCCTGCAGCGCGAGATCAGACGGTTCAGAATTATAGTTGGCAGATGAGGCTATGATCTTCCCGTCCGCACCGGTAATATACATAATGCTTTTTACCTGCTGCCGGTTATTGAAGTCATAAAACCGCTTGAATACCTCTGGACCATGATTACGTGATCTTGCAAAAGAAATTACGGTTTCCAGTGCTGCAGCTTCGCTCATTTCTTTAACATAAGAGCTGTAAACCGACTCCATCGATGATTTGATCTTCCTGCCCGCTTCCGCCGTCTGACTGACCAGCACAAACCGCGAATTGATCATCATGAATACGAGAAAAAGCACAAACAAAATGGAAATCGGCACAAGGGTGTGCAGAAGAAACATCCGGCGCAGCGAATCCTTGAAGCTTCTTTTTACCATTGCGCCACTCCCTTTCTGATACATCCTACTATTCTACCCGACTGTCCGGTTTCAAGAAACCAGCGGACCGGTGCCTGCAGATGAACAAAAGCCGGCCCGCTTACGCGGAACCGGTTCGCTGTTACATGGTTACTTCTTTTTTGCCGGAAAGCTTGAAGAACAACAGCAGGGAAACTACAGTAATCGCAGTCAGCAGGGTGGATAGTGCGGCTGCAACCCCATAATTGCCGCGTACAACCTCTGTGTAGACAGCAACCGTCATCGTGCGGGTATTTCCCGTGTACAGAATAATAGAGGTGCTGAGCTCCGTTATAATGCTTATCCAGCTGATAATGGCTCCGGCGAAAACACCTGAGATCATCATCGGCACGGTAATCTTGAAGAACGTCCGCATAGTTGAGGCTCCAAGGCTGATTGCCGCTTCTTCAATGCTGTCATTCACCTGATGGAGCACTGCAGCACTGGAGCGGATCGTGTAGGGCAGACGCCGGATGACAAAGGCGGCAATCAGAATTACGGAGGTTCCGCTCAATACCAGCGGCTCTTTGTTAAAGGTAACCAGCAGGGCGATCCCGAGTATGGAGCCCGGTACGATATAAGGCAGCATCGTGAAGGTATCCAGAACATTCGCAACCGCACCTTTTCGCTTTACTGTTACATAAGCAATCAGCACAGCAGCGAGCGTGATAATGATGATCGTAATGCCGGCCATCATAAAGGTGTTGTAGATGGAATCGCCGACCTTGGAGAAGGCTGCACGATAGCTGTCGAGAGAGTATCCGTCCACAAATATTTTACCGGAGGTCTTAAGGAAGGAGGTATAAGCTACATATCCCTGCGGCATTAACGCCAGTAAAGTAAACAGATACACATAGGCATGGGCTGCAAAATTGGCGAACCCTTTGAGTTTCTTAGGTTCTATCGGATTCAGGGCGCTCATACTGTATGATTTCCGGTTAGCCACGAACTTTTGCAGCAGAAACACAGCAACGGCGAACAGAACCACAATAACACTGATCGCAGCGGCAAAGCCGTCGTCTCCTCCAACCTCACTAATAAACTCATTAAAGATCAGCACCGGTACGGTCCGGTACCCTTCACCGATCAGCATCGGTGTGCCGAAATCCGCAAACGCCCTCATAAAGACCAGCAATCCCCCGGCAAGTAAGGTCGGTGTAATCAGCGGTACGAGTATTTTCCACATTTTCCGCAGACCCGTGCAGTTCATGCTTTCGGCTGCTTCCATCAGCGAGTTATCGACATTCTTGAGTGCCCCTGACACATACATAAAAATCAGCGGGGACAGCTGCAAGGTCAGCACAAGCAGGATACCGGAAAAGCCGTAAATATCAGGCATACGAATACCGAATACATTAGATAAGAAAGTTGTAATCACCCCGCTGCGCCCGAGCAGCAGGATCCATGCGTATGCACCGATAAACGGGGCCGACATCGAGGAGATCAGGATCAGAATGCGCACCGCCGCGCTCCCCCTGATTTTGGCAATCGTCATAATGTAGGCCAGCGGTCCGGCCACCAGGATGGACAGCAGCGTGACGCTTACAGTCACCTTTATACTGTTCCATACAGCATTCATATAATAGGCTTTGCTAAAAAATTTATGAAAGTATGCGAGCGAGAACTCGCCGGTTGTCCCGTCAAAGAAGCTTTTGACCAGCAGCATGAATAAAGGCAGTGCCAGGAATACAAGATATCCGGCAAAAATAATAAAGGTAATCAGCGACCAGATATCCCAGCGTTTCGCGCGGCCGCTCATAGTTGAGGCCCCCGGTTCAGATTGCGTTCGCCGGACGCATCATAAACATTGATTGTTCCTGTAAGGATGGCCAGCGTAACCTTCCTGCCGATTTCTACTACTGCACTTACAGCCGACTGCTGAATGACTTCTACTTCCTGCCCGTTTTCGAGCTCGACGACCAGATGTGTATTGAGTCCCAGAAAGACATTATTGACAACCTTTCCGGTGAGTCCCTGACCGTCCTCCGAGAGCACAAATTCCTCCGGCCGGACTGAGATTTTGACATCTACCGCAGCATCAGGCTTCACTTCCGCCTGCAGCTCCGGCATCTCGAGGATATAGCTGCTGCCGACACGAACAACCGGTCTGCCTTCAGCACCGTTCTCCAGCTGTGCCTCTAGTACATTTGTCCGCCCTATAAACGTAGCGACGAACAGATTAGCCGGACGCTGGTAGACCTCTCTAGGGGTTCCCACCTGCTGGATGATACCCGATTTCATAACCGCAATCCGGTCAGATACTGCCATCGCTTCTTCCTGATCATGCGTTACATAGACCGTGGTAATGCCAACCTCGCGCTGAATCCGCTTAATGGCATTGCGCATGTCAACACGCAGCTGGGCATCCAGATTAGAGAGCGGCTCGTCCATCAGCAGCACGTCCGGATTAATAACGATGGCCCGGGCCAGGGCTACCCGCTGCTGCTGTCCCCCTGATAAGTTTTTGGGCATCCTGTTTTTATACACTTCAATCTGCACTGTATCCAAAATTTCACTTACTCTGCGCTGCTGCTCCTCCTTGCCGACTTTACGGTTCTGCAGCCCGAATGCAACATTCTCGGCTACATTTAAATGAGGGAAGATTGCATAATTCTGAAAAACCATCCCGATATTCCGCTTGCCCGGCGGGACGTTATTCATCACCTTATCATTGAAACCAAGATCCCCGCCTTCAATACTGTTGAACCCTGCCACCATTCGCAGCAGCGTTGTTTTGCCGCAGCCTGAAGGACCCAAAAGGGTGAAGAACTCACCCTTTTGAATGTCCAGGGACAGCTCGGGGATAACGGTTGTGTCGCCATATTTTTTAACAATGTCCTTGAAGGATATCGCAACGCTCATGTTATACACCCGCTTTCGCTCTGATTTGCTGTGCTGATACTGAACTATTCTGCAATATCGGTAAACAGCTCTGTATAACGTTCTACAATAGCTGCCTTATTCTCTGCTACATACGCTACATCCTCGTCAATCACCTTGATCTGCTCTATCGGTGTCATGAAATCGCCAATGGCAGCATCTGTCCGCAGAGGCCGGTTAGTCGTCTCCTGACCCAGAGCATCCTGTCCTTCCTGGGAGATCAGGAAATCAATGAATTTCTTGGCATTGTCCTGGTTTGGCGAGCCCTTTACAACTCCCGCTACCGCATCCAGGAATACCGTTCCTTCCTCAGGATAGACAACCTTTACCGGAGCACCGTCTCTAACATAGCTGACTGCCGGATCTTCATAGGTTAATGCCACTACATATTCACCGTCTGCTACACTTTTGTGCGCTTTGCTGGAGCCGCCGGCAATTTTACCATCCAGATTCTCCAGCAGCTTCGCCACATAATCCCAGCCTGCTTCAGAGGTATAATCCCCGCCCATTGCTTTGAGCATATTAGTCAGCTGTGCAAATGCCGAGCTGGAGTTGGCAGGATCAGCCATTGCAATCTTGCCTTTCAGCTCCGGGTTCAGCAGATCCGCATAGCCGTTAATCTGAATATCGCCTGCCAGATTTGTATTCACCAGCAGGACGCTTCCATCCGAAACGTAAGAGGTCATGATGCCTGTCGTATTCGTGTGTCCTTCAAGTAAATCTTTATCATTAGGTGACACGTATTCCTCGAACAGATCTGCATTGTCGTTAAACAGTGCGTAGGCTCCGCCAAACATGACGTCAGCATAAGGGTTGGATTTCTCCGACTGAATCCGCTTGATCAGCTCACCGCTGCCTGCCGATACTAATTCCACCGTTATGCCTGTCTGCTTCTCAAATGCAGGAATCAGAGCATTGATCATCGCTTCACTATTAGGGGTATAGACCACCAGCTTGTTCGAACCGCCGCCGGAGCCCGAAGCTGTCTCTTCTGTTTTGTTCCCTCCGCATGCCGATAGCACCAGCACCACCATTGTCATAATAATTGACACGTTTAGCCATTTCTTCATTTCCTGCTCACCCCTTATATGAATATAAGTCTATTTTAGCAGCTTAAAAATTCATTAAAATCCTATTATTCGACAAAATCATCTAAAATGCACAACTTAATGTTATGTTTTATGACGCGATTGAATGGTACACGGGGAATACTACCCTCAAACAAGATAGCATTAATTTTCCCTGCAGGCATTCCTATTAGCCCACAGGCTTTCACCAGATGCAAACTAACGTATAATGAATAAAGCGGGAGCGTTGCATTACAGGACATGGAGGTATTCAATATGAACTTAAGTCTTAACTGGATTACGCTCAGGGTACGCGACCTGGAGGCATCTCTACATTTCTACCACGGGATTCTGGGTCTTCCCATTGAACGGCAATTTGAGAGCAGAGGCAGGCAGATCGTCATGCTCGGCGCGGAGGGTCAGCCCAAAATCGAGCTTATTCAAGGAAGTGATCCGGCATTGCTGCCGGAATGCGGGGTGTCTGTCGGATTCGAAACGGAGTCACTGGACAGTGCCATTGAAGAATTAAAAAGCCGCGGCATCCCGCTAGCCCGCGGGCCTGTCTCCCCGAATCCGCACCTGCGGTTCTTTTATGTGCTGGACCCTGACGGGTTTGAGGTGCAGATCGCGGAGCACAGCTAGGCTGTAGCAACGGGAAATCAGCAGCTTTACGGATTCCGATTGAAAGTACAGCAATAAAAGCAAAACAGCCGCCCTGTTCATGGAGGCGGCCGTTTTGCTTTTACCGGATAAAAAGAAACCTATAACAAATCCGGAACCGGAACCTTGGACCAGTTCATGTCTGTGCCCAGATAGAAGCTGGTGTAGCAAGGCTGGTTATAGACTACATTCTGCCAGGCGACCCCTGTCCGGTACTGGGGATCATGCATCAGCGTGTACAGCTTGCGGTCCGTTACTTCCGTGTTCATGTAGATGCGTATAGCCGAGCTGTCTGCCACACGCACAACCAGCTCCTCCCGCCAGTCACCGAACAGGTCTGCCACCAGGCAGGGGTTGCCCTTGGTGCCGTTGTTGGAGCGTGTGCCCTCCGCTGTCAGCAGCGTGCCCTGCTTCCAGTCTTCAATGGTAACTGGTTCTTCAAATGTCCCGCTGATGAACTGGGTCGTCATATCAGCTGCCCACTTGATGTTCATGTTAGTGCCCGGTGCCTGTTCATCCAACTGGTCACCTTTGGCTGAACGCAGCCCCCGGGACGGCTCATGAGCTAAATGGCTTTCGCTGCACCAGGTCTGCAGGCCGGGCACGGCCGGTTCTACCTTGCCGATCATCCCACGGCCTACATCCTCCTTGGCAAAGCCGCCGTACAACACCTCTCCGGTTGCTGCATCCCGCAGCGTATATCCATACGGGCCATGAATGCCCTCTTCGTGAACCATATAAATCTGCAGGCCCTCGCGGTCAGGATCGACTACAGCTACATGCAGGGCGTCCCCGTGACCGAGCTTGGCATATTCACCCGGAGCCGCGCTTCCCTCAGGCAGAATTCCGCCTGAGCTGTATAGAAGACTGCCGTCATGGTCGATCGTGGCCGACCCGTAGATAATCTCCTGGCAGCCGTCTCCGTCCACGTCAGCAGTGGACAGCGCATGGGCTCCCTGCTTGGCCAATCCGCCGAAGCCGGGATTACGTCCGTCCTGCAGATGCAGTGTGTCGGCAAACGGATTGTTCATGGTAACCCAGCCGCTGTCGATGTACCACGTTTCTGCCAGTTCCTGTCCGTTCCAGCTGTAGGCGGCCATGGTGGCCCGGGTATAGTATCCGCGGGCAAACAGCGCATACGGCTTCTTTCCGTCCAGATAAGCGACGCCTGCCAGAAAGCGGTCCACCCGATTGCCCGGCTCGATGCGGTTCCAGGAATAGTCGCCCCACATCAGCCCGTCATCATGCCGTCCAGGCTTGTAGCGGACTGTCTTAAGCTCCTCTCCCGTTTCGCCGCGGAAAACTGTGAGGTACTCCGGCCCTTTTAATATAAAGCCTTCAAATTCACGCAGCTTGTTGCGTTCACTTCTGGAAGGCGCATATACATCCAGAAAATAATCCGCGAGCCGCACTGCATCCTCCCGGGACAACGGATAGGAATATTCAGGGGCGATTCCGAAGCACTCCTCCAGTGTAACCGGCCAGTGTCCCGCCACGACTTCTTCATGCTCATGCCAGTGTTCGAACAGATCCGCCACATGCTCTGCATACGCTGCACCGTTCATGCGGTAATCATCATTATGGCTGTACCCGGCAGCCTCATCCTCGGGCAGCAGCGTAATGAATGCTTCAGAGACCGGAGCCCCCTCCTCGTAGCGAATCACCTTGGTACCCGGTGCAGTCTTGAACATCAGCTCTGCCTTGCCGTCACCGTCAAAATCATACACCAGGAACTGGGTGTAATGTGCCCCTGCCCGGATATTGACTCCCAGGTCGATCCGGTACAGAAGTGTTCCGTTTTGCTTGTAGCAATCCATATACACATTGCCTGTATAGCCTACATGGGAGACATCCTTGGCATTCGACGGGTCCCATTTGACGATATACTCATATTCCCCGTCTCCGTCTACGTCGCCTACACTCATGTCATTTGCACTGTAGCTGTAAGATTGACCGGCAGGCGTAACCCCGTCCGCCGGCTTCTGCAGCGGAATTTCCAGGTAAGGGGTCTCCCATGGCCGGATAGACCGGCACTGTTCCTTCTCTTCCCCGTTTATAACTGCGGCTACCGCATACTCTGCTTCCCGGCTGCCGGACCTGTCCAGGTAATTGGTACTGTCTGTGATCTCCGCGATAAGCACCCCATTACGGTATAAGCGGAAATCCGCAGCCGTTAAGCCCTGTTCTGTAGCAGCCGATACTTCTTGTCCCAGCAGCCGCCAGCTGATAAATATCCCCTCCGAGGTGCAGACTGCCGCCAGACCCCGGTCCAAATGCTCCATTTGAATGCTCATTTGCGTTCTCCTCCATTACATTTCAAAAAAATCAACACCTGTAGCATACTTATCCCCGGCTATTCCGGCAATAGGACATTTTTGCCCGGCCTGTTATGCGGTTTTGGACTATTTCACCCGGGTTGGACTATCTTGCAGCACTGGCTGGCGGTACAAAAAAGACCACCTTTCTGAGTTAACAGAAGGTGGCCCCTTGCATAGGGATTATGCTTTTTTACGCGATAAAACATAATAGACCGGCAGTCCCGCCAGAGTTATCCCGATTCCGATCAGCGAGCGCAGAGGGTCACTGACTATTGTGCTGCCCAGAATGTAGAGTCCGCCAGCAACACCGATCACCGGAGTAACCGGATAAAGAGGCACACGGTAGCGGCCTTTTTCCGGCGGTCTTTTTTTGCGCAACAGAAAGACTCCAAAGACACCCATCGTAAAAAAGATCCATAATACAAACACCAGCAGATCCGTCAGCGTATTAAAGGTCCCGGAGAATATGTAGATTACCGCCAGCACACTCTGAAAAATAAGCGCATTAGCCGGAGTCTGGAACTTGGGATGAATACTGCTCAGCACCCGTGAAAATGGAATCTGCCGCTTCTCCCCCATTGCCTGCGGCACCCGTGCTGCGGTCATCAGATAGCCGTTCAGCGCACCGAGCACGGATATAATAATGCCTGCCGTAATAAAAGCTCCGCCCCCGTTGCCAAACAGCGCTTCTGCAGCATCAGCCCCCGGAGTCGGGGAACTGATAATCTGCTCATAAGGCAGCGCCTTGAACACAGCCACATTAAACAGCACATACACTGCTATAACAAAAACAACGCCGATGGAGATAACCTTAGGCAGGGTCTTGGCCGGATTTTTAATTTCACCAGCCATATTCGTTACACTGATCCAGCCGTCATACGCCCATAGTGTACCCAGTACTGCTGCCCCAAAACCTGCTCCCGCCGCCGGTGCACTGATGCCGTCAAAGCCGGGGGCCAGATTCGAGAACAGACCAACGCCGATTATACCCGCAACCGGAATCAGCTTACCCACAGTCGCAACCGTCTGGATGATCCCGCCGAATCTGGTCGCAATGACATTCATGATGAGGATGAACGCCAGTATGGCTACAGCCAGCAGCTTCTGCTGCCAGCCGTTCAGCGGCACGAAATACCCGGAATAGGTGGAAAAAGCAATAGCCAGCGCCGCAACAGACGCCGGATAAGAGATCACTGCCTGCACCCAGCCCAGCAGATAACCGAATACGCCGCCGTAGAGCTCACCCAGATAGGTATACAATCCGCCGGATTTAGGAATCGCAGCAGCAATCTCAGCCACAGTCAGCGCTGACGCCAGTGTAATGATCCCGCCGACACTCCAGGCCAGAATACTCATCCATGGCGTTCCGGCATTGCTTAGCACAATCCCCGGCTTCAAAAAGATCCCCGACCCGATAATCATCCCGACTACAATCGCCAGGGCTTGAGTGGATGTTACTGTTTTGCCCATTGTTTTTGTTTGATTCTTGTTCATGTTCATAATGAAATGCCTGACCCTTCCTGTCCCTGTAATCACGGCAAAATACCGCTTGCTTATCTTACCACGTTGTGTGAGATTTGAAAGCGGGAAAAGTCATCATGGCTATTACAAATGATATCCCCTGTCAAGCCAATATACCCAGTCTTCAATAGCGGCTTTAGTTGGTTCATCGGGGTGAACAGGCTGCAGCTGAACCAGCGGAACTGCAAACTCCCGGTCTTCCCATTTGATTTGAACCCACATATTATCCATACATTCACTTGCAGCTGCCATTTGCAGAACTGTAACTTCTTCACCATTCTTCAATGGCGATTTGGCCAGTATCTGATTGCAGATTGCCTTAAAGGGAAAATGGATATTGTCCTTAAGATAATAGTACCAGCCCATTGCAACTTCTTCCGGATCGTATGCATCTACAATGATTTCCATATTTATGCGTTTTTCCCGCTCCGGATCTTCATTTGGATCCAGTTCCGTATTCGCCTCTTCCCAATCGTCTTCCTCTTCATCAAAATGCCCAAAATCGCCATATTGATCGGGTGCCTCCCCATTGCTCGTTATGACACAAGGTAGCTCTTGACCCTGCTTCACTTCCGCATCCCCCAGATACTGCACAATAAAATGCCATTCTACACCATAATCAAATAAAAGCAGCATTTTTTGTTTAGGCGTTCGGAACACTTTGCTGATCTTTACCTTTTCTACGCCTGGGAATTGGTCCTCATGGCCAATGTCTGCAATCGATTCGTAGCCTTCCTCAGAGCGTGCCCAGTTTTTAATGTTGTCATAAAAGCCGAAAGCATGATCGAGATCAAAGTCAAAAGCTTCAATAGTAGCTTCAGCAAGATTATATAACGATGCTCCTGCAGCAATGGCAATTGTGCGTGACGGGCGTCCGCGTACCCCGCCGCTGCGATCGCTTAGGGTTATTTTGAATAATTGCAGGATTTTAGTTGCAGCCATATTGCCCCTACTACGAATTTTATTTTATGGAATTACTGCTGAATATATTTGAAACTTATCATTTATCGCGGTTGCAATCAACAGAATGTCATTGCTTCCATCTTTGATGAGGATATAATGGAGATATAAGCCGTGAAGCACACGCCGTTTTCATACAACCGCCTGCTAAGTTAGTTAGCTGGAGGAATTGTATGGGAGCGGCTTTTTTTGCGCAAAAAAATCATTGATGAGGAGTATGATCGGGATGCCGAGATTCAACCAGCTGTACGAGGAATGGTTACAAATCAGTATTAATAACGAAAGCAACCAGAGACGCAGAGAGCTACTTGAAAAAGGACTGGGGCATGGAACCGTGGAATTTCTTCGCGCGGTATGGTTCCCTGCTGTCGGTAATATGGATCATCTGATGCCGGAATGGGAGGTGCGTGACTTCAATAACGGGTACCGCTATCTGGATTTGGCATATATGCCTGGGGGTGTGAAGGGCGGAATTGAGATTCAGGGCTACGGACCGCATGCCAGAGACCTTGATGTCAGGAGGTTCAAGGATTTATGCCGCCGCCATTGTCTGCTGGCTCTCGATGGCTGGACTTTTCTTCCGGTTGCCTATCCTTCTATTGTAGAGGAGCCTAAGCAGTGTCAGCAGCTGGTCCTTTCATTTATCGGCAAATTCGTAGCGACTGATGTTTCATCAACATTAACCTGGCTCGAAGCGGAAACTATGCGTTTTGCCAGACGTCTGCTCAGGTCATTCACTCCTCAAGAGCTCGCCAGCCACCTGCATGTAACAGACAGGCACGCCAGACGCATCCTGCATCAGTTAACTGAACAAAAGCTGCTTGATATCTCAGGCGGCGGGCCCCAGCGTTATCGTACGTATAGCTTAAAGGTGTAGCTATCCCAAGCCTCATAAATGTATTGATACACATTTCCCCGAAATCTAACGGACCCAGGAGTCCTTATTTCCGCTGAAACGAGGGTTCTCCCAGGCTAACGGACTCAGATGACGTTATTTTCGTTCCAATTGCTGAAACGGGCAGCAAAAAGAGGGAATAAGGTCATTACAGTCCGTTAGCCTGTGCAGGCTTGCCAAATGGCAGAAATAACGGCGCTACGGTCCGTTAGCATTCGGGAGGTGCCTAAGATCAATCAAGTCCAGCAGATTATGCTGACTTATGCCTAAGGTAGTTATTAGCCAAGGGAACTAGCTGGACCGAACGGCAGGTTAAGGTGCCGGGGCTTGGGGTAAGGTGTGCTGCATCTCCCGGCGCAGGATGCCTGACCGCGGCGGTCTCAACGTACGTATTGTTTAAAGGTGTAGCTATCCCAAGCCTCATAAATGTATTGATACACATTCCCGCAAACTCTAACGGACCCAGGAGTCCTTATTTCCGCTGAAACGAGGGTTTTCCCAGGCTAACGGACTCAGATGACGTTATTTTCGTCCCAACTGATGAAATGGGCAGCAAAAGGAGAGAATAAGGTCATTACAGTCCGTTAGCCTGTGCGGGCATGCCGATTGGCAGGAATAACGGCGCTACGGTCCGTTAGCATTCGGGAGTCGAAGTATAGTTGGAGTAAAGGAGTATACGCAATACGTTGACGATATGGGGTGAGAAGAGCTAATGGGGGTTCTGGGGGTTCTGGGGGTTCTGAGGTTCTGGGGTTCTGGGGTTCTCGGGTTCTCGGGTTCTGGGGTTCTGGGGTTCTCGGGTTCTGGGGTTCTCGGGTTCTCGGGTTCTCGGGTTCTGGGGTTCTCGGGTTCTCGGGTTCTGGGGTTCTGGGGTTCTCGGGTTCTCGGGTTCTAAGGTTCTGGGGTTCTGAGGTTCTCGGGTTCTGGGGTTCTGGGGTTCTGGGGTTCTGGGGTTCTGGGGTTCTGAGGTTCTGGGGTTCTGGGGTTCTGGGGTTCTGGGGTTCTCGGTTCTCGGGTTCTCGGGTTCTCGGGTTCTCGAGTTCTCGGGTTCTGGGGTTCTGGGGTTCTGGGGTTCTGGGTCTCGGGTTCTCGGGTTCTCGGGTTCCCGGCCGGGGTCTGAGAGTTCTAGGATCGTCAGGTAGTTAGTGTACCTGGTATCTTGGTATCTTGGTATCTTGGTATCTTGGTATCTTGGTATCTTGGTATCTTGGTGTCTTAGTGTCTTTGGTGTGTACAGGGTATTGGCACTGCTAGTAAAGTTGTCGTAACTCGGAAAATGTCATTATAGAGCCTAAAGAGTGTTTGATGCATTCGGTGTTAATCACGTAACCTCGGCCCCCTCTCTTGCTTTCAAAACACAACAAAAAAAACGGCATCTCTGCCGTTTCTTCATAAATGGACTCTCAGGGGCTCGAACCCTGGACAAATAGATTAAGAGTCTACTGCTCTACCAACTGAGCTAAGAGTCCATGTTGGAAAAATAATTTGGTGGAGCCAAGGGGGATCGAACCCCTGACCTCATCGCTGCCAGCGATGCGCTCTCCCAGCTGAGCTATGGCCCCATGTTACCCGATTTAGAACTACAATATGTATTCTAAAATCATCTGTGAACGAAAAGCTCACTTCGTCGTGTTATTTCGTAGCCGACTTCTATATAATACAGAAATCTATTCCTCATGTCAACACTTTTATAAAAAATGTTATTTGCTTTTTTATTCCCGCAAGAAACGAGAAACGGTACAGCACCTCTACAAAGCCCTACAATAAACGGAGCAGTTTTTTGCACAGGTGCTGCAGCTCCTCTAAAGGCCCTCCAGCTCGCCATCGTTTTTGGACAGCAGCCCCTTCAGTTCCTTCATGAACATGTTGATATCCTTAAACTGCCGGTATACAGAAGCGAACCGAACGTAAGCTACCTCGTCTACCGGGTATAGCTGCTCCATCACGAGCTCGCCGATCTGCCGACTCTCAATCTCCGCCAGGGCGATACCGCGCAGCGTCTTCTCCACCTCGGAGACGATGGATTCCAGGCGTTCCACGGACACCGGCCGCTTCTCACAAGCGCGGATGAGGCCGCGCAGAATTTTATCACGGCTGAACTCCTCACGGCTACCGTCCTTCTTAATGACAATCAGCGGTGTTTCCTCAATCATCTCGAATGTAGTAAAGCGTTTGCTGCAGCGCTCACATTCACGCCTGCGCCGGATCGACTTATTCTCATTGGCCGGACGCGAGTCAAGCACTTTGGTATTAGTGTGATCGCAGTATGGGCATTTCATAAGCTTGGGCCACTCCTTTTTACTGTAATATTAGACTTAGCTGCTTTCCTCACTCCTATTTGAGCGGGTAAAATTTATTTCCAGAAAACACCGTTTTATTATTGTTATGAATCTGGCGGGTCCGGCACATAATACAGTTACCAACCGATAGGAGGTGAACAGAAATGAGCCAAAACAACAGCAGCAACAACCTGGTAGTTTCCAACTCACGCGGTGCATTGGAGCAACTGAAATATGAAGTTGCCCAAGAATTGGGTATCACTCTTTCCCCGGACGGATACCAAGGCAATAAAACATCTTACGAAAACGGTTCGATCGGTGGTTACATCACTAAACGTCTTGTAACAATCGCTGAGCAATCCCTGGCAGGTCAATACAAATAACCTGTCCCCATAAGCTTGCCGAAGAAGTATTAAACGGCCGTAAGCCGTTTAATGCTTCTTTTTTATATACAACAACATTAGAATTCACTGTAAATATCCGTATACTGATTATAATAATAAATCACGCGCTGCACGTAGTGCCGGGTCTCGCCAAACGGGATATCCTTCACCGCAGCCTCTGTCCCATCCCACTCTCCTCCATCAAGCCAGCTCTGTACTTTGCCTGGGCCCGCATTGTATGCGGCGATCACAGCTGTCCGGTTGCCGTCAAATTGGCGGGACAGCGAGGAAAGATACCAGGTACCCAGCTCGATATTGGCCGACGGCTCCTCTTTAAGCTCATCCAGCGATACGTCAGGCAGCTTGGCCATTTCAAGCGCCCACTTGGCGGTATCCGGCATGAGCTGCATCAGTCCGAGTGCGCCCTTTTTGGATTCACGGCCCGTCTTGAAGTTGGTCTCCACACGGATAATGGCCGCGACCAGAAACGGATCGGTCTTATACGTGCTGCTGTGTTTACGGATTTCTTCTTTATAATGGATCGGATAAAACCAGGACATCCAGTTGGTCCCGAGAAACAGAATGGCGGTAAAGCCGATGAACAGCAGGAGCAGCACTCTTTTTTTACGCAGCCAGCTCATAATAACCCCAGCCTGTCCCACATAACGGCAACCTGCTGCTCAGTCTCGGCAAGGTCACCGCTGTTATCAATGATATAATCAGCTCTCGCGCGTTTCTCTTCAATGTCCATCTGGGCGTCCAGCCTTGCTGCAGCCTGTTCAGGGCTAAGTCCGTTACGCTCTATCAGGCGGGCAAGCTGAACCTCCCGGGGCACATACACAACCATAACCTTATCGAACAGGCTGTCCAGCTTGGATTCATACAACAAAGGAATATCTACAATCACCAGACGCTGCGCGTCTTCCTCTTCCAGCGCATACATCTGGTCCTTGATTTCCTGGCGGATTGCAGGGTGTGTCAGGCTGTTCAGGACCTGCAGGGCAGCGGGGTCGCTGAAGACGATCTCCCCCAGCGCAGCCCGGTTTAAGGTGCCGTCAGGCAGCAGGATTCCTTGGCCAAAATGTTCTACAGCAGCAGCCAGCACGGGATGTCCCGGGAGCATGACCCCTCTTGCGATGACATCGGCATCGACGAGTCGTGCTCCTTTTTGCACCAGCATTGCGGAGACGGTGCTTTTTCCGGATGCAATACCTCCGGTTAAGCCCATAATCATGTACTCACCTCATAACAGCTTCATTATTCCCATAGCAATTAATAATAACGCAGGCAGAGCGGCAGCATGCTTCATCCAGAAGCTTCCAGACAGTTTGAGGCCGGTCTTCATTCCAAGCAGTAAAAAGGTACCGCTGAACAGGGCAATCATCAGTGAGGTCCAGACCGGGCTGAAGCCAAGCAGCGCAGCACCAAGCCCTGCGCCAAAAGCGTCCAGCGACAGCGCAATCCCCAGGATCATCGCTTCCATTGAGGAGATGCTGCCGGAAGCATCCATATCGGCGGAGGACGGCGTCCGCAGAATCTGAATAACAACCCCCAGATGCCGCAGCTCCAGGGAGAACACAGCTGACCTCTGCGAACCGTCTTCTCCGGCATCTGCCGGCAGCTCCGTTAAAGCGGCCGTTTCAGTCGAAGCAACCTCTTCCGATCTCTCAAATTCGGCATCCCGCTCCTCATCCTGGGGGCTCCGCTCCTTCTGAGTCAGCATCTGAATCAGCGACCAGCAGCCCATTAAGACGAGAATAACCGCTCCAATAATGGAGGCGGCATCCGGAGAGACAACCTTGGCTAAAAGTACACCGACCTGCATCGAGACACCAATGACGATCCCCGAGCAGAGCGAGATAATCAGGATGGAGAGCAGCGGTATTTTCATTTTGCGTAATCCATATGTAATGCCTACACCAAAACCGTCCAAACTAAGCGCAAAAGCCAGAAGCAGCAGTGAAAACAATGGGCTGATCACCCGCAATCCCTCCCGTGAAGAAACGGAAGCCTTGGAGGATGAACCCTCCGGCTCCGTTTGCTTGTTTCAGCGTTCTTCACACAGTATATGGGCGGGACCGGCAGTCGGTTCCTGGGCTTTTGAGTCAGGCTGGACAGCTCTGGTGCATTTAAACAACGAAACAGATAAATCTCATCTCTAACTTTGGCTTATAACAACGGTTAAAGGCTGGCAATTCGGGCAGATATGCGTGCCCCGGCCGCCTACGACGCTTTTCTCGATCAGGGTGCCGCAGGTTCTGCAGGGCTGATCCTTGCGGCCGTAGATAAGATGCTGCTGCTGGTAGCTGCCGCTCTCACCCTGGCCGTTGACATATGATTTGACCGAAGAGCCTCCGGCGTTCACCGCGTCCGTCAGCGTCGACACAATCGCACTATGCAGCCGGTTCAGCTGCTCGTCCGAAAGTAACTTCGCCGTCTCCTCCGGGTGAATCCCCGCACGGTGCAGCGCCTCATCTACATAAATATTGCCGATGCCGACAATGTATTCCTGATTAAGCAGCAGCGGCTTGATTTTGGTATTCCGTCCTCCGACAATTTCCTTAAACCGCTCCGGCGTAAAAGAAACATCCAGCGGCTCCTGACCCAGCTTGTTCAGCGGCTTCAGCAGCAGATCCTCACCGGGATCAAACAGATGCATGGTCCCAAACTGGCGTACGTCCGTGTACCGCAGCTCGGTGCCGTCGGTGAAATGGAAAATAACATGGGTATGCTTGTCCAGCGGCTCATCCTGCCGGTACAGCCCGTAACGGCCCTCCATCCGCAGATGGGAGACCATCACGAGTCCGTCCAGCAAAAACCGCAGGAACTTGCCTCTCCGCTCAACTGTAACAATGCTATGGCCCGCCAGCATGTTGGCAAAGGCCTGGGTATCGTCCGGACGCTGGATAATCCGCGGCAGCCGGACGGTGACGTGCTCTATCTGCTTGCCTGTAATTAAATCGTTAAGGGTTCTTCTGACTGTTTCGACTTCCGGTAATTCCGGCATAATGACTCACCTCTACTCCATTATAACGGATCTAGGCAAGCAGCGGGGAGCCTATTTCGCCTCGTACCAGTTACTTCCATAACTTACCTCTGCCTTGAGCGGTACAGACAGCTTGAGCGCTCCGGCCATAACCTCCGGCACCAGCTGCTTCATCAGCTCCAGCTCATCCTCCGGCACCTCGAACACAAGTTCATCGTGCACCTGCAGCAGCATACGGCTCTTCAGTCCGCGTTCAAACAGCGCCTTGTCCATATGCACCATAGCCAGCTTGATGATATCTGCAGCCGTTCCCTGGATCGGTGTATTCATGGCCGTACGTTCGGCAAAAGAGCGCAGATTAAAGTTTTTGGCATTAATCTCCGGCAGATAGCGGCGGCGCTCCAGCAGTGTGGTCACATAGCCCTGCTTACGGGCATCCTGCACAATATCATCCATATACTTGCGCACTCCCTGGAAGACCTCGAAATACTGCTCAATGAACTGAGCCGCTTCCTTGCGCGGAATGTTTAGATTCTGCGACAGGCCGTAATCGCTGATGCCGTAGACAATCCCGAAGTTAACCGCCTTGGCGGAACGCCGCATATTGCTGTCTACCTGACCAGCCGTTACGCCGAATACATCCATTGCAGTTTTGGTGTGAATATCCATATCCTCCAGAAAAGCTTCCTTCATCCGCTCATCGCCGGATATGTGGGCCAGCACCCGCAGCTCAATCTGCGAATAGTCTGCCGCGAGGATCGACCAGCCCGGTTCAGACGGGACAAAAATCTTCCGCAGCTTGCGGCCTTCCTCCAGCCGGATCGGAATATTCTGCAGGTTCGGGAACTGGCTGCTGAGCCGTCCAGTAGCGGCAATCGTCTGCCGGTAGAAGGTATGCACCTTTCCGGTCTGTTCCGAAATTTCCTTGAGCAGTCCTTCCACATAGGTGGATCGGAGCTTGGCAATGGTGCGGTACTGCAGAATCAGGCGCACCACATCATGATAAGGAGCCAGCTTCTCCAGTACTTCTGCATCTGTGGAGTAGCCTGTTTTGGTCTTCTTCACGACAGGCAGCCCCAGCTTCACAAACAAAATTTCACCCAGCTGCTTAGGCGAGTTGAGGTTAAATTCGGTGCCGCAAATTTCATAAATTTCCGAGACAAGCGATGCAATTTGCGCCTCGAATTCTTTGCCCAGCTCTTTAAGCTCCTCTTTGTTGACGGCAATGCCCTGCTTCTCCATATCAGCCAGAATCCGTGACAGCGGCATTTCCAGATCCACGAACAATCCGGTCATTGCTGTCTCCTGCAGTTCCTGCTGCTGCTTCTCCACAATCCCGAGCACCGTTGCGCTCTTGCGGGCTACGTGGTTACCCAGGATTTCCAGCTCGGGGATTTTGTATTTGGCTCCCTTGCCAAACACATCCTCATCCGGTGACAGACGGGGCAGACCGTACTTGGAGGTAAGATCATTCAGGTTCTGGTTCGCTTCCGTCGGGTCCAGCAGATAGGCGGCAAGCTGCACATCGTTGGCCGCTCCGGCAAAAGCAATCCCCTGCCAGTGCAGCGCAAGGTCAGCACGGTGCAGGTCATAGCCGCTCTTAGGCGCATTGCTGTCGCCCAGCCAGTCCCGCAGCGGTGAAGCTGCCGGATTCTGCAGCAGGGCAAACGGCACGTAATAATGCTGCTCCGGCGAAGACAGGCCGATGCCGATCACCTCCGAGCGGTGCGGATTCTCCCCGTTCGTCTCCACATGCAGGGCAGAAATTCCCGGTAACGCGGCAATCAACGCTTCAAGCCCGTCTTCTCCCACGATCGTAATATCCAGCTCCGCTGCTTCTGCAGCCTCCACCGCTGTATCTTCACCGGCTGCGCCGGAATAGGCGCTCAGCGACAGACGCTCCAGCAGGGATTTGAACTCCAGCTTCGCCAGTGCAGGCCCGGCCGTATCCCGGTTAATCCCCGCGAAGGACATATCCTCCCAGGCATGCTCCAGCGGAACCTCACGGTAGATCGTCGCCAGCTTCTTGCTCATGACTGCACTGTCCGCATGCTCCTCCAGCTTCTCTTTCATCTTGCCTTTAAGCTCGCCGGTTCCGGCCAGCACGCCTTCTACTGAACCGAACTGGTGCAGCAGCTTAAGCGCAGTTTTCTCGCCCACGCCGGGTACACCCGGGATATTGTCGCTCGCGTCGCCCATCAGACCCTTCAGGTCAATAATCTGTTCAGGGGTCAGATCGTATTTCTCGCGGATCTGCTGCGGCCCGTACAGTTCAACCTCAGTCACGCCTTTACGGACGAGCGCAATGGTTGTATGCTCCGAGGCCAGCTGCAGCATATCCTTATCCCCGGATACGATCATCACTTCACGTCCGGCAGCGTCAGCCTCGCGTGAAATACTTCCGATAATATCATCAGCCTCATAACCGCTGATTTCGAACTGCGGCACACCAAGGTCGCGCAGCAGGTCCTTCAGCAGCGGAAATTGCTCGGACAGCTCAGGGGGCGTCTTTTGCCGTCCGCCTTTATAATCCTCATATCCTTCGTGCCGGAACGTAATTTTGCCTGCATCAAACGCCACGATCAGATGGCTTGGTTTGTGTTCTTCAATTAAACGCAGCAGCATGGTTGTAAAGCCGTATACGGCGTTCGTCTGCTGCCCGGCTGTATTCGTCAGCGGCGGCATCGCAAAAAACGCGCGGTAAATAATATTGTTTCCGTCTATAAGTATCAACTTGTCCACTGTAGCACCTCGCCTTTTTCTTGCTTACTTCTTACATCTTACCATATGCCCTGCACCAAAATGAACCAAAGCGCACGATTCGCGCTGCAGTAAGGCATATTCCCGCATGAAATGCAGGATTGCCAATCTTCACCTGCTTGAAACGGATAATATCTTATATTCCTATTAAAAAAACAGCAACCCGCCAGAGGGGGTTGCTGTTTGGGTATTGCTTCATTCTACTGATTCAAATCCGGACGTTTGCCGGTTACGAGATACACTACGCTCTCACCGATGTTGGTCGCATGGTCAGCAATCCGCTCGATGTAACGGCCGACCAGGGTCAGCAGCATCGCCTGGTTCAGCGATTCCGGCTTCTCAACCATATAAGCATACAGCTCATTGATGGTTGCGCTGTACAGTCCGTCAACCTGATCATCATCCTGGGCCATTTTGTAAGCCAAATCGGTATTTTCATCCAGGTAGGATTGAATCGCTTCGGTGATCATCACCGATACAATCTCAGCCATGCGCGGAATGTCAACCAGCGGCTTAATCAGGGTCTGCCCCTGAATGCGCATCGTTACCTTTGCCACATCCAGTGCCAGATCGCCCATACGCTCAAGGTCACTGGAGATTTTGAAGGCAACAATAATGCGGCGCAGGTCCTTGGCTACAGGCTGCTGGGTAATAATCAGACGGGAACCGATTTCCATAATCCGGTCTTCCATCGCATTAAGGCGCAAATCCGCCTTTACAATTTCCTGTGCGCGTACAATGTCAAGCGTCTGCAAGGCAACAATCGCACCTTCCAGTGCATCATTTACGTGTTCGCCCATTTGCTGCAGCAGGCTGCGCAGTTCTTCCAGATCTTTATCGAATTCTTTTCTGCGAATCATAATAAAAGAGTTCCTCCTCAAAAACATATGGTCAGCCTGAAAATCCAGGAACGGGTCCCCGTAAGGATATTAGCCGAAACGTCCGGAGATGTAGTCTTCTGTGCGGGAGTCCTTCGGATTCGAGAACAGCATCTCTGTATCCGCAGCTTCCACAATTACACCATTCAGGAAAAATACGGTCCGTCCTGAAACACGTGCAGCCTGGTGCATGTTGTGTGTAACCATTACAATCGTGTATTTGCTGCGGAGTTCCTGCACCAGCTCCTCAATCTTGAGGGTGGAGACAGGGTCAAGGGCTGAGGTTGCCTCATCCATGAGCAGGATATCTGGCTGGACGGCAAGTGCTCTGGCAATGCACAGACGCTGCTGCTGTCCGCCGGACAAGCTGAGTGCAGACTTTTTCAGGAAATCTTTGACTTCCTCCCAGAGGGCGGACTGGCGCAGACTCTGCTCCACAATCTCATCAAGCTCCTGCTTGGAGCGGGTGCCGTGCAGACGCGGGCCGTAAGCCACATTGTCATAGATCGACTTCGGAAACGGATTGGGCTGCTGGAACACCATGCCGACCTGCTTGCGCAGGCTTTCCACTTCCACTTCGTCGCTGTAAATATTTTTGCCGCCGATGTTCACTTTACCTTCAATGCGTGTTCCGGGAATCATGTCGTTCATACGGTTTAGGGTGCGCAGGAGGGTGGATTTACCACAGCCGGATGGACCGATAAAAGCGGTCACCTGTTTCTCCGGAATCTGCAGATCCACGTTCTTCAATGCGTGAAATGACTCATAGTAGAGATCAAGCTTCTCTATGTCAATGATGGATTTCATGTGTTTTGGCAGTCTCCTTCTCATCATCTTCGTACCCAATGATAAGCTTTTAGTGTAAATAGAGTTGAAGAGAAATGTTAACGCAGTGTAAAATCACGGAGACCTGTTATGATTCATCTCACAAAATTGTAATGATATTGTTTATTTATCTTTCAATTTTTATGTAGGTTTTTCAAAATTGAAAAGAACACCGTCATATTATATGACCGGTGCTCTTTTTTTGTTGACGACCAGCTTGTAGCCTACGCCGCGGATTGAATCAATATGGACGGATTCCGGATCGAGCTCCAGCTTCTTGCGCAATGAGCTGACATGGACATCCACCGTACGCTGCCCGCCGATATAATCAAACCCCCAGACGGCGTTCATCAGGTCATCGCGGGTCAGCACGACTCCCGGCTTACGTGCCAGATACAGCAGCACCTCAAACTCCTTCGGCCGCAGGTTAATGCTGTGTCCGCCCAGTGAAACCTCATACCGCTCCGGATAAATTTCGAGCTGTCCCAAAATGATAGTCGATGCGGAGGCCGGCGTTTCCGCCTGAATCTCCTCCGTTACCCCGGAAATCCGGCGGAGTACAGCGCTGACTCTGGCGAGCAGCTCCGATACGCCGAACGGCTTCGTAATGTAGTCATCAGCGCCGGATTTCAGGCCGCGGACTACATCCTCTTCGGCATTTTTGGCTGTCAGCACAATAACAGGCGTACGGATGCCCTGACCGCGAAGCTTGTCGAGGATATCAATCCCGTTCATACCGGGCAGCATCAGATCCAGTACGATCAGATCAAAAGGTTCTCTAGTCGCACGGTCGTATCCTGCCGTTCCATGATCCTCCACTGTCACCTCATAGCCTTCCTGCGTCAGATTATAGGACAGCAGCCGGGCCAGCGTCGGTTCGTCTTCAATGACCAGCAATCGTTGTGCCATAGTTTCCCCCGTATTCACATGTTTTTAAAATTTACATAAAAGCAGCAAACCCATCATATCACCGGAATGTTAACCCGGTGTAAAATAACTACAAATTTCGCAGATGACTTTACAGTTCAATATTATCGCCCGCTGCTGCCGCTTGCAAATCCATTGCGCTGCCCAGCAGCCGGAATCTTGAAGACTGCCTGTTATTTATCATGCTCCTGCAGCAGCGGCAGCTCCAGTATGAACGAGCTTCCGATTCCGAGATCGCTCTCTACCGTAATCGTTCCCCGGTGGAGCTCTACCAGATGCTTCACGATGGACAGGCCCAGTCCCGTGCCGCCGGAGCTTCTGGACCGGGCTTTATCCACCCGGTAGAACCGTTCGAAGATCCGCGGAAGGTCTTTGCGGGGAATCCCCATGCCGGTGTCACTGACCGTAAAAATAACCGTTTCCGTACCATCCGGCTTATGTCCGTTGGCGACCGTAATTTTGACATTCCCGCCGTCATGGGTGTAATTAATCGCATTGGACAACAGATTCATGAAGATCTGCCGGAGCTTGTCCTCATCCCCTTCCATGAAGAGTTCATCCGGCACAACGGCGTTGAGTGAGATTTTTTTCTTCTCGGCTACCTTGCTGAGCGTCTCCAGAACAGAATCAAAGAATTCGCTCAGATATACCGGCGAACAGTCCAGCTGTACCCGCTTGGATTCAATTTTGGACAGCTCCAGGATATCTCCAATCAGCCGGTTCAGCCGCTCATTCTCATCATATATGATCTGCAGGAAGGAGCGTGCCGTCTTCTCATCGTTTACACCGCCGCCAAGCAGGGTTTCGGCAAAGCCTTTGACTGCTGCGACCGGGGTCTTCAGCTCATGCGAGACGTTCGCGACAAATTCGCTGCGCATTTTCTCCAGCCGGCGGATTTCGGTCACTTCCTGCAGCAGGAACAGCATGCCCCTGTGGGAGCTGTCCTGGGTCATCGGCACACCGTCCAGCCGGACAATCCGCTCTGCCGGAGTATAAATGCTGCGTTCTTCATGAATCGGCTCACTCGAGAGCACGCCTTCTTCAATCAGCCGGCTCAGCTCATAATGATGCTTCAGCTCTTTATAGGAATGACCGGCCAGCTCACTGTTCTTCACATCCAGCATGCGTTCTGCTGCACGGTTAATCAGCGCAAACTCCCCTTCGGCGTTAACCATGACAATTCCTCCGGTCATATTGTCCAGCACGCTCTGCAGCAGATCCTCATTGTCCCGGATGGTCTTGAGCTGCGCCTGCAGGCTATCCGCCATCGCATTGATCGCTTTGGCCAGCTGGCCGACCTCATCCTTGCGCTGAATCGGCACCCTCGCATCATAATCCAGATCGGTAATCCGGCGGGCAACCCTTGTAATCTGCTCGAGCGGCGAGGTCATGCTGGATGCCACTTTATAGCTCACAAAGGTGGCCGCCACAAACAGCAGCACCAGCCCCGCAGCCATAATAATCCACGCTCTGCTCAGCCCTTCGCTCACTGCGTCCAGGCCCATCGACAGCCGGATATAGCCGTCAAAACCGTCATCTGAGGTTACGGCACCGGCAACATAGAGCATCTCGCGGTCCAGCGTATCGCTGTAGCGGATAGCCCGGCCGATCCCTTCCTTTGCCGCGAGCACTTCTTCTTCACGGTTCGAATGATTGTCCATTTCCAGCGGATTCCGTTCAGAATCGCCGATTACCTTCCCTTCCTTTGTAATAAAGGTGATACGGGAGTCTGTCAGACGTGCAATATGTTCAGCATGCTCTGTATAGTAGCTGATTGCCTGAGGGCTGTTCATATCCATAAACTGAAAGGTTCCGGAGAGCAGCTTTATTTCCCGGGACATGTTTTCCTCCAGCGCAGAGATATGAGAATCCTTGAACAGCTTGGCCATCGTAAGGCCTGCCCCGATCATGGAAATTCCGACCAGGGCCATCAGGATGAAGGTGAGACGGATGCGAAACGGTTTCATAGCAGACTGTCCTCTTTCTTATCATATGTCTTTGGGTCTTTGAGAACATCCTAACCCCATTTTCGTGAAAATACCAGTTCCTCCGCCAATTATCAACGCAGCGTAAAATCTGCAGCAGGCCGCAGGCCGCTGGAATCAATGTTGACAGTCGAATAAGACGCCGCAAAATGATAAACTATTAAATAATACCTTTTACTCTATTTTTTTGTGAGGGATCCCGATGAAAGTAACCATTTCGGATGTCGCAAGGGCAGCAAATGTGGCAAAGTCCACCGTTTCCAAGGTGTTGAACGACTCTCCCAAAATTTCAAACGAGACCAAGCAGCGGGTCCGCGAGATTATGAAGCAGATGAATTACATACCAAGCAGCATCGCAACCGGTTTAGCCAGGCAGAGCAGCCAGACTGTAGGGCTGCTGGTCGACATGTCCAAAGAGAGCGAATTTCTGAACCAGTTCTTCTATAATATTATCGGCGGAATCGAAAGTGTAATGGGTCCCCTTGGATACGAACTGACTCTCTGCAATATCCAGCATCATGATGCGGAGGATCATTTCCTGAACAGGCTGGTGCTGAACCAGCGGGTTGACGGAATCATTGCCAATAATTCGGTACTGACGGAGGAGCTGGCCAAAGAGCTGGACCGGCTCAACTTTCCTTATGTTTCCATTGGTGAGATGGAGCCTGCAGCGAGCTGGGTAGATTTCGACAATGAAGCAGGCGGAAGAATGCTGACCCGCCATCTGCTGGAGCAGGGCTACTGCAGCCCCGCTTTCATCGGCGGACAGCGGAATGAGCGCATCTTCAGCCGCCGGCTGAGCGGCTACCTGCAGGCGCTCAAGCAGTCCGGCAGACTTGTCCGCCAGGATTGGATCGTGAACAGCCAGGCCGATGAGCACGAAGGCTACCGCTCTGCCCTCCGTCTGCTGGTGCGTGAAGACCGTCCTGATTCCGTCGTATGTATGACTAATTATACAGCGTTCGGTGTATTAAAAGCGGCCCGCGAGCTGGGGATCGAAGTCCCCGGTCAGCTGGGCATCGCTGCTTTTGATGAATACCCCTTATCCCGCTATACCACACCGCCGCTTACCTCATTGAATATTGATACCTTCAAGCTGGGTGTCACCTCCGGCCAGTGGCTGATGGATCATATCCGGGAAAACTGTACGGCCTCCCGGCGTCTGCTGCTCGAGCCTGAGCTGATTGTGCGCGAGTCTACAGCAGGTCCTGCACGCTAAAATCATCCATTTCGCAAAATACCAAGAAAGAGGGGGTCTGAATTCCAGATACCCCCTCTTTCTGTCTTTCCTCAGTCTGTCGGAGAATGAATTTATTCATGCCGGATATTCACCGGCTTATGCTTAACCAAATGCTTGGTGAATAAATGAACTAAGCCACTACCGAACGGTCGGATTGCTAAAAACATACAGCGCCGCCCCATCCGGAGCAGCGCTGTTGTGAGATTCTGTAATGTTATTGATCCTTCCAGCGCTGCACGGTCAGGTTTACCGTCTGCGCTCCGCCGGCTGGTGTGAGTGTACGATTGGCAATCTCGGCGCCGCTTGAGCTTGTTTCTACCGTTGCCCAGCTGCCGCGCGTCACTTTATACTGTACTGCTGTTCCCGCAGGCAGGCTGAGGGTGATGGAATATACTCCGTCACTGCCTTTGGTCAGCTGGTAAGCAGGGTCGGCCGCATTCCAGCTGTTGAACGTGCCACTGAGATACACTGGCCCGGATGACGGCGTGGTGCTTGGCACAGTAACTCTGAAGGTTACGCTGTCAGCCTGAGGCACGCCGCTTGTCAGGCTGCCGTTTACCAGACTCCAAGTGCCGGCAGTCAGGCGGTAATTGCTGCCGCCGTTATTATCCCAGGTACCGCTGCCATTGTTGAACGCTGCCGTCAGACCTGCGGCTGTGCCAAGCTGAATCGTAGCTGACTTGTATCCGGAGTATGACGAAGCCTGCAGCTGCTGTCCCGGTGAGGTGGTCCATACCCCTGAACCGTCTACACTGTAATGAATATAAGAGTTCGTAAACGCAGTATTTTTATAATATATGGTTACTGAATTGCCACCTGGAGTTGCAGTTGGCACTGGCGTGGCTGTCGGAGTGGCAGTAGGCGCCACGGTTGGTGTAGCGGTTGGTGCTACCGTTGGCGTTGGAGTCGCGGTCGGTGCCACGGTTGGTGTTGGTGTGGCAGTAGGTGCTACCGTTGGTGTGGCTGTAGGACCTGCAGGTCCACCTGCCTGAATGTTTCCGGTCGGTGTATAGGTCCAGGTGCCGGTACCAAACAGGTAATTGCTGCCGCCGTTGCTGTCCCAGGTGCCGCTGCCATTATTGAAGCAGGCTTCAAGCTGGGTGGCGGAGCCGATATTAATTGTAATTTTGTTATATCCGGATACTTCCGATGCCGGAATGGCTACACCCGGTGCGGTAGTCCAGGTTCCTCCCGCCGGCCGGTAATGGATATATGGTGTGGTATATCCCTGCTTGTAGTAGATCGTCACACTGTTGCCGGCCGGGGTGGTGATTAAAGCAGCCGCACTGAGAGCGGACAGATTCCCCGCTGCATCAAAGGCTTTTACCGTGTAGCTGTAACTGGTCTGCCCTGCAAGTCCGCTGTCCGTATAGGAAGTGGTTGCAGAGGTGCCCACCTTGACTCCGTTACGGTAAATTTCATAGCCGGTTACTCCCACATTATCTGTGGACGCCGTCCAGCTGATTGTTGCACTGGAAGCATTCTGTACGGTTGCTGTAACGTTTGCTGGAACTGTTGGTGCCACTGTATCGGAAACAGGCTGTGTCTTGGCGTAGATTTTTGCCGAGTTGGCATTAACGGATACCGTAATTTGCTTGCCTGTAACACCGCCTGCCTGCACGGTCACTGTATCGTTAGTATTGAGCTGATTGATGAGGACAGTCCCTGCAGTCAGTGTGCTTTCGCTGCGCAGCGGAATGGTTACCGTCTGCGTCCCGCTGGAAGCATTGCTGAACACCGAAATGACTTCCTGTCCGACATTTGTGCCGCTGTCAATCCGCCGGGAGAAGGCATAGAGGTTTTGCGCAGACCACATTTCACGCTGGGTTCCTGTGCGCAGGGCCGGATTGTTTTTGCGGATTTCGTTCAGCTTGGCTACATGCTTGTAGGTGCTGGTATTTTCGTTAAAATAATTTTCGAGCACATTGCCGTTCGCATCCCGCTTCACCATGGACCAGCGGTTCCAGGTATCGGCGATGCCCCCGGTCATGATCTGGCCGTTGCCGTTACCCTTGTTCTGTTCAGTTCCCTGGAACACTACCGGAGTCCCGCGGACCGTAAAGATGAAGGACAGGGCATTCTGCAGCTTCTCAACGCTGCCCCCGGCTTCCGTCAGGAAACGGTTCCGGTCATGATTGTCGATAAAGGTGACCATATGATTCGCATTTCCGTTGTAATAGGAATCCTGAGCCAGTGTACTCTTAACATTTGCGTCAAAAGACTGCCCGTAAGCAAAGCTGTTCAGCACCGAGAAGAACAGCGGGAAGTCCAGCATACCCCACTCTTTGTTCGCTCCGACCCAGCGGGAGACAAACTCGGCGTTGCCGTCAAAATTCTCACCAAAGGTATTAACCCCCAGCAGGTTCTGCAGCTCGCCGATGTCGGTCGGCTTCATCAGCTTGGCAGCATCCACGCGTGCGCCGTCTGCGCCTGTATAGTCAAACCAGGCCTTAATGGAGCTGAAAATGGCCTGTTTGGCGGCAGGTACATCAAAATCAATATCATCCAGGCCGCCCAGATCATGATTCTCAAGATAATCCTGAGCCCATTGGTCATAACGGCCGTCGGCCAGTGACCAGTTAATGTCCCCGTTGTGATGGTACCAGGCCGGATTATTGAACGGTGCAGCAGGCTGCAGACCCGGAATATCATAATAGGCCTGGGTTCCGAGCATATAGTCGCCGATATGATTCGGCACCACGTCGATAATAACCTTAATACCGAGTGCATGTGCGGAATCAACGAGCTCCTTCAATTTCTCCTTGGTTCCAAAGTACGGGTTGGCCGCATTCGGGTCTTTTACATTGTAGCCGTGATAAGCAGTGTTCTTGCCTGTGCCGTTATTGTCACGGTTCGTCATCTGAGGCTCGGCTACCGGGGAGATCCAGATTGCCGTATAGCCCATATTGGCGATGTAAGGGAGCTTGTTGATAACCCCCTGCCAGTCTCCGCCCTTCATGTAGCGGAAATCCTCCTCAGAGTTCTCACCATAGCGGATTGCGGCACCGGTGGCATTGTTGGAGCTGTCCCCGTCATAAAAACGGTCGACCATAATCTGATAGATCGTGTCATTCTCAGTGATGGTTCCGATACTGGCAGCCTCAACCTTGGTTGGTGCCGCCACAAACAAATTCATCATAACGGACAGAACAATAGACGTGATCAGAACCGGAACTAGCCACCCTTTGCGTTTCATTCCTCATCTCCCTCTCCTTATTAGACACATAAGAAATCTGCTGCCTGTGAACCTGCATAACATCACTTGCAAATCTGAGGTGCATTCAAGGAAACCGGTTTCCCAAGTAAAAATTACCATGTCCATGTATGCGCTGTCAAGCAAAATTAATGTCAAAAAGCCTTCTTTCGGGAATTTGAAAGAAGGCTTCTTTTAACATCTTTATTGAATTCAATACAGGCGATTTATTTGAACACAGGTTCCTTGAACTGGGCGAGCTTGGCTGCCGAGTCCTTTTCCACATCAGCATGCAGGCTGTTGCCGTGTGAATCCATCGTCACAATAGCGGCAAAGCCCTCCACCTGAAGATGCCACATTGCCTCAGGAATTCCGAATTCCATGAAGTCAACCGCGTTGACCTTTTTGATGCACTCCGCATAATACTGTGCCGCTCCGCCAATCGCATTCAGGTATACCCCGCCATGCTCCTGCAGTGCCTTGAGCGTTCTGGGTCCCATTCCGCCTTTGCCGATTACAGCGCGGATGCCGAATTTCTTGATGATGTCACCCTGATAAGGCTCCTCCCGGATACTGGTTGTCGGGCCTGCGGCCTTGACGTGCCAGCCTTCGTCGTCCTTCAGCATAACCGGACCGCAGTGATAGATAACCGCACCGTTCAGATCGACCGGTGTATCATGATCCATCAGGTATTTATGCAGCGCATCACGGCCGGTATGCATTTCCCCGGAGAGAATCACAACATCGCCGACCCGCAGGCTGCGGATATCCTCCTCGCTGATCGGTGTAGTCAGCCGGACCTCCCGCGAGCCCCCGGATGCCGCAGAATCAGCTCCGGCCGGAGCCGCAGCATCAGCAGCTGCAATAGCGGGAGCGGCCGGAATGACCGAATCCCCGGGAACAACCCCTGCTTCAGCAGCTGCAGGATGATTGGCAGCTGCAGCCACTGGAGCCGGCACATCTGCTTCCTCTACGGAAATGCCCGTGCCGCTCTCATAGAGCCAGTCCTTGATATTGCCCGTTGCAGGCTCCACCAGAATGCCCTGACGGCGGAATGCCCAGCAGTTATAGGCTACCGACACGAAGAAGCTGGCCGGCAGCCGGTTCATCACGCCAACCTTGCAGCCGAGCAGGGTGACTTCCCCGCCGAAGCCCATCGTGCCAATGCCCAGCTTGTTGGCATTCTCCATAATGTAATCCTCCAGCTTGGCCAGCTCTTCCACCGGATTCACATCCTCGACCTTGCGGAACAGCTGTTTTTTGGCCAGCTCATAGCCGGTTGTCCGGTCACCGCCGATGCCGACGCCGATAAAGCCGGCGCTGCAGCCCTGGCCCTGTGCCTGATATACGGCATGCAGAATGCATTTGCGGATGCCGTCCAGATCACGTCCCGCCTTGCCCAGCCCTTCAAGCTCGGCCGGGAGGCTGTACTGGATGTTTTTGTTCTCGCAGCCGCCGCCCTTGAGGATCAGCCTTACGTCTATATTTTCTTCTTCCCATTGTTCAAAATGTATAACCGGTGTGCCTGCCCCCAGATTATCGCCGCTGTTCTCACCGGTCAGCGAATCAACTGAATTGGGCCGCAGCTTCCCGTTCTTCGTAGCCCGGATAACCGCACTGTGAATGTCCCTCTTCATCTCAATCTGATTAACACCGACAGGTGTATGAATGATAAAGGTCGGCATCCCCGTATCCTGGCAGATCGGCGACACCTGAAGCTCGGCCATTCCGATATTCTGTGCGATCGTCGTTAAGGCAAGACCCGAACGTGTGGCACGGTCTTCCAGCGCCCGTCCCTTGGCTACAGCCCTGCGTACATCACCAGGCAAGTTTGTGGAGGTTTCTACGATCAGATTATAAATGCTTTCTTCAAAATTCCGCATCTTCATTCCGGCTCCTCTCATCAGTCCCAGGTTGTATGAATTCTGCTACAATTAGTTATTATCATATCACACTCAGCCGTGCATGAAAGGGGTTACTTTAAAATTGAACTACCATTTTCCTGCCTATTTATACCGCCTGCAGTATATCCGCCGCTGGAGCCTGATGCGCAGCACCGCTTCCGAAAGCGTGGCACAGCATTCCTTCCAGGTCGGCCTGCTGGCCCATCTGCTGTGCTCGATCGGCAACGCCTGCTTTACCCGGTCGCTGAATGCAGACCGGGCAGCGGCGATGGCGCTGTTCCATGACGCCACCGAGGTGTTCACCGGCGATATCGCCACGCCGGTCAAACACAACAACCCGCGGCTCCTGTCCAGCTTCCGCGACATGGAGCGGGCCGCTGCCGAGCGCCTTGCGGCCATGATCCCGCCGGAGCTCGGCGATGTATATGCCCCGCTCCTGCAGCCGCAGGACAGCCCTGCCGGCTCCGAAGACGCCGGCCTGCTCCAGTACGTGAAGGCGGCGGATGTACTCGACGCCTATCTGAAATGCGTCCTGGAAACCGCCGCCGGCAACCGCGAATTCGCCGCTGCCAGAGAGCAGACGCTTGCCAAGCTGCATGCACTTTCCCTCCCGGAGATCGGTTATTTCCTTGAGCATATGGCCCCGGGCTTTGAAATGTCGCTGGACGAGCTATCAGGGACAAACTGATCCTGAAAATAGCGTAAAGCCGCTTATCCGTCGGCAGCATTATGCTGCTTCAGGCTAAGCGGCCTTTTATACGTTCTCTTTAATACGTTCTCTTTTATACTTTTCTTGCTCCTTTTAGACAGTCTCAAGAATATCCCAGTCCTTAAATACCGGCTGCAGGCTGTTTGCTCTAAGCATCCCGCTGATTTCCTGTACACTCCGCCCGTCAGAGATTTCAAACTGCGGTGTACCGCCCTGCAGGGTATGTCCTCCAACTTCTGTGGATACCCCGGCGGACATTTTGGTTACTCCCAGATGGATAAGGCGGTCTCTTAAAGCAGATGGTTCGCGTGTCGATAATGTAATACCCGCCCGGGGCAGAAAGAGGCGGTAAGCCAGAATGATCTGCACCAGAGCCCGGTCGGTGACGATATGCTCCGGATTGTATTCTCCCAGAAAAGGGCGAAAACGAGGAGCTGACACGCCGATTTCACATTCCGGGTACTTGTCCTGCAGGTATCTCGCATGCATCGCTGTAAAGAAAGCCTCCTGCCGCCAGTCATTCATCCCTAGCAGGGCCCCGATATTTACCGTCCTGAAGCCTGCCTGGCAGCCGCGCTCAGGTGCGTCCAGCCGGTTGCGGTAGATTTTCTTAGGCCCCTTGATATGCAGCTTGCGGTATGTCTCCTCATGATAGACTTCCTGATACAGGGTTAGCCCGTCTACACCGGCTGCCTTAAGCTCCTTGTATTCGTCTTCAGACAACGGATTCACTTCAATGCTCACAGAAGAGAAAAACTCCCTGAGTATGTTCACGCATTCCTTAACATAAGAGACAGGGCTCTCTTTGCGGGATTCACCCGTCAGAATCAGAATGTGCCGGATTCCTGTAGCCGCTATCGCCTTGGCTTCCTGTCTTACCTCCTCCGGACTGAGCTTTTTCCTCGGGAAATCGTAAATGGAGCTGAAGCTGCAGTACGTGCAATGATTGATGCAGAAATCGGCAAGATACATCGGTGTAAAGAGCTGCATAACATGCCCGAAATGCGACCGGGTCAGCCTTCGGGCGCACCGGGCCATCTCTTCCAGACAATCTGCTGCTGCAGGAGACAGCAGAATCTGCAGATCACGCTCATCCAGATGCTCTTTGCGGAGGGTACGCTTTACATCCTCTTTTGTATACTGCCTCCATCTTTCGGTATCCGTCTGCTGTCCGAGACGTTGCACGGTCTCATAAAAACCCATGTTACTCCTCCTTTTCACAGGTCCTTTGTCACTGTCAGCCGAGAAAACCCGTCAATGGCGATGACGCCGATGCTGTCTCCTCTACGGGCCCTAGTCCCGCAAGGTAAGCCTTGCGGCCTGCAGCTACGGCATCACGGAATGCCGAGGCCATCAGCAGCGGATTGTGTGCCGTAGCGATGGCTGTATTCAGCAGCACAGCGGCAGCGCCCAGCTCCATCGCTTCCGCCGCTTCAGACGGCCGACCGATTCCGGCATCTACAATGACCGGAAGATCAACCTCCGCAATCAGAATACGCAGCAGCTCCCGGGTTCTTAGCCCGCGGTTAGTGCCTATAGGCGATCCGAGCGGCATGACAGCTGCAGCTCCCGCTTCTTTCATGCGAAGGGCCGCGGACAGATCAGGGCTCATATAAGGGAGCACCACAAAGCCTTCGGAGGCCAGAATTTCTGTGGCACGGATCGTTTCCGCATTATCGGGCAGCAGGTATTTCTGATCATTGATCACTTCGATTTTGACCCAGTTGCCCATACCCGAAGCATTAGCCAATCTGGCAATCCGGACAGCCTCTTCTGCAGTGCGTGCGCCGGAGGTATTGGGAAGCAGAGTCATACTGCTTGGGATATGGCTGATGATATTATCATTGCTGCCCGGGTCTACGCGGCGGAGGGCCACTGTAATGACCTGTGAACCCGAAGCCTCCACTACCTCCGGAATAAGGGTATTGCGGCTGTATTTACCGGTTCCGATAAACAGTCTGCTCGTTAAGGATCTGCCTCCGATTATTAATGGATCTGACATCTCATACGCCCCCTGCATTTATAGTTGTAAACCTGGTGAAATCCCCCGGAAAATGATGCCTTACCATAAAGCTTAATCAGGTGCTTTGCGGAGACTCCGGAATCCGGCTGCGTTTATAACGCTTATTTCAGCCTCCACCCACAAAATGCACTACCTCAATCCGGTCTCCATCGCCCAGCAGAGCCGTAGTATAATCCTCCCTGGCAACTATTTCGCCGTTCAGCTCCACAATAACCAGTCTCCTGTTCCATGCAGGCAGATTAAGCAAATCCGCCACGGTCCGGCAGTCCTCCTGGTATATTTCTGCCTTGCCGTTGACGATCAGATTCATGCTTTGTCACCTCCTTTTGCAGCAGCCCCTCTCACTGCGTTCCTGTAGGCTTGCGCAGCAGAGAGCGGATCATCTGCACTGCATATGCCGGACATCACCGCTATCCCCCCTGCGCCCGTCTGCAGCACCTGCGGTGTATTGTCCGGCGTGATGCCCCCGAGTGCTATGATCGGAACACTGCCGGTTAGCACTGCCTCCTGCAGCAGAGTCAAACCGCGCTCCTTCCGGCCGGGTTTGCAGACTGAAGGAAACACATGCCCAAACAGGCAAAAGTCTGCACCCTGGCAGCCTGCTTCCTTAATCTCTGCAAGGGAGTGCACCGATGCTCCAAGCCGCATGGATGCGCCCGCCGCCAGCCGGGCGGCAGAAACCGGAAGGCTGTTCCAGGCAAGCTGCACCCCTGCAGCTCCGGCAGCCATTGCAACATCCAGCCGGTCATTAATGATCAGCTTGTCGGCAGGTACACCCGCATCCAGCAGGAGTAAAGCCATATGAAGCAGCTCACGCGCGGATAGCCTTTTTTCACGCAAATGAATATAATCAAGCAGCGGATGAACAGCGGCTGCAAGGACAGCGAACTGATCCGCATCAAGTTTTCCGTCCGAGAGCAGATGTATTTCGGCCACTTTCGGCCACCTCCCCTTCCTTCCGTTTTCATCTGCAACAGAAAACACGCAAAAAAACCGCCCCCAGCAAGGAGGCGGTTAAAAATAGTATACAGAAAAACAGCCGGGTTTCCGGACCATTTGCGCTGCAATACAACGTTCATCCACTTTCCTACGCTGGTATAAACCAGATCAGGTTCAAAGGGTCCGAACCAAAGTTCGTCTCAGCCTTGCGGCACCCCTAGTGACAGTTCATATGCTGTTGCTAACGTCGTATATAATAACACTATTTTGCATGAAAAATCCAGTGTAAAAATGTCAGCCGTTAATAATCTCGCCGCCGTTTACGTGAATGACCTGACCGCTGACATAGGAAGAGTCACTGGAAGCCAGATATACATAGGCCGGCGCAAGCTCCTCGGGCTGCCCCGGACGTTTCATCGGCTGCGTAGCGCCGAACTCACTGACCTTTTTCGCATCAAAGGTTGACGGAATGAGCGGCGTCCAGATCGGTCCTGGCGCCACCGCATTAACCCGGATGCCTTTTTCCGCCAGATTCATCGACAGCGAGCGGGTGAAGCTGAGAATCGCTCCTTTAGTGGACGAGTAATCCAGCAGCTGCGGGCTGCCCCGGTAGGCTGTGATCGAAGTGGTGTTAATGATCGTTGACCCTTTTTTCAAATGCGGCATGGCTGCCTTGGTCAGATAGAACATCGAGAATATATTCGTGCGGAACGTCCGCTCCAGCTGTTCGGAAGTAATGTCCTCAATATTATCCTGCGGATGCTGCTCCGCAGCATTGTTAATCAGAATATCCAGCTTGCCGAGCCCCTCCACCGTCTTGTTAATCAGATCCTGGCAGAAGGCCTCCACACCGATATCTCCGGCAACCAATATACATTTGCGGCCTTCCTGCTCCACCTGGCGTTTCGTTTCTTCAGCATCATCGTGTTCATTCAGATAGGAAATAACAACGTCGGCTCCCTCTTTGGCAAAATGTACAGCCACCGCGCGGCCGATACCGCTGTCTCCGCCTGTAATAAGCGCTGCCTTCCCGAGCAGCTTGCCTGCGGCTTTGTATTCAGAGGTTTCAAACTCCGGCAGCGGATTCATTTCACTCTCGATTCCCGGCTGCTGGTCCTGCACCTGCGGAGGCAAAGTTTTCTTGGATTGTTGACTGTCTGGCATGATCCATTTCTCCTTTCGCTTTCACACTTTTCGAAGTTGTTCATCGTCTTAGGATGGCTAAGGATAGCTGGTTTATGCGCTGGTCTTTAGGCGCTTTTTCGCTTACGCTATGTTACTTACCACAGTTAAAAGCCTGCTAGAGTAAAGGGCTGAATAAATTCAGCCCCTCCTCATCAAACCGTACGTGAGGTTTTCCCTCATACGGCTTTCCGATGTTCGTCATTCATGGGCATGCAGCATTCTGGCCTTGGCCCATGACCTAGTTTCCCCTGTCGAGTTCTTGAGTGTTTTCTTGCGTGTCGTTAGCCGCTTTGGGCATTCACGGACTCGTACCTCTTGGTGAAACATGAACAAAGCAGGGCTCCTTCCCTCCCTAAGGTTATGTTGTCCTTAGGTTCCTTGGTACTATGAGCCCCTCGGACTCCCTTCCCACAGACGATTCACTTCGTCTTCTGGACTTATAGAACGTCTCTTTACGGGTTT
>NZ_FNDX01000064.1 GCF_900099765.1 Paenibacillus typhae | reverse complement strand
CACCGAGCATGCGCTTAAGATCGTTCGCGGAGCATGTAGAATGGCTCAATCCGAAGATTCAAGGATGGAGAAATTATTACTACACGAACTACAGCCAAAAGAGATTAGCGAAACTGGATTGGTATATTCTGCAACGCTTAACCCGGTGGTACGCAAAGAAGAGACAACGCGGGAGATGGATAAGTTCACGATCTGAGGTTAAGTATATGGCCAATAGGTATGGACTAAAAACGCTATTGTGATCTGCATGCACATGAATGACGAACATCGGAAAGCCGTATGAGGGAAAACCTCACGTACGGTTTGATGAGGAGGGGCTGGTTTAAACCCAGCCCTTTACTCTAGTAAGTTCAGATGCAATATGGATTGGGCGTAACCTTCCTGCCCACAGTCCGTATAAGGAGGATAAAAAGCCTGCACCGTGTTTGTTCAACAGGACAAATCCGGCTGTTTACAGTACAAATAAGAGCCAAGGGTTGTGCATCGAATGAAAGAAAACTTCAGGAAGACAGCAACAGAGGAATATGGCCGTGCGGAACAGAAGGCGCTCAAATACTTCACGGCACTCCATAACCAGGTTACTAACAATTCGCAAATCGCGGTTCTGACCGAAGACATTCAGATATGGAAAAGAAATCATCTCGGACGCTTCAGCGGATTATCCGTTTTCTCCCGAGCAGGCCGTAAACCGGACACGCGGGATTTTTACCGGTACATTCAGTGGCTTAAAGTGACAGGTAAGCTGACAGAATATCTGAACCGCAGTATCTCTTATATGTACATGAGAGATTTAGGCAAGGATTTGAATGCCCCGGAGACGCAGCGGCGCATACAGCGGACGGTTGATGATATGAGCCGGCTTCTGTCAAGACCCCCAAGCAGGAACGGCACTACGGGCCCGGAGTTTATGAATCTTGCGGAGGTATACCGCTGGGCCCGGAAGGAAGGCATAGAAACGGCAATCATCTGGCTGTTCAAGAAGCTGCGGGCTGTAGCTGCCCATATTCCCGAGGGAATGAGCGCAGAGCATGCCCAGCGCAAGCTGATCAAGATTATTATCGGGGTTGTCCTGCATGTTATTGAGGAAATGGGGGAGGATGCAGCGCCGGCGGAGCGCTCCCGCAGACTGGATGCCGCAGTGAGGCTCGGTTATTCCTATGGCCTGACCTATCCGTTTGTGGATGATCTGCTGGATTCGAGTATTCTGAATCCCCTTGAAAAGGAGCAGTATTCCGCATTAATCGGCAGCGCACTGCTGTCCGGGGAAGTGCCGGAGCTAGGCGTATGGTCCGGTCAGAACAAGGAGCTGATTCAGTACATCCATAAGGAGCTTACAGAAGCATTTGTCTATATCAGGGATCATCAGGATGCGGACAGCCGGCAGACCTTTTTTGCCCAGTCCCATGTCTTTTTTCAGGCTCAGGATATTGACCGTGTCAAGCTTCTTTCCTATAAGGGATACACCAATGAGGAGCTGTATATCCCCGTCATTCTGAAATCGTCCTCATCCCGCCTGATTGCCCGTTCGGTGATCAGTGCTCCCCCGGATGAAGGCTTTGAGGAGCGGACCTTTTTCTTTGGCATTTACAATCAGCTGGCGGATGATTTTGCCGATATGGAGCAAGATCTGAAAGACGGGGCTGTCACCCCGTATACTTATTATTTAAAGTATCATCAGGAAAGGCCTGATCTGATCAATCCTTTTGAAGTCTACTGGGCGGTTGTAGCCAACCTGATTCACAGTGTCTACCATTCTGATTCCAAAGCGCGCGAAGTGATACTGGACCGGGCGGTCAACGGGCTTAAACGTTACAGGGAACGTGCCGGAGCCGTCAAATACAATGAGATAATGAAGCTTTTTGCTGGCGGGTTAGGGGAGTTTAA
This sequence comes from Paenibacillus typhae, assembly GCF_900099765.1. Lineage (GTDB taxonomy): Bacteria > Bacillota > Bacilli > Paenibacillales > Paenibacillaceae > Paenibacillus_AQ > Paenibacillus_AQ typhae. The sequence goes on along the minus strand of NZ_FNDX01000064.1, from coordinate 28,276 downwards.
CCGGTTACTGCAGAAAATGGTCCGCAAGGCGGATGACGTGGACTTTTTTGACAAGCTGCTGCGTGACGGGTTAATCGATCAGCTCAAACTGGATGCCCGCGAGCAGGAGGAATTCTCCGGCACTTTGCAAAATGTCCGTTCCCTGATCAACAATGAACTGAGGTTCAGCAGTCCGCAGAGCCTTCCGGCTATGCAGGAACGGCTGATCCATGCCGCCAATTATAGTCTGGAAGGGGACGGGAAGCGGGTGCGTCCCATCCTGACCTGGGTTATGGGGGTGAACGGATACGGGCTGGACGCACCGGCAATCATGCCTCTGCTGCGGTCGCTGGAATATATGCATACGGCATCGCTGATTTTTGATGATTTGCCTTCGCAGGACAACGCCCCGACCCGCAGAGGACGCGAGACCCTGCACCAGGTTCAGAGCAGCGCGGTAGCCGAATTAACCGGACTGTACCTGATCCAGCAGGCGACCTTCCAGCAGGCGTCCCTGATCCGCTTCAAGCCGGAGACTGTGCTCGCTCTGATCCGGTATTCGGCGCAAAAGGCAGCGGATATGTGCATGGGACAGATGATGGATATTGATTCCAAAGGTAAGGCTCTGACCTTAGAGCAGCTGAACAGGATATGCTTTTACAAGACAGGAGTCGCTTTTGAGGCTTGTCTGGTGATGCCGGCGATGCTGGCTGAAGCGGAAGAAACAGAGATTGAAGCACTGAAGCGGTTTGCTTACCATATGGGGATTGCTTTTCAGATCAGGGATGATCTATTGGATGTGGAAGGGGAAGCCCATGTGCTCGGCAAGCCCGCCGGCAACGATGTACTCAATAACCAGTCGAATTTCGTCTCGATTCTCGGGCAGGATGGTGCCGGAAAGGAAATGTGGCAGCATTACTGTCTGGCAAGTGACGCGCTGCAAGAAATTCCCCGCAATATCCCTTTCCTGAAGCATTTGCTTCATTATGTGGTGAACCGGGAGCGGTAAAGGAGTATGCTATTAAGCCCACATGCTATGCGGGCTTTTTTATGCTTTGCGGGGAGCTTGCGGGTGATCAAAGCATCCGCTTAATTTCGTCCACGATCAGCTGACCAGAATCAGCCCGCGGATCAGGGCGGGGCCAAGTGAGGCTGCCACAGTACGGACAACCAGTCCCCCCTGCTGTGGCCGACCAGAATGAACGGTCCGCTGCCAAGCTGCTGCAGCAGAAAACTCAGATCCCCGGCAATCCGGGCGAGCGTCTGTGGAGCAGAGTCGGCTTCACTGCGGCCGATGCCTGCCCGGTCGTAAACGACAGCGCGCGTTGCTTCCCCGATCAGCGGCTGCACAAGCCCCCAGCACGAGCGGGACATGCCCATGCCTGATTCCAAATGGATGTGTTTGTGCATCCGGCAATCTCGTCTCCCACGCCAATTAAGAATGATTATCAATTTGTTTCATTGTAAACGAAGGGGAGGGGATGGACAAGCCTTGCCGCAAATACAGAAAAAACAGAGCAGGGGCTCTGTTTTGTTCAATAGATGGAGATCAGCTCTTTCGTATATTCATGCCTGTCCTCCGCGAACATCTCCTGCCGGGCAAATTCGTCAACGAATTGCCCTTCACGCATTACCAGCAGGCGGCTGCTCATCCGGCTGACTGCAGCCAGATCATGGGAAATAAACAGATAAGCCAGATTCAGCTGGCGCTGGAGCTGCTCCAGCAGCGTGAGAATGGCCCCTTGGGATAACACATCCAGACTCGCTGTCGGCTCATCGAGCACAATCATTGCCGGTTCAATGCTGATCGCCCTGGCTATGGTTACCCGCTGCTTCTGGCCGCCGCTCAGCTCATGGGGATAACGTCCGGCGAGGGAAGAGGGCAGCTCTACTGCTTCCAGCAGTTCATCAACAAAGGCTGAGCGGGAAGAGCAGCTGAAATAGTTGTGCTGCATATGGCGGCCGTACTGGTTATACGGGTCCAGCAGGCTATCTCTGATGCGCAGCCGCGGATTAAGGGCCGCAGCAGGATTCTGGAACACGATCTGCATGTCCCGCCGGTAGGGGTTCAGCTGCTTTTCATTCAGCTGCTGGATCGGCTTCCCCTTGAAGGTTATGGTGCCGCCAGTTACCGGCTCAAGCCGCAGCAGACAGCGTGCCAATGTGCTTTTTCCGCAGCCGCTCTCTCCGACAAGGCCCAGGCATTCGCCCTGTTCCAGGCTGAAGCTTACGCCACGGATAGCGTGTTTGCCATTCTTGTATTCTTTGGTCAGCTGTTCTACGGACAGCAGAGATGTATTCACCCGCCCACCTCCTGCAGTCCGGACGGCAGGCGGGTCAGCACAGGGGCAGCAGCGATCAGCTGGCGCGTATAATCGTGACGCGGGTGATCGAGCACCCTGTGCGTTCCTCCGGCCTCCACAATCCGTCCTTCCTTCATGACGGCAATCCGGTCGGTATGCCGCCGGACATGCCGCCAGTCGTGGGTGATAAACAGGATGGAGCAGCCGGTGTCCAGCCGCAGCCTGTTCAGCAGGCTAAGTACACGGTGTCCGCTGACACTGTCAAGAGCTGTAGTGACTTCGTCCGCAATAAGCACATCCGGTGTGAACAGCAGGGCAAGCGCAATGGAGGCGCGCTGCAGCTGGCCGCCGCTTAGCTGAAAGGGATACCGCCCCGCCAGACTGCCTTCCAGTCCGACGGATTCCAGGGCAATAGCGGTACGGGTCCGGGCTTCTTTGAGGTGTTCTTTATCATGGAGGGCGATCGCCTCGCTGAAATGCTGTCCGATAGTACGGAAGGGAGCGAAGGCAGCCTGATAATCCTGGAAGATGTAAGCCAGCCTCCGGCCTAACACCTGTCTGATGCTTCGGCGGTTCATTCCCGTCAGCTCAGTATCACCCAAACGGATGCTGCCTTCGGCAGACAGGTTGGGCGGTAGCAGAAGGCCGGCACTGCGGGAGAGCAGGCTTTTGCCGCTGCCGCTCTGCCCGACCAGGGCGTGCCATTCTCCCGGCAGGACATTCATAGACACACGGTCAACGAGCACCCGTGAACGGTTACGTATCGTAATTTCATCAAACTGCAGCATTATCCGCGCACCTCCTTTTTAACGTCGTAGAGATCCCGTATTGCATCTCCCAGTACCGTAAAGCACAGGACGACTAATACAATTGCCAGTCCAGGGAAGAGCATCAGCTCGGGAGCAAGCTGGAAGTAGGGCCTTGAGTCGTTTAGCATCGCTCCCCATTCCGGTGTCGGCGGCTGTACACCAAGCCCGATATACGACAATGAGGAGATCAGCAGAATAACCTTTCCCAGATCAAGACTGGCCAGGACCAGTACCTGTCCGGCAATATGCGGGAGCAGATGCCTGGTGAGCATTCTGGCCGGAGACAGGCCGTTGGTACGGGCAGCGAGCATGTAATCCTGCTTGGATTCGGTTATAACGGTGGTTCGTACTACCCGGGCATAGCTGACCCATTTTACCATTACAATGGCGATGATCATGCTGTGCAGACCGGGTCCGAGCAGCCCGCTCAGCACAATGACGACGATCATGTCCGGGAAGGCCAGGAAGCCGTCGGCAATACGCATGAAGACGCGGTCCAGCCAGCCGCCGCGGTAACCGGCTACCATGCCTGCCGCGGTGCCGATCAACAGTGCGGCGGCGAGGGCCAGCAGGCTGTATCCGATGGTCTGCTGGCCCCCGAGCATCAGCCGGGTCAGCACGTCACGGCCCAGATGGTCCGTTCCCAGCGGGTGGTTCAGGCTTGGCCCCTGCAGGCGGATGCCCAGATCCGTCAGCGTCGGGTCATGCCGCAGAACAAAAGCTGTATAGAGGTATACAAGAAGCAGGAGGGCAGCGAATATAACGGCTGCGCCCAGCTGAAGCTTCCTGGCAAGACTGGTCTGAGTCTCTTTTAGCAAGCGCAGCATTTCTACACCCCGCCTCCTTTTAATCTGAGCTCAGGCTTCAAATAACGGTTCAGAGAATCAACCCCTGTATTCACAGCAAATACAGTAATAGCCATAACGAGAATATAGCCCTGAATAACCGGGTAATCACGCTGGCGGATGGAATCTACAATCAATTTGCCGATGCCGGGATAAGCGAACAGCACCTCGATGACGACGACTCCGCCGATCAGGCTGCCCAGACTGACGCCAAACACCGTTATGACTGGCGGCAGGCTGTGACGGAAGGCATAAGTCCAGAAGATGCGCCACTCCGGAATGCCCCGGGCTCTGCCGGAGACGATGAATTCCTCTCCCAGCGAGTCCAGCAGGCTGGAACGGAGCAGCCGGAGATAGACGCTGGAAATCGCCAGTCCGAGGGTGAGGGAGGGCAGGATCATCGAAGAGAGGCCGCTGCGCCCCATTGTGGGGAGCCAGCCCAGCTGGACGGCGAACAGATCAATCAGGATCAGGCCGAGCCAGAAGCTGGGCACGGCTGCACCGATCACAGACAGGGAGCGGCTGAGCTTGTCGAGCCAGCTGTCACGGTAAAGCGCGGACAAAGAGGCAAGCGGCAGGGTGAGCATGATCATGACTGCCAATGAGCCTAATGTCAGCTCCAGCGTAGCCGGCAGGCTGTCAGTAATCAGCTCAAAGGCCGGCTCGCCGGTGGCATAAGAATTGCCGAAGTCCAGCTGCAGAAATCGTCCCAGCCAGTGCCCATACTGGACAAGGAGCGGATCATTGAAGCCCATTTCCTCGCGTAAGGCTTCAATCTGTTCCTGGCTTACCGAGAGCTCGTCAACGTTCAGGATGGTCAGCGCGGGATCTCCGGGAGCAAGCCGGATGAACAGGAAGCTGATAAAGGTTATAAAGAGCAGAAACAGGACAACTTCTAGAAACTTGCGGGCAATGAGACGCAGCATTATTCCTGAACATCCAGTTCATTCGTGATCATGTAATACTCACTCCGGGTAGTTACCCAGTTCTTAACCTTCTCACTGTTATAAGCGACAATGGTGGACGGATGAAGGATGAAGGAGTTGATCATCTGCTCATGGACATAGCTGGCGGCCTGCTCTGCTAATACTGCACGTTCTTCGGCACCCACGGTCTGATTCAGCTTATCAATAATAGCGGTCAGCTCCGGCTGTTCGGCGCCGCTGAAATTAAGGGCTCCGTCCGGGTGATAGGTGGCATTGAGATAATAGCCGGCATCCCCGCGGGGAGCGGTCAGATTGCTGTAGGTGGCCAGATCCCAATCCCGGTTCGAGGCCATATAGTCCTCGGGCGTATCAATCTGGCGGATTTCCACCGTTATTCCGATCCGTTTCGCATCTGACTGGAAGACCTGGGCAATCAGCGGAAGGTCAGCGCGGGCGCTGTATGTAAGCAGTACAAGCTGAAGCGGCTTGCCGTTCTTCTGCATAACCCCGTCCTGAAGTTTGTAACCTGCTTCATTCAAATATTGGACAGCCGCTGCTTCACCGCTTGGCCCCGGTTCAAAGGAAGGGGCGAATGGCAGGGAGGGCAGGAAAGGGCCTTTTGCAGCTTCACCGTAGCCGAGGAGGATGGTATCCACGATCTCCTGCCGGTTAATCAGCGCATCCACCGCACGGCGGACCCGGACATCCTGCATGCTGTTGCGCTCCATGTTCATCGTCATCTGATGCACACGGAAGGTAGAGGTGGCCTCTACTTCGATCCCTTTTTGTGCCCGAAGGACTTCCAGGCTTTCCACTTCGGGACGGTATACAATGTCAACCTGGCCGGACTGCAGAGCGAGCGTGCGGGCATTGGCGTCCTCGTTAAAGGAGAAGGTGACGGAGTCCAGGTTGGACGCCCCGTCCCAGTAGTCGTCATAGCGCTCCAGCTCCAGCTTGCTGCCCGGGGCGAAGGAGGCAAGCCGGAACGGGCCGGTGCCGGTGAGCCGCTGGTTGAAATCACCCTCCGTCACATCAATGATAGATACGTTCGGGTTGACCAGCTCACTGATGAATTCAGGAAAAGGCAGGGTAGTCGTAATCCGCAGCTGATTGCCCTCCGCTACAATCTGCCCGATGTTAAGCGCATTGCGGATAGCGACGTTCTCGGTCATGGCCCGCTCCAGCGATGCTTTTACAGCTGCACCGTCCATTGCTTTGCCGTTGTGGAATGTTATGCCTTCCTGCAGGTTAATGGTCCAGTGGATACCGTCCTCTCCTTCCCAGGATTCAGCAAGCCAAGGGACGACCTTAAGCTGTTCTTCGTCCAGCTTGACCAGCGTTTCGGTAATGCCGGCGCGCAGCGGGACATAGCTGGAATCGACATGCGGATCGAGTGAACGGGTGGAGAAATTATACAGGAAGTGGATATGCTTTTTATCTGATCGTTCATCTGAGGCACTTTGCGGACGCTCTGAACATGCGCTTAATAGGGTCAATATAACGAGCATGGGCAGACTCAGGCAGAGCCGGAAGGCCGTGCGGGAGGAGAGATAACGCAGCGGAGATAGTTGTGAACTCATTTTCATGATGCACCCTCTTAATTAGTAATAGTTACGAATAAAGATATTATCGTAAAAATTACGATTAATCAAGAATAAATCTTTTAGACACGGCAAAAGACCGAATCGGCTGCTCTGGGACAACGTTGATCCGGCCATCAATTTGAAAGGCATAGGTGTTCAGGTAAGCTGCCGCTTCAACACTTCTGCATCCTCAATGCATAACGGATTCGCCCAAAAGTCCACATCCGGACGCTCAAGAAGTATTTTAAGGTTCTTGTACTCAGCCATAAATGCTGTAACAGGATGATTTGTTAAACGGTGTCCGTTTTTTACATCAAGCAGCCGTATTTGCTGGAATAAAGCATCTCTGTCCACAGCAAGGTCATTAAGATTAATGATCCAATAAGGGAAATCACCACAGAGGCTTAACATCATAAACAGCCGGTCCTCCTCAGCCGGACCTTCGCTAAATAGCCTGCCCGAAGGATAATATACTAAACGCTGCTCTCTGGATCGTTCATTACATTCAAATTGCTGATACCTGAGGTCTAGCGGCTTGCCGGTGTACTCAGTAACGATCTGCTCCAAACAATTCTCGTACCATAAGGCATTCCCTATAGTGTCAGCTTTTTCTGCAATAAAGTAGAGAGAATCAAACTTATCCGCTCCTACAGGTCTGCCATACCAGGCCCCGTCATCAGAATAAATATATCCTTTTGTCAGTTCAGCCAAAGCAGAGGCAATAAGGCCATAAGCCAGATTGATAATGGCAGGCTGCCCCGCAGATCTGCGGAAAGACCAGTAATGACCGATAGACAAGGAATCATTCACATTGATGTATGTATCGCCATATTCTCTGAAACTATCCCAAATCTCCAAAGTAAGCTCATCAACCTTACAGTAATAGGCATCCGTCCCTCCGCCATCACCCGGCTCGACATAAAACCAAGCATACTCTGCATCCCAATCTGCAGTTTGGAGACATGCATCCCCTGGCAAAAGGATGGCTTCATCCAGCCGGACATGAATTTGCGGCATCTGCTTCACTTCATATCCTTCTAAAAAGCGGCTCAGCTTCCTGTTAGCAAGCTCCAGCAATGCTGTTACCGTTGGAACTTCAGGGAGCCCTGGGTACACTTCAAATGTTGTGCTGGCTAAGCAATATAGAAGATTTTAACAATAAATTCAATGTAATAAAAAACTTGAGGAGATTGAAACAAGCAGTAGGTGCGCCTGCTATCTTTTTATGTACTTGTGTATCGACAAACCGGTCTACAAGTTGTAAACTGGTAAAAACAGGAGGTCTACAAATTGTAAACCGCAAGGGGTTGAATATATTGAAAACAGTAAAGCTGACGGAAACAGAGGCCAGACTAGCAGAGCTGATTTGGAAGGGGGAGCCGCTGCCCTCCGGAGAGCTGGTGAAGCTGTGCGAAGCCGAGCTGGGCTGGAAGAAATCGACTACCTATACCATGCTGAAACGGCTGGAGGCTAAAGGGCTGTTTCATAACGGAGACGGCACGGTGGTGTCACTGATCAGCAAGGAGGATTTCCATGCTGAGAGAAGCAAGCAGTTCGTGGAAGAGACGTTCGGGGGATCGCTGCCGCGGTTTCTCGCTGCGTTCACACGCAGCCGGAAGCTGGAAGAGAAGGAGATTGACGAGCTGCTGAAGCTGATTAACGAGAAAGAGGAGGAATAGTCATGACGGCTATTTTTCAGACCGTGCTGCAAATGAGCGTTGCCGGAAGCTATGTCATCCTGCTTGTACTGATTGCCAGGCTTATACTAAGAAAGGCACCTAAGCTGCTCTCTTATATCCTCTGGTTTGCGGTGCTGTTTCGTCTGCTCTGTCCTTTATCCTTTGAAACGTCTTACAGTCTGTTGCCGGAACTGGGAACAGGCAATCTGCAGACAGCCGCAGACGATACAAAGACATTAGTGCAGCGTCCTCTGGTTTCAGCATCAGAGCCATCTGGAGCGGCAGAAGGCGCTACTGGCGGCATCACTGCGGATAAGGACGGCGTGGCGGCAGGTTCTGCTTCACCGGGAATGGCTGGAACAATGCCTGTGGCAGCTGAAGCCGCCAAATCATCCTCTGAACACTGGCAGACTGTGGCGGGTTATATCTGGCTTGGCGGAATGTCAGTTATGCTGAGCGGCGGCCTTGTCTCAGCCATCCGGTTAAACAGACAATTGAAGGGGGCCCGGCATCAGAGTGGAAACCTCTACGAGTGGGGCGGGGCAAAGACTCCGTTCGTGTTCGGCCTGCTGAAGCCCCGCATTATTTTGCCCGCAGGGCTTGGAGAACATGAACGCGGCTATATCATCCGGCACGAGCAGGTTCATATCAGCAGGCTTGACCATCTGGTGAAGCTGGCCGCTTTTGCCGCGCTCTGCCTGCACTGGTTCAATCCGCTCATCTGGCTGGCTGTCCGATCCATGGATGAGGATATGGAGAAATCCTGCGATGAGGCGGTGATCCGGGAGCTGGGCAGCAGCATTAAGAAGGACTATTCTACCTCTCTGCTCTCGCTGTCGACAGGCAGGACCTTCACAGGCCGAACTCCGCTTGCCTTCGGTGAGAACAGCACGAAAGGGCGGATCAAAAATATTCTGAATTACCGGAAGCCGTCCTTCTGGGCGGTTACGTCAGCAGCAGCAGTAGTTATTATAACTGTTGCAGTTGCTGGTATAACGGGGAATATGCGCTCACAAAAGCTGACCGAAGCAGATTATGCCAGGCAATATATAGCGGACCAGATAGCCGGGATTGAGAACGGGATAAAAGACGCCGTCATTGTAGACAGCGAAATGACCGTGTTCGAGCAGGCCGGCCGGGTAGAGGGCCTGCTGCCGGAGCCGCTTGAGCTGTGGCGACTGGAATATCGGCTGGAGCCGGAAGACATGAGCAGACTGCCGCTGGCAGGCGGGATGAACGAGGTGGAAGGGAAAATTACCGAGGACAGCAGCTTGGGGAAGCCGGTGCTTGTGTTTGCATATGAAGGAAGCACCCCGCGCTACGAAGGTGTAATCTGGAGCGGACCATACGATCTGGGCACACCGGCCGGTAGGGAAACGGCCCTGCAGGTTTTCTTCGAGGGCAAAGGGATACTGGAACATGAGATGTACAGCGGTAATCATGCGATTGCGAAGTTTGTGATGTCGGATGGAACCTCTGCCCATCTGCTGCTGTCCCAGCCGGCAGTGCAGGGCGATTCGGGCATCTGGGTTGTCGAACGCTGGAAGGACGGCAACGGCTATGAGTATTACGAGACTCCGGATACATCCTTATCATCCGCCGATTATTTTGCCGGGCTGCAGGCAGAGGCAGACCAGGGGCAGCAGGCGGCTGAACGGCTGGACCCTCAGCAGGTCGCAGCTAGGTTCGTGCAGGATGAGCTTGGCTGGAACATAGCCAAGGAGAAGATAGACCTGCTGATTCCGGCAACAGCTGCAGATTTCACTATATCTCCCATAAGTGAGCTGCTGGGCTACGTTAGCGGTATGACTCTGGCGGAGCCAGGGTTTAAATTCGATAACGCAGAGTGGCTGACTGAGGATGAAGATCCGGCCAGGCTGCGGAGGCTGGGCATTGACCCGGAGCGTGATATGCCGGGAGGCTTCTACGTCCTGAATAAGCTCGCCATCAAGGACCCGCTGGAGCTGTCTAACGAAGCAGAGTTCACTATTATGGACGGCGCTGCACCCAAAGCAGTCAGCAGGGCGGAATTTATAGAGCGGCTTGATATAATGTCAGACTCCGGGATGCTTTGCACCGTTACTACACAGGATGGCAAGGTAATCCGGATAGCCGAAAGATATCTGCCATAGCGATAAATAGAGGCCGTACCAGAGAGCTTATAGCCATAAGCCTTAGGTGCGGCCTTGAGGCTTCAGAGCAACCGGTGCGCATACAAGAGGTGAAGGCTTTTATGCCCGCTGCGCTTCTGCCGCCAACATAAGCTGGTAAATCTTGCGGGTCGTATTCACATTACGCACGGTCATGAGCTTGTACACCGTGCTGCCGATGAGCTTGGCCATTGCACTTTGGATTACATTCTCGCGCTCCACGGAATACAATACGGCGCCGGGAACGTACAGGAGGGTGCCGATTCCGGGCTTCAGCGGGAGCTTGCCCAGTATGGATTCATCGTCTGCTTCTTCCCACAGGAACATGACATCGCTTCTGAGCTTGTCGTCATTGCTCCAAGAGGCAGGAAGGGCTGCTATGACTTTGCTGATTTCATCCAGATTCCGGATCAGAACTTTAATGTGAAGGCTGAAGTCCTTCGAGATAGCCTGTTCGAGTATTTCCGGCAAATCTTCCTGCGGATAATCAGCAGCAAAGATGATGTTCCCGGAATTGATATAGGTGGTTACGGAGGTCATACCGGCCTGTTCAAACGTCTGTTTGAGCTGCTTCATATTAATGATGTTGTTACCGCCCACATTGATCCCTCTGAGTAGCGCAACATAGATCATCGTAATCCCTGCTTCCTGTTAGCGTGACTTTACCATGTCCGTAAACTTTACAAACAGTATCGGAATAGATATACTTTAAATATAACATTTAAGGGTACAGAACAACAGAAAGGGGCCTTACGCCAGTAGGCTCCTTTTGTATTTCTTGCCCATTTCAAACAGGAGGGCGAAGGTCATTCACAAGGAAAAGATTATGGTTTGTGTTCATTATGGTCCCCACGGAGAGCGTCTAATCCGGCGCGGTGTCCAGCTGTCCGAGCTTATCGGGGCACCGCTGTATGTGCTTAATGTCGAAAGTTCGGACACGGATGAATACAATCAGAGCAAGGAAATGTTTATGGCTGTCTGGAAACGTCTGGCCGAGGAAGCCGGGGCTGAGTTCATGGTCCGCAAACGCCGGGGCCGCAAGACTACAGATGTAATCGTTGAAGCTGCTGAAGAAAAGGAAGTAACTCAGATCATTATCGGACAGTCCGCACAGACGCTGTGGCAGGAGCTGACCAAGCGCAACTTTGTCAATGAGCTGATCAGCAAAATGAAGATGATGGATCTGCATGTCGTGGCTGTCCAGCGGATGCGCGCGGGTCTTGAGGAAACGCATGAAGAAGGCGTTGTTTCTTATCTGGTCAAAAACGGCGGGGTTTATCAGCTTAGCGATGAGCCGGAGGGAACTGATTTTATTAAAGGGAAATTTTTTCATGAATTGCATACCGAATTTGAGAATGGCTTGTTCAGAATTGAGCAAGATGGTAAGGCGAGATATTTGCATATCTGCGAGGGGATTTTGACAGACCCGCTGTAGCCGGGTTTTGATTCTGGGAGTAAGTACCATTGTTCACAACTTAAAAATACAGGGTGGAAAAGGAGGCTTGCCTTTGCTTCATATAACCGTTCTTGTTCCGTTTCTGCTGGCCCTAATGATAGCGCTTCTCCGCGGGAAGCTGCCGAGACTCCATAGAGGATGGATGGTGCTTGCCGGACCGCTGGCGTTGTTCGTTTATTTTTTGACCCGCATACCGGTCATCAAGGGAGGGGACTCCGGATACGAGACTGTATCATGGATTCCGTCACTTGGCATTGATCTGGTGTTCCACCTGGATGGATTAAGTTTACTGTTTGCATTGCTGATTTCAGGGATGGGGACGCTTGTCATCACCTATTCCATTTATTATCTGGACAAACGCAAGGAAGAGCTGACCCCGTTTTATGTGTATTTGCTGTTATTTATGGGGGCTATGCTTGGAGTCGTATTGTCCGATAATCTGATGGTGCTGTACGGTTTCTGGGAACTGACCAGTGTCTCCTCATTCCTGCTGATTGCTTTTTGGCACCGCAGACAGAAGTCGCGTTACGGTGCGCTCAAGTCGATGCTGATTACCGTCTTCGGCGGTCTGGCGATGTTCGCAGGCTTCCTGATGCTGTATGTCATGACCGGGACATTCAGCATCCGGGAAATCTGGAGCCAGACGGGCGATATTAGCGGACAAACGCTATTTATTCCTGCGATGCTGCTTATTCTGCTGGGTGCCTTCACCAAGTCAGCCCAGTTTCCGTTTCATATCTGGCTTCCTGATGCAATGGAAGCGCCGACTCCGGTCAGTGCTTACCTGCATTCGGCAACCATGGTCAAAGCCGGCCTGTATCTGGTCGCGCGTTTCAGCCCGGTGTTTGCGGGGCAACATGAGTGGTTTTGGATTGTGTCGGGTGTCGGCCTGATCACCTTGATCTATGGATCGATCCAGGCGATGAAGCAGACGGACCTGAAGGCTCTGTTAGCCTACTCCACTATCAGTCAGCTCGGACTGATTATGGGATTACTCGGTATGGGATCGGCAGCTTCATTCTATACGGGTGAAGAGGCTGTATACTATACCGCCGCAACAACGGCAGCGCTGTTCCATTTATTTAACCATGCCATATTTAAAGGCTCACTGTTCATGGTTGTCGGAATCGTCGACCATGAGACGAATACCCGTGATCTGCGCAAGCTGGGCGGGCTGGTATCCCTGATGCCGGTTACCTTTACAGTTGCGCTGATCGGAAGCTTCTCGATGGCGGGTCTGCCGCCGTTCGCCGGATTCCTTAGTAAGGAAATGTTCTTCACTGCAGTTCTGAATATCAGGGAGCTCGATATCCTGAGTGTGCAATCCCTGTTTACAATCGTTCCGGTTGTAGCCTGGATTGCAAGCATCTTTACCTTTGCATACAGCATGATTATGGTTTTCCATACCTTCTTCGGAAAGTACCAGCCTGAGAAGCTGGATAAGAAACCGCATGAGGCGCCGTTCGGGCTGCTGCTGTCGCCGATCCTGCTGGCTTTGCTGGCAGTGGTGACCGGCCTGTTCCCGAATATGCTGTCCAAAACGCTGATTGTACCGGGTATGAATGCGATCCATCCGCAGATAGCAGCGGGCTCCCCTTTTTACGTCAATATTTATTTCTGGCACGGCTTCACTACCGAAGTCTGGATGACGCTGGGTGTTATTATTCTGGGGATTGTTGTGTACCGGATCTATGGCCGGCTTAGCCTCGTGGATAAAGAATGGGGCAGAGGCCGGGGCTATACGCTTAACCAGGTATACGACGGCAGCATCCGGCTCGTCGAGCGGACTTCACGTTCGATTACCGGGCTCTATATGACGGGCTCCATGCGTCATTACCTGATGTATATTTTTACATTAATTATTGTGGTTGTAGGCGGGTCCATGCTGTATACAGACGGCATTACACTAGGTCAGGGCGAATATGCCCCGATTTCCTTCTTTGAAGTAGTTGCCGTACTGGTCCTTCTGACCGGTACACTGGCCATTCCGTTTGCCAAGTCGAGGGTGTCGGCGATTCTGCTGACAGGTATGGTGGGCTACATGGTAACGCTGCTCTTTATCCTGTTCCGTGCCCCTGATCTGGCACTTACCCAGATGATTGTCGAGGTAGTGTCTGTCACGCTCTTCCTGCTCTGTTTCCGGCATCTGCCAAGGCTTGGGCGGGAGAAGGTTAAATTCAAGCTGAAGCTGCCGAAGCTGATTATATCCATCGGGTTCGGAGCAACCATGACGCTGGTCGCCCTGGCGGCGCTTGACAGCAGCCCGTTCGAATCCATATCAACCTACTATACGGAGAACAGCTATAAGCTGGGTGGCGGCAAAAACATCGTCAACGTTCTGCTGGTGGATTTCCGCGGCTTTGATACGATGTTTGAAATTACCGTATTGGGACTGGCCTCGCTGGCCATTTATTCCATGATCAAGCTTAAGGTGGAGCCGGACAACAAGCCTGCAGCCGTAAAAAGCATGTTTGACGATGAGAAGCCCCGCTACTCCCGCAGCAACGATGTGCTGCTTCAGTCGGTGGCAAAGGTTGCATTCGTCATCATCATTACGTTCTCGCTGTATCTGTTCTTTGCCGGTCACAACAATCCGGGCGGCGGCTTTATCGGAGCCCTGATGGCTGCGGCAGCGCTAATATTGCTGGCTATCGCGTTCGGTATGGATTTTGTCGAAAAGGTTCTTCCGGTCAATTACCGCATGCTGATAGCAGTTGGTATCCTGCTGGCTTTCCTTACTGGTATAGGGTCATTTGTATTCGACGCACCTTTCCTGAGCCAGGCTTTCGGCTATTTTGAACTGCCTGTGATGGGCAAGACCGAGCTGACTACAGCGATGCTGTTCGATCTCGGCGTCTATCTGGCGGTTATTGGTGTCACTATGAATATTATCTTTACGATCGGGAGGGATAACTGATGGAGCTCCTAATTGCCCTGGCGATCGGTGTCTTGTTTACTGTAGGTGTGTATCTGGTACTCTCCAAAAGCCTGCTTCGTATCCTGCTGGGGACGACACTGATTACTCACGGGGTTCATCTGCTGCTGCTCACCATGGCCGGACTCAAGACCGGTGCTTCACCGCTGCTTGGCGAAAAAGCGGATTCTTATGTCGATCCCCTGCCGCAGGCGCTTATCCTCACCTCGATCGTAATCAGCTTCGGGGTGTCGGCGTTTTTCATCGTTCTTGCTTACCGCGCGTACCGCTCTGCAGGGATGGATGATGTGGAAGGCAGCAAGGGGGAGAGATCATGAACAATCTGCTGGTGCTGCCTCTGCTGATTCCTGCTTTTACGGCAGTGATCCTGATTTTCCTGAAAGAGCAGATTGGCCTTCAGCGTATGATCAGTGCGGTCAGTGTGTTTCTGAATATTGCAGTTGCTGTAACGATTGTATACCAGGTCAAAACAGACGGGATTCAAACGCTGCATATGGGTGGATGGATACCCCCGTACGGCATTGTCTTTGTTGCTGACATGTTTGCGGCCCTGCTTGTCCTGGTGACGGCGGTCGTGGGTGCAGCCTGCCTGTTCTTTTCCTTTGCCAGTATCGGGGAGGAGCGGGAGCGGTTTTACTACTACACGTTTTTCCATTTCCTGCTGACGGGAGTGTTCGGCTCCTTCTTGACCGGTGATCTGTTTAACCTGTTCGTCTGCTTTGAGGTGCTGCTGGTTGCCTCCTATTCCATGATCGTGCTGGGCGGTACAAGAGTCCAGCTGCGCGAAACGCTGAAATATATACTGGTCAATGTCATTTCCTCTGCTCTGTTTGTAGCGGCAATTGCCTATCTGTATGGTGCGACAGGGACGCTTAATATGGCGCATCTGGCCATGCGTGTAGCAGAGGCAGGGCAGGGCGGTGTCATGAATGTTATCGCCGTGCTGCTGCTGCTCGTATTCTCGCTTAAGGCGGGTCTGCTGCTGTTCTTCTGGCTTCCGGATTCCTACAGCGCTCCTCCGCTGGCGGTAAGGGCGTTGTTCGGCGCATTACTGACCAAAGTGGGACTGTATGCCATCACCCGTGTGTTTACGCTGATCTTTATCCACAATCCGGATTTGACGCATTCATTAATGGCCTGGATGGCGGGAGCAACGATGATTCTGGGAGCGGTCGGAGCGCTGGCGTACAATGATCTGAGCCGGATTTTCAACTATAACATAGTTATCAGCGTCGGCTTTATTGCTTTTGGTATTTCGGTCCTGACCCAGGATTCGCTCAGCGGGGCCGTGTTCTATCTGATGCATGACATGATTGCCAAGGCGCTGCTGTTCTTCCTTGGCGGAATGATTCTGGCCGCTTCCGGAACAGAGCAGCTGAAACAGATGGGCGGCCTGATCCGCAGATACCCCTATACAGGGTGGATGTTCTTTATTCTAACGCTTGCCCTGGTGGGTGTACCCCCGCTTAGCGGCTTTGCCGGAAAGGTTATGATGATCCGCAGCGGATTTGGTGAATTGCATGTAGCCCTTTCTCTGATTGCGCTGGCGTCAAGCTTCGTTGTCCTGTACTCGCTGATCAAAGTGTTCCAGGAGGTATTCTGGGGCGGCGAGCGAAGCGAAGAAGAGATCCGGCCCCTGCGCTACAAGGCGATGATGGCCCCGGCTGCTGTACTGTTTGTCCTTCTGATTCTGATGGGTATCGGTGCCGAGACGGTGAACGAATATGTTCTCCAGGCCGGAGCTGTGCTTGCTGATCCGGCACAATACATTAACGCTGTCATGAAGGAGTAGATGCGGATGGCTTTTCAAATATTGTTGAATTTCATGATAACGTTCCTGTGGATGTTCCTGAACAATGACTGGACAGCTTCCGGCTTCATTGTCGGCTATGTGCTCGGTATTCTTGTACTGTTTGGATTGCGGCGGTTCTTTAACGGCCGCTTGTATATTGACAGAGGATGGGCTGTAGTAAAATTGGCTATACTGTTTCTCCGGGAGCTGGTCGTATCCAGTTATGTGGTAGTAAAGGCGGTGCTGAGACCCAATCTTGATATCCGTCCGGCCATTCTAATGTACACTACGGAGTTAAAGTCGGACTGGGAGATTGCTGTGCTGATTACCCTGCTATGTCTGACTCCGGGATCGGTTGTCCTGGAGGTATCCAAAGATAACCGGACCTTATATATTCATGCTATGGATATCGAAGATGCTGAAAAGTTCAGAGACAATATCCGCAATACGTTTGAACGCGCGATTCTGGAGGTGTCCCGTTCATGATCCACTTTATACTCATGCTGTCGGTTTCCATCATGGTCATATCCATCGGCATTTGTGCCTGGAGACTGGTGAAGGGGCCGTCACTGCCTGACCGGATTGCCGCACTGGATACAATCGGCATTAATCTGCTGGCAATGGTGGCGGTGCTCTCGGTACTCTTTAAGACCCAATCCTTCATTGAATATATTCTGCTGATCGGAATTCTCTCTTTTATCGGAACGATGGCCTTAGCCAGATATATCGAAAGGAGAGTGGTATTTGAACATGGAAGTGATCACAACGATAGTTGAACTGCTGTTTGCACTGCTTATTCTGACAGGGGCACTGTTAAGTGCGGTCAGCTCGTTTGGACTGATCCGTCTGCCCGATGTGTATCTGAGATCACATGCTGCGGCCAAAAGTGCCACGCTTGGTGTCCTGTGTGTGCTTAGCGGCGCGTTCCTCTACTATGCCTTTTTCCTCGATTACATCAGCGCGAAGCTGCTGCTGGGGATTGTGTTCGTATTCATGACCTCGCCTTTGTCGGCTCACCTTACCGGGCGTGCTGCATACCGGACCGGCGTTCCGCTGTGGAACCGGCGTATCCAGGACGATTTGAAAGAGGTCCTGGAGAAGGAGAGGGTCAAGTCTGACCCGACTGCATAGCTTCAGAATTAAACAGGGATGTCTTCCGGCCATAGCTGGCTGAGAAGCATCCCTGTTTTTTTATGCTATGTGCCGCTCAGAAACGGCTTGAGCTTAAAGCGGACGTAATCATCAGTCCGGCTGCGGGTAGCCGGTACTGTGCCCTGTACGTCTGCGGTATACATATAGCATGACATACGAGAGGACAAATGCTGCAGTTACAAGCCATAATGGAATCCGCGGGTCCAGCTTGTAAGCCCAGCCGCCGATGATGCCCGCAGGTGCGGTGAACAGCAGGATCAGCACGGACAGCATGGAAAATACCTTGGCTCGTTTGTCATCATCTATAGCGTTCTGTACGGCAGCTTCCAGATAAGGCGAGCTGATCATCAGTCCTACAGCCGCCAGAATGGTACTGAGTCCGATCCACAGCAGGCTGGAGGAAGGGTGGATCACCAGCATGACATTCGAGAGTGCAGAAAGTCCAAATCCGGCCATCATGGCGTTATGGGCAGCCTGATCGGGAATCTTGGGCATCAGCAGCCAAAGGGTCACCAGCATAATGACCGAGGAGACTGCCGGGAAAAGAGAGATGATGCCGCTGTCAATCCGTAAGTAATCTGCCATATATAGAGAGAGATAAGTTGTCTTCAGCGTTGCCTGAAAATTGAACAGGATGTATACGCCAAAGATCAGCAGCAGATTGCGGTCTGTCCCCAGCTCCCGGAAAGCGCCGCCATATATGGCCATGCTCTCTCTGAGTCCCAGATCACGGGTCTCCTGGCGCTTTCTGATTCCTGCCTCCGTCTCACGTGTCGTCAGCTGGCGCCCGACAAACTGAAAGGTCATGAACAGAAAGGCGATCACATACATAATCCGCATGCCTGTGACCATACCGTACTGATTCACCAGAAGGCCACCCAGCGGTGCGAATAATCCGCCGATTACACTGATGATCTGCAGCAGGGTGAATACATAGGTCCGGTCAGAGGGACGGGTATCCTCAACAATCAGACAATAAAATGCGATATGCGGTACACGCTGGAAGCCGTTAATGATGGCAGCCGCCACAAAAAACCACAGGTTTTGCGAAAAGGCCCATAACAGGGTAGCCAGACTCCAGCTGAGCAGATCAAAGTACAGAATCGCCCGTTTGCGGCCCATGCGGTCGGTTAAATATCCGCTCAGTAGAGAGGAAAGTACCTGCACAATCAGACCGATGGTTGTAATCCAGCCAATGTTCAGCTCGGTTAGTCCAAGCTCGTACATGTACAGGGTAGCATAGGTGGAGAACATGCTGTACGGTATCAGGAAAAAGGGCTCAAAGGTCAGGCAGCCCCGGCTGTTTCCCTGCAGCCGCGGAAAAATGGTTTTTGCCATGAAGAAGTCCTCCGGATAGTAGTAAGAGATTATGAAGTCCAAACTATTAAATGATAATTATTAGATAATGTCAATATAAGGGCTGATAGAGGGGGCAAGTAACCGGCTGTGGCAGAAACCGCTTCTAAGTAGAAAGCGTGCCTGGTGCGGTAACCGCGGAAGTTGCAGCGGGGTTTGAAGTTACAGTAGACTAGGTTATAGCAACAGCTGAGCATCCGAAAGATCATAGAATGCTGCTTTCACTCCAACAACAAGGTGGTTATCATGTTTATTATTCTCGGACTTGTATTTATTCTTTTGTACGCTGCAATTGTATTCTATATCGGCTGGAGCGGCTGGAGCTGGATTAAGCCCGCGGTATCGGCCAGATTCCGTCTGGTCTATATCATTCTGCTTGTTTTTCTGGCAAGCTCGCTGATTCTGTCCAGGGTTGTTGCCGGATCAGCTGTCTTGAGCGTAATAGGCAGCTATTGGCTGGCCCTGTTCAGCTTATCTGTGCTGGTGCTGCCTGTTATCCATCTGATCGTCTGGTTAACGAAGCTGTCCCGCCTGCCGCGCCATGCCGTCCAGAAATGGTCAGGAATCATCACTTTGCTGCTGCTGGCTGGTCTGATCGGGTTCGGCAGTTTTAATGCTTTCAGCCCGGTTACACGTTCCTATGACATCAGGATCGGCAAGCCTGGCCCGGAGAGCGGCAAGCTGCATATTGTGATGGCATCAGATATGCATTTTGGCTACCTGTCCGGCAAAAGCCATGCAGAGCGGATGGTCAAAGAGATCAACGCACTTAAACCCGATATCGTACTGCTTCCCGGGGATATTGTGGATGATGATATTATGCCTTACAAAAATAAGGGGATCGGGGATATTTTATCCGGAATAAAAGCGCCGCTTGGCGTGTATGCCTCCCTTGGGAATCATGACCGGTTCGAAGGGGAGACACAGGAGCTGATCAGCCTGCTGGAGGAGAGCGGAATGCAGGTGCTATATGACGAGACCGTCCAGATTGGAGACTGGCTGACACTGGTAGGGCGGAAGGATTACAGCGACAAGGAGAGGGCGGGGCTGGCTGATCTTATCAAAGAGACAGACCGCACCAAGCCGGTTGTGATGCTGGAGCATCAGCCGGTTGAATTCGCCGCCGCTGAGGAGCAGGGCATTGATCTGATGCTCTCCGGCCATACCCACCGCGGGCAGATCGCGCCTGCCAATCTGATTACCTCGCGGATTTTTGAAAATGACTGGGGTTATCTGCAAAAAGGGCAGATGCACTCCATCGTATCCTCCGGATACGGCTTCTGGGGACCCCCGATCCGCATCGGTTCCCGGTCGGAGATTGTGTCTATACAGGTGACGTTTGCTGACTGAAGGGTTGTTGCAAAATGACAGGAGGCAGCCTGAGGGCTGCCTCCTGAGTTCATTTATCGGAGAATCCTTTATTTGAAGAAAGGGGGGTCCATTAAACGGAGCTCGTACTCATTGGTTAAACCTCCGGCAAGCGCATTCCGGCGCAGGTCCAGGTAAAGCTCTGCCTTCGTCGCATTGACATAAGGCTGCACAAACAAGACGCCGATGCCGAGTGCCAGCAGACCCAGCAGCATCCAGCCGAGAAAGCTCAAATCAAGCACAAATATCCGGAATTTCTGACCATGTGTCATTTGCCTGCTTAACTCCACTGCACGATTGTAACCAATGTTCGGATTGTCCGCGAGAATAAACGGTACCTGGCTGTAAGAATAGGATTTAATGATACCTGGAATGATCAGAAGCAAAAACCATAAGAATAGCAAAAAATTTCTCCAGAGCATAGTTCCCACTATAGACCAGTACCGGTCTTTTCTGAACGAGTAGCCGATATGCCGCATACTGACTTCACCCTCGGCAGACTGCTTGAAATAACGCTGGGAGCCAACGATAAGAGGTGAGCCAATCAGAATATGAAAAGCAATTCCTAACAATACGATGAACAAGCCTATGAATAGTGCAATAAAAAGAAGAGGCCCTAAAACGCCCCAATCGGAAACAATACCGGAGTTTGTCATTTCTGTCCGTCCCGATGATCCCCAGTTTCGGTTAAAACTTGGGATGCCCGCACCTTCCCCGAGAATGACCAGGATTAAGCTCACTACAAACGCCTTCCAATACGAGGTCCTGAGGACATTCTTGGCCCTGCGTTTCAAATCTGCGCGTTCCCACATAATTAAACCTCTTTCATATGTATTTTGTTCTTTGTCTTACAATAGATAACATAAAATATGCCATAAGACAAACTATTCATGACCACCTTACAGATGTTTTTTTTGCCGGTTTCTCTGTTTTATAAGTCTGAGGGGTGACTCCAGCTAGTGACCGTTGATAATAAAAGTCCAGGTGGAAGGGAAACTCTACAGGCGGGGCTCTCCTCATATGTAAAAGCCGGACCGACCTTCCGAAGGTAAAGCGTTCGGAAGTCAAGCCCGGCTGGCGTGCTTTTAATGGAGCGATTAGCTATTCTGCTTTTCCGTTAGATCCGGATTCCTGGCGCTTGATTGCTTCCTCATCGCGTACTGCGTTCAACTCATATTCATTCTGGTGAAATTCCTTGAGCATATTACGGTAGATATGGGCCTCCTGATGGTTCAGACCATCACGGTTTTCTTTTAAAACCCAGTTTTCGACTGTCTTTTTAAGAAGTTCGCCTTTTCGCTCCAGCAGTTCCGTGTAACCCAATGTACTTCATCCTTTCAGTTTAAGAGTGCAGACTCCCGATTGAGCCTGTATAGTTGGTGATCCGCAGCTTTAACTTCACACCCGGCGTAATGTTTATCATTATACAGTAAAGCCTGAATGTGCCCAATTTGTATAAGCTGTATTCATAGGGGGTGAGTGCGGCAGAGACAGGAACAGAAGACCTCAGCGAACCTCTCCGTAGAAGTACGCCCGGATGCTCCGTTATGCTTACAGATGCGTCTTACAGTTGCTAAGTAAAAAGAACAAAGAGCCTGCGCTTGGCGCGGGCTCTTTGTCCGGATAAATATGGTTTTATTTGACTGGAGATTACTTTGTGATCCCGTCACTCAACCTTGAACTGTTTAAGCTCATTCTCCAGCTGTTGGGAGATTTGGCTGAGCTGTCTGGATAATTCAGCGACCTGCTCGATGCTGCCCAGTTGCTCCTGTGTATTGGCACTAACCTCTTGAGTGGAGGCGGAATTCTCCTCGGTTGTAGACGAGATAACCTCGATTGCCTGCAAAATTTCATCCTTGTGCTTGTGGATAACGGAGGTGTTATTGCTGATCTGAATCATCCTTAGCTTTAATTCCTCTAAATCCCTGTTCAGGTCAAAGAATACCTGCTTGGCATTCTCTACGGAGCTGGCGTTTTCCTCGGCAATCTTCAAGGCATTATTAGTGTGCTCCACTGAGATGATTGTTTTTTCTTCAATCGCACTGACTTTTTTGTAGATTTCCTGAGTCGCTGCTGCTGTTTGTTCAGCGAGCTTGCGGACTTCTCCGGCAACCACTGCAAATCCCCGGCCATGTTCACCTGCACGTGCCGCCTCAATTGAAGCATTTAACGCCAACAGGTTGGTCTGGGCGGCAATTTGATTCACAGTGCCCACAATGCCCGAGATCTCATGACGGCTTGTATCAATGGACTCTATAATAGATGACACCGCCTGAGTGGATTTGTGGTTGTCTTCCGCTGATTTGGACAGCTGCTCTACCAGGGCAAGACCTGATTCGCTCAGCTGCGCGGAGATTTGCGCCATATTTTCTACAGCCTGTGCATCACTGGTGATTTCGTTAATCTGATCCGACAGTGCACCTGTTTTATGCAGAATACTCTCTGATTCCTCTGACTGATAGTTTGTGGCGTTTGCAATCTCATTGATAGCCGTCGCCGTTTCGTTCATTGTTATTGCCGTTTTGGAGGAGATAGCCTGCAGATTATGGGAAGATTGGGCCAACACCTGAGTAGTATTAGTGATTACTTGGATCATTCCCTGAATCCTCTGGACCATGCTGGAGATACCCTGGGCAATTTGCCCGATTTCGTTGCTCGAATGTTCCCTGAACTGAACCGTCAAATCCCCGTCCTCAATCCGTTTGATTGTAGTGAGCAGTCTTGGGATGGATCTAAGCAGGTACCGGAGCGTGACATAACTGATCAGCACCAGCAAAAGGGCAGCCGCTGAAAAACCGGCAATCGTGTTCCGGGTAAAGGATTTCAGTTCACTGAGCGCCTCATGCTGAGAAATAGTCAGGCCGACAGACCAGCCTGTATCCTCGCTGGTAGCATAACCGATATAACGGGCTTCCCCATTGTCGTTAATCAGCTCAACGCCGGTATCGCCTTTAATCATTTTTGTGCCGATTAAGCCGAGGTCACCCGCGCTCTCATTGATTTTTTCATTCAGGACTTTGTCTTCGTCCGGGTGATACAGCAGGTCGCCGGACCGGGTGGCCAGCATGGAATAACCGGTGCTGCCCAGAGAGTAGCTCTGCATGATGGCCGGGATGTCATCAAAAGCAATATCTGCCGCAATAAAACCGATCAGTTGATTGCTGTCATTTTTAATCGGATAAAAGATTCCCATCAGCAAAGTGCCGGTGTTGACGTCAGCATAGGGTTCAGAATAATACAGGCCGTCAGCTTCGCTGGCAGGCTTGAAATAGGGGCGTGAACGGATGTCAAAATCAGACTTGGAGGCGACACCGTCATTTTGCAGAAAATAACCCTTTCCGGATAATCCGGCAACCCAGGCATCGGCAAAGGACGGCTCCGCCTTTACAATTTCCGCCAAGGTCGCTATGGTATCAGCAGCATGAGGAGATGTGGTTACCTGATCTGGTGTTGTGCTTTCAATATATTGCTTGAAGAGATCATTCGTGGACATTTGTTTGACCAGTGAGCCCTTTTGTTTAAACAAGGCGTCAAATTGACTGACAATGCCCTGGGTTTTGGTCATAAGGATTGACTCCTGCTGGTTGACCAGAATGCTTTTGGTGTTCGAAAAGAAGAAGGTACCCAGAATCGAGAAGACGACAACGATAATGACTAGCAGGACTAGGGCCAAAGTGTTTGCAATACTCGAAAATCGGAATGGCCGTTTTTTAATTAGCTGTGACATAAGTCATCCCCCGAATACATATTTGAGCAAAGCTCTTGAATAATATGTCGGAATATGGGCGAAATTCTTTTAGATTTCATAAGAAAACCGGCGTGGAACGTCGCTCCATACCGGTTTTGCACAAATCATTAGGTTGTCGAACGCATTAATATTATCGTCCGGCACTATTTCAAAATGTATTTTGTCACAGTATTACTGAACCAGTTGTCTGTCAGATAGAGCTCGCCTTTTCCCGCATAGATATATTGATGTCCGGCGTTATAGTCGTTCCACAGTGTGGAGAGATGGTAGTTAATCTGCAGATTCCCCGGATCAAGCACATAGAAATCCTCACTGGCCCAATCCCCTTCGAAAGTCTCCGGATCGATTACTGCCGGACGCTCCTGCCACTGGTACTGCTACGGTCCTTAGGGTTAAGCGTGCGCACCCAGTTCCTTTTGCCGTCCGTACCGAATCCGATTAGTTTGTAGTCAGTCATACTGTATAAGGAGACTCATATGGACCTATCTGATTTTATTTGCTTGAAAGCGGACCGTTTTTAGTTGCTTTATAATACTCCTCATCGACTTTGACCGCTATAGCTTCATCCATATTGACTCCATTAATCATGTATAACGTGCTTCCCACAGGGACCTCATTGGATTCACCGTTTTTTGTCGGCATAGGATGTGTTATCTTCTCAATCGGGCCGATTTCTTCACCGATATCTTGAATTTTTAAAGTTGTGTTAGATAAACCATACATGTTATTGTTTATAGCCACTGAGCTTGGATAGCTGGATGAATGCTCTTTAGAACATCCTGTTATTAATGATATACAAAGTAATATCAAAAAAACTTT
This sequence comes from Paenibacillus typhae, assembly GCF_900099765.1. GTDB lineage: Bacteria > Bacillota > Bacilli > Paenibacillales > Paenibacillaceae > Paenibacillus_AQ > Paenibacillus_AQ typhae. The sequence goes on along the minus strand of NZ_FNDX01000064.1, from coordinate 3,376 downwards.
TCTCACTAATACCCCTCCCCAATTCACTATAATAAAATTTTCAGGTGAATTAATTATACTTACAAATAGCTCCTAATCCAAAGAGCCTGCGCTTGGCGCAGGCTCTTTGGGTTACTTTTCTCCAGAAGCTATAGGGTTGTCCTCATAACTAATCCAGTCACTCCAGCTTCCGGCATACAGCCGCACATTCTTGTATCCCGCTTTCTCCAGCGCCAGCACGTTCGGGCAGGCGGTTACGCCGGAGCCACAGTAGACGATGATCTCACGGTCTTTGTCAAGGCCAGTGAAATGCTCTTGCAGCTCGTCGGCGCTCTTGTAGCTGCCGTCAGCATTCTGCGTGTTTTTCCAGAAGTAGTTGAGCGCGCCGGGGATATGGCCGGCTTTTTTATCGAGCGTCTCATTCAAGCCTTGATAACGGTCATTCGCCCGCGAGTCGATCAGGATCGGCAGGACGGGGTGGGGAGCCGTGGAGTCACTGTTAACCGTATCACCCATAGCTGCAACAGTCTTTTCAGATACCGTCCGCACCTCATCCACACCAGCGAGCATCTGCGGCTGCACATTTGCCACAAATGTACTCGGCACACGAATCGGCTGATGATCTGTTACCGGATATTTTTCCGCTTTCCAGGTACCGAAGCTGTCCTCCAGAATAAATACCTGCTCATGCCCCAGGTAGCGCAGCAGCCACCAGAGACGGGCCGCGTTCATGCCGCTTTCGTCATCATAGGCTACAATACGTGTATCATTGCTGATGCCAAGCCGGGAGAGACGGGCTGCAAGCACCTGCGGGTCGGGCAGCGGATGGCGTCCGCCGTGTTCAGTGACCGGGCTGGACAGGTCCAGCTCCAGGTCGAGATAGACCGCTCCCGGAATATGCTCCTGTTCGTAGCTTTCCCGGCCGGCCTGAGGCTTGCCTAGTGTGAACCGGCAGTCCACAATCGTCTGCTCGGGGTCATATAATCTGGCCAGCAGCCAGCGTTTGGATACAGTTGCTTCCATTATGAATCCCATCCTTTGCGCTATGATATGTATTGCATTATTATAACGGAAAAATTACAGGGACGCATACACGCTCCTAATCCATTTATTCTGTTACGTTGCCGTACGTTTTTTTCCAGTGCTCCAGCCACTCCGCATAATTCAGTCCTTTTACCTCTTTGAGTGTTTTTCCTTCAATTGAATACGCTCCTCCCACCATGACGAGATTCTTTACTTTGCTTAGAGGAACCGAAGTTCCGCCAATGACCTTGCTGTCAACAAGCATAACAGCCACGCAAATCCTGTGATCATCCGGACTGTACTGCTGTTCCAAAGGATGACCCTTCACAATGAATGGATAGGTGACGATGTCTTTTCCGAAATAGGCGTCAGGTTTCTGCTTCTGAACCCCCCAAAGCTGCATATAATCGAGATTCTCAAGCGTTTTCTGCTCCAATGTATATTTGGTGGCCTCTCCTTCATGAGCTACAATCGTATAACCAAGAGCTTGAACATAGTCGGCTGCAATTTGCTCGTCGGTTTTACCTTCGCTGAGGTTATCTTGGTTGCCGCATCCTGCCAATGTTAACAGTACAAGACTGAGAAAAAGGGAAAGTGTCGCACGGATTTTCAACAATAGCCCTCCGGTCTAAATGTTTTTAGCTCATACTATCACACCAAGAAATAAATGGAATAAGCAAAGTAAAACGTTTACCGTGAAAAATATAGAGATTATCCGTCTAGCTTATCCTGCTGTAATATTTCAATAGTCATTTTGGAAAAGGGGTTTGACACACTGGTTTGACAGCTATAGTATTGCTTTTGAACTAAGTGGTATCGATATTTATGAGAGAGAGGCATGAGTCTGTGGAAACAATCGTGAGGGAGTTTTGGCCGGAATGGGCCGGAGCGCTAAAGAAGCGCAGCGGAGGCTGGAACAATACAACCTATATAGTGAACGGGGACGGGCGGAAGGGCGTTCTGCGCATTTATGATACACATCGTGACAGGGAAAAAATAGAATTCGAACATTACGTGCTGCTTGAGCTGAGTAAGCTGTCATTACCATTCAGTACACCGCTTCCGGTTCAAACCGTATATGGAGACACGCTGGTGCAGCTGGAAGGGGAAAATGGCAAATTTGCCTGCATGTTCAGGTATATTGACGGAGATTCTCCCGGTGAGGAGGCTACCGGTTATTACGAGTCCTTCGGATTGTCTGCAGGACAGCTGTCGTCCGTTCTGTCTGAATTAGATCCCGGCCCGAAGCCGGTTTACCGTCCCTATTACGAGCTCCGGCAGGCGTATCCGTTATGTACTGATGAGACGGTCCGGGAGCTGTGCATGAATCCGCCGGAGTCGCTGGCCGAGCTGAAGGTGGAGCTTGGCAGGATATATGCGGCCTATGTAAATATTGCAGACTCTCTAAAGGAACTGGAAACGCTCCCGCATCAGTTGGTCCACGGAGATCTCAACGCTTCCAATCTGCTGGTAGATAAGGATGATCACAGCCGGGTTGCGGCACTGCTTGATTTTGAATTCTGTACCTATGATTTGCGGGCCATGGACCCTGCAGTCATTCTGTCAGGGCTGCTGGGCCATCCGGAGCAGCAACAGGCAGTCCGTGATTTCTGCAGCGGCTTTAGCCGGAGCGTAACGCTGACCGCTGAAGAGCTGACAGCGATCCCGCTCCTGATGCTGCTGCGCAAAGTCGATGTGTTTCTGCATTTTGCCTCCCGTTATCTGGAAGGGACGGACGAAATCAGCGTGCTTCATGAGCAGACGCGGCTGCTATCCGCTGATCTGATCCAGCTGTCGGCTGGAACAGCAGCGATTGTGGAGCTTTTGCGGGAAGAGCAGGGTAGATCTGGCAGGAGTTAGCGCGGGATAGGCGGCATGAATATGAAACGCGGGAGAGCATAGCGCTGTTGAAATACTGTTACGGCCCCTACGGCAGAAAATGTTTGTTCACCAGGTATACCGATTTTGAGTGAACTAAATGGAAAATCGCCAACTAATTCCGTGTAAACTTGCGGTTTCTCTCAAGCCCCCTAATCGAATTGGAGTCCTCAAGATGCATAAGGTACACTAATAGAGAAGGGGATGAGGAACATGAAGAGCAATAAGTTGTACGACGAACAACGGATCAAAGTTGCCCAAGAAGCGATTAATGGAACAAAGATATCTTTCCTTGCCCGTAAGTATTCAGTTTCTCCGAGCACGATTGCGAACTGGGTGAAGTTCTACAAAGAACGATTCGGTGAGCAGGCAACACCCTCTGTTAGCGAACGTATCGAAGATGCAAAACGTGTTCAGGAGTTAGAGGACAAGATGGACACTGCGATTAAACTCCTAGGCGAAAAAGATCTAGAGATCGAGCTTCTGCGTGAACTGC
>NZ_FNDX01000007.1 GCF_900099765.1 Paenibacillus typhae | reverse complement strand
CATGAATGACAAACATCGGAAAGCCGTATGAGGGAAAACCTCACGTACGGTTTGATGAGGAGGGGCTGGTTTAAATCCAGCCCTTCACTCTAGCAGATAACGGGAGAGCCCGGGTATGAATAAGCTGTATGGCTGGCAGCCGGGCTGATACAGGGTTATTTTGTTTGCAGAAGCGACATTTTCGTGTCATATTAGTATTAAACTCTTTTCGCTGTGCCGCGCTGAAGAATCAGGCCGGCAGGCGAACTATCCGGGGGGAAGGCATGAAGGAAATGGATGAATTAAAGAGGAAAGTGCTGGAACTGCTCAAGGAGGACGCCCGGAGCTCAGCGGCGCTGATGGCGACCCTGCTTGGAGCGGAGGAAGAAGATGTCAAGACGGCGATTGAGCAGATGGAAAAGGATCATGTCATCGTGAAATATGCGACGGTCGTCAATTGGGATAAAGTGAGCGATGAGCGGGTGACCGCACTGATCGAGGTGCAGATTACACCTGAGCGCGGACGCGGCTTTGAAGGCATAGCGGAGCGTATCTATCTGTATCCTCAGGTGAAATCAGTCTATCTGATGTCCGGCGCTTACGACCTGCTGGTCGAAGTGGAAGGACGCAACCTCCGTGAGGTCGCCAATTTTGTATCCGAGAAGCTTTCGCCGATTGATTCGGTGCTTTCAACCAAAACCAACTTTACGCTCAAAAAATACAAACAGGACGGTATCATCTTTGAAGAGCATGAAGAGGACAATCGTCTGCTGATATCTCCGTAAAGGAAGTAATCATATGATCACGAATAATCAGAAGCAGACCGGAGAATCAGGCAAATCCATGAATTCCTATCTGGCGCCGCTGGTTCAGCAGATCCAGCCGTCAGGGATCCGCAAATTTTTTGATCTGGCCGCAGGCAGCAAGGATATTATCTCTCTCGGGGTCGGCGAACCCGACTTCAAGACGCCCTGGCATGTCAGGGAAGCCTGTGTCTACTCATTAGAGAGAGGCTTTACCGGTTATACATCAAATGCCGGGATGCCCGAGCTGCGTGAAGGAATTGCGAATTACCTGCATTCCCGGTTTGCAGTTACTTATAATCCGGCCAACCAGATTATCGCGACGGTGGGCGGCAGTGAAGCGATTGATCTGGCGCTCCGCGCCCTCATCTCGCCCGGAGACGAAATTCTGATTCCTGAGCCGTGTTATATCTCCTACTCTCCGATTACATCCATCGGCGGGGGAATCCCGGTCGGAATCGAGACCTTTGGCGAGAATAATTTCAAATTAACGGCCGCAGATCTGGAAGCCAAGATTACACCGCGCTCCAAGATTCTGATTCTGTGTTATCCGAGCAATCCGACAGGAGCCATCATGACCCGTGAGGATTGGGAGCCGATTGCCAGGGTAGTCGAGAAGCATGATCTCATTGTCATCTCCGATGAGATTTATGCCGAGCTGACCTATGGCAGCAACCATGTAAGCTTCCCGTCGCTGCCCGGCATGATGGACCGCACGATTCTGGTGAGCGGCTTCTCCAAAGCCTTTGCCATGACCGGCTGGCGGATGGGCTATGCCTGCGGGCATCCTGATCTGATCTCCGCGATGCTGAAGATCCACCAGTACACCGTGATGTGTGCACCATCCATGGGCCAGGTTGCCGCGCTTGAGGCCCTCACCAACGGCATGGAGGAAAAGGATCGGATGACCGATTCCTATAACCAGCGCCGCCGCCTGATCGTTAAGGGTCTCAGGGATGCAGGCCTGGATTGCCATGAGCCGCAGGGGGCGTTCTATGCTTTTCCCAGCATTCAGCGTACCGGGCTTACCTCCGACCAGTTTGCCCAGCGCCTGCTGATGGAGTACAAAGTGGCGGCAGTTCCGGGCAGTGTATTCGGTCTCGGCGGCGAAGGCTATCTCCGCTGCTCCTATGCGACATCCGTAGCACAGCTGAATGAGGCCATTGAGCGGATTGGGGCTTTTGTCCAGCAGCTTGAACGGGAGCGGACGGAATAAGACAGCTGATATTGTGGTGTTGAGCCGGAGTATAGCAAACAATGGCACTTCCTCTTAGTGTGTGGTATTATTTGACTATTCCATTTATTGGGGGGACGAATGATGCTCATGGGCGATTGTTACCTGCCTTCCTATGGCGGGGGATGCTATCCGCAGAACGGGCATTCTGCTGTGGATGCTGCTGCGCGCAAGCGGACTCTGGAAGATGAAATTTTGGTTCTCCGCAGTAGAATGGAGCAGATATTTGTACAGGAGAAATCCTTTACCTCTGAGCTCGTCATTGAGATCAGCTGCCTCTTGGACCTCAAAATCAATGAATATATGAGAGGGGCATCCCACTGAGCGTGGCTCAGGTGGAAATCCTCGTATCAGAGAGCCTTCGGGCTCTTTTTTTATGTTAATCATGAGCGCAGGAGCGCGTGCACCGTGAAATGGTTGATTTTCTCCAAAAAGACCCGGTGTGACCGTTCAAGCCCTGGAGCTTATTGTCCGTTTCTGCGTGCAGCCCTGCGTCTTCCGGTATAAATCGCCACCCCGGAGCTCACAAGCGTCAGGATAAAGAACAGAAAATAATCAATTAGCTCCCGTCCCGGGTTGCTGTAATAATTAAAAAGATTGGCCGCGATGAATAGCAGCACCAGTAGCACGTCATTCCTCCGCTGTTTGCGCCGGTTATCGCCGGATATTTTGTCGCTAAAGCTCTTATAGCCGTTATAATCCTCGATGAACGCTGCGTCCGCCCGCGAGGTGTTCTCTTCACTGTACTTATACAAAAGGGAGTGCAGCAGCGTCGCATCCTTGTATTGGCTGCCTATGATGATTCTCGGATGCTGTGGACTGTATACGTAAAATGCCCCTTCGAGCAGCTCGACATAGATCTGGTCCAGATCAAGGGTAACGATTTTTCTGTATTCGCGGTAACGCATAACGGATGGGGCTGATTTCCCGTTTCGACAGGCTCAATCTTTGGATTTATTCTAACATGCAATACAGTCAGCCTCCTTCAGCGCTTGTTTACCGCTTTATTAACCGAAAAATTCCTTTCTAATCCGGATTGTAATAGGAATGGATGTACAACCAAAAATACTGAGGCAGTTATTTACATGGCAGAAATGCCGCACTTTATTTGCCTAATCTGTACAGATGCGATTACACTATAATTATGTGATTTATTGTGCTGAGGGGGAGGAAGATTACGATGGCGATTTATACGCGTACGGGGGATAAAGGAGAGACCTCAGTGATCGGCGGCCGGGTAGGCAAGGATGATGTCCGTGTCGAGGCCTATGGAACGATAGATGAGCTTAACTGCTTTGTCGGGCAGGCCCGCAGCCTGATGGAGGATGAAAGATTCAGCGATGTGCGGGAGCAGCTGCTGGAGATTCAGCATGAGCTGTTCGACTGCGGCTCGGATCTGGCTTTTGTGAAGCTGAGCGAGAATAAGTATAAGGTGAAAAGCGAGATGGCTGTCCGCCTGGAAGGCTGGATTGACCAGCTGCAGGCGGAGAATCCGGTGCTGGAGCGCTTCATCCTGCCGGGAGGCAGCCAGCTGTCCTCGGTGCTGCATGTCTGCCGTACGGTCTGCCGGCGGGCGGAACGGCGCGCGGTTACGCTCGGCCGCAGCGCAGACATTAATCCGGAGGCGGTTATCTATCTGAACCGGCTGTCGGATTATTTCTTTGCGCTCGCACGGGCGGCAAATACAAGGCTGGGGATTGCTGACGTTGAATATGTGCGCAGCAAAAAGGTGTTCCGTAACTAAGATGAGCAGCTATTACCCGCCGATCACCTATATTGTGCCGCCGTCCGAGGACGGCTGGCTGCTCAAAACCATCCTCCAGAAGCGGATGGATGTCTCCCGCAAGCTGCTGTCCCGGCTCAAAATGACCGAGCAGGGCATTATGCTGAACGGGGAACGCGTGTATATCAGTGTGAAGGTTGCCGGCGGTGACCGGGTGGAGATCCGGATGGAGCAGGAGACGTCAGCGGACATCCTGCCGCAGGATATCCCCTTCGATATTCTGTATGAAGACGAGCATCTGCTGGTGGTCAACAAAGCTGCCGGGATCATTGTCCACCCGACACACGGTCATTACACAGATACACTGGCTAACGGAGTAGTACACTACTGGGCAGCCAAAGGGGAGCAGTACCGCTTCCGGCCGGTCCACCGGCTGGATCAGGAGACCTCGGGCGTGCTGGTGATTGCCAAGAACCCGTACAGCCACCAGCATATCTCCGAGCAGATGATTGCCGGCACCGTGGACAAGCGTTATTCCGCTTTTGTGCACGGAGTGCCTGCTTCACCTGCCGGCGATATCGATGGTCCCATCGACCGCGACCCCGCAGAGCCGCACCGGCGGATTGTGACACCGGACGGCTATCCCTCCCTGACCCGCTACGAGGTCAAGGAGGTCTATGGAGACCGCGCGGCGCGGGTCGAGCTGAAGCTGGAGACCGGCCGCACCCACCAGATCCGGGTGCACATGAGCTCGATCGGCTGTCCGCTGATCGGCGACGGCATGTACCGGCACCCGCTGTATGGGCGGGGGCCGGCTGCGGAGCGGCTTGCGGGCGCCGCCGGTCAGGCAGACGCTGTGCTGACGGCCGCAGCCTATGAGCCGGCTGAACCGGAGCCGCCTGCCCCGCAGAAGCTGTCAGCAGAGGAAGCAGAGCAGCTCGCGGGCATAGCGGAGCTGGATGCAGCGATACCGCGCCAGGCGCTGCATGCGGTGCGGCTGTCGTTCAAGCATCCGCTCGGGCTGGAAGAGCTGGTTTTTGAGGCGCCGCTGCCGCCGGATATGGCACTGCTGGAGCACAAGCTGCGGCACGATGCTTGAAGCCGGCAGGTTCGCCTCGCGGCTGAACAGTATGGCGGAATGCCGTCACTGTGTGAGGCCGAATTAGGTGGATTTCCGACAACTAATTTGGGATTATTAAGCATCCGTTATCGATTAGGTGGAAAAAGGTAACCTAATTGTTCCGAATAGAGCCATTTATTGAGACAGAGCAGGAATCAAGTAACAAATTTCCACCTAATTTCGTTATTACGTGAGTTTCCGGAGAAATAGATGACGATTTTCCAACTAAATTTTGTTTATGAGGGGCGATTCGGTTTAAGGTCCCGGACATAACAGTCACCGAAGGAGTCATATATGAGTCACTTAAAAGTCTATCAATACCCGAAATGCAGTACCTGCCGCAGCGCGGTGAAATGGCTTAAGGAGCAGGGGCATGAGCTTGAGCTTCAGCATATCGCCGAACAGCCGCCGACAGTGGAGGAGCTTCGCGTGCTGGTGGCGGACAGCGGCCTGCCGCTGAAGAAGTTTTTTAATACGAGCGGTGAGGTATACAAGGAATTGGGCCTGAAGGACAAGCTGGCCGGCCTCAGTGAGGATGAGCAGCTTGAGCTGCTGGCAGGTCATGGGATGCTGATTAAGCGTCCGGTCGTTACTGACGGCAAGAAAGTCACAGTCGGCTATAAAGAAGAGCAATATAAAGAAGCCTGGAGCAGAACCTAATTAAAGCGAAAATAAGGAGAGGTTACACATGAGTTCAGAAACAACGGGCCGGGTAATGATCGTCGATGGAATGGCTCTGCTGTTCCGGGCCTTTTATGCGACCTCTTATGGAGGATATATCCGCAAAACCAAGGCCGGGCTTCCGACCAATGCGGTGTACGGATTTTTACAGTATTTTTTCGATGCGGTGAGCACGTTTGAGCCTTCCCATGTGGTCTGCTGCTGGGATATGGGCAAGGGCACCTTCCGCACGGAGAAGTACGACGGATACAAGTCGAACCGGATCGATGCGCCGCTGGAGCTGATTCCGCAGTTTGACCTGGTAAAAGAAGTGGTAGCGGAGCTTGGTGTGCCGAATATCGGGCTGGCCGGCTACGAGGCCGACGATTGCATTGGTACACTGGCCGCGTGCTATGGCGCAGAGTCCGAGGTGTACATTCTGACCGGTGACCATGATATGCTGCAGCTGGTTACGGACAACGTCAAGGTCGTTATTATGAAAAAAGGCCGCTCCAACTATAAAGTATATGATCCGGCAGAGCTGCTGGAGGAAAAGGGCCTTACGCCAAGGCAGGTCATCGACCTCAAGGGCTTCATGGGGGATACGAGCGACAACTATCCAGGCGTCAAGGGTATCGGCGAAAAAACAGCCCTGAAGCTGCTGACCGAATACGGCAGCGTAGAGGGTGTAATCGAGAACCTGGAGGCTCTGCCCAAGGGCGTACGCTCCAAGATCGAAGCGGATCTGGATATGCTGCATCTGTCGCGCGAGCTGGCGGAAATCCGCTGTGATGTGCCGGTGGTCTGCACTTTGGCGGAGTGCCTCTGGGAGCTGCAGCGCGACACGGCGGCCCGCAAATTCCAGGAGCTGGAGTTCGGCAGCCTGATGCATCTGATCGGCGGGATCACCGAGGCCCGTGATGAGCGCGGGATCGTGCAGATCGAGCTGGGGGATTTGGGGTAAATTGTTCTGACAAAAAAGCGCTTTGGGACCGTTAATGGTCTCAAGGCGCTTTTTGATGATACCGGTCTAAATGATAATGCCCTCGCAGTGATCGACCTCATGCTGAATGATCTGGGCTGTAAAATCGCTAAAGACCTGCTTCTGCTGCTTGAAGTTGCGGTCCAGGAACTCGACCTCAATGGAATTGTAGCGTACCGTATGCCGTACGCCTTCCAGGGAAAGACAGCCTTCCTCTGTTTCATAGGGGCCGCTACGCTTGGTGATGACCGGATTAATCATACCTACATGCACCGGCCCGATGCTGAAGGCAATAATTCGCTTGTTGATACCAATCATGTTGGCTGCCAAGCCGACACACCGGTCCGCATTGGCCCGCAGCGTGTCCAGAAGGTCATCCAGCACCTGGAGATCCTCCTCAGTTGCCGGAACGGACTTCTGGCTTAAGATAATCATATCTTTACAAATCGGTCTAATCATAATGTTCTCCATGTCTGCTTTATTTGGCTGTAAGCCGCCACTGCTATAATAGCACTTCAAGATTAGCCGGAACAGTCGGAGCCTGGATTTATAGATTGACGGAAGGAACTGGCAGTGCTTATAATATTAATATATGAGTTTAATAATTAATAAATATATTAACTAATGAGAGGTGGCATTTTTAATGGCTCAGCGTGCAGTACTGAATGCAGACATCCGCAAAGGCACGATTAACCGCAATATTTACGGGCATTTTTCCGAGCATCTGGGACGCTGTATCTATGAAGGGATTTGGGTAGGGGAGGATTCGCCGATTCCCAATACGAAGGGTATCCGCAACGATGTTGTGGAAGCGCTTAAGGAAATTAAGATTCCGGTGCTCCGCTGGCCGGGCGGCTGTTTTGCCGACGAGTACCACTGGAAGGACGGCATCGGTCCGCGTGAAGGCCGCAAACGGATGATCAACACACACTGGGGCGGCACGGTGGAGAACAACCATTTTGGTACCCACGAATTCATGGAGCTGTGCACCATGCTGGAGTGTGAGCCTTACATCAACGGCAATGTGGGCAGCGGCACCGTTCAGGAAATGTCCGAGTGGGTGGAGTATTTAACCTTTAACGGTGTCTCCCCGATGGCGGAGCTGCGTAAGGAGAACGGCCGTGAGGAGCCTTGGAGCGTATCCTATTTTGGCGTGGGGAATGAGAACTGGGGCTGCGGCGGCAACATGCGCCCTGAATATTATGCCGATCTGTACCGCCGTTACCAGACTTATGTGCGCAACTACGGTGACAACAAGATTCACCGGATTGCCTGCGGCGCGAATGCGGAAGACTACAACTGGACGGAAGTGCTCATGCGTGAAGCAACCCGGTTTATGGATTCACTGACCCTGCATTATTACACGATTCCGACCGGTGAATGGAATAACAAGGGTGCGGCCACCGGATTTGAAGCCAAGGAGTGGTTCTCCACTCTGAAAGCGGCGCTTCGCATGGATGAGCTGGTTACCCGCCACAGCGTTATTATGGATAAGTATGATCCGGAGAAGCGTGTCGGCCTGATCGTCGATGAATGGGGGACCTGGTATGATGTGGAGCCGGGCACGAATCCGGGCTTCCTGTATCAGCAGAACTCGATTCGCGATGCGCTGGTTGCCGGGCTGACCCTGAATATTTTCCACAAGCACAGCGACCGGGTGCGGATGGCGAACATCGCCCAGACGATCAACGTTCTGCAGGCTGTCATTCTTACCGAAGGTGATAAAATGCTCCTGACCCCTACGTACCATGTATTCAACATGTACAAGGTGCATCAGGATGCGCAGCTGCTGGATCTGGCTCTGGAGAGCGGAGTATACAGCTTCGAGGGCAGCGAAATTCCGGAAGTGTCCGCATCCGCTTCTGTCAACGCTGAGGGCGTGATTCATGTGAGCCTGTGCAACCTGAATCATGCAGCAGCAGCCAAGCTGCCGCTGGAGCTGCGCGGACTGGCCGGCCAGGAGTTAGAAATTACCGGCACAACGCTGGCCGGAGCCTCAATTGATGCACACAATACCTTCAGTGATCCGGAAGCGGTAGCTCCGCAGACGTTTACGGCCTTCAGCCTGGAGGACGGCATACTCAGCGTGGAGCTGGCCCCGATGTCAGTCACCGTACTGGCCATTAAGCCGAAAGCCTGAAGAAGGTGATCCTGGGATGAGCACAGCTTCTGCCTGCAAGGGCTGCCGGGAAGAATACAAGGTTACGGAGGCGCAGATTGCCCGGATTCTGGCGTCCTCCATGTTCAATCCGGACAATACCGCTCCGGAGGAGGTATATGCCGAACGTTACGCGATCTGCACAGCATGTCCCAAGCTGCAGGACGGCGTAACCTGTACAGCCTGCGGCTGCATCATCCCGGTCGTCGCCCGCCTGAAGGCGCGCGGCTGCCCTCTGCCGGGGGGCGGGCTGTGGCAGCCAATGCCTGCGCCTGCGGGGGTATAAGCGGCCGAGCCGGCTAACGTTCTCACGGGCAAAGACCTAAACATTCGGGCGGCAATCCGCATAATGCAAAGCAGCGGCAGTCATGGACGAGGAGATACGTCCGCGGCTGCCGCTGTTTTTATGTTGTATTGTTGCAGAGGTCCCGCTGCTGACGGGGTGCAGCGGACAGATGCCGCTGTGATGTATGGCTTACCGGTGATGTTACCCGGCAGGTTCAGCAAGGGGCGCCCCATCCGTATAGAACAGCTCAACAATCAGATCGTCGTTGTAATTGCCGAAGCCTTTGCCGAACAGGGTGAGTCCTCCGATATGCTCGGCATCCTCCTCAACCGAGAGGCGGAAGGTCCATTGCTTGTCACGGATGCCGACTTGATCGAGTGTAATATCCGAGAGCTTGAGGCCGTCCATGAAGGTTCCCTTCGGCGTTATGCGCAGCTGTTTCAGCAGCCCGTACTGGTTGGTAAGCGCAGGCCACCAGGAGGGGGTATACTTGCCGCGGCTGTCGCCGTAGTCACCTGGACTCGTCCAGAAGCCGAGCTCGGTGCCGTTCAGGGTAAAGGTGATGTCCGAAGGCCAGTTATTATTGATCGACGGCGCCTCGGAGGCAATTTCCATTGTAATCACCAGCTCCTCCGGCTGCTGGCTGGATAACAGGAAATTGGGGATTTTGTATTCGACAAAGCCTTTGCCGAACCAGAGAATGCCGGCATTCATCCGCTCCATATCCCAGAAGTAGCGCGGATCGTCGAAGCTGCCGATCACCTGTGTAGTGGTTGCAAGACCGCAGGTCGGTTCAATCTGGAAGTCGGAGTAATGTCCGACAGGAATCTCCTTGCGGTGGGCTTTGCGCTCTGTTTTGTCCGCGGCCGGGAAGAGAATCTCAGCCCGCTCGGCCGCAAGGGAGCAAATCTTCTGCAGTCCGCTCTTTCCGGGAGCCATATGGGTAGTAATCAGTCCGGCCGCCTCCAGCTTGCGCACATGCATCGTCATGATGGCACTGCTGAGATTCACTGCACCGGCCAGCTCCTTGACGTTCATCGGCTGTACCGCAAGGAGCCGGAGCATGTGCAGGCGTACTGCACTGGACAAGGCTTCATAGACCGGCAGAGAGTCTTCGGTAAGATCAAGTTTCATGGTGAACCTCCGTTACATATTAATTAATTAATAATTATATTAGTTAAAAGGATTTTACACAAGCCAAATCAAAGAAAGCTTCCTGTTCACTTTTATCACAGACAAGCTTGTCTGCAGACTAATATAATGTACTCGATAAAATAGCAAGCGAACAAGGTGCCCTTGCCAGAGCAAGGGGTAACAGGGAATCGGGTGCAACTCCCGAGCGGTCCCGCCACTGTAAGAAAGAGTCCAGCTCCAGCATGTCACTCGGGTATATACCGGGGAAGACGGGGCAGGGCGTTATGATTTCGAGCCAGGAGACCTACCTTGTAAACGCACACCACGACTCTACGCGGATAGGAGCGGTGTACGAATAGGTTCAGGAATTGAGGACGTCCGGCACTGCTGCAGGCAGAGGGCTCTCTTTTGCATACCTGATGACGTACATATACTCCCGCCCCTCAAAGGGCGGGAGTTTTTGGTCTGCAAATGTACAAAAAAGTGAATTTGGAAGGGGAAAGGTATGGGGAAAAGCGGAATTTGGCGTTTTGCAGCGCTGATTGCGGGATTTACCGTCTATTTTTTGCTGAATGAACCGGGCACGGCGGCAGCGATGCACATCATGGAGGGATTTTTACCTGTAGGCTGGGCTGTCTTCTGGTGGGCAGTGTTTATCCCGTTTTTTGTGCTGGGCATTGTCAGGCTGAACCAAATGACCAGGAATAACCCGGAGCTGAAGCTGCTGCTCGGCTTGTCCGGGGCATTCACCTTTGTGCTGTCGGCGCTCAAAATGCCCTCCGTCACCGGCAGCAGCTCCCACCCGACCGGGACAGGACTCGGCGCAATCATGCTGGGGCCGCTGCCCATGAGTGTAATCGGCTCGGTAGTGCTGCTGTTCCAGGCGTTATTGCTGGCGCACGGCGGCATAACGACACTCGGGGCAAATGCCTTTTCGATGGCGGTGGCCGGACCGTTTGCCGGCTATGCGGTATACAGTCTGATCATGAAATCCGGTGACCGTGAAAAGCTGGCCGTATTCTGTGCCGCTGCGGCCGCAGATCTGATGACCTATGTGGTGACAGCGTTCCAGCTGGCGGTTGCTTTCCCGGCGGCGGACGGCGGTGTGGTTGTTTCATTGATGAAATTCGGCGGGGTTTTTGCTATAACCCAGATTCCGCTGGCGGTAAGTGAAGGGCTGCTGACGGTGCTGCTGTGGAACTGGCTGAAGTCATACAGTCCGAATGAGCTGTCACTGCTCAAACGGCAGACCAAAGGGGGAAGCCTCTAATGAAAAGCATATGGAAAAACGGACTGATGCTGCTTGCGGTTGTCCTTCTGGTTGTGCTGCCGCTGCTGTTTGTGAACGGGGAGTTCGGCGGGGCCGATGATGCTGCGGAGGGAATAATCACCGAGATTGCCCCGGACTATAAGCCCTGGTTCGGGCCGCTGACGGAGCTGCCGGGCGAAACGGAAAGCATGCTGTTTGCGCTGCAGGCGGCAATCGGAGCCGGAGTGATCGGGTACACAATTGGACTGCTGAGAGGCAGGCAGGACCGGCAGATGCTGAATGATCAGAAGAATTGATGCCTGTGTATCCATGAATGCATTGCGCCCACTGTCTCCGATGTGGAAAAGCTTATATGCCGCGCTGATGTTCGTCCTTGCCAGCACACTGCATCCGGTACTGCAGGCCGGCATTACGGTGTGGATGATGGTATGGTGTATAGTCTATGCCCGAATTCCGCTGCGTGTCTACGGGCTGTTGTCCGGTACGGCGCTGCTGTTCTGCGTTCTGGGCATGCCGGCGCTGCTGCTGGAATTCGGGCATTCTGCAGGCGGCGGGCCAGCGGGGCTTGTACAGCTTCCGGTACTGCCGGTGTACATCACGGCGGAAGGGCTGCAGCGTGCCGGATATCTGCTGGCGAGGGTGGCCGCCTGCACGAGCTGCTTCCTGTTCATTATCTTTACAACACCGTTCTATGAGCTTCTCCAAGTGCTCCGCAGGCTGCGGATGCCGCAGATTGTGCTGGAGCTGATGCTCATTATGTACCGTTTTCTGTTCATACTCGGGGACACGGCACAGGGCATGCTGCTGGCACGGACACTGCGCGGCGGTAAAAGGGGCTTCCGGGCCAGGCTGCGTGAGACTGCTGAAATGGCAGGAGCCTTGTTTGCCGGTACGATGCGCCGTTATTACGGGCTGTCGCAGGGGCTGACAGCCCGCGGGTTTACCGGAGAGATCATGCTGCCGCCTTATGTACCGCGGCAGGTACCGCTTAAATATTCTTTACAGGTCTATGCTGGCATAGTGCTGCTGCTGCTGGCTCAGTGGTGGATTGTAAGGCATTAGAAGACGGCGCGGGCGGAGTGCTGAAAGGCCCGGAGGATTCCGCACAGGAAAATCATTCAGCCGGGATAGGCCCGGAATGAAGGAGATTACAACAGAAATGGAATACAGTCTGTCTTTTGACGGTGTCGTGTTCCGTTATCCGGACACGGCGGAGCCGGCCCTCAAGGAGCTAAGCTTTAAGGTTCCGAAGGGGAGCAGAACGGCAGTGCTTGGCCATAACGGCTCAGGCAAATCTACGCTGTTCCTGCAGGCCGTCGGCGTGCTGCGTCCGCAGCAGGGCGGCATCACAGTATCGGGAAGACCGCTCGTCTATTCGCGCAAGGAGCTGGCGAGGCTGCGGCGCACTGCGGGTCTGGTATTCCAGGACCCTGAGCAGCAGCTGATCCTGAGTACCCCGCAGGATGATATTTCTTTCGGGCTGCGGGGGATCGGGATGGATGAAAGAGAGATCCGCCTGCGCTGCAGCGAAGTGGTTGAGCTGCTCAGGCTGGAGGAATTCAAAGACAAGCCGATCCATCAGCTCAGCCTGGGCCAGAAAAAGCGGACCGCGCTTGCAGGTGTGCTGGCGATGGAGCCGGAGCTGATTCTGCTCGATGAGCCGACAGCCTATCTGGACCCGATGTCTGAAGCGCAGCTGCTCTCCGGTCTGGAGAACATCCATGCAGCGGGAACCACAGTTGTGATCGCAACGCACGATATGAACCTGGCTTACCGCTGGGCGGACTGGATTATTGTGCTGGACCGCGGAAGCTGTCTGGCAGAGGGGACGGCCGGGGAGATATTTGGCGGTCACACTGCGCTGCAGGAAGCCGGGCTCGGCCTGCCGCTTCTGGCAGAGCTGTGGTACAGCCTGCCAGAAGGTCTGACGGCGGGATACCCTGCTCCCCGGACGGCGGGGGATTTCAAGGCTGCCCTGCAGCAGCTGCTCGGCAGTACCGGGAGCGGCGTTTAACAGATCTACTTTAGAACGGGGGAGACAGGAATGGACAAGCAAGGCAAGCTGCTGATTATCGGCTTTGGCCCCGGTGCCCTGGAGCAGATTACCGGGCGCGCGCTGGCGGCTATTGAGGAGAGCGAGGCTGTGATCGGCTATAACACCTACGTCGAGCTGATCAGACCGCTGCTGAAGCATCAGGAAGTTGTCGGCACCGGTATGACCGAGGAGGTCAGCCGGGCCCGGGAAGCGGTGCGCCGGGCCGAGGCAGGCCAGACGATTGCTGTTATTTCCAGCGGGGATGCCGGTGTATACGGAATGGCCGGACTGGTCTATGAGGTGCTGATGGAACAGGGCTGGAGCCCTTCAAGCGGAGTTGAAGTCGAGGTCATTCCGGGAATCTCGGCCATCCAGTCCTGCGCTTCACTTCTCGGGGCGCCGGTTATGCATGATTCCTGTACGATCAGCCTGAGCGACCATCTTACACCGTGGGACAGCATCGCGGCGCGTGTTGAGGCGGCGGCAGCGGCGGATTTTGTCATCGCCTTCTATAATCCGCGCAGCGGCCGGCGGACCCGGCAGATTGAGGAAGCGCGCAGCATTTTGCTCCGTTACCGCGCTCCTTCCACGCCGGTCGGTATTGTAAGGAATGCCTACCGGGAGCGGCAGGAGGTCATTATAACCACTCTGGAGGAGATGCCACTGCAGGAAATCGGCATGCTCTCCACAGTCATTGTCGGCAATTCGTCGACCGCAGTCTACGAAGGCCTGATGGTTACGCCGCGCGGTTACGGGCGCAAGTATAATCTCGGCGCCGACGCGCAGGCGCTGAAGCCGCATGAGCGGCTCCGGCCGGCGGCGGAGCCGTGGTCGCTGGCTGCCGGACAGGGCTCCGGCAGCGTCGGCAGTCAGCCGGGCGGCGGCGCGCCGGCAGATGCCGGGAAAGAGCAGGCGGCTGCCCGCGCCGCCTTAGACTTCGGCGCGGCGGTGCTCGCGCGAGCCGGCATTGAGGTATCTCCGGAGCTTGGCAGCCGGAGATATAGCGGCGCCCAGATGCGCCTGCTGGCGGAGCTGGCCGGCGATGACGGCCAGCTCGTGTACTCGCGGGACGGGCATTTCCTGCTGCACAGCAGCCAGGCTGAGCAGGCGGAGCTGGCTGCCCGGCTGTCGGCCTCCGGTCTGTATGTCAGCCTGCCCGGAGATGCGGTCAGGGTAATCTCCTGCGACTTCTGCGAGCTGAGGAAGGACCAGGGCCGGGAAACGGCAGTCAGACTGCACAAGCTGCTGCACGGCCAGCCGGTTCCCCGGGAGCTGCACATCAGTGTTGCGGGCTGCGGCATGGCCTGCAGCTCGGCTGTGCTGGAGGATATCGGCGTTGTGTATACCCGGGGCAGCTATGAACTGTACCTCGGGGGCAAGAAAACCGGGCGGGGGGCTCATGCCGGAACACGGGTCCGCTCAGGCATGAATGAGGACGAAGCCGTTGCCGCTGTAGCTGAGGTTGTCGGACAATACCGGGAACACGGCCGGCCGGGCGAGAGGTTTCACGCCTATTTTGCGGACAAATACGGGGATATGTCACGGGCAGAGGTTATTGAACAGACGGGCCGCACAGCCCGCAGCGAAGAGGAGAACAGCATGAATAAGAAATCAATACTGCTTGTAGGCCACGGCAGCCGGGTGGAAGCGGGCAATGAGGAATTGCGGAGCTTTACAGCCGGAATTGCTGCCGGCATGCCGGAGCTGAACATAGAAACCTGTTTTATTGAGCTGGCAGCGCCTTCGATTGCCGGTGGAATTGAACGCTGTGTGACCGGGGGGGCGACAACCGTTTATGTGGTACCGGTAATTCTGTTCGCCGCCGGCCATTCCAAGCTGGATATCCCCATGGCCATCGACGAGGCCAGAAAGAGATATCCCGGAGTAGAATTTGTGTACGGGCGGCCGGTCGGGGTACAGGAGCGGGCGGTGGATATTTTGCTGGACCGGATTACGGAGGCTGCTCCAGTACAGGAGCAGGCAGAGATGCAGGACACTCAGGTTCCGGCCGGAGATACTGTAGTGCTTATGATGGGCCGCGGGGGAAGTGATCCGGACGCCAACAGTGACTTTTACAAGCTGTCCAGGCTGCTCTGGGAAAGAACGGCATACAAGAGTGTAGAGAGCTGCTTTATTGCGATTGCGGGTCCATCCCTTGACGAAGGGCTGGAACGCTGTCTGGCGCTGGGCGCACGAAAAATAATCGTCCTGCCGTACCTGCTGTTTACAGGTGTGCTGATGCAGCAGTTTACGCAGCGCGTGACCGCCTTTGCGGCTGCTCATCCGGAGATCCTGGTGGAGTTAGGCAGCAGCATTGGCAGCCATCCGCTGATGGCAAAAATGCTGAAGGAGCGGATCGGGGAGACGCTGGGCGGCCGGGCTTTTGCCAACTGCGATACCTGCAAATACCGCGCTGAAGCCGCAGCCCATCACCACCATCACCATCATCACGTTGACGGGCATGGGCATCACCATGGTCATCATCACGGACATCATCATGAGCATGAGGGCTCTCATGGGCACGGGCACAGTCATGAGCATCACCGCCAAGAGCCTGACCATCAGCTTGACCGCCAGCCTGCACCTTCTGTTGCTCCGGCAACCGGCCGCAGGCAGAAGTCCGGAACCGCAGCAGCGGAGACAGCTGAGGCAGGCAGTCCCGGGGAGCTGTAGCAGCGATGATATTGATGCTCTGCGGAACAGGTGATGCACGGAAGCTGGCGGTATTCCTGATAGGCCGCGGCCTGCCGCTGACGGCTTCGGTCGTTACTGCGAGTGCAGCGGAACGGCTGGAGGAGGCCGGGATCAGCACCAGAACCGGCAGGCTGGACCGGGAGGCGATGATTGCTCTTTTGCAGCAGGAGGGTTATCGGGCTGTCGTGGACGCCAGCCATCCCTTTGCACTTGAAGCCCATGCCAATGCGATGCAGGCAGCTGCAGCACTCGGATTGCCGTACTTCCGCTATGAGCGCCCGGGTCTGGCTTTTGACAAGCATCCGCGGCTGATTAAGGTGCACTCCTACGAGGAGGCGGCCCTTGCCGCGAAGAGGATCAAGGGCTCTGTTATGCTGACAACCGGGGGCAAGACGCTGGAGATTTTTGCAGAGCAGCTGCTGGGTGATCCGGAGATCCGCCTGACGGTCAGGCTGCTGCCTTGCCTGGAAAATATGGAAAAGTGCAGCAGGCTGGGAATTGAACAGCGCAATGTGATTGCGCTGCAGGGGCCTTTTTCACGGGAGATGAATGAAGCGCTGTTCCGCCACTATGGCACGCAGGTGATGATCACCAAGGAGAGCGGCGCGGAGGGCTCGGTCGAACAAAAGCTGCAGGCAGCGCTCGATATGGGGCTGTACGTCATACTGATCGTTCGTCCGCAGCTGCATTGTGCCGGGAAGGGAAAAATCTTCGATTCCTTTGCAGGGCTGGCGCAGGCGGTCGGGGCTGAGCTGGCAGCGGACTGCGGCAGGAAGAATGAGACAGCAGAGAAAAGGGAGGGATGATCATGGATTTCGGGACAGAGTTTAAACCGCTGACCGTTCAGCCGCAGGAGATTGAACAGTTAAGCTTTCAGATGATTACTGAGGAGCTGGGCAGCCATGATTTCAGTACTGAGCAGTATCCGGTTGTGCAGCGGATCATCCATGCTTCGGCTGATTTCGAACTGGGACGGAGTCTGGTGTTCCATGAGCAGGCTATGGAAGCAGGGATTCAGGCCATTCTCGCGGGACAGCCGGTTATCGCCGATGTGCGGATGGTGGAAGCTGGCATAGCCAAAGAGCGTTTACAGCGCTACGGCGGAGAGGTCCGTGTCTATATCTCCGACCCGGATGTAATTGAGGCAGCCAGGGAACAGGGGCTTACCAGAGCTATTGTGGCGACGCGCAAGGCCTGTGCGGAGGCTCCGGGCGGCATCTACGTCATCGGCAATGCGCCTACTGCACTGCTGGAGCTGATCCGTCTGATCCAAGCAGGCGAGGCCCGGCCGGGGCTGGTTATCGGCATGCCGGTCGGCTTCGTGTCCGCCGCTGAATCGAAGGAGGAGCTGCGCAGGCTGGATGTTCCTTATATTACGAACATCGGACGTAAGGGCGGCAGCACTGTCGTTGTTGCTGCCGTCAATGCGCTGAGCCTGCTGGCGGTCCGCCGGGCTGAAACGGATGCCGCTCATGTGCGGCCATGACCGGGAATAAGGAAGCTGCAGGGAGTACGCCGGCGATGCGCCGTGGGTACACCACGGGAGCCTGTGCAGCCGCAGCTGCCAAAGGAGCAGCACACCTGCTGATAACAGGCGAGGAGCTGGCAAGTGTGGAGCTGTACCTGCCGGCCGGCTTCAGCCATACCTTCGAATTGACCGGATGGCAGCTTGGCGGGGAGGGGACTGCAGTCTGCGCAACCCTAAAGGATGCCGGGGATGACCCGGATGCCACGCACCGGGCCAGAATTGAAGCGGCGGTCAGCTGGCTGGAGCATCCCGGTGTGGAGATTGACGGCGGGCTCGGAGTCGGCCGGGTAACTAAGCCCGGGCTGCCGGTAGCCGTAGGTGAAGCCGCCATCAATCCGGTACCGCGGCGGATGATCCGCGAGGCTGTCTCGGAGGTGCTTGAAGAGCATGGCGCGGCACGCGGGCTGCGGGTTGTCATCAGTGTGCCGGAAGGTGAAGCGATTGCGCTGAAGACACTCAATCCGCGGCTTGGCATTCTGGGCGGCATCTCCATCCTCGGTACGCGGGGTGTGGTTACCCCGTTCTCTACCGAGGCCTACCAGGCAAGCATCGTCCAGGCGATTTCGGTTGCCGCTGCTGCCGGGAGCAGCCGGCTGGTCCTGACCACCGGCGGCAGCAGTGAAAAATACGCGATGGCGATGTTCCCGGAGCTTCCGGAGGAAGCTTTTATCCAGATGGGGGAATACGTGGGCTTCTCGCTCGGCCATGCCAAAGCTTGCGGATTCCAAAAGGTTACACTTGTCGGCATGGCCGGCAAATATTCTAAGGTCGCACAGGGTGCGATGCTGATTCATTCGAAGAATGCGCCGGTCGATTTCGGCTTCCTCTCGGCAGTTGCAGCGGAGGCGGGGGCGGATTCACAGCTGGTGCAGCAGATTGCCGGTGCCAACACCGCTTCTCAGGTTGTGGATCTGATGACGGAGGCTGGGAATACTGCTTTTTTTGAGCTGCTGTGCCGTTACGGCTGTAAGCATTGTATCAGACAGACGGACGGGGGGATGACAGTGGAAATGGTGCTGATTACGATGAAGGGCCGGGTGCTGGGGAGGGCGGAAGTCTGTGGATAACGTTATATATGTCATAGGCATCGGCGAAGACGGTGCCGGGGGGCTGACCGCGCAGAGCCTGCGCAGAATTGAGGAAAGTGAGGTGCTCTGCGGCGGGGAGCGGCAGCTGTCCTTCTTCCCGCGGTACAGCGGACAAAAGCTTGTCCTGCAGGGCGGTCTGGAGGCCTTTGCCGAAAGGCTGGACGGTATATACAGGGAGTGTCGGGCCGTTGTGCTGGCTTCGGGTGATCCGCTGTTTTTCGGGATTGCCGGCTACCTGGTGCGCCGGTTCGGTTCGCAGCGTGTGGAGGTCATCCCCCATTACAGCAGCGTGCAGCTTGCCTTTGCCCGGCTGGGTGACAGCTGGCAGGATGCGGAGCTGGTCAGCCTGCACGGCCGTCCTATAACGGGACTGGCCCAGCGGATCGACGGCAGAGCGAAGCTGGCGCTGCTTACGGATGGGGTCAACACTCCGGCGCGCATTGCGGCTTATCTGCTGGAGTTCGAAATGCTGGAGTACGAAGCTTTTGTCTGCGAACGGCTGGGCGGTCCGGATGAGCACTGCGGCTTTTGGGAGCTGGAGGCCATGTCCCGGCATGAATTTGCTGCACTCAATGTAGTTATTCTGCGCAGAAAATGGGGAAGCGCAGGGGGCAGCAGGCGGGGGTTTGCTTATCCGGATGAGGCCTTTGCCCAGCGCAAGCCGGAAAAAGGGCTGATCACCAAGCGCGAGGTCCGCGCACTGGTGCTGTCCGAGCTGAACCTGGCGGAGAATGCAGTCGTGTGGGACATCGGCTCCGGCTCGGGGGCGGTTGCTGCGGAGTGTGCGCGGATTGCCCGGCTTGGCCGCGTATATGCTGTGGAAAAAGAAGCTGTCAACCTGCCGAATATGGAGGCCAACCGCCGCAAGTTCCGCGCCGATTATACCATTATTCACAGCAGGGCTCCGGAAGGCCTGGAGCAGCTTCCCGAACCGGATGCAGTGTTCATCGGGGGCAGCGGCGGGGAGCTTGCAGATATTATTGCCCATGCTGCGGCAAGGCTGCGTCCGGGAGGAGTCATCGTCATCGCGGCAATTACCGTGGAGACGCTGTACGGAAGCATGACCGCGCTGGCGGCGGCGGGGCTGAGAACAGAGGTTACGCAGCTGCAGGCATCGCGGGGCAGGCCAATTCTCGGCATGACCCGGTTCGAGGGGATGAATCCCGTTTTCGTAATCAGTGCCACTGCCGGTCATCTGGAAGATCACTATTCATACTATAAGGAGGAATCATAGATGAGCTTAAAGGAAGATCTGCTTCCTGAGGATGAACCCTCCCTGCTTGCTATGGGTACACTGTATGGGGTTGGTGTCGGCCCGGGTGACCCGGAGCTGATTACGGTGAAGGCCTGCCGGCTGCTCAGGGAATGTCCGGTCATTGCTTACCCGGAAGCCCGCCAAGGCGGCAAGTCTTACGCCCACGAAATCGTGGACATGTATGTGGATGCTGAGCAGAAAACGATGCTCGGCCTTGTCTTTCCCATGACCAAGGACCCGGTACAGCTGGCAAACGGCTGGCGCTGGACGGTTGAGCTGTGCTGGAATGAGCTGCGGCACGGGAATGATGTGGCTTTTGTGACAGAGGGTGACCCGAATCTGTACAGCACCTTCATCCATCTGGCCCGGCTTATGCAGGAGCTCCATCCCAGTGTGAGGGTAGTGTCGGTACCAGGGATTTCCTCGGTGCTCGGCGCCGCCGCCGCCCTTGAACAGCCGCTCGCCGACGGCGATCAGCGGGTAGGCATCATCCCGGCGACCGGGGACCGGGAGGCGCTGAAGGAGGCGCTGCTGCACCACGACACCGTCGTATTTTTGAAGGTTGCCAAGGTGCTCGATACCGTGCTTGATGTGCTGGACGAGCTCGGTCTTGGAGGAAAAGCTTCTGTGGTGACCAAAGTGACCTCCCCGTATGAGACGGTCTGGCGGGATGCCCGCGAGCTGCGCGGCCGTGAGCTGGAGTATCTGAGCCTGATGGTGGTGAGCAAATGAGCGGACTGCTGCTTGAGCCGAAGGTATATATTGTCGGTGCAGGGCCAGGCGACCCGGAGCTGATTACGGTCAAAGGCAGCCGGATTCTGCGCTCGGCCGATCTGGTCCTTTACGCCGATTCGCTGGTCAGCGGGGAGCTGATTCTCAGTGCGAAGCCCGGTGCGCAGGTTGTGCAGAGCTCGGGCCTCGATCTGGAGCAGCAGGTGGAGCTGATGGCCCGGACGGTTAAGGAAGGCGGGAGTGTGGCGCGCGTGCATACCGGTGATCCGTCCATGTACGGGGCCATCCTCGAGCAGATGTCGCTGCTGAAGCTGTGCGGCGTCAGCTGTGAGATTATTCCCGGCGTCAGCTCCGTATTTGCTTCGGCAGCTGCGCTCGGTGCCGAGCTGACCGTACCGGAGCTGACCCAGACGGTCATTCTGACCCGCGGCGGAGGGCGCACCCCGGTGCCGGAGCGTGAGCAGCTGCGCGCCCTGGCCGCTCACCACTGCACAGTGGCGCTGTTTCTGAGCGCAGCGCTTGCCGGACAGGCCGCCGCTGAATTTCTTGCCGCCGGCTGGAGCCCTGATACGCCGGTAGCCGTCGTTAAGAGAGCTACATGGCCGGACCAGCAGATTGTGCGGACGACCGTGCAGCATCTGGAACGGGATCTGCAGGAGGCCGGCATTGCCATGCATGCGATGATCCTGGCCGGGTGGGCGCTGGACCCGGAGCTGGTGAACCGCGATGCCCACCGCTCGAAGCTCTATGACCGCTCCTTTACCCACGGCTTCCGGCAGGGGAGCGGCCAGGATGGCTAGTAAGATTGCGGCTGTAGCCATTACCCGCAACGGAATCAGGCTGGCTCTGAAGCTGGGCGGCCTGCTGGCGGATACCGAGGTGTACTGCTATGCCAAATACAGCGGGGAGCTGGGGGAGATACCGGGGGAGCGGCGGATTTTTGACGGGCCGGTCAAGGAGCTGCTGCCCGGATTATTCCGCAGGTATGAGGCGGTCGTCCTGTTCTTCTCTCTCGGAGCCGCCGTCCGGCTGATGGCCCCGCTGCTGGAGGATAAACGGCATGATCCTGCCGTCATAGTGATCGACGAGAGCGGGAAGCATGTCATCAGCGTGCTGTCCGGCCATCTGGGCGGAGCGAACAGGCTGACCCTGCACATTGCCCGGCTGCTGGACAGCCGCCCGGTCATTACGACGGCCTCCGATGTGCAGGGCATTTTTGCCGCGGATCTGCTGGGCCGGGAGTTCGGCTGGCAGGCGGAGAGCTTTGCCCCGATGAAAGGCGTCAGCGCTGCGCTGGTCAACGGCGAGCCGGTAGCCGTGCTGCAGGAAGCGGGCGAAATGGGCTGGCTGCCTGCGGGAGCTGTGCTGCCGGAGCATGTCCGGCTCTGCGGCAGCATGGCTGAGCTGCAGCAGCAGCCTTGCCGTGCAGCGGTTGTCATCACCGACCGGCTGCTGGATGAGGCTGATGCTGCAGCGCTCCGCGGACTGCCGGCTGCCGTGTACCGGCCCCGCAGCCTGGTGCTGGGGCTGGGCTGCAACCGCGGGACGGCGGCGGCTGAGCTGGAGGCCGTCGTCATGGAGACGCTGGCAGAGCTGCGGCTGTCCCCGTTAAGCGTCCGGGGCGCCGCCACCATAACGATTAAAGGCGATGAAGCCGGACTGCTGGAGCTCTGCCGCAAATTCGGCTGGGAGCTTAACCTGTTTACACCGGAGCAGCTGAATACGGTGCCGCTTAAGCAGCCTTCTGCCGTTGTATTCAAGGCAACCGGAGCCTATGGCGTTTGTGAACCGGCTGCCCTGCTGGCCTCAGGAGGCGGCGAGCTGCTGCTGGCCAAGAAAAAGAGCGGCAATGTAACTATTGCTGTAGCCAGAATATCTTTCGGTGGCGGCAGGGAGGAGACCGAAAATGAATGAAGCAGTTTCATTCCGGGAGAGTGAGCGTTCGCTGCCGCAATACCGCCCGCGTATTATTGTCGCCGGCACCGGCAGCGGTTCAGGCAAGACAACCGTGACACTGGGGCTGATGCGGGCGTTTGCCCGGCGCGGACTCAGGGTCCAGGGCTTCAAATGCGGCCCCGATTATATTGATCCCGCCTATCACGCTGCGGTAACGGGGCGCCCTGCCCGTAACCTCGACTCCTGGATGACTTCACACCCGTATCTTCTGGAGTATTTTGCGGATTCCTCCGAAGACGCAGAGCTGTCTGTTGTGGAGGGCGTTATGGGACTGTATGACGGTAAGGAGGCGGACGGGCTGACGGGCTCCACCGCAGAACTTGCCATTATTACAGACAGCCCTGTGGTGCTGGTCGTGGATGTGCGCAGCATGGGCCGCAGCGCGGCCGCGGTTGTGCTCGGCTTCCGGCAGCTGGAGCCGCGGGTGCGGATTGCTGCGGTTATTGTGAACCGCTGCGGAAGCGAGAGTCATTACCTGACGGTAAAGACGGCCATCGAAGCCGCCTGCGGCATTCCTGTTATCGGCGGCCTGATGCGTGATGCAGCGCTGGACATCCCGGAGCGGCATCTGGGCCTGCTGCCTGCTGTGGAGCGGGGTGAGCTGGAGTCGCTGTTCGGGCATGCCGCTGATGCGCTTGCGGCAGGCGTGGATCTGGAGCAGCTGCTGCAGATCGCGCAGTCTGCCCCTCCGCTGCCGCCCTGCCCGGCGGTTACCGCTGCGGACGCATCCGATGCTGCGTCCGCCGGACCAAGGGAGGCAGCGCGGTCCGTCCCGGCCGCTGCAGATTCGGCTATGCCGGTTCAAAGCCCGGTCATCGCCGTTGCCCAAGATGCGGCATTCAATTTCTATTATGCCGACAATCTGGAGCTGCTGGGCCGTGCCGGTGCCCGGCTGATCCCGTTCAGCCCGCTGCGCGGCGATCAGATTCCGCCGGAGGCGGACGGCATCTATCTCGGCGGCGGCTTCCCCGAGGAATTCGCTGCAGAAATCTCCGCCAATACAGGCTTTATTGGCGGTCTGCTTGCAGCGGCTGAAGCCGGCATGCCGCTGTATGCGGAATGCGGCGGCTACATGGTGCTGGCCCGGACGCTTACCGACCGTGCCGGAGCTGTGCACAGGATGGCCGGGGTCATCCCTGCCCGCGCCGTAATGCAGGAGCGACGTGCCGCACTTGGCTACCGTGAGGTTACAGCGCTGCAGGACAGCCTGCTGCTGAAGCGGGGCGAGCGGCTGCGCGGCCATGAATTTCATTACTCGGTAATGCATTACGATGAACTGGAAAACCGGCAGTATGCCTACGAGAGCAAGGGGCGGGGCGGCAGCCGGCCGGAAGGCTATCTCCGGGGGAATGTCATGGCCGCGTACGCACATGTTCATCTGGCCTCCCATTTCCCGGCAGCAGAGCGTTTCGTCTCAGCCTGCCGATTCTACAGAGAGCGCAAAACCGCTCAATTCCCGCAATGAATGGCCGGCATGTCCCTATGCGGGCTTATAAGAACTAGTCACTTTTTCCAGAGGTAATGGAGGAGAGACTTGTTCTTTTTTATTTTACCGAGAGTATGTCAACCGCTTGTCATACTCTCGCATGGCACGTATAATCATTATAAGAGAGCGTTTTATTTTGATATGCGGACTATACATTGACCGGGCCTGAAGCGGGGCCTGCGCTCATTTTAGAAGGGAGAATGCTGCTGTGAGAGTGCTTGGAGCTATTGAAGCCGGGGGAACCAAATTTGTATGCGGAATCGGACAGGAGGACGGGTCGGTTATCGACCGGGTCAGCTTCCCGACGACAACGCCGCAGGAGACGATGGGACTGGTGCTGGACTACTTTTCCGGAAAAAAAGCAGAAGCCATCGGGATCGGCTCGTTCGGGCCGATTGACCCGGTATTGGGCAGCCCTACATACGGCCATATTACCACTACACCTAAGCCTCACTGGGGAGGATTTAATCTGGTGGGCGCAGTTGCGGAGCATTTTGACGTGCCCATCGGCTTTGATACCGATGTGAACGGGGCTGCGCTCGGTGAGTATACCTGGGGAGCTGCGCAGGGTCTGGATAGCTGTCTGTATATTACTGTAGGTACAGGTATCGGAGCAGGTGCGGTTATAGGCGGTCAGCTGATTCACGGCCTGTCCCATCCGGAGATGGGACATATTCTGGTTCCGCGCCATCCTGAGGATACCTACAGCGGATTCTGCCCTTACCATGGGGATTGCCTGGAGGGTCTGGCTGCAGGGCCGGCTATCGGCAGCCGCTGGGGCAAGCCTGCCGGCGAGCTGGCTGCGGATCATCCGGCCTGGGCGATGGAGGCCCATTACCTGGCTCATGCACTGATGAATTATGTGCTAGTGCTGTCGCCGCAGAAGATTGTCATGGGCGGCGGAGTCATGAAGCAGAGCCAGCTGTTCCCGCTGATTCATGCCAAGCTGCAGGAGCTGCTCGGCGGATATGTCCAGCACCCTGCACTGAATCAGGAGATCGGCAGCTACATCGTGCCGCCGCAGCTGGGCGACAACGCCGGACTTGCCGGGGCGCTTGGCCTGGCCAGGCTGGCGCTCGCCGGGGCCTGATTCAAAAAGGGATTGACTGTACGGAAATATATGGTATTGTAGTTTCTAACAGTATAGCATTTACGAGGAAGCACCTCTTTCACGATTGTTCGTGGGAGAGGTGCTTTTTTGCGTAAAGATAAGAAAGTACAGGTTTCACCAATCCTTTATCCTTATCTTTCCCGCCGAACCGGATACCGTCCTGTTTAGGACGATCTAGCCGTTTCTACTTGTATGCATGCTGTAAGACAACGAAAGTAGGGATTCCAATGCAGATTGTATTTTTGAACCGGTTGTCCAGAATGTCCGGAGCGGATCAGGAGGTATTTGCCCAGCTCTGGATCGGCGAAGAGGAAGGAATCTGGCGGATCGGATGGCGGGATTTTTCCGGCAGCCATGAGATTGATGAGCATATCTGGTATGAGGGCGGCTCATGGAATGAGATGCTCTGTGTCTACCGGCATGAACTGGCAGTGAAGATGGGGGACGGCTACCGTCCGCTGATAGACGGTGCCTTTCACGAGGAAGAGACGCTGGCAGGGCGCAACCGGGAGCAGCTGAAGCTGCAGTATTACAGTGAGCAATACGGCAATCAGGCTGTCTATGAGGAGCTCTGCGCCTGGCGGCGCGGCAAAGCCTCCAGCGAGCGGAAGGCACCGTATATTCTGGCCAGCAACCGTCTGCTGCGCATGCTCAGCGCCTATCTGCCGCGCACGGAGGAGGAGCTGCTGCAGATTCCGGGAGTCGGCGAGGGCAAGGCCGCGCAGCATGGCAGCGACTGGCTGGGCATTACGGCGGGGATTCCGCGTGAGCACAGCTATCCGCTGGGCTGGGTGCATGAGGCTGTAGAGGAGGAAGGATTCTCGTCCTGGCTGTACAAGCAGAAGGAGATCAAGTACAAGAAGCAGCTTGAACGCCTGCGGCTGCGGCGGGTTCTGCTGCAGGGGATCGAGAACGGGCTTGGCATGGAGCAGCTGCAGGCCACCGGAGGAATCAGCCGCCGTGAAGTGCTGGAAGCGGTTGAAGAGCTGGAGAAGGAGGGCTACTCCGTTGAGAAGCTGATCGAGAATGAGCTGAAGGAGGTCTCGGCGGAGGAGCAGAACAGGATCTGGACAGCCTATGAGCTGATGGGCGATACTTTTCTGAAGCCTGCGCTGTATAAGGCATACGGCGATCAATTCTCGCCGGCAGAAGGGCTGGATCTCTATTATGAGCGCCTGCGGCTCATCCGCATCCGCTTCCGGCGGACCCGCGAGTCCCAGTTCACGGGAGAAGCGGTAAGCTATTAGAATATGCAAAAGGCGAAGGTTCCCCATACTTTGCAGTAGCGGTAGCCTTCGCCTCAGCGTAATCGTCCGTTAACGTTCATAGCCAATCCTTTTTGCGGAAAATAACAAGCATCCCGCAGCCTAGCGTTACCATCACAGCAATTACGCCATAGTAGCCGTACTGCGAATGGGTCTCGGGTATATTGTCAAAGTTCATCCCGTATATACCGGTAATGACGGTCAGCGGCATGAATATTGTAGTTATTGCAGTGAACACTCTCATGATTTCATTGGCGCGGTTAGCAATACTCGACTGGTAGGCTTCACGCAAGTTGCCCATGAGATCGCGGTAGGTCTCAAAGGTTTCAGAGATTTTGACCGCATTTTCATAAATGTCGCTGAAATATTTCTGCAGCTGGTCGTCGATCAGACGCAGGTCCTTTTTGTTCAGGGTGTTGATGACTTCCTTCTGCGGCCCAAGCATCTTCTTCAGCCAGAGAATTTCACTGCGCAGACCGATAATCTCGCTCAGATGCGTTTTCTTGGTATGCATCAGAATATCTTCCTCAAGCTTCTCAATCCGCGCTTCAATCCGGTCGCCGACAGAGAAGTAGTTGTCTACAACGATGTCGATCAGATGGTAGAGGAAGCGGTCAGGCTCGCTGACCTCCTGCTCCCACAGAATGGGCTTCAGGACACGCAGCTCGTGAATCTTTTGTTTGGTGACAGTAATAATGTAATGTCTGCCCAGGAATACATTCAGCGCCCGGAGGAAAATTTCCTCATCATCAAACCGGATGCTGTTTACTACAATAAAATAATGGCTCTCATAAATTTCAATCTTCGGACGCTGCTCCTCTTCGCTGAGGCAGTCCTCCACGGCAAGATCATGCAGATTGAACAGGGGCTGAAGCAGCTCCAGGTCCTCATCATCAGCGTCGATCCAGTAGAAACCTTCAGCGGGTGCAGTCAGTGTTACTTCAATATCATCGATCGGGGTAAAAACCCCTGCGTTTACCAGCCGGATTTTCATCTGATTTCACTCCTTATGTCCCCGGTCTTCTCCAGGGTTATGCTAATTAAAGCACACGGAAAAAATCAGCTTAGCCGGCAGTACAATCAATGAGTCGGGCTAGAATGACGTCTCGAGAGCATGAAGAAGTAGTGCTCCCGCCGCCGGCAAGCTGATGTTAATCCTGTGTGGTTGCTCACTTTGCACGCTTAACTGCGTACCCGGGTCGCCTTCCATTCTTCTCTCACCTCTGCTCCTCGTCATTTGTGCCGTTGAAACACTTGTCTAGTATAACGCCGGGGTATGCCTCTTTCAAGCAAAATTCTTTACATTTCAAGGGCTCTTCAGCATTGTATGGACTTGACGAAAAGCAGGTTCATGATTTAAAGTGAATTTTAAGAAAAATAACTGAATACAGCTAAATCTTATCAAGAGCAGGTGGAGGGACTGGCCCGATGAAACCCGGCAACCGGCGTATATACGCACGGTGCTAATTCTTGCGGAAGCTATGCGGGGGATCTAACCCCGGCGTTGGTTCTGGCAGATGAGAGAGGCGCATATGACTGAACCTATATGACCTTTCTCGTGCGAGAAGGGTCATTTTTGCATGCAATTCAGTTTAAGATCAGGTACTAATTCGATTAAGGAGTGGACACAGCAATGCCAATCAAAATTCCTGACAGTTTACCGGCCAAAGAAGTATTATCCGGAGAAAATATCTTTGTAATGGATGAAAGCCAGGCTTTCCATCAGGATATCCGTCCGCTGCGGATCGCCATCCTGAATCTGATGCCAACCAAGGAAACGACCGAAACGCAGCTGCTGCGCCTGATCGGAAACTCTCCGCTCCAGGTCGATGTAGTCCTGCTTCATCCGAGCTCCCATACCTCCAAGAATACTTCAGCGGAGCATTTGAAGAGCTTCTATACAACCTTTGATGAAATCAGCCACCGCCGGTTTGACGGCCTGATTGTGACCGGGGCTCCGGTAGAGCAGCTGGAGTTCGAGGACGTGAATTACTGGGAAGAGCTGAAACGGATTTTTGAATGGAGCAAGCATAACGTTACATCGACCATGCATATCTGTTGGGCCGCCCAGGCGGGACTGTATCATCACTTTGGTGTACGCAAGGTCAGCTTAGAAGAAAAATGCTTTGGAGTGTTCCCCCACACCTTGAGCCATAATAATGTGAAGCTGCTGCGCGGCTTTGACGAGGTATTCCATGTGCCGCACTCCCGCCATACAGACGTATCGCGTGAAGATATCGAAGCTAACCCGGAGCTGCAGATTCTGGCCGAATCGGAGGAAGCCGGAGTTTACCTTGTAGCGACACATGACGGCAGACAGATATTTGTTACCGGACATTCCGAATATGACCCGTTCTCGCTGAAATGGGAATATGACCGTGATGTTGCCAAGGGAATGGATATTGCGCTGCCGAAACATTATTATCCCAAGGATGATCCGCAGCGTACACCGCCGGCCGTATGGCGCGCCCATGCCAACTTATTGTTCGCCAATTGGCTCAATTACTATGTATACCAGGAGACACCCTACGATATTGGCCCTATTATTTAATATAGAAGCAACTGTACAATAACCCCACATTAGGAGGCTCACGATGGACGAGAAACTGAGGATTGAAAGCAGACTTGCACAAATAGGCTCACAGGAAGATCCCGCTACCGGGGCAGTTAATTATCCGATTTACAATGCAACGGCATTCCGTCACCCGAGACTTGGACAAAGCACGGGCTTTGATTATATCCGTACCAAAAACCCGACCCGTTCCGTACTGGAAACGGCTGCGGCTGAGCTGGAGTCCGGCGATGCCGGCTTTGCCTGCAGCTCCGGCATGGCTGCCCTGACGACCGTGTTCGCTTTATTCGGACAGGGTGATCATCTGGTCGTTTCTCTTGATCTATATGGTGGAACCTACCGTCTTCTGGAACGGATTCTGTCCAAGTACGGAATCACAGCCTCCTATGTGGATACCAATGATCTTGACGGGCTGGAGGCAGCCCGCCGTCCGGAGACGAAGGCTGTCTTTATCGAGACGCCGACCAATCCGCTGATGATGATTACCGATATAGAAGCAGTGTGTACCTGGGCCCGCCATCACGGGCTGCTGACCATTGTGGACAATACGCTGCTTACCCCGTTCTTCCAGCGTCCGCTTGAGCTTGGTGCGGATATCATCGTTCATAGCGCGACCAAATATTTGGGCGGCCACAACGATGTACTTGCCGGACTGATTGTGACCAAGGGAGCCGAGCTGTCTGCTGAAATGGCTGTTCTGCACAATTCGCTGGGCGCCGTTCTTGCACCGAACGACAGCTATCAGCTGATGAAGGGCATGAAGACGCTGGCCCTGCGCATGGAACGGCATGAGAGCAACGCCCTGGCGATTGCCCGTTATCTGCTGGAGCATCCGGCTGTTGACGAGGTGTTCCATCCGGGGCTGCCGGATCATCCGGGGTATGAAATCCAGAACCGCCAATCCTCCGGCAACACCGGGATTTTCTCCTTTAAAGTAAAGGATGCCCGGTATGTTGAGCCGCTGCTCCGCCACATCCGCCTGATCGCCTTTGCCGAGAGCCTGGGCGGTGTTGAATCGCTGATGACCTATCCGGCGGTACAGACTCATGCCGACATTCCGGTGGAAATCCGTGATGCAGTCGGGGTAGATGACCGGCTGCTGCGCTTCTCCGTCGGCATTGAGCACGTGAACGACCTGATCGCTGATCTTGGCCAGGCGCTGGAAGCAGCGCGTCTGGAGCTGGAGCAGACAATAACAGCTGAATAAATATACAGGAAGGACGGCAGCGCACCTTAAAGCGCTGCCGTCCTTTTTGCCGGGAAAACAGAAGGGTAGCACCAAAAGAATTCTCAACCAGCCGGGATTGTGTTACGATGGAAGGACGAATGCTTATCTATGTTTATTTTTAAAATTTAATCAACCATAAGATATGGACTTTGAAGGAGGCTGCGAACGATGAGTGCGATAGATCTTATTCTGGATAAGACGCTGAAAGGCGAACGCCTCGGGCTGGAAGATACGATCCGGTTGTTCGAGAGCAACGAAATTGAAAAAATGGGCGCAGCTGCAGATGTTATCATGAAGCGCTGGCACCCGGATCCGCTGGCTACGTTCGTCATTGGGCGCAATATTAACTATACCAATGTATGTGATGTGTACTGCCGTTTCTGCGCATTTTACCGCAGACCCGGATCAGAGGAAGGTTATGTGCTCCCTGATGAAACCATCTACCAGAAGATTGCTGAGACGATTGCTGTAAATGGTACAGAAATTCTAATGCAGGGCGGAACGAATCCGAATCTGCCGTTCAGCTACTATACGGATATTCTCCGCGGGATCAAACAACGTTTCCCTGAAATCACGATGCATTCCTTCTCTCCGGCAGAGATCATGAAGATGGTCGAAGTATCCGGATTGCCGCTGGAGCAGGTGATGCGCGAGATTCATGCTGCCGGCCTTGACTCACTGCCGGGCGGCGGGGCAGAGATCCTCGACGACCGTACCCGCCGCAAGATCAGCCGGCTTAAAGGCTCCTGGGTGGACTGGATGAACGTCATGAAGACCGCACACAAGATCGGCATGAATACAACCGCTACGATGGTTATCGGACTCGGCGAAAGCATGGAGGAGCGGGCGCTGCATCTTCTGCGGGTACGAGAGGCGCAGGATGAATGCTTGGCGAATAAATATGACTCCGAAGGCTTCCTGGCGTTTATCTCCTGGACGTTCCAGCCGGATAATACCAACCTCAAGCTGGACAGACAGACTCCGGAAGAGTACCTGAAGACGGTAGCGATCAGCCGGCTGGTGCTCGACAACATCAAGAACTTCCAGTCCTCATGGGTAACGATGGGACCTGAGGTCGGCAAGCTGTCCCTGCGGTACGGGTGCAATGACTTTGGCAGCACGATGATCGAAGAGAATGTTGTATCCTCTGCCGGCGCTACACATAAAGTCAACATCGAGCAGATTCTTCAGCTGATCCGCGAAGCCGGCAAGATTCCGGCACAGCGCAATACACGTTACGATATCCTGCGGGTGTTCGATGATGTGAATGCGAAGATTGACAATGATTTTGTAATGCAGAACTAGAGGGCATTTTATGGTGTACTGGGGCATAATAGGGTAAACACTTCATAGTTGAAATAGCGGGTATGTACTACACAAAATGGAGTACTTACCCCATTATTTTGATAAAAACAACTACAACGCTTGTTCAATATTAATCCGAATGGAGAGGATTAGTTATGGATAGGCGTTCTTTGTCGTCCGGTAGAGATATTCGCGGAAAAAAGAGAGCGGTAATCTCAGACGAAGTCGATGGTTTTGAAGTTAAAAATTATTCAAAGGTGACAATTCATGAACTCTTTAAAAAGTTCATTGATATCAAAAGATCGGAAGGAATATCGGAACGGCGCAAAAATGACTTGCTTAGAGATAAAGAATATTTTGTGAATTTCTTGAAATCTAAAGGTTATTCGGAACTCATGGAAGATATCTCAACAAGCATTATACGTGAATGGTCAGTTGAAATGCAGGAACAATACGTGGTTTATCAAACACATGTACGTGGAGGAAAGCGAAAAGGGCTTGCTCCAGTCACTATTAATGATCGGTTAAAAACACTGAAACACTTTTACAATGTAATATTGGCGAATGGACTTTGGGAACGGAACGAAGCTGCTCCGGTTAAATTACTTAAGCAACCTATTGATACTGTTGAAGGACTTACGGAAGAACAAGTAAGAGCATTGCTTAGAGCTTGCAAGAAAAGTACCTATACAGGGTTTAGGGATTTCACTTTAATTATGCTTGGTATTGATTGCGGATTACGGGCAGGAGAATTAGTGGCACTGAATGAAAAAAACTTTGATTTTGAAATCGGAGTTGTCAAAGTGGATGATGAGATTGCAAAGAATGGAAAGGCGCGAATTGTACCTGTTTCACGAAAGGTCTTAAACTTGATTCAAAAGCTTCTGACAGAGAACAAAATCAATTTTGGATCGGATCACGTATTCATGACGGCATATGGTCAAACAATGACTACCAAAGGAATAGTACGTCAATTCGGCACAATTCGGAAAAATGCAGGATTAAATGGAGTCAAAGCATCTTGCCATGTACTTCGACATACTTTCGCAAAATTCTATATTCAGAATGGCGGCGATGCTTTTACCCTACAAAAGCTGCTAGGTCATTCAAGGATGGATATTGTAAGAACGTATATACAAATGAATGCTGTCGATATTGCCGAAGCTCATAGACGGTTCTCTCCGGCAAACAAGTTTAGAGTATGAAAGTTATTAGCACCTAGGGATGCCTCAGGTGCTTTTTTGATGTTATAGCATAAAACTGTTAATCCATTTGGCGAAAATCCGATAGAGGAGCAGCTAGGGGCTTCAGAGCTTGAATTAACTTCATACCAGCAAACATTTTTTTGTGAAGGGGAATGTCATATGGGCGATATCGAAAATGAACGAGATTCTGAGGGTGAGTTAGATTTTGACGACATGGAATGGCAGCGTAAGACTTGTCAACATATCATTAGAATGATTAAGGATGAGCAAGTGCTGCTGGATGAGGCATTACATCCAAAGGTTGTTAAAGCTACACTTGAAGTCATTCATTTATTATTAATAATGGCGAAAGAAGAAGGAGCAGAAACCCAATAAATTGTTAGGATTTAGAGGGCTAATTCTCGGATGTAAATCATAGATCAATGCGAAAGTCAATAGGTTTATCTTGACATTTGACAGAACAAATGCTATAATACTCGTATAATCATTGAACGGAAGCTTTTAGGTAACATACCGAACAAGGCTTTGGAATTGAGCCTTGTTTTAATTTTCTCCTCTACATACATACACAAATTCATAAATAACAAATGCTTTAACAGACGTGTTAATTGTATTTGTTGTAGGGGAGATAAATAGACGTCTATATTCAGCTGGTATAGCTTTGTTTAATCCTTCCCGTTTGTGGAAGGGTTTTTTTATCTCCCTGTATATCAAAATACAGAGGAGAAATGTAAATGAGCAATGTTAATTTAATTAGTGAAGTAGGAAGTAATCTGCATCCCCAGGCTTACGAGGACACATTAAATATACTCAATAGTTTTGTGAGGGAATGTGAGAAGCGTAATGAGATTCATTGGGTGTGTAATTCTGCTCCTGGACAAGGTAAGACGACTGCATTAAAAGAACTGACAAAGGAAATGGCTTCGAAGCGAATGGCAAGCCCGATGCTTATAGTGTTTAACAACAAAGACACAATGAATAGCTATTACGAGGAGATTAGTGAATATGCGCTCGAACATTACCGACCATTCCTGATTCAATATTTGAATGAGGATAATTTCACCAAGGTTTATGATGAAGTCGATCAATATCAAGTTCTCTGCATCACTCAGCAACGATTACGTGATCTTCGCCTTGGTTATGGTGATTTTAACAAGATCATGTATGAGGAGAAAGAAGGACAACGAGCTAGAGAACGACTGATTATCATTGATGAAATGCCTATTTTCGTGAACGATGCTGACTTTGATATCTCAAGTAAAGATAATGCTGTTGATTGGTTTGACCACTTGGGAGAAGTTAGTTCTTTGGATGAAGAGGATATGCAGTTCGGGAGAATTCTCATTAACAAACTTATTGCAAGGGAAATGGAAGTCGGAGAGCACGTTACGAAGAACTTATTTAGATATATCCAGGGGGGAGAGTCTGGAGATAAGCTAAATGAGATATTGAAAAAGCTTAAAGTGGATACGGCAAATCGTGAACATGTTGATAAGTACAAATGGTTTCTGAAGTTATTGCGAAAAGATAACGTAGGAGTACTCGACAGATCGAAGTATGGTACTAAGATTATGTGTGCAGAGGCTATAGATTATAAACCAATGGGCAATATTCTTATTTTAGATGGTACGAGTGATCTTATGCCTAGCTTCTATAGCGGCTACATTATGAAAGGGGTTAAGAACTACCATAATTACAAGGGTAGACTCAATCTTCATCACAGGGCGATAAGTACATCAGCTTCAAGTAGAACTCCTGACACCATAGAATTGATCTCCGAAGATATGTTTAAGCTTCGTACGAAATATGGTGAGATTCTGCCCTTGATGGCTAAAAGTGACGTTCAAAGATACATTGATATGAAGGTCATTACTGAGAATCAAATCTCGCTTTTTGAGACAAAGACGGTTGGTGATGTTGCCGAGTCTCACAGTGAAATGCCTATTAATATTTTTAATACGGTAGGCAAAAATGTGTTGAGCGACTTTGATTCGCTTGCCTTATTGAATTTGCCTATAAGACATCCATCATCTTATAAGAAATATGCAATAGCTTTGTTCGGAACTGAAACCAACATTAGAATCAATGATGGGAATTTTTCAAATTGGTTTGAAGATGAAGCGGTTCAAAGGCTGTACGAGGAAGTATTCATGGCAGATATCGTACAGCTCATTCATCGTTGTGCATTACGAAATATAAATGCAACTACACCAGTTCATATCTTTTTGTACACTAATCAAAAAAGATGGATTGAACGATTACAAGAGCATTTTGGATTACCGAATCGTAACATGACGAAGGTTCAACTTAGAAGTAATGGACAAGGAAGATTCATGAACGATTGTGAGACATGGGCTGTAAAAAGTCTTGAGTATTGCAGAGCGGAAATGAAAAGGATTAATAATCCACTTGGAGTTAGTGTTTACTCATCCACAATAGGTGGAGCTAAATTTAAGGAGTGGCTGAAACGGCACTGGAGCGATGAGATGAAGAGAGAGAAAATCATTGAGGTTTTCGAGAAGAAAGAATTGACGATAAGAGTAACTAGCAATGGATATAAAATGATTGAGTTTAATGGGGGATTACTATATCTTGAGTGAATTTAAAAGTGGGGTGCTTTATTACTATTACAGGGAAAAAACACCCCACTTTGATTTTAAGTCAATTTTAAAGGAGTGATTGGGATTTATACAAAAGAACAGAAGAAACGAGCAAGACTGTCCAATTTAATTGATTTGTGTGAGCGTCAGGGAATCGGGATTCAAGATGAAGGTAATGGCAACTATAGAGTGCTGAATTATGGTGGCTTGATAATTAAAGACAATTTTTATTACTGGAATGCAACAGGAGAAACGGGTAGTGCCATAGATTTTTGTGTTGAGATCTTGAAGATGCGTTTTGCCAATGCTATGGAGGAGTTGCTCAAGTGTTCTGAGGTTAATGTTGATGAACAACGAGTCACCCGCCTTCGGCGTGTGAAAGCGGAACAGGAAAAAAGGTTTAATTCGCCAAATAAGGCTAGTATAGGCGCTAGCGTTGTATATCTGACTAAGCATAGGAAAATTCCCATGAAGATTGTAAGAGAAGTGATTGATCATAAGCTACTATACCAGGATGAACATGCGAATTGCGTATTTCCATGTTACGACAAGACAGGTGAGGCAAGAGGGGCAATCATCAGGGGAACAAACAAAGACAAGATTTACAAAGGGAAAGCGGAAGGAAGCAATGGGAAATATGGCTGGGTCATACGTCCGGTCAAATCATCTAACAAAGTGATTGTTTTTGAGGCTCCGATTGATGCTATGTCCTTCTTACAACTCTATCCGAAAGTCAGATCACATTACATCCTTGCTTTAGGTGGGTTAGATATGGAAACATTAGAGACTTTCTTAGAGGAGAACAGAGAGGTTACAGATATATGGATGGCTTTGGACAACGATGAACCTGCAAGAAAGGCTGTTGCTGGTTTTATTGAAACAAAAGATGTGAATTACACAGTTCATGCATTCTATCCCACAGATGATTTTAAGGATTGGAATGAACAATTGGTGCGTCAAGGTGCCTTAACATTCTTTCCAGTTCCGCTTGCCTGCCGTAAGGCAGGCAAATGAATTCAATGGCAATATGGTTTTTTATTAAATATTCAAACCAAATAATCTTACTGCATTGTTTCTAAATTCCTCTTCGCTAAGCTTTTTATTGATAAAGTCAGCTAACTCATCATCATTGAGATGATTATATTCTTCTTCATCTACCCCAAGGAAAGATAAAAATACGCTAGGCATTAGTCTGAATTTGAATCTTAGGAGACGAACAAGAGTAATAGGTTCTTCCTCATTATATAGGGTTCTTAATTCCTGAACTTCCTCTAGATCGTATTCATCATTTGCTCTTTCTATTTCATCAAGTAATACATCTAAATATTTTAAATCTTTTCGTCCGTGAGCTTTGAAAAAAGCTGTCGTAACATAACTTTTGATAATCTCCATAACTTCCTCCCAATTCAAACTTTTATTATGGAAATTTTTTTCAGTGAATTCAACGCAGTACCGTAGTAAAGCTGATAGATTTAATTCATTATGAGCATCTTTGGAAATATAATCCTTTATGTTTTCTAAGCTTTTTGAGGTTGCTCTATCAATTCGGAAGCTTATAGTTTTTGATTGATTATTCATTTTATTTCCTTCTTTCGTGTTTAGGTTATTGACTAATTGTATTACACGTATTACAATTAGTCAATAATATATAAAAAATAAAATATTATATTACATGTATTAACTTGGAGTGCTTGAAATCACATATATTATCAGAATTCGAGGGGAGCCATATATGAACAAGTATGGAGTTGTCACAATTAAGGCTGTGGAGTTGCTAAGTATGGTTGAACAGTCTGAACCGCTTACTGCTTGGAATGCGGCTGCTTCAGACGTATTTGTTGAAGGAACTTGGACACAACGTAAAGGATGCCCCAAGAATGCATTTCTTGGTTTGTGTGAAGATGGATTAGTCAGAGGCATTCCAAAGGGGAATTATACGTATAGATCGGATAGCTTAAACAAGGCATACGCCGTTCAAGCTGTAAAGCTGCTGAAAGCTAATCCGGAATTAGCAAGTGATAGAAATGTATTATGGAAAGAAGTGATGAAAGACGTAAAGAAATCACATAACTCCCAAATGGATGTTGTACTTGCGTTGTGGAAGAGTGGACTGATTGTAGCAGATTAGTTTAATTTGCATATTCCAGAGAAGCGATAACATAACCACATTAGAATCGGGGATGGTGTGGTTTGAAACCACATTAGCGTCAAGTCTAGCTTTTACATCACTTGGATTGCCAATCCCAACACCTTACACACATCATTCAACACAAACCATGGTTCATTATCAATTGTTTGTGTTCATTGTAAGAGAATACACTGGATAATATTTCTGTGTTGATACTGATGGAAAGTGTTCAATTGGTAATCAAGCAAGAAGGCAAAGCAGTAACGGATAGTTTGAAGATAGCGGAAGTGTTTGGGAAAAGACATGCAGATGTAATACGTAGTATCAAATCCCTTGAATGTAGTGAGGAATTTAGAGAACGCAATTTTGCGTTATCCTCTTATTTTAGTAAACAAAACAAGGAAATGCCGAAGTGCTACATTACACAGGATGGCTTCTCCTTGTCATGGGCTACACAGGTAAGGATGCTGCTATGTTTAAGGAGAGTTATATCAGAGAGTTTAATCGTATGCGTGATAGGCTTGAGCATACA
This sequence comes from Paenibacillus typhae, assembly GCF_900099765.1. Classification (GTDB taxonomy): domain Bacteria; phylum Bacillota; class Bacilli; order Paenibacillales; family Paenibacillaceae; genus Paenibacillus_AQ; species Paenibacillus_AQ typhae. Next base: position 194,786 of record NZ_FNDX01000007.1, on the reverse strand, counting down.
TGAAGGATAGCCCAATCATACTGTAACATATGGAGTGGGCTATTTGTCGTTTGGGTTATATTTTAAACAACACACTCTCAACAATGTCATATCCAGGCTCGATCCATTGAAAGAGTCCATCTGCACATTCTATTATCTTCGGCATCTCACAATCACTTGCACCAAGCCACCATAAAAGCTCTTTGCTACTCGCCAAACGATAATTATCGTATTGTACCGCTTCCTGTTTATCGAATGTGATAGTTAGCTTCTTAGCCATGATCCAAGATTCATTGTGGCATGTAAGCTCGCCAGCTCCTTCGTATGCATAAGCAGTATTAGGGCTATAGTATTTGAGCGTCATCTTTGTCATTGCTTCATTGTTAATCAATTCAATTCCTCCAATATAGTGTGGTTAGCCGGTATAAAATATTTTTTACCTTTATTTTGAATATTTTATATTAAATGTTATACTCGGGCTGCAATGCAGCTTATACCGATATCGTTATAAAGTCAACTATAATTTTGGAGGGATAGTAGTGCGGAAAATACATATTAAGCTTGGAACAATACTCAAAGAGAGAAAAATGACTCAGATGCAATTGTCTGAGTTGTCAGGAGTGGCACAAGCTAAGATATCAAATCTATGTAACAACAAATTGAAGGAGTTGAATATGGGGATTTTGGAGCGGATAGCGGCTGCGTTGGAGATAAATGATATTTCGGTGTTGATGCAATTAGAGGAAGTTGATTAGTGAAGAGCGTTTTCGAGAGATAGGTTAGGAATGAATTATGGTTGAAATTGAAAAATAGTGGTGTTGCATCCGGCGATCGTTGTTATAGAACTCCGTTAACAAAAAATTGAAGTGAATATAAGTAGGAGCGATAAAATTTCAAAAAAATGAATTGTCGTGATTTTAACGTGGTTACGACCTAGCATTCATAATGCTTCATTTTGGGCAACATAGCCGGTTTTATCTCGTCATGTCGTAGAACCCTAATTATGCGACACCCAAGGGGGGTGACTTAAAACCAAAATAATCGGTTTTTATCTGTGAGACCCCCTGGGCACTACAATTTAGCGCGGCTTCGATTTTTCAAATATGTACTACAATAGCTCCGTATAAATGAACCTCGAAGGGATCACTCAGATTCTTTAACGATTAAATCCTCCGACATTTGCCGTAACGTTTTCGCTCCTATGCGTCAACGATAATTATGTTCTATTTCTTATGAAAAGAAAGCAGTATTACCTATTGAATTTCTCAATGTTCTAGAATTTTCAGAGAAATCAGTCATATAATATAACGCTTTTACGTTAAACCAACAATACGGGAGTCATCAACTTTTGTAAGGGTTTTGACAAACGGAAAGATAAGTTTCCCTGTAAAATCAAATCCAGCGAACAATAAGGGATTAAGAGCTGCAGATGAATAGATAAAATTCGGGTTTTATCTACAATGCAAACTAAGGCGGGAATTGTTATTTGTTGTATAATAAATAGGTGATATCATTCAAAGGGGAGCATATATGAAGAAGAAGCTGCAGGTTTTTATATCGTCTACATATGCTGACATGATTGAGGAACGACAAGCGGCTGTCTCAGCGGTTCTAAATGCTGGTCATATTCCTGCTGGTATGGAGTTGTTTAAGTCTGGTGACAAGTCTCAGAAGGTGACTATTCAGAAGTGGATACAAGAATCTGATGTGTACATGCTTCTCCTGGGTGGGCGCTATGGAAGCATGGACGAAGAATCAGGCAAGAGCTACACGCACTGGGAATATGACTATGCTGGTGAAATGGGTAAGCGTAGATTTGCAATTGTTATAACTGAAAAGAAGCTTGATGAGAAGACCAAAGAAGACCCTAAAAATAGGGAATATGAGCATTATAACGAATATCAAGATTTTAAGAAAGTTGTGCTGAGTAACATTTGTAAGTTCTATGAAGACGTAAAGGATATAAGACAAGTAACAACTGAATCTTTAAAAGAATTTGAGTCAGATTATGAATTATTAGGGTGGGTCAAGGCTGGTGTTATAGTTAGTACTGAGGAGTTACGTAGAGAAAATGAGGCGTTGTTAGAAGAAAATACAAAATTAAAAGATGATTTAAATAAGGGAAACAAGCAGCAACAGAAAACGAAAGTAATGATTGGTGAATGGGAGTATGAGGAGCTAAAAGATGCATTATCATCTATTAAAATTAAAGTAGATGTAACCTTGTTTCCGAATAAACCAGATAATGGTGAAGCTAGTTTATTATTGTATTTCATGGTCTTTTCCAATTATTTTACAATAGGTCTTGAAAGTAATAGTCCAGATGATGACAAAATGGTACTATATTATGATGTCGCCCCGCAGCTTATCCCTTTTGGACTTTTGGAGAAGCGTGCTAGTAAAAGAATCCAAACAACACAAGCAGGGTTGAAATTTTTAGCGAAAATTAAAGTGGAACTATCTAAAAGGAATATTTTATTGTAAACAATTATTAGTAAAATTGAATAAATGATATTAGCAAGCTGTTTTATTTGGAAATATGTCTTCTACTCCGCGATTAATGTTATTCATAAGATGAGTGTAAAGGTAAAAGCCTTGATAGATAAGGCTTTTTTTATTTGTGCATATTAAATTCGAAAAAAATGCATAAAAATTTACAAGTTGTCTTGTAATTTGCCTAGTTGGTCTCACTGTGTTTAGATACGATGTGGATTCATATGAGAATACGAAGTTGACTTCGCTTTTGTAAAGGTGTCCTTGCTTATGATTTTAGCGTGTCATAAAGCATACTTTTTGAACCGTCTTGCATTACTATTCAGAAGTGTTTCAAAACATATAAAAACAACATTTGAAACATTTCATTGATATGGTATACTTTTTGACATGCAACTTATGTCAAGGAGGATGATGAAATGAAGATTGGCTACGTCCGAGTATCCACCAAAGACCAAAACACCCAACGTCAAATTAATAAGATGAAGGAGTTAGGTATTGAGGAGCGGTATACATTCGTTGATAAGGCAAGTGGTAAAGATTTTGACCGACCTCAATATCAAGCGTTGCGGCTTGTGATCCGTGAGGGCGATCTTATATACATAGACGCATTGGATAGGTTAGGAAGGGACTACGAAGGAATCATTCGGGAATGGAAATACATTACACGTGAAGTAAATGCGGATATTGTTGTGCTTGAGAATGAAACGCTTTTTGATAGTCGTAAATTTAAAACTATGGGTGACTTGGGACGACTAATGGAAGATCAATTTTTAAGCTTACTTAGTTATGTAGCGGAGCAAGAACGGAAGAAGTCTAAGCAAAGACAAGCGGAAGGAATCGAAGTAGCTATTAGCCAAGGAATAAAATTTGGAAGACCTAGGCAAGAAATTAATGGTGAATTTATAGAAGTATATTTTAAATGGAAAAAGGGTGAAATTAAAGCTGTTGAAGCCATGAGAAAAGTTAAGATGAAGCCTAACACGTTCTATAGAAGAGTGAGTGATTATGAAAAGACAATGGATTTATAACGAGGTTAAAAGTTTTTATTCCATGTTACCTAAAAAAGTAAATTTAAGTACACTGTACTTATTATATTTCAATATAGTATTATAAGTTTTAACTACTGGTTTAATAATGATTCAGGAACGTATGTACGGTTTTTTTGAAGGGATTAAAGGATTTTAAAGAATAGTGTCGAATTAATTTGTGACATACAAATATTCATTTAGTTTATATGGGAGATGGGGAAAAATGGAAGTGATATCAAGAGGGCGGGGTAAAGCAAAACCTGCACCTAATATGAGTAAAGATGAAGTAAAGAAAATTCTTATTGAAAAAATATATCAAGAAAGTAATCACATTATCAATGATGAAGATGATTTGTTTTATGAGTACCTAGACTACAAAGATGATAAAATGAATTTGGTTAGTTTATTCTCGGGTTGCGGAGGACTTGATTTAGGATTCGAATTAGCAGGTTTATATGCGAGTATTGGAAAAGAGAGAGCTCTAAGAGCTTATAAATCAAAAGAAACTTACAATGAAATTAGGAAAGAGAGTATTTTTCATACTATTTATACAAATGATCTTTTTGAAGAAGCAAACGACACCTATAGAGCGAATTCTCCTGTAGGAATTATTCAGCATAGGAAGGATATTCGAAAAGTTAAGAGATTTCCTAAGTCTGATATCGTAATTGGTGGGTTTCCATGTCCTGGATTTTCAGAAGCGGGTCCTAGATTGATAGATGATGAAAGAAACTTTCTTTATATACATTTCATAAGATGCCTTATGCAAACTAAGCCTGCTTTTTTTGTAGCGGAAAATGTAAAAGGGATGCTTACACTTGGTAATGGAGAGGTTATTAAACAAATAATTGAGGATTTTTCCTCAGCTGGATATAATGTGACTCATAAATTACTCAATGCTAGGGATTATGGCGCACCGCAAACAAGACAAAGAGTTATCCTCGTGGGAACGCGAGTTGATATTAATTATAAATATGTGTTTCCTGAACCTACACATGGAAGTGGTAAGCTGCCATACGTTACGCTTAAAGATGCAATTGGTGATTTATCTGAGAATCCTGGTCCTTACTTCACTGGTTCATTCTCAAGTATGTATTTATCAAGAAACCGAAAGAAAGAATGGACTGATCAGAGCTTTACAATACAAGCTTCAGGAAGACAAGCTCCATTACATCCTAGTGGTCCTAAAATGGTTAAATTGAGTAAAGATAAGTGGGAATTACCTGGTATGGAAGACTTGAATAGAAGATTATCTGTAAAGGAAATAGCTCGTATTCAGACATTCCCAGATTGGTACTCCTTTAAGACGAGTGAGAAACCCATAAATGAAAGTGCTAAATTAGACTTGATTTATAAGCAAATCGGGAATGCGGTCCCTGTATTATTAGCCAGAGCGATAGCACAACCTATTGCAGATTGGGTAATAAATAATCTAAATGAAGCAAAGGGTACCGATAATATTAGTTTAAGCTTGGTTTAAAATCAATTAACATGAGTCGAAAGTTATGCTTTCGACTCTTTTTTTCGTACTTAGCGATAACAAAAGAAACTAGTTCTTAATCAAATATCTAAAGCAGGACTTTGAACTATTATGTGGAATATATCCAGATAGAAGACATCTGGAGGGATTATTGTGGCTAAAAATACAGATAGAGGTTATGGCTTTGAGTATGTTAATATTTTGGTTGCGCATAAAGTATTAGGTACTAAAGTACATACTAATACACTTTCTTGGATGCAAAATGAAGGGAGAAATAAATTACATTCGCTAACCACCAAAGAACAAAATGAGATGGTGAGCGCATCGACCGAACTGATGAAATTCTTAAAGACTAGTGAGTCATGGTTAACTATCCCAGGGGTAACAGTTGAGAGAGTTAGGGGTAAGGTAGGGTCTACCGATGTTTCAGACATACTATTCAAAAAAGTCAATGCACTTGGTGAAATTGATAAGGAGTTGGGTATTTCACTTAAATCAAATCATGAAGCTGTGAAACATCAAAGAATAAGTGATAGAATAGATATTGGTGAGAAATGGTTAGGTGTTCCATCAGGAAAACAATTTATGAAGGACGTAAATAAAATTTTCACTGATTTTAGAACATACTGCTCAATTAACAGGATTGAAAGATATGATCAGTTGGGGGATCAGTTAAAAGATTCTTTGCTATATCGTCCCATATGTACAATTGTAAAAAAGTTGCTTGACGACACATTTTCTTCTCCAATGGGCTCCTCTGCTGTTTCGCATTTCATGAATTATCTAATAGGCTCTAAAGATTTTTACAAAGCAGTAGCGAGTTTCAAGGAAAAAGAGTTAAAGATCATTTCATTCAATTTGAGAGGCGGACTTGGAAAAGGGAAAATATTAAGAAGTCCTCAAAGATGTCTTGATATTAAAATTCAATCAAGTAGTGACAAGGGATTTCCAAACAGAGTGCATATTATACTAGATAATGGATGGGAAGTGAATTTGCGAGTGCATAATGCAAGCTCGAGAATTGAGAGTTCTCTAAAATGGGACTCGCAACTTGTTGGAATACCAAGTGATGCATGGCAAACTAGAATTGGTTTTTGAAATTGCATTAGTATACTAATCACATGCCTTCTAACCGAAGGCTTTTTTATTATATATTTTAACTAAAAATATTAACTTCGAACCTCAAAAGTTTTTAACACTATATCCTCTCGGAGAGAAGGGTGGGTGGTGGTGCATCATTTTTATATTAAGTACTTTTTAATTCCAATTTGACCATTAGTTTAATCAGTTACTTTTAAAGACTTCTTTCAATATTGTCTTAGCTCTTTTCAATTCTTTACTGTCTAATGATAGCAACATATCAAGAACATCATCAAATTCGTCTAGCTTTTTAGAAAGTTGCCTTTCAGCCTTTAGGTCAATAAAGAATTCATATAACTCTACGTTCAAAGCGTTAGCTATCTTCTCTAAATTCTTAATGGATACGTTATTCTCAGCTCTTTCGATTCCACCAATATATGAGAAGGTAAAGCCACATTTCTCTCCCAACGCCTCTTGTGAGAGTCCACGAGCTTTCCGAATTTCCCTTATGCGTTTACCAATCTTGTTTAAAGCGTCTGGCATTGTCTACACCTCTTTAATAAAGTGTAGACAAGAAAACACTCATAAAACATATATATTTATCGGTCAAAAATCATAAAAAATGATACATATATTAGTCATTTTGTGGTACTATTTGGCTATCTTTATATAAAAGGAGAGGGGGGAAGTCATAACACTGTCAGGGAAAGAATATGGATATGATTAAAACCTTTTAGAGGAATAAAGCAAATAATTTGGAGGTATTATTAATGGAGTATTGTCGAAACTGTGGAAATGCAGTAATTGAAGGAAGTAAATTTTGTAATGCATGTGGTGAAGCAATACAAAATGTGAACACTGCACCAGACAATTCACAAATTGATAATGGAAATGTATCTGCTACTACATATACGAAATCTGATGATAACAAAAAAATAATAAGGTTCCTTAAATCCAAATGGGTAATCTCCATTGTTGTTTTGCTTATCTTGGGCTTTGGTTCTCTATACGTCTATAATAGGTATTTCACTCTTGAAGGAGAAGCCAAATCAGTGGTGGCAAATTACATAAAGGCTATTCAAAATGGAGATGCCACATATGATTTTAGGTCGAGTGATGTGGCTGATTTTTACAATATTACTGACTATAAATTCATTAAAGCTTCGAAGGCGAAAGTTGATACTGTCATTCATTTAGATAGAGATGACTGGGACAAAGACTTTTTCGTTGGACGTACCATTGAGAAAACATATGAAAAAGAGAAAGAATATTATCGACATGCATACGAAGCGGCGGGAGTAGGGGGAAAAGTAATTGCTGAAGACGATGATACAATGACCATAAAAACTGGAATGCAACATGATGAGCTAACGTTGCTATATGATCTACAAGCAATCAATGGGATTGGTGAAAATGTAATGAAGAGAGTATACTTCACTTTAGAAAATGATGATTACGGTAAAGATATGAAAATCACTAAAGTAACTTATTGATACTCTTGGTGATGCATAAGAGTCATGGGGTCTTCCTATGGCTCTTTATTATGAAGTGAGGTGATAAGTTTATATTAGGGAAAAACTGCACCGCTTTAATCGAGTTTGGAAAAGTGTGGTGAATAAGTTATATAGATCGGCTCATTAACTAAGACTGGATAAATAATACACATTATTGTACAATATCCTCAAACAAGCTTGTGGTTGCTACACATTGAAGTGTTTACCCTAGTGCTCATATATATTTCTATTGAAAAAGCCTTATAAATCAAAGGATTCCCGATCTTTCAATGATCGAAGAGAATGTTGTATCCTCTGCCGGCGCTACACATAAAGTCAACATCGAGCAGATTCTTCAGCTGATCCGCGAAGCCGGCAAGATTCCGGCACAGCGCAATACACGTTACGATATCCTGCGGGTGTTCGATGATGTGAATGCGAAGATTGACAATGATTTTGTAATGCAGAACTAATCCTATTATTAAACCATAACCCCCGTGAAGCAGTTCTGTACTGTCTCGCGGGGGTTATTTTCGTCTATAATGTGCTGTCCTGGATCTGGCTGAGGATGATTTGGTGGCTGGATGTGAACAAAACAGGCTGCTCGTTCACAAAGATTAAGGCAAGGTTCTGCTCCTGTCACCGATGTTCGTGTCAGTATTTATGCCACTTAATAAGGTCTAGGTTTATTGATTTTTTTGTATAAATATAGAATGATGTAGTTTTGTCTAGTGGGAATGAATTGTTTGGTGTAACAGGAAATATTATAATGAATATCTTACTCGGTAATGTATCTAAATCTAACATGTCTTTTTCGCGTTTCCTTGTATATTATGTAAGGTTTTGGGTTGGGAATAAGGCGTTATGACTAAATTTACACCAAAATATATGATATTTTACACAACTATTGACTCTATTTAATGCTTTTTGCTAGATTCATATATTTGCTTATGGTACAATTCTCCTCGGTCACTAATAGAGAAAAACTGGGAGGATTAATCACTTATGGGAGAAAGACGATGGAACAAGCCGGTAGCTTCAATTCTGGCAACCACAGTTCTGACTGCACAGGTTTTTGGGGGTGTGCTTGTTGGTTCAGTTCTTGGAGCTGATACAGCAAAGGCCGCTCCGGCATCCGGTGTGACAGTAGATCTGCGTCTGATGAGCACTACTGATGTGCACACCAATGTCTATGGCTGGGATTATTTCAAGAATGCCCCTTCAGCGACAGTGGGTCTCGACAAAACAGCTACTCTGGTTACTGAAGCCAGAAAGGTGAATGAAAACAATCTATTGCTAGATAACGGTGATTTGATTCAAGGAACTCCGCTGGGTACGTATATGGCAACCAAGTCGGATATCAGAACCAATAATGACCGGATTCATCCTATGATCGCTGCAATGAACGTTATGGGCTACGACGCGGCAACCTTCGGAAATCATGAATTCAACTATGGCCTGGAATATTTGGACCGTACAATCAACGGAAGTGCCAGCAATAAAACCAATACTGATGCAAACTTCAAGTATGTTAATGCTAACATTTATAATATTGACGGTGTAACAAACGCGTATAAGCCATATGAAATTATTGAAAAACAGGTTAAAGGCTCCGACGGTCAGATGCATACCGTAAAAGTAGGCTTGCTGGGTCTTGTTACTCCGCAGATTATGGAGTGGGATAAGGTCAACCTCGAAGGCAGGTTTGTGGTAAAAGATATCAGCGAAACGGCTGCGAAATTTGTACCTGTTATGAAGAATGCTGGTGCACAAGTTATCGTGGCAATGGCTCACACCGGCTTTGATGCATCTGCCGCCTCAAACCTGACAGGTGCAGAAAACGACATTAATCAACTGAGTAAGGTAGAAGGCATTGATGCCATCACATTCTCACATACTCATAAAGTATTCCCTACAAATGGCGTGGATTCCTCGCTTGATGCATCCTTTAAAGATCCGGCCACCAAAGCTCCATACAATAGTGATGTTGCCAAAATTGACAACGTAAACGGCCATATTAATGATACTCCTGCTGTTCAAGCAGGTTATGGCGGCGGCTATCTGGGGCTGATCGATCTGAAGATCGTACAGGACGGAAACGGCTGGAAGGTTGATAAAGCTGCTTCCAAAGCATCCACCGTCTCCATTTCCGGTAAAGCAGCTGATCCGGCAGTAGATGCCGTAGTGGGCGCTGACCACGCCGCAACCATCGAATACACCGGCCAGAAGCTGGGCGAAACGACCGCTCCGATGAACAGCTTCTTCGCTATGGTGCAGGACGATCCGACGGTTCAGATCGTAACATACGCACAACAGCGTTATGTGTCGAATCTGATTAATACTGATCCGGCGCTTGCAGATTATAAGAATTATCCGATCCTCAGCGTCGGCGCGCCATTCAAGGCAGGCCGCAACGGATTTGAAGAATACACCGAGATCAGCAAGGGTGACCTGACGATCCGCAGTGCCAGCGACCTATATCTGTATGACAACACGCTGAAGGCGATTGTTGTAAAGGGCTCGACCGTAAAAGAATGGATTGAAATGAGCGCAGGCGCATTCAACCGGATTAAGCCGGGCATTTCGACAGCGCAATCCCTGCTGAATCCTGCATTTGCAGTATATAACTTCGATGTTATTGACGGTGTTCAGTACACGATCGACGTAACGAAGAATGCCAAATACAAGCCGGACGGTTCTATTAATGATGCTTCCTCCAGCCGTGTAACCAGCGTTACTTACGGCGGACAGCCGCTTGATCTGAACCAGGAATTTGTCGTGGTTACCAACAACTACCGTGCAAGCGGCGGCGGTAACTTCCCGGGCGTAAAAGCCGGAAAAATGATTATCGACTCCCAGATGGAAAACCGTCAGGTGCTGATGGATTATATCAGTGAAGCCGGTGTAGTAGATCCAACTGCTGACGGCAACTGGTCGATTGCTCCAATCAAAGGCAACGTAACTGTAACCTTCCCGTCTTCACCAAAAGCGGCTGAAGTTTTACCGGCCAACATTAAGGATACTAAAACCAAAGATGTTAAAGGCTTCAGCATTTACAGCCTTGACCTGAAACAACAGACACCTAAGCCAACAGCCGATGTTGAAGTTCACCTGATCGGCATTAACGACTTCCACGGCCAGCTGGATACTACTTCTGTAGTAAGCGGCAAGAATGCAGGTACTGCGGCGATTCTCGCAACATACCTGAAACAGGCGCGTGCCAAGTATGAAAACTCCCTGCTCTTCCATAACGGGGACTCCGTAGGCGCATCTGCTCCGGTATCTTCACTTGAGCGTGATGAGCCGACACATGAATGGATGAACCTGATGAAATTCGATGTCGGAACACTGGGTAACCATGAATTTGACCAGGGTGTTGCAGCACTGAAAACACAGATTTTCGGCGGTGTCGATCCTAAGAACAGCAGCGTAAATCATGCTGGCGCAGACTTTGATTACATCAATGCCAACGTGGTTGACAGTGTGTACAAGAATCCAATCATCAACCCTTATGTTATAAAAGAAGTAGGCGGCGTGAAAATTGGATTTATCGGTGTGGTAACTAAAGCTACGCCAAGCAAAGTAGCTCCATCCGGTCTGGTAGGCGTTGAATTCCTGACAGCCGATGAAGAAGTGGCAGCGATCGAGAAATACGCTAAAGAACTGCAGGCCCAGGGTGTTGAAACGATCATCGTGCTGGCACATGATCCTGCTACAACGAAAGGTGATGCAAATACCGGTTATGTAACGACAGGCGAAGCAGCGGATCTCGCCAAAGCCCTGCCGGCTAACTCACCGGTTGACGTCATCGTTGCCGGGGATAACCACGGCTACGCAAATGACATCGTAAACGGCAAGCTGGTTGTTCAGGCTTATTCTTACGGTACTGCGTTTGAAGATATTAAACTGGTCATTGACCATCAGACAGGCGATGTAAAAACCAAGTCTGCAACAGTTACATCTACCTTCCAGGAAGGAGTAACCCCTGATCCTGAAACGGTTGCTCTGGTTAACAAATATTTGGCTAAGCATCCGGAGCTGACACAGCCAGTAGGTACTACTGACGGGACAATTACCCGTACAGATGCCTACAACAATGAAGCGGCTCTCGGCAATCTGATTACTGATGCTATGCGTGCGGCTGATTTCGGAGACGGGGCAGCAGCAGCAGATTTCGCCTTCATGAACCCGGGCGGTATCCGTGCTGACCTTCCTAAGGGCAATGTATCCTTTGGAGATCTGGCCAAGATCCAGCCTTTCGGCAATACCCTGGTGAAGCTGACCCTGACCGGTGAGCAGATCAAAACCCTGCTGCAGCAGCAATGGGGCGTGAAAGCAGACGGAACAGCTGATACAAAGACTCTGCAGATTTCCGGTTTGAAATATACAGCTGATATGTATCTGCCGGTCAAGGACCGTATCTCCAGCCTGACCAAAGCTGACGGTACTCCGATTGATATGAACAAGAGCTATACTGCGGTCGTGAACAACTTCATGTCTGCAGGCGGTGATAACTACACTGTACTGACCAAAGCCAGCGCTTCTGTACCTGGCCCGATTGATCTGGATGTATTCTACGATTACATTGTAGACACGTTCAAAGGCGGAGCAATTACAGCCAAGGTTGAAGGCCGTATTACTAACAACACTAAGGCTCCGGCCGCAATTCCTGGCGGTGTTCCGGCTCCGGCGGCAACACCTGCACCATCGGCAACACCGGCTCCATCCGCAACACCTGCACCATCGGCAACGCCGGCTCCTTCGGCAGCACCAGGCACTTTCAGTGATCTGGGCAAAGTAGCCTGGGCTCAGGAAGCCATTACCTCCCTGGCAGCCCAAGGCATTGTGAAGGGTCTGGAAAACGGCCAGTTCGCTCCAACTAAAACAGTAACCCGTGCTGAATTCGTAACGATGCTCGTACGTGCTTTGAACCTGAGTGCGCCAGCATCCGCTACAGCTTTTAACGATGTGAAGCAGGGTGTATGGTATACCGATTCGATCGCTGCTGCTGTCAGCGCAGGTATTGTGAAGGGCAGCGGCAACGGCAAATTCGAACCGGGCCGTGAAATTACCCGCGAGGAAATGGCAATCATGATCGTGAATGCCCTTGCTGGTCAATTGGAGCCCGTTAATGCCTCTGCAGCGCTCGGCGAATTTGCTGATAAAAATTCCATCGCTCCTTATGCTCAGGAAGCTGTTGCACAGCTGACTCAGCTGGGAATCGTGAATGGGGTAGACGGCGGTAAATTTGCACCAAAGGCTATGGCCAACCGCGCTCAGGCTGCAGTAATTATCTACCGCATGCTTGAGAATAAAGCTTCCTGATTCAGCTTCGATGATAAAGATGCCCCCTTCATCTCCGGATGACGCGGGGCATCTTTTCGTTCCTTTATAACTATTCAAACGCTCTATTCTCCAACATAAACAGGCCTATGCGAATCCCGCATGGGCCTGTCCGATGGAACCGGTTATTTATTTTACTGCAGCTTCCCACTTGCAGCGGACCGGGGAGACAATGGCATTTTCTTTCTTCAGCTCAGTAAAAGCCTTGTCTACGGCCTTGCGCTCAAGGCCCGAGAGCTTCTCTACCTCACCGGCGGTGAGGGGAGTTGCAGAAGCCTTGATAATATCCAGCACCTGTTCTTTTACGCTCATGAAGGACACATCCTTGTTCAATATATTTGAAAGAATGACTACTTAGATTTGTAGTATAGGAGAGGATTAGAAGAAATGCAGTGACTTTTATCGAATGGGCTTTTTACTTATCAAAAAACAGATTTACAATTGTATCCAAAAGTGATATCATAATTATATCAAATACATATCTTCTGGAGGTGCTTTTATGAAGGAGAAGGTTTTACGTCCAGTTAGCGGATTTTGGGTTATTGCGCTGATTGCGGTTTGTCTGGCAGGCGGGATCTACGGGGGAGCCCACGAATACGTTGCGGTGCCGGTCGTCCTGTTTTTAGTTGCCGCTGTTCTGTGCACAAGCATCACGATCGTCCAGCCTAACAAGTCTGTTGTAGTCACCTTTTTCGGGCAATATGTCGGAACAATTGTGAAGAGCGGGATGTATGCGGTTATTCCGTTCAGTATCCGTAAAACCGTGTCACTGCGGGTACGTAACTTCAACAGTGTCAAGCTTAAGGTTAATGATGTGGAAGGGAACCCGATTGAAATTGCAGCAGTCATTGTTTTCAAAGTCATTAATTCTGCCAAAGCGCTGTTTGATGTAGATAAATACATGGCTTTTGTCGAGATTCAGAGCGAAACCGCGCTTCGTCATGTAGCGAGCAAATATCCGTATGATAACTTTAATGAATCCGGCATGTCACTGCGGGCCAATGCCGACGAGATTGCCAAGGAGCTGGCTTCGGAATTGCAGGAGCGTTTGTCCTTGTCCGGGGTAGAGGTAATTGAGGCGCGTCTGACGCATCTGGCTTACTCTACAGAGATTGCCAGCACGATGCTGCAGCGCCAGCAGGCCTCGGCCATTCTTTCGGCACGGCAGATCATTGTGGAAGGTGCTGTCGGCATGGTAGATATGGCGATCCGCCAGCTCAAAGAGAATGGTGTGGTTGAGCTTGATGAAGAGCGTAAGGCGGCAATGATCAACAACCTGATGGTGGCGATTGTATCTGAGCGCGGAGCGAGCCCGGTGATCAATGCCGGTTCGTTGTACTAGGGGATGATGAATTATGGCGGCCAAAAAGAGCTTTCCGCTGCGGATTGATCCGGAGCTGCATGAAGCGCTGGAGCGTTGGGCGGGAGAGGAATTTCGCAGCGTAAACGGACACATTGAATATTTGCTGCGTGAGTCTTTAAAGCGCGCGGGCCGCTTGCCGGGAAAAAAACGCCGGGAAGAGGAGTAAGCAATAACAGGAAAAGCTGCCCTGTACGCTTGACTGAAGCGACGGACAGCTTTATAATTACTGCATAATTCACGTTAACAGCGTCGACAAAGACATGGATCGCTTGTGTCAGGACCGCTTCAGAGAGAGGGAACCCAGGCTGCAATTTCCTCCGGTATCCGGCTTCCGATCTACCCCTTTGTAGCTGCGGTTATGAACTCCCGGAGGCCTCTGCACTCCTTGTCACGGGATAGTAAGAACCGCCGGTTCATGGCCGTTATTCCCATGCTGATGAAGGATTCTTGTATAGAATCGAATTTGGGTGGAACCACGGGTGCAATCACTCGTCCCTTTACGGGACGGGTGTTTTTTGTTGCGTGGATTTTCCGTACCGCCACTTAATGCCCGCAGAGGGCCAGCTACCAACCACTAGGAGGAACAACAATGTCAGTAAGTATTAAGCTTCCGGACGGATCGGTCCGGGAATATGAGAACGGCAGCACTATCGACGATGTAGCCGCTTCAATCAGCAGCGGCCTGCGCAAGAATGCAGCTGCAGGCAAGCTGAACGGGATTGTCGTTGACCTGTCAACACCGCTTGAAGAAGGCGCACTTATTGAGATCGTTACGCTGGATTCACCGGAGGGTCTGGAGGTTATGCGTCATAGTACAGCCCACCTGATGGCCCAGGCAACCAGACGCTTGTTCGGGGCGAAGGAAGTCAAGCTTGGTGTCGGTCCGGTTATTGAAGACGGCTTCTACTATGATATGGACCTTGAGCATCCGCTCAATCCGGAGGATCTGCTCAAGATCGAGAAGGAAATGGAACGCATCGTTAACGAAAATCTGCCGATTGTACGCAAGGAAGTCAGCCGCAAGGAAGCGCTGGAACTTTTCGGTGAGCTTGGCGATCCGTACAAGCTGGAGCTGATTGAGGCGCTGCCGGAAGACAGCGTGATTTCGATCTATGAGCAGGGTGAATTCTTTGACCTGTGCCGCGGACCGCACGTGCCGTCCACTTCTAAGATCAAAGTATTCAAGCTGATGAATGTAGCCGGCGCTTACTGGCGCGGCGACAGCAAGAATAAAATGCTGCAGCGCGTATACGGAACGGCCTGGATCAAAAAAGCCCAGCTCGATGAGCATCTGCGCCTGCTGGAGGAAGCCAAGAAACGTGACCACCGCAAGCTGGGTAAAGAGCTGGAAATCTTCACCTTCAACCAGCTGGTCGGACAGGGCCTGCCGATCTGGCTGCCTAAGGGCGCCAAGCTGCGCAGCATTCTGGAGCGTTATATCGTCGATCTGGAAGCCAGCCTCGGCTACCAGCATGTATACACTCCAGTGCTTGGTAACGTAGAGCTATACAAAACTTCCGGACACTGGGAGCACTACCAGGAGGACATGTTCCCTAAGATGGTTATTGATACCGAGGAGTTCGTGCTACGTCCGATGAACTGCCCTCATCACATGATGATCTATAAGAGCTCGATGCACAGCTACCGTGACCTGCCGATCCGTATCGCCGAGCTGGGCACGATGCACCGCTATGAAATGTCCGGCGCGCTGACCGGCCTGCACCGTGTGCGCTCCATGACGCTGAATGATTCCCATATCTTCTGCCGTCTGGACCAGATCAAAAGCGAATTCAAACGCGTGCTTGAGCTGATCAAGCAGGTATACAGCGATTTCGGTATTCACGATTACCGTTTCCGTCTGTCCTACCGTGATCCGCAGGATACTGAAAAGTACTTCCAGAATGATGAAATGTGGGAGACTGCACAGCGTATGCTGCGCGAGGTAGCGGAAGAAGCCGGTCTGCCGTTCTTTGAAGCGGAAGGCGAAGCGGCCTTCTACGGACCTAAGCTTGATGTGCAGATCCGCACCGCGCTTGGCAAGGAAGAAACCCTGTCCACTGTACAGATCGACTTCCTGCTGCCTGAGCGCTTCGAGCTGGAGTACGTCGGGGATGACGGCAACAAGCACCGTCCGGTTGTGCTTCACCGCGGTATTCTCGGAACAATGGAACGTTTCGTAGCCTTCCTGCTGGAGAACTTTGCCGGTTCACTTCCGCTGTGGCTGTCGCCGCAGCAGGTCAAGATTATTCCGGTATCCTCGGCCTTTGACGAATATGCCAAGGATGTTGAGGCGAAGCTGCAGAGAAACGGTATCCGTGCTGAAGTGGACCTGCGTAATGAGAAGCTCGGCTACAAGATCCGTGAAGCCCAGCTGGAGAAGCTTCCATATATGTTCGTTGTCGGTGAGAATGAGATGAATGCGGGCACCGTGTCCATCCGCAAACGCGGGGAAGGCGATATCGGTGCCAAGCCGCTTGAAGAAGTAATTGAAACACTGGGCAAGGAAATTTCCGGCCGCGTAATCTGATTTTGCCGGTAAGCCTGTTATCATAGCCTCTGTCATAATGCCTCGTGAAGCCGCATATCAGCGCTTCATGTATAAAATTTTGTGAAACGGGAAACCTTCGCTAATAGGGGGAGGTTTATCAAATGAACAAAATGGGCTTATGCCAGAGGCTTTGGTGTCTGATGGTTACGGTAGTGCTTATTCTTACGGCTGCAGGAGGTTATCCGGACAAGGGTACCGGGTACGCCCAGGCCAGAGGAACAGCGGACATTGCCGGCCGGTTGAACAGCGGTACTATAAAGGCAGATGATTTTCAAAATAGACAGGGTTCATCCTTCTTTACAAGCATTAGCGGAAACGTGCAGCCGGAGGTGCAGACAACCGGCCGCGCCATCGTATATTCACAGGAGGCTTTCTTTACAGGAGCGTCTCAGCTCGGGGGAACTTCCCGGTTGAAGCCGGCAGCAACAGAGGCACCAGAGGTACCAGAGGCACCACAGGCAACAGCGGCACCCGCCGACAAGAAGCCGGATACGGCTGTCAAGCAGCCGGCTTCCGTTCCCGTTGCTGCACCTGCGCCGGAGCAGATTATCACTTCAATGAAGGTTACGGCAACCGGCTATACTGCAGGTTATGAGTCTACAGGCAAGACATCCAAGCATCCGCAATACGGCATCACCTATTCGGGCGTCAAAGTACGCAGGGACAAAAATGCGGTATCCACCATTGCTGCCGACCCGAAGGTTCTGCCGCTGGGAAGTATTCTCTATATCCCGGGTTACGGTTATGCAATCGTTGCGGATACCGGCTCAGCAATCAAGGGACGCAAAATCGATTTGTATTTCGCTACCACCAAGCAGGTGTACAAGGAATGGGGCAAAAAGACGGTTGTTGTCCAGCTGATTAAGCGCGGTAACGGTAAATGCACTGAGAGCATGCTTAAGGATCTGGGCAAGGCGATTGAGACCTACAAAACGATTCCCCAGGACCTGCTGGAAGAGAGCATTTGAGGCGGAACCTGAGCCTCCGTAGTGTTTGATATGTTTTTCACTTGCATATGTATAAGACAGCCCTTGGCCCGCCATAATATCGACTGGGGTACATTGAGTGCCCTTAACGAGAACACTCAGGGGGTGAATTCCAGTGGCTAAAAAACCAAAAGTACAGGAAAACTACAAAACACCGAATGAAAAATACAATGCCGAGTTTGCTGTTGAAAATGACGGCGCAACAAAGCAGGGTACATTTGTTAAGCCGATGCAAAAACCGCAGCAGTAATGCTGTGAGTGCGTGGCTAACACCGAAATGCTAAAGCTGGATTGTTCCGGTACGCTCAGAGAATGGGCGCCGGGACAGTCCTTTTTCGTTTTTAGGGCATCTGCTGCTGCATGGACAAATATCCCTTATAATTCCAGGGGGCTCGGTCCCGGGACTGAGTCAGCTTTCCTTCTTACGCCGCTGTCCTCCGGTCTTCGAATGCTGTAGACTAAGTCTATAGGGTATGCATGAAGGCAAAAACGACATCATAAAGGGGAAATGAAGCATGAAAAGAAGGTTCACCAGCCAGGTTCTCGGCGGACTGATCCTGATTGGACTTGGCGGGATGTTTCTGCTGAGGCAGATGGGATATACCGATTTTAGTATAGGTTCCCTTATTTCGGATTACTGGCCGCTTGTCCTGATCTGGATGGGGCTGCAGAATTTTTTGTCCACGAATGATAATGGTTCAAAGGGTTCGTCGGCTTTCTGGGGATTTTTCTTCCTCGCACTCGGGGTTTATTTCCTGGGACGGAATCTGGACTGGTTTGATGTATCGCCAGGCGATTTCTTCAAGCTGCTCTTTCCGGTAATGCTGATCGGCGGCGGCCTGTATGTGATCTTCAGACCGCGCAGCCGCAATATTCCGCCGGTTCCTCCGGCACCATCGTCACCGCCTGACTTCTATCCGCCCGGACCGGGTACGCATGAGCCAGTAGCACCTCCAAAACCGCTGGAATCCACACTGGATGAACAGTTCGAGCAGAAATTCGGGAAGCCTGCTGGCGAACGCAACTGGGACGACTACCTCTCAAAGAATGAAGAGGATGCCCATGAGCAGGAGCAGGACCCGAAGGGATATTTTCAGTCGGCATCCGAAGCCCGCTGGAAGGAGAACCGGGACCGCCATGAACGCAGACGCCAGGAGCGCCAGGAACGCCATGCCCGCAGACACGGGGAGTGGCATGAGGACTTCCATGAAAAACAAAACCATAAGGAAACGACAAACCGTTCGGCCTTTATCGGGGACGTGCATATGGGCAAGGAGCATTTTCAGCTGAAGCACACCAACATCTCACAGTTCATTGGAGACACCGTGCTTGATCTGACCAATGCGCAGATTCCTTATGGTGAGACCAAAATCAACATATCCGCTTTTGTCGGCGACATTAAAGTCTATATTCCGGATGATATGGATCTTGGTGTTTCGGTCAACAGCAGTTCCTTTATCGGCGATATGCAGGTGCTGGAGCAGACGCGCAGCGGATTTATGAGCAGTGTGCAGTGCAAGACCCCTTATTACAAGGAAGCCGGCAAAAAAGTCCGGATTAACGTGAGCGCCTTCATCGGCGATATCAAGGTTAAAACGGTGGGCTAAAGGATGGGGACGATCTTCAGCAATACCAAATGGCTGCTGCTGCTCTATTTTCTCCTCAGCGGAGGCGTCGCTGCCGGTCTCGTCTATGCTGGGACATGCCTGGGCTACATTGAAGTTGTGGATTACCGCATGTGGCTGTATCTTATCCTCGGAATAGTGTTGTTTAACGTTGTAGTCGGCTATATGGCCGGACAGCGGATCCAGCGGCGGATCGACCATCTCGATCTGAACATGCTGCAGGTGGCCAAAGGCAACCTTTCTGTGCGGATGCCGGAGAGTGATGACCAGTCCTTTGCCAGAGTGTACCATGAGTTTAATATGATGATGGATACGGTTGAAAATAAAATGCAGATTCTGCAGCGTCTTGGCGAACAGGAAGTAATCGAGAAGGAAAAGGCGGCGGAGAGCGCGGTATTGGAGGAACGCCGGCGGATGGCCCGTGATTTGCATGACACGGTAAGCCAGCAGCTGTTCGCGATCCATATGTCCGCCTCTTCGCTGCCTAAAGTGCTTGAACGCAATGAGCAGCAGGGAATAACGGTCATGCATCAGCTGATTACGATGTCGCAAATGGCGCAGAAGCAGATGCGGGCGCTGATTGCCCAGCTGCGTCCAGTAGAGCTCGAGGGCAGGAATCTGTTCGAGGCGCTGGAGAAATGGTTTCCGGATTACTGCCGGCAGAACGGGCTCAAAGGGGTCAAGGAGCTGGAACTGCAGGGTGAGCTGTCGGAAGCGATTGAACACCAGCTGTTCCTGATTATCCAGGAGTCTATGGCTAATATTGTGAAGCATGCCGGAGCGCGCGTAGTCAGCCTGTCCCTGCGTGAAGCCCCGAGACAGGTCGTTCTGAGCATCAGCGATGATGGCCAGGGGTTTGAGCATGTGCAGCACAAGCAGGGGTCCTATGGGCTGACAACCATGCGTGAGCGCGCCGAAAAGCTGGGCGGGCAGGTGGAGATCATCAGCCGCAAAGGAGCGGGAACGACGATCCGCGTACATATACCAAAATTTGTTCAAGGCAATCAGGAACAGGAGGAATAGACATGAGTGTCATAAAAGTACTGCTGGTGGACGATCATGACATGGTGCGGATGGGACTCAAAACGTATCTGATGCTGGACCCGCTGTTTGAGGTCGTCGGCGAAGCGGGAAACGGGTCGGAAGCGCTGAATATGCTGCGTGACTGGGGCCACGAGAATCTGCCTGATCTGGTTCTTATGGATCTGATGATGCCGGTAATGAACGGTGCCGAAACGACGAGGGCTGTGCTGGCCGAGTTCCCGGGTCTCAAGATCGTCATCCTGACCAGCTTTCTGGAAGATGATCTGGTGGTTGATGCGATTGAAGCCGGTGCAGTCAGCTACGTGCTCAAAACAGTTTCAGCAGAGGAACTGATCTACGCCCTGCAGGGGGCTTACCGCGGTATGCCGGTCATGACCGGCGATGTGTCGCAGGCATTAACCCGCGGCATCCGCCAGCGGACGGTTCAGGGCGATTCATCCGGCCTCACCGAACGTGAGAAGGAGGTGCTGCTTCTTATCGCCGAGGGCAAGACCAACAAGGACATCGGCGAGGAGCTGCATATCAGCATCAAGACGGTTAAGACGCATGTCAGCAACCTGCTGATGAAATGCGAGCTGGATGACCGCACCCAGCTGGCCATTTACGCCCACCGCAAGGGCTGGGCCCAGGGATAAAGGGAAACATCATATTTGCATTTATCTTAAAACTCCAAATGAAGTCCCGGTGCAGATAAGCACCGGGACTTTTTGCTTTTTTAGCGTGGATTTCTATCATCTTTTATCTCTGATTAAATTGTTTTTAATGTGCAGTTAAGGTTTAAAGTACAAAATAAGAACAAGAAGAAAACACAATACTCCTTGTCAGACAGACAAGGCACGGGAGGAAAGTAAACATGGATAACAACAATAATAATTCTAACAACCTTAATCGTGATAACGAACCAGCTAACAGCACTAATAATAATGCAGACAGCAGCAACCAGGCTCAATCAACGGAATCCGGATCATCCTACTATTACTCGTACGGACCTTTTAAATCCATTAACAATGAGGACGGCAATCAGGATAACGGTCAGCATTACAACCGCCGTGAGCCTGAGCGTGTTGAGGTTACTGCTCCGCAGCCGGTCAAGCAGCTTCCTTACAGCACATCGCTCCGCACCACCGGCTATGATGGTAACGGCGGTCGCGGCGGAAACGGTGCGGATGGCGGAAACGGCTGGCAGTACAACAGCAAGCCTAAGAAGCCAGTAAAGGCAGTGCTGCTCTCCTTCCTGGCCGGGATGATCGTATTGTCCGGTTCAATGTTTGCGGCAGACCGGGGGAACTGGTTCACCGGTGGCCAGGAAACAACAGCATCGGTGGCAAGTACAACGGCTAAATCGGCTGTCGGCAGCGCGAGTGTGACACCATCCACTTCGACTACCTCGCTTCTTACCGGCACAACGGATGTATCCAATGTGGTTGATGCGGTCGGTCCCGCTGTCGTGAAGATTGAAACACTGGTGAAGAGCTCGAGCAGAGGCTCATCATCCAATCCGAATATGAGTGACCCGTTCTCGCAGTTTTTCTTCGGCGACCAGTTCGGGGGCTCCTCCGGATCAGACCGTAATTCGCAGTCGGAGTCAGGCAGCAATTCGGATTCACAGCTCACTCCTTATGGAATCGGAACAGGCTTCATTTATGAATCCTCCGGTTACATTCTGACTAACCAGCACGTTGTTGAAGGTGCAGACGTTATTCAGGTTACGGTTGACGGAACAACCAAGCCATATGAAGCGAAGCTGCTCGGTTCCAGCAAAGACCTGGATCTTGCCGTTCTGAAAATTGAAGGGGCGGACTTCCCTACTGTAGCGCTTGGTGATTCCGACAGCCTCAAGGTCGGCTCCGAGGTTGTAGCGATTGGTAACCCGCAGGGCTTTGATCATACCGTTACAGCCGGTGTACTGAGTGCGAAAGGACGCAGCATCGATATTAACGAAGAAGACGGCAGCGGCACACGTAATTACAAAAACCTGCTGCAGACCGATGCTTCGATCAATCCGGGGAACTCCGGCGGTCCGCTGCTTAATCTGAACGGTGAAGTGATCGGGATGAACGTGGCAGTCAGCACGGATTCACAGGGGATCGGCTTTGCGATCGCAGTGAACACCATTAAAGAGGTTGTAGACAAACTGGAGGCCAACCAGGAAATCCCTAAGGAGCCGGTTCCGTTCATCGGCGCATCGCTGATGACCATTACCGACCAGGTTGCACAGCAGATGGGTACTGACATTACCGAAGGTTCAGTAGTAGCAGAGATTGTATTCAAGTCGCCTGCTTACACTGCAGACCTGCGCCCTTATGATATCATTACAGGGGTGAACGGCACGAAGTATGCTACCAGCCAGGAGCTGATTACTTATATTCAATCCCTTAAGGTCGGGGACAAGGTTACATTGAATGTAGTCCGTGACGGCAAAACGCTGGAGCTTCCGGTTACGATCGGCAATAAAAATGATTTTGATACCACCCAAACCCAGGAGCAGTAATCAAGCCGGACGGTATTGACAGACGGAAGGGGCAACCCTTCCGTTTGTGCTGCTGCTGGACGTGAATCCGTACATTCATGCTACAATAGAGACAAAACGAACTGGACAATGGGGGCTGCCTGATGCGACCGAATATTTTAATTATTGATGATGATGAAAAGATTACTTCCATGCTGCGCCGAGGCCTTGCCTTTGAAGGCTATGATGTAAAGACGGCATCCAACGGAGCGGACGGGCTGCGTGCCATTCTGACCGGTGACCCCGATGTGGTTGTTCTGGATGTGATGATGCCGCAGGTGGACGGCTTCGAGGTCTGCCGGCGCATGCGTGAGGGAGGCAGCACCGTCCCGGTGCTGATGCTTACGGCTAAGGATGAGATAGAGCACCGTGTTAAAGGGCTTGATCTGGGAGCGGACGATTATCTGGTAAAGCCGTTTGCGCTGGAGGAGCTGCTGGCCCGGGTGCGTGCGCTGCTGCGCCGCAAGAGCGAGCAGGGCGGAGCACCCGATCAGACCGTAACTTATGAAGATATTACGCTGGATGTGGATTCACGCGAAGTGACCCGTGCAGGTAAACGCCTGGAGCTGACAGCCAAGGAGTTCGAGCTGCTGCATCTGTTCATGCAGAACCCGAAGCGTGTGCTCTCCCGTGACCTGATTATGGATAAAATATGGGGTTATGACTACAGCGGGGAATCCAATGTGCTTGAGGTATATATCGCCATGCTGCGCCAGAAGACGGAGGAGCATGGCGGCAAACGGTTAATTCAGACGATCCGGGGAGCCGGTTACATTCTAAGAGGTGACTAACATGTCTATTAAATTGCGGCTGACAGCCTGGTATTCAGGAATTTTGGCCGTTATGCTGCTGGCCTTATCAGCCGCAATTTACGGTTTTGTCTATTTTAATACGTATGGGGATCTGAAAGACCGGCTAGTCAAACAAGCGTCTCAGGTAGAACCCAAAGTCGGGCTAACCAATGATGGAACCCTTCAACAAATATTGGGAGGTCCGGCGGGACAGAGCCTGTTCGGCCAATTGTATATTTACGATCTGGACAAAATGATTCCCAGTCCCAATATGACCGAGATTCACCTTGAATTTAAAGTGCCGCCAAAGGACAGCATGGAGAATCAGCAGCAGGAATTCCTGCAGTCCTATTACAATGGTAACCCCTTTCTGATCTTTCAACAGGGAGTGAATGTTGCCACCAATAACGGCAATTTAGCCGGAGTGCTGCAAGTAGCAGTGTATACAGGGGAACAGGTCACCATGCTGAACCGGCTTAAAAACATTCTGCTTGTCGGCTCCTTTGCCACGCTGATTGCCGCGTTTACGTTCGGGCTTTTCCTGGCCCGCAAATCTATGAGCCCGATCGGCATGGTTATTGAGGCGGCCAACGGGATTCAGACCGGAAACGATCTCAGCTCGCGGATTGAATATAACGGACCTCCGGACGAGATCGGCCGGCTGATTGAGACGGTCAACAGCATGCTCGGGCGGATGGAGGGCTTCTACAGGGAGCTTGAGGATTCCTATGCCACCCAGCGCCGATTTGTGTCGGATGCTTCGCACGAGCTGCGGACACCGCTTACAACGATCCGGGGCAACATTGACCTGCTGCAGAAGATCTGGGAAATGGACCCTGACCAGAGCCGGATGAGCGAAGCGGAAATCCGCCAGCTGTCCATAGAGTCCGTGAAGGATATAGCCGATGAGTCGAAACGGATGAGCCGGCTGGTCGGCGACATGCTCTCCCTTGCGCGGGCAGATACCGGCCGGACCTTTGACAAGGAGCCGGTGGCGCTGGAGCCGCTGATGACAGAGGTGGCCCGCAGGGCATCGTTCCTGCCTCGCCAAGCCGACTGGTCCATTGGCGATCTGAGTCAGATGAACGGAAAATATATTGTCGGCAACAAGGATTACCTGCAGCAGATGCTGTTCATTTTCATTGACAATGCCTTTAAGTATACACCTTCCGGTGAGGTTACGATGGATGCTGTGTTCTATCAGAATCAGGTGGGCATCCGGATCAAGGACACCGGGATCGGCATGGACAAGGACCAGGTTCCGCATATCTTCGACCGCTTCTACCGGGCGGATGAATCAAGAGGAATGACCGAAGGAATCGGACTCGGGCTGTCTATCGCCAAATGGATTATCGATGAGCACGGAGGGTCAGTGGAGGTAGTTACCCGCCAGGGCGAGGGGACGACCTTTATTATCTGGCTGCCGCTTCTCTTTGCTCCGCCGCTGGAATAGGGTATAATAGACAGGTCCTATTATAGCCGTCATTGACAGCAGAAAGCTGGTGAACATACATGGAAGTCATCAAAATTTCTCCCCGGGGCTATTGCTATGGTGTCGTAGATGCCATGGTGATGGCACGGCAGGCCGCCCAGAACCTTGATCTGCCCCGGCCGATTTATATACTTGGCATGATTGTACATAACAGTCATGTTACGAATTCTTTTGAGGACGATGGAATTATTACCCTTGACGGGCATAACCGTCTGGATATTCTCGATAAGGTCGACAGCGGTACAGTTATTTTTACCGCACACGGTGTTTCGCCTGAAGTACGCAGGCTGGCCCGTGCCAAAGGGCTGACTACGGTGGATGCTACTTGTCCGGATGTAACGAAGACCCACGATCTCATCAAAGAGAAGGTGGAGGAAGGCTACGAGATTATTTATATCGGCAAAAAAGGCCATCCGGAGCCGGAGGGCGCCGTCGGCATTGCGCCGGAGCATGTGCATCTGATCGAGAAGGAAGAAGAGATTGCCGGCCTGAATGTGCCATCTTCACGAATCGTCATCACGAACCAGACCACGATGAGCCAGTGGGATATCAAGCATATTATGAAAAAACTGCTGGAAACCTACCCCGGCGCAGAAGTGCATAATGAGATCTGTATGGCTACACAGGTGCGCCAGGAGGCTGTGGCTGAACAGGCTGGGCAGTGCGACCTGGTAATCGTCGTCGGTGATCCGCGCAGCAACAATTCCAACCGGCTGGCACAGGTGTCTGAAGAGATTGCCGGTACGCCTGCCCACCGGATTGCAGATGTATCCGAGCTGAATACCGAATGGCTGCAGGGCGTTAACAAGGTAGGGGTTACCTCCGGCGCCTCCACGCCTACACCGATCACCAAGGAAGTTATCAGCTATCTGGAGCAGTATGATCCGGCGAAGCCTGAGACCTGGGAGATCAAGCGTACAGTGAACATGGCAAAGCTGCTGCCGCCGGTCAAGAACAAGACTACGAGCGCTACCTGATGTTATTTTGAACTTATTCGTTAACTGTTTTCACATGCTATTATCAGGCACCTGTTCCTCCGGTTGGAGAGAACGGGTGCTTTTTATGTTGTTAATTACTCCTTGTTTTTTCGTAGAAGTTTCCTTGGCGAATATCACTTATCTAGTAATTACTGGAATAAACGGCGGTTCCATCCGGAAAATAAGTTGACGGATACTGTATTATGCGGTAAAATCACTTTAGCGCTTAAAAGCACACACGCGTCGTAGCGTAATAGTATTTATTAATTATTTAAAATTATAAACAGGATTATCCTAACAAAGGGGAGCTAATAATATGATCGTTATTACGTCTAATCAGACACCGCAGGAGCAGGTAAATGACATTATTGCCGTTATCGAAAAGCAGGGGCTGCAGGTCCATCTGTCGCGCGGTGCAGACCATACGGTAATCGGACTCATCGGTGGTGTTACGCCAAGTCTTGCCGAGCATCTGCGCCAGATGAAGGGCGTGCAGAACGTTGTGAAGATCACCAAATCCTATAAGCTGGCCAGCCGTGACTTCCATCCGGAGGATACCATTATCGATATCCGCGGCGTGAAGATCGGCGGGGAGAATCTTGTGGTAATGGGCGGGCCGTGTGCAGTTGAATCGCCTGAGCAGATTGATGAAATCGCCCGTCTGGTCAAGGCTTCCGGCGGGCAGGTGCTGCGCGGCGGCGCGTTCAAGCCGCGTACCGGTCCATACAGCTTCCAGGGTGTCGGTGTGGAAGGCCTGACGATGATGGCGGAAGCCGGCAAGAAGCATGGCCTGCTGACCATTACCGAGGTTATGACACCGGAATATGTGGATATTTGTGCGGAGCATGCAGATATTCTGCAGGTAGGCACACGCAATATGCAGAATTTCGATCTGCTGCGCAAGCTCGGCACCTGCGGCCGTCCTGTGCTGCTTAAACGCGGCTTCAGCGCAACCTATGACGAACTCCTGAATGCGGCAGAGTACATCCTTGCGGGCGGCAACCGTGATGTTATGCTGTGCGAGCGCGGTATCCGTACATTCGAGACTTATACCCGCAATACCCTTGACCTGTCGGCGATTCCGGTGCTTCAGAGCCTGAGTCATCTGCCGGTTATTTCTGACCCGAGCCACGGCACCGGCCGACGCGAGCTGGTAGAGCCCATGGCTAAAGCCTCTGTTGCCGCCGGAGCTAATGGTCTGATTATTGAAATGCATACAGATCCTGACAATTCCATGACAGGTGACGGGGTTCAGTCCCTGTTCCCGGATCAGTTCGATAAGCTGCTTAGAGATCTGGAGAAGCTTGCACCGCTGGTCGGACGCAAATTCTCCGAATCGCTTGAAGCGGCGCCTATTGCCTGATCACCCGGAAGAACCTTGTCATACGTGGCCTTCTTTCCTGCAGCCAGGCGGGAAAGAGGGCTATTTATTATTTGGCCTGGCATTATGGAATACAATTTTAGGCAAGATACGGCTTATTCACGAAAGCGTCAGAATATCTTACATTGTGATCAAAAATACCTGACATAAGCATTGACGATGTTAGGTATGAGTTTTATAATGACGACAGTAAAAAAATAAAACAAGAACATTTGATACTGAGAGCGGGTTAATGTTCGGAACTTGGGGAGGAATTATTCATGTCGGTTGAAAAAGTGTTGCAGACGATCAAGGAAAACAATATCGAGTGGGTGGATTTTCGCTTTGTAGATTTGGGTGGACGTGCTCATCACATCTCATTGCCAGCATCTGCAGTTGAGGAAGAAACATTTGTAAATGGTGTAGCGTTTGATGGTTCTTCCATCAAAGGATTCCGCGGTATTGAAGAATCGGACATGGTAATGATGCCTGATCCAAGTACTGTATACATTGATCCTTTTACAGCTCACCCGACGCTGAATATCATGTGTGACATCTTCACTCCTGACGGCGAACGTTATGAGCGCGACCCGCGTGGTATCGCAGTAAAAGCCGAAGAATTCCTGCAGTCAAGCGGTGTAGGCACAGCGGCATTCTTCGCACCTGAGTCCGAGTTCTTCATCTTCGACGATGTCCGCTACGAGACTACAATGCACAGCTCTTCCTTCTCCGTAGATTCCGAAGAAGCAGTATGGAACACGAACCGCAAGGAAGAAGGCGGCAACCTGGGCTTCAAGGTAGGCGTTAAAGGCGGATATGTTCCGGTAGCGCCAGTGGATTCCCAACAGGATATCCGCAGTGAAATGTGCCGTCTGCTCGGCGAAGCAGGACTTGAAATCGAACGTCACCACCATGAAGTGGCGACTGCGGGACAAGCGGAAATCAACTTCCGTTTCGATACCCTGAAGAAAACAGCTGACAATCTCCTGACTTACAAATATATCGTGCAGAACACTGCACGCCAGTACGGCAAAGTTGCAACCTTCATGCCAAAACCGCTGTTCGGCGATAATGGTAGCGGTATGCACGTTCACCAGTCCATCTTCAACGGCAGCGAGCCTTTGTTCTACGAAAAAGGTGCTTATGCCAACCTGAGTGAAATGGCTCTGAACTACATCGGCGGTATCCTGTACCATGCACCGGCACTGATCGCGCTGACTAACCCAAGCACCAACTCGTTCAAACGTCTGGTTCCTGGTTACGAAGCACCGGTTAACCTGGTTTACTCCAAAGGTAACCGTTCCGCTGCTGTCCGTATCCCGGTAGCTGCTGTAACACCTAAGGGCTGTCGTATTGAATTCCGTACACCTGACTCCACTGCTAACCCTTACCTGGCATTCTCCGCAATGCTGATGGCTGGTCTGGACGGAATCAAGAAAAAAATCAACCCTGAAGAAATGGGCTACGGTCCGCTGGACAAAAACATCTATGAATTGTCCGATGCTGACAAAGAAAAAATCCGCAGTGTTCCAGGCAGCTTGAATGAAGCTCTTGACGCTCTGGAAGCTGACTACGAGTTCCTTACTGAAGGCGGCGTGTTCACCAAGGACTTTATTGATAACTACATCGCTCTGAAGCGTGGAGAAGCACAAGAGGTTGCCATTCGCGTTCATCCGCATGAATATGCCCTGTACTTCGACGTATAGGATCGGCATTATATAATTTTAGTTTAGCTCAGAAGCCTCCGGGAAGACCCGGAGGCTTCTTTGTGTTCTTTTTTTGGAGGGAAATGCTTTTTTAAATAATAAGTAGCAAAAATTTTCGTAAATATGTTCAAATAAAAAGAATAATTTATTATAAATAGAAAAGAATGCGTTTGCTAAAATGAGATTTAGTATGCTATGAATCTCTTTCTGGACAAAATTTTAATTAACTGAGCATCTTTAATAAATAATTTAGTCGCATTTTCGGAAATGTTTTCGGATTATACCTGGTTGCTACAGTGTGTCTATTGCAGACGAGGATGGGAATAACCCTTGATATTGCAGGATTTAAGTCGGAAAATTAATTATCTCTTAATGATATACAGCAGTTTATCCAAAAATCTCTTTACAACATTTGTTTACGGTGCAATAATAAAACCGAAAACGGTTTCGTAAAAATGATCTGGAAGGATGAATACTTTGGCACACAAAAAAATAGCAGGCTGGCAGTTCACCGGGCAGAATGGGGAGTTCAGCCTGGAGCAGCCTGACCGGAGCAGTTTCTTGTATTTTCCGCTGGTTAACGAAGGGGGCATGATGTCCTCGGTCACTCCGCAGCTTCATGGCCAGGTAACCTCGGGACATAATACCTTTCTGACACCGCCACTCTCTGTGGAGGATCTGCACAATTCGCGGGCTTCCCGCAATTTCTGGGTTTATATCGACGGAAAAGGCGCCTGGTCGGCAGCAGGGAATTCAGCCCGCCAGCATGCAGAGGCTTATTCGGAGACTGCAGACGATTCTCTGCTGGAAGCGGGGCTGCTGTGGCACAAGGTCACACGGGAGAACCGGCAGCTGGGCATCAAGGCGGAAGTGACCAGTCTCGTTCCAGTAGGGAGTGATAAGGTTGAGCTGATGAAGGTAGTGCTGACGAATATGGGAACAGGGGAAATATTGATTACGCCCACTGCGGCCATTCCGCTGTATGCACGTTCGGCAGATGATCTGCGGGATCACCGTCATGTCACTTCACTGCTGAACCGGATTTATACCTTGGACTATGGCGTTGAGGTTCAGCCGGCGTTGTCCTTTGATGAACGCGGACACCGGGTTAATCATACGTCCTATGGTGTTTTTGGTGCGGAAGAGGACGGTGCTCTGCCTGTTGGCTTCTTCCCTGTTCAAGAAGAGTTTATTGGTGAAGGCGGCAGTCTGGACTGGCCCGAAGCGGTAGTATGGAATGCAGAGCCCCAGTCCGGCCGGGACGGAGCTCTACATAGCGAGGGTTATGAAGCGCTGGGAGGCATAAGATTCGCTTCAGTTCCGCTCCTGCCGGGCCAGAGCCGTTCGTATGTAGTAGTAATGGTGATCGGCAATGACCGGATTGATGTAGAAGAACTGATGGGAAAATACGGCTCTGCTGCAGCTTTTGATGCCGAGCTTACGGCTAACAAGCAGTTCTGGGCAGACAAAGTGAACACTGTGTCCTTCCATACAGGGGATGACAGCGCTGACCAGTGGATGAAATGGGTTACCTTGCAGCCGGTGCTGCGCAGGCTGTACGGGAACTCATTTCTGCCCTATCATGATTACGGCCGCGGCGGCCGGGGCTGGCGTGATTTATGGCAGGATTGCCTGGCCCTCCTGATCATGGAACCGGAGGATGTGCGCAGCCTGCTGCTGAATAATTATGCGGGAGTGAGAATAGACGGCAGCAATGCAACCATCATCGGTCAGCACCCCGGAGAGTTCATTGCCGACCGGAATAACATTCCGCGCGTATGGATGGACCATGGGGCGTGGCCGTTCATGACAACCCTGCTGTATTTGAATCAGAGCGGTGATCTGGATTTCCTGCTGCAGGAGCAGACTTATTTCCGGGACTCCTTTATGAGCCGCTGCCGCGAACGTGACAGCTCCTGGGAGCCTGCTGCAGGCAGCAGCCTGCGCACCAGTGCAGGTGAGGTCTATACCGGCACGATTCTGGAGCATATTCTGCTGCAGAATCTGGTTCCGTTCTTCAATGTGGGTGAGCATAATAACATTCTGCTGGAGGGTGCAGACTGGAATGACGGGCTGGATATGGCGGCCCAGCGTGGAGAGAGTGTTACGTTTACCGCCTTCTATGGCGATAATCTTTATGAGCTGTCTGAGCTGCTGCGCACACTGAAAGACCGCACGGGAAGCGGCACGCTGGAGCTGGCGGAAGAAATGCTGCTGCTGCTGGACTCCCTGGGCGAGAGTGTCGATTATGCATCTGTATCCGCCAAGCAGGAACGGCTTAACCGCTATTATGCTGCTGCACCGAACCGTGTGAGCGGCATCCGCGCAGAGCTTAAGCTTGAGCAGGTGGCAGATGACCTGGCCCGCAAGGCAGAGTGGATCTTCAGCCACCTGCGCAGTAATGAATGGGTGGAAAGTGTTCACGGCGGCGGCTGGTTTAACGGCTATTACAATAATGACGGTGAACGGGTTGAAGGAGAGACGGCCGGAGGTGTCCGGATGACCCTTACCGGACAGGTGTTTCCGCTTCTCGGCCGCGCGGCAGCCCCTGAACAGATTCCGCATATGATCGCTTCCGTTGAAAGAAACCTGTTCGATGCCGTAATCGGCTACCGGCTGAATTCGGACTTCGGCGGCATCCAGCAAAACCTGGGCCGTGCCTTCGGATTTGCTTTTGGCCATAAAGAAAACGGGGCGATGTTCAGCCATATGACTGTAATGTACGGGAATGCGCTGTATAAACGCGGTTATGTCCGAGAAGGATACAAGGTGCTTGATTCACTGTACAGCCTTAGTGTGAATTTTGAGCTGAGCAGGATGTACCCGGGAATTCCGGAGTATATCAATGAAAAAGGCAGAGGAATGTATACGTATCTGACCGGCTCGGCCAGCTGGCTGCTGCTGACGATGGTGACAGAAGTATTCGGCGTTAAAGGACTTCTGGGTGATCTGCTGCTTGCACCGAAGCTGGTCAAGGAGCAGTTTGATGCACAGGGCAGGGCGTCGATTAAGACTCTGTTTGCCGGACGTGAGCTGGAGGTCGTCTATACGTCCACAGGAAGCGCTGAGTATGGAGAGTACCAAATACACGGTATTACCCTGAACGGCGCTGTGGTGACGCTTCAGCGCGTCTCAGAGGGTGTGTTGATTCCGCGTGCGGTGCTGCAGGCATTGCCGGAAGGACAGGTTCATGAATTGAAGGTTGAACTCGCCTGATCAATAAATAAATAATGAGAAGTGCCTGCGCTGCCTCTTAAGGTGCTGCAGGCTCTTTTTTGATAGACTCTGAAAAAGCGGTTGTATCGGAAAGGATGGATTAGAATGGCTCACCAGCTTTCAAATGGAATTCTGACTGTGGATATTGCAGAGCCAGGAGATTACAGCGGTACCAGGTTCGACTGGACCGGTTTTATTACCCAGGTCACACTGGAGGACGGAAAGCATACCTTTTGTGTTCCGGAGAGTCTGCATGCAGGAAAAGGCAGCGGGGGGATCGGGCTGTGTAACGAATTCGGCATCTCCCGGGCAATAGGCTACGCGGAAGCTGCCGCCGGGGAGTGGTTTCCGAAGCCTGGTGTCGGGCTGCTGCACAAGACGGATAATGCTGCCTATGATTTTATGGCTGCGTACCCGCTCATCCCCTCAGAGATAAAGACGGAAAGCAGCCGGCATGAAATAGTGTATAAGGTGAAGTCTGAGGAGTGCCGGGGGTACGGTATACTTTTGAGCAAACGGATCTCACTGCACGGGGACCGGCTCATCATTGATTATTCACTGGAAAATACCGGAATAAAGCCGCTGCATACGGAAGAGTATATTCATAACTTCGTTGGAATCAATGATGCTCCTGCCGGGAAAGACTATGAGCTGAAACTGCCTGGAAAAGCCGGTGTGCATGAACCGGAATCCTCGTATACCTCCGGGCTGCTGCATGTGTCGGGTAACGTTGTAAGCTGGACTGCCGTTCCTGACCGTCCGTTCTATTGCCGGCTGAGCGGCTGGGAGAAGGGGGATGCGGATTGGTACTGGGAGCTGGTCCACAAGCCGAGCGGAGCAGGAGTGCGTGAGAGCGGAAGCTTCCGACCGGAGCGGATGGCTCTCTGGGGTGAGCAGCATGTGATTTCTCCCGAGGTTTTTGCGGACATCAGTATTTTACCGCGTCACAGCAGGGATTGGAGCCGCAGCTATCAGTTTTTCACGTTATGAAGCCCGGGGATCTTACGCTACATGTGAATAATTATACTTGCTGGCGTGTTGGAATGCTGCTATCATAGCGATATCCATATTCGTAGGAGAGAAAGGATGGGGGCAATTTTGAGCAAGAGAGCATACAATTTCAATGCAGGACCGGCGGCGCTGCCGCTTGAAGTACTCGAACGCGCACAGGCGGAGTTTGTTGATTTCCGGGAAAGCGGAATGTCCATTATGGAGATGTCGCACCGCGGGGCAATATACGAATCCGTGCATAATGAAGCGCAGGAGCGTCTGCTTTCCCTGCTCGGCAATCCTGAAGGCTACAAAGTGTTATTTGTGCAGGGCGGAGCCAGCACGCAGTTCGCCATGATCCCGATGAACCTCATCTCCAGCGGACAAGTCGGCAGCTATGTAATGACAGGAAGCTGGGCAGACAAGGCACTCAAGGAAGCGAAGCTGGTAGGAGAAGCGCATGTTGCCGCATCCTCCGAGGACAAGAAGTTCCTGGCCATTCCGGAGCTTGGCAGCATCAAGCCGGCTGACAATGCGGCTTACCTGCACATTACCTCCAATGAGACCATTGAAGGGACGCAATATGCGGAATATCCGGATACAGGTTCTCTACCGCTGATTGCCGATATGTCCAGTGACATTCTGAGCCGTTCCTTTGATGTCAGCAAATTCGGGCTGATCTACGCCGGAGCGCAGAAGAATCTTGGACCTTCCGGGGTGACTGTAGTGATTGCCAAGGAAGAGCTGATTGCCAAATCACCTGCGAACATTCCGACAATCCTGCGTTATGATACACATTACAAGAACAACTCTCTGTATAATACGCCGCCATCCTTTTCTGTATATATGGTCAATGAAGTGTTAAAATGGATTGAGGAGCAGGGTGGTCTTGCCGGCATCGAATCCAAGAACCGCGATAAATCCGGCCTGCTGTACGATCATATCGACGGCAGTGACGGCTTCTACCGCGGAGTAGCAGAGGCAGGCAGCCGTTCCATTATGAACGTTACCTTCCGGATGCAGTCCGAGGAGCTGGAGAAGCAGTTCGTCAAGGCAGCTGAGCAGGAAGGCTTCATCGGCCTCAAGGGACACCGCAGCGTCGGAGGCTTGCGTGCTTCGATTTATAACGCTGTTCCTTATGAGAGCGTTAAGGCGCTTGCCGATTTCATGAAGCATTTCCGGCAAACTCAAGGCTAAGTGATTGAAATTTCCGGACCTTCCGCTGCTTAGGCGGAAGGTCTTCTGCTTGCCTTTGAACAGTCCGTCTGTCATCCTAGAGCTGTATGTTTACTTACAACACAGGGCTATTGAAGCCTACAGAGAGGAAGTTTACCCTAATGGCATTACACATTGTGCTGGTTGAACCGGAAATTCCGGCGAACACCGGCAATATTGCCCGTACCTGTGCTGCTACCGGCACCCATCTTCATCTTGTCCGGCCGCTGGGCTTCCGGACCGACGATGCGACGCTGAAGCGGGCGGGCCTGGATTACTGGCATGCCGTCACCATTGAATATCACGATTCGTTCGCGGAGGTACTGGAGAAATACAGCGAAGGACGTTTTTTCTACGCTACGACCAAGGCAGAGAAGAGGTATACAGACTTCGCCTTCCGGGATGGCGATTTTTTTGTCTTCGGCAAAGAGACCAAGGGGTTGTCGCCTGAAATCCTGGAAGCAGGGAAAGAAACAGCGATGCGCATGCCGATGGGGCAGGCGGTCAGATCGCTGAATTTATCCAATTCGGCAGCGATTATTGTCTATGAAGCACTGCGTCAGCTGGACTTTCCGGAACTTTTTTAAAAGTAGACATGATTTTTTGTTTTTTTCAGCAGGATTCGACAATATGAATAACGAAATAGAAGAATACTGCCGAAAAAAGTAGTAACTACTAATTAATAGTTGAATAGGAGAGGTGTACGTAAGATATGAAACCTGCTGGCGTAGTTCGTAAAGTAGATCAGCTGGGTAGAATTGTTCTGCCTAAGTCTCTGCGTAAAAGGTACCAAATGAATGAGGGGGACCCGGTAGAAATTCTTGTACAGGGAGACCACATCATTTTGGAGCGCTACCGTCCCAAATGTGTATTCTGCGGATCAATGGAAGGCGTAAGCGAGTATAAGGAACGTTATATCTGTGCAGATTGTTTGTCAGAGATGACGCAATTGCCGAGACACGCTTAGGTCCTGTCCTTTCTCCCGGAGAAGGCGGCAAGCAACATTCCTACATAGTCCTGGTACTGCGGATTCACAGCGGGCCAACACCGAAAAAACGCCGCACATTGTGCGGCGTTTTTTCGGGTTCAGAGCGGCGTGCGCCTTAAGGGTTACGTCCCTCAGCTACAAGCCCTTGGTCTTATCATCGTTGTAGGCGGCGGTTAGTATACCTGTCAGAAACAGCAGGAGTACGAGAGTGACAATCCAAAAGGTTAAGGAGAACGACATGCTGGACACCTCCGTAAAGGATTGTGTAAACGTTATCCTGATTATAACCTGCCGCAGCCATAAATTAAAAGCGGAAAAGTGAGAAAAGACATTGACAGGATACCGTATGGAACAAACGAAAGCATGCATTAGAAAAGATGCTACTTGAAAAACAGGAAATTGGTGGGCACCTGCCGGAGAACTCCGTCAGACGGCTTGTTGATGACTTTGCCCCGGAATATCAGTGAGGATGAGCCTCCGCCGTCCAGATTATAGGCATCGACTACACCCATACGCCACAGCTTGCTCTGTAATTCCATAAGAGTTGCCCCGGAATTGCCGCTCTCGTTATAACCATCGGCAACCAGCACAAGCAGCTGGTCATCTTTATACTTGCCTATTATGGTACGCGGGGCACGCTTGGGACTTATCTGCCATTTCAAAGGAATGGGCTGCAGCATGCCGTTTTTGATCAGTACAGGCACAAAGGTTGCGCCAAATGCCGGTTCAAGCTGATCAAGCTGTACCTTGCTGCTGAATTTGCCGCCGATCAGCTTGCCTGCTTTGCTGAGGCCGACGAAGCTGAGATCCTTATAGGTTGGTTCAAAGCCGTACAGATAGCTGCCGTTCGCAATGGTCGTGGACAATGGATACCGCTTGCCGTTCTGGTCGGCAAAGCCGCCGGCGTTGATGCCGGCAACCGCGCCATAACGGTTAACGGCCTGCATAGTTGTTTCTGCCTGGCCGGTGCCGTCGCCGGCCAGGCTCATTTTCATTGCTGCAGCATCCTTCAGTTTGATTTTTAAAGCATATGCTTTATAGTTTCCGGGGTTC
This sequence comes from Paenibacillus typhae, assembly GCF_900099765.1. GTDB lineage: Bacteria > Bacillota > Bacilli > Paenibacillales > Paenibacillaceae > Paenibacillus_AQ > Paenibacillus_AQ typhae. The sequence continues at coordinate 158,024 of NZ_FNDX01000007.1, read as the reverse complement.
AGCCGGTATAATTCAATGGTAATCCGGTCACTGCTGATGACATCCGCGGGGACGCCGAGCCTTGCCGTGATCCGTCTGTTATAGATCAGCTCCGGACGGGATACCTGGGCTGCAGCTGTGGTGACCAGCGAATTCATCGCATTCGTGGTCCGGTTGTACAGTGTGGCAGTGGCCCCTATCGCATCGATGGTGTAGGATGCGGCATTCTGGGCTTGCAGCAAATCCTGTTTCAGCTGGGCCGTCTGTTCAAGCGGTCCGGGAGCGGCAGCAAACTTGCTCGTATCCAGATCCAGTGTCAGCTTGGGCTGATATGCCCACAGGGCAATCAGGAGTCCGATAAAAGGAGCCGTCAGAAGCATGAAGAAACGGTTGACTCTTTTGACAGGGGTCATCATTTTAACAGATCCATCTCTTTCTTGAGCGCATCCAGCTGCTTCTTGACCTCGCTTAGCTGGGTGTAAAGCTTATTGCTGTTGTCGGTCTTATTGCTTGCGTTATCTTTGGTAAACGTCAGCAGTTCATTGAAGGTCTGCACCGTGCTCTGCAGCTCCTTCACTTCTTCGGAGAGGACGGCGATCCGCGCCTCGTAATCGTTTTGCAAAACGGTAAGCTGCTGCCGGCTCTGATTGCCGAGCTCAGCCAGCACCTGCTGCTTCAGATGGTTGGTGTAGCTGTAGACGGCATATGCACCTACTCCAATCATCACAATCCAGAACAGTAAAAACCATTTTACGGAAGGGCCTTTTCTCACTGCAGTGCGCCGCGAGTGTACAGGGGTCGATTCCGCTAGCGGTTGCATTTCATCATCACCTCAAGCACTTTTTTTCAAGTCCTCATTCTATCAGACTTTTACAAGTTTCGCAAAAGTGAAAGAGCCGGATTGCAAAGGAGAAAAAGTAATTGCATCCTATTAAAGTACTGCGATACAATTTCTATAGATTGGAATATCTGAGGGGCGTATTCAAGGAAAAAGAAGGAAGAACTATACATATATCATCAGCCATCCTTGCTTGCGTATCAGCAAAACACGCTTATAGCGCTTTCCACTCGGAGTAAATATATAGACAGCAGGAGGTTTGGGGGATTAATGATGAAGGTTTGGCGGGTGGTCATTGTGGGATGTCATCCCACAAGTATGCTGGGCACTAAACTGATTTTGGAGGAAGGAGGAGAGCTTGCTGTTCTGGCCATGCACAACAGCTGGAGCGAAGGCCTGTACAGTGTGAAGGAGCTTCAGCCGGATCTGGTGCTGGCGGATTATCAGATGCCGGAAGGCAATGTGGAGCATGTGCTGTCGGAGCTGAAGAGCAGCTGCGAGGATGCGCATTTTATTATTATGACCGAGGAAGAAGACAGCGAGCTGTTTCAGCCGCTGCTTGAGCTGGGAGCCAGCGGAGTGCTGTCCAAGGGGGCATCATCCCGGCAGCTGCTTTTGATGATTAACGGCTTGCGGGAAGGCTTTTTGTCAGTTCCGCTGACCTGGATACAAAAGGGATACCGGCCGGTAACCTCCTCACGCGGGCTGGACAGTGTAATGCAGCTGACAGCGACGGAAATGTTCATCATGGAGAGGATTGTGCAGGGAATCACTTATGATAAAATCGCCCTTGAAATCGAAGTGAGCCGACGTTCCATTGATAATTATCTGCGCAAGATTTATGTGAAGCTGGAGGTATCGACGAGAGCCCAGGCGATTGAAAAGTTCGCGCTTTTCTCAAGGCAGAACAAGCAAATCTATGCGTAAGCCGGCATTGGCGACATATTACCGGCCACGCTGGAATATTCTTGGTACCAGGGAAGGGGGAACAATATGAAGTATGAGTTTTCTGCCCGTGCGCATACGCTGGTTTCTTCACCGCAGCTCAGCATCCGAACCCAGACGCGGCGCGGTACATTAATCTCTCTGGCAGAAGAGCTGCCGGCAGAAGAATTGTTCCCGCTATCACTGCTTGCGGAAGCAGCTTCGACAGTAATCACGGCTGATGCGGGCGCACTGCAGTACGGTGATCCCGAGGGCTATGCGCCGCTGCGTGAGTGGCTGACTGGTGACTGGCTGAAGGGAAAAGGAGTGAACACTGCGGAAGGCGGAGTTCTTCTGACAACGGGAAGTCAACAAGCCATCGATTTGCTGTCCCGGGTCTATATTGATCCCGGCGACAGGGTGCTGGTTGAGAATCCGACTTCTCCGGGAATATTGCAGGCGCTCCGGATGCAGGGGGCGGTTATTATACCTGTCCAAGGAGACCGCAACGGGCTGCTCCCGGATCATTTGCGCGCCCAGATTCATCAGCACCGTCCCAAGATGCTGTTTGCAACGCCAAGCTATACCAATCCGAGCGGTATTCTATGGAGCCTGGAGCGGCGTAAGGAGGTGCTTGAGCTGTGCACCGCTCATAACCTGCTTATCGTCGAGGATGATTCCTATGGGGATTTGCATTTCAAGCGTGCCGGCGGCTCATCTGCGGTTGCTAATTACCCATCGCTTTATGCTCTGGAGAATGTCAGCAAAGGCGGGCACGTGCTCTACATAGGTTCGTTCAGCAAGACGGTCGCGCCTGCTCTGCGGACGGGCTGGGCTGCCGGCAGCCGGGAGCTGATCTCCATGATGGCTGCCGCGAAGCAGATGGCGGACTGGCAGTCCAGCTCGCTGAATCAGCGGCTGCTGCATTATCTGCTGGATGTAACGGCCTTTAATCTTCGGGAGCATATTGCTGTTCTGAACCGGGAATACAGTACCCGGCTGAAGCTGATGACTGAGCTGCTGAAGCGTCCGGCCTGGAAGAACAGTGAATATGACCTGCCGGAGGGCGGCATGTTTCTCTGGGTTTCGCTGCCGGAGGGGCTGGACGCGATGCTGCTGCTGAAGGCAGCCCTGGCCAAAGGGGTCGCTTTTCTTCCCGGCCAGCTCTGCAGCGTAAACGGCGGCGGCAACCGTATCCGCCTTAACTTCAGCCATCCCGGCAGGGATGAGCTGCTGCTCGGCATGAACCTGATGAGCGAGGCAGTGACAGATTTTACAGCCCGGAGCTGAGAGGGCTGGGATGTACGGTAAAGTGAGGAGCACGGTAATACATGATTCGAGAATCCTTCGAGTATAAATTGTGAATACGCAGCAGACAGGCAAGCTCCATCCAGGATGGGGCTTGCTTTTTTTATGTCCGGGAGAAGAGGGCTGGAAGAAAGGTCGGTATGGGTTTGAGGCACTGTGGCTACGGGAGTTACTGAAACTATGACCCGGTAACCAGCAAATGGGTATTTTCGGGGGGGAAACGCTGGTCTAACGGCCAGAAGCTGATGAAGCTGGGTGCAGGCTCAAACAGACAGGAAGGCAGGAAGCGGATGGCTGTGGAGAACATACAGGACTGAAGGAAACGGATGGCTGTGGAGGACATACTGTAATGCAGAGGCCTTAGCAAAGCTATGTCCGCAAAGCTGCGCTGAACGGGCTGGAGCTGAAGACTCAGCGGGGGGAGGATTGTCGTGCTGCTGGGCAGGAACGAAGCAGGGAAAACCTCCCTGATGAAGCTGATCATTTATGAGGAGACTTTGATGGTGGACGGGAAGAGACCCGGCGTGGAGGTGAAATAATCGTTTCTATCTGCCGGACCATGAATTTCTTTATCCATGGATGACGGTTGAGGAAAGTGTCTTTTTTTAGAGCAGATAAGTAATAAAGTTAATTAGTTGGGTGTACCCCGCCGGAGTCACTTGGACCGGGAATCATCAGGCTGCGGGTACACTTAAAACCAGTCTAATTGGCTTAGGGTCATCTTATAAGTGTATTTTAGCTAGGGCTAAGTGGAAATTTGCCATCTATTTCTGAGGAAACTATCGGAAAGGATGATCTAAGTGGAAAATCCCCACTTAATTATTCAATTTTTCCCTTCAACAAGGGTTATAGGCTTAAATAAATGGCGATTTTCCAACTAATCGTAACAAATGGAACAAATTGCTCGAATTAAGTGGCGAAAATCCAACTAGATGCTGAGGAGTCTTCTACTTTTTGTGGATTATCACATCTGTGGAAGCATGCGGTAGGCGCAGGCTGTAGAAGCGCATGAGGACTGTGCCGAAACGGGAAGCATGCAGCAAATAGACGGCGCTAAACGCCTTTGTAGCCGCATGAGCCCTGCGCCGCTGCGGAAGCAAGCGGCAAGTGGACGGCGCAAGTGTAACGCCTATGTAGCCGCAGCAAGGCCGCAGCTGCACTGCTGCGGCCCTACACCTTGCCCGCGCTGATCTCGGCGATCGCGGCGTATTCCACCAGCGCGGCCGTGCCGGCTGGCGTAAGCGTGTACCGCCCGCGGTTCACCCGGGTGAACCAGCGGTAGTAATTGCGCTGCAGAATCGCTGCAGCGCCAGGAACCCCGCTCCGCCTGCGCAACTCGGCGGGCGTGATCCCTTCCCGGCCGGACGCAGCGGCCGGGCTATCGGCAGGCGCATCGGCGCCTGCCCCGCGCGCGCGGCTCCGCCCGCCGCGCCCCGAAGCGAGGACGAGCGCAGCGTCGGCCTCAGCGGCCTGCAGCGCGAGTGCCACGCGCAGCGCCTTCTCACGGTAGGCCGTCACGAGCTTGACGCGCGTGCTGCCGCCGGTGTTGTAGTCCCCGCTGCGCTCGCGGAACTCGAGAAGCAGCTTCTCGCGCCGCCGTGCGCCGCTGCGCACCTGAGGCGGCGCGTCGCCCGGCTCCGCGAGCACCTCGACGAGCGGAGCCTTCGTCTTGTAGAAGACGACGGTGATCAGCCCGAGGCCGAGCCGGCGGCACAGCCCGGTGAGCTCGCCCCAGCGCTGGTTCACCGCGCCTTTTTTGTCTCTGGCGCGTTCCACGGCGAGGTAGACGTTGGGGCTGAGGCGCAGACGTTCAACCCCCTGCAGCAGCAGGGCGAGGTTGAACGTTTTTTTCATCTCCACAATCAGCGGCTGGTCCTCACCGTCCCGCAGGCCGACCAGATCGCAGGTGCGCACCTCCCCTTTGATCGAGTAGCCATACCGCTCAAAATAAGCCTTAAGAGGAGCGTACAGCTCCGTTTCATGCTTGATCGCCATCGTTGTCACTCCTGTGCACTATACAGATTTATTGATTGATTCATGTTTTGGACAGCCTCACAGCTCCCGGAGCTCTCTGCGTTCCCTTTTCCCTGGTTCCAATCACCAGGTAGTTGACGTTATATGTGAAGTTCTATGATTCATAATGATTCTCTATTATAGCACAGCAAAAAAGAGGTCAACTATTCCGGGCTCCCCGCATAGGTATGTAATACACTTTTAAAGCCAATCGAGCAAGTAGGAGCGCAAGAGGAGGCAGCGAGCAATGGACATTTTTGAGCGTATAGCTTCGTATCGGGCTGAGAATGACCGTTTGGCGTGGAGCGGCACCTTCAAGGACTATATAGGACTGCTGAGAAAAGACCCCTCTCCCGCTAAGACGGCTCACTCCAGAGTATACGACATGATCAAATCACACGGCGTAGAGGACATCAACGGACGCAAGCGGTATAAGTTTTTTGAGCAGGAGATCTTCGGGCTTGACCGTGCGGTGGAGAAGCTGGTGGAGGAATACTTTCATTCCGCTGCACGCCGGCTCGATGTCCGCAAACGGATTTTGCTGCTGATGGGGCCGGTCAGCGGCGGTAAATCGACTCTGGTTACACTGTTAAAACGGGGCCTGGAGCAGTATTCGCGTACCGATGCCGGCGCCGTATATGCGATTGAAGGCTGCCCGATGCACGAGGAGCCGCTGCACCTGATTCCGCTGGAGCTTCGTCCGGAGATCGAACGGGAGCTCGGGGTGCGCATCGAAGGCAATTTGTGCCCGTCCTGCCAGATGCGGCTGAGAAATGATTACCACGGCGATATTGAACAGGTCAAGGTCACCCGCGTTATTTTATCGGAAGAGGAACGTGTCGGCATCGGTACCTTCAGCCCCTCTGATCCCAAGTCCCAGGATATTGCCGACCTTACCGGCAGCATCGACTTCTCGACCATCACGGAATACGGCTCGGAATCCGATCCGCGCGCTTACCGGTTCGACGGGGAGCTGAACAAGGCCAACCGCGGCCTGATGGAGTTCCAGGAAATGCTGAAATGCGACGAGAAGTTCCTGTGGAACCTGCTGTCCCTGACTCAGGAAGGAAATTTCAAGGCCGGACGGTTCGCGCTGATCAGTGCGGATGAGCTCATTGTGGCCCACACCAACGAAACGGAGTACAAATCCTTTATCTCCAATAAAAAGAACGAGGCGCTGCAGTCCCGCATGATCGTCATGCCGGTTCCGTACAATCTGAGAGTATCGGAAGAGGAAAAAATCTACGCCAAGCTCATCGGCCAGAGCGATATGAAGCATGTGCATATTGCGCCGCATGCCCTGCGGGCCGCCGCGATTTTCTCCATCCTGACCCGGCTGAAGGAGAGCAAGAAGCAGGGCATGGACCTGATCAAAAAACTGCGGATGTACGACGGTGAAGAGGTCGAGGGCTACAAGGAAGCCGATCTGAAGGAAATGCAGTCTGAGTATCTGGATGAAGGCATGTCCGGCATCGATCCGCGTTACGTCATTAATCGGATTTCCAGCGCCTTGATCAAAGGCGACCTGCAGTGCATGAATGCGCTGGATGTGCTGCGGGCAATCAAGGACGGACTGGACTCCCACCCTTCGATCACCAAAGAGGAACGCGAGCGTTACCTGAACTTTATTTCCATTGCCCGCAAGGAATACGATGTTCTGGCCAAAAGCGAAGTGCAGAAGGCATTCGTCTACTCCTTTGAAGAGTCGGCCAAAACGCTGTTCGAGAACTACCTCGACAATATCGAGGCCTACTGCAACTGGACCAAAATCCGCGATCCGCTTACGGATGAGGAGATGGAGCCGGATGAGCGGCTGATGCGTTCGATTGAAGAGCAGATCGGCATCTCCGAAAATGCCAAAAAGGCCTTCCGTGAGGAGATTCTGATCCGCATCTCGGCCTATTCGCGCAAGGGCAAAAAGTTCGAATACAACAACCATGACCGGCTGCGCGAAGCGATCGAGAAGAAGCTGTTTGCCGATCTGAAGGATATCGTGAAGATCACCACCTCGTCCAAAACACCCGATGAAAGCCAGCTGAAGCGGATCAATGAGGTGTCCAGACGCCTGATCGAGGAGCATAACTACTGCCCGATCTGCGCCAACGAGCTGCTGAAATATGTCGGAAGCCTGCTGAATCGGTAAGACAAAGGCTGCGCTGCCGGTATGCCAGCCGGATGAACATAATAAAAGTGTGCCCGCCAATGAAGGCAGCCGGGCACACTTTTTTTCTTCCGGGAAGCGGTGCAGGAACGGGTGCTCATAGATTCAGTTGAGACTGTATGTACTGCTCCATTTGCTGCTTATGGTGCTTATCATGGGGCAGGAAGCCCCTCAGATGCCCGCGGTACCTGAATCTATAATCCAGCAAAACAGGAACAGTCCTCTGCGCAGCGGGTTGCTATAATGAAGGTACCGTACGGGAAAGGCTGGGCTGCTCAGTGAACTACAGTAAAGATATAGAGCGATGCATTGATTATATTGAGGCAAATATTAAGGAAAACCTGACAGCTGAGGAGATTGCCGCTGTGGCCGGCTATTCGCTGTACCATTTCTGCCGGGTATTCAGCCTGTGCAGGGAAGTGACGGTAATGGAATACGTGCGCAGCCGGAAGCTGTCTTTGGCGGCAGTGGAGCTGTTCAGCGGGCGGAGTGTGACGGATATTGCGCTGGATTACGGATTCGGGACCCCCGGCGGCTTCACCAAAGCGTTCCGCAAAACCTACGGCTACAGTCCCTCGCAGTACGCGGCGCGGATGGCCGGGTATCGTCAGGATGGTCCGGAATATGAGATCGGAGGGTATGTGATGAATCCGGTGTTTGTGACGAAGCCGGCTTTTAAGGCAGCAGGCTATGGTATAGCGACAAATGTGGCGGACAGCAGCTATACGAAGGATATTGCCTCGTTCTGGAGCCAGTATGAGGGTGAGAATCTGGAAGACAAAATGTATAACATGCTTAATCCGCCCAGGCACGGTGAAGTAGGACTGTGTGTACCGGCTAACGGCGACGGCAATGCTGTGTACCTGCTGGGCGTTATCGTTGACGATTTCTCCAGAGTGACACCGGATATGCTGACTGTGGAGGTACCGGCTGCGGAGTATGCGGTATTCACCACACCGCCGGTGGACGGGACAGAGAACGGCGACCCGGATGTATTCGTGCAGGTGATCAGGAGCACGTGGAGGTACATTTTTGAGGAGTGGTTTCCGGCCAGCGGTTATGCGTTCGACGAGGATAAGCTGGACTTTGAATTCTATGACGAACGCTGCCATTCGCGGGTGGATACGGTGATGGAGATTTACATTCCTGTGAGGGTGCAGGCGTGAAAATAGGACTTTAACGTTGTGCAGCTGCGGTGCTGCTGCTGCGGGGCAAATATTGTCCGGGTGAAGGGGCTGCACTACGGGAATGTTTGGGCTTCCGGCCGCTGTTAAGGTTGGATTTCCTGATTGAGGCCGCTGTGCAGCGGTCGAAATCCAACCTTAAAGGCGGACGCTACCGCTCCTGCAGCTCCAAAATTCCCTCCGTTACGCTCACCCGGCCAGTATTTGCCTGTTTATTTTCACGGCCGCTGTGCTGTGCTGCTTGCTTGTTGCATGGCAGCATAGCAGGCGCCCTGGCTTATCCGGTGCTGCGCTTACCGGATAACTCAATTGTTTCCGCTGATCGCGGTAAAAGGCCAAGAGCAAAGGACAACTCCAAAAGCCAAGACCAAAGGCCAAGAACGAAGGGCAAAACCCAAAACCCAAAACCCAAAACCCAAAGGCCAAGACCCAACCCCAACCCCAACCCCAACCCCAACCCCAACCCCAACCCCAACCCCAACCCCAACCCCAACCCCAACGTTCTTGCGCAAAATTGTAAGCGGGAGCGTACCTCCAGACTCTAATACGAAAGCTACAAGAGGATTAACTACAGGCGCAACCGCTCCGTAAAAACCAACCCCACCTCCGTAACACCATCCAGGCAGCTTTTGCAAACGTTTTTTTCGTAAGATCATCTAATACCAATCATTCCCGGCGGACTCTATAATGGGTTAGAATGTATACCTATTGCTGAAAGGGAGTTCCGCAAATGCCATTAGTAGATATGCCACTAGAACAGTTAAAACAATACCAGGGAAGAAACCCGCGACCGGCTGACTTCGATGCTTACTGGGAACGCGCTCTGGGGGAGCTTGCCATGGTAGACACGCAGCTTGAGCTGATTCCGAGTACTTTTCAGACACCGCAGGCCGAATGCTTTGACCTGTACTTTACGGGAGTGCGCGGTGCGCGCATCCATGCCAAATACCTCCGTTCGAGAGCAGTGAGTACGCCGCAGCCTGCGGTTCTGCAGTTCCATGGTTATACGGGTGACGCCGGTGAGTGGCAGGATAAGCTTGCTTATGTCTCGCTGGGCTTTTCGGTGCTGGCACTGGACTGCCGCGGACAGGGCGGATTGTCGGAGGATACAGGCGGTGTGAAGGGCAATACGCATAACGGACATATTATCCGCGGGCTGGATGATCATCCGGATAACCTGCTGTTCCGCCACATCTATCTCGACACCGTCCGTCTGGCACAAATTGCGCTTGAGCTGCCGGGAGTTGATCCGGAACGTGTATATGCTATGGGCGGTTCACAGGGCGGAGCCCTTACTATTGCCTGTGCCGCACTCGAGCCGCGGGTGAAAAAAGCCGCTACTACTTACCCGTTCCTGTGTGACTACAAACGCGTATGGGAAATGGATCTGGCCAAGGATGCCTACCATGAGCTGAGCATCTATTTCCGGAAGTTCGATCCGCTGCATGAGCGGGAGGACGAGGTTTTTGAAAAGCTGGGTTATATCGACCTGCAGTATCTGGCTTCCCGTATTCAGGGTGAGGTGCTGTTCATAACCGGTCTGATGGATACCATCTGCCCCCCGTCCACCCAGTTCGCAGCCTATAACAAAATCACCGCGCCCAAGCAGCTGGTCGTTTACCCGGACTTCGGGCATGAATATCTGCCGGGCGGCGGGGACCGTACGATGCAGTTTTTCCTTGGGGAATAGCAGCCTGCATTGGAATTGTAAAATAAAAGGCGCTATCATTGGCACATCCCTAAGGGACAGCCAGCTGATAGTGCCTTTTTTATATTCGATGATATGAAGCTGGCTACATAAACTTCCGCTGCACCTTTTTCCCGTCATAGGTGAACAGGGCTTTTTTGTCCTCCACGACAGTCTGCAGATGAACGGTGCGGCCCCAGAGGGCGTAGATGTGCGGGAGGGTACGCTCCAGATATTTCAGGTCAAGCTCGATGCTCTCGTAGCGGTGGACGATCAGCAGCTCGCCGTTACGCTCATAGTCGGCATCCTGGATGACGAGGTAAGGGGAGCCGCCGTTGACCCGGGCGAGTACGAGCTGGTCGCGGACATTTTCCCAGGCTTTGTCGGTGATTTTCCACTCAGGCCCTTTTTTCTCGAACACATAAAGGTCAAGGTCGTTGACCAGCTGCTTCGACAGGTAGCTGCGGATGAAGGAAATGTCGGAGTCGAGCTCGCGCACCTCGAATATTTTGTCGCGGTCCCAGCGGCGCTCGATGTCCTCAAAGATTTTCAGGCCCAAATAGTACGGATTCAGGCTCTGCCGCGACGGCTGCACAACGGACGAATTGAGCTTGGAGTACTCAATCGTCTCCTCCGGCGTCAGGTCCAGCTCGCGCATGATCCGCTGATGCCAGTACGAAGCCCAGCCTTCGTTCATGATCTTCGTCTCCATCTGCGGCCAGAAATAGAGCATCTCGTCGCGCAGCATGGTCATAATATCGCGCTGCCAGTCCTCCAGAGTGGTCGAATACTGCTGGATGAACCAGACGATATCCTTTTCCGGCTCAGGCGGGAAGGCCCGTTTGACGGCGGCATCCGGCTCCTGCGGACCGGCATTGGCCCGATCAAGCTTCCACAGCTCGCTGTAGGCATTGTCCTCGGCGGGCTTGCCGGCCTGTGCGTCCTTGTTAGCTCTCATCTTGGCTTCCAGCAGATCGGTTTTGCCGAGCTTGCGCGGCTGGATCAGGCTGGGGTCGATGTGCTCCTGAATCGCCAGCACCGAGTCGATGAACCGCTCCACCCGGTCAATGCCGTAGGTCACCGAATAACCGGCGATCCGGTCGGCTGTGGCGGACATGCTCTCGACCATATCGCGGTTGGACATGGAGAAGCGCATATTATTTTTGAAAAAATCGCAGTGGGCAAGCACGTGGGCAACGATCAGCTTGTTCTGGATCAGGGAATTGCCGTCCAGCAGAAAGGCATAGCAGGGATTGGAGTTAATCACGAGCTCGTAAATTTTGCTGAGTCCGAAGTCGTATTGGGATTTCATTTTATGGAACGTTTTTCCGAAGCTCCAGTGCCCGAACCGGGTAGGCATCCCGTAGGCCCCAAAGGTATAAATAATATCGGCAGGACATATTTCATACCGCATCGGGTAAAAATCCAGCCCGAACCCGGTAGCAATCTCCGTAATCTCGGCAATCGACCGCTCCAGCGCCTTGATTTCGTCTTCACTTGGCATGATTCTACTCTCCCTCCGGCTTGCTGTTCTTTTTAAGTATATGGGCGGGAGGGGGAGAGTATGATGGTGGGGCTCATGGTCAATCAAGTACTACTTCAGATTGAAGCGTTTAAAGCGGAAAATACAGCAGTGGATATAGATATTGTTGAGATAGAAGAATTATAGAAAAAATAATAGCCTAACCTATGCGTGATTACGTCCGCGGGTTAGGCTATTCTTCATCTGGATCAATTCCCCAAAATACATAATGAGACAGTCCAGTATTAGCAAAGTAACAAGCATCCACATACACGTCGCGAGGATATGCCATCAGCTTTGTATTTCGGCTCATCGGCTAAGACAGATTTAGAACGTCGAATACGTTCAAGGGATCGACCTTATATTCCTTCATTCGGGCAAGAGCTACCCTAGCGTAAGTGGTCCAGAGCACCTTGTAACGGTCAGTCATTCTTAACCTCTTTCAGTAATTGTGCAAACTCCTCTTCGCTGTCACTATATGTGGAAATCCCATTCTCACGGTCATGCTTGGCCTGATGAAGCTGGTACAGAACATCTTCATCTTTGAAAATGACGGATGTCATTCTTTTCTTTTGCTCTTCCGTAAATGCGGGTTCATCTTTCCTCTGAAGCGTAACGTTGAATCCGAAATTTTCCTCGATCAATTGCACCAGATCTTTAAGCTCAACATAAGCTTTGCCCCGAAAGCTTTGCTCCAATTGCTCCTTGGAAATGGACATTTCATACACCGCCTTTTGCTCATTATAACATAAACCAATAGCAATCTAACTGTGTTAAGATTACATTAATTAACAAAATAGAAAGGTTGGGAATGCCATTAGAAAATATCCTGAACGTGTAACGGCTTCAATGATCCGGGTATTGCATGAGAAAGAGGTATTATTAATGAGGCATTCTACAGAAATACTTTTTGGAGATTCTAATGAATTTATAGGTATGGTCGTTATGACAAATCCAGGCAGATTTGAATTTAAGAATACATTGGGCTGGGAGGATTTTAAATCTGGTAAAGGTTCTGCATACACTTTTGAAGCCAGTGATTATCCAGACTTATCTATGCAGAATGTAATTGAAGTGGTCAGACGTGCTTATGAATTATCAGGAAAAGGCAAACCGGATGGAACCTTGCGAGTATATAATCTTTCTAATGTTCGTCATGCAGCGGGTCATGAAGCTGAGATATATCACAATAAGGCTAAAATAGCTCTTACATCTGCCAATATTTCGTTGCTGGAAGATCCAATAACTCATAATAGAGAAGAGTTTTTAAATGAATGCAACAAAGCAGGCTTTGTCATTATGGGTTTTGTAAATGGTGCATTTAATCAGAAGATGCGTCAAATACTTTCATGGTCTGAGCAAGTATCAAGCTTGGTATATGCCATGGACAAAAATGGGCATTACTCTCATCCGCGCAGATGGAGAACAGACCTATCTTTAAAGAATCAAGTCATTTCATCGTTGCAGTCTGTTTTATAAAAAATACCTCACTCTACCGCTATAACGACTTAATCATATCTAAGCAGGTGATCCGCCAATGAAACATCAGCGATCTAAGAATAAACCACTCCTTTGGGCGATAGTATTCATCATCTTTCTAGGGGGTGCTGGTCTGGGTTATTTTGTGAAAAATATACTCTTCCCTTCATATGAACCTTTTACAGTCATTCACCAAAAGGAGCTTTCAAGCCCCAAGTATGGAACCTATGTCTACCGCGGCGGGGCGGATCAAATTGAATACAGTGCAAAAACCAAACGAAAGCCTATTGGAGAAACTCAGACAGGTGACCGGATTCTTGAGCTTAAGGATGACCCCAATCACCAGTATTTTGTACTGATTTTCAATACGGAAATGCCGTGGTGGGATCTGTACGAGAAAAAATAAGAGCAGCACACCTCCCGTTACACAGGAGATACGCTGCTCTTTGCTTTTGACGGGTCCGCTCCGCCCCAAACCTCAATACACAAACCGCCGCTGCGCCCAGTAGCTGAACAAGAAGATCGACACCTCGGTCAGTATCTTCGCAACTGCCAGCGGGATGATCAGCTGCTCGCTGTAGAAGTAGAGCAGGCCGTAGTTGAACAGCAGCACAAGAACGACGAGTGAGAAATATTTCGGGAGCGACTGGAGGCGCGAGCGCTTGCCGCCGCTAAAGACATATCTCCGGTTCACGGAGTAATTGAAGATCGAGCTGCACAGTCTTGCGGCGACTACGGACAGGAACAGATTATGAGTCAGGTTCTGGAACAGAAACAGCAGCACGAAGTCGATCAGCGCCGACAGCAGCGATGAGGTGCTGAACATCAGGATCGGCAGATAGATCCTGATGGAATCGGCGAGCGGGCGGAAGTGCGACGATTTGTTGTGATCCAGATATACGGTATCAATGAATTCCTCGGTGATATCGTAGCCCTCCTTGCGGGCGGTCAGCAGCATGTTCATCTCGTACTCGAACCGGTCGCCGGGAATCCGGCCCAGCCAGTCCAGCATGGACGGCGGGAAGCCGCGCAGGCCGGTCTGGGTATCGCAGACTTTGCTGCCGGTAGTAAGGGCGAATACTCCGCGGGTCACGGAGTTGCCGAAGCGGCTGCGCAGCGGGACCTTACCGCTGAAGCGGCGGCTGCCCAGCACGATTCCGGGTTTGCTCTGGCGGTGCAGCAGCTCCACAACCCGCTTGATGTCATGGGGCAGATGCTGCCCGTCGCTGTCTGCGCAGACTACATAGCCCGGCAGTCCTTGTTCCTGGATGTAGCGGAATCCGGTTTTGAGCGCCCGGCCTTTGCCGTAATTGACGGGATGCGTCAGTACCGTGCAGCCGAACGCTTCAGCCGTCTGGAACAGTCCCCGGTAAGCCTGGCCGCTGCCGTCGTCCACAATCAGAATCGGGCCAAGCCCGTAATCCTGCAGCTTAATAATCAGGTCAAGCAGCCGGTCATCAGGTTCATATGCGGGAATTAGTATAGTCATAATCGTGGTCACTCCTTAATGTAAAGTATGTCACTGACGCCGCGCTCCTGGTTTTTACCCTGCGGATTATTGACCACCCGGCCCATGAAGTACATGGTCGAGGAGCCGCCGCCGTCGAGATTGTAGGCTTCGGTTGCCCCGAGATCCTGCATCAGGTCCGCAAGCTCGGTCAGGGTCATACCGCGGCTGTAGCCTTCTTTACGCCCGTCGACGACAACGAAGACATAATGGTTCGGGGCTATCATGCCGATGGCCGTCCGCGGATTGGCGTTCTGGATCGAGCGGTTGCCGAAGTTGGTGTCGATTTTGACACTGCTGAAATCACTGGTGATTTGCCCGTCCTGAATCAAAATCGGTCCGAATGACAGCGTATTGGTTACCCCCTGCGCCAGCAGCTCGTCAGAGGAAACCTCCTCCTCGTTATACGTCTGCATCGTACCGTCCCCGAACAGCGCCATCGCATCACGCACGGGATCATCGCGGTACACCGTACCGTTACGGATAATCACCCCGTCGTCGCGGAAGCCGTAATAATCACCGTTAATCGCAAAAATCGCATCATTACTGGAAGCAATCTCCGAAGTCACCTGGGTAATATTCGTACCAAAGCTGTTATCGGCAAAAGCGGACTTCAAGCTGCTTGCATCCTTCAGTACCACATCCGCCACATAATAAGTGATTTTGTCTAAGCCGGACCCGGTCTCAACCTGGTCGATCTGGATTTGAATATCATCGCTGCTGTAGCTCCAGTCGTCGGATGCAGCATTAACCTCGGCTGAAGAAGATGCAGTCTCGGCACTTCCGGTTGTATTATTGCTGTCTGCCGTTCCGGCGGCTTCATCGGCCACAACGACCTCCACATGTTCAATCAGGTAACGGTCAGCCAGCTTATACACCACTCCGCCGATTACCAGAATTACGACCAGAATCACGATGCCTAGCTTTTGCTTGAAGCTTAAGGGTTTCTTCTTGTCAATCTGTATCATTACAGCATCACCTCTACGTGTAAGTTCTTAAGCAGGATGATACGCGCCTTACCTTTAGTGAACCTGAAATGAAAGGAAGGGATGGAGTAGGAAGATTCTGCTTGTCTGCAAGTTTCGGTAATGGGGTAGTAAGAGCCGCAGTGGCTTGGTATACTCAAACAATAGACAAACTTTTCCAGAGCAGATAAGGAGGCAGCTGTAAAAATGCGGTTATCACCCGAAAACAGACGGATGCATTTGCCGGAATCCATGAAGAAGCGGGGGGTTCGCCAAGGGGTATTGACGTTAATCGTACTGCTGGCTGTGACGCTTTTGCAGGGCTGCTTCCTTACTGTCAAAGAGGCTGTAAACGGCGGGCTTAGCCATGAGATCAATGAACGGGAGGATGTGGTTTATTCCTTTGGAACGGGGCCGCTGAATCTGGACAGGCTGGATGATTTCATGGAGCGGAAAAATGGAAGCCAGCGGATTATTCTGTACACGATTGAGGGTGACCCGATCTTCACGGAGGTGCGGTATAGAGATAATAAGCTGGTTGTTGCTTATGACAGCACGGAAGACGCTTTTGGCCCCAAGGAGACAGGAACGTATACCTGCCGGGCACTGGAAAAGAGTAAAGGGAGCACAGCGCTTAAATATACACTTACAGGCTGTGGAGGGGAATATCCGGAAGCCGCACTTCTCTGGATTGATTACAAGCTGTCAGAGCAGGATGACTTCGGCTTTGTGCTGAAGTACGGGGTCAACCGCAAGAACGAGATCAATACGCTTGAAGGGAAGCTGGTTAAGGACCTCCAGGATGGCACTACAGCAGAAGCAGCGGAGTTCCGGCCGCCGCAGGCGAAGCTGCAGAGCATTTACCGAGAACTGGTGCTGTCCGGCTATGAACAGGACAAGACCTTGACCGAAGCCTGCAATATCAAGCCTGCTGTCAGCTATGAGCTGCTGGTACACATGAACGGCAGCGAACGGAGGTTTGCCTGGAGTGAATGCGACCAAAGCGCAGACGGAAAGGGAATGACTGCACTGGCACAG
The DNA here is from genome assembly GCF_900099765.1 of Paenibacillus typhae. GTDB lineage: Bacteria > Bacillota > Bacilli > Paenibacillales > Paenibacillaceae > Paenibacillus_AQ > Paenibacillus_AQ typhae. The sequence goes on along the minus strand of NZ_FNDX01000007.1, from coordinate 141,419 downwards.
CACATCATCAGCGAGGTGCAGGAGGGCGAATATTATCAGGCGCTGCCGGAGACAAAGGGGTATTATGAATAAGAGCTGGCCACGGCCAAGCCCGAAAAAAGCAAATCTTGTATGTAAGCATTAATAACGATTGAAAGTCATGGAGGTCCTGGTTATGCAACAGCGTGTACTGCTGATTGAAGACGATGAAGATATCAGCACAATGGTAAGCTCTTATTTAGTAAAAGAGGGCTACGAGGTCGAGCAGGTATTTGACGGGGCAGCCGCGGAGCGCAAGGCCCGCAGCGGAGAAGTTTATGATCTGGTGCTGCTGGATCTCATGCTGCCGGGGCGCAGCGGGATGGATGTGCTGCAGAGCATCCGTGCAGCCAGCCTGGTGCCGGTGCTGATTATGTCCGCCAAGGACAGTGATGTGGATAAAGCGCTCGGACTCGGCTTCGGCGCAGATGATTACATTACGAAGCCGTTCTCGATGATCGAGCTTGCGGCCAGAGTGAAGGCGGCGATCCGCCGGGCGGGCTATGCGGCTGCCGGTGCTGCCAGGGCTGAGGAATCTCCGGCAGCCGAAGCGCAGCAAGCCAAGGTCATCCCTCTGCGCGGGCTGATTGTTAATCTGGATACTTTTTCGGCAGAGAAGCACGGAGAAGAAGTCAAGCTGACCGCCAAGGAATTCCAGATCCTGCGGCTGTTCGCAGCCAATCCGGGCAGAGTATACACGAAGGCGCAGATTTACAGCCTGGTCTGGGAGGATGATTATTACGGCGACGAGAATGTCATCAATGTCCATATGAGAAGACTGCGCGAGAAGATCGAGGATGATCCTTCCCATCCCGAATACATAAAAACACTATGGGGCATCGGCTATAAGTTGGGGGATGTACTGCCATGATACCTTTTCTCGGCGGAATGATCGCATTGCTGCTGCTGTTCATCCTGTGGCAAGCGCTGCGGCTGAGAGAGCACGGGCGCCAGCTTCAGTACATCCGGACCAAGCTTACCGGCATAATGGAGAGCGGTTCGCAGGAACGGCTGCTGCTGTTCAACAGCGATCCGGCGCTGCAGCAGCTGCTGGGCACCCTCAATGACCTGCTTAATGTCAATCACAAGGGTGCGGTGGAGCGGGTCCGGCTGGAGCAATCCATGCGTCATATGCTGGCTAACATTTCCCATGACCTGAAGACACCGCTGACCGTTGTACTCGGATATATTGAGACCTTGCTTCAGGACCATGATCTGCCTGCCGGGGAGCGGGAGGCAATGCTGCGGACCATTCATGCCAAGGCGCAGGAGGTTATTGCGCTGATGAACCGGTTCTTTGACCTGGCCAAGCTGGAGTCAGGGGATAAAGAAATCCCGCTTACCCGGGTGGAGCTGGGTGAGCTGTGCCGCCGCAACATTCTGTCCTTTTATGAGCTGCTCAGCGCCGGGGGAAGCGATGTGCAGATCGAGATTCCGGATGAGCCGCTGTATATTATGGGAAATGAGGAGGCGCTGGACCGGGTGCTCGGCAATCTGCTGTCCAATGCAATCACCTATGGCGGCGACGGGGGTGTACTGGGGCTCAAGCTCTTTCAGAAGGATGACAAAGTATACGTTGAGGTGTGGGATAAAGGCAAAGGAATAGCCGAAGGCCATCAGGATAAAATCTTTGAGCGTCTCTACACCCTGGAGGATTCGCGCAACCGTGATTATCAGGGCAGCGGCCTGGGCCTGACCATTACCAAAAGACTGACCGAGCAGATGAACGGCAGCATTACTTTGATCAGCAAGCCTTATGTCAGAACCGCATTTACGCTGTCGTTTCGCAGGCTGGAGTTTTAAGAATTAAGGTTTTAGAGGTTGAAATTGAAAATAAATGTTGGATGAGTGGTGGAGGGGAATTTTGGAGCTGGAGGAGCGGAGCGTCCGCCTTTAAGGTTGGATTTCGACCGCTGCACAGCGGCCTAATCAGGAAATTCAACCTTAACAGCGGCCGGAAGCCCAAATATTCTCTGGAGCCACGGCGAAGCCCAAATTTAAGTCTCAGGTGTAATTTATATGCGAGCTTAAGATTTTCGTAAGAAACAGGTAATAAAAAAGAAAATTCCCCCCTGTATTATATAAATCAAGGAAGACAACGAAGCCAAAGGGGATAACGGAAATGACAACGATACTTCGGACGTGGAATTTAACCAAGGTCTATCAGGGCAAAGAAGCCGTGAACAACGTGAATATGAATATCAAGCAGGGTGAAATTTACGGTTTTCTGGGGCCGAACGGGGCCGGTAAGACAACGGTCATGAAAATGATCACCAATCTGGTGAAGCCTACTGCGGGAGAGATTGAATTTTTCGGCGAAAAGATGACATCCCGCTCCTACGAGATGCTCAAGCGCATGGGCTGTATCATCGAGTATCCGGTGTTCTATGACAAGCTGACCGCCCGGGAGAATCTCGAGCTGCACGGGGAATACATGGGCTACTATGACCCGAAGGCGCTGAAGGAGGCCCTGGAGCTGGTGAAGCTTACCGGGACAGACAAGAAACCGGTCAAGCAGTTTTCGATGGGCATGAAGCAGCGGCTGGGCATTGCCAGAGCGGTAATGACCAAGCCGGAGCTGCTGATTCTGGATGAGCCGATCAACGGGCTGGACCCGCTGGGTATCAAGGAACTGCGCGAGGTGTTCCGCATGCTGAGCCGTGAATACGGGATGACGCTGCTGATTTCGAGCCATATCCTGGGCGAAGTGGAGCAGATAGCTGATACTATCGGTGTAATCCGGGACGGCGTACTGCTGGAGGAGGTTGCCATGGAGGAAATCCGCAGCCGTGACACGGACTATATCGAGCTGATTACGGATAACAGCAGTAAAGCGGTATACACGCTGGCGAATACGCTTGGACTTAGCAACTTTAAGGTAATTGGTGCGCGGACCATCCGGATTTATGAGAAAATCTCACAGCTGGAGCTGAGCAAAGCGCTGGCGGCGGCCGATGTGGAGCTGGAAAGCCTGAACCGGAAGCAGCATTCGCTCGAAGATTATTTTGTCGGACTGATGGGGGGGGAAGTCGTTGCTTAAGCTGATCAGACTTGAATTGCGCAAGAACAAAATCAGTTTGTTTAAAGGGTCTCTGATAGCAGTCTTGGCTATTATATTGTTTATGCTGCTGGTCGTATTTACAGAAATAGATGATGCGGGTGACTTCGCTACCTATGCCGATGTTTTTGACGGTGTGCATATCTTCGTAAAAGTAGTATTTATGGTCTTCGGGTCCGTCCTGATCAGCAAGCTGGTCATTGATGAATATAAAAATAACACCATTGACCTGCTCTTCATGTACCCGATCCCCCGGAAAAAGCTGATGGCAGCCAAGCTGCTGATTGTCTCCTTGTTTATGCTGGTTACGATTTTTGTATCCAATGTGGTGGTTGGTGCGGCGATGGCCTTATTTAATCATTACTTTGTTGAAGCCATTTCAGGCGAGCTGACAACTGGGCTGATCGGCGAGCAGCTTACGATGTCCGCTTCGGATGCAGTATACTCGGCAGGGATCGGGCTGATACCGCTGTTCTTCGGAATGCGCAAAAAATCTGTCCCCGTTACGATCGTATCCGGCGTGCTGATCGCAGGTGTTCTGTCATCCAACTTCGGCAGCTTCCGGCTGGGCAATCAGGTAGGCGTATCCTTGTTCCTTGGGCTTGCAGGTGTTGCCGTTGCCTATCTCTCAATCCGCAAGATTGAGACTCAGGACGTAGGATAACCGGATGCTTGGACTATAAAAAAAGGTGAATAAACCGCTTGATGCCGCTGTTTTTCTGGCGACCGCAAGCGGTTTTTTTGCTATAATAAAGCTTAATTCAGGAATTTCTACATAGATAGATAATTTCCGCATTTGCGGATGCATAATAGCAGGTTCTGAGCAGTGGAGGAGGTGGGCAATGCTTAAAGACTGGGCTGCCATTCTGGGCAGGGTGCTTTCTGAGGAGAGTGCTTTTAAATCCTTATATGATCATCATCCCGACCTGATCATCATACTGGACAGGCAGGGGAAATTCGTGGACAGCAACCGGGCTTTTGGCTCTGCCGTTCCGTGCGCTCCAGCGCACACATTTAGTGGTACTAAGGAGGCGCTGACTCCCGGTGAAGCACATTTTACTGCGGCCCTGGAAGGGGTAACCTCCAGCTTTGAGCTTGCAGAGAATAAGGAAGACGGCAGCGCATCCCTCTCTCCCACTATAACCTATGCTCCGGTTAAGGCAGAAGAGGGGATAGCCGGCGTGTTTGCCATTATCCATTATGATGTCAATGCGCTGCTCCCTGCAGCACTGTTAGAATGGTTCAGCCGGCTCGCGGCAGCCGGGACGGAAGAAGAGGAACAGGAGCAGGAGGAAGAGAAGCTGCCGGCGCTGATGCGCGAGATGGCTGAGGATAAGCGGCTAAGCCTGATTTTGAATTCGGTATCGGCGGGAATCTTTGGTCTGGATACCGAAGGCCGGACCATCTTTATCAACCGGGAAGGCGCGGATATGCTGGGCTATCATCCCTCTGAGCTATACGGCGTCCATTTGATGGATCTGATTAATCAGACCCATAGCACAACCGGTTCCTATGCCTCACTGGAGTGTCCGATCCGCCGCACTCTGGACGACGGTGTTATCCGCAGCAGCTCAGACGAAATATTCTGGCGCAAGGACGGCACAAGCTTTTTTGTAACCTACCGCATTGCTCCGCTGCTTGACAAGGGCATGATCTGTGGGGTGGTTCTCTCCTTCGCCGATATTACAAATGAACGTGAAATCCGGCGTGCCAAGGAATCGGCTGAGCAGGCAGCCCAGGCCAAGTCCGATTTCCTGGCCATGATGAGCCATGAAATCCGTACCCCGATGAACGGAATGATCGGCATGGCCGATCTGCTGCTGGAGACGGAGCTTGAGGAAGAGCAGCGCAGCTATGCGGAGATTCTGCGGAGCAGCAGCTACAGTCTGCTGCAGATTCTGAATGACATCCTCGATTTCAGCAAGATGGAAGCCGGGAAGATGCAGCTGCAGTCTGAGACCTTCGTTCTGCGGGAGATGATCGAGAGTGTGATTGACCTGTTCACGCCTAAGGCGGAGGAGAAGAAGCTTGCCCTGCGGTGGTGGGCCGATACCAGCGTTCCGGAGGCTGTGACCACCGATCCCAGCCGTCTGCGGCAGATTCTCGTGAATCTGGTCGGCAATGCGCTGAAATTCACCGAACGGGGAAGCGTGACCCTGTCGGTGAAGAATATACCGCTGCCGGGCTCGGAGGAATATCTGCTGGAATTCTCGGTGCGTGATACCGGCGTCGGAATTGCCGACAGCAAGCTGAACCTGCTGTTCCAGTCCTTCTCCCAGCTGCATCCGTTCATTAACCGCAAATACGGCGGCACCGGCCTCGGGCTTGCGATCTGCAAGCAGCTCGTGGAGCTGATGGGCGGAACCATTTTTGTGGAGAGCGAAGAAGGCCGCGGCTCCATCTTCCGGTTCATGCTGCCGTTCGTACAGGAAACGGTGGAAGCATAACAGGACAGGCATTATTTATTATTAATACAAAAGCCAGCCCGCCCCCGGATTTGGGGTCAGGCTGGCTTATTCATTCTGTCTGGTTACAGTACAATTGGGCGCTTATCAGACTAAGTGGAATTATGACACCTATTTTCCGCCAGAACAGCGGCTTCAGAACTTTAGTTGGAAAAATGCTACTTAATTGCAATGATTTCATCGCTGGAAGGCTATTGAACCTATAATAGGGGGTGTTTTTCCAACTAATCATTGTAAAAGTTAAAATTAGACTGAATTAAGTGGCGAAAATCCAACTAAATCTTAATAGGCTCTCCTTGGGCAGGTTTTAGCATTAACTACGATAACCCGTCAGGCCCTAACCCGTAAGTAGATAGGTTACCCCACCACTCTTAGCGCATATACATCAGGCCGACAGTAGCCGGTCCGCAGTGGCTGCCGATCACACAGCCGGCATGGATAACGGCGATTTCCTTAACGCTGGTCTGCTCGCGCAGCGCCTTCTCCAGGAACTTCGCGTCTTCTTCGGCCAGCGTATGGGCGACAATCAGCAGCTCCTGATCCATCTCGCTGACGTTAGCAAGCGCATTTTGCAGCATTTGCTCCACGGCCTTTTCCTTCTTGCCGCGGACTTTGCTGACGGGCACGATGGCGCCGTCAATCAGCCGCAGAACGGGCCGGATCTTCAGCAGGCTGCCGATAAAGTTCTGCATCCCTGAGCAGCGGCCGCCCATATATAAGTAATCAAGGGTATCAACGACAAATTCAGTCTCCACCCTTCTGCGGCACTGCTCCAGCATGGCGGTAATTTCTTTACTGCTATGGCCTTTGGCGGCTGCGCGGGCAGCCTTCATCACGAGCAGCGCAATCCCGCCGCACAGGGTCTCGGAATCAACAACCCGTACTCGTCCTTCCGGGAATTCGCCTGCAGCCAGCAGGGCATTCTGGTATGTAGAGGATAAGGCAGAAGACAGGCTGATATAGACTACATCTCCGCCGCTTGCGATAACCGGCTCAAAAGCCGCGATAAAGTCAGCCGGCGACGGGGCAGCCGTCTTCGGCAAAGCTCCGTTAGCCGCTACTCTGCGGTAAACTTCCTCAGGTGTAATGTCTACACCGTCTTTGTATGTACCGTCCTGAAATACTACGTACAGCGGAACGATGCCGATATCATACGTTTGCTTCCAGCCTTGCGGCAAATCGGAAGTGCTGTCTGAAAAAATCTTTACATTAGACATGAAATTCTCCTTCACCGAATCTGAACTTCGGATCACAGTTATAAGTTACAGAAATACCATATAATCTGTCTATTATACCAAGCCTATGCCGAATCTCAAAATAAAAATAACAGCCTGATAGAAAAAAAGACCATCCTAAGGAGGACAGTCTTCACTCTTTCACGATCACGCGGTATGGAGGGGCAATGCTTATTTTTTGACAACCGGAATCCAAACCTCACAGACATAGTCTTCCGCTGTTGTATCTCCGGGAGGGTACAGCTCAATCTCCGGCCCGCCGGCATGCTGGTAGCCAGTTCCCGGAAACCACTCCTGATAGATCCGCTGCCAGACAGCCTGGAGGGTATCCGGCAATGGGCCTTTGGAGGTAAATACCGCCCAGCTGGCAGCCGGAACGGTGCCTTTCTCATAGCCGTGGGGATCTGCAGCTTCATCCGCCTTGACTCCGACCCAATAGGACAGCAGATCCTTTTCCATGTCCATGCTCATACAGATACCGAGCCATGCTTCCTCTGAAGCCAGTCCAATCAGCTCATCCGAAGTACCGTCCTCGTTGCATTCGTTCCAGAACTCGGGAATTCTGCGGAAATTCTCTCCGTCCTTGCAGGTAACCTGGATAGATTTGCCGATTACGTTAAAAGCCGGCTTATCCACGATTTTGTACTCCATTTCCTGATCTCCCTTCAATGATAGGTGGAAAGAGAGGCGGGGGAACGCTTTGAGCTGTACCCCGGGTTCACGCGCCGCCGAGGGAGTAAGCCCATGGGCCTTGCGAAACGCCTTGGCAAAGGATTCCGGTGAGTCATAGCCGTATTTCAGCGCTACATCCAGCACCCTGATCCTGGAGCTCGCGAGCTCCTGGGCGGCCAGTGTCAGCCTGCGCTTGCGGATATAGTCTGCCACCGTAAAGCCGGTCAGCATACTGAACATCCGCTGAAAATGAAACGGAGATACGTGTGCGATCCCTGCCACATCCTCGATTCGCAGCGGTTCAGTCATCTTGCTCTCCATATAATCCATAGCTTCCTTCATCCGGATCAGCCATTCCAAGACGCTGTCATCTCCCTTTGAGTTCATCCTATCATGGTCAGAGAAAACAGTCCTGTTATTCTCTGCTCATTAATGACAGGTTTGCTTTCAAAAGTATAACGTATTACAGGCACCGTTGTCAGTTGCTGAGGCGGTACACTCTGGCCTCATATGGACGCAGCGTGTCACGCTCCACGGCAGCGGGCTCATCGCGATAATTACTGATGATGGTTTCCCGTACAGAGGCGAGCTCATCCGGAAGCTGAACGGTCTGCCGGGCATCGCTGAAGTTCAGCAGCACCAGCCACTTTTCATTATCCAGCGCCCGGGTGTAGGCATAAATATATTCGTGATCCGGCAGGAGCAGCTCATATTTGCCGTAAGACATTATGAGATGTTCCTTGCGGAGAGCGATCAGCTTCTGATAGTAATAAAAGACGGAATCGGGGTCGGCCAATGCCTGCTCTACATTAATATCCTTGTAATTCGGATTTACCTTGAGCCATGGGGTGCCTTCTGTAAACCCGGCGTTGGCCGAGTCGTCCCACTGCATCGGCGTACGGGCATTATCCCGGCCTTTGGCATGGATCGCTTTCAGAATAGTGTCATGATCCCCGCCGCCTTCCGTAACCTTTTCCCGGTACATGTTGAGAATCTCGATATCCTTATAGTCTTCCAGCACAGGGAATTTGACATTGGTCATGCCGATTTCTTCTCCCTGATAAATGTACGGAGTCCCTTTTAGCGTATGCAGCAGGGTAGCCAGCATTTTGGCCGACTGTACGCGGTATTCACCGTCATGCCCAAAACGTGAGACCATCCGCGGCTGGTCATGATTGTTCAGGTACAGGCTGTTCCAGCCCTGCTCTGCAAGTCCAACCTGCCATTTATGCAAAATAGAGCGCAGTCCCTTCAGACTCCACGGTGTAACCTCCCATTTACCGCCGGGACCTGCATCAATGTCCATATGCTCGAACTGGAACACCATCTGCAGCTCCTTGCGGTCCTCGGCTGTATAGAGAATCGCGTCCCCGACACTGGCTCCCGGGGTTTCCCCGACCGTCATTACCTCATATTTGGACAGCACCTCACGGTTCATCTCCTGCAGATATTCATGAACCCGCGGGCCGTTCATATAATATTCCCCGCCGCCGGCCAGTCTGCCGGGTTCCAGGTCGTCCCGCTTGACTGATGGCAGGCCATCCACCTTGGAGATCATGTTAATGACATCCATCCGCAGGCCGTCCACACCCTTGTCCAGCCAGAAGGTCATCATCTTGTAGAGTGCCTCCCGCAGCTTGGGGTTCTCCCAGTTGAGGTCCGGCTGCTTGCGCGAGAACAGGTGCAGGTAATATTCACCTGTTGCTTCATCCAGCTCCCAGGCCGGACCGCTGAAGATGGAGCTCCAGTTGTTGGGCAGCTCGCCATCCGGACCGCCCGGACGCCAGATATAATAATCACGGTAAGGATTGTCTTTGGAGGAGCGGGACTCCACGAACCAGGCATGCTCATCCGAGGAATGGTTGATGACAAGGTCCATCATCAGCTTGATGCCGCGTTCATGCAGCCCGGCGAGCAGCTCTTCCCAATCCTGCAGCGTGCCGAATTCATCCATAATATCCTCATAATCGCTGATGTCGTACCCGTTGTCATCGTTCGGCGACTTATAGACCGGTGACAGCCAGACGACATCGACGCCGAGCTTCTTCAGGTAGTCCAGCCTGGATATGATCCCGCGCAGATCGCCGATGCCGTCTCCGTTGCTGTCCTGATAGCTTCGCGGGTAGATCTGGTAGACTACCGCTTCTTTCCAAAAGGCTCTGTTCATTTTAACGACTCCTTCTATATGCTTATTTGTGTACCCGCATAAAAAGCCCCGGGGGACAGGAGTCCCCCGGGGCCGACAAAAACTATGCCGTTACCGAGGAACCTTCAGCCGTAACGCTGCCGAGCCCGTTCACAGTATACTCTTTGCCATGAATCGTGAGTGCCGCCGGTACATCAGTCTCATTGGTTACTGTAACCTGTGCATCGGTAACGTTAACCTTGAGCCGTGAGCCGCGGAACATGATTTTGAACGAATACGAGGTCCAGTGACCCGGGTTGGACGGGTTCAGGATCAGCCGGTCTGCCTGAACTCGCAGTCCGCCGAAGCCGTGGACAACGGACATCCAGGTGCCCGCCATACTTGTAGTGTGGCAGCCGTCTTCCGTATCGTTGTTGTAGTTGTCGAGATCCAGCCGGGATGTACGCAGGTACATTTCATAGGCTTTTTCCTTGTAGCCCAGCTCGCAGGCCAGAATGGCATGGATGCAAGGGGACAGGGAGGACTCATGAACGGTGATCGGCTCGTAGAAGTCGAAGTTCCGTTTTTTCGTATCCAGATCATAACGGTCACCCAGGAAGTACAGCCCTTGCAGGACATCGGCCTGCTTGATGTAGCAGGACCGCAGAATGCGGTCCCAGGACCATTTCTGGTTGAGCGGCAGATTCTCAGGAGCCACTTCCTTCACCGGAATGATTTCCTTGTCGAGGAAGCCGTCCTGCTGCAGGAAGATGCCGAGCTCCTCATCGGATGGATAGTACATTTTGCTGATGATTTCATTCCACTTGGAAGTCTCACTGTCCTGAAGCTCCAGCTTATCAGCCAGCTCTGCGTAACGGGCAGCTTCGTTCTCCTGCAGGTATTTCAGCGCTTCCAAAGTGTATTCCATTGTCCAGGAGGCGATGCGGTTGGTGTACCAGTTGTTGTTGACATTGTTCTCGTATTCGTTCGGGCCGGTAACGCCCAGCATGACATACTGATCCTTGCGCGGCACATAATGCACGCGTTCCTCCCAGAAGCGGGAGATTTCCACCAGCACCTCAAGCCCATATTGGCCGAGATAAGCTTTGTCGCCGGTGTAGTTCACATAGTTGTAGATGGCGTGGGCGATTGCGCCGTTGCGGTGGATCTCTTCAAACGTAATTTCCCACTCGTTATGGCATTCCTCACCGTTCATCGTTACCATCGGGTAGAGTGCACCTTTTTTGAAGCCGAGCTTGCGCGCGTTTTCCTTAGCCTTCTCCAGATGCTTATAGCGGTAGATCAGCAGGTTGCGCGAAATGCTGGAATCCGCAGTACTCAGATAGAACGGTACGCAATAAGCCTCGGTATCCCAGTAGGTGCTGCCGCCGTATTTTTCACCCGTAAAGCCCTTAGGCCCGATGTTCAGACGGTCGTCTTCACCGGTGTAAGTCTGATTCAGCTGGAAAATATTGAAGCGGATCGCCTGCTGCGCGGACACGTCGCCTTCAATAATAATGTCACTTTCCTTCCATTTGTCGCCCCAGGCGGCAGCCTGCTCGTTCAGCAGGGTAACAAAGCCGGCTTCGCGGGCACCATTCAATGCGCTGTGGGCGGCTTCAACAAGCTGGCCAAGGCCGTAATTGCGGGAGGTTACATTGGCGGCATATTTATAAATAACCACCTGGTCGCCCTGCTGCACAGAAAGAGCCACTTTGCTGCCCACATATTTCTCCTGCTCAAGCGCTTCAGCTTCTGCAGTAACCTTTTCACCGTTAACCACAATGTCAAAAGCGAAGGCCGAAGTCACATGGAAATCGAGTTTTTTCGTTTTGAGCGTCAGATAGCCGCCCTCTGTACCGCTTTTCTTCTCTACTTCATTCCAGAATTTCTCATCATAGTTGGAATCCTTGTTCTTAATATCTCCGTCGAGGTAAGGAGTAACAGTCAGCGTTCCGGCAAAATTCAGCGGAGTAACGGCATAACGGATCGCGCCGATCTCATGACGGGCCATGCTGACGATGCGGATGCTCTCCACCTGTACCTGCTTGCCGCCCTCCAGCTCTGCAGTAAAGCTGCGGAACAGTGTGCCTTCCTTCATATTAAGTACACGGCGGAACTGGGTCACGGTGCATGCTGCCAGATCAAGCGGTGTGCCGTCGATATCAATGTTGATGCCGATCCAGTTGGTGCTGTTCAGTACCTTGGCAAAATACTCCGGATAGCCGTTTTTCCACCAGCCGACCCGGGTTTTATCCGGATAGTAGACGCCTGCCATGTAGCTGCCCTGCAGGCTCTGGCCGCTGTACTGCTCTTCAAAGTTGGCTCTGCCGCCCATGTAGCCGTTTCCGATGCTGAAAATGCTCTCGGAAATCTCCTGGGTGTGCGGATCAAAGGATTCTTCAATGATGGACCATTCATCAATTTTCAGATATTGTTTCATTGTTTTGGGCTCCTTTTAATTGAGGGATGAAGATATAAGAATGAATCAAAAAAATTGTATTAGCTTTACGGTGATGGTGGCGCTGCCGGACGCATCTTTACAGATTTCTACCGATTTGTAGATTAAACTATTGATTTTCAATATTGGATTTGTCGTAACTCCAGAGAATGTTTGGACTTCCGGCCGCTGTTGTCTTCAGATTTCAGGATTAATTCCGCTATTTGTGGTAGAAATCTGAAGACAAGCTTATGCTTCCGTAGCGAGCTTTTCTGCGAAAAGCTTTCAGGCGGACGCTAACGCTCCTACAGCTCCAAACTTCCCCTCCGCCCCTTTTCCTTTATTGGTTATTTTCCAGTTTAATTGCAGCGGTTAAAATCTTAAACATAGCGGATGCTAACGCTCATACATTTCCAAACTTCTGCTCCGCAGCTCCGTCACCGTAATACTAATAACGTATTTTTAATTCATTTTATAAAAGAGTAGGGCAGTAAACGCATTTCACAATTACCGGTTAATATTCATCAAACCGCTGCAAACCATTCTCCCAGCTTGGAGACACTTACCTGGGCAAGGGAAGGGACGACGAAATCCGCTTCGGACAGGGTTTCTGGTGATCCGATGCCGATACTGCGCATACCGGCGCGGGTTGCGGCCAGGATTCCGGCTTCGGCATCCTCGAATACGACGCAATGCTCAGGGGCAATCCCTACCGCTTGTGCGCCCAGCAGGAAGACCTCGGGATCAGGCTTGGCAGCGCTGGTATGCGTCCCGTCGATGATGGCATCGAAGTAAGGGGTCAGGCCGGTGTTGTTCAGGATGGCCATCGCATTTTTGCTGGCAGACCCCAGGGCTACCTTGATCCCGGCTTCCCGGCATTCTTGCAGGAAGGAGAGGGCGCCCGGCAGAATCTCGGAGCTGTCCATCTTGGAGATGTATTCGACATAGCGGTTGTTCTTCTGCTCGGCAAAGCGCATTTTGTCTTCTTCACTGAATGTGAGTCCGCCGATCTCCAGCAGAATATCCAGTGATGCAGCCCGGCTGACACCTTTGAGCCGCTCGTTATCCTGTTCTGTGAATACGAAGCCGAGCTGCTCTGCAAGCTCTCTCCAGGCAATAAAGTGATATTTGGCGGTGTCGACGAGAACGCCGTCCAAATCGAACAGGCAGGCTTTGATTTGTGACATGTTGAACCTCCTAAAAGTTTTGTGAGCATTGCTTCCTGAAATCCTTCGTACAAAACTCACTTCGGAAGCATGAACTAAGTTTTGTGAGCATTGCTTCCTGAAATCCTTCGTACAAAACTCACTTCGGAAGCATGAACTAAGTTTTGTGAGCTGCGCTTCCTGAAGTGGTTTTATATAAAACTCCCCCGGAAGCATGGGTTGATTATTGTTAGCGCTTGCTTCCTGTCGTTTCTGTGTATAAGACTAGATTCGGTAAGATGGTTCCGGTTTTGTATAGCTGTCACCGAAATTTAGCGCAAACGTTTGTACAATATTCGAAAAAATAAATGAAGCATCGGACTGCTTCATTTATTTTTGAATCCGGGTCATTTCTTGCCTGGAGCATACATGGATGACTCTCTCACGATCAGACGGTGAGGAATGACGAAACGGTTCGTATATCCGGGATCATTGTCAGGCTTCTGGATGGTCTGGATGAGCACCTGGGAAGCCGTATATCCGAGATGATAAATACCGATGTCGATACTGCTGATCGGCGGGCTGGACAATTCCGAGAGCGGAATGTTGTTAAAGCTGACAATCGCCAGATCCTCGGGAACCTTGTATTTCAGCTCATTCAGTCCGCGCAGTACGCCGAAAGAGACCATATCATCGACCGCGACCAGTGCTGTCGGCCGGTTCGGGAGATTCATGAAAAATGACATCGCCCGGTAGCCGCTGTCCTGCAGAAACTCGCCCTCCACAATCCATTCAGGCCGCATTTCCAGACCGCTGTTCTGCATAGCCTTGCGGTATCCTTCAAGACGGTCGCGCGAAACGATCAGATTGGGTGGTCCGCTGACAAAGCCGATACGCTCATGACCCATAGAAATCAGATGATTCGTGGCATCAAAGGCTGCCATGACATTGTCGTTATCCACGGATAATATATCCTCATAGCGGTCGCTTCGTCCAACAAGGACGAACGGATATCCGCTGGATTCGAGAAAATCAATAACCGCATCATCCTTGCGTGAGTACAGCAGAATAACGCCGTCAACACGGCGTCCCTTGAGCAGGCGGGAAACAGCTTCAAGCTCTTCCTTCTCGTTGGCTCCGGAACTGATCAGCACATCATAGCCGGAACGGCTTGACTGGGTGACAATCCCTCGGATCAATTCCATAAAGAACAGATTGGAGAAAAGCTCCTCGGCCGGCTTCGGCAGGATGATGCAAATGCTGTTGGTTGTTTTCGAAACCAGGCTCTTTGCCATCATGTTCGGAGTATAGCCCATTTCCTCCATAATCGTTTTCACTTTACGGGAAGTTTCTAGGCTGATTCTGGGATGGCCTGACAACACCCGGGATACCGTGGAGGGAGAAACTCCCGCTTTCTTAGCCACATCCTTGATGGTAACTGTCATAGAAACCTCCTTCATGGAACCGTTTGCTTTACACAGTAATATTAATCGAAGTGCTGATAAATGTAAATAGAGAAAGTCCTGCAACAGGCCATTTTGCCGCCTTTTTGGAATAATATCCACGATTCGCGGCCCGATTTTGCATGTTTTTACAGCGTGATCAGACAAACTCGGGCAGGCTGAGGCTTTCTGCAGTGTAAAGGGCTATCCTGGCGTCAAATGCAGGATATAGAAGTGTGCAAACGGTTTTCATTAGAAAAACCGGTTTCCTTAATGGTTTGTTGACGGGAGGTTTGTGCAATTATGTGCAACTGGCTGAAAATATTTTCAGTGAGCTTCCTGCATTATTGTTCCTGAAAAATAATGAATTACAGTTGACAACGCTTTAAAACGAGGATTAATATGGTAAACAGAACTTAAAGCGCTTACAAGTGGGTTTTTCATGCAGAAGTAACCCGAAAGTCTGTTGTTTGATGGCTGCAGCTTCCTTTGCTTTCTTTTGCAAACGTTTGCGCTAGTGTTCGTGGATTTGGAAGAAGCACTACATTCAACATTCATTATGAGAAGGAGGGAACAGGCTTGAAGACGGTCTAAGCAGCCACGGCGGAAAGTGAACCCATTCACGGCATGATGCAATCCCGCAGAACGCGGAGCAAATCTCACATTTAGGGGGGCTTTTTGGAATGAAACTGGCTTCATGGAGCAAAAAAATGTTCGCTATCAGTATGATTGTCGTTCTGGTGTGCTCCTATTTTAGTTTTCCGTCATCTACGGTACAGGCGGCGGCAACCAGGGCAGTTCTGGTCGGCAGCCTTCAGTCGGAGCTGTCTACGGAAACCAATCAGACCGGAGACTGGAATCCGGATACGACAGTTACTGAAATGACGTATATGAACAACGGCACTTATATGTTCACAGGAACACTGCCGGCGGGCACTTATGAATATAAGGTTGCGCTAAACGGCACATGGGATGAAAGCTACGGATACAGCAGCTATACCAATCCCCAGGGCGTAAACAAAGACGGCAATATTGTGCTTACGCTCGCAGCCGAGACGGCAGTGACCTTTTATTACAACGATATTACCAAGAAAATTGCCGACTCCACGTATTACACACCGCTTGCCCAGGATAAACTGCCAAGACTTACAGGCTCACTGCAGACTGAGCTGGGTGATGCGAAAGACCATTCCGCGGCAGATGCCCGCACCTTACTGACAGACACTAATTTTGACAGCGTTTACGAGCATACGGCAAATCTGCCTAAGGGCGATTATACCTATCAGATTTTTGTGCCGGAGGCCTCTGCAGAGGGGGATAAATATTATCCTGCAGCTGAGCAGAGCCTTGATCTGCCGGCCGATCTGCCGGTTACGTTCCGTTATAATGCTCAGACACATGATGTGAGCGCCAAGTTTACAGCTCCGGCCAATCCGGGCACTGTCACTCCTGTTCCGGAAGGAAGCATGCGGATTCACTACAACCGTCCGGCTGGCGATTATGCCGATCAGGGCCTGTGGCTGTGGGATGACGTAGCTGCCGCCTCGTCCGGCTGGCCATCCGGGGCAACTGCTTTTCCTGAAGGACAGCAGGACTCCTACGGGGCTTATGTGGATATTCCGCTTAAAGCAGGCGCCAAAAAAATCTCCTTCCTCGTCGTTAACCGCACCAATGAGACTAAGGACAGCGGGGATAAAACCTTCCTGATCAACACTCCGCAAACCAATGAAATCTGGATCAAGCAGGGCAGCAATGAAGTGACGCCTTATGAACCGGTGACACTGCCAGCGAATACGGTCCGGATTCATTACAGTAGAGCGGATCACAAGCAAAGCGATTTCGGTTTATGGACCTGGGAGGACGTAGCACAGGCTCCATCCAAGTGGCCGACGGATGCCGTTATGTTCCCGGCTGAAAATACAGACCGTTTCGGTGCTTATGTGGATATTCCGCTGAAAGAGAATGCCAGAAAGCTGGGCTTCCTTGTCGTTAACCCGTCAAATGAAGCAAAGGACGGCGGAGATAAGGCGTTCAGCCTGCTTGACCGCTACAATCAGCTGTGGATCAAAGAGGGCGACAATACGGTGTATGTCTCCCCGTTCGGCGAGCAGCCTATAGGGCTTGTATCGGCTGAAGTGCTTTCCACCAGCAAACTGCTGCTCGGTTTTACCCTTACCGACGGACTTGATGCAGCAGCGCTGAAAAGCTCAATCACTGTAAAAGACAAGGATGGCGCAGCCATTGCTGTGTCAGCAGTGAGAATTACCGGTACATCTTCAATCGAAGTGGATACGGCTGCTTTTGACCTGGAAAAAACACCGCTGAGTGTTACTTATTCCGGTAAAACGGTATCTGCGTCCAGCGGCTGGAGAATGCTTGATGAAATGTACAATTACACTGGCGATGACCTGGGTGCAACCTATCACGCCGCAGACAAATCAGCAACACTGAAGCTGTGGGCCCCTGTGGCCAGCTCGGTTACAGTCAATGTATACAGCAAAACGGATGCTTCCAAGCAAGTCGGACATGTAAGCCTGACCAGAGGCGAACAGGGCGTATGGTCCACTGAACTTACACCGGCGGATATCACCGGAGTGAGCGGGGAAAAGGATGTCCGCGGCTACTACTATCAGTATGAAGTGACCAACCACGGTGTTACGAAGCCGGTGCTTGATCCTTACGCCAAATCAATGGCTGTATTTACGGTGGATTCTACCGGTGCTGCCGGTCCGGACGGGGATACTGTCGGCAAAGCGGCAATCGTGGATTTGAGCAAAACCAATCCTGCGGAGGTTCATCCGGCAGATATCGAGGGCTACGAAAAACGCGAGGATGCCGTCATCTACGAGGTCCATATCCGCGATTTCACCTCGGATGTCTCGATCGAGAGCAGTCTGAACGGCGAACGCTGGGGTTCCTATGATGCTTTTGCAACGAAACTGGATTATATCAAATCAATGGGTGTAACCCACATTCAGCTTCTCCCGGTAATGGCCTGGTATTACGGGGATGAAACGAAAATGGGCGAAAGAGAAACAGGCTATTCCGCACAAAATAACGAGTACAACTGGGGTTATGATCCGCACAGCTACTTCTCCCCGGACGGTGCCTATTCAGAAAATCCTGCTGATCCCGAAGCACGGATCAAAGAGCTGAAGGGCCTGATTGATGCGGTGCATGAGGCTGGAATGGGTGTCATTCTGGACGTTGTATACACTCACATGGCCAAAAAAGATTTCCTGGATGACATTGTGCCGAATTACTATGCGTTCCAGGATGCGGGCGGCAACTTTATCGGCGGCTTTGGCAATAATCTGGCCACCAATCACAAAATGGCCGAGAAGCTGATGATTGATTCCGTCAAATACTGGTTCAGCGAGTACAAGATCGACGGTATGCGCTGGGATATGATGGGCGATGCCACGCAGGATGCGGTACAGGCGGCCTATGATGCAGCCCGGGCGATCAATCCGCAGGCACTGTTCATCGGTGAAGGCTGGGTTACGTTCGGCGGCGCGGCTTCAGATCCTTCACTTGCCGGCCAGGGTGCTGACCAGCAGTGGATGGACAAAACAGACAGCGTCGGCGTCTTCTCCGATGAGTTCCGCAATGAGCTGAAATCAGGCTACGGGTCGGAAGGTGAGCCGAGATTTATTACAGGCGGAGCGCGCTCCATTGCGACTATTCTGAATAATATCAAGGCCCAGCCGTCCAATATTCCGGCGGATGATCCGGGTGATGTGGTGCCTTATATCGAGGCGCATGACAATCTGACTCTGCATGATGTCATTGCCCAGTCCATCAAGAAGGACCCGGCGGTTCCGGCCAATGAGCTGGAAATTCAGCAGCGGATCAGGCTGGGAAATACACTGGAGCTTACTTCACAGGGAACGGCCTTTATGCAGGCCGGCCAGGAATACGGGCGTACCAAGCAGTGGCTGGGTACAGGCGTGCCTGAACAAAAGTATACCGAGATGAAGGATGCGAACGGCCAGTCCTTCGGCTATTTTATCCATGACTCTTATGATTCCTCGGATGCAGTCAACATGTTTGACTGGTCCAAAGCGACTGATGCCGTGAAATATCCGGTACAGAACACGACCAAGGATTACACTGCGGGTCTTATTCAGCTCAGAAAGTCCTCGGATGCCTTCCGTCTGGGCGACAAGAGCCTGGTGGATTCCAATGTTACGCTGATCCAGGCGCCGGAAATGAAGGCAACCGATCTTGTAATCGGCTACAAAAATAAAGCAACAGACGGCACAGGCATCTATTATGTGTTCGTTAATGCTGATGATGAAGCCAGAACCCTTAGCTTGCCCGAGGATCTGACCAAAGGCAAGGTGCTTGCCGATGATGATCAGGCAGGAGTAACAGCCATTCCGGCCGGAGAGCAGAGCGGGTTCACGCTTACAGGCACATCGATTCAGCTCCAGCCGCTTACTGCAGTAATCATCCGTATGGATGCAGCGGCAGCGGTCTTTACTTCAGTAGAGACAGACAGTGCAGCATATTCTCTGCAGGTGGGCACCAGCCATCAGACAGCTGCCTATGCCAAATATGACGACGGAAGCAAACGTAATATTACCCAAACTGCCGTCTATACTTCTGACAAACCTGAAGTAGCGAGCGTGTCGGCACAGGGTGTGGTAACCGGGGTTAAAGCCGGAACGGCACATATTACGGTAACTTACGGCGGGAAGTCCTCTGTTATAACGGTTAAGGTAGTGACAGAGGCTGTAGATACCAAACGTTATGTAGAGTTTACCTATGTGCGCGCAGACAAGGATTATACCGACTGGAATATCTGGGTCTGGAATACAGGCGCGAAGAATGACCAGATTGACTTCACCACCTTCAAGGACGGCAAGGCCAGCGTGCTGATTGAGGTTGCCCCGAATGCGACCAGTGTAGGCTTTGTCCTGCGCAAGGGCACTGACTGGAATACCGGCAAGCAGGATTATCCGGATGACCGGGTCATTCCGCTGACGGCTGGTGAGAGCTACACCAAGGTCATTGTCACCAGCATGGTGAAGGAGCTGGATATCAAGCCGTTTATCAGCGGTCCGGTGATGAAGGATGGAACAATCACCTTCATGTACCGTGATGATGCGCTGTTCCGCAGCGGCAATCAGCAGGATATTGAGGCCGTAGCTGTAAAAGTGAATGGTTCCGAATATCCGATGACCTACGACGCGGTGAATGAATGGTTCAGCTATGAGCTGACAGGTGCCGAGGCAGGCACATACAAATACACCTTCCTGGTCACCAAGGACGGAGTAACCGAGGAGCTGGCTGATCCGAAAAATACGGTCGGCGGGGAATCCTCAGTAATCTACCACAAGCCGGAGGTTAAAATTACTGCAGCAGCAGCGCCGCAAGCGGTGAGCCCGAACGAAAATGCGGTCATTACCATTACCGCGGCTTCAGCAGAGGAAGTCTCTTATAAAGACGGTTACATGGATCTGACCGCGCTTGGCGGACCGGCCAAGGTTCAGATTGACACCAGCCTGATGAAGCAGACGGTTGCGGTAAAAGATACCGTGGCAGCAGGAATCAAAACCATTCCGCTTACACTGGTTGACGAGTACGGCAATACGCATAAAGGCTCGGCAACGCTGGAAGTCAAAGCCAGAACCTACAGCGGCGATAAGCTTGATTTTGACTGGGATGAGGCGCGGATTTATTTTGCGCTGACTGACCGGTTTGCAGACGGCGACCCGACGAATAACGAGAATGTGGATAAAAGCCATCTGGAGGCTTATCACGGCGGGGATTTCCGGGGGATGATCGACCATCTCGATTATCTTAAGGAGCTTGGCATCAATACGCTGTGGATTACGCCGGTTGTCGATAACATCGACTTTAACAAAGGTGTCGGCTTCGGCGGCATCCAGTACGGTTACCACGGCTACTGGGCCAAGGATTTTACCCAGCTCGATGAGCATCTGGGTGATATGGACACTTTCAAGGAACTGATTGAGAAGGCGCATGACAGAGGCATCAAAATTATGGTCGACGTTGTCCTTAACCATGCAGGCTATGGCCTGAAGGCGAGTGACAATGAAGAAGGAGTAACGGCAGAAGATAAAGCGCGCTTCGACGGCATGCTCCGCACGGACGGCGTATCTTCGGATACCGACCCTGTTAAGGGTGAGCTGGCCGGACTGCCGGACTTCAAAACAGAAGATCCTGCAGTACGCCAGCAGATTATAGACTGGCAGACCGGCTGGCTTGACAATGCCCGGACTGACCGTGGAGATACAATCGATTATTTCCGTGTGGACACAGTCAAGCATGTAGAGAGCACCACCTGGAAGGCATTTAAAAATGCTCTGACTGCGATTGATCCTGAATTCAAGCTGGTCGGTGAATATTTCGGCGGAACGATTGACAGCGACGGCGGGAATCTGCAGTCCGGCCAGATGGACAGTCTGCTTGATTTCGGATTTAAGGGAGCAGCCAAAAATTTCACGGACGGCAAAATCAGCGAAGTGGATGCTTATCTGCAGGACCGTGAGGCCAAGCTGGACAATACGAAGACTATGGCTCAGTTCCTGAGCAGCCATGACGAAAACGGCTTCCTTTCGGATTATGTGGGCGGCGATAAAAGCAAGCTGATGATCGCAGCAGCGCTGCAGATTACGGCAAAAGGCCAGCCGGTAATCTACTACGGCGAAGAGCTTGGCCGTTCCGGCAGCAATGCCGGCGATATGTCACAAGGACAGTTCAGTGAGAACCGCAGCGATATGCCGTGGGATCAGCTGACTGCGGAGCAGGAGCTGCACGACCATTACCAGAAGCTGCTGAATATCCGTGCCAAGTATTCCAAGGTGTACTCCAAGGGGACCCGCACAACGCTGGCCGGCTCGGATGAGCTGGGGTACCTGGCGTTTAACAAGCAGTATGGCAATGAAAATGTTGTAACAGTAATCAATACCAAAGCTGAGGCTGCAGCTGTGAGCATTCCTGTGCCGTTTGCCGCAGGAGCAAAGGTAACAGATGAATACAGCGGCAAGACGTATACAGTAACTTCTGACCGGAAGGTAGCGTTTGAGCTTCCGGGCAGAGCTGACGGAGGAACCGTTATTCTGGCAGCGGCGCTCCAATCCGTGCCGGGCTCAGATCCGTCTGCAGGTACACCGGTAATTCCGGCTCCGACTGCACAGAATACCCATACCATCAGTGCAGACAGTCTGAAGAATGCCAAGGACGGCAAAGTAACCCTGGAAATTCCTTCAGCTGCAACATCTGTCCTGCTGCCTGTTCAGGCTGCAGCAGCCTTGGGCACGAACGCTCTTGAGCTGCAGATGGGCGGATTAAGTGTAACCCTGCCTAACCCGGTATTGCTCCGGCTTCAGAAATCACTCAGCGGAGCAGATGCGGAGGGTGCGCAGATTCAGTTTAGTGTAAGTCCGCTGCAGGATAGCGCAGCTAGCGCTCTGGTGAACGGGCTGAGCGACGCCTATACCCAAGTAAGCGCAGCTTCAAAGATCTTTGATTTCTCACTGTCGGTAGTAAAAAAGGACGGCACAAGCACGCAGGCAGGTCCTTTCGCAGCACCGGTTGAATTAACCTTTACCACCAGCGGCAGTGCGGATAAGGATCTTACAGGCGTGTTCTATGTAGGTGAGAACAACAGTCTGGAGTATGTCCGCAGCGCGTTTAACGGTGACCGGATTACAGCACAGGTAACGCATTTCAGCAAATATGCGGCACTGGAGCTGAACAAGTCGTTTACAGATGTACCCGCTTCGCACTGGGCTTCACAGGCCGTGAAGTCACTGAGCGCGAAGCAGATTGTAACAGGTGTGTCTGCTTCAGCATTCAACCCCGGGGCGAATGTTACACGTGCAGAATTTACTGCACTGCTGATCCGTGCACTGGGAATCGAAACAGCAGGCCAGACCACATTCAGTGATGTACAGGCGGATGCCTGGTACGCCCCTTATGTGGCCGCTGCAGTCAGCCAGGGCATTGTTTCCGGACGCAGCTCCGCGCTCTTTGCGCCGAATGCGGCGATCAGCCGTGAAGAAATGGCGGCTATGGTCATCCGTGCGCTTGAAGTGAAGCAGGGGCAGAAGGTAAGCCAGAGCTCTTCTTCCGCAGGCTTTGCAGATGCAGCCAGCATCAGTCCATGGGCAGTTGTCTATGTAAATACAGCTGCAGGTCTAGGCCTGGTGCAGGGCAGAGAAGCCAGCCAGTTTGCGCCTAAGGCCAATATGACCCGGGCAGAAAGCGCCCAGGTTATCTACAAATTGCTGGCTAAGTAGCATTTATAGCCAAGTTACAATAAGCAGCGATCCCCATGTACCGGGGACCGCTGCTTTGCGTTGTATGGATTAGTTTGGATGAGAAAGGACTTGATTAGAGGGATCTGATAATAGTAGCTGTTTATGAGGGGCTGCAGAAGCTGTGGATAAATACCAAACGCTGATAGGCTTATCCCGGCCAACGGGAAACAGCACTCTTCAATTGTTGAAGAGTGCTGTTTGACTTGTATATGATTCGGGAAGTTAGCGTGATCAGGAACCATGCAGGGAGAATGCTGCCTGCATGGGAGGTGCTGACCAAACTAAGTGGATTTTCGCAGCTTAATTCTTAAACATTTGCCTTGTTAGAGATTTTAGGTGGAAAAACGCCACTTAATTTTGCAGAATTAGCTCCCGAAGGCGGTTTTCTCGTGGATTAGATGGCGTTTTTCCACTTAGGTATCAGAAATTTTGGAAAATGATAGAATTAAGTGACTAAAATCCAACTAGTTTACCGGCCAGCCCCCAGAAACGATGCGCTGGCTACAAAACTGCCTTAATCGCCGTATACCCGTATGCCGGAAGCTTAACAGACAGCGTGCCGCGTTCAGCGCACAGGGAGTCACCGGTGAACAGGTTCTCCCAGCTGCGCTCCTCGACGCTCAGCCGGAAGGTCTGGGCAGTTTCTTCCGTATTCATCAGAACGATGATGATTTCATCGCCCAGGCTGCGTTCGAAGGCAATCTTGCTTCCGCTGCGGCCGGCTTCAAGGAATTTGAAGGACCCGCTGCGCAGGGCCGGATGGCTGGTGCGGATTGAGATCAGCTGCTTATAAAAGCTGAACAGGTCATGATCCTGCTTGGCAGGGTCCCATTCCATGCATTTGCGGCAGCCCGGATCGTTGTCGCCATCAAGGCCGACCTCATCGCCGTAATAGATGCAAGGCGTACCCATGAAGGTGAACTGGAACAGCGCAGCCAGCTTGAACTTTTTCTTGTCGCCGCCGGCCAGGGTCAGGAGGCGTGCGGTATCATGGCTGTCCAGCAGATTGAAGGCAACCTCGCTGGCCTGCAGCGGGTAACGCGACAGCTGCTTGCCGATCGCATTGGCAAAGGCTTCAGCGTCAAGTGTGCCGTTGATGAAGAAGTCGAGCACAGCATCCGTGAACGGATAGTTCATGACGGCATCAAATTTGTCCCCCTCCAGCCAAGGAGCGGATTCATGCCAGATTTCACCGAGAATGTAGGCTTCCGGGTTAGCGGCTTTGACAACCTTGCGGAATTCACGCCAGAAGCCGTGATCTACTTCATTCGCCACATCCAGACGCCAGCCGTCGATGCCGACCTCTTTGATCCAATACTCTGCCACTTTAAGCAGATATTCCTTGACCTCAGGATTCTCCGTATTGAGCTTAGGCATGTGCGGTTCGAACGAGAAGGCATCATAGTTCGGAATATTGTCCACGACCTGAAGCGGGAATTCGCGGACATGGAACCAGTCCTTATAACGAGAGTTCTCTCCGTGCTCCAGCACGTCTACGAACGGGGCGAAGGTTCTGCCCGAATGGTTGAATACGGCGTCCAGCAGCACGCGGATTCCGCGTTCGTGGCAGGCGCTGACCAGCTTTTTGAGCGTTTCGACATCGCCGAAATGCGGATCGACCTTCATATAGTCTTCGGTATCGTATTTGTGGTTGGTCGTTCCGGCAAATATTGGTGTGAAATAAATACCCGTAATCCCCAGCTCTGTCAGATGATCGAGATGATCGATAACCCCTTGCAGGTCTCCGCCGAAGAAATTTTCGGGGGTAGGCGTTCCGCCCCACGGCTGCACATTCTCCGGATTCAGGGCGGGGTCGCCGTTGGCAAAGCGTTCAGGGAATATCTGGTAAAATATAGCGTCTTTAACCCATGCTGGCGGGGTGAAAACATCTCCGCGGTTTATGTAGGGAAATTCGAACAGCCGGTTGGGATTGGCCGGACGCTCCGTCTGAAAATCGCTTTCTGTCATCCAGATGCGTTCATGTCCCTTTTGCAGCAGAAATCCGTATTTCAGGCGGCGGTACAGGGGAACGGATTCACATTCCCAGTAATCAAACATGGCATCACTGGTGAACAGCTTCATTGGAATCAGTTCTTTCGTAGTGTCCCATGCATATTTATCCCCGGCCCAGGCGAATACTTCAGTAAGGTCACCTTTTTTGGCACGCAGACGGAGATGGATGGTTTCAAAGTCATAGGCGTATGACCAGTTTAACCGCGGGCGGTGATATACAGCTTCAAGTAACATGATAATTCCTCCTAAAAGTTTTGTGAGCTGTGCTTCCAGAGATCCTTCGTACAAAACTGGCTTCGAAAGCATGGGCTTAGTTTTGTGAGCTGCGCTTCAGAGAGATCCTTCAGACTAAAACCGGATAAATAGGTGAAGAAACAGGCGTTATGCCTGTATGGCACCGTCATTTGCGCCACAGTTGCACACATTAGTTGCGAATTTGCCCATAGCAAAAAGGCACAACTCCAGCCTAAGCTTGTCCGAGGTTGTCCCTGATAAGTAACATTGCCTTTTGGTTGTTGTAAGAACAAGGGCGCATGCTTCTTCTGCCGCCGGCAGGGCTGGCTGCTCATAATGGTTTGGATTATAGCATGGAATAAATGACCGTACAATACTATTGTTCAAACCATTGCACTATTTTTCACGAGCGGCACAAGGTTTCTGTACTCAAAATAAGAAAAAGTATACCTTTATCTCAGTGTTTTATTGCAGGAGTGACTGATTTTGGTCAAACTCAACGTTATGAAAGGTGTATTTGGGAGTAAATAAGAGGAATCCTGTGAACTGCGAAGATAATTGTTCGTTGACACGTGTTAAATGGGTTATATGGTCAAATATACACTGTGCAAACGTTTTAACAATTAACATTACTGTTGTATTATGAATTTATGAATGAAGCGCTTTCTAGAACTTGTTGAAGCGTATTCAGAAGGATGGTTGACAGACACACACATTTTTTTTGAATCTTCTGAAATCGTTTGCGCATGTTCTGCAGCATCATCTCAAGCACAAAAGGCGATATACAAATCGGGAGGGGTTAAAGTAATGAAGTTGAAAAAACTCATGGTTATCACCGCAGCAGTCTCAATGGCAGCGTCCATTACAGCATGCGGCTCCGGCAACAACAATAACGGGGGAAACGCAGCAGCAACGAATGCGCCGGCAGATACCACGGCCACTAACGCACCTGCTACAAACAGCAGCGAGGCTGTAACTGACGAGGTATTACCTGAAGAAGGCGCATCGCTGGTTGTATGGGAAAGTAAAGAAGAGAGAGTATTCGCTGAAGAGATCGCCAAGCAATTTACCGAGAAATACAATGTCCCGGTTAAGATTGAAGAGATTCCGCCGCCAGACCAGGTGGGCAAGCTGACTCAGGACGGACCTTCCGGACTGGCTGCAGACGTTATCCTGATTCCGCATGATAACCTTGGTAAAGCTGCAAGCGCGAGCCTGCTGCTGCCAAATGATATTTTTGCCGAGCAGACCAAAGCTGAAAATACCGAAGCTTCCATCGTAGGCTCTTCCTATGACGGTGAACTGTACGGATACCCTAGAGCGGCTGAAACTTATGCCCTCTACTACAATAAGACACTGTTGCCTGAAGCACCGAAATCCTTTGATGACGTTCTGGCCTTCAGCAAAACCTTCACAAACAAAGACCAGAATAAATATGGCATCATGTGGGAAGTCGGCAACATGTACTATGGCTATACCTTCATTGCAACTACCGGCGGCTACCTGTTCGGTAAAGACGGCACTGACAAGGATGACATCGGCCTGAACAACGAAGGTGCTATCGAAGGTCTGACTGCATTCGCCAAGATCAAAGAAGCACTGCCGGTCAAGAGCGGTGATATCAGCGCCGACATCAAGCGTGCCCTGTTCACCAGCGGCGACGTAGCGATGGACATCACAGGTCCTTGGGAACTCGCAGCGTACAAAGAAGCACTTGGCGATAACCTTGGTGTTGCTCCGGTTCCGACTATTAACGGCAAACAGGCGATTACTTTCTCCGGTATCAAAATTTTCGGGGTTAACGCTTATACGCAATATCCGAACGCAGCCAAGCTCTATGCACACTTTGCTTCCAGTAAAGATGCACAGCTGACCCTGAACAAGATGGTCGGTTCCATTCCTACCAACAACGAAGCACTGGCAGATCCGCAGATCACAGGCGACCCTTATTTATCCGCCTTTGCTGAGCAGGCCAAGAGCTCGCAGCCAATGCCGTCCATCCCTGAAATGGGTAATGTATGGGCTCCTGTAAACGCAGCGCTTCCGGAAATTTGGGATAACAACGCTGATCCAAAAACAGCAATGGACAAAGCCGTACAGCAGATTAAAGATCTTAACAACGGTGCCCAGTAATACCCTGAATTCGTAACAGTGAACAACCAATAGCAAACTGTGGAATGAATCGCCCGCCGAAACTTCACCGGCGGGCAGTTTCCTGAATTCCGCGCGGAGAGGAGAACGGAAGGGAAATGCAGCGACACCGTACGAGAGCCGCAATACTGTCGACCATATTTATGGGATTGGGACAAATATACAACCGCCAATTCATCAAGGGTCTTATCTTCTTAGTAATAGAGGCGTTAGGCCTAATCTATTTTATCAATAATCTTGGAAGAGCTATTTGGGGCATTACCACACTGGGAGATACTCCAAACCGTCTTGAAAAAGTAAATGGAATTGCCAAAATGGTCGCAGGTGACCACTCCATCTTCATTATGATTGAGAGTCTGATTACTCTCCTGTTTTTCATCATTATTCTGTTTGCCTGGTTTATAAACATTAGAGATGCTTATAAGATCGGAGCGGCACGTGATGCCGGTCTTGAGTCCAATACATTCAAGCAAACGGTCAGATATATTCTGGATTATAAGTTTGCCCAGACGTTTCTGATTCTGCCCAGCGTAGGCATATTGTTCTTTACGATTATGCCGATTATCTTTATGATCATGCTGGCGTTCACCAACTTTGCTGCACCGGATCATATTCCGCCTGCCAAGCTGGTTGACTGGGTCGGTTTTGAAACCTTCCGCAATCTGCTGTTCCTGAAAACATGGAGCGAAACCTTCTATGGCGTATTAACATGGACGATCATCTGGGCGGTGCTCTCGACGGTTACTACATACTTCGGCGGCGTGCTTGTGGCGCTGCTGGTTAACCAGAAGGGGATACGCTTCAAAGGCTTTTGGAGAATTATTCTGATTGTACCGTATGCCGTTCCGCAGATGATCTCGCTCCTGCTTATGCGCAACCTGTTCAACGGGCAGTTCGGTCCGATCAACCAGTATCTGGGATATTTCGGACTTGGCGGGCTGCCGTGGCTGACTGACCCGTTCTGGGCAAAAGTGACGGTCATCCTCGTTAACATGTGGGTAGGGATACCAGTTTCAATGCTGCTGGTTATGGGTGTGCTGACTACCATTCCGCGTGATATGTATGAAGCTGCTGAAGTAGACGGTGCAACAAACTATCAGAAATTCCGGATCATTACCCTACCGATGATTCTGTTCTCAACCGCACCTACACTGATCATGCAGTTTGCGGGCAATATCAATAACTTTAACGCCATTTACCTGCTGACAGGCGGTGCCCCGGTTAACGGTAACTACCAATATGCCGGCTCAACCGACTTGCTGGTTACCTGGCTCTATAAATTAACGGCTGACCAGAACAAAAATAATATGGCTTCCGCAATCGGGATTATCATCTTTATCATTGTGGCCGGATTCTCCCTGTACAATTACCGCCGGACCAAGTCATTTAAAGAGGAGGATATGATCCAATGATCGGACGCAAATTCGCGAATATCGTACGCCTGGCTGCAAGCTATATCATTCTGATTGTTATGGCGGTTGTAGCGTTGTATCCGGCTCTGTGGATTCTTCTGGCCTCTTTCCGGCCCGGTAAATCCCTGTACAGCAAGACGCTGATCCCTGAGCAGTTCACTCTTTCTCATTACAAAGAGCTGTTTACTTCAGATGTTTACATGTTTGGTACCTGGTACACCAATACACTGAAGATTGCCGTATTTTCCATGCTGATTGGTGTTCTGCTGACGCTGCTAACAAGCTACGCTCTGTCAAGATTCCGGTTCAAAAGCCGCAAGACCACGATGTCAACACTGCTGATTCTCGGGATGTTCCCGGGTTTCATGAGTATGATTGCCATCTACCTGCTGCTGAAGCAATTCGATCTGCTTGATACGCATCTGGCTCTGATTATTGTGTATGCGGCGGGAGCGCCGCTGGGCGGAACGCTGATTGCCAAGGGCTTCCTGGATACCATACCGCGTTCGCTGGATGAAGCGGCACGTATTGACGGTGCGAGCAATTTCGGGATCTTTATCCGGATTATCCTGCCGTTATCCCGTCCGATGATCACTTATATGGCGCTGACCCAGTTTGTCGGCCCGTGGGTGGACTTCATCTTCGCCAAGCTTGTTCTGCGGACCAAGGAGAACTGGACCGTTGCTGTAGGTATGTGGGATATGGTCAACAGCCAGCAGAATTCGAACTTTACACTGTTCGCTGCGGGCGCTGTAATGATCTCCGTTCCGATTATGATCCTGTTCGGCTTCCTGCAACGGCTGCTGGTTGACGGTCTGACCGCCGGTGCCAGCAAAGGATAAATTCAGCAATTTAGAGCATTCCATGAAAACAGGGTACACCTTTATGCGGTTTAGTAAGGGGGTACCCTGTTTATTTCTGTTATGAGGAGAGGGAGCTCGATGAAACGGCCGCGAAATGTGCAATTGAAATCGGTAGGCGTAAAATTGTTTGTTATTCTCTTCGGTACCATTGTCCTGCTGTCTTCGATGCTTGGACTTACCTCTTATTATGCAGCCAAAGGCATTATTACGGATGAAGTAGCAGCAGCCTCCTCGCAGTCCATTGTTCAGGCAGCGGACAAGCTGGATTTTTTGTTTGCAGAATATGAAGCACTCTCAAGACAGTTTGCAGTTGATTCTACGCTGAAGGCCGATATGGAGCTTGTTAATGATCCGGCGGCCGGAACGGTAGCCAAAGTAGCAGCCGAGGACCGCATACGCCGCAAGCTTGATTCGGTAAAAGGCTCAGACGACCGGCTGATCGCCATACGGCTTGTATCCAGAAGCCTGGTGGATGCGCAGTCCTACAAATCGGCCGGAGTAAGTGCTGTTCGTGACGGTGAGGATATTCAATCAAGAATCAAAAAGATTGACGAAGGTAAGGGTCAGCCCGTCTGGTTCCCGGTACTGGATAAAGGGTTCTTCGGAATGTATAGCGAGTCATCCATGACGATGGGCCGCCTGCTGCGCAATATCCAGAACCCGGCTGCCGAATATTATATGCTCATTGAGATTAAGGGAAGCGCCTTGACGGATGTGCTGTCCAACCTTCATATCGGCCAGTCCGGAGAAATCCGTATACTGGACCCGCAGGGCAGCATTGTTTATGGAAGAGACAATGCGCTGCTTGGACAGGCCTCATACATACAGGCTGCCGCTGAACCACAGGACGGGCAGGAACAATCCTTTACAGCCAAAGATGAGCAGGGCAAGTCCCAGCTTGTAGTCTTCCAGCCGCTGGCTACCGGAGGATGGACCCTTCTCGGCTATGCCCCGGTCAGCGATTTCACCAAATCCGCTGATAAGCTGCTCTATATTACCTTGGCTGTAGTGCTGGCAGCAGCTCTGATTGCACTGCTGATCGGTTATATCCTTGTTCGCCTGATCGGCCGCCCGCTCGGCAAGCTGGCCAGGCTGATGGAAGAAGGGGAGCGGGGCAACCTGCAGGTCCGGACGAATTTCAAAGGCCAGGATGAGATTGGGCGTCTGGGCCACAGCTTCAATAAGATGATGGAACAGATCTCCCTTCTGGCCGGCCAGAGCAGCAGATCGGCAGCAGAAGTGCTGGCAACCTCGGAGCAGCTGGTGAGAGCATCCGGCGCAACCTCCAACCATGCAAAAGAGGTTGCGGAAGCAACCGGGGAAATTGCGCAGGGGGCAGCCAGCCTGGCAGCTGAAGCTGAAGCCAACAACCGGAATGTGGAGCTGATGGGCGCCAAGATGCAGGAGGTAGCCGGAATAAATTCCATTATGGACAGTACGGCTGAGCGGGTATTGACGGTCAGTGACCAGGGAGCCGGGCTGATGCGGACGCTGGTCAAGCAGAGTGAATCCACGGTCCAGATGATGAATCTGATTCAGGAGAACTCTGCTATGCTGCAGGAGAGCACCCATCTGATCCGCAGTATCCTGAGCCCGATGATAGCCGTCAACAAGCAGACGAATATTCTTGCGCTGAACGCTTCAATTGAAGCGGTCCGAGCAGGGGCGGCAGGTAAAGGGTTTATTGTCATTGCCGATGAGATCAGGGGCCTGGCGAATCAGTCCAATCAATCCATCCAGTCGGTCTCCAGAATAACAGAAGAGATCAGCCGTCATATTGAAAATACAGTAAAGGTCGTAAGCGAGGCAGGCCCGCTGTTCCGGGAGCAGATTACATCCGTTCGGGAATCTTCTATTATATTTGAGAGTGTCCGGACGGAAATGGAAGCATTCTTAGAACTGATCGGCCAATCCTCTGCCTCCGTCGCCGAGCTGGGCAGATTCCAGCGCCAATTCGGTGAGTCGATGGCCAGCGTAACTTCAGTTGTGCAGCAGACCAGCGCATCCACAGAGGAGGTGGCTTCGATGTCGTCGCAGCAATTTATCGTCAGCGAGGAGCTGGTTGCCCTTTCGGCGAAGCTGGAGGAACTGGCAGAGAATCTGAAGCAGTCACTGGTTTCTTTTGAAGGCTGACTATAGTAGAGCCGAGATCCGCTCCACCAGCTGCAGATAAACCTTGCAGCTAAAATACAACAAGCCTTTGTCGCCGTTACTGTTACGGAGACAGAGGCTTGTTTGCTGACTAAGGGTTATTGTATTGTACAAAGTACAGCTTAGTTTAGCGGTATATCCGCAAGGACCGGCTGCAAAGATGGAAAGGAGTGAACAGCATGAATGAGCTTAGCGGGAGTCTGTTTCAGCAGTCTCTGCTGGAGAAGGAGTACAGCCCGTATTTTTTTGCTTACTATTATAAGCAGTGGGATCAATATACAATGCCATTTCATCAGCATAATTCAACTGAAATAATGTATGTTATTTCGGGAAGCTGCGCGGTCGATGTCCGGAGTGCTGCAGGTCATGAGGAGCGGTTCAGATTGAAGCGCAGTGAGCTGATTATGCTTGACGCCAACGTCCCGCACCGGCTGATCGTTGAACCGGGCAGCGCCTGCCGGATGCTGAATGTCGAGTTTGGCTTTGTCGAGCACAAGGGAGTTGCACCGTCACTCAGCAGGCTGGCCCGGGAGGAAGGAGAACTGGCCGATTTTTTGCGAAAACCGTTCATCAGCCTTGTGCTGTCTGATCCGGAGGAAGTCTTTCATGTGCTGAAAGCGCTGGTGCTGGAACTGGACCAGTATGGCAAGGAGGGAGGCAGCCTCGTTCAGCTGCTGTTTGCTGAGCTGCTGCTCCGGCTCTCCAGGCTGCACCGCGAACGGCTGATAGCCAGCCAGCAACCCTCCCAGCTCTATGTACGGCGGGCCATTGAATTCCTGCACCAGAATTATGACCGCAGCATTCAGGTCAAGGAGGTCGCGGCGGCCGTCAATGTACATCCCGGTTATCTGCACCGCATTTTCAAGGCGCAGACAGGTAAGACACTGACGGATTATCTCAACCTGCTGCGGATGGAGAAGGCCAAAATGCTGCTTGGACAGAGTGAAATTCCGGTGGCCGAAATTGCCGATTATGTCGGAATCAGCAGCAGGCAGTATTTTCATCTGCTGTTCAAAAAGTATGCCGGCGTCACTCCGGTTGAATACCGTAACTCCATCGAACGTTATTCCTGGAGTGATATCAGCTCGTTTACAGATGAAAGGTGAGAATTGTTGACAGTCTAAAAGTAAACTGGTCATGATATTGGTTACGCTTCCGTTAGTCTCCTTGCTACAATGGACAGGTAGAATAACCTTTAACGGAGGATGATAACGATGTCTTTTAAAGTGACCTTTATCGGGGCAGGCAGTATCGGATTTACCCGCGGACTGCTGCGCGACCTGCTTACTGTAGCGGAATTCCGCAATATTGAAGTATCATTTACGGATATTAACGAACACAATCTGCAAATGGTGACCGAGCTATGCCAGCGGGATATCACAGAGAACGGCCTGTCGATCCGGATCAAGCCCACCACTGACCGCAGAGAGGCGCTGAAGGATGCCAAGTACGTATTTTGTACAATCCGTATGGGCGGACTTGAGGCTTTTGCCACCGATGTGGATATTCCGCTGAAGTATGGTGTTGACCAATGTGTGGGCGATACGCTGTGTGCCGGCGGCATTATGTACGGGCAGCGCGGAATTGCCGAAATGCTGGAGATCTGCCGTGACATCCGTGAAGTGGCTTCGCCGGATGTGCTGCTGCTCAATTACTCCAACCCGATGGCCATGCTGACCTGGGCCTGCAACAAATACGGCGGCGTCCGGACGATTGGCCTGTGCCACGGTGTACAGCACGGACATCACCAGATTGCCGAGGTCTACGGGCTGGAGAAATCAGATGTGGACATTATCTGTGCCGGCATCAATCACCAGACCTGGTATATCTCGGCGAAGCATAAGGGCAAGGATCTGACAGCAGGCCTGCTGGAAGCATTCGAGAGTCATCCGGAATACAGCCGGACAGAGAAGGTGCGGATTGATATGCTGCGCCGGTTCGGTTACTACAGCACGGAATCCAACGGCCACTTAAGCGAATATGTCCCATGGTACCGCAAACGCAGCGGCGAAATCATGGACTGGATTGATCTCGGCAGCTGGATTAACGGCGAAACAGGAGGTTATCTGCGGGTATGCACGGAAGGGCGTAACTGGTTCGAGACGGATTTTCCGAACTGGATGAAGGACCCTGCACTTGCGTATACACCGGAGAACCGGGGGGAGGAGCACGGCTCCTATATTATTGAAGGGCTTGAGACAGGCCGGGTCTACCGGGGCCACTTCAATGTTGTGAACAATGGCGTAATCGCCAATCTGCCTGCAGATGCTATTATCGAAGCTCCGGGGTATGTGGACCATAACGGCATCTCGATGCCGCTGGTCGGGGATCTGCCGCTTGGTCCGGCTGCGGTCTGCAATGTCAGCATATCGGTACAGCGTCTGGCGGTTGAAGCAGCGGTGCACGGGGATGATCAGCTGCTGCGCCAGGCGTTCATGATGGACCCGCTGGTCGGGGCAGTCTGCAATCCCAAGGAAATCTGGCAGATGGTCGATGAGATGCTAGTTGCCGGGGAGCAGTGGCTGCCGCAGTACAAGACGGCGATTGCCGCAGCGAAGGAACGCCTGGCTTCAGGCAACCTGATCCCTACCCGTACAGACAACGAAGGAGCAGCACGCCTGAAAGTGAAAACAGTAGAGGAAATGCAGCAGGACCGCGATGCCGCCAATAAAAATGCCGGTGAATCCGACAAGGGCAAGGACCGCGAGAAGGTGCATTAAATCAAATAGAAGGCCGGGAGCAGGGGGAAAGTCTGCTTTCGGCCTTTTTTACATGAGAGAATTGAAGTCTTACTCCCGGATCAGCTGGTCACTTTGCAGTCTGGAAATCTTTTTGCGGATAGATCTGCCCATCGAAATAAAGAATAAGGACAGAACGATGAGCAGCAGGCCCATGACAAAGTTGATTCTGTTAAGGGCAGTGGGGTTGTTCACGAACATCAAAGCGATATTGAAAAAGCCGATAATCAGCTCCATCACCGCTAGCGACATCCACAGGCTGTGAATCCGTTTATAAT
This sequence comes from Paenibacillus typhae, assembly GCF_900099765.1. Lineage (GTDB taxonomy): Bacteria > Bacillota > Bacilli > Paenibacillales > Paenibacillaceae > Paenibacillus_AQ > Paenibacillus_AQ typhae. The sequence goes on along the minus strand of NZ_FNDX01000007.1, from coordinate 106,685 downwards.
GTTTGATTTTGGAGTCAATATCGGAATATATGGTGAAGGCGCCTTCGGATGCTTTTCTCCGGAAGATAACCCAGCGCAGGTTGCTGTAGTTTAATGTGCCCCATAACCATTTCCCCGTAGGTACAAGCTCTGCCCCTGTCTCTTTCATAAACTGCAGGTATTCGGCAGCCTCCGGCGCCTTCGGATCTTCCTTCAGCATTTCGATGCGGTAAATATACTCTCCCTTGCCGCTTTCCTCGAAGGTGTACCTTGCCCAGGAGTATTCGCTAAGCGCGAGCCCATTGGCAGCCATCTCGTTCAGCCATTCCTCTTCCTTTTCAAAATCACTGAAAAATCTGCGTTTTACGAGACTCATTCCGGGTCCCCTCCTATAAGCTTTCTGCCGTTCGCCAGCAGTTCGTCAAGTCTGGCCATTTCAGTCCGGACAGCAGTCCGGCCGTCCTCCGTGATTCGGTACTCCTTCTTGCGGGAATCCTGCTCCCCCTGAAGCAGCTCGATCCAGCCACGCTCCACCAATGTGCTCAGCGCCCCGTATAATGTGCCTGCGCCCAGCTCAACCCGCTCATTGCTCAGGAGCTTCACGTTCTGCATGATGCCATAGCCGTGCATCGGGGTGAGCAAAGATAAAAGTATATAATATACGCCTTCTGTTAAAGCCCCGTAATCTTTATTGTCCGGCACTCCGGATCACCTCTTTCCTGATATACCGTCAAACGTTATATCGTCAACCGATATAAATACTGTATCGTCTGCCGATATAGATGTCAACAGGCAATAGCACAGCAAAAAAACCTCATCCCTGGAGGGAAGAGGTTTCAGGTATGCCTAAGCTTACTTTACCGGGCTTCTTTTACCAAAAAAGGTCTTGAGCGCCTGGTACACTTCTTTCTTATCCTTGATGACATAATGCATGAACTGCTCCTGCTTCAGATGGCGGTAGGCGGACATCAGTGTGCTGCTGCGGTTATACTGGTTCACTTCGCCGTAACCGAACATGTTGCTGCGCTTCAGCAGCTCGCCGATCAGCTTGACGCAGCGCTCATTATCGGAGGTCAGGTTATCCCCGTCAGAGAAGTGAAAAGGATAGATGTTATATTTGGCCGGCGGGTACCGGCTGTCGATAATCTCAATCGCCTTCTGGTAGGCCGACGAACAGATTGTACCGCCGCTCTCGCCCCGGGTGAAGAAATCATGCTCACTGACTTCCTTGGCTTCGGTATGATGAGCCAGGAAGACAATATCGACCTTCTCGTACTGGCGGCGCAGGAAGCGGGTCATCCAGAAGAAAAAGCTGCGGGCGCAGTACTTCTCGAAGGTGCCCATCGAGCCCGAAGTGTCCATCATTGCAATAATAACGGCATTGGAGTGAGGGACCGTGACATCATCCCACGTTTTATAGCGCAGGTCATCGGGGCTGATGCTGTGGATGCCCGGCCGGCCGCTGCTGGCATTGCGCCGCAGATTCTCCAGCAGGGTGCGCTTCTTGTCGATGTTCGACATCATGCCCTTCTTGCGGATATCGTTGAACACAATCGACTTGACCTCAATTTCTTCCTTATCCTTAGGGGCAAGATGCGGAAGCTCGAGATCCTGAAACAGAATGTCCTCCAGATCCTCCAGATTGACCTCCGCTTCAATGGTGTCCTGGCCCGGCTGATCCCCGGCCTTGTCACCCTTGCCCGGCTGGGGGGACTGGGAGTCACGGCCGAGGACATCCCCCACCTGGCTGTCTCCGTCCCCCTGGCCGACATGTTTCTGCTTGCGGAAGTTATAGATAATCCGGTATTCATCCAGACTGCGGATCGGCACCTTTACAATCTGCTTGCCGTCAGACATGATAATGTTCTCTTCGGTAACGAGGTCGGGCAGATTATCCTTGATGGCTTCCCTTACCTTCTGCTGGTGACGCTCCTGATCCTGGTGGCCCTTACGGTGAAGGGACCAGTCTTCTTTTGAGACAACAAATGCATACGGCTCCGGTGATTGCGGCAGGATGACCACCTCCCATGAAATATAAATCAGTCCCTTCACAAGCCTTAGTTCCGCTGAAAGGGTTGTAACTAAAGTATATTCATGGGGATGGGGGATATGTGAACTGTCTTTATTCACTGATCTCCTCAATGATAAGACGGTAGCTGTTGGATATGGCTTCGCCTGAATAGCGGCGGTCCTCAATGGTATACACATACAGCGCGGTCGAATTGCCCTGAAGCGTATTGCCCATATAATCGATATTGATTTTGACCCTATAGGTCAGATGAACCGTCTGCCCCGGCTCAAGGACTCCCAGCTGCACAGTGCCGCTATAGGAATTGCCCGGTACCGTGACCGAGCTGACAGTGACAATATCCGGATCAATGACCGTGCCCTGCGGCACAATCCGGATCACTGTTACTTCAGCAGGATAATTGCCGCTGTTGGTTACATGAATGCTGAATTCGGCAATGCTTCCGTGCTCGACAACCGGCGGATCACCGCTCATTTGAATCGAAATGATCGGCGCATAAAGCAATGTAGTGACTGCATTGGACCGGGAATTCTGTCTGACGCTCCTCCCGTCCGGAAGCGTGTAGGTATACGTGGCATTTCCCTGGTTCCGGATGGCCGGCAGCTCCCGGATATCGGTGGCAGCAGGTACAGCTGCGAGAAATGCTACATGAACGGCTGCTCCCGGTCTTACCGTACCGAGCAGAACGCCATCCCCAGGCCGCACTCCCGGACGGGGAACTCCGTTTACCTGTATACTGTCCCAGATAAACAGGGTGCCAGCGGGTATGGTATCGGTTAGCACGGCTTCCACTGCAAGATTGCCGCTGTTCCGGACCGTAAATTCATAGCGGAGATTGTCGCCCGGAGTTGCGCTATGCCGGTCTACCTTCAGGCTCACATGGATTCCTGCCTGCACAATTGTAACCGTTACTGTGTTGCTCACCGCTTGTTCCTCAACATCATTCACGATATAAGAGAGCGTTGCGGGGGTAACAAGGACAGAGCCGGGCGGCACTGCACTGACCCGTACCCGGAAGGAAATCTCCGCCGCGGCTCCAACGCCGAGTGTACCCAGCGGTATTCCGGCAGCCGGGTCCGCCTCGGGAGAGTATACTCCACCTGCAACTACGCTTCCGGGAATAAACACCGCTCCCTCCGGGACTGGAATGACTGCGGTAATACCACCAAGTGACAGTGTCCCCTCGTTTCTCAGCAGCAGGGTATACGTAAACACATCCCCCACGAAGGTGGTCGTGGTGCTTGCAGTAAGCAGGACGGAGAGCTGGTAGGATAGCAGCGGTACCGCAACAATATTGGAGCGGATCTCCCCCTGCACCATTCTGCCGCCCGGGGTGGAGAAGGAATATGTGCCGGTTGCGGCATTCTGCAGCTCAAGGGAAGGCGGAAGCGAAACCACGATAACCTGAAAAGCGACCGTAACCTGGCTTTGCGGTGCAACCTTATCAAGCGGAATTCCGCCCTCTGGAGATACGCCGGGCAGCGGGACGCCGTCTCTTATGACACTGTTGGCAATAAATGATACTCCAGCGGGCAGGGCGTCCAGAACGGTAACCAGAGCAGGGAGATTGCCGCTGTTCCTCGCCGTGATAGTATAAACCAGTGTTTCCCCAAGGGAAACACTGGTTTTGTCTGCACTTTTGACCAGTGAGAGAACAGGACCAACAACCTGTGTATTGACGGTATTGGAGAAGGTGATCCCGTCATTCCCTGCTGCTGAGCTGAACAGCACCATGGATTGATTCGTCACGACGGGCTGCAGATTCGGGCCTGGTGTCATACCTCAATTACCTGTACCTGGAAGGTAACGGTCACTGAAGCGCCTGCGGCAATCGTACCGATTACAATACCGGCTGCAGGGTTGGCATTTGGACGTTGAACACCGTCGACGGCCACGCTGCCTATTACAAACTGGCTGCCGGCCGGAATCGGGTCAACCAGCACGACATTATTTACGGCGACAATGCCGTTGTTGGTTACCACAATGGTGTAGGTGATAAGGTCACCGACTACCGCATCAATTGCCGGAGTACTCTTAACTGCTGTAACATCCGGAGAAGAGACCGGAATGACGAGCACGTTGGAGAGCGAGGAACCGGAGAGCAGACGTCCGTCCGGCGGAGTAAAGGTGAAGCTGGCGGCTGCCTGGTTGACGAGCTGCTGCGGTGACGGCAGGGAGGCAACTGTTACCTGTAGAGTTACAGTTACAGTAACGGTAGCTCCGGGTGCAACTGTACCCAGCGGAATTCCCGAGGTAGGGTCAATTCCCGGCTGCGGTACGCCGTTGATCAGGACACTGTTCGGCACAAGTGCAGCTCCCGGCGGAATGGCGTCGGTTACGGTAACATCAGCCGGCAGGTTGCCTGTGTTGCTCACATTCAGGAAGTAAGTGACTGTATCGCCGACAGTTGCGTTAGCTGTATCTGCACTCTTAACGACATTGATGAACGGCTGGAACACCGGTGTGATCAGGTTATTGGAATAGGAAGCACCGGAGAAAGCACCGGAGGTGAAGCTTACCGAAGCCTGGTTGTTCAGAACAGTGCTGGCAGGCAGGGCATTTACCAGAATGTTAAAGGTAACGGTGGCCGTTGCTCCCGGTGCAATGGTGCCGATGGCAACACCATTGGCCGGATTGGCTCCCGGCACCGGAGTGCCGTCTACGACTACGCTGCCGGTAATAAAGGAAGCGCCTGCCGGTATCGGGTCACTAAGCACAACGTTGTTGATCGGCGCGATCCCGTTATTGGTGACAGCGACCGTGTAAGGGACGGTGTCGCCGATGACGGCATCAATGACGCTGGTGCTTTTGACAACGGCAACGTTGGGAGATGATACTGAAATCAGATTAATGTTTGAAGAAGCGGTCTGGTTAAAGGTACGGCCGTCAGGCAGCGTATAAGCTAGAGAAATAACAGCCTGGTTGCTGAGCTGCTGGCTCGGCGGCAGCGTATCAATCAGCACGGAGAAGGTGACGGTCAGCGCTGCTCCGGCAGCAATGGTTCCGAGCGGAACGCCTGTGGCCGGATCGCTGCCCGGCACCGGCAGGCCATTGATCAGCACACTATTGGCAACAAGTACAGTGCCGGCAGGTATCGTATCCGTCAGGGTGCCCGTTGCCGGGTAATTCCCTGAATTATTGACGGTAACCGTATAGGTGATGGTATCACCGACCGTTGCATTGGTGACGTTGGAGGATTTGACGGCAGCGACGATCGGCTGATAGACCGGTGTAGTGACGATATTGGAGAAGGCGACATTGGCAATCGCTCCGGAAGTGAAGCTGACGGAGGACTGGTTGTTCAGCACTCCCCCCGCCGGAAGCGAGGTGACGTTGACCGTGAAGGCGACCGTGACCGAAGCGCCTGGAGCAATGCTGCCGATGGTAACCCCGGTAGCCGGTGAGGCACCCGGACGCGGTACTCCGTCCACCAGCACACTGCCTGCTGCAAAGGTCGTGCCTGCCGGAAGCGCGTCAGTAAAGACGACATTGTTAACCGCAGCGATGCCGTTATTGGTCAGCACCACTGTATAAGTAATAGAATCGCCGACTGTGGTAGCAGTAGTAGTTGTGCTCTTGACCACGCCAAGATTCGGATTGGATACCGGAATGGTGAAGGTATTCGACAGGGCCGACCCGCTGAGTGTCCGCCCGTCCGGCAGGGTAAAGGTGTAGGACGCTGTCCCCTGATTGACAAGAAGCTGCGGCGACGGCAGTGAGGTGATAACAACCGAGAACTGCACCTGTACGCTTCCGGCCGCAGGAACGGTTCCGGCGGCGATGCCGGTGGAAGGATCGGCCTGCGGCAGCGGCAGGCCGTTCACCAGCACGCTGTTAGGAACAAAGGTTGTGCCGGCCGGGATATTATCGGTCACGGTCAGAACAGCCGGATAGTTGCCTGTGTTGCTTACAGTCAGGGAGTAGGTCACCGTATCGCCGACTGTAGCATTGGTGGTACTGGCACCCTTGACGATAGCGATATTCGGCTGAAAGACGGGTACGGCCACAGGATTGGAAAACGTCGAGCCCGAGAACACCCCTGATGTGTAGGTTACAGTTGCCTGATTATCAATGGAAGCATCAGCCGGTACGGAAGTCACCAGTACATTGTAGGTCACTGTTGATGAGGCGCCGGCCGCCAGTGTGCCGATGGACACGCCTGTTGCCGGATTGGCATTCGGGAAAGGCACTCCGTTAACAGCCACGCTTCCGACAACAAAAACAGTGCCGTCCGGCGTCGGGTCATTAAGCTGCACACTGTTGACCGGATCGATCCCGTTATTAGTAATGGTTACTGTATAAGGAATAGTGTCCCCGAGTGCGGCAGCGGTGAAGGTTGTGCTTTTTACGACTGCGAGGTTAGGTGCAGTTACAGCAATGGTTACTGTATTGGATGCTGCCGTACCGGTCAGCAGGCGCCCGTCAGGCGGTGTGAAGGTGAAGGTGGAGCTGGCCTGGTTAACTAGCTGCTGCGGGGTTGGCAGGGAGACGATAAAGACCGTGAAGCTGACCGTTACACTGGTACCGGGAGCGACGGTGCCGACCGCGATCCCGGTATCCGGTGCGGAGCCCGGCTGCGGGAAGCCGCCGACAATGACGCTGTTCGGGTCAAAGGTAGTCCCTGCAGGGATATTGTCGGTCAGGGTCACGTTTGCTGCCAGATTACCGGTATTACTGACGACGATGGTATATATAATTGTATCGCCGACTGTTGCATTTAGGTCGTTTGCGCTTTTTACTAGTGAGATCTGCGGCTGTATGACCGGGGTAGTGGTCACATTGGAGCTGGATGAACCGGAAAAGACCCCGGAGGTAAAGCTGACGGTTGACTGGTTATTAATCTGTGAAGGAATCGGCATTGTAATCCTCACCTCGAATGTTACGGCAACTGATGCCCCTGGGGCCAGACTGCCGATTGGAATGCCGGTGGACGGAACTGATAGCGGCTGGGAGACGCCGCCCACAATTACGGTTCCGGGGATGAAGGCTGCATTCTCAGGCAGGGGATCGCTGAGAATGATGTTATTGACGGCGGCGATACTTGTGTTGGTCAGCACGGAGGTGAAGGTCAGGATGTCGCCTGTAACGGCATCAATGGCATTGACGCTTTTAACGACATTGATATTTGGTGCAGAGACAGGAACGGCGAGTGTGTTCGATGCGGTATTTCCTCCAAGCTGCCGCCCGTCCGGCAGGGTGAAGGTATACGAGGCTGCTGCGGTATTCAGCAGCTGCTGGTTCGGAGGCAGAGCTGTAACGGTGACCAGGAAGCTCACCGTAACGCTGTCGCCGGGGGCGAGCGGACCTACCGGCACTCCGCTCACCAGATTATAGCCTGGCAGCGGTGTACCGCCGACGATGACGCTGTTAGGCTCGAAGGTCACCTGAGGCGGAAGGCTGTCTGTCAGGTTCAGGGTAGCAGCGATATTTCCGGTGTTACTGGCCAGAATGGAGAAAGACAGGGTGCTGCCTACCGAAGCCTGAACGGCATTGGCGCTTTTGATAAGGCTGATTACCGGTATAAAGACCGGTGTATTGACCGTATTTGACAACGCGGTACCGCTGAATGAGCCGGCGGTAAAGGACGCGCTGGCCCGGTTGCCCAGCTGTCCGGACGGCGGCACAGAGGTTGCGTTGACCTGAAACGTGACAACCACGGTTGCACCTGCAGCGATGGTGCCCAGGTTTATGCCGGCACCGGGATTGGCAGAGGGTGCAGCGGCGCCGTTAATGGTTGTGCTGCCGGCCACAAAAGCGCCTCCGGCCGGAATCGGATCGGAGAGGACAACATTGTTAACCGCCACGCCGCTGGGATTGGAGACTGACACGGTATAGGTGATGTATTCTCCGACAGCAATGGCATTCAGGCTGGCGCTTTTCAGCAGATTAATGTTAGGTGCGGATACCGGAATGCTGACCGTATTGGATACGCTTGTGCCGGCAAGTGAACGGCCGCTGGGCAGCTGGTAGGTATAACTGCTGCTGCCCTGATCGGTTAGCACCGCCGGTGAAGGCAGCGACTGTACTGACGTCAGAAAGGTCACCGTTACAACCGCTCCCGGTGCTACAGATCCGAGCGGAATACCGGTGAGCGGGGAATCCGACGGACGGACGACGTTGTTCACAATGACACTGCCGGGTACAAAAGCCGATCCTGCCGGAATGTTATCACTCAGTGTGACGACTGCAGCAATATTACCCGAATTTTGCACCTGCAGCGTGTACAGGACATTCCCGCCGACGGTTGCGCTGGACGGGCTGGCGCTTTTGACTATCCCGATGACGGGCTGGAAGACCGGGGTCGTTACAATATTGGACTGCGTAATGGCGGTGAATGCCCCTGAGCTGTATGAGGCCGATGAGCGGTTTGAAAGCTGGGAGCCTGCAGGGACTGAAGTGACAGTAACCTGAAAAGTGACAGTGACGCTGGTGCCGGGGGGAATAGCTCCGATGCTGATCCCTGATGCCGGATCCGCTGCGGGCCGGGCTGAACCGGCGACAACAACACTGCCCGGGACAAAGGTGCTGCCGGCGGGTATCTGATCGGACAGGACGACACTGGTGACGGCAGCAATGCCGTTATTACTGATGACTGAGGTGTAGAGCAGAGTATCCCCTACAGCAACATCGGGCAGACTTGCGCTTTTGGCTACTGCCACGTTAGGCAGGGTTACAGGTATGGTCAGAGTATTTGAAGCGGCTGAACCGGACACCGTACGGCCGTCGGGCACCACGAAGGTATAGGCAGCGGTTGCCTGGTCCACGAGCCGGGGCGGTGACGGGAGGCTGTTAACGACAACCCGGAACTGCACAGTTGAGCTTCCTCCGGCGGCAATGGTGCCGATCGGAATACCGGCGGCCGGATTTCCGGCCACCGGTGTACCGTTTACGGTGAAGCTGCCCGGTACATAAGTGCTGCCCGCCGGAATGTTGTCGGTCAGTGTTGTGGCTGCTCCGATATTTCCGGTATTGTTAATTTGAATGGTATAGGTAATCTGATCGCCAACGGTTGCATTGGTGGTGTTGGCGCTTTTGACAAGCCCCAGCACAGGAGAGTATACCGGCAGAGAATTTGTATTGGACGGGATGACACCGGATACAACAGGACCGCCGGCCACGCTTTGAAACGTAAAGGCTGCATTGACGGTATTCGGAACAAACTGCGGGCTGGGCAGTGAAGTGACCCTTGCCTGGTATGTAACGGTCACAGAGGTGCCAAGGGCAAGTGAGCCTAAGGGAATACCTGCTGTTACATCGAAGGTAGGCCTCGAAACCCCGGCGACGACAACGCTACCGGCGACAAAGGTCAGACCGGCCGGCAAAGTATCCGATAGCACAACACTGGCGGCGCTGGCTGTACCGGTATTGCTGACGGTTACGGTGTATGTTACAGTATCGCCGACAATGGTTCCGGTTACGTTGGCGCTTTTGGTAAGACTGATCTTCGGTGCGTTGATATCAATCTGCAGGGCATTTCCGTTTACCACATAGGCATCACCGGAAGTCGTCAGTGTAAGCAGTGCGGAGGACTGGTTATTAATCAGCCTGGCTGACACATCAACATTCGTAATATCCCAGCCCTGACGGCCGCCGACAATGTTGCTGCCCGGGCTGCCGTTGGTCTGGTTGCGGTTGCCGAACGTTCCGGTGGTATTCAGCGCTCCGGCATCATTGTTAATCTGTGAGGCAAAAAAGTTGTTGGCAAAGTTATTGGGGCCGGACAGCGCAACCTGTGTAGCAGAAGTAGGACCGAATAATGCCTGATCACCGGAACGGTTGGCATCGCCTTCCTGTGCACTGAACAAAATGCGTCCGCCGAGCGCACCGGTTACAGGAGTGGCAAAGCCTGTAATGGTGGTGACCACAGGTGCTGAAGTCGATTGGACCAGTACAGCACCGGCGCGCAGCGACATATTGCGGAAAGGCAGCGACGGGTTCTGGTAGATGACGCCAAGGGTCCAGCCGGCATGGTTGGCTGTAGAATCACCGGAGATCACAATGGTGCCGACTACACCGGCTACGGTATAGGTTCCGGCTCCGCCGGCCTGAATGACGCTGGTTACATTATTTGAACGCACGTAGGCAGAGGCGCCGCCGCCCAGTTCAACCGTGTTGCTGGTGGCTGAATCCGGAGAGACACTGACCGTGTTGCCGGCAGGCGTTGTCAGCGAAACCGGATTATTAATGGCCGCGCTAAGATTGACGGACCCGTTAATATAGGAGCCGCCCCAGATCAGTTCTGCATACAGCACCGTACTTCCGGCGGGAATCGTCAAAATGGCGGAAGAGCTGTTATTCTGATACAGGCTGGTAGTTCCGGCAGGGTAAGTGCCGAAGGCAGAGGCCGTATTGATTGTAGTGAAGGCGCCTATACTGTCCTGTGTGCCTGGCACGCCAGCTGTATCCGAACGGCTTAACCCGAGTGTATTTCCTGTAAATGTAATAGCACCGGTTGCATTGATCGTAGACCGAACGACTAGAGGAATCTTTTTCACCTCCTTCATTGAATACTGCTGATAAACTGCAACGAAAAAAAAAGCAGACCGTCACCTGCAGAGACGATGTGCCATCTTTCTTGTGATATATTAGCCTATGAGGGAGAATGAGGTTACTTGTTTGTCCCTAGCAAAATTTTTAGTGAAACTCAGGATGGCTTCCATTCCGTGCGGCGGCTTTTCTACATTGGTTTCTCTCTAAGTCCGGCTAACCGTCTGCGTTCCAGGAGAACACGCGGCTCCGGATAGGGAGTACGGCTCATCGCTTCCAGCTCGGCATAGGTAATGTCCTTTTTGACCACAACGAAATGGTACATGATTTCATGGACGACATTTGCTTGCAGCGTTTTGAGGACATCAAGCTCCTCTACTTCATACAGCGACTGGTCAAAAGGATACTGATAGAACAGCTCCATCCGGAGCAGCCGGTAATCAAACGGAGGTGCGGGAGCCGGGTAATCGGGAACCGCCGGCGAAAGCGGGCCTGCAGAAGGCTGATAAAAGCTGCCCGTGAAATAGCGGGGGGTATACTCATCGAATTTCTGCTTGAAAAAAGGGTTGGAGCTGTGGGGATAACTATGCGCATATGGAGCCAGGATGCAGACAACCGCTTTATGGCAGCTGATCCGGTAAATCTCCGCCATTACCGACATCAGATCGTCCACGTACGGCAGAACGCGGCTGGCCATGACGAATTCTGCAGAGTTGTCCGGCAACGGAATTTCTTTATTAATATCACATACCATATCCACTCCGGGGTACGAGGTCCGGTCGATTCCCAGATAACCTGATTCTTTGGCGGAACCGCAGCCGATATCGATTTTCAAGGAAACCACTCCTTCGGGGGGATAAATAAGGCTCTTCACTATAGTATTATTTCCGCAGGCTCCTGCTTCCGGTAGATGCCTATGATGCGGGAAAGAAACCGTACTACAGCGCTTTTCTTCCTATTTAATAAGCAAAAGATTCCAAATATAAAGGAGCCGCTATAAATGACGTTAACCCTGTTCAAAAATGGAAACCTGGCCGCAGCAGGCTATCCCGGATATGATGCTGTACTCGCGGAGGACGGCTTCATCAGGGCTGTCGGTAAAGGGAGTGAGCTCTCCCTTCAGCTGTCCGGAAACCGGGCGGCAGTTATCGACTGGGACGGCGGGCATGTCCTGCCCGGACTTGTAGATGCCCATGTTCATCTGGGCATGCACGGGATGAAGCTGGACATGCTGGATTTCACGGGCATGACCTCCAAGGAGGAGATGCTGCAGGCCATTAAGGAGCGGGCGGCGGTTACGCCTCCCGGGGAATGGATTCTCGGCCTCAACTGGAACGAGAATGAATTCAGTCCTGCGGCAGCTCCGCATATATCGGAGCTGGACGCCGTGACCGGGGAGCATCCGGTGTTCCTGACCCGGACCTGCTTCCACGCTTTTCTGGGCAACAGTGAGGCATTCCGGCGGGCAGGCGTCACGGCTTCCACGCCTGACTGTGCCTCCGGCGCTTACGGCCGCGACAGCGGAGGCGAGCTGAACGGCTGGATCTACGAGGATGCCGTCCAGCCGTTCAATGCGGTTCAGCCGGCGCCGGATTATGCCGCCCTGAAGCAGGCGGTGCGCCGCGGCATCACGGACGCGCTGTCACTGGGGCTGACCGCGGTCCACACGGAGGACCTGCGTTTCCTGGGCAGCGTGGAGACGATGCTGCGCATTCACCGTGAGCTGCGGGAGGAGGGACTGCTGTTCCGTACCCATCAGCTGCTCTACTATGCCTATCTGCAGGAGGTGGAGCAGCTGAGGCTGTCCGCAGGCAGCGGAGATGAGTGGCTGCGGCTTGGCGCGGTCAAGCTGTTCGCCGACGGGGCGATCGGCGGGCGGACAGCCCTGCTGGAGCAGCCCTACAGCGATGCGCCTGAAACCTCGGGCATCGCGATCCATACCCAGGAGGCGCTGAATGACATCGTCAGCTCAGCCCGCAGGCTGGGATATCCGGTTGCGGTGCATGCCATCGGCGATGCGGCGGCCCGGATGACGCTGGCCGCAATGCGGCATGTGCCGCTCCAGCCGGCTGCGGCGCTCCCGGACCGCTTCATTCACGCCCAGGTGCTGAACAGCAGCCTGGTCAGTCAGATGCGCGACATGCGGCTGATTGCCGATATTCAGCCGCGGTTTGTGGCGAGCGACTTTCCATGGGTGCTGGACCGGGTCGGCCCGGCCAGAACCGGTTATCTCTACGCATGGAAGAAGCTCCTGGAAGCGGGCATTCCCTGCGCCGGAGGCAGCGATGCCCCGATCGAGCCGCTGAGTCCGTTCCTCGGGATGCATGCTGCCGTTACCCGCTGCAGACCCGGAGAGCATCATGAAGGCTATCTGCCTGAAGAGAAGCTTAGTTCGCAGGAAGCGCTCCGGCTGTTCACGGAGGGCAGCGCCGCTGCCGCAGGGGAATCATTGGAACGGGGGCGCATAGCGCCCGGTTACCGGGCTGACTTCACAGTTGCAGACCGTGATATTCTTACGGATGCAGAAGAGCTTCTTGAGGCTAAAGTGCGGATGACCGTAATCAACGGTGCTGTGGCTTACAGTGCCGGTTAAGCAGGCTCCTTCCGGAATCTGGGTGTACGGTCAGGAAACTGAACAAGTTTATGCAACCCTGCCGGAGGGTTAAACGTTAATAAGGGTAGACATTACTAAACCTGCAAAACTAAGGAGGCCGTCAACATGAGATCACAACGTTCATTACCGGCAGCCGCAGCCGTGGCTGTCCTGATGCTGGCCATTACGGCATGCGGCGGCCGGAGCCCGGCAGAAGCTCCCGGCGAACCCTCGGCAACCGTTGCCCCGGTCCAGACAGAGACCGCAGCAGCGTCACCTACTCCGGCACCTACTGCGGAGCCTGAGCAGGCCATTCAGGGGACAGGTACCTATATCGGCCAGATTGACAATCATTCCGTGGAGATAGAGACAGAAGAAGGCCCAACCGCATTTGAGCTGGGGGCAGGGACTGAAGACGCGCCTGCAGCGCTTGAAATGGATGATACCGTCATTATTGAATACGTGGAAAAACCGGTGGAAGGCGATCCTGCGGTCGTTCAGCGGGTCCTTTCTAGACTGGAGAAGGCAGCCGGCGGCGCAGGGTCCTCAGAAGCGGAGTTGCCGGCAACCAAAGTAATCAAGCTCACCCTCGAAGGCATGGAGGAGGAGAAAACCGCCAGTCTGGCCGAAGGAGACGGCTATTCCCTGTATGTCTTTGATATCTTCACCTTTGATCAGGCAGCCGGCAGGCTGGCGATGAAGGTGGACCCCGGGTATTATGCTGACATCACCAAGCTGCCTTCCGATTTCAATCTTGACGCACTGGAAGAGGAAGGCCGTGAAGCCCTTTCTGCCGTGGGAGAGGTTACGAAGCTGAGCCAGGAGGAGCAGGATCGCCGAATGTCCGGCGTAAGGCTCTATCTTACAGCGATGGGCTCCGGGCTTACCGACCAGTACATCGTCAAAGAGGTTGACGGCCAAGGCTATATCATCCGGATGAATATCCCGCAGCGCGAAGCTTCGGAAGGGTTCGGGCCGCATGTATATGCTTCACTGGATTCCCTTGTTAACCGTTAACAGCTTACAATGGCCCAAAAAGGCCGCTGCGGATTTATCCCCAGCGGCCTTTTTATATGCGCCAAACCTATGGCATACCGGAACAGGCCTGTGGATCAGGCACCGGCATTTACGAGCACAGTAGCGATCATCAGCATGAACAGGAGCAGAATGACGGCATTGATAACGGTACCGATAATGGCAAATACCTTTTTGCGCCTGCGGAGCGTAAGTCCGATAATACCAACAACTGCACCGGCTACATTGACGGCTGCCAGAATAAGGACCGTCAGTCCGAGCAGCATGATGGCCTGCGAAGAATCATTGATCACATCATTGCTGCTGCTGAGGATGGAGGAAGCCTGCATACCGGCGTAAACAAAGGAAATGGCATAGCCGACTACTGTAACCAGGGCAATCACGAAGGATGCGATCCCTGGTCCGGAATGCTTATAATCGCGTTTGTTCTCCTGATAGGCATATTCCGGGTTTGTTTCCGGCTGCATGCCTGCTGCGGCCGGAGAGAACTCCGGCGGATTTCCCGGAAGGTCGGTTTTGGGCGGATATTGGTGATCCATATTCAGCACTCCTCGTAAATGGGGTTGAAGATTCTATACCTTCCACTTTTTCACAACCCAGCTGTAAAAGCAAGGTTTAACGGGGAAAATTCCGGAAGTTGCCTCCAGCTGGAATTCACAGGCGCCGATAAGTTAAGATAAGATGAGCTTAATGAAGAGGAGTTGTGACTGCAATGCAGCGAAAATTTATGGCCTGGGGCGCAATTTTGGCCATGCTGTCGGTAATGATTGGCGCATTCGGGGCTCATATGCTGAAGACTGTACTTAGCAGCGACGATCTGGCCGTCTATGAGACAGGCGTTCATTATCACATGGTTCATGCGATTGGCCTGCTTGTGATTGCGGTACTGATAGGCCAATGGGGGGAAAGTACCCGGCTGCGCTGGGCCGGTTGGCTGCTTATAGCGGGAACTGTGCTGTTCTCCGGCAGCCTGTATGTGCTCAGTATATCGGGAATCACTATTCTGGGCGCCATTACTCCGCTGGGAGGAGTCTGCTTCATTGCCGGATGGGTCTGCCTGGCCTGGGAGGCCCTGTCGCGCAAAAGCTGATGTCACCCTAAGCAAACAGGCACCTGCCCGCGTCGCGGGAGGTGCCTGTTTGCTCTTTACAGTAAGGAATACCCTTACATAAATTCATCAATTTCATAAATTTTAAAGGTATACACTTGTTTTTCGTCGACATGATAGACACTGATGGTGGACGACGCTTCATCAAAATTCAAAATCCGGCAGGGCATGGAGACTTGGTTGCCTGGCCGGTTAGTCCGCAGACGGACCAGCTGATTGCTTTTAATATAATGACGGATTTTGGCAAAAGCGTCAGCAGACCCTTCGGAAGCGGATTTGGAAGCATTTGGCTTATCTGTCTTTTCAATTAACGGCTTCTCAATGACTGGCTTCTCATTCACCGGATTTGGCGGCAATTTAAACGGTACCGGCTGTGGTGACTCCTGATTCAGAGCCGCTTTGGCTGAGCGGAGCAGCGTATCGATGCTTCTTCCCAGCTCAAGTCCCGAAATGATTTTAAAGTCCGTAACCTTATCGCTGTTGTTCAGCATTTCAAGCAGATATTGCAGAGCAAGCGGGTTGGTACGGGCGTTAATCAGGATGTCGACGTTAAACAAATAATTACCGTCCGTATTTTGCAGTTTCTTGTCCATAAATCCCCCAGCTTTTTCATCAAATCAATTCGTTAAGCCAAGTAAACTATACCATTAAAATTCTAATAAGCATATACTTCTTTGTCCGGAGGAAGGAGTTGGGAATCAGGTATTCTATAGACCGCACTAGTCCATTCGTCCACACGCAGGCCCTTTGATACGCATACACATACATCGTGAATGTGATTATAAGGAGGAAATGCAAAGTGGTAACATTGGAGCCTGTTCAAGTAGGCGGTCATACGCTGGTTGGTGTCGAGGTCAAGCTGCCCAAAACAACCCTGCTGACTGTAAGCACAGACCGCGGGTATATAATGTGCGGAGCACTTGATGTAGGCCTGCTTAATGAGAAGCTGGGTGACCGCAAGATCATTGCAGCAAGAGCAGTGGGTGTGCGTACGCTGGCCCAATTGCTTGCTGCTCCGCTGGAGTCTGTTACTGCTGAGGCTGAGAAGCTGGGGATTGTTCCCGGAATGACCGGTGAAGAAGCGCTGCTGTTAATGCTCTAGACAGTAAGATTTTCCCTTTAAAATACAGCCTTGCAGGGGCCTTACTGGGCCCCTTTTATGCTGCCGGAACAAAAGCGGATAAGGCTGTAATACATGGTCATCCTACAAAGAGGAAAAAGCATGTCCGCTTACCTTCGCATGCTGTCGCAGCCGGTATGCTGTTGTTTCGTACCCGGGCATCAGGGGTACAATGAATATAGACAGCTGCTGCCGGAGGATGGACATGCAGCCGGCAAATTTTATAGACAAGGATGGGATCTGAAATGGCTAAAGCAACGAACAAAGTTGATACAGCTTCACTGGAACAAGTACTTAACCGTCAGGTGGCTAACCTGAACATACTTTACGTCAAGCTCCACAATTATCACTGGTATGTCAAAGGGGAGCAGTTCTTCTCCCTGCATGTGAAATTTGAAGAGCTGTATGACGATATTACACTGAAAATGGACGAAGTGGCTGAACGCTTGCTCAGTATCAAGGGCAGTCCTGCCGCAACGATGAAGGAATATCTGGAAATTGGTACAATCCAGGAAGCCACAGGCAAAGAGGACACCCGCGGTATGGTGCAGACCCTGATCGAGGACTTTGCCACTGTAGCGGAAGAGCTGACTGAAGGCATCGAGCTGGCTGAGGAGAGCAGCGACCAGCCGACAGCGGACCTGTTCATCAAAATCCGCACCGATCTGGAAAAACACCAGTGGATGCTCCGCTCCTTCCTGGGGGCGTAACACTGCGGCAATATAAAAAATGGATAATGGAATAGAGCCTCCCTTGCGGGCAATGTCATTAAGTTAAAGCGTCTTGATGACACAGCCCGTGCGGAGGCTTTATTTTTTTGCGGTAAATTATAATTATGGCTGTTACCGGCAGATATTTCTGCGGAAGGTGTGATCCAAGCAATTTGTAGATGGCTGCTGCAAGTTATATAATCCAAAGTAAACCTGCTATTAAGTACACGTAGACGGAAAGGGGAGACTGCACTTGAATATTAATCCTGTAGCGTTAAAGGAATGGGCTTCCGCTGTACATGCCCTGGCCGGAGGCCAGCAGATCATCCTGCTGCGCAAAGGGGGCATTGCGGAGGAGACCAGACGCTTTGAGCTGAAAAGCCACTCGTTCTTCCTGTACCCCACCTACGAGCATCAGCGTGAAGAGCTGCTTAAAGAATCTTACCGTCCGCTGGTCGCACAGACGCTGGCCGATGAAGCTGCCGGCGGGGGCGGAACCGTTTCGCTTGCGGCATATGCCGAAGCAGCTGACGATATTGAGGTCCGAGATCTGGAACAGCTGGAGCTGCTGTATCCGTTCCATATCTGGAGCGAGCAGCTTGCCGCCGAACGTCTTCGCTGGAAAGCCAAGGAACCGCTGCATGTCCTGCTTCTGCGGGTATATGTGAGCGAGGCTGCGGCAACCATACCTGTGCTGCCTGAATATTCAGGCTGCCGTTCCTGGATTGAACTGAAGGATGCGCCGCCGGAACAGCAATGGAAGCCGGTTCTTAGCGACAGTGAATTTGAGTGCCGGAGGTCGGAAATCCTGTCCGCGCTAGGGAGCTGACATGCTGCTGTTAACTGTCGGCTCATGTAAAATAGCTGTGAAAATTGCAAAGCAACATTTGTAAAAAGGCATGCTTTGTAATAAAATTAGTGAGAATCATTGATAATCATTATGATTCAGTTTATAATCATTACAATGTGATATAAAATATAATTGTGCTGGCAATCAGGGAAATCCTGTGACAATACAACTTTCTGATTTCGCAAATTGAATAGTGGAGGGAATATTAATTATGGCAGCAGATTTTGTCATTGAGGGACTGAAAGCGACGATTGAAGGAAAGGAAATTCTGAAGGGGATCAATCTTCAGATGAAGGGCGGCGAAATTCACGCCATCATGGGACCGAACGGTACCGGTAAAAGTACACTGGCTTCCGCACTCATGGGTCATCCCAAGTATGAGGTTACTGAAGGTACAGCCGTTCTTGACGGTGAAGACCTGCTGGAAATGGCGGTAGACGAGCGTGCACGTGCAGGCCTGTTCCTGGCTATGCAGTATCCGAGTGAAATTGCAGGTGTAACCAATTCCGACTTCCTGCGCAGCGCAATCAATTCCCGCCGTGAAGAGGGCAATGAAATCTCCCTGATCCGCTTCATCCGCCAGATGGAAGCGAAGATGAAGGAACTGGAGATGAATCCGGAATTCCTGCACCGCTATCTGAACGAAGGCTTCTCCGGCGGTGAGAAGAAGCGTAATGAAATTCTCCAGATGATGATGCTGGATCCGAAGATCGTCATTCTTGACGAAATCGACTCCGGCCTTGATATTGATGCTCTCAAGATTGTAGCGGAAGGCGTAAATTCGATGAGAAGCCCGGAACGCGGTTTCCTGGTCATTACCCACTATCAGCGCCTGCTTAACTACATCAAGCCTGATTTCGTGCATGTCATGATGCAGGGGCGTATCGTTAAATCCGGCGGACCTGAGCTGGCTGAGCGTCTTGAAGCAGAAGGCTACGAATGGGTTAAGGAAGAGCTTGGAATTGAAGACGAAACAGTAGGACAGGAAGCCTAAACAAAGACACCAGGAAGGAGGAAACCACTTATGACGACGCAAACCATTCTTCCGGTGGACGCCGAGCGGCTCAGCGAATTATCGCAGGGCAGCGGCGAGCCGGGCTGGCTGAAGGACAGCCGCCTGCAGGCGCTGGCTCTGGCAGCCGAACTGGAATTGCCGAAACTGGAGAAGACGCGGATCGACCGCTGGAACGTGAATAACTACGGAAGCTATAAGGCAAGCAAGCCGCTAGCGGCACTTAATGAAGCACCTGCGGCGATTGCTGCGCTTATTAAGGACCAGGAGGAGGGCAGCCTGATTATTCAGCAGAATTCAGGTGTGGTATATACCCGGCTGGCGCCTGAGCTGGCGGCACAAGGGGTAATCTTTACCGATCTGCAGACTGCGGCCAAAGAGCATGGCGATCTTGTTCAGCGTTATCTGCACAAGGCTGTGCTGCCGGGCGAGCATTCCATTGCCGCTTTGCATGCAGCGCTGTGGAACGGCGGTGTATTCCTCTATGTTCCCAAAAATGTGGTTATTGATACTCCGCTGCAGGCCGTCCTGCTTACCGATGATGCTGAAGCAGCGTTTGTTCCGCATATTCTAGTCGTTGCCGATACCAACAGCTCTGTTACCTATGTTGACAACTATGTATCTGACAAGACCGAAGCAGGCCTGCACAACGGTGCGGTTGAAGTGTTCGTGGGCGCTGGTGCCACAGTGCGTTATGCCACTGTCCATCAGCTCGGTGCAGACACAACGGATGTCACTTACCGTCGGGCAGTTGTTGAGAATGACGGCACAATCGAATGGATTGTCGGTGAGATGAACTATGGTGATACCGCCAGCGATACCAAATCGGTGCTCAAGGGCAACGGTTCCAGCTCGGACGCCAAAGTGATTGCTGTAGGCTCAGGCTCCCAGAAGCTGAACTATACTACTCAGGCACAGCATTTCGGCAAACATACGCCAAGTGACATGATCACCCGTGCGGTTATGCGGGAATCAGCCAATTCCATCATTAACGGAATTACTAAGATCGAGAAGGGTGCTACAAGAGCGGACGGCCAGCAGACTGAAAAAGTACTGATGCTGAGCCCGAAAGCGCGCGGAGATGCCAATCCGATCCTGCTCATAGACGAAGACGATGTAACAGCAGGCCATGCCGCTTCCGTAGGACAGGTCAATCCAGAGCAGGTGTATTACCTGATTTCCCGCGGGATTACTCGGCATGACGCAGAGAAACTTATCATATACGGCTTCCTGGCACCTGTCGTGTCGCAAATTCCACTGGAGGGACTGCGCAACCAGCTCCAATCTCTTGTGGAAAGGAAGTTAGGCCAATGATTAGCAGCAGTATCCGGGAGCAGTTTCCCATCCTGAACCAGAAGATTAACGGACATCCGCTCGTTTACCTGGACAGCGCGGCGACTTCACAGAAGCCGCGTCAGGTCATCGAAGCGGTCAAAGCCTATTATGAATGGGATAATTCGAACGTGCACCGCGGTGTTCATACCCTGGGCAGCCGGGCTACGGATGCTTACGAAGGCGCACGCGAGAAGGTAGCGAAATTCATTAACGCCCGCAGCGTCAAGGAGATCATATTCACCCGCGGAACAACAACCGGGCTGAATATTGTAGCTTCCTCCTATGGTCCTGCTGCAGTCGGCGAAGGTGACGAGATCGTTATTACCCAGATGGAGCATCACAGCAATTTCATTCCGTGGCAGCAGCTGGCCAAGCGGACAGGGGCTACCCTGAAGTTCATCCCGCTGCAGCAGGACGGAACGGTACGGCTGGAGGATGCGGAATCAACAATCACGGATAAGACCAAGATTGTAGCTATCGCTTATGTGTCCAATGTAATGGGTGTTACGAATCCTGTAAAAGAGCTGGCGGCCATCGCCCACCGGCATGGAGCAGTAATTGTAGTGGACGGCGCTCAGAGCACTCCGCATATGAAGGTGGATGTCCAGGATCTGGACTGTGACTTCTATGCGTTCTCCGGCCACAAAATGCTGGCTCCGACCGGCATCGGCGCCCTGTACGGCAAGAAAGCGCTGCTGGAAGCGATGGAGCCGGTTGAGTTCGGAGGCGAGATGATTGACGACGTCGGCCTGTATGACTCGACCTGGAAAGAGCTTCCGTACAAGTTCGAAGGAGGCACACCGATTATCGCCGGTGCTGTCGGCCTCGGGGCTGCTATTGATTTCCTGCAGGAGGTCGGGCTGGACAATATCCATGCCCATGAAATGAAGCTTGCCGCTTATGCGGAGCAGAAGCTCTCGGAGATCGGCGAACTGTCGATTTACGGGCCGCGCAACCGTCAGGTTGGCGTAGTTACCTTTAATCTCGGCGATGTCCATCCACATGATGTGGCGACCGTACTTGATGCCGAAGGCATAGCCGTGCGGGCCGGACATCATTGCTGCCAGCCGCTGATGCGCTGGCTGCAGGTCAGCTCGACAGCCCGGGCCAGCTTCTATCTCTACAATACCGAAGAGGATGTAGATGCGCTGGTTAAAGGCCTAATCAAGGCAAAGGAGTACTTCTCTTATGAACTTGGATGACCTGTATAGACGCGTTATTATGGATCATTATAAAAATCCCCGGAACCGCGGTTCTTTTGAAGACGATGCACTAAAGATTGAACTGAACAACCCGACCTGCGGCGACCGCATTACGCTGCAGCTCAAAGTAGAGGACGGCATCGTCAAGGATGCCCGGTACAGCGGTGAAGGCTGCTCGATCAGCATGTCGTCTGCGTCCATGATGACCGAGGCGGTCAAAGGCCAGACGGTCGGCCGCGCACTTGAGCTGGCTGACAGCTTTTCCTCTCTGATGAAGGGTGAAGATGCAGATTTCGGAGATTACGAAGATATAGAAGCCCTGTCCGGTGTAAATAAATTCCCGGCGCGGATCAAATGTGCCACTCTGGCCTGGAACGCGCTGCGCAAAGGAATCGAAACAGAAGAAGGGCACCAACAACATTAGAACAAGGAGGCTGACACCATGGCTAAGAAAGCGCCTGATATGGAGGAGTACCAATACGGGTTCCGTGATGAGCACAAGTCGATATTTCAGTCTGGTAAAGGTCTCACGGAAGAAATCGTCCGCGAAATCTCCGCAATCAAAAATGAGCCGGAGTGGATGCTGAACTTCCGCCTGAAATCGCTGGAGCAGTTCCGTAAAATGCCGATGCCTAAATGGGGCGGCAATCTGGACGAACTGGATTTTGACGATATTCAATATTATGTAAGACCTTCCGAGAAGCAAGGGAAGACCTGGGAAGAGGTTCCTTCCGAAATCAAGGAAACCTTTGACAAGCTGGGTATTCCGGAAGCGGAACAGAAGTTCCTCGCCGGGGTCTCGGCACAGTATGAATCCGAGGTTGTCTACCACAGCATGCAGAAGGATCTTGAGGATCAGGGCGTTATCTTCACCGATACAGATACCGCGCTGCGCGAGCACCCTGAGCTGTTCAAGAAATTCTTCGGCACGATCATTCCTCCTGCTGACAACAAGTTTGCCGCACTTAACAGTGCAGTATGGTCGGGCGGAAGCTTCATCTATGTTCCAAAAGGCGTGAAATGCGAAGTGCCTCTGCAGGCTTACTTCCGCATCAACTCTGAGAATATGGGACAGTTCGAGCGTACGCTCATTCTTGCGGATGAGGATAGCTTCGTGCACTATGTAGAGGGCTGTACAGCCCCGATCTACAGCACGAACTCCCTGCACAGCGCAGTTGTTGAGATCCTGTGTATGAAGAACGCACGTGTTCGTTATACTACGATCCAGAACTGGGCACCGAACATCTATAACCTGGTAACCAAACGTGCTGTAGCCGAAGAAAATGCCACTATGGAATGGGTTGACGGCAACATCGGCTCCAAGCTGACTATGAAGTATCCTGCGGTTGTCCTGAAGGGACGCGGAGCCAAGGGTTCGGTATTGTCCATCGCGGTTGCCGGTAAAGACCAGCACCAGGATGCAGGCGCCAAGATGATTCACCTGGCACCTGACACCACATCGACCATCGTCTCCAAATCGATCAGTAAGCACGGCGGCAAGGTAACTTACCGTGGTCTCGCTTCCTTTGGCCGTCAGGCTGAAGGCGCCAAGGCAAATATCAAGTGCGATACGCTGATCCTGGATAACCAGTCCACATCGGATACGATCCCGTACAATGAGATCATGAATGACAATGTTATTCTTGAGCATGAAGCTACGGTATCGAAGGTATCCGAAGAGCAGCTGTTCTATCTGATGAGCCGCGGCCTGACTGAGGCTGATGCTACACAGATGATCATCATGGGCTTCATCGAGCCGTTCACCAAAGAGCTGCCGATGGAATATGCGGTCGAAATGAACAGACTTATCAAATTCGAGATGGAAGGAAGCATCGGCTAAACCTGTACTTATAGGAACCTGTGCTCCGCACCTGATGCCTTAAAAAGTGTCCGCTGTACTCTGACATTCTTATGTCTGAGACAGCGGACACTTTTTTATTGAGAATAAGGTTTGTAATAACATTTGCTGATAGGCTGCTGAGAGAGGAGCTTGGCTGTCGCCTTAAGCTGATGAAAGTTAACCGTTAACTGACGTAAACTGGAGTTTAAGCGTCTGATTTTCCGGAATATTGCCGAGGAAATAACGGTAGCCAAATTTATGGGTTAGCGCTATGTCAACACTACTGAAGGCATAAAAAAATAGTGTTAGGTATTACTTCTGATCATTTTGCCAAAGAATCATACCTGTTAACGTTTTGTTAAGTTGGAATATGTAAAAATATGTATTTTGTTGTTTGTAATTTGCTATTAAAAAGTCGTTGGATTTTGTAAAAGCTAAATTGAGCAGCATTTGGGAGGAAACAGGAGCAATTAAAGATATGGCAGTTATAATAGCCCGGGTTAAGCCTGATTTAACCGGAAAAAACCTGAAATATGCTCATTTCTCCCCTTTGCCGCTTTAAAACATGGGTGATAAACTGCATAAAGTCCCTAAATTGAAAGCGCTAAAAATATGGCTTGCGATGTGAGGTTTGCATCGCAAGCCAACTGTATCTTACAGACCGCGCCGGGATTGCAGGGACGAAGAGTATGCTTACAGAGAAGGCGTTATTTCGTACAGCCAGGTGTGCACACGGAATATAGCTCTACCCTGTAAAGCTTTAAGGAGGAGAGACATGGATGTTCTCAGGCAACTGCGGGGCTTTTACCGGGAGAAGCTGCATTATTTGATTCTTTCGATTATTGCTTTGGCCGCCGCAACTGCAGTGGGGCTTATAACCCCCAATTTACTTAGAAGACTGATTGACGATGTAATTGTTCCCCTGAAGTTTGCCGAGGTGCCGGTACTGGCACTCAGCGTTGTAGCTGTAGTATTTGTAAAAGCCTGCCTGCAGTTTGCACACGGATTTTTTGGAGGACGGCTGGGTAACTTTTTGGCCTACCGCCTGCGCAATGCCTGTTATGAGAAGCTGCAATTCCTGTCTTTCCGTTATTATGATACCGCCAAGACAGGCGATCTGATGTCCCGGCTGACCGGGGACCTTGAGGCAATCCGTAACTTTATCGGATTCGGCTTCGCCCAATTGCTGAACGTATTCTTCATGGTGCTGTTCGGCTCTATTATGATGTTCAGCATCAATTGGCAGCTCACGCTGATTACACTGATTACGATGCCGTTTCTGGCAGCTGTAGCCTTCCGATTTGAATCGCGGATTCATCCGGCCTTTCAGGAGATGCGGCTTGCCCTGAGCTCCTTGACAACGGCTGTTCAGGAGAATATCACCGGTGTGCGGACGGTCAAATCTTTTGCCAGAGAGGCTTATGAGGTTGAGAAGTTCTCCCACCGTAATGAACGTTATAAGGATAACCAGATTTTTGCCGCTGAGCTGTGGAGCAAGTTCTTTCCGGTAATGGAGCTGCTGGCTTCGGTCAGTATTGCCATTCTGCTCGGTGTAGGCGGTACGCTGGTCATAAAAGGGCATATGTCGCTGGGCGAGCTGGTAGCCTTTTTCAGCCTGATCTGGTACATTATCGGTCCGGTATGGGGACTTGGCTTCCATATCAATAACTATACGCAGTCCAAAGCCTCCGGAGAACGGGTGCTCGAGGTGCTGAACCAGCAGATTGATGTGCAGGATAAGGCAGATGCCCTTACGCTGGAAGCTTCCGCGGTGAAAGGTGAAGTTGTTTTCGATCATGTAACCTTTGCTTACGGCAACAAAATGCCTGCGGTCAAGGATATTCATTTCGAAGCACAGCCAGGGGCGGTAATCGGCTTCCTCGGCGGAACCGGCTCTGGTAAGTCAACGATTATCCAGCTGATGATGCGTGCTTATGATGTGAATGAAGGCAGCATCACGCTGGACGGAACAGACATCCGGGAGTTTAATGTTCGAAGTCTGCGTTCACAGATCTCAACCGTGTTCCAGGAGACGTTCCTGTTCTCCTCATCCATCCGCAACAATATTGCCTACGGCCTCAAAAATGTAAGCATGGAGGAGATAATCCGTGCAGCCCAGCTTGCCAAGGCCCATGATTTTATTATGGAGATGCCGGAAGGCTATGATACGGTAGTCGGCGAGCGGGGGATGGGCCTCTCCGGCGGCCAGAAGCAGCGGATTGCCATTGCCAGGGCACTGCTGAAGAATCCGCGGATTCTGATCCTCGATGATGCGACCAGTGCCGTCGATATGGAAACGGAGCATGAAATCCAGGCCGGCTTCCAGGAGGTTATGCGCGGGCGGACCACGCTGATTATTGCCCACCGGATTTCCTCGCTGCGCCATGCCGACCAGATCATTGTGATGGATCAGGGGCGGATGGTTCAGAAGGGTACGCATAACGAGCTGATTGAGATCCCGGGGCCTTATCAGGATGTGTACCGGATTCAGTATGCCGATTATCTGGCCAGGACGCAGGGAAGAGGGGAGGGGACGGAGCATGGAGCTTGAAAAGAAACAAGCGGCGGGGGGACCTGCCGGCAAACCGGGTAAACCGGGCAAGGCTGCTGCAGGGCAGCTCCTTGAGGAGCGTTTTGTATACAAGGACGACGACCAGATCGACAAGGCGTTTGACTGGAAGCAGTTCACGCGGCTGTTCGGCTATATGAAGCCTTATGCCAGGCAGATGCTGCCTATCGTCTCGGTACTGATGATTCTCGGTACGGTAACGAAGCTGACCGTTCCTTTTTTGACGAGTATGGCGATTGATAAGGCGATTGCCCCCAAGGAAGGAAGCCCCAGCCTGACCCTGTTGTATACATTAACGGCGAGCGTAATTGTGCTCTATCTGATTCAATGGATCGCCGGAGTATACCGGATCAAATATACGAATGTGATCGGCCAGCGGGTCATTTACGACCTGCGTTCAGATCTGTTCCGGCATATCCAGAAGCTGTCGTTTAACTTCTTCGATAAAAGACCGGCGGGCTCCGTGCTGGTACGGGTGACCAATGATATTAACTCCCTGCAGGACCTGTTCACGAACGGGGTCGTTAATCTGATGATCGACTGTGTGCAGCTTGTCGGGATTATGGTTATTCTGCTGCTGATTAACTGGAAGCTGGGACTGGCCGTAATGATTACTGTACCGATCATGTTCCTTGTTTCCACCAAGCTGCGCCAGAAGATCCGGATCGCCTGGCAGGATGTGCGGATGAAAAATTCGCGGATTAACTCCCATTTGAATGAGTCGATTCAGGGCATCCGGGTTACCCAGGCGTATACGCAGGAGCAGGAGAACATGCAGTATTTTGACGCGATGAATATGGACAGCCGCAAATCATGGAATAAGGCTTCGGCCATGAACCAGGGGTTTGGTCCGATCATTGAGGTCACGGGCGGTATCGGCACTATGATTCTGTTCTGGTTCGGGGCTTACCTGATTCAATCGGGCGATCTGACCGTCGGTTATCTGGTTGCCTTCAGCACCTATGTCAGCAACTTCTGGGACCCGATTAACCGGCTGGGCCAGATGTACAACCAGCTGCTGGTAGCCATGGCTTCCTCCGAGCGGATATTCGAATATCTGGATGAGCAGCCTGCGGTTCAGGATAAGCCGGATGCGAAGCCGTTGCCGAAGATACAAGGGGACATCCGCTTCAAGAACGTCGTGTTCGAATATGAAAAAGGCAGGGCGGCGCTGAAGGGCATCTCGCTTGACGTCAAGGCAGGCCAGTCCATTGCGCTTGTCGGGCATACCGGCTCAGGGAAGAGCACCATCATCAACCTGATCGGGCGTTTCTATGATATTAAAAGCGGTGAGCTGACGATTGACGGTCAGGACGTGCGTGAGGTCCAGCTGCAGAGTCTGCGCGAGCAAATCGGGATCGTGCTGCAGGATACGTTCATTTTCTCGGGGACGATCCGCGACAATATCCGTTTCGGACGGCTGGATGCAACCGACCGGGAGGTTGAAGAGGTAGCCAAAGCAGTGGATGCGCATGAATTTATCATGAAGCTGCCGCGCGGCTATGACACTGAGGTAGAGGAACGGGGTAGCGCCTTGTCGATGGGGCAGCGCCAGCTGCTCTCCTTTGCCCGGGCGCTGCTGGCGGACCCGCGGATTCTGATTCTGGATGAAGCGACCGCCAGCATCGACACCGAGACAGAGATCAAAATCCAGGATGCGCTCAAAATCCTGCTGCAGGGACGGACCTCCTTCATCGTAGCCCACCGGCTCTCGACGATCCGCCATGCCGACAAGATTGTCGTGCTTGATCACGGTGAAATCAAGGAAGAGGGCAATCATGCCGAGCTCACCGAACGCGATGGTATTTATAACGGATTAATTGAAGCGCAATTCCGCTTCCTATAGCTAAAGACAGCAGCAGCCCGTTCCTGATTCCAGGATACGGGCTGCTGCTTTATGTTAACTCTGTACAGGAAGAGGAGGCAGGCAGCTCCCTGCCGTGCAGCCCTTCCCATTCTGTCCAGGGCATGATCTCAAGCTCTACATCATTGCTAACATTAATATGGGCTTCGAAAAGGCCTGTAATCATTATAATAAAACGAAATCCGCCATAATTTCAAACCACTGCTATTTACGGCGCCTGCCTGCTTTGCCGCTTGTCCGCACTTCAGCCAGCTGTGCCTGAATCTCCTCCTGCCATAACGCATCCCCGGTCTGTTCTGCAAGCTGTTCCTCCATATTCAGCCGGCTTATCTCCCAGCAGTAGACGCTATTAGCGTGCAGGCAGTGCTGTTGCTCTGTTAGCTCTGCCGGCGTAAGCGGACGCATGCAGCTTATCGTATACAGCTCAGCCAGCCGCTGATGAATCAGTAGCATCACTCCACCTCCAGTTTTTGTGCAGCTGTCTTAACAGCCTCGCCAGAGAAACAGGAGTTCAAACAGCTGTACAAGCCATATAAAGTAAGATCCCTGATGAACTGAATCAGTATATAGATTGAACCTGATACTTTAACTTAAGGGGCAGGGGGAAAATAAAAAAGACTCCAGCCGCCGGCAGCAGCTTAGGGAGCCTCTCCTCTCGTGCTTATTCCATGTAAATTTCTACTACGGTAATATGGCGCTCACGGGAAAGATCAACAAATTTACTCTCAATCTGCACCAGCGGACGGAAGACATCAAGGGGATTGTTCATAATAATAACCCCCATGTCACCTGTGCTGAGCAGCACCTTTTTGTTAATAAAATTGGGCATCAAATGCTGGATAAAGGCCTGTACATGACTGCCGTTCAGCTTGCCGAAGCTGAGGGAATTAAGTTCCCGCAGGACGGAGATGAACTCCTGCTTCGACTGGTAGGCCCGCTGGGAGGTCATCGCACTGTAAGTATCGGCAACGGCTGCAATCTGGGCATAGGGATGGATCTCGGATTTGGTCAGATTGTTTGGATAGCCGGTGCCGTCATCCCGTTCATGATGCTGCAGGGCAATAAGTGCTGTAAAGGGGTCGTCCATGGAGCTGCGGATAATTTCATTGCCGTAAAGTGTATGTAGTTTGACTTCTTCATATTCCTGAGGGGTAAGCTTGCCCGGCTTCTGAAGGATGGCCGGAGAAATCTGGCAATTGCCGATGTCGATTAAATATCCGGCCCGTGCGATCTCATAACACTCCTGCTTGGAATATCCGAGCCATGATGCTATATAATAGGAAAGCATGCCAACCTGCAGGGAATGATTATAGGTATAATTATCTTCCCTGTCCAGCAGCATCAGCAGCGTTACTACATCTTTGTGCTTGTCCAGTGCCTGCAGGGTAGGCTGAAGAATGTCATCTACCACGGACTGGTTGAAGCTCCCTTTGCTCAAAGCTTCCAGATACAGTGACTCAAAGCCTTCTATACTGCTGTCAAAGCTTGCATTTACAGTCTCTATAACGGGAGATCTGCCGGTGTGAATGACGATGTTCTCCCGGGCATCAATATCAACGTAATCAACGCCGTGCTGTATCAGCCTGGAAATTTCTTCAAGCCGAAGGCGCGATCCTTTGGATAATACGTGTAGGCCTCTTGAACTAAAGGTATCCGACCGCAGGTAATCACCGGCTTTAAGATCCATGACGTGTACTCTCAATGCTATGCCACCTTACTAATAGTAATTTGTACCCAGTTGTACCCAGCATAGCAACAAAGACGGAATTATTCAATGGTTTTACCGTAAGGTTACAGGGATTTATACGCTTTGGCTTTCGGGTCAGAGCCGAGCCAGACCTCACCGGATTCATTGATATCCTTCTTCCATACCGGTACATCGGCCTTCAGCTTCTCGATGGCATAACGGCTTGCTTCATAACAGATGTCACGGTGGGCGGCGGAGACGGCGATGATGACACTGGCCTCCTTAAGTCCTACCAGGCCTGTCCGGTGTGCAATTGCGCAATTAGCATTCCACCGGCTCCGGACATCGTTGCCGATTTCCTGCAGCTTGGCAAGCGCCATGGGAGTATAGGCTTCATAATGAAGGGCTGTAGTCAGCTGGTCTCCGGTCATTTCCCGGGTCGTACCTACGAATACAAGGGAAGCGCCGTGGTTCTGATCGAGCACCTTATCCAGCAGTGCTTCTGCATTCAGAGGCCGGCCGGTAATGATAAACATTCCGTCGGCCGTCTCTCCGTCCGCAACTGCAGGCTCCCCTCCTGATACCGGCGGGATCAGTGCTACTTCGGAATCTTCAGTAACAGGTGTTTCATCAGGCGCATATTCGTGGTCAATGGCTACGAGTGAAGTATGGATCTGCTGTGCAGCCTCAGGATAAGCAGCGGCCAGCAGCGCCTTTAGTCCGCCTGCGGTCAACGGGGCTTCGGGTGCCTGGAATTTCAGGCTGGATGCGCTGAACAGCTCGGCCAGGCCGGCGAACAGGCGAATGTTGATCTGCATTGTTCATTTCACCTCGGGGTTGTAATAATGATTCCAATATACCATAATGCCCCTGAAAATGTTATGCTAGGCTACATAAGATTACATGCCTGCCGCTTCTGCCGGAACGGCTTATAGAAGGAAGGGAACTAGTGCTCATGGAGTCTGTACCGCAAAGACTGACAATCCTGCATACCAATGATATACATAGCCATTTTGAGACGATGAGTCCCATTGCCGCCGGAATAGCCGGGCTTAAAGCTGCAGCAGGTGAGGAAGCAGTACTGCTGGTAGATATCGGTGACCATATGGACCGGGCCGCTGTAGAGACGGAAGGAACAATGGGTCAGGCGAATATAGATATCATCAATCTGACCGGGTATGACGCGGTAACCATCGGCAATAACGAAGGGCTGACCTTTTCGCCGGAAACGCTGGCCGCCATATTCTCAGGGCTGCAGTGCCCCGTAGTATGCTGTAATTTTCTTGATGCCGCCACCGGGCAGCCTCCGCAATGGATGAGGCAGCATGCCATTGTGGAGAAGAACGGCATCAGGATCGGCATAACCGGGGCTACAGCTGCGTTCACCTCCTTCTATTCACTGCTGGGGTGGGAAGTCATGGAGCCTGAGGAGGCGCTTCGTGAGCAATGCCGTCTGCTGGCTCAGCAGGCGGATATTGTAATCATCCTTTCCCATCTGGGGCTGCCGGCAGATAAGCTGCTGGCTGAGCGTCTGGATGGCGTGCATGCCATTCTCGGAGGCCACACCCATCATCTGCTGGAGCAGCCGCTCCTGATTAACGGAACCGCGGTCTGCGGAGCCGGGAAATTCGGCCGCTATCTGGGCAGACTGCAGTTTGAGCGGCCTGAAGCCGGCAGGCCGTTCAGACTGGTCAGCGGCGGCTGCGTTGAACTGGATCAGCAGCTGACCGAGTCCGTTATCGCTCCGGCGGCTGCGCTCCATCTGCAGCAAGGGCGTGAGGCGCTTGAGGAGACTGTAGCGATCACCGGCCATGAGCTTCAGCTCGATCTGCTCGGTGAATCGCCCTTCGGCAATCTGCTGGCCCAGGCAGTTCGCCGGTTTACAGGCACCAGACTGTCGCTGGTCAATACGGGCCAGCTGCTCGGTCCGCTTCCGGAAGGCAACATAACAGCAGGTATGCTGCATTCGCTGTGCCCGTCACCGATCAATCCCTGCATTGTAAAGCTTAAGGGCAGAGACATCCGGACGGCACTTGTGCAGAGCCTGACAGAAGCGTTCTGCCTGAAGCCGATATTCGGTTACGGCTTCAGGGGAAAGGTGCTCGGCAGCCTGGCTGCCGACGGATTAAAAATCTTGTACGACCCTGCTGTGATGCCTTATGATAACAGTATTGCAGTTTTTGTCGAAGGGGAGCCGCTGGAGGACGAAACGGAATATGAGGTCGGTACTCTGGATATGTTCACCTTCCGTTCCGGCTATGAGAGTATTGCGAACGGACGTAATCCGGTTTATCTGGTGCCACATTTTCTGCGCGATCTGCTGCGGATGGAGCTGCAGCGTCCTGGAAGCCTGGAAGAAAGCGCCGGTATCCGCTGGTTAGACAGAGGCGCTTTATAGCTTTTCTTACATAAGCACATAACAGCACAGGCAATAACCAAAAAGCATTGTTCATTTTTCTATCAGGAGGAAGCTATGGATACAATTACAGCAATAATTCTAGCTATAGTAGAAGGAATTACCGAATTTATTCCGGTATCTTCTACGGGCCATATGATTCTTACTACCAAGCTGCTTGGCTTTGATGAACAGTCGCCGATTATGAAGACCTATGAAATTGTGATTCAGCTTGGCGCCATTCTGGCCATTGCACTGGTCTACCGCAAACGTGTGCTGGATCTGCTCGGCATCGGACGCAGTAACCGGGGCAGAGGCGGCGTAATGCCGGCCTCACGGCTCAATCTGATTCACGTAATCCTTGGGATTGCTCCGGCGCTGGCTGTAGCTTTTTTTGCCCGGGACTTTATTAAAGGCCTGTTCGGAGCCACTACGGTGCTCTGGGCGCTCGTTGCCGGCGGGATACTGATGATTGTGGCGGAGTGGTGGAACAAGCGCAAATCGCGCGTGACTGCGCATGAGCTGGATGACTTGTCGTACGGCCAGGCGCTGGCCATCGGTCTGTACCAGATTATTTCAGTGCTCTGGCCGGGATTCTCCCGTTCCGGTTCAACGATTTCAGGCGGTATGCTGAGCGGGGTAAGCTATAAGGCGTCAGCCGATTTCTCCTTCCTTATTGCCATTCCGATTATGTGCGCTGCATCCGGCTATGAGCTGCTGGATTCTTACAAATATTTCACCAAGGATACCATCTGGGATTTTGCGATAGGCTTCGTGATTGCCTTTGTGGTCGCTTATGTCGTGGTGGTACTATTTATGAAGCTGATCCAGAAGATCAGACCGACGCATTTTGCCATTTACCGTTTTATACTGGCAGCCGTTTTCTGGCTGTTTATTATGCGCTAGCCCAGGTTCGTTCTAGATAACGGTATAGACACAGAATGCATTTATAGCTTTAGAAACAGAATAGCAATTTACCGTTAAAGGCAGGAGTGAGCCAAGGTGCGTTTAGTATCCGTGAATCGGCTTCAGTCGGGGATGAAGCTGGGAAAAAAGATTTACAATGATGAAGGGCTGGTTCTGCTCGCTGACGGGGTAGAACTATCGGATGCGTTAATCAAGCGGCTGGCCAGGATCGACATCGGCTATGTCTATATAGAAGACGCCAATACAGATGATGTCGTGATCACCACATTGCTGCATGATGAAACGCGTAACCAGGCGCTCAAGGTAATCCGTAACC
This sequence comes from Paenibacillus typhae, assembly GCF_900099765.1. Classification (GTDB taxonomy): domain Bacteria; phylum Bacillota; class Bacilli; order Paenibacillales; family Paenibacillaceae; genus Paenibacillus_AQ; species Paenibacillus_AQ typhae. The sequence goes on along the minus strand of NZ_FNDX01000007.1, from coordinate 73,627 downwards.
AGTTCCAGGAGATGTCCAGCACGTCTGGTATTACCAAAGGCTTTTATCATCTGGACAAAAAATTCTCCAAGGTAATGGATTCCATTCTGGATGATATGTCCTCCCAGGAAGATCCTATGATTATGCTGGCGGATATGCACACAGCGGATAATTACCTGTATGTCCATTCGCTTAATGTATGTCTCTATACACTTGTCCTTGGCATTGCTTACGGCTACAGCAGAGAAGAGCTGCGCGTGCTCGGTCTCGGTTCGCTGCTGCATGATATCGGCAAAACCCAGATTCCGGTCAAAATCGTTCAAAAGCCCGGCATGCTTAGCGATGAAGAATTCCGCCATATGCAGGCCCATACGGAGATCGGCTACCGGATTCTCAAGGATGAGCCTAACATCCCGCTGCTCGCGGCGCATTGTGCACTGCAGCATCATGAACGTATTAACGGCACCGGCTATCCGCGCGGGCTGACCGGCCCGCAGATTCATGAATACGCCAAATGGCTGGGTGTCGCTGATTCTTATGATGCGATGACCTCTAACCGGATCTACAAAAAAGCGATGCTGCCCCACCAGGCGGTTGAAGCGCTGTATGTCGGTTCCGGTACCTTATACGAGCAGAAGCAGCTTGAGCTGTTCAGAGACCGGGTGGCGATCTATCCCCTCGGGCTGACAGTGAAGCTGAGTACAGGGGAAAGCGGTATTGTTGTGAAGATTGACCCCAGCATACCGCACAGGCCGGTAGTGCGGGTGATTACGGGTCACGAAGGTGAACCGGTTACGCCATATGAGATTGATCTGGGCACCGCGCTTTCCGTAGTGATTTCCGATGTCTCGGATGACGACGAGCAGGCGAAGCCCACCTGAATTGCAGAAATTGCGGCAGGAGGCTTCGCACGAAGCGTTCTGCCTTCCAGCAGCGAGGAGCGAATAACAGGCAGCCGCAGTTGTGCGGTTGACAAGGCCTGTTATTCGCCCCGCTGTTTTTCATTAGGAGCTGTTTAGCGATACACCGGCATCCACAGGCTTCGGAATATGCAGTTTTTTTGCCGGGCGTGGTATGATAAAGGGTAAGCTGCCTATCTTTTTCATTTATTTGGGTTAATAATAAGGAATACGTATTAAAGGAGCAAGCAAAAATGAGTATATTAGAACCTTCATCAAGAATAATAAGGGAGCTGTCGCCAAGCTATGATCCTTGGGATCCGATTACTTCACTTCGCCAGCATGGACAGCATGTACTGACCAGTGTGGAGATGACGGTTACTAATCTGTGCAATATGCGCTGTGAACACTGTGCGGTCGGTGACAGCCTCACCATGAAGGAAGGGGAAATGCTGCCGCTTGCCAATATGCTGAAGCGCCTTGACGAAGTGGAGCATTTGCAAACCATAAGCATTACCGGGGGAGAGCCGATGTTCCGTGCTTCTACCGTGGATAACATTATTGTACCGCTGCTGAAATATGCACATGAGCGGGGCATCCGCTCACAGATTAATTCAAATTTGACGATGCCGTACGCCCGGTATGAGAAGCTGCTGCCTTATCTGGATGTTATGCATATCTCATTCAATTATGTAAACGGTGATGACTTCCATGAGGTCGGCTTCGCGAACAGCGGACATCCTGTTGCCAGGGAAGCCGCGTACCGGTTATATGACACAATGATTGAGAATTCCCGCCGGCTCAGTGAGGATGGTATGCTGATCTCCGCTGAATCAATGATCAACTACCGTACCCATACGAAGCTGCCGCAAATCCATAAGCTGATCGGTGACATGGGCGCGAGACGCCATGAGGTTCATCCGATGTACGCCTCAAGCTTCGCCTCCTCGCTGCCGGTATTATCGCTGAAGGAGATGGGGGATGCGATTCTTTCCCTGCTGGACGCCCGTGATCCGGATATGTGGATGCTGTTCGGCACGCTTCCGTTCTTCGCCTGCAGCTCTCTTGAAGAGGACCAGCAGCTGCTGCGCAGACTGCGGACAGAGAAGAATGTGACGCTGCGAAATGATCCGGACGGACGCAACCGGGTAAATGTGAATATGTTTACCGGCGATGTCTTCGTGACGGATTTTGCCGATATTTCCGCCTTTGGCAACATTGGCTCAAGCAGGCTGGACGATATCTTTGCCGACTGGCAGAGCAGCCATCCGCTTAATCAGAAGGTGAACTGCTTCTGTGATGCTGCGGGCTGCTGCGGCCCGAATCTGCTGGTAGCTGATATGTATTACCCCAAGGTCGATTTCAAATCAAGAAAGGCGATCACACTGTAGAATCGAGGCGTTGTTATAGTGCATACGGAATTTGACATAGGAAGCTTATTGCTTAATCTGGTTCTGGTTCTGGTGCTTGTCTTGTTAAACGGTATATTTGTTGCTGCGGAGTTTTCGCTGGTGAAGGTCAGACAGTCCCGTCTGACCCAGCTGGTGAGTGAGGGTAACAAGATGGCCGGATATGCGCTGAAGGTCAACAAGAAGCTGGATGCGTACCTGTCTGCTACCCAATTCGGAATTACGCTTGCCTCCCTCGGGCTGGGCTGGATCGGGGAGCCGGCGATCTCGGAGCTGCTGGTAGAGCCGCTGATGTTTCAGCTCGGCGTTACCGACCATACTTTAATTTCTACGGTGTCGGTTATAGTCGGATTTTCCATTATCACTTTCTTACATATTGTACTGGGGGAGCTGGCTCCGAAATCCCTGGCGATTCAAAAAACAGAAGGCTCTGCGCTGCTGCTGTCTGCACCGCTGATGTTCTTTTATAATCTGTTTCTTCCGTTCATCTGGATTCTGAATGCTTCCGCAAATGCGCTTCTTAGACTGGTTGGCGTGGAGCCTGCCAGTGAAGCTGAAGCTGCCCACTCGGAGGAGGAAATACGCATCCTGATGAATCAGAGCGCCAAGAGCGGGGTTATTGATCAGGATGAAATGAAGCTCATGGATAATATATTTGAATTCTCGGACCTGCTGGCCCGTGAAGTCATGCTGCCACGTACCGATATGGACGTGTTGTACAGCAATCTGTCGCTGGAAGAAAATATGCGGATTATAACGGAAACCAAGCATTCCAGATATCCCGTAGCCAATGAGGACAAAGACCGGATTATCGGCTTTATTCACATCACCGACCTGCTGTTTGCCCCGCTGGATCAGCAGAATGATCTGGCATCGCTGGTACGCCCTATCCTGAATGTACCGGAATCTATGGAGATTAGCCATGCCCTGCGGTTAATGCAGAAGAATAAAGCCCAGCTGACGCTGGTGGTTGATGAGTACGGCGGAACGGCCGGCCTGCTGACTGCCGAGGATATTCTTGAAGAAATCGTCGGCGATCTGCATGATGAGTTCGAGAATGAGCGTCCAGAGGTTGAACGTAACGGGGAATATATCTCCGTGGACGGGCGGATGCTGATTGAGGATGTCAATGACCTGACCGGTGTAATCATTGAAGACGAAGAGGTCGATTCCATAGGCGGCTGGCTGTTCAAGGAGCTGGAGGGCAACCCGTCGAAGGGTAAAAATATTGTTGTGGGCGATGTAACCTTTGAGGTGGAGGAATCGACCCGGCTGCGGATTACCAGAATCAAAATCCACCGGGAGAATCCGCCCGAGGCGGAAGAAACAGACAGCGCTGCGGACGAGTTAATAGAATAATGCGGCTTCGCTTGAAGCCGCTGCCGGTAAGAATAAGCCGTACTGCTGCACACAGGTTTTGTCCTGGTGCGGCGGTGCGGTTTTTTTTGCCATGAACGTTCTGATTGATTGGCGAAGTCTCATACAATAGCTACGAAGAGATCTTAGCCAGAATTGAGGTAACAACCAATGAGGAGGGGAACGCTATTGAACTCCCAGGAGCGCGTATGGGCCACTTACCGCGGACCGTTTGATCCTTGCCCGCCGGTGCCATTCAAAACGTATGTTGTACCGCCGAACCAGTATGTTAACTTCCAGCCGCCGGGCCTGCCGCAGTATCCGCTGCCGGAAGCCCTGAGGGCGGGGACTTTATGGCCGGCTTTTTACAGTCCTTACGAATCCAAAGCCGGAAAAGGGAAAGGGGGCATCTAGTCCGATGGAGCAGCCAAAAGCATGTGAGCCGCGTTATTATGAAATGCTGGAGCAGCTGCAGGTGCTCGACTTTGCACTAGTCGAGCTGAATCTGTATTTAAATACCCATCCGGAGGATCTAAAGGCAATTGAGCAGTTTAATCAGCTGACCCAGGAGCGGACCCGGCTGGCCAATCAGTTTCAGGAGCTGTACGGGCCGCTGCAAAATTTCGGGCGGGCGTACTCCAAATGTCCGTGGGAATGGAACCAGAGCCCATGGCCCTGGCAGGTGTAGCGTTATCATAACGTATAGGAGGGAGGCTCCCGGATGTGGATTTATGAGAAGAAGCTGCAGTATCCGGTTCGTGTCAGCAAATGTGATGTAAGGATGGCCCGCTACCTGATGGAGCAATACGGAGGCGCTGACGGGGAACTGGCCGCAGCACTGCGCTACATGAATCAGAGGTATTCGATTCCGGATAAGGTGATCGGCGTGCTTAACGATATTTCGACAGAGGAATTTGCCCACCTCGAGATGATTGCAACCATGATCTATAAGCTGACCAAGGATGCCTCTGTGCAGGAGCTGGAAGCGGCAGGCCTGGGACCGAATTATGCACAGCGTGATCACGCCCTGTTCTACCAGAATTCAGCCGGGGTTCCGTGGACCGCCAGCTATATCCAAGCCAAGGGTGATCCGATCGCAGACCTGTATGAGGACATTGCCGCTGAAGAAAAAGCCCGGGCTACATACCAGTGGCTGATTGACATGACGGATGATGTGGACCTGCAGGACAGCCTGAAATTCCTGCGCGAGCGGGAGATTATCCACGCGATCCGGTTTAAGGAGTCCGTGCAGATCCTGATGGAGGAGAAGGACAAGAAACGGATCTTCTGACCCCATGAGGCCAGGTAGAATACGGGAAGCCTGGAGAACATGTCCCGCCAAATACACACCGGCATATTGATGCCGGTGTATTTGGCGTACCCGGGTTCGATATGTTAACCTTATTCCATATCGCGACAGGACGGGAGATGGAGGACAATGGGGTTGGTGGCGGAGCGCTTGCGCGGATTTATACGGGCCTGGCAGGATTACCCGCTCCCGGAGGGGAAGCTGATCGGCGGACGTTACATAATACAGCATCTGCTCGGTGAGGGGAGCTACGGGCTTACCTATTGCTGCCGTGATACTGCAGACGGGGAACTCTATGCGCTGAAGCAGTCCAGACCCAGCAAAAAAGGAGCGGGACGGATGCTGCTTGAGAAGGAGTACAGGATCCTAAAGGCTATGGATCATCCCAGAATCCCCGCATGCCGGGATTATCTGGAGTTCAAAGGCTCGAACTGGCTGGCCAGTGATTACATTACAGGAAAAACGCTGGAGGACCTGATCTTTGATGACAAGCTTGTCTACGGGGAGCGGGACTGCCTCGAAGTCATTCTAAAGCTGGCAGAGCTGGTCATACATGTCCATTCGCGTGGATACGTCCATCTGGACCTGCGGATTCCTAATGTTATTTTGCGGGAGGAAGACCTGTATCTGATTGATTTCGGCCTGGCAAAAAGGATCGGGGAGCAGGAGGATTCAAGCGGTCCGGATGCCGCCTTGCAGACGGTGATGCTGCCTGAGCGGATGCCGCCTGTGATCTCTTCGGATCTGTATGATATGGGGCAGCTGATGCTGTTTATGCTGTACTCTGCTTATGAGCCTGAACGCGGGAAGCAAGAGCGGAGCTGGCGGGAGGAACTGAAGGTATCGCCGGATATGCTGATGCTCCTCAACCGGCTGCTTGGAGAACATGCCGAACCTTATGCGGATACTGCGGACTTTGTCCGGGATGCTGAGGCAATACATCAGGGGCTGCTGAAATAATAAAGAGGCGCCTTCAGCTTGAGCATGAAGGCGCCTCCTGGACCATTCCGGCAGCAGGCTTCTAGCTGGAACTGCCGTAACGGTTTTTATAATATTTATGGCCGCTTCCGCCGCGGTGCGCATCGGATGACGAATACCGCTTATATCCGCGGCTGCTGCTTGAATGTCTGCCGTAAAATGGCCTCCCTTTGTGGCTGCTTGAGTATTTACGGTGTCCGCCCGGCCTGGAATGTTCTACAGAATGCAGTACCTTGCCAAGAAGTTTTCTAAGCATCATGTTTCCTCCTTATAAGATATATTGTGCGTATAAGATATTCTTACTCTTTTATTACCCTTAAGTACGCCATGATTAGATTAAGGTTTCATGAGAATTTTTTCATTTAACGGCGTTAACAACAGCAAACAGCCGCTCCCGGTGAGAAGCGGCTGTTTGCTGCATTTTTGTTAGGGCTACGATGATATTACTGGCGCAGTGTCTTCAGAGCACCGCTCCAGGCCAGCACTTGATCGAGCATCGCATTGACGTTCGCTTTGTGCAGATCAGCCGGCTTGAAGACTGTGCCGTTCTCAAAGTCCGTGAAGAGGGAGAGAAGCGGATGTACCCGGACGTCAGCTACCTGAAGCTCTCCGAGAATTCCCCGAAGATGTTCAGCTGCGCGTGCTCCGCCTGCCGAACCGTAGCTGACAATCCCGGCAGCCTTGTTGTTCCATTCATCCCGGGCAGAGTCAAGCGCATTCTTGAGTGCTCCGGTAATGCTGTGGTTGTACTCCTAGGCGATAAAAACAAAGCCGTCCAGAGTAGCCAGCTTGGCGGCCCAGGCTGCGGCAGGGGCATAATCATCGCTTTCCCCCAGCAGCGGAAGCTTAAAGTCGGCAATATCCACAATCTCATAGTTGGCGTCTCCGCGGGCATCTGCAATGCCTTTGACCCATTCCCCGACTTGCGGGCTTACACGGCCCTTGCGAGTGCTTCCCAGAATAATCCCGATGTTTAATGTTGTCATTTGAAATTCCTCCTAAAGTAAGTGTATTGGATTTCGTGTTGATCTTTATGAAAATTATTATAGCATATTACTTTTATAAAGCAAGTGTAATTTTGAAACTAAATATCGGACTAATGTGGAGAGACAGATTTTGCTTTCAGTCTGGCTGATACCCTCATATATAGCTATGCCCGGTTTCCCGTCTGCAGATTACCGTTAGCTATCATAAAGGGGCTATTTTTTTCAAACAGATAGAAATTCCCAGCAAACTGGTCTAAAATAACAATGTGCAACGGAAATACCGGTTCACACTCGGGCCGGATAAAGAGGAACTGGGAGGAGAAGTGTGGAATGAAGTACCGCAGATTAGGCGGATCGGGGCTGAAGGTCAGTGAAATCAGTCTGGGAAGCTGGTTGACGTATGGCGGATATGTGGAACGGGAAAATGCTGTCAGAGCTATTGAAACCGCTTACGGTTTAGGCGTGAATTTTTTTGATACGGCCAATGTGTATGAAAAAGGTGCGGCCGAGAAGCTGCTCGGTGAGACGCTGCGCGGATTTCCCCGCGAATCCTATGTCCTGGCCACCAAGGTTTACGGCGTTATGGGAGACGGTCCGAATGACCGCGGCCTGTCACGCAAGCATATTACAGAGCAGTGCCATGCCAGCCTGAAGCGGCTGGGGGCAGACTATGTGGACATTATGTACTGCCACCGTTACGATCCGGAGACACCTATTGAGGAGACGCTGCGGACACTGGATGATCTGGTCCGTCAGGGCAAGGTGCTATACGTCGGGGTAAGCGAGTGGACGGCTGCCCAGATGACGGAGGCGCTGGCTGTTGCGGACCGGTATCTGCTCGACCGCATTGTGGTCAATCAACCGATTTACAACATGTTCGAACGTTATATAGAAAAAGAAATTATTCCGCTAGGCGAACGCAAAGGGATTGGACAGGTTGTATTCTCGCCGCTGGCTCAAGGTCTTTTGACCGGAAAATACAGCTCGGCGGAGGACATTCCTGAGGGCAGCCGGGCCTCCAGGCTGGAATGGATGCGTAAAGGGGTTACGGAAGAGAAAATCGCCAAGGTGCGGCAGCTGGGTAAAATTGCAGCAGAGCTGGATCTTTCGGTCGGCAATCTGGCCCTCGCCTGGATACTGCGGCAGTCTAATGTAGCAAGCGCGCTTGTCGGTGCAAGCCGGCCGGAGCAGGTAGAGGAGAATGTGAAGGCTGCAGGTGTCGAACTGAGCGGTGAAGTCTTGTCGCGGATTGACGAAATTATTGCCTAAAGAGAGAGGAGCAGATACAGATGAAGGTACTTTTTATCGGAGGCACAGGATTAATCAGCCAGGCCGTATCCAGGCTTGCAGTGGAACAGGGGATTGAGCTGTATCTGTTTAACCGCGGGGAGCGCAGTGAATTCGTACCTGACGGGGCGGAGGTAATCCAGGGAGATATCCGCGATGCGGCGGGGGCGGCAGAAGCACTGAAGGGCTACGAGTTTGATGCTGTTGTAGACTGGATTGCCTTTACACCGGAGCATGTGCAGACCGACATTGAGCTGTTCGCCGGCAAGACGAAGCAGTATATATTCATCAGCTCTGCCTCGGCCTATCAGAAGCCGCAGCAGAGCTACCTCATTACGGAAGAAACACCCCTGGCCAATCCTTACTGGCAATATTCCCGTGACAAAATCGCCTGTGAAGAGCTGTTGATGGAGGTACACCGCACCAGTGCCTTCCCTGTCACCATTGTCCGGCCTTCACATACTTACGGTGTTACTGCTATTCCGGCAGCGCTGACCAGCTGGCAGCATCCCTGGTCACTGGTGGAACGCATCCGCAAAGGCCAGCCGCTGGTCATTCATGGTGACGGTACTTCACTCTGGACGCTGACGCACAATACAGACTTTGCCAAAGGCTTCATTGGCCTGCTGGGAAATTCCGAAGCGATCGGTGAGGCGATCCACATCACCTCCGATGAGTCACTGAACTGGAACCAGATTTATGCAGCCATCGGAGAAGCTGCGGGGAGAGAACCAAAGGTGGTGCATATCTCGACAGATTTCATCGCCGCCCATACGCCGGCGGGAACAGCTGACGGCCTGATCGGCGACCAGGCGGTAAGCAGTGTGTTCGACAACAGCAAGCTCAAACGGCTGGTGCCGGAGTTCAGCGCTGCGGTCCCTTTCGCCGAAGGGATCAGGAGGTCGGTTGACTGGTTCGAAGCCCGGCCGCAGCTCTGCACCGTGGATACGGAATGGTCCAAAATGCTGGACATGCTGATCAGCAGACATGGAGTTGATGCCAAGCTGCTCTCTTATTACGTGTAACAGCATATGGCATGAATCAGGGAATAGTGAATATACTCTCACTACCGAAACCCGTAAAAAGGAGCCCTGGCCATGCCGACACATCCCTATGTCTCCCGTTTCTTTGTCCGTTCTGATGCCCGCCGCGACAAGCTGATTTATGAACTGCCGGATTCCTGGTGGAGCCGGCCTTATGAATATGAATGGTGTACCAACTTTGTCTCTCCCCATGATGTAGTGCTGGATGCCGCCTGCGGCATTTCCCATCCGCTCAAGTTCTATCTTGCCGGCTTCAGCGCCGAGGTGCATGCCTGCGATGTGGATTCCCGGATCATATCTAAGGAAGCGATCATCCGGAATATTGAAGAGGATATTGGCGTAGAGGCAGCCCGCCTGGTCATGGCCAGAAGGACGACGAGCCTGCATCTTGCCCAGGCGGATCTCACCTCCCTGCCCTATGCGGATGAGAGCTTTGATACGATTTTTTGCATTTCGGTGCTGGAGCATTTATCGCTGAATGATACGATTCTGGCCATACAGGAATTCCACAGGACCTTGAACGGGGAGGGGCTGCTGGTGCTGACCTTCGATTATCCGACCGTCAATCTGCCGGTGATGAATGACATGCTGCTTCAGGCCGGTTTCCAGTACTGGGGTGAGACAGATTTCAATCTTCCGGAGGATGCGCTGCGGACGGATCAGTGGGGCGGGCTGAGCTGCTTCCGGGCAGTGCTGAAGAAAGCGCAAAGGTATAGATGAACTTGAAGATCGGATAGTGGAGCTGCTGTAGGACCCGAAGGTTCAGGTTCAGCAGCAAGGGCCGGGTTTGGCATTCTTGCGTTCACGTTCTATGGCCGGGACTTTTTGCTCTTTTAGATAACCGACGCTATCCGTTATAGTTGATAGATATCTTATCAAAAGGAGTAAAATGAGTGCGCAGAGCAACCCTGTTTATTCTATTATTCTTTCTGCTGATTCCTGCCCCGGCGGTTTGGGGCGGAGCGTCCAAGGCGCAGCCGGCAGACCGTATTACTCTTACATTTGCCGGGGATATTCTGCTGGACGGCTTCGTAGGGGAGCAAATAGCGAGGTACGGGGTTAATTTCCCGTTTGCGAAGGTAGCTCCTGTCCTGCAAAAAGCCGATCTGGCCTTCGCCAATCTGGAGACACCTGTATCGGTGCGCGGCCAGGCGGCAGAGAAGACCTTTGCCTTCCGCTCCAAACCGGAGACGCTCGGCGGATTAAGCTATGCGGGCATTGACGGCGTAACACTGGCGAATAATCATATCCTTGATTACGGCCAGAATGCGATGCTGGATACACTGGTCCATCTGGACAGGAACAAGATCGGCCATACCGGAGCAGGCAGCAATATGGATCAGGCTTTCAAGCCGTATGTCAAAACAATCAAAGGCAAGCGGATAGCCGTGCTTGGGGCAAGCCGGGTGCTGTCCGGATCTTCCTGGCATGCCGGAAAAAATACACCGGGTGCCGCTTCGGCCTACACGGCTGAGCCGCTGCTCGGTGCCATCAAGAAATCCGCCAAAGACAATGACTATACCATTGTATATTTGCACTGGAACGAAGAGTTCGCGGATTATCCGGAGAAGTATGCCCGGACGCTGGCCAAGCAGTTGATCGACAGCGGCGCGGACATCATTCTCGGTGCACACAGCCACTGTCTGATGGGAATCGAGTATTACAAGCATAAGCCGATCTACTATTCGCTGGGTAATTTTGTGTTCAACAAATCGACGCGCGGCGGAGAGAAGACCGTGCATACGATGCTGGCTGATTTCACCATTACAAGTTCGGGGATTACCAGCCGGATCACTCCGCTCAAGATCATCGGCGGACAGCCGAACTTCATGGGCGCTGCGTATAATAAGGAAGCGATCATGAAGCTGAACAAGCTGTCGTTCAACGCGAAGATTGCTGCGGATGGAACGGTTAGTGAGAAGCTGTGAACGGGGAGTTGGGAGCAGGCGGCGGGGAGTGAATGACTGAATTTAACCGCATGGTTTATTGGTTTGCCAGTTGATGCTGGCAGTCTGCGCCGTCTGATCTTTGAGCACATATTACGGCTTGTACGTACGATCACTCCTCCTGACTGTTTATCTAGTTGGATTTTCGCTACTTAATTCTCTGAGTTCACGGAAAATTTAGTGAATAGGTGGAAAAAAGCATCTTATCTCGGGCCAAAACCCTCGCTTAGAGCAGAATCGGCAATATTAAGTGGCGTTTTTCCAACTAGTCTATTTGTAAAGGTGTTCTGACCGGAATTAGGTGGCGATTTTCCACTTAGTTTAATCAGCGACTCTCTATGTAGTAGCCTAAGGTACTAGTGCACTCGTCAGGAAGTTCAACCATCTGTTGTCTGGTGTTCTAACTTTGCCAGAGCCTATTTACAAACTAGCATTTTAAACACAGCACACCCCACAGCCTTCGCGGCTATGGGGTGTTTGCTGTGTCAGTCATGCGGCATGGGGGTGTTTTACGGCGTCTTCAGGCAGAACCCTGCAGCAAGGCCAACCAGATCAGCCCTTAACCGCCCCGGCGACAACGCCTTTCACAATATACTTTTGCAGGAAGATGAATACGATGATGGACGGGAGTACGGCCATTACCATAGCTGTCATTGCATACTGCCAGTCGGAGGTGTACTGTCCGACGAAGGTGTAGGCGGCCAGCGTCAGCGTCTTGGTATCCGGTGAGCCGTTGACCATGAGCAGCGGGAGCAGGAAGTCATTCCAGATCCACATCACGTCGATGATAACGATGGTAGTCGTTACCGATTTCAGCAGCGGGAAGATGACACTGAAGAACAGGCGGAAGCCGGAAGCCCCGTCGATCGTGGCGCTTTCATCGATTTCCATTGGAATCCCTTTAACAAAGCCGTGATAGATAAAGACGGCAAGCGGTGCGCCAAAGCCCCAGTAGAGCAGGCCCAGTCCCCAGGTGCTCTCGGACAGGTTCAGGTTCTTGGCCGTCTGCAGCACGGTCAGCATGATGGACTGGAACGGAATCAGCATCGGCATAATGCAGAGGAAGTAGATAACGCCGCTCCATTTCGTTTTGGTCCGGGCCAGCTTGTAGGCGGCAATGGAGGAGACGAACACAATCCCCAGCAGCCCTAGCCCGGTAATGATGAAGTTGTTCAGGAACAGCCGCGGATAGTTGATGAATTCCCATACATAAGAGTAGTTGGCAAAGGTCAGCTTTTGCGGCAGGGCAATCACGTCGGTCATGACCTCGCTGAAGCTTTTGAACGAGTTGATAATCGTCAGGAACAGCGGATACAGGAACAGCAGGGAGAGGAGGACAAGCACAACCTCAAGTATAATTTTGCCGGTCTTGCTGTTGGTATTCATTATGCCTCCACCTCTCTTTTCTTGAAGAATGTAAGCTGGATCACGGTAACGATCAGAACCGCAACGAACAGGATAAGCGCTTTCGCCGTACCGTAGCCGTACAGGTTATTCTGGAACGTATCACGGTAAATGTCATAAGCAATACTGTAGGTGGTTCCGCCCGGACCGCCTCCGGTCAGCGACAGGATAACGTCGAATACTTTAATGGAGTTGGTCAGCGCCATAAACACCGAGATGGTAATGGATGGTGCGAGCAGCGGCAGCGTAATGCTGAAGAACCTTCTCAGCGCCCCGGCACCGTCTACAGTTGCAGCTTCTTTAAGATCCTCAGGTACGGACTGCAGACCGGCGATATAGATTACGAGATAGAATCCGATCGATTGCCAGATGGATACCCCTAATATGGATATGAAGGCCAGCCCCGGCGTTCCCAGCCAGCTCAGGCCGAAAATGCCCCAGCCGGTGCTCTCGCCAAGCGAGTTGAAGCCCTGCATAAAGATGAATTTCCAGATGAAACCAACGATAACCAGACTGAGAATGTAAGGAATGAAGAAGGCCGCTCTCAGCCATGAGGTAGATTTCAGCTTCATATCGAGCAGCACGGCCAGCAGAATAGCCAGCACATTGACGATGACGATGTAAAGCACCGCATATTTAATCGTAAACCAGGCCGAATCGGAGAAATTGGTATCTCCCGTAAAAATCTGCTTGAAGTTATCCAGCCCGACGAACTTCGGATGCTTGGAGATCCCGTTCCATTTGGTCATGGAATAACGGATGGTCATGATAAACGGAACATAGAAGGCTACTGCGATACAGATCAGAACGGGGAGGGTGAAGAGCCCGAACTCCGTTTTCTCGCGCCATTTTCTGCCGAGTGATTTTAACATGGATGCACCTCTTCTGCTATTTATAGGGTGGGAGTTAAGGACCCCGCTTGCCACACTTAACCATTCCGGTTAGTCTATATTGTGTATTATAGGGCAGCGCCGTATACTCAGAAATGGATTTAAGAAGACAGTTAGGGGTAAAAAAGTGAACTGAAAGCGTAAAACAAAATTAGAGGCGGGGAGGCTTGCGCCATCATAAAAAACATCATACAAAAGCTGCTGGAGCCGCTCCTGGAGCGGGTTTCCCGCCGTCTGGCCAACAAGCTGATCCTGCTGTTCTCCATTATTATCATCCTCGTGGTCACATCGCTGACGTTCATCTCCTACGGGATGCTGCGCAAGGAATCGGTGAACAACAGCATAGACAGCACAAGCAACAACCTGCTGCTGGTCGGCCGCAATCTGGAGAGCTATCTGAACGGGATTGAGCAGCTGTCCCTGCCGCAGATCTCTTATGATGAATTCGCTTACGCGATTACGCATGAATCACAGGATTATGCCTCCAAGATGTATGTGGAGGATTATCTGAAGAATCTCTATTTTTCTCGCAAGGATCTGGAGTCCATCTATCTCTACATCATTAAGGAGCAGAAATATTATTACGTGACCAAGGAGAACTATAATATTACAGTCAGGGTCGCCGAGCATCCGCCGATTGATCATCTGACCTGGTATAAGCGTGCGCTGGCCAGCCCGAATAACCGGTCTTATCAGTCTTTTGTCAGCGGTAATGCGGAGAAGGGCGACTACAAGGTCAATACGGATGCAAGCTTTATGGGCTATCACCGGCTGCTGCGCTCAATTGCTTCCCGTGAGCCCCAGGCGGTGCTGTCGCTGTATTTCAACTCCAGTGTGGCGGATGAGATTATGAAGGACATTCCCTTCTCGGAAGGGGACCATCTGATGTACATCAGCCCGGACAATGAGCCGTACGTGGTGGATGATCAAGCGTTCTATGAGCGTACGGAAGAGGCGGATCTGCTGAATAAGCTTACAGCGGAGCAAGGCGGACAGGTGACCTGGTCGGACGATCAGGAGAAGTACCTCGTCATCTACGACATCAGCCAAAAAGAAGGCTGGAAGCTTGTTAAGCCTATTCCCTATAAGCAGATTTACGAAGCGGCGACTACGACGCGCAAGCTCAGCTATTCGATCGGGCTGCTCTTTCTGATGGCCTCTGTTATTCTGGTCGGCTTCCTGTCCAACCGGATTACCCATCCGCTGAAAAACCTGTCCCTGCAGATGAAACGCTTCAGCGCCGGCAGCTTTGAGGCGGAGGCGAGGGTGGAGGGCAATGATGAGATTGCCTATCTGTCACGGCATTTCAATAAAATGGTGGAACGTACCAACGAGCTGATAAATGAACGCTACAAGATGAAGATTGTTGAAAAAAACGCGGTGCTCAAAGCACTTGAAGCGGAGATCAACCCGCATTTTCTGTATAATGCCCTTCAGGCTATCTCGACCAAGGCGCTCAAGAACAATAATGATGATATCGTCGAGATGGTGGATAATCTGGCGCTTACCCTCAGGTACTGCATCAGCGGACGGGATGTTGTCCAGGCGAGCGAGGAGCTTAGGCATATTGAACGCTACATGGCTTTGCAGAAGGCACGGTTCGGCAGCCGGATGCAGGTGGTTTATGAATGGGAGGAGAGCCTGCTTACGCTGCGGATTCCGAAGCTGTCCGTGCAGACGCTGGTGGAGAACTGCATCAAGCATGCTCTCGAAAAGGTGTCGACCACCGTGACCATCCGGATTGAGGCGCATGTGACGCCGGTCTACAGTGTTATTTCGGTGATGGACGACGGGCCGGGAATGACGGCGGAGCGGCTTGGTGAGGTGCTAGGCTCGCTGCAGATTCAGTGGGATGAGGAGGCCGGCGGTACTGAGGCATCCGGGGAGGATGAAGGACATGAGAGCATCGGCCTCAAAAACCTGAATACCCGGCTGAAGCTGCTGTACGGTGAGGAAGCGGGACTGCTGATAACTAGTGAAGGAAACGGAACGCAAATGGATATTCTTTTACCGCGGGGAGGCCAATAACAACATGTATAGAGTACTGATCATTGATGATGAGGAGCCGCTGCGCGAAGCGATTCATATTCTGGGCGACTGGAAGGGGCTGGGGGTCGGCGAGGTGCTGGAAGCCAGCGACGGCAAGACCGGGCTGGACATGCTGCGCAGGGAGAAATTCGATCTGGCCCTTGTTGATATGAAAATGCCGGAGCTCAGCGGCAGCCAGCTGCTGCAGATTGCGGAGAAGGAATTTCCGGAGCTGCTGCTGATTGTCATCAGCGGCTACAATGATTTCGAATATACCCGGCAGGCGATCCGCTCCAAGGTGGTTGATTATTTGCTGAAGCCTGTGAACCGCGGCGATCTTAACAGTGCGCTGCGCAAAGCTGTAGATCTGCTTGAAGCCAGGAAGCGGGAGAGAAGCGAATTCATTGCGCAGAATATTACGCTGAATATGTCTGTGCCCAAGCTCAAGGAAAAGATGTACCTGTCTATCCTGGAGCGCAGCTTCAAGAACCAGTCGAACGAGGCCTTTCTGCCGCTGATTGGTGCGGATACAACGGGTAACCAGTTTACGGCCGGACTTCTACGGCTGCTTAATCTGGAACAGGTGCGCAAGGGGCGGTTTCATGAGGACCGTGATCTGATGCATTTTGCCGTGACGAATGTGATTAATGAGAACAGTGGCGGAGCATTCGAGGCATTCAGTTTTGTGAACCCGAAGAATGAGCGGGAGCTGATTGCGGTCTTTACGATGAAAAAAGGCTATGAGGAGGATGCGGCCTTCCACTCCATGCATCAGCTAAAAAAAGCGGCCGCGACGCTGAAGGAGCTGTTCGGTATACTATGTGCCGGTGCGCTCGGCGCTACATACGGTGATTATCTGGAGCTGGCAGACTCTTATGATACGGCTAAAGCAAGGCTGGATGATATTGACCTGCTGCAGCTGAAGGGTCCGGTGGTATCCGGCGGGGGGACGCCTGTGCAGGAATTTAGGGACAGCCCTTCTCTCACCGGGCGGATGCCGCAGATCCGCAGCATTCTGGAGAGCGGGAATGCCGCCCATGCCAAAAGCATTTTGAACGAATTCACCCAGAGGTGGCAGTCCTCCGCCCGCTTCAGCCTGGGAGATGCGGACCGGACACTCCGCGAGCTCCTGATTCTGCTCGGCGATATTGCCGGAGAGCTGGAAGAGGTGCCGGCTGCGCTGCGTGCTGTCAAGAATAAAGGATTAGCTGCACTGGGCCTAAGCGGCGATTATACCTCGTTCAGCCAGTTTGAAGGACTGCTGAATGGGCTTCTGGATGCCTATGCCGGTGAAATCAGCCGGTCGCTTGCCGGCAACCGCAGCGGTGTGCTGGAAAATATTAAAGCATACATTGATAACCATTATTTTGAGAATATTAAAATATCGATGTTCACGGATAAGTATTTCCTGAGCAGAGAATACTTGATGAAGCTGTTCAAGGGTAAATACGGCTGCGGTATTCATGAGTATGTGCAAAAGGTGAGGATGGACAAAGCCAGGGATCTGCTGGCCGACCCCGCGCTCAAGGTTCAGGATATCTCTGAAATGCTGGGCTACAAGGACAAGAACTATTTCAGCAAGGCGTTCCGCAATTACTATGATTGTTCGCCTTCTGAATTCCGGACCGGGAACCTGGAGGGAGAAAAGTGAAACGGTTACATTAGCCCACTTTTTTACCCTTAGAAGTTCACTTATGTACATTCTTATCCTTTTTCTTTTTATTTAGAATAAACACCAAGAACACAAGCTACATGAGGAAAAGGGGGCAACATCATGTTAAAAAGATTCATGGCAGTCTCAGCGAGCCTGCTGCTCGCAGGAGGATTGCTGGCCGGCTGCGGAGGCAATAACAATAATACCGCTAACAACACGGCTGGAACAAACGGCGGGGATAATGCAGCTGCCGAAACAGACTCCTCCAAGCCTGTAACCATTAATATGTTCACCGCATCACCGGAGTACACGGACGCCTTCAATGCCTACATTGCCGAGTATAAAAAAGTGAAGCCGAACGTGAGCATCAACCTGGAAATTATGCAGGCCGACTATAACACCGTACTGAAATCCAAAATTGCTGCTGGCAGCACTCCTGACGTCTTCCAGACCACTGCCGGCGGGGATATTGATACCTTTGCTGAATACAGTGCGGACCTGACCAATGAACCGCTGGCTGCAGCCATGACCGATGCGGTACGTGCCAACATGAGCTCATCAGACGGCAAGGTGCTGGGGCTTCCGGTAAAAGGCAATCTGTTCGTATTGATGTATAACAAAAAGCTGCTGGCCGATGCCGGCATCACGGATGTTCCGAAAACAACCGCTGAGCTGGATGATGCCATCACCAAGCTGGAAGCCAAAGGCATCACTCCATTCGCCAATGCTTATAAAGAGTGGTGGGTATGGAAGCACATCTTCCAGCACTTTGTAGACGCAGCGGCTATGGATGCCGGAATTGATGCAAAGACACTGGTAGCCAACTTCATCGCGGGTGAGACTACCTTCAAGGATCATCCGGTGCTGTACGATAACTTCTTCAACTTTATTGATACTACCGTTAAGCACGGAACAGACAAGCCGCTGGAACGTGACAGCAATGCTGAAGTGAGCGATTTTGCCCTTGGCAAAGCAGCATTTATGACCGGTAAAGGCGCTTGGGATGAAGAGGCGATCAAGAAAATCACCCCGGACTTCGACCTTGGCATTGCCGGATACCCGGTCAGCGACAAGGCTGAACAATCCCAGATCATTACCGGGGCCGACCAGGCGCTGCGCATTAACAAGGATTCCGCAGTAGCTGCCGAAACCATCGAATTCTTCAACTGGCTGTACACTTCCGACTACGGTAAAAGCTGGTTCTCTACTGTAGCCAAAGTAATTCCGCCAATCAAGGATGCGCCAATGCCTGACCTGCAGATGCCGAAGGAAATGGATGAAATCCTCAAAACCGAAAAATCCGGTGACCTGTCCGTCAACTACTCGCTGGATACCTTCCACCAGAAATTCGGCGAGCTGATGCAGGCCTACATCGGCGGCAGCAAGACTAAAGACCAGGCGATCGACGAAATTCAGAAGGCATGGATTCAATTCGGTTCGGCTGAATAACAGAAGGTGATAATCCGGGACGGTCTCGCAGGTAAGGTTCTTACCGGCGGGGCCGTCTGTTTTTGTGAATTAAAAGGATTGATTTTAGGTATTGGACGTAACTGCGGAGAGCGTTTGGATTTCCGGCCGCTGTTATGTTTGGATTTCCCGATTTAAACTGCTGGCTGCAGTAGAAATCCAAACATAAAGGCGGACGCTTCCGCTCCTCCAATTCCAAACCTCCCCTCCGTTACTCTTACCTTTTATTTTGGATACGAATTCATATGTAGTTCAAAACCCACAAAAGGGCAAGGCTTAGAGATGAGTTGGTTTTCTTCAACTCGTTTAGCAACTAATTAATATAATTAAAAGAGACGTCAAACCACATTCATCACTTGTCAGGAGGCTTCAACACTTATGACCAGCAGGCTGATTGAAATTGCCGAAAACGGATTATATCTTACGATTGAAATTACAGAGGAGCTTGATGTCCGGCTGCTGCATTTCGGGGCGGCGCCGCTTGAGCCGGGAGCGGTTGCGGACAAGCATAAGCCGGGCTTCCGGCTGCTGGAACTGCAGCTGTCCGGGGAAGACCGCGCAGAGTACCACGGCCGGACTCACCGGGCTTCTTATCCGGGACTGCGGATGGAATACGACGGACATAGCGACACTGTTAATGCGCTTGGGCGTAAGCTTGAGTTCACTTTAAAAGATCCGGTCACTGCGCTGAAGGCCGTCCAGCATTTTCAATTTTACAGCGGGGTGCAGATCGTCCGTTCCTGGACGGTGCTGAAGAATGAAGGAGACAGTGAAATTGCTGTAGAATATATTTCTTCCTTTGCCCTTACAGGTGTGGACAAGGAGGGGAGTGGTGACAGGGGGGACAAGATTGAAGTCACGCTGGCGCACAGCGGCTGGCAGAGCGAGCTGCAGTGGCGGACCTACAGCCTGCCGGAGCTGGGCATGTACCATCTGGCTGACCGGGGCTCGAAGCGGATTGCCGCCAGCAATACGGGCTCCTGGTCGGCGGCGGAGCTGCTGCCGATGGCGGTGCTGCACAACACAGAAAGCGGAAGCAGCCTGTTCTGGCAGATTGAGCATAACGGCTCGTGGCACTGGGAGCTGACCGACCAGTACGATCAGCTTACTCTGCTGGCCAGCGGACCCACAGAGCATGACAACCACTGGTGGCTGAAGCTTGCGCCGGGCGAAGCATTTACCTCCGTTCCGGTTGCCGCCGGCTCCGTGCAAGGGGGACTTGAAGCGGCGGCCGCGCAGCTGACGGCCTACCGCCGGATTATCCGCAGACCGAATGAGGACAATGAGCTGCTGCGGATTATTTTTAATGACTACATGAATTGCCTATGGGGCAGTCCGACGACAGAGAAGCTGCTGCCGCTCATTGATGCCGCCGCAGATGTAGGCTGCGAATATTTCTGTATTGATGCCGGCTGGTATGCGCCCGGAGAATGGTGGGATGGTGTGGGCCAGTGGGAGCCTTCGGCTGAGCGATTTCCGGAGGGGATCAAATATGTGTTGGATTACATCCGGGGCAAAGGCATGATCCCGGGACTGTGGCTGGAGCTGGAGGTCATGGGGATCAACAGTCCGAAGCTGGCTGAAGCCGATGACAGCTGGTTCTTCATGCGGCACGGCAAGCGGGTCAAGGATCGCAGCCGCTATCAGCTGGACTACCGCAATCCCAAGGTTATCGAACATGCCGACGGTGTTATTGCCCGTCTGGTCGAGGAGTATGGCGTAGGCTATATCAAATTGGATTACAACATCAATGCGGGTATAGGCACCGAGACGGATGCGGACAGCTTCGGCGACGGGCTGCTGCAGCATAACCGGGCTTATCTGGCCTGGCTGGACAGCATCTTCGCGCGTTATCCGGAGCTGGTCATCGAGAACTGCTCCAGCGGCGGCATGCGGATGGATTATGCCATGCTGAGCCGTCACAGTATCCAGTCCACCAGTGACCAGGAGGACTACGTGAGCTATGCGGCGATTGCTGCCGGTTCCCCGCTGGCGCTGACACCGGAGCAATCGGCGGTCTGGTCTTATCCGCTGCGTGAAGGCGATGATGAAGAGGTCATTTTTAACATGATCAACGCCCTCCTGCTGCGTGTGCACCAGAGCGGCCATCTGGCAGAGCTTGCGCCCGGCCGCAGGGAGCTGGTGCGTGAAGCGCTGGAGTACTATAAATCGATCCGCGCTCAAATCCCGCATGCGCTGCCGTTCTGGCCGCTTGGCCTGCCGGACAGCCGGGGGCAGTGGGTCAGCTATGGTCTGCAGCACGGTAATATCCGCTATCTGGCAGTCTGGCGGATTGCCGGGGAAGAGCAGAGCGTTGCGCTCCCGCTGCCGGAGCTTGCCGGCCGGGAGGTACGGATCAGCTGTGCTTATCCCAAGCAGCATGGCTCCGAATGGAGCTGGAAAAAGGCGGAGGGCAGCCTGACCGTATCTGTTCCGGCCGGAAGAACAGCCAGACTGTTTGAGCTGCATAGTTAAGAGGGCAAATAAGGTCTAAAGCACCGTACGAATAGAGACATCCTTCGCAATCTGGAAATGATTGACCAGTGCTAGCGGAGGGTGTTTTTGCTATTTTCACAAAAAAATATTATTATTCATGTAAAACTATCTAAAAATCATAATATTGCTAATTGAAAGAATTTTTATATTTTGTCGAATCATCTCTAAACTTTGTCGAATCATATGTCGATAAATATCAAAAGATGTAGAAATAAATTTGACAGGGAAGAAATAGCACTTTACAATGCAAATATGAGCGTAATCATTACTACTATTTAGAAGCCTTGATAGCTTTTAACACAAATGATTATATAAAGTGCTTATTTCAAGGGAGGATGCATAATAATGAAAGCAACTGGTATTGTGAGAAAAGTTGATGAACTGGGACGTATTGTAATTCCGATTGAGCTGCGCAGAACAATGGGAATCGACATAAAAGACCCGCTTGAAATCTTTGTTGACGGAGAAAAAATCATTCTTAGAAAATACGAGCCTACCTGCATCTTCTCCGGAAGCGCAGAAAACCTGATCAACTTCAGAGGCAAAATGGTCAGCAAGGATGTCCTTGACGAGCTGATCGCCAGCTTTGACCGGATTTAATCATTTATTTTTAACTTGAGATTTCAGTTGGACAGGATGACCGGAGTGCAGACACTTTAACAGTGAATGCTCCGGTCTTTTTAATGCCCTGCCCCTCGTAGACAATGAGTGCTGCAATCCTATATCATTAAGGCGTGCAGAACAATCTGAAGGGAAGGTCACCTTATGACGACACTGAAGAAACCGGAAGCGATTGTATTTGATATGGACGGAACGCTGTTCCAGACGGAAAGCCTGTTATTGCCTGCCTACCATAAAATGTTCAATATCCTTCGCGAGGAAGGGCTGTATGCCGGTCCCACGCCGCCGGAGGAGCGCATTCTGGGCAGTCTGGGTATGCTTCTTGCGCAGATCTGGAAGAATGTGATGCCGGAAGCGGATGAAGCGGTGCACCGCAGGGCGGATGAGCTGCTGCTGCAGCTGGAGATCGAAGGGCTGGAGGCCGGCGGCACACTGCTGTACCCGGGGGTTGTGGAGACGCTGCGCGCGCTGCATGAACGGGGAGTCAGGCTGTTCGTCGCCAGCAACGGGCTGGCGGATTACATACACAGCATAGTGGTTGTGCATGAGCTGAAGGATTTGTTCGAGGGGCTGTACAGTGCAGGCGGCCAGGGAACGGCGACGAAGACAGAGCTGCTGGGCCTCCTGCTGAAGGACAACGGGATAAGCAGCGCCTGGATGGTCGGCGACCGGTCCTCCGATGTGGAGGCAGGCAAAGGCAACGGTCAGACCGTGATCGGCTGCGGCTATGCCGGGTTCGGCCGCCAGGAGGAGCTGAAGGGCTCAGATGTTATTATTTCTGCGTTCGATGAACTGGTCGGTCTGTACGACAGTGCCGATTAATTCACGGGTAGCCTCCAATACCAACAGATTAGCCTTCTTTCCGCAGCTTGCGGAGAGGGGCTTTTTTTGGCGGACATAGAGTTTGATTGAGCAGGAAAGCCAGCCTGGGAGGAGTTCGGATTTATTTTAGAAAATAGGTTGATTACCTATCTATTATATGATTTAATCATCAGTGTATCTCCGCAGAAACGGAATCCGTCCTCGTGTTCTTGGGTGCAAGACGGTAAGCCGTTTCTTCTTGCTGCTTGTGTAACTCTTTCTCCCGGAAGTGAATATAAATACTTGGCATGAGGTGACCCCCTTGATCAACCTGTCTGTTGTCGTACCTGTCTACAATAAAGAAGAGCAGATTATAGAGCTGTATCGGAGCATAACGGCTGCAGTTAAAGACAAGGCGGGCAGCTATGAAATTGTGATGGTTGATGATGGCAGCAGGGACCGGAGCGCTGCGATTCTCGATGAGCTGGCCACTGGCGACAAGGCGGTTAAGGTCATCCATTTCGAGCGTCACTGCGGTGAGACGGCAGCGGTCTCGGCAGGACTGAAGCAGTCCGGCGGTGGGCTGATTGTGCTGATGGAAGGCGGGCTGCAGGGCGATCCGCGGGATATTGTCCTGCTGATGCCGTTTATCAACAAGGTGGATTTCGTGAACGGACGGCGGACGGATGCCAAGGCATCCCTGCTAACCAGGATTCCTGCTCAGCAGGCTCAGGCCGGCGGCGAATGCTGCTGTCAAATTTTGAAATATAATGATGTTTTTCTGAAAATCTAGGGGGAGTCAAAATGAATCAAAATTCTGCAATAAAACGCCTGTTCAGCAGACCTATCATACTATTCAGCATTGTGCTGCTGATCAAAAGTGCCGTAGCCTGGTTTGTCGTCTTCAGCGAAGGCCCGAGCTGGAGCATGGCATTCACAGAGATTCCTTTTTTCCTGATTGTGTTCAGTATGATTGAATGGCTGGCCTCCAAACGGAAAATTCTTTATTACATGATTGCGAACCTGCTGATTACCATTATTTATTTTGCTGTGCTGATGTATTACAAATATTACGGGGTCATTGCTACCTACCACGCGCTGCAGCAGGCAGATAAAGTGACCAAGGTCGGGGAAAGCACGTATTCGCTGATTACGCCGTATTACCTGTTTATTTTTGTCGATATCCTCTTCTTCCTGTTCTTCATGTTCCGTCCCAAATACATTGCCAAGTGGAAGGAACGGGGGGCAATCCGGATGAGCCGGCCAGTTCTGCTGGTGCTGTCTGCCGTTTCTTTTGGCCTGTGTGTCTTTAACATCTGGCCTAACCACGCAAGCATGAACGAGATTAAAAAAGCGGAGAGCATGGGGATTCTGAACTACGAGCTGTACACGCTGTTTGCCGACACGACGGAGGATGAGGAGCTGATTGCCCCTCAGGACATCACGCAGCAGGCCGTGAACGAGGTTAAGGGGATCACGGAGCCTGCAGCGCCGCTCTATTTCGGGGCCGACAAAGGCCGGAATCTGATTGTGGTGCAGATGGAGTCGTTCCAGAACTTCCTGATCGGACTGAGCATTGACGGGCAGGAAATTACACCTAACCTGAGCAGGCTGGTACGCGAAAATACGTACTTCAACAACTTTTACACCAACGCAGGCCAGGGAACCACCTCGGATGCCGAGTTTGCGGTAAATACCTCTTTTTATGTGCCCAAGAACGAACCGGCAACCTCTTCCGACTATATGAGAAAAGCGGTACCGAGCCTGCCGAAGCTGCTTGGCGGCAACGGTTATGCTACAGCGACGTTCCATACGAACAGTGTGGAATTCTGGAACCGCACCGCCCTGTACAAAGCGATCGGCTTTGACAAGTATTATGATCAGGCTTTTTACGGGGATGACGATCACATTGCCTTCGGTTCTTCAGATGAGGTGCTGTTTGCGAAGACTGTACCCGAGCTGGTCAAAATGGATGCCGGAGACCAGCCGTTCTATGCGATGGTGATCTCCATGAGTGCGCATCATCCTTACAGGATTCCTGAGGAAAAATACAAAATGGTGCTGCCTGACCGTTACAAGGGAACGCTGCTTGGTGATTATATCCAGGCCCAGAATTATGCCGATTATGCCATGGGGCAGTTTCTGGAGGAGCTGAAGGCAAGCGGCCTGTGGGATGACAGCCTTGTTGTCTTTTACGGGGATCACCAGGGGGTACCGATGTATACGCTGGGCAGCGGAGAGAAGGAGCTGATTAACGGGCTGGTCGGTCATGACTACGGCTACACGGATATGTTCAACATCCCGTTCATTGTCCATTCGCCAAGCGGCAGCTTGCCTGCTGTCATGAGCGGAACGGGCGGACAGGTCGATATTCTGCCGACAGTGGCTAATCTGCTGGGCGTTTCCGTAGCGGGGCAGCTGCATTTTGGCGAAGACCTGTTTAATCAGGCCAGTAATCTGCTGCCGGTGCGGCATTTCCTGCCGACGGGTTCCTTCATTAATAACCAGAGCATTTACGTCACTGGGGACGGCTATGCTGACGGTACCAACTACAGCCTGCTGGATAACTCCAGCCTGCCCGGCAGCTCGACGGAAGCGCAGTTCACCGCAGTCCAGCGTCTGCTGAGCCTGTCGAACAGCTACCTGCTGCAGCTGCCGGACCGGACGGATCAGACGGATCAATAACAATCGCTGGTCCATAAAAGGGGCGCTCAGAACAAGAGAAGGATAGGCACCAAGTGCGGGGAGAGAACCTGCGCTTGGTGTTTTTTTAGAGGGAGGGATTTAAAGGTAGAATGAATTAAGAGAAATCCGCCTGTCCGTTCAGCTGCTCAAAGTAGGCATGGACTTCGTCCAGCAGCTCTATGAGCTGAGCACTTTTATCTTCACCCAGATGGTCTATCATACCCTTGAACGTATCGCGGATCTTGGCAATGGCCTGGTCGGCGAGCTGCTCGCCCTGCTCCGTCAATTGGATCGCGCTGATCCTGCGGTCCTGAGAGTCGCTGGTACGCACTGCCAGTCCCTGGCTAAGCAGGCTGTTCACCATTTGTGTGATGGTGGGAGAGGTTACACGCAGCAGTTTGCTGACTTCCGAGACGGTAAGCGTATCCTTACCGGTTCTTTTTTTGCCCATGCGGATCGTAATCAGTACCCGGATTTCACTCGGCTTTAGCCCGAACATTGTCGTCTTTTGCCAGTTCAGCCGGGAAAATTGCTGAAAAGCCCCCATAAGGCCGTCCACTTTGTTATACCTGTCTTCGTTCATTAGTACACCCCGTAAGCATATTTACCTATAATTATAGCCCAAATTCAGTTCTTATCAAATTTTTCTCTGCCTGAGGATGTAATTAAACCTTACAAAAGACTAGAAAAATCTTGAGGCAATCTGTATATTAAGTTAAGAAACTTTACTAACTATAAGATTCAGGGGAATGCAAGAGAGTATGTGGCAAATCATGAGAGTAGAGGGCGAACGATGAACATGTCATCTGCAGGAACTCCGAAAGCGATGCGAAATATGAATGAAATGCTGATCCTGAACCGGATTATTGCCGGCGGGCCGCAATCCAGAGCGGATCTTAGCCGTGAAACGGGACTGAGCAAGCCGACCATATCCTCGGCAGTGACCCAGTTAATCGGACGGGGACTGGTCAAAGAAACAGGACGGGCGGAGAACGCCCAGGGCCGCAAGGCCACACTGCTTGAATTTAACCGGAAATGCTATTATGTCATCGGCGCGGACCTGGGGGCGACCCGGATCAGGATGTCTGTGGCCGATATGGGCGGAGAGATTTGCCATTACAAGCAGCTGGCAATGCCGGCAGATCATCTGGCAGAGCCGGAGTTTCGGGACTTTCTGGTGCAGGGCCTTGAAGGGCTTCTTGCCGAAGCCGGGTTACACTGGGACAGTATCCAGGCTGCGGCTTTCGGTATTCCGGGTGTGGTCAATCCTGCAGACGGCGAAGTGTCCGAGTTGGTATTACCGCTGCGGGGCCGCGAAGATGTGCTGAAGCTGGCGAATCTGGCACAGCTGTTACCGGTGCCCGTTGTCACCGAAAATGACGTCAATTTGGCCGCTTTGGCCGAGTATACCCTGTCCGGAGCGGAAAAAAGCCGTTCCCTGCTGTACTTCTCCATCGGTGAAGGAACCGGGGGCGGGCTGATTATCGGCGGGGAGATTTACCGCGGGCTCGGCGGCGGTGCCGGTGAATTAGCTAATGTGGTGCTTGGTGCGGGGAGGCTGGAGGATATTCTATCTGCAGGCGGACTGAAGCAGCTCGCCTCCAGCATAGCCGCTGAACAGCAAACAGCGCCGGCAACTCCACTGCTAGCAGGCCCTGAAGGATCTGCAGAGCAGATATTTAATGAAGCCCGCAGCGGAAATGTTCTCGCAGAATCCGTTCTGGATGCATACTGCCGCCTGCTGGCAGAAGCACTTGGCAGTATTTGTGCAGTAATCGCTCCGGACCGGGTAGTGTTGGGAGGCGGGATCGGCGGAAACGGCGATCTGCTGCTGCACAGGCTGGAAGCGGAGCTGGCGCAGCTGCAGCGTAAGCCACGGCTGTCTGTATCCGGCCGCGGGGATAAGGATGTTGTGCTTGGTGCCATACAGATTGCCCTACAGGCTGCTTTTGGCCGTATTCGCGGACAGTAGGCCGGAATAAGAAATCATAACATGCGGAGGAATTCATAATGAAGCTATTCAGCGCAGGAATCGATGTCGGCGGAACCAAAACACAGCTTTGCCTGACAGATGAGCAGGGCAATATCCTGGAGGAGCATAAACTGGAGACGCAGCTGAGCCGTGATCCCGGAAAGTTCTTTAACTGGTTATTCGATGAACTGGAGCAGAGCTGCATCCGAAACGGCGGTACACTGTCATCGCTCAAGGGAGTAGGCATCGGCTTTCCGGGAGTGATGAATGAACGTACAGGGACACTTACCAGTGCACCGGCGCTGAATTGGCCTGCTGTCGATATTCGTCCGCTTATTGCTGCCCGTTATCCGGGGGCTGCCGTGCTCGACAACGATGTCAATATGGCAGCACTGGGCGAGCATGCGGCAGGAGCGGCTGCCGGTTCCGGGCATTTCATCATGATTACGGTCGGAACCGGAGTCGGAAGCGCCCTGTTCCTGGACGGGCGGCTGTACCGGGGAGCCGGCTTCGCCGCCGGCGAGATCGGCTATCTCATTGTTAGGCCGGGCGAGTACACTGCGGCAGCTGATCCGGAGTACAGCGAGTTCGGCCCGTTTGAAATGGAGGCGTCCGGTACAGGGATCGGAGCAAAAGCAGCGGATTATTTACACAGCAGCGGCCGCCCGTCTATAATCCGCGAACTGGCGCAGGGCGGACCGGTCCGGGCAGAGCATGTATTTGCAGCCGCCCGGCGTGAGGATGAAGCGGCATTGCAGCTTCTGAATCAGGCATACGGGCACATGGCGGCTGTTATCAAGAATATCGTGCTCACGCTCGATCTGGAGCTCGTCATTCTCGGCGGCGGAGTGGTGGAGAAGAATCCGGGATATATAGACGAAATTGTCAAGCGTGTCAGCCGTTATACCCCGCATCAGCCGCCGGCAATCCGGCAGGCGGTGCTCGGCAACCGGGCAGGGGCAATCGGAGCGGCCGCAGCTGTAAGAAGCAAGATCACTTCAGGCCATTAAAAAGAAACGAGGGTTAGATCATGAAACGTGAACTGGGCATAATAAGATTTTCGGTCAAGAGCAAGGAGTCCGAGGTGCTGCTGAAAATGCGCGGACTCTACCTGTTCACGGGTCTGGCGGGGGGCAGCTTCAATCCGTACGTCACTTCACTGCTGGTTCATCAAGGCATGAGCAGCCAGGCAATCGGGGTTATGATGGCCTTCGGCACCCTGCTGGCGATTCTGTTCCAGCCCTTGTGGGGGATTCTGGTAGACCGCTATCAGCGGACAAGGCTGGTGCTCATGCTCACCTTGATTATTCCCGGAACCATCGTTTATCTTTATAATTTGAGATGGCTGATGGTTATTGTGCTGGTATACAGCCTGTACACTATATTTCAGAGTACACAGACGCCGATTGCCGACTCCTATGCGGTAAGGGCGGCCCAGGCGGCAGGCACCTCCTTCGGTACGATCCGGCTGTTCGGCAGTGTCGGGACGGCGCTGGGCGGTTATTTTGGCGGAATGTATCTCAATTGGCTGGGAGTAACGGAGCTCTGGATACCTTTTCTGATCTTTAACCTGCTGGCACTTGCACTGGTAATCACTATTCCTACAAGTGCGGAGCGAAGAAGCACTAGTAGGACCTTCTCACAGGGAATCAGACAGCTGCTGGGCAACAAGGTGTTTCTGCTGTTTCTGGCCGGCTGCTTTCTGGTCAACCAGACGCTGACTGCGTTCAACTCCTTTTTTGTGCTGACCTTTCAGATGGCCGGGGGCAGCTTCTCATGGTCGGGCATTGCGCTGCTGATTGCTTCCATTACCAGTGTTCCGGCGATGCTGGCAGCATCCAGGGTGCTGAACAAATACGGCTATGAAAAAACGCTGATGCTCGCTTCCGTCGCCTACATGCTCCGCTGGGCCATCCAATGGCTCATTCCGGTTCCCGGTGTTATGATAGGAGTCCAGGCGCTGCACGGTCTTTCCTTCGGCTTCTTCTATATTGCTGCTGTGGAGTATGTGGCTTCTATAACAGGCAAGGAGCTGCAGGCCACAGGACAAAGCCTGTTCAATATGGTGTTTGTAGGCCTTGGAGGGATTGCCGGGAATCTGCTGAACGGCTATTTGCTGGAGACAGGCGGTCCCGGGCTGATGTACTTTGCCTGCACGGTCAGCGCTGCGGCCGGCGCTTTACTGCTATACCGGGTTAAGGCTGTCTCGCATTAAAGTTAATCATTTCTAAAAAAGGGAGGGAAGCGCGATGAAACGCAGTTGGTACAGTCGGATGCTATTTTCATACTTCCCTGTCTTTCTTCTTGTCGTGTCGGTGCTTATTTTTCTGGCTTTTATGATCATTACAGAGCTCTCCCGCAGCGAGACGCAAAAAGCCAATTACATCTCCACCAGCTACATTGCAGATACCGTGGAACGGACATTAAGTGATGTGCAGCTCAGTGTGCTGGATGAGATCGAAAATAACTACTCCTACAACGATTTTTTTGACAAGTTCGGTCCAGTCTACCCTGGTGACAGCGCCTACGAAATTGTCCAAAGCATGAACCGTCTGGTTGAACGCATCAGCCTGATAGACTCAATCTATATTTACCGCAGCAAGGACAGGCAGATTCTCAGCCAAAGCGGCTACGTGGACCTGGACTTAACGCATGAGGCAGCATATATTGATCAGATTTCACAGCGGGAGATACAGTCCGGATGGAGTCCGGTGCGGATGTACCAGCCAAGAAATGCCAAGGCTGAATATCCGGTGGTCAGTCTGGCCAGAAGGCTTCCGATTCCACTGGGCTCAGACGGTTACATCGTTATTAATATCAGCGTATACCGCCTGGAGCGTCTGGTGGACAGTTTAACGAACGGCGAGCTTTCTTTTGTCCGGATAAAAGATTCCGCAGGCACCCTGTTGTATGATTCATCGCAGACGTCAGGTGATGACACCATCCGCAAGCTATCCACGATCCGGGCGGACAGCCTGGGCTGGACCTTTGAGAGCGGACTGCGCGCAGGCCGGCTGTTCGACTGGATTTCGGTCATCTCCTATGTCTGGATTGTGATCGGACTGGTGACGATTACTCTGGGAGTGCTGTATATCATTTATATCACCCGCCGCAATTACCGGCCGATCCAGCAGCTGATGGTACGGATTCAGGCGCTGCAGCCCCATGGCAAAAATGAGCCGGCAGCCGCTAATCCGGATGAGCTGGCCCTGATGCATACTGCCCTGGACAGTCTGGTGCAGCTGACAACCGACTATGAGCGGGAACGTTATGAAAATCTGCTGATCCGGCGCAGACAGCTGTTTCTGGACATCATCAGCGGTGAACGCCTGAAGGATGTATCTGAAAGACTAACAGCGCTTGATCCGTTTGAAGGAAAACGGGAGTTTGACGGCTTTGTTGTATTTGCAGCGGAGCTGAATGCGGGAGATGAGCTAAAGGTTCTTTCCCGGCAGGAGCAGAATTTGCTTAGATTCGCCCTGACCAATGTAATCAGCGACCTGATGGCCGAGAAACAGCTTCAGGCATGGTCGGAATGGGTGAGCGGACAACGGATTGCTGTCCTGATCGGCCTGCGGCACCGACCTTCAGATGAGGATGCTCAGCTGCTGCTTGAGCTGGCCAGGGGCTGCCACAGCTGGATTCTGGAGAATCTGCGGCTATCCCTTACCTTTGGAGTCGGTCACACAGTTGACCGCCTGCAGGATATTCACCTGTCCTACACAGCTGCTGCCGGTGTGCTCAGCCACAGGCTGGCGCTCGGAACAGAGGTTGCTGCCGTTCATATAGACCGGCAGGAGGAGCCCGGGCTGCAGAGCTATAAGTATTTCGGCAATTTTACGCAGCTTGTCCGGGAATTCCGGCTATCAGGGGAGAATTGGCGGAGCAGGCTGGAGGAGATTTTTGCTTCCTTCCGTAAAGACCGCTTGAAGGACGAAGAGATTTACATGCTGCTGGAGGTCATGCTGCAGGCGCTGGAGCAGGAGCTTAAGGGCATCTCGGAATCACTGGACCGGCAGCTGGCGTTAACCGGGACCGGCGGATTACAGGAGCAGATCCTCAGAAGTACTGATCTCGAGGACATCAAGGAGCTGTTAACGGGCTGGCTGAATGAAACCTACCATGTCTATGTTTCGGTGAATGAGCTCAAGAGCCACCGTGTCATGATCAAGGAGGTTAAGCTTTATATAGAGGATAATTACGCCAATCCGGATCTCTCCTTGAATCATCTGAGCGAACGGTTCCAGATATCCGGCAAATATGCCAGCTATCTGTTTAAGGAAGAATTCAATATGAAATTTGTTGACTTCCTGGCGGAGCTGCGGGTAAAGAAGGCGAAGGAGCTGCTGGACAACACGCAGGACAGCATTCAGGATATTGCCCTGCAGGTTGGTTATGCTAACGCTATTACCTTCGGAAGGGTCTTCAAGCGGGTTACCGGAATGACCCCCGGCGATCACCGGAAGCTGAATCATCCGTGAGATATTGATTAGCACATGCAAGCGTAAATCCGGAAGCCAGGCGGCCGGCATTTACGCTTTTTTATCGGAATCAGCCAGCACGCATAGAACATACGATGTTATTTATATGTCATGTTTGTTTGAATTTCATTGAAGCAAGCCGTTAAATTCACAGGAAAACTGTATATATGTTATGAAAAATGACGCAAAACCCTATGATTTTCATGAAAAAACGCAAAGAAACATGTATATTGTGCATTTTCAGAAACGATGTAATAATTCATCCCATGATCAAGTCGAAAGCATAGCAGAGACAGAGACGACTGGATTAATACCAGAATTCGAAAGGGTAAGGTGAGGGAATATGGCAAACGGTCACAGCAAAGGGAAATTGGCTTTGGGTCTTTCAGCGGTTCTTGCTTCTTCAGTATTATTATCTGCGTGTTCGCAGAATAACAGTACCAGTGCAAGTGACGGCGGATCAGAACAAGCCGGAAGCTTAAAGATCGAAGTGTTTGACCGCGGTAACGCACCGGCAGGACTTACGGCATCGGATAACTTTTTGACTGACTATGTTAAAGAAAGCTTTGGCCAGCCGAACAACATCGATGTTGAATTTGTCCCTATTCCCCGCTCGGAGGAAGTAACCAAGCTTAACGTATTAATGGCGAGCGGTACAGATGTCCCTGATATTGTGTTTACCTACGATTCCGGTACCTTCAATAAATATGCCGAGCAGGGAGGCTTAACGGATCTGACTCCGCTGCTGGATGAATACGGGCCGAACCTGAAAGCCTTCCTTGGTGAAGATACACTGAAATACGGTCAATATGAAGGCGTGCAATACAGCATCCCTGCCAAACGCTCTACCGTTGGGAAATACGCCTCCTTTGTACGCCAGGACTGGCTGGATAAACTGGGACTGCCGGTTCCGACAACAACAGAGGAGCTTTATAACACTCTGGTCGCTTTTAAAGAAAAGGACCCGGGTGAAACCGGAGGTAAGGTTATTCCGCTCGGCATGACGATTGCCCCTGGACAATATGAGTCGCTGATCTGGTCCTTTATCCAGCCGGTGACCGAGCAGGAGCGCTTCGAGCTGACCCAGACACTGAGCTCCAGAGACTATCCGGTGCTGCTACCGGGCTTCAAGGATGCAGTCCAATATTTGAACAAGCTGTATAATGAAGGGCTGATCAGCAAGGATTTTGCCCTCGATGAAAATAAGGAGACTCTTACACAGAATATCGGCTCCGGGCTCGTAGGTGCTTTTAGTGAAGACAATGATAACATCTTTTACCCTGAAGGTGCTTATGATTTGCTCCTGCAGAACCATCCGGATGCGGTCCTGACTGCAATTGATCCTTATACGAACAGTGAAGGCAAGCATGCCAAACCGGTGGCTGCCCCGAACGGAATGTATATTATGGTTCCCAAATCCAGTGAACATGCAGTTGAAGCGATCAAATATCTCGACTGGATGGCCTCTGAAGACCATCTGATGTACATTCAGAACGGAATTGAAGGCGAGCATTACACTCTGGAAGACGGTGTGCCGGTTGCCATTCCGAATTTGTCTGCCGAGTCCACGAACAAGCTGATGGGCGGCGGGGATATCGGGATTATCGCTAACGGCCGGATCTTTGAGAGCCAGGAGAAGAACAATGAAGCTTTTGTGAAGAGCTTCAAGCCTGACTACCAGGATATCATTGCCAAATCGCTTGATATTTCAAACACCGATGCCATCGAGCCTGTGTATACCAGCCGTCCAATTGAGGCGGAAAGTAAATACGGCACCACACTCAGCGAAAAGGCCAAGCAGCTGATTGTAAAATCGGCGATGGTGTCGCCGGCAGAATTCGATGCAACCTATGAAAGCATGCTGAAGGACTATATGGGAAGCGGCGGACAGGCGATCCTGGATGAACGCAAAGCAGCCTACAGCGAGCAACAGTAACAGATCTTGATAGAGCGGTGCGGCTGCAAGCCGTGCCGCTCCCCTTAACATCCGAGGCATAGCAAAGGAGGAGCCGCCCATGGGGTACGCCCGATATTTCCGCAGAAACTGGCAGATGTACGCATTGCTGGTGCTGCCTATAACCTTTTTCATTATTTTTAAATATGGCCCTATGTACGGTGTGCAGATTGCTTTTAAGGATTTCAACTTTTTCAGGGGAATCGGCGGCAGTGAATGGATCGGCCTGGACGGATTCCGCGAGGTTTTTGCCAATCATGATTTCTACTTAACCCTGCGCAATACGCTGATGCTGAACTTTCTCGATCTTATCGTTTCATTTCCGGCACCTTTAATTCTGGCGATCATGCTGTTTGAGCTGAAAGTGGTCTGGTTCAAAAAGCTGTCGCAGACCATTCTGTACATTCCGCATTTTATTTCCTGGGTAATCATCGGGGGAATTGTCTATCAATTGTTCGGCACACAGTCCGGTATGATCAACAATCTGCTGATGAGCCTGGGCTTCGATGCTGTACCTTTTCTGTCTGAAAAAAATTACTGGCTGATCACCTACCTGCTGACCGGGGTGTGGCAAAGTGCCGGCTGGGGGACGATCCTCTATCTGGCGGCGCTTACCGGCATCAATAAGGAATTGTTCGAGGCGGCTGAAGTGGACGGGGCCGGCAGGCTGAAGCGAATTCTGCATATAACGATTCCGGGAATCAAACCGACGATTGTTACGCTGCTGATCATCAACCTGGGGAATATGATTTCGATCGGCTTTGAGCGACCGTTTGTTATCGGCAACCTGGCTGTAAGGGAATACTCGGATGTGCTGAGCACCTTCGTATACCGGATCGGACTTGAATCGGGGCAGTATACGCTGGCTACAGTGGTCGGGCTCTTCCAGGCAGTGGTTGGACTCATCTTCCTGCTGGCGGCCAATTATATCTCCAAAAAGCTTACAGACGAGAGCATCCTCTAAACAACCTTTTGACAGGGAGTGTACATTATGAGTGAAAGAGCAGTTAACATAATGAGCAAAAGAGCGACTAACATAAGGAACAATAAAGCGACTAACAATGCATTTGATGTGGTCATTATCGTCTGTCTGATTCTTTCTGTGCTGGCGTGTCTGATTCCGTTTATTCATATTCTGGCTGTATCCTTCAGCGGAACCGTGCCGATCGCATCGGGAAAAGTCACTTTATTGCCCTTGGATTTCAATATTGAGGCGTATAAAAAGGTGTTCGGTGATGCTGCCATGATCCGTTCGCTGGGCTTCACCGTATTTCTGACCGTGCTTTTTACGGTTCTCTGCATGATGATGACAGTTGCGGCCGGCTATGCGCTGTCCAAGAAGGACCTGAAGGGCCGCAAAATCTTTATGTTCATTATTGTAGTGACGATGTTCTTCAGCGGCGGTATTATTCCCGAATATATTCTTACACGTGAATTGCACCTGCTAAATACCATCTGGGCCCTAATTCTGCCGGGACTGATTAGCCCGTTCTACATGATCATTCTGATCTCTTTCCTCGCCGGCATTCCGGATGCGCTGAAGGAGTCCGCAGAGATTGACGGCAGCAGCCAGTTCGGCACACTGCTCCGGATTATTTTGCCGCTGTCCATGCCGGTGCTTGCTACCTTAAGCCTGTTCTATGCGGTCGGCCGGTGGAACGGATTCCAGGATACACTGATGTATATTACCAAGCCGGAGCTGTATCCGCTGCAGCTTAAGCTGTACCAGATGATCCAGAACAGCCAGGTGTCGGATCTGATGCGGATGGAGGGTAACGCTATCAGTACAGTAGTGCCGGAAAGCCTCAAGGCGGCGACAGTAATGTTCGCGACAGTGCCGATTCTGCTCGTATATCCTTGGCTGCAGAAGTACTTTGTCTCCGGTGTAATGACCGGGGCTGTTAAGGGATAAGACGTTGTAAGGGGAGCTTTGGAATTTGAGGAATGAGGAACTGAAGAATGTAAGGGACTTAGGCAATTCAAAGTAGTTTAGAATGAGAGAAACTTCTGTTAACAATGAATATGAGGGGGTGTACTGGAGTGAAATTCACATCAAAAGAGCAATACTCCTTCTCGACCTGCTGGAATATCAGAAGGCATGAATCCGGTGACCGGATGATAGAAGAAATACGTTCGCTTG
Source organism: Paenibacillus typhae (assembly GCF_900099765.1). Lineage (GTDB taxonomy): Bacteria > Bacillota > Bacilli > Paenibacillales > Paenibacillaceae > Paenibacillus_AQ > Paenibacillus_AQ typhae. The sequence goes on along the minus strand of NZ_FNDX01000007.1, from coordinate 37,842 downwards.
GCTTCTCCAGAGTTGAACTGAACTACAATGTAACCCGTGAAATGCTGCAGACGATTGAGCCGCTGATTGAACGGGGAGAGATCGGCATCTCCAGTGTACACAATACATTCCCGCATATAGCCGATCCCGACTACGGCACAGATTCAGTGCTGCTTGGCTTTGAAGACAAGGAGCGGCGGAGCAGGGCGGTGGAGCTGCTGCTGCAGTCGGCGGAATACGCCCACCGCTATGGGGCAGAGGCCGTTGTGGTGCATCCCGGCGAGGTGCCTTTTGACCGGGATATTGACCATCAGCTTAAAGAGATTTACAGCACACAAGGCCGGGAGTCTGCCGCGTATCAGCGGCTTTGGGCTGAAATGATTGAGCGCCGGGAAGCCCTGAGCGACGGCTATATTCAGCGTATTATGAGCAGCCTCGACGACGTGTGCGAGCAATCCGAGAGACGCGGGTACAAAGTGAAATTCGGGATTGAAACCCGTTCGCGCTGCAACCAGATGCCGACACTGGAGGAGGCCAGGACCATTATCTCTGGCCTGAGGGGAGCACCGGTCGGCCTGTGGTATGACATCGGCCACGGCATGATGATGGGACGGATGGGGCTATATGACAATGTGAACGAAGCGAATGCAATGATAGAAGATATTGTAGGCGTCCATATACATGAAACGATTGGACTATCGGATCATTGGTGTCCATATGTACACAGCGGGGATATGGAGGGCTTCGATTCCTTCCTCGATATTATCGCCCAGGCACCGGTCAAGGTGTATGAGCTGAAAGCGGCCTGCGCCCCGGCGGATATTGAACTGAGTCATCAGATGCTTGTTTCAAAGATAGCCCGGCGCAGCGGAGGACGGATTGCGCGGACAGTTGGAGGGGAATAGCAGATGTTCAAAAAGATAACGGCTATAAATGACAAGTGGACACAGGAATCACTGGAGATGCAGATCACTGACCGGGATAACCGTTACTTCGGAGGCGTGCGTGATCCGCTAAGCGGCGTAGCCTGGCCGAATCATACCGGCACCGCCCAGTACATTGCGGCCTGGGCTGCCGCACTCTGTAATCCGCAGTCGCAGTATTACCGTGATCCGGCCCTGCTTCAGCAGCTGCACCAGGCGGCGGATTTCATGCTGCGGTTCCAGCATGAGGACGGCACGATATCTCCGGGCTGGACCAACTACCATTCACCGCCGGATACGGCCTTTGTGGTAGTGGGGTTAGCTAATATCTATACCCTGCTGGAGCAGCAGGCCTGGGATCCTGCCCGCGCGGTTCAGGAGAAGATCGGCATGTTTCTGCAGCGGGCCTTGCCGGCGATGCTGACCGGCGGCGTGCATACGCCCAACCACCGCTGGGTACTGACCGCTGCGCTCGGCTCCCTATACCGGATTTTCGGACAGGAAGAGCTGAAGTGCAGAGCCGAAGAATGGCTGCAGGAGGGGATGGACATCACCCCGGACGGAGAGTGGACGGAGCGCAGCAACGGGATCTACAACACTGTCAGTGACATTATGCTCTATTATGCGGCCCAGGATTTGAACCGGCCGGAGCTGCTTGAGCCGGTTCGCCAAAATCTGCGGATGATGAAATATCTCGTCCACCCGGACGGGGAAGTAGTGACCGATTATTCGGGACGACAGGATTTCGGCAGTGTCTTCTCGCTGGCAGACTACTATCTGTGCTATAAGCTGATGGCTGAGCTTGACGGGGATGCCGAATTTGCCGCACTGGCCGAGCTGGCCGGCCGCTCTGTTATTCACCCCGGTTCACTGCCGAATCAGATCATGCTTGGCTTCCTGTTATACCCGCAGCTGCAGTCGGCTGCGGTGAAACCGGGAGAGCTGCCTGGCCAGTACCGGAAGGTAATTAACGGCGCATTCAACCGCCGGGAGCTGCTGGACCGGATGAGGCATGACGGCTACGGCGGCCCTGTCCGCCACAGCAAGCAGCATACCGAATTCGGGGCACCGGTTGCCCGGGTCCGCAGAGGCTCCACAAGTGTGAGCGTGATGACCGAGGCGTCTTCACTGTTCTCTCTGCGCCACGGCAAGGCGCGCCTGCTCGGGGTTCAGCTGGCTTCCAGCTTTGAGCCGGGGCTGATCACTATGGATTCCCTGGTGGAGACCGAGGCAGGCTTCCGGCTGGAGTCCACCGGGGAGAAGGGCTATTACGGTACGATTCCTGCAGACAAGCTGCCGCCGCTTTCAGGGCTGCCTGCCAGTCCGTGGTATCTGCTGCCGCACGGCGAAAGGCCGCTTACCCATTCCCAGGTAAGTAAATTCTCCGTCGAGGTGACCGAGCACAGCGGAGGCTGGGAGCTGCATCTCACATCGCCGTCACCGGCGGATGTGCTGACCCAGATCGTGCTGCTCTTCGGCAGTGAAGGGATCTTGGAGGGAGAGGCGCTGACACCGGTTCCGGGAATGACGGAGGCCTCCTTCTGGAAATCCGGCAAGCTGCGCTACAGCTGCGGCGGAGACTGGATGGAGCTTGAGCATGGCAGCCATGAGCACCATTTGGCCGAAATCCGGGGCATGAGCTACCCGGATGGCTGCCAGAAGGTCATTGTAACGCTTATTACGCCGCTTGATTATACGTTGCGCATCAGCCTCTCCTGACGGAGCGGCTGTTTGTTTTATTGTGTTAGGTATGATGCCTGCGCCGCCCGCGCCGACCCAAAATGCCAAAGTCCATCCCCGGGACCCGCCGACTGCCGACCCGGAATGTCGCATTTCCGCCGCGCCGACCGTAAACGCCATCCGTGCCCTTCCGGCCCCCAACCGTAAACGCTAATCACTCAAACACCAAGCTATTATCCACCATCTGCTAACCACAAACGTCAACAAGTACCTATGACCCGCTGACTCCAAACCCCAAACCCCACGGTTGACCAGTCAACAGAACCTTCGCCCCACGAAGCCAACCCGCGCCCGCCAACAAACTACGCACTACTGTAAGTACCTGTTGCAGACGGTCCCTGCCAGTTGCCAACTCCCAAACGCTACCCACTAACTTTTAACGGACCTGAGTGACCTTATTCCGACTGCAGAGGACAATTTGCAAATCTAACGGACTGTAGCGCCGTTATTTTCCTATAAATAGTCTGATAGAGGAGAAATTGAGGTAAATAAGATCATTGGGGTCCGTTAGCGCATCAAAAACCGGGTTTTAGCCAAAGTAAGGTCATCTGTGTCCGTTACAGGGAATTCGCCTGGTTCCTGTCAAAAGGAGAAGCGGCAAATGGCAGGAAAGTTGCATAATATCGCGAACGTTTTATATGAAACGGCCGGTGAGATTGATCTGCAATCTTATAAAACTGGTAGGGGAGCGTGTAAAATGCCTAAAATGATAATAGCAGTTGCAATGTTTGTATGGGTACTGTCCGGATGCGGCCTAAACTCAGGATCAAATACCACCGGAAATCCAACAGCTAACGATGTCTTAAGCACGAATCCCGATGCAAATATTTTTATGTATCAGGATATCATTTATAGTGCAGGTATCAACTGGGTCGACGAATTAACGCTTACCAAAGATAAAGAAATAACAGAGGTAAAAGAACAGCGAAAGGACGGAAAGGAATTCAGGAATGGGACCGCAAATAAACTGAAAGCAGGGACTAAAATATTCAGTGCAAAAGAGCGGAATGACATTATAATTGCTGAAACTGCTGATGGGGAAGTCAGGTTCTACAGCTTAATAGAAGGATGAGGCGGCGAAGCTGATAGTTGCTTTCACAGCTATACAAGCTTAAGGGTGAACATTATTCATACAAAATAGTAAGGGGGGAACGCATCTGGTACTTCTGGTGAGCATATTGGGTTCGTGTCGTTTAGTATTATTGCCGGGGTTGAAGCCGGAAAGGCACTATTTGATCTTGCATTGCTTATGGGTAAACCAGATGGTGAGGAGGAAGCCGGATTTATAATCTTCGAAATGAGTCCAAAATTTAACAAGCGGAAGCTGAGGATTGCATTTTTTTCCTAACCATTATATGTTTTTTCTGGGCGCCTTACATCATAGGATGGTCGTCGCAGCTTGCTGATTATATTCTTTAAAAATCTACATTTCAGAGCGCACTCTCAGCAAGCTAAGTGGAAAATCGCCATCTATTTCTTTGTCAAACAACGTTAATTGAATATTAGTTGGAAAAAGGACACTTAATTCCAGCGGATTCGCACCAAAGATGAGTTTTCATTTGAAATAGGTGTCATTTTTCCAACTAGTGGCGGCAATCCGCGGAAAAGTGTGGGATTAAGTGCCGGAAATCCAACTAAATTAGAAATAAGCAGCTGATTCAGAGAACTGGGCAGTCGAGTAGCCGGGCAGCCAGCCCGAGCAGCCGAATAGCGTATCAGCACACAGCACATCTGCACCTTACACCACAGCACATCAGCCACTCACCCGCACGCGTGAGCATGAAAAACCACCCTGTACATTGTACAGGGTGGTAATGGTTATTCCTCCGCCGCTTTAGCGGAGGCAGGCGTGCTTTTGTTCTTGTGTACCCACAGCGCGTACTCCAGCGGGCGCACCAGCGCTGTGCGGTAGGTGCTGCTGTCGCCGGTGCGGGCGAACACCTCGCGGGCCGGCTTGGGGTTGACCTCCAGCACGAAGATCCGGCCCTGCCGGTCGATCGCAAGATCGAGCGCCAGCTCGCATAACGTGCCGAAGCTCTCCTCCAGGAAGGCGGCGGCCTCCAGGCCGAGCTTCTCAGCCGTCTTCATCGCTTTGTCGGCCTTCTCTGCGCTGCCGAGCCACTCTTTCAGCAGCACCTCCGCACGGACGGCATGGCCGCCACCGTGCAAATTTGAGGTGACGCTGCGGGCGGCGCCGACGCGGCCGGCAATGCCGGTCAGCTCCCATACGCCCTGCCCGTTCTTTTGCACGAGCATGCGGTAGTCATGGAAGCGCCCGCCCGGCAGGCGCAGCGGGATGCCCTGCTGGACGAGGAAACGCCCGCCGGCGCACCACTTTCGGACAATGGCCTCCAGCTTCGACAGCGTCACCTTGCGCGGGGAGATAATTTGCCGGTTCTGGCGGCGGCCCTGAATATCATAGAGGCTCTGCCCCTCTTTGAGCCGTTCGATCCGCAAAATGCCGCGTCCGCCCGTACCGTTAATCGGCTTCACATAGAGCACCGGGTTCGTTTTAAGCATCCGCAGCAGATCGGACGAAGATTGATAGAGCAGCGTCTCCGGCATATGCTGGCGGAAGCGGGTCTTCTGTGAAAAGGTCTGCTGGATCGTCCATTTGTTGCGCAGCGGGCGGTTCAGAAAGGTCAGATGGTTATAACGCGAACGGAAGCGTAACAGCTGCTCAAACCGGGAGCTGCGCTGAATCCGGCAGCGGTCGTAGATCATATTGGGGAAAGAGCGCCATTTGCGTGACCATTTACCGCTCACCGGGTCATAGATCATGGCATGGATCAGCTCTTTGCCCGTATTGACATCCATGGGGGTAAACACAAAGACATCCAGGCCGATTTTTTTGCCCTCAATGATCATCCGCCGGTAGATGCTTCTTTCCTCGAGCTGCTTGGCGTCGTTCAGATAGAGCGTCAGGATGCCTAAGACGGGTTCTGGCACAAAAGTTCACCTTCTTGTGGGAGAATTGCCGCGCTGCACTCCGGCTGCGACCGGAGCAGCAGCGTGGGCTTGCCTGTCGGTCCGCTTATCAGGTCAACAGCGGCAAGACTGCTGTTGAAGCACATCTTGAGACTGGCCGGATTGTCACAGGCCACCTGGCATTCCAGGCGGCCCAGGCGCTGCAGCTGTGCTGACAGCAGTGCCGTTCCTGTATGGCGGCCCCGGTACAAGGGATGAACGGCGACCAGACAGGCTTCCCGGCCGTAGCCGGAGACAAAGCTAACACCTGCCAGCTGCCGGCCGTTCTGTCCGCGCACCGTAGCGACGAGCAGGGACACACCGGGCGCTGCCAGCTGCTCCGGCGTGAGCCGGGACAGCAGGCGGCAGCCGCGCAGTGTGATCCGCCGGTCCCCGTATTCCCGCAGGAAATCCAGCAGCCCGGCAATCCTGGCTTTCCAGCGCTCAGGATTGCTGTCATATATAGAAGAGATCTGCATGGGGGTCACTTCCTTGGAAGGATTCTACTTAAAAGATAAGAAAGTATATATTTCACGCTATCCGTTATCCTTATCTTTCTCGCATAAACGGATACCGTCCTGTTTAGGACGGCGTAGCCGTTTCTACTTGCCCTGCCGGGCGAGATGCTGGCTGAACTGGAAGATCCGCTCCAGCGACAGCTTGCGGATGGCCGGTTCATCGAACTTCATCGGCCGCGAATTGGCCTCGAAGAACCAGAGGCCGCCTTCCTCGTCGACGCCGAGATCCATGGACATCTCGCCGAGCATGGCCCCTGAAGCCCGCTCGATCTGGCGGGCAATCAGCAGGGCGGTGGTTGGGACATTTTTCAGGATGACTGCCGCCCGTTCCGTGCCGAAGGTTCCCTCCAGCATGCTCGCCGGCTCTTCAACACTGCCGCCGCGGGGGACATGAGTAGTGATGCTGCGGACACCGGCCAGCCTTGCACCGATTCCGGTCACCGCCCAGGCACCCCGGCCGTTCTTCTGCAGCAGCACCCGCAGATCAAAGGGGCGGCCGCGGTGGGTGGCAAGCCCGATGGCCTGCTGCACAATATACTGGGAGATGCCCTTTTCTCTTCTGAGCCGGGCCCACAGGCGGTCGATTGAAGCGGTTTTATAGGTTATATTCTTTTTGCCGCCCTGGATCTGCAGCCGGAAGGGCAGGCTGGCTTCAGCCGCATATTTGATTCGCATGATGCCTTTGCCGGCCTTGCCGTTTTCCGGTTTGAGATAGAGGCTGTCATGGTGTTTCAGCATGGCAGCCAGTGTGGCAGCACTTTTCAGGCGTCTTGTTTTGGGCACGTGCCGGACAGTCGCCTTCGATTCCTTCAGCCATTCAAACAGATTCCATTTGTTAAAAAAGCCCGGGTTATACATTTGGATGGACTCATGCTCCAGACATTCGGCAATTTTGCGGGCGACCGGGGCCTTTTCCTCCTCGTTGCGGTTTGGAATCCGGTTGTAAATCACTTGCGGCAGAGGCATGGGGACGTTGTACCAGAGCTTTCCGCTGGGGGAAGGGATGAAGCCGTTCACCGTCTGCTCCTCAAACTTCAGGTCGCGGACGGTGACGACATAGACTAGATAACCCATTTCCTTGCCGGTGCGGATAATATCGCGGAAGTTGTTCCGGTTGCCGCGGAACTGCTTCAGCCTGTCACTGGTTGTCAGTATAGCAATTACCGGTTTGGGGGAGTCAGGGGAACGGGTATTCACAGCTCATCCCTCCTGCGGAATTTGCTGAGATACAGGCAGTGCTCCAGAATATGCTCAACGGAAGCTTTGCCCTCAGCACGCAGGGAAGGATGGCGGAAGATGGAACGTCCCGGCTTAGCGTTCGCCTCGAACATCCAGATATCTTCATCCTGGTCAATGCCAAGATCAAAGCCGATTTCACCGAGCAGGTGGCGGTGCTGGATTTCCAGCGCTTCAGCCAGCTTGACGGCAGTTGTTTTGGCCCGCTGCAGCACTTCATCCGACCTTGCGCCAAATACCCGGCCGAGTGCCTGCTGGGGAGTAAGCAGCGCTCCGCCGTTCTTCAGGTGGGTGGTGACGCTGCCCCGGCCGGCTTTTTTGGCTCCAATGCCGACGACTACCCACTGATTGCTGCCGTTCTTGTGCATATGGAAGCGGAAGTCAATCGGGCAGGAGTCGATCTCGATCAGCCGGATGCCCTGCTGCACCACATAGTTCTGCAGGTGCTGGCCGTGGCGGGAGCGGAGCATACGCATCAGGCTGTCGAAGCTGGTGAAGCGCAGCAGCACATTTTTGCCGTTTTTACGGTAGCGGGCAAAATACCCCTTCTTGGGCAGGTAAGTCAGCCGGTAGATTCCGTGTCCCAGGCTGCCGGCGGACGGTTTGTAGTATACGAAATGATGACGATCCAGCATTTCCCGCATTTTTTCCGGGCTGGGATTGGTGACTGTCTCAGGCACATAGCGGTAGGCTGCGCTGTCGTTCTCCAGCAGCCGGTAGACATCCGACTTGTTGAAAAAGCTCCAGTTGAAATAGGGAATCCGTTTACGCCCGAACCGTTCGCGGAGCTGGTTGATGTAAGGCGAGGTTTCGGCCCGGCGGCTTGGCAGCCTGTTGTATACGACATCAGGGAGCGGCACAAGCTTGCGCTCGAACTTGTCGCTTGCGTTCAGAAAAAAGCCGTTGACCTGCTCTCTCTGCCAGTCAATATCGCGCGGAGTGAAGGCAAAAATATAGCATTTATTGCTGCCCTCGCGCAGCAGCTGCTTGATGAAGCCGGTACGGGAGCCGAAGGGATTGCTTGATGAGGTGGGCCCGTCGGACAGAATGCCGACCAGCGGGCCGAGCTGTACCTCATCATTCTGCAGATTACGCAGATAGACACCGCCCGTCTTAGGGACCTTGATCGCGCTTTTTACGCCTGAAGCCAGGAACAGATGCTTTCCCGCCCGTTTGATGGGCTTGATCATGGCCGGAATGGCATCCTTACCGAGCCGCAGGCGGATATTTTTTTTACCGGATAATTTTAGGCTTTTCATCAGTTCACCCGAGACGTAGACAACTCTTTGGGGCTGCTTGGTGAAATGGACATTGCAAAAAGTGAGACCCATTGATGAATCCTCCTTAGGAACCATTGATTTCATTCTCCTGTCTGTAACGGAGCGTCTTGGCGGGTATTCTGCGGCCGGCCGGCGAGTGCTGAAGCAGATGCCGCGCATAGCGCAGCGGGTTCTCGGCGGCGAGTCTGGCCGCCCGGATGTCACCTGTCAGCCTGAATACCGAGCGGCCCGGCTTGGAATTGGCCTCCAGCAGACAGATTCTGCTTCCCGGATCAATGCCGAAGTCAAGGCCCAGCTCTCCGAGCCTGCCGCAGGATTCCTCCAGCAGGGGAGGGAGGAGTGCAGCAGCAGCAGCAAGCTCATCCTGCAGCTCAGCCCCGACTGCGCCATACTCTGCAAGCAGGAAGGGCAGCACAGCTGCTGCTGTACCCCCGCCGTGGAGGTTCGAGGTGAGGCTGCCCTGACCGCCGAGCCGCACAGCCATGCCCGTTAGCGTCCAGGCGCCGCGTCCGTTCTTCTGCATCAGCACCCGGACATCGAAGGGCCGGCCCTGGCTATCGGTTAAATGCAGATATGGCTGGATGATGTAGCTTCGCTTGCCAATGAACCGGTCGATCCAGCGGATTCCTTCCCCGGAGGTGCTGAAGTGATGGCGGAAGGCTGTGTTGTCGCCGTTCCGGCCGCGGATGCTTAATCCGCCGCCTTCCCTTGCGCCAAGTAATCTGGCATGCAGCGTTCGTTTGCCGTGGGTGCCGGCGCGGGGCTTCAGAAATATGCCGTATTCCCGCTCGGCAAGCATGGAGCCGAGCGTGTCCGGACCGGTATAGAGCCTTGTTTCTGGCAGCAGCGATGCAGCAGCAGGGCTGCGCCGGAGTATTTCATATACTCTCCACTTGTCAGGCAGACCCCGCGACCAGGGAACGGTGCGGGACAGCACCGCAAGCGCTGCCGCTGCCGCCCTTTTCTCCTGGCGGCTTGAGCAGATGCAGCGGTTGTACAGAATGTCGGGTGCAGGGGCTACCGCCTGCTGCCACTGCCCCTCCTTCCAGGTATAACCGGTTATGGATTCACCATTCTCCGCGACATCTTCGGGGTGGAACACAAGCACCTTCAGATCAAACAGCGGGGCAGCTGCGCTTAGCTGGCTGCAGAACTCCGGCTCTGCGATCGGCGGATGTCCCTGGCGCCGTCCGGTCATGATACCCAGGAATCCTTGAGCTGTATCTGTCATGGTGTCCTCCTTATAACCCGGCCAGGTAGCGGCAATATAGAATCATCTGCTTCACGGACGGTCTAATCTTCTGGTCATTCAGCGGGGTGTTGTCGTTCTTGGACGGCTTGGAGTTGACCTCCAGCAGCCAGATCCGCCCCGATTGATCCAGGGCAAGGTCAATGCCCAGCTCACCGAAGTGCGCAGGGATAAAGGTTTCGACTCCCCGGGCAATGGCCAGTGCCGCACGGGGCAGCTGGACCTGCGAGCTTTCCTTCATTCCTGCCGGAAGACTGCTTTTGCCGATGGCTTCCTTCACTGTACTGAGCGTGCCGCCCCGGGCCAGATTGGAAACGAAGTGATTGCTCCCGGCGGTACGCGCAACAATCGAAGTCACACCCCATTTGCCGGTGCCGTTCTTCTGCACCAGCGCCCGGAAATCGACAGGCCGCTTGCCGAGCTCCATCAGATTCAGTCCTTGCTGAATCTGGAAGCGGGTGGTTTTCATCTTGGGTGAAATGGACTGGAACAGCTTAGCCAGACTGGGATAGCTTTGTTTGCGCGTGCCCATCGGCGTAGTAGACAGCAGCCGGTAGCCTCCGCCTTCTTCTCTGGAGATGCGGAGGATGCCTTTGCCGAGGCTGCCGCGTACGGGTTTCAGGAAAACGCTGGAGTAGCTGTTGCACATTTTTTTAAGGATGGCAAAACCGGTCAGGGCATGGGATTCCGGCAAATACCGCTGCAGGGCGGTATCCTGGGCCAGCGCCTCAAACACCTCGGTTTTGTCAAGGAACTTCTCATTGAAAAAGTGGGTTCCGTAGCGGGATTTTACATCCGCCAGAAAATGCTGTACGCTAGGTTTGTTCTCTACCTTGCGCGTAGTAAGCCGATTGTTGATTACATCGGCGACAGGAAGACTCAGCTTCCGCCAGCCCTCGTCGTATACCCAGCCCTGGATGGACGAGCTGCGTGTTTCCAGCGCCTCCGGGGTAAAGAAATATACATAGGCACCCTGTGCTTGGCAGGCGTTGGTAAGCTCCCGGCAGAACATCGTGATCTGGCCGAACACCCGGTCCGGCTGGTCAGGATGATCCCGGCTCACCAGCACGCCGATCAGCGGGCCAAGCCGCAGAATACGGCTGCCGGTACTGTAGGAGGCATTCAGCACAGGCCGGCCTCTCCAGCCGAGCCGCCGGGCCAGCCCTTCGCTTACACGCAGGCTGTCGGCTTTGGGGACCGGAATGACGGTAACTTCCTGCCTGAATGAGCCGAAGCTCAGCTGAATGATGCCGTGAGCCGGTATTTTGAGCCTTTTCATGGATTTGTCGCCAAGCATGATCGCGTTTTCCTGCAGGATGCCCGAGTGGACCGTTTGGACCGGGATCTTGAACTTAGACATCGTGGATCTCCTTCCGGTAGGCAGCATGATGCCGGCAATTATGAATCATAAGGGTTACATATCATTCATCATATGGAGACATCTGACCCTTGGTGATTGACCTATTCCGTAAAAAGCCGTGCCGGGTGCAAATCACTATTGCTGCAGGCGGCAGACCGCAGACCCAACAACAAAATCCAGGAGGTAACACAAATGAACGTAATCGACAAGGCCCATGAGCTGGCCAGAGCCATTAAAGAAAGCACTGAATTTTCCGACATCAGCAGTGCAATGAAGGTGATTGAAGCCGATCCGGAGAGCAAGCAGATGCTGGATAATTTCCGCCAGAACCAGATTGAGCTGCAGCAGCGGATGATGAACGGGGAAATGCCTCCGCAGGAGGAAATGGAAAAGATGGAGAAGCTGTTCGAGGTGCTGAACCTGAATCTAGGCATCCGCAGGCTGTTCGACGCAGAGCGCCGCCTCAGTGTGGTTATTGAAGATGTGAACAAGATCATTACGGACAGCCTGTCGCAGATGTACGGCGGACATTAATCCTTCCCGCTCCGGCTGGGGCAGGATAAGCACAAAGGGGACTCCCCGGCCGGTCGGCTGGAGAATCCCCTTTTGTTTCATTTGCCGGATCTGCTAATCCTGCTTGCCTTCTACGGCACAGAGCAGAATTCCGGCGGCCAGCCCGAGCCTGCGGTCGAGACGGCCGGTCCGGTCACCGGAGAAGTCGGCGGTAATTTTGGTGACGAACGGGTTGATGTTCTGGCTGTAGGTCGGGATCGGGTCCCCCTGCAGCTCGACACTGTATTTTTGCGGAATAAAGCTGATCATCCGGCGTAACAGCGCCATAAAGGTGCTGTCTTCCTTCACCAGTCCGATTTCCTGGTCATGACTGTCCAGAATCAGCCACTCATCCTTCAGAATCGACTTGAGCCCCTTGCGGCGGAGTGCGCCCACATGTTCTCCGGTCTCGGAGTCAATCACATCAAAAGTGACGCTAAAGTCAATAATGCTCCGTGCCTTAATCCGCAGAAGCTCCCTTTCCATCGACTCATCCGTATAGAGTGCAATATCCTCTTTTAGCTTAAACGCCTTCATCTGTGAATAAAGCACCAGCTCCTCAGAGCTGTTATAAATATGCAGCTTGGTGCTCATAATCGAAAAAACCTTTTTGCGGATCGTATATTCCGTGTACCCGTACGCCTGATTCAAGTAATCGCCTCCTAATAATTGTATATATCATCTCATATGACCGCAGGCAGTGCTATATCATTTTGTGTGTAGCCTTATTTTTTTGCAGACTTGTCTCATAATTTCCGGGGCCGGTTCATAGAGTAGAGATATAGATTCAGTTGAAGGAGCTGTTTGTGATGAAAAAAAGAAACAAGTTCAAGCACAGCTTATACCTGCTGATTGCACTTGCCATGCTGCTCTATGCCCTCCCGCAGCTGTCATTCCAGAACGGGCCAAGCTGGGTGCTGGGCTTTGGGATTGTCTGGTGCGTATTTGCTTTCCTGATTATTGCGGCGCATCTGCATTTCATCATCGGAGTGGATGAGGAGAAGCAGAAGCGGCTGGAAGCGGTCCGCAAGCACAAGCTGGAGCAGTGGCAGGGCAAGTGGAACGAGGAAACCAGAATGTCGCAGCGTCTATAGGAGGCTGTGAACGAAGGACAAGGAGCCCGGTATCTAGTCTCTCTGCAGACAACACCTCATACAGATCCTGAGACCCGGCTGCCGGAAACGGCGTCCGGGCTTTTTGGAGAATAAAGACTTTACGGTATGCCCGTTAATGTACGAGATTAATCCTTGTAAATTCCCCGCTTTGCGGGGTTATTTTGGCTGTCCGGTCATTCACTGACTTAACTTATTTGACCTCCTGCGGGCGGTTGTACTCTGCAATTTCCGGCTGTATAATGAGTACAGAATAGTACAGATTGGGGCATGGGGGTGTAACAGTTGGAAGGACAAGGCGATAACATTACAAAGCATGAACAACTGCTGCAGCATATCGAAGGTCTCAAGGTAGGCACCAAAATTTCTGTACGCAAGCTGGCTAAAGAAATGATAGTGAGTGAGGGGACGGCTTACCGGGCGGTTAAGGAGGCCGAGAACCTGGGTATCGTCATTACGAAGGAGCGGATCGGCACCGTCCGTGTTGAAAAGAAGCCTCGGAACATATCAGACCAGCTGACCTTCGGGGATGTCGTGGATATTGTGGAAGGTCATGTGCTGGGCGGAGCTGACGGGCTGAACAAGCACCTGCATAAATATATAATCGGCGCGATGAAGGTCGATGCCATGATCCGTTATATTGACGCCGACAGCCTGCTGATCGTAGGGAACCGCGACGACGTGCATTCGCTGGCACTGGAGCAGGGGGCAGGGGTGCTGGTGACGGGCGGCTTCGGTACGAGCCGTGAGGTTAAAGCGCTGGCGGACGAGCTGGATCTGCCGGTGATTTCCTCAAGGCATGATACGTTTACCGTGGCCTCGATGATTAACCGGGCGATCTTTGACCGGCTGATCAAGAAAAAGATTATGCTGGTAGAAGACATTCTGGAGAGCAAGCCGCGGCTGAATACGCTGAAAACATCCAGCACGGTCGGTGAGCTGCGCCAGCTGGCACTCTCCAGCGGGGAGCAGCGTTTTGCGGTAACGGATGAATGGAACCGGGTCATCGGGATTGTCGGACGGCGCGATGTGGAGGAGCTGCAGGAGGGTCAGAGCATCGAAAAAGCGATGGTCCGCAGCCCGGTTACAGCGGCTCTGCAGACCTCACTGGCTTCGGCGGCGCAGATCATGATGTGGGAGGGGATTGACTTCCTGCCGATTGTGGACCGCAACCGCAAGCTGGTCGGATCGCTGACCCGCCGTGAGGTGTTGCAGAGCCTGCGGGATGTCAGCAACCAGCCGCAGATGGGTGAAACGTTCGATCATCTGATCTGGAACGGGTTTGCCGAGGAACGGGATGAGGAGGGGAAGCTGTTCTTCCACGGCTTCATCACCCCGCAGATGGCGACGGATCTGGGTACCATTTCCGAAGGTGTCCTGTCCACTTTGATGACACTATCCGCGTTCAAGGCGGCCAAGGATATTACCGGCAACGATTATGTGCTGGACAACATGTCCACCTATTTTATCCGTCCGGTGCAGATTGAGCATTCGATTATCGTGATGCCCAAGCTGCTGGAGATCAGCCGCAGAACCTGCAAGCTGGAGATCGAGATCAGCCATAATGACACGATGGTCGCCAAGGCGGTGCTGATGCTGCAGTCGATTGATCACGGGTGAGCCTGCATTGTATGAAGAGAGACCGCTCTATACGGGCAGTCTCTCTTTTTTTACTATTATATTAAAGTAGAGTTGGGGAATACCGGTATGATCCGCTACCACACTGCTGCCGTTCACCAGGGACTATGCTCATTAAGCATATAGTTGGATTTTTGCCATTTAAATTGGCCAGAATCCTATCCTTATAAAAATTAGATGGAAAATCATCACTTATTACAGGCCAAAAGCGCCATCTGGGACGAAAATGCTGGGATTAAGTGTCTTTGTTACAACTAGTATCCCGTTTTCGACTATGATCCAGAAATTAGGTGTCTATTTTTCACTTAACTGTCTTCACAGAAGTACCTGGCGGCGGAGGGGGCGGTTGCGAATTGCGCAATGAGGCTGTAAAATCAACCCCGCTAAGCCTTGCGCCTGCTCCCGCTCCGGCTGTAATAACCGTAGCTGCGCAGCCCGGAGAAAATATTAAACGCCCCGATAACGAGAAACACCGCTTCCACGATCACGCTGAGGGTTGAGCCCCGGAACAAAAACATCGACATCAGCGACAGGGTAACCAGCATGCCCCCGAGCAGCACGTTCATAATGGAGCGCCGGCGGCCCTTTTCCAGCGTGTCGGAGGTCCGGCGTGAGGAGAAGCTGTACGCGGCGGCACCAATCATAAAAACAACAAGCAGGATGAACAGCAGATACTTGATAAGCATAATCATGGACAGGCAGCTCCTTTATCAGAAGATCAATACAAAAAGCTCTGCATGAATTCCGTTTGCTATATACCTGTCCATTATTGTAGCACGGCTTCCGCCGGTACGCCCGTCTAATCTGCAGCTCAGCTGCGTTTATAAGGATTGACCTCCACCCAGATCTGCAGCACGCCCTCCATTACCAGCATGGTGCGGATCCGTACGGAGTACTCTTTTTCACGGACAATATAGATTTTACCATCCAGCAGCAGCCGCGCCAGCTTACCGTCGGTATCAATGTCGAACATGCTGCGGCCGCGCATCGGCTCCAGGTCTTCGCTCATCTGGCTGATAATTTCCTTCAAGGTTACCTGATCCAGCGCGCCGGCCCCCTCTTTTGTCTTGCTCTCCTCTGTGCGCAGCTTGATTTCCCGGATGACAGTTGAGGTATTGTTGTATTTTTTTAACGTTTTGATGTCTTTGCTGTACTGCTCGATCTGCACCCGCAGATCCTGGTTGTCGAGCCAGAGTACATTATAGCCCATATGAAAAATGGCATTGTACATGACGGCTCCTGTCACCATTCCAAGCACAAAAACGGCGGAGATCTGCGAAAAGCGGCGGTAACGCTGAAAAGGCGGAATTCTCACAACCTGCTCACCCCTTGCCGCACACCCATTTGACCAGCTCGCTGCCCATATGGGCGCCTAAAAAGGCGAATACCAGGTAGAGGATCTGCTTGATGGCGGGAGACAGATTGCCCCCGATCATATTGCTCTCAATGACCCGCATGGGGTCGATGGTGCCTCCAACTGCGGCGGCGAGCGCCCAGATTTTGATCCGGTCGGCAATATCCAGCATCGTCTCAGTCGGCGGTTGCAGCGAAACGACCGCACCGATGCCTCCGAGCATGGCGCCGCCCAGCACTATGCCGAAGGCGATGAAGAAATCGAGAACGGCTTTGCTCATGAAAATAGTCATACAAGCCCCCCTTTCCGGACAAGCGGCCCTTGTGGTTCTGCCTGTCCCTGTGCCCTTAATCCATTCTATGGGCGGCTCCCCCGGTATTATGATAAAATAGTTTCATCTTATGTTTTGATTTGAAGAGTAGAAGGGATGTGGGGATCATGAGCCCATTCGTGCATTTGCATGTGCACAGCGAATACAGTTTACTGGACGGCGCGGCGCGCATTACGGATCTCGTGCGCCGGGCCGGCGAATACGGCATGAAGTCGCTGGCGCTGACGGATCATGGAGTGATGTATGGGGCAATCCCCTTTTATAAAGCGTGCACTGCCGCCGGCATCAAGCCGATTATCGGCTGCGAGGCCTATCTGACGGCAGGCTCGCGCCGTGAGCGGGGCAGCCGCAAGGATCAGCCGATCTATCACCTGATCCTGCTCGCGAAGAATGAAACCGGCTACAGAAATCTGATGAAGCTTGTCTCCATCGGCCATCTGGAGGGCCAGCATTATAAGCCGCGCATTGATATGGAGGCACTGGCTGCCCATGCGGAGGGAATCATCTGTCTGAGCGCCTGTCTGGGCGGGGAAGTGCCGCAGCATCTGCTGCACGGGCGCGAAGATGAGGCGCGTAAGGCGGCGCTGCGCTACAAGGAGATTTTTGGCGGTGACTTCTATCTGGAGCTGCAGGATCACGGCATTCCCGAGCAGAAGCGGGTGAATCCGCAGCTGATTTCCCTGGCTTCGGAGCTGGACATTCCGCTTGTCGCGACGAATGATGTGCACTATCTGGCCAAGGAGGATGCCGAGGTCCAGGATGTGCTGATCTGCATCGGCACAGGCAAGACGGTGGACGATGAGGACCGGCTGAAGATCGGTACGGACCAGCTGTTCCTGAAGAGCGGAGAGCAGATGGCGGCGCTGTTTCCGCATGTACCTCAGGCGATCACCAATACACAGGAAATTGCCGATAAATGCAATCTGGAATTGACGTTCGGGCAGCATATTCTCCCCGAATATTCCCCGCTGCCGGAAGGGCTGGATGCAGCAGCTTATCTGCGCCGGCTCTGCCGCAGCGGGCTGGAAGCGCGTTATGCGGATACACCGCTGTGGGCTTCACCCGGGCAGAAGGCGGCTGCAGAGCAGCGTCTGGACTATGAGCTGGGTGTCATCGAGAGCATGGGCTTCAGCGATTACTTCTTGATCGTCTGGGATTTCATTGCCTTCTGCCACAAGAGTGGTATCGTTACCGGCCCGGGCCGCGGCTCTTCGGCAGGCAGTCTCACCGCCTATACCCTGCGGATTACCGATGTAGATCCGTTGAAATATAACCTGCTCTTTGAGCGTTTTCTTAATCCGGAGCGGATTACGATGCCGGATATTGATATCGACTTCAGCGATGAGCGCCGTGATGAGGTTATTGCTTACGTGGTCGAGAAATACGGCAGGGAGCATGTGGCACAGATCATTACGTTTGGAACAATGGCAGCCAGGGCAGCGGTCCGTGATGTCGGCCGGGTGCTGAACCTGCCGTACAATGAGGTGGACAAGGCAGCGAAGCTGATCCCCGGACAGCTCGGGATCAGCATTGCGCGCGCACTTGAGGGCAGTCCTGATCTGAAGGCGCTGTATGAGACCAGCGGCAAGACCAGGGAGCTGCTCGACATGGCGATGAAGGTTGAAGGCATGCCGCGCCATGCGTCCACACATGCTGCCGGCGTTGTAATTTCCAAGGGCCCGCTGACCGATGCGGTGCCGCTGCAGGCCGGCAATGAGAGCACGGCGCTGACCCAGTATTCCATGGAGCATCTGGAGAGCGTCGGACTGCTCAAAATGGATTTTCTGGGACTAAGGACGCTGTCGATTATTGAACGCTGCATGAATTGGATCAGGGAGATGGACGGGGCGGCTCCCGATTTCCGCACCATTCCCGATGATGATCCGCTGACCTACGAAATGCTCGGGGCCGGCGAGACGACCGGCGTCTTTCAGCTGGAGTCTGCGGGCATCCGCCGTGTGCTGAAGGACCTGAAGCCGTCGGGCTTCGAGGACGTCATCTCGGTGCTGGCGCTGTACCGTCCGGGCCCGATGGAGTTCATCCCCAAGTTTATTGCCGGCAAGCACGGCGAGATAGAGGTGGACTATCCGCATGCCGACCTGACGCCGATTCTGGCGGATACGTACGGCATTATCGTATACCAGGAGCAGATTATGCAGATTGCTTCCCTGATGGCGGGCTTCTCGCTTGGTGAAGCGGACCTGCTGCGCCGCGCGGTGTCGAAGAAGAAGCGCGAGACGCTGGACAAGGAGCGCAGCCACTTTGTGGAGGGCAGCCTGCAGCAGGGCTATCAGGAGGCGGATGCGAATGCCGTCTATGATATGATCGTCCGGTTCGCCGATTACGGCTTCCCGCGGGCTCATGCCGCCGCTTACGGCGTGCTGGCCTTTCAGACTGCCTATCTGAAGGCGCACTATCCGGTGCAGTTCATGGCTTCTATGCTGACGGCGGTCATGGGTACCCACCGCAAGGTGGCCGAATATGTGCTGGAATGCCGGCGCACCGGCATCGGTGTTCTGCCGCCGGATGTTAATGAGAGCGGCGTACTGTTTACTCCGGTTCCCGGCGGGGAAGGGGGCGGCGGCCATATCCGCTTCGGTCTGGCAGCCGTGAAAAATGTCGGAACGCTGGCGGTGGAGAACATTATGGCCGTCCGTAAAGAGCGTCCGTTCGACAGTCTGCTCGATTTCTGCCGCCGTGTCGATTTGCGCGTCTGCAACAAGCGCGTCATCGAATCGCTGCTTCAGGCCGGAGCCTTCGACCGGCTGCCCGGACACCGGGCCCAGCTGCTGGCCATGCTCGACGAGACCGTCGATGCCGCGGCCAAATGGCGCAAGGAGCGGGACGAGCTGCAGATCCAGCTGTTCGACGATCTGATCGAGACCCCGAACTGGGAAATCCGCTATCCGGATATCCCGAGGTTCAGTGTCACCCAGCAGCTGGAGCTGGAGCGCGAGCTGCTTGGGCTGTATCTGTCCGGCCATCCGCTGGACGACAGTGCGGCCCTGCTTGAGGAGCCGGGCATCCAGCGGCTGATGGACCTTGGCGAAGCTGCGGATGAGAGCCAGACGGTTACGGCGGGGATGGTCGTCTCCGTCAAGGAGATTATGACCAAGGCCGGCAAGGCGATGGCGTTCATCCAATGGGAGGACCAGATCGAGCGCTGCGAGGTCGTGCTGTTCCCTGAGGTGTGGAAACGCAGCCGCAGCCTGGTCGAGAAGGGTGCGCTGCTCGCCCTGCGCGCCAAGGTGCAGCAGGAGGACGAGGGCTTCAAGCTGCTGGCCGAGGAGGTCGCGCCGCTTGGCGCGGACGCTCTCCATGGCCTGCTGCAGCGCCGCAGCGCAGCTGCCTCCCGTCCGTCCGGTCCGGGACGGACGGCCTCTGCAGGAGCGCCGCGCAGCGCTCCTGCTCCGCGGGGCGGCGCCGGGGGCACCGGCGCGCCGCGCACTGCCGCAGGCGGCGCAGCAGCGCCTGCAGCCCCGCCGGCCGCACCTGCGGGTGCGGCGGGAGGCGGCCAGCGTGTCTTTATCAAGATCACGCCGGCCGCAGAGAACCCGGCGCTGCTCTCGCGCCTGCAGGCACTGCTGCAGACCCATCCCGGGCCTGCAGCCACGCTGCTGTTCTACGAGCGCGAGCAGCGGGTGCTGGCGCTCAGCGACAGCTACCGGATCGAGCCGTCGCCGGAGCTGTTCGCAGCAGTTGAAGAGATGCTGGGAGCCGGTACAGTAAGAATAAAATAAGAACATTTTCGCCCTTTTCCGCATACATTAGGAAACCACAGGGAATGGTCCCGTGCGGAAAGGGGATTGACCACATGTCCTATCAAATGGCAACAGAACTGCTGGAACGCAGGGGAGTAACGTTATCGTCCATTGCTGAGATCGTATATATTTTGCAATCCAAATATTATCAGGATTTAACAGAGGAAGAATGTATGTCCAGCGTGAAGTCGGTGCTCGGCAAAAGAGAGGTGCAGTACACGCTCATGACAGGCGTTGCCCTGGATGAGCTGGCGGAGAAAGGGATGCTTCCCCAGCCGCTGCAGGCGGTGATGGAGGCGGATGAATCGCTGTATGGCGCGGACGAGACGCTGGCGCTGGGGATTACGGGGGTGTACGGGATGATCGGGCTGACCAGCTTCGGCTATCTGGACAAAGTCAAGCTTGGCGTGATCGGCAGGCTCAACGATGAGCCGGGCAGAATCCATGTCTTTCTGGATGACCTGGTTGCCGGAATTGCCGCAGCCGCTTCTGCCCGGATTGCCCACCGCCATGAAGGGGCAAAGGTGTACCCCCATGTCACCGGTACGCCATAAGGGATCACCCGATAGCTGATGAATACGGCCTCCTGGTCCCGCCTCCTCCGTTTTACTCCTGTTGCGGGAAAAAAGAAAACTGTGTTATCATGATTCCATTATACGCGGGATACGGCTGGGAATTGAGATCAGGGAGGCCTTGCAGGGCATGTGGACGGTAATTTATATAGCGCCAACCGCCAAAGTGGCGGATATGATTCAGAGCAAGCTTACGGAAGAAGGATTCCTGGTAAAGTGCCGTCCGATTAATATGTCCAAGCAGCAGTTTGAGATTCTGGTTCCTTCGGGGGAGCTTGAGGAAGTGCAGGAAGCCCTGAATCTGATTTTACATCCCTAATTAAATATGTATAAGTGCAGTAGTTGACAGCGGCAAGCTGCTGAATGCGCAAATAAACGGCTGAAGAGGTGCGACCCTTGTTCAAAGATTTATTTCAGAAAAAACGGAAGTACGCGACTATTCCTTCAGAACGTCTGGAGCGGAGCGGCGGACCGGCGGAAGGCGAACGCCCGAAGCGGGAGATTCCCGAAGGGCTCATGAGCAAGTGCAGTAAATGCGGTACGATCCAGTACAGCAAGGAGCTGGAGAAGAATCTGAAGGTATGCCCGGCCTGCGGCCATCATATGCGGCTGAACGCGCTGGAGCGGATCGCTATGACGCTTGATCCTGAGAACTTTATCGAGTTTGACAGCGAGCTGTCGTCAGTGGACCCGCTGCAGTTCCCGGGCTATGCCTCGAAGCTTGAGCAGCAGCGCTCCAAAACCGGACAAGTTGAGGCTGTGGTGACCGGCCAGGGCAGCATCGGCGGCCATCCTGTTATTGTTGCAGTGATGAATTTTGAATTTTTCTCAGGCAGCATGGGCTCTGCAGTCGGGGAGAAAATTACCCGTGCGGTGGAAGAAGCGACGGAGAAGAGACTCCCGCTGCTGATTTTCTCCACCTCCGGCGGAGCGCGTATGCAGGAGAGTATCCTCAGCCTGATGCAGATGGCCAAGACAAGCGCGGCTCTGGCCCGTTTTGGCGAGTCCGGAGGATTATATATTTCGGTCATTACTGACCCGACTACCGGCGGTGTATCCGCGAGCTTTGCGAGCCTTGGCGATATTATTATTGCCGAGCCCGGTGCCGTGTTCGGCTTCGCCGGGAGAATCGTCATTGAGCAGACGATCCGCCAGAAGCTGCCGGATGATTTCCAGACGGCTGAATTCAACCTTCAGCACGGCCAGCTTGACCTGGTGGTGCACCGTAAGGAAATGCGGTCTACGCTCACCAGGATTTTGGAGCTGCATGATGTGAAAGGGGGATTTTAGGTTGGCGGGAGAGTTGCCTTTTGAAATGCCTCTGGTAGAAATGCGCAAGAAGATTGCCGAGCTGAAGCAGTTCGGTGAAGAGAAGGGCATTGATTTTACGGATGAAATCATCCGGCTTGAAGAACGTTACCGCGTGCTTGCGGATGAAATTTACAGCAATATTTCCGCCTCCCAGAAGATGCATCTGGCCCGGCATCACGGACGTCCGACCTCGCTTGATCTGATCGGGCTGATTTTTACGGATTTCCTGGAGCTGCACGGCGACCGCCTGTTCGGGGATGATCTGGCCGTTGTCGGCGGCATTGCGAAGCTGAACGGTCTTCCGGTTACGGTAATCGGACAGCAGCGCGGCAAGGATACGAAAGATAATATCCAGCGCTTTTTCGGCAGCGCGCACCCGGAGGGGTTCCGCAAGGCTATGCGGCTGATGAAGCAGGCGGAGAAATTCCGCCGTCCGATCATTACCTTTATCGATACCAAGGGAGCTTACCCGGGGAATACGGCGGAGGAACGCGGGCAGTCTGAAGCCATTGCGCGCAGTCTCTATGAGATGTCCCAGCTGGCTGTGCCGGTCATCTGTGTCGTCATCGGCGAGGGCGGAAGCGGCGGGGCTCTGGCTTTGGCCGTGGGCAACCGTGTCCTGATGCTGGAGCATGCCATCTATTCGGCGATCTCGCCGAACGGTGCAGCCTCCATTCTGTGGAAGGATGCCTCCAAGGCGGAGCAGGCTGCTGAAGCGATGAAGATTACCGCAGCGGATCTGCTAGGGATGGAAGTCATCGAGGAGATTGTCCCGGAACCGCGGGGCGGCGCGCATCAGGATTATGAGACTGCTGCAGCCAACATCAAGGAGGCCCTGTGGCGCCATTTGCAGGAACTGTCCAGTCTGGATGCTGCAGAGCTCAAGGAGGACCGTTACCGCAAATTCCGCAAAATCGGCGAGTTTGCCGAAGGTGCCCAAGAGTCTCTATTGCCCGAAGAAGAAGTCCAAAGCGTAGAGTAGAGTAACGGTTTCATTTGCACTTTCACACATATGGAAGTTATTTCCGGTCTGGGACCCCAGAAGAGTGTGATATACATTTGTTTCCAGATAAATCATCCCGCAGCGTTTGCGGGATGATTTTTATTTTGGTGACAGAATGCGTAAATTCGACGTAAATTTACAGAGGAAACACGCTGGAACATTGATTTTGTGTCCAAGTTGCAGTAATATTCATTAGGGCGTAGTAAAAGGTGCATGTGATATAGTTCCTATACAAACATTAAGCCTTATAGTAGATTTTGTAGTTGGAAAAAGTGAGACAGAGAGAACGAAAAAACGGAGGAAAACCTAATGCGGAAAAGTAAAATTGTATGTACGATCGGACCTGCAAGTGAATCGTTGGAGAACATCAAAAAATTGATTTTGGCTGGTATGAATGTAGCCCGTCTGAACTTCTCCCACGGCGACTATGAAGAGCACGGCAACCGGATCAAAACGATTCGTCAGGCTTCCCAGGAACTGGGCAAGACCGTTGCTATCCTGCTTGACACCAAAGGACCAGAAATTCGTACAGGCAAGCTGGAAGTAGAACCGATTGAACTGGTTCAGGACGAGTACCTGACATTGACTACGGAAGAAATCCTTGGCGATCAAAACCGTATCTCTATCACTTACAGCGACCTTCCAAACGACGTTTCGGTTGGATCAACAATTCTGATCGATGACGGTCTTATCGGACTTACAGTTGTAGACATTCAAGGCACTGAAATCAAGACCCGTATTGTTAACGGCGGTACAATCAAGAGCAAAAAAGGCGTTAACGTACCGGGAGTTTCCATCTCCCTGCCGGGTATTACGGAAAAAGACACCAACGACATCATTTTCGGGATCGGACAGGACATCGATTTTATCGCCGCTTCCTTCGTTCGCAAAGCCAGCGACGTTCTGGAAATCCGTTCACTGCTTGAGAAGCACAATGCTTCCCACATCCAGATCATCTCCAAGATCGAAAACCAGGAAGGCGTCGACAACCTTGATGAAATCCTGGCAGTATCTGACGGTCTGATGGTTGCCCGCGGTGACCTCGGCGTAGAAATTCCTGCTGAAGATGTGCCTCTGGCTCAAAAGCTGATGATCAAAAAATGTAACATTGCCGGCAAGCCGGTAATCACAGCTACCCAAATGCTGGATTCCATGCAGCGCAACCCGCGTCCTACCCGCGCTGAAGCGAGTGACGTAGCTAACGCTATCTTCGACGGTACTGATGCAATCATGCTGTCCGGTGAAACAGCTGCCGGGAAATATCCGGTAGAATCCGTACTGACCATGTCCCGCATTGCCGAGAAAGCGGAATCTGCCCTGAACCACCGTGAAATCTTCATGAAGCAGCAGATCGCGCAAGAAACCACTGTTACTGAAGCTATCAGCCAATCCGTAGCGATCTCCGCTCTGGACCTGAACGCTAAAGCTATTCTTTCTTCGACTGTAACCGGCCACACAGCACGCGTGGTTTCCAAATACCGTCCTAAATCCCAGATCATCGCTGTTACGACTCAGGAAAGAACGATGCGTCAGCTGGCTCTGGTATGGGGCGTAACTCCGGTATTCGGCAAAGAAGCTACTTCTACTGACGAACTGCTGGCTACTGCACTGCAAGGCGGTAAAGCTTCCGGTCTGGTAAAAGCAGGCGATCTCGTTGTGATCACTGCCGGCATCCCGCTGGGACGCTCCGGTTCCACCAACCTCGTGAAAGTGGATACGATTCCTGCCGACTAAGACAGGCTTCAGTTCCATAACGGATAAAAGACATAAGCAAAAAAGCAATGGTGTAATCCGCCATTGCTTTTTTGCTTGATATCACGGCTTTGAATGATTATATTTGATTGAGGGTTTTTTGAGAGCGCTTGTTGCTTTGGTGCGGATAAAAACAGGTCTTTTCAGGTAAGCTTGTGACAGACCTTTAGGATATAGACGTTTTACTGTAAATGCATCGCCCTTGACATTGGGACTCGAAGGTATGGCGACTGTAACCTTGTTCTGGATCATGATGCCGCCGTTTGCCGGCTTAAGCCTGGGGCTAATCCCGTTGACCCTACAGCAGCGGAACCGCACAGATGAGGTACGGGCAAGATCGGCGACGGTTCCCCCGACCTGAGGTGCCTCCATGATCCACTCGGCAGAGGATTGCGGTCCATTGTAGCGCTGGACCGTCCGAAAGGTCCAGCGCTTGCTCAGATTGCACAGCCGGATGCACCATTTGCGGGGGCCGAGCTTTACGATGCTTGCCCGGATCAGATCTCCCGGGGACACGGGAAGCGGAATGACGGTCTCAGCATCGGGGAGAATCTCCCACCAGGCATAATAATGAACGGTTCCGTTCATGGATTCGTGGCCGGTGCCGGTCTGAATCAGACTGCTGTTTTTGAAGCCGTCGATTCCGATCCAGGCCGAAGAATAAGTAGGCTTAGCCGTAGGTTTTACGTAGGGGACTGTCCACTCGGCCGAGATCCGCCGGAAGGCGCCTTTCTTGCCGGTAATGGCATATCCGCTCCAGTTGCTTGACGTCCAGCCGAAGCCGGTATTCCGGGTCCGGCCTGTATTGGATTTGTCAGCTAGACAGGGCCGGCTGCGCTGAAATCTATGAACTGTGCTCACTTGTCCACCGCCTTTTATAAGGTTCTGCTCTATCTAATGCAGTGGAGTCTCGTAAAGTATGGGTTATCTGTTAAAAAGGAATGGAGAGGACTACTAGCACCTATGGATAAACTAATGAAGCTGCGCGGCTTCTATCTTTTTTTGGGATTGGCGGGGGGCTCCTTCGGCTCCTATCTGACCCTGCTGCTGAAGAATAACGGCATGGCTGTCAGCCAGATCGGTATGATGATGGCGGCCGGTACGCTGATAGCCATTTGTATTCAACCGGTGTGGGGCCTGATTGCTGACAGGTACAACCAGGCGCGTCTTGTGCTGATTCTGAGTGTGGCCGTACCTGCAGTGCTGGCAGGCTTTTACCGGTTCGACTATTTCATCGTTATGCTGCTGATCTACACGGTGTCTACCATCTTCTCGGCTACACAGGCGCCTATCGCCGATTCTTACGCCATTGCAGCGGCGAACAAGGCCGGGTCATCCTACGGCAGCATCCGGATGATGATGAGCATAGGGGCGGCCGTAGGGGCCTATGCGGGCGGGCAGTACATTGAGCTGTTTTCGGTATCTACCATCTGGCTGCCCTTTCTGCTTCTGAGCTCGGTAGCCGTAATATTTGCTCTGACACTGCCGAGACAGGCGGAAGAAAACCATATGATGAGCCAATCCTTTTCACAGGGTGTGAAGCAGCTGCTCAGCAACCGGATTTTTCTCGCTTTTCTCGGCGGATGCTTTCTGGTGAACCAGACGATGACTGCATTCGGCACTTATTTTGTAGTGGCTTTTCAGTCGGTGGGGGGTTCGGCGAGCTACGCCGGAATTGCCCTGTTTATCGCTTCTTTTACCAATGTGCCTTCCATGCTCTATGCCTCAAAGGTTATCCGCAAGCTGGGGCGTGAACGCACGCTGCTGATCGGAGCGCTTATTTATGTGCTGCGCTGGGGCATCCAGGTGGCTTTTCCGTATCCTTCGGTCATGGTCGGAGTGCAGGTTCTGCATGGCCTTTCCTTTGGACTTTTCTATATTGCTGCGGTTGAATATGTATCCCAGATTACATCGTCAGAAATTCAGGCGACCGGCCAAAGCGTCTTTAACATTGTCTTCTCCGGGTTTGCGGGAATTCTCGGCAATCTGCTGAACGGCCTGCTGCTTAGTGAAGGGGGTGTCGGGCTGATGAATCTGGCCTGTATGCTGAGTGCTGCTGTCGGATCGCTGCTGCTGCTCTATGTGGCCAGAAGCTCGCGCCGCAAGGTGCAGCTGCCGGTGTCTTCGAACGGCCTGAGCCTGTGAGTTCAGGTTTCAGGCTGCAGCTGTGTCTGCCATTGACAACTGAAAGGGGCGATTTATTATGAAATCACGTGAGCCGGTGCCGGCCAGCCGCTGGTACAGCACCGCATTCCGCGTAAGATATCAGGAGACGGACCAGATGGGCGTGGTATACCATGCCAACTATCTGAGCTGGTTTGAGAGCGGGCGGACTGAAATGTTCCGCGGGCTTGGCTTTGCCTACCGCTCGCTTGAGGAAATGGGCGTAATGCTTCCCGTGACTGCGGCAGATTTGCAATTTAAAAGTCCGGCGCGCTATGATGATCTTATCGCCGTGTATGCGCGGCTCAGCGTCTTTTCGCCTCTGAGGGTGGTATACGAATATGAAATCCGCCGGCTGGCGGACGTCACTGGCAGCGGTGCCGGCTACAGTTCCGGATCCGGTGCTGCGTCTGGTCCGGCGGATGCGCCGCTTGCGGGCGAGCTTCTCGTCAGCGGTTCAACCTCTCATATCTGGCTGAACAAGGACTGGAAGCCGGTAAGGCTGGACCGGGCGCTGCCCGAGCTGTACAATGCCATTACCGGGGCGCTGAGGGAAGAAGGAGGAACATAATGATTAGAAGCAAATGGCTGTGGGCTGCTATGTTTGTAATCCCGGCCGTGGAATTATTCGGGTTTATTTATGTGGCGGGTTTTATCGGTGCGCCCAAAACACTGCTCATCATGGTCGTTACATCGGTAATCGGCTTTTTGATGATGCAATTTGAAGGCAAAAAGGTGCTGCAGGACAGCAAGGTGCAAATGCAGGAAGGCAAGGTGCCTGGACGGACTATGCTGGACGGACTTTGTATCTTTTTCGGCGGCCTGATGCTGATCCTGCCCGGCTTCGTTACGGATATAATCGGTTTTTCACTGGTGTTTCCGCTGACCCGGCCGCTTTACCGGGTTTTTCTGCTGAAATGGATTGAGAAAAAGATGAAAAACGGCACCTTCACTTTTTACCGGAGGTAAGGCGAAGCTGCCGTTTGGTATGGATAGATAGCATGGCTAGTTGAACCTGGTTTAAACTAGTTCAAATTTGTTCAGGTTTGTTGCAGCGTCTTTGTCCGCAATATGCGGCGGGGGCGCTTTTGTTTTTAGGGGGGGAAAGGGTGGTGCTGGTGCGAGGAGCGGGTGAGTGCGAAAACACTGTTAGCCATTTCTGTTCCGGAGGACACAGATACATGCTCGGGGTGGAGTAAACAAGGTCATTGGTGGACAGTGTGGCAAAGCTAAGTGTTATCTCAAGAATATCTGAACAACACCTGAACAACACCTGAACAACACCTGAACAACACCTGAACAACACCTGAACAACACCTGAACAACACCTGAACAACACCTGAACAACACCTGAACAATGGACGTTTCTCCAATACCGGACGTACCGAAGCATACTGAAGAGCACGGACAATCCTGTATAGCATCCGGACAATCCTGAATAGTACCGGGGTTAATCTAAAGAGCGCCCGGATAGACCTGAATAGTACCGGGGTTAATGCTAAAGAGCGCCAGACAATCCTGTAGAGTACCCAGACAATTCTAAAAAGTACTAGGCCAATGTGAAGAGCACCCAGCAATACTGAATAGCACGACCAATCCTAAGTAGCACAATACGATTATAGCACCGGATAAACCTGAAAAGTACCGCAAAACGCAGGCTAAACAAATGTGTGACTGATGGATTAATAGTGTATGCAAATGACCGGTGGTTACTGCTGTTGAAAAAGTAATCAGGCAGCGGGCTAACGGACCGAGGCGACCTTATTTGATGTGTATGAGGCACTCTGCAAAGCTAACGGACCGTAGAGGCCTTATTACCTCTGAAATTGCTGTTTTTGCTTCAAATATCTGCAAATAAAGGCTCTGGAGTCCGTTAGCTTGCTCAAAACCCGATTATGACGAAAATAAGGTCATCTGTGTCCGTAAGGCCCAAACACCAAGCCAAATCAGAGTCAAAAATGACTCTGCTCTGGCCGCAGGCAGCCGGAACGAGCCAGTGAGAGTCAAAAATGCCTCTGATCTGACCGCAGGCAGCCGGAACGAGCCCATGAGAGTCAAAAATGCCTCTGCTCTGGTCGCAGGCAGCCGGAACGGCCAAATCAGAGTCAAAAATGCCTCTGATCCGGCCCCCGCGTGGCCTTCCAGCGGAACCACCGCCGCCGCATCTACCTCGCACCACAGGCGGCTAATGCAATTTGCCGCTCATGATGTAGCTGTGCAGCGCCCGGAAGACGCCGGCGCGGCTGAAAGCGCCAAGTACGACCAGCACGACCGGGCCGATCAGGATGCCGAGCATGCCGAACAGCTGGAGTCCGGCGAACACGCCAATCAGCATGGAGAGCGGGTCTACGCCGATGCTGCTGGCCAGCACCTTCGGCTCCAGCACCTGCCGGGTGATGAGGATAATGCCGTATAGCACCAGCAGGCCGATTGCGAACGCCAGATTGCCTGTCATATAGGAGTACAGCGCCCAGGGAAGCATGATGATGCCTACACCGAGGTAAGGGATGGTATCGATCAGGCCGATGGTGAGTCCGATTACAAAGGCAGAATTGACGCCAAGCAGCAGGAGGCCGATGATGACAATGAATGCGGTGACGGATATAAGCACTGCCTGGGCCCGTAAATAGCCGACCAGCGCTTTGCGCAGATCATTCCAAATGTTAGTCACCGGGCGGAGCAGGGGGGCGGGCAGCAGCCCGGTCAGCCTGGCGTTATGGCGCTCCCAGCCGGTACTGAGGAAAAAGGCGGCCAGCACAATGACAATCAGAATCGAGCCGAGGCTCGGCAGCGCCGACACCAGCTTTAGAATCATATTGAAAAATCCGGTTATCAGCTCCGTAATAAACTGGCCGACGGTTTCCGTAGTCCGGCTAATATTACTGTCAATAGTATCGTGGTAACCGGGGTTATCGTGGTAAAACTGGTTAATCTGGTTAATAATATTTTGAATGCTGGCATTGCGGCTGAGTGAGAGCAGCAGTTCACGCCATTCATCCGTATGGAGGTCGAAGGTCTGGAGCAGCACGATAAGCTCTTTGACAAGACGGGTAATCAGTGCTGTCAATACCAGTGCCGTTCCCCCTATATAAAAGAGCAATGACACCACCACAGCCAGCCAGCCAGGCAGCTTGAGGCCCTTGAGAATCAGCACCAGCGGATGAATGAGATAGGCCAGCAGCCAGGCGAGCAGCAGCGGATAGATTAGAGGCAGCAGTATATATACGGCCAGCAGCAGGCCTGCACCGGCTAATACGACCCACAGGCCGCGCAGCACTTTTTTGACTAAAGGCGAATCCATTGCCAAACCTCCCGTCGGACTCATTTCCGGCTGAATACCAGCTCGTCTAATGTATATTCAGCTGACAGATTCGCAGACTATGAATTACGGTGAAATGAGACAGAACCTTGAAAACAGGACATTACATATACACTGAAAGCGCAATCATGAAACAATGAAGCGGAATGTTTTTTTCTATCCCTCCGATAAAATCATTTGATGCCACACAAAGCTTCCACGTTGTTCACATAACCGTCAAAATCCGGTATGATAATTAAAGCTTCTGTTTCGAAAGTTAGTTGCAATCCCCGGAAGGGGTATTACCGCCTATTTTTTCATGATTTTTATCTTTCAAATTGTAAATGTTTTCATGATGTCAGGAACGGCTTGTACACCCTCGTTGGCAAAGGAGAGATATACTATGACAGCTACTAAAGGCCTGGAAGGCATCGTCGCCACGACCTCCTCGATCAGCTCGATTGTGGATGGCGTACTCACTTACCGCGGATACGATATTGATGATCTGGCGGCAAACGCGACATTTGAAGAGACTGCTTATTTGCTGTGGTTCGGCAATCTGCCGACAACTCCGGAGCTGCAGGCTCTGCAGCGTGACCTCAGCGCCTTTGCGCAGGTTCCGGATGAGGTCATTGCCCAGATGAAGCTTTATCCCAAGGACACGAACACGATGGCCGCGCTGCGTACCGCCGTATCCAGCCTCGCGCTGTACGATGAAGCCGCCGATGATATGAGCCGTGAAGCCAATGAGATAAAAGCAGTGAAGCTGCAGGCGCAGATCCCTACCCTTGTAGCAGCGCTGGCACGCATCCGCAAGGGCCTCGAGCCGGTAGCCCCCAAAGAAGGCGTTACGATCGCCGAGAATTTCCTGTATATGCTCTGGGGCAGACAGCCTGATATTGTGTCCGTCAAAGCACTGGATGCGGCGCTTGTGCTGCATGCCGACCATGAGCTGAATGCGTCCACCTTTGCCAGCCGGGTGACTGTGGCTACACTTTCCGATATTTATTCCGGTGTAACCTCGGCCATCGGGGCACTGAAAGGCCCGCTGCACGGCGGCGCGAATGAGGCGGTCATGAAGATGCTGGAGGAAATCGGCAGTCTGGATGCTGTGGAGCCGTATATCAACGGCAAGCTTGAGCGGCGTGAGAAGATTATGGGCTTCGGACACCGCGTTTACAAGAACGGCGATCCGCGCGCCAAGCACCTGATGAGGATGTCCCAGGAGCTTGGAACCATGAAGAATGATACTACACTCTATGATATGTCCGTGAAGATTGAAGAGCTGATCACCGGGCAAAAAGGTCTGAAGCCGAACGTTGACTTCTACTCGGCCTCTGTATATACGCAGCTGGGCATTGAGCGCGAGCTGTTCACCCCGATCTTTGCGATCAGCCGCACTTCAGGCTGGACTGCACATATTCTGGAGCAGTACGAGGACAACCGCATTATCCGTCCGCGTGCAGAATATACGGGAATGCTTGAACAGAAATATGTACCTGTAGACGAGAGATAAGAAGGGGACTTGCAGGCTGCAGCGCCCCTTAGTAGAATTAGAGCTAGTACTTTGCTGTAACGGTGAACCCGGCAGACGTATTCTGAAGCGCCCTGTCTCTTGGCGGGCGAAGGTTTTATGGAAGGCGTCTGCCGCTACTATACTTTTTTAGGAGGAATCCCCACACATGTTGAAACTGGAGAAATATGATCTGCCGACTGAAGGCGAACAAATTACGATTGAAGATGGCAAGCTGGTGGTTCCTGCTAATCCGATTATTCCGTTTATCGAAGGCGACGGCACAGGACGCGATATTTGGAAAGCTTCCAAACGGGTGCTGGATGCTGCTGTTGAGAAAGCGTACGGCGGGGAGAAAAAGCTTGCCTGGTACGAAGTATTTGCCGGCGAGAAGGCCTTCAATACATATGGTGAATGGCTGCCGAATGATACGCTGGAAGCAATCCGTGAGTATATCGTAGCGATCAAGGGACCGCTGACAACGCCAATCGGTGGCGGTATCCGTTCCCTGAACGTGGCGCTGCGCCAGGAGCTGGACCTGTATGTGTGTCTGCGTCCTGTACGTTATTTTGACGGTGTGCCTTCACCGGTGAAGCATCCGGAGCTTGTGGATATGGTTATTTTCCGTGAGAACACAGAGGATATTTATGCCGGCATCGAGTATAAAGAGGGCTCTGAAGAAGTGAAGAAAGTGATCGAATTCCTTCAGAAGGAAATGGGCGTTAACAAAATCCGCTTCCCGGAAACCTCCGGTATCGGTATCAAGCCGGTATCCTCCGAGGGTTCTAAGCGCCTGGTGCGCTCTGCAGTTGAATATGCAATCAAACACGGGCGCAAGAGCGTTACCCTGGTGCATAAGGGCAACATCATGAAATTTACAGAAGGCGCGTTTAAGAACTGGGGCTACGAAGTGGCTGAGCAGGAGTTCGGCGACAAAGTATTCACCTGGAACCAGTACGATCTGATTAAAGAAAAGGATGGCGAAGCAGCGGCGAATGCAGCACAGAACGAAGCGGTCGCTGCCGGCAAAATCATCATCAAGGACGCTATTGCAGACATCGCGCTGCAGCAGGTGCTGACACGCCCGACAGACTTCGATGTGATCGCTACACTGAATCTGAACGGGGACTACCTGTCTGATGCGCTGGCCGCACAGATCGGCGGTATCGGCATCGCGCCGGGAGCCAACATTAACTATGTGACCGGACATGCGATCTTTGAAGCAACCCACGGCACGGCGCCTAAGTACGCTGACAAGGACGTTGTTAATCCGGGTTCCGTTATCCTTTCCGGTGTTATGCTGCTTGAGCATCTCGGCTGGCAGGAAGCGGCGGATCTGATCTACAAGGGCATGAGCACCGCGATCAATAACAAGACGGTAACGTATGACTTTGCCCGTCAAATGGAAGGCGCAACAGAGCTGAAATGCTCCGCCTTTGCTGACGAAATTATCAAAAATCTGTAAGCTGTAAGATGAAGTGCTCGGGCCGGAGGAAGCTGCATGCTTCCGAGGCCCGTTTTGTGCGAGAAGGGCTATAAATAAAAATTAATATAAAATTCAGGAGGTCTACCATTGGCTATCAAACGTTATAAAATCACGGTCGTGGGTGCCGGATTTACCGGAGCGACTACGGCGTTAATGCTTGCCCAAAAGGAGCTCGGCAATGTCGTTCTGCTGGATATCCCGCAGCTGGAGAACCCGACCAAAGGGAAGGCGCTGGACATGCTGGAAGCGGGTCCGGTCCAGAAATTTGACAGCCAGATCACCGGAACCTCCGATTTCGAAGACGCGGCCGATTCAGATATCGTTATTATTACTGCCGGTATTGCCCGCAAGCCGGGAATGAGCCGCGATGATCTGGTGAATACCAATGCTTCGATTGTGAAGTCCGTATGCGAGAACGTCAAACGTGTCGCTCCTGAGTCCATTGTCATTATCCTTAGCAATCCGGTTGATGCGATGACCTATGTGGCTTATAACGCCCTGGAATTCCCGAAAAACCGTGTGATCGGACAATCCGGGGTACTGGATACTGCCCGCTATTGCACCTTTATCGCCCAGGAGCTTAACGTTTCCGTAGAGGATGTGCGCGGCTTCGTCCTCGGCGGACACGGAGACGATATGGTTCCGCTTGTACGTTATTCCAGTGTGGGCGGCATTCCGGTGGACAAGCTGATTCCGGAGGAGCGCATTGCCGAGATCGTGCAGCGTACCCGGGTAGGCGGCGGAGAGATCGTCAGCCTGCTCGGGAACGGCAGCGCCTACTATGCTCCGGCAGCTTCCCTGGTACAGATGACTGAAGCGATCCTCAAGGATAAGAAACGGATTATACCGGTTATCGCCCTGCTTGAAGGTGAATACGGCTATGACAGCCTGTTCATGGGAGTACCTGTGCTGCTGGGCGCAAACGGCATTGAGAAGATTTATGAGCTGGAGCTCACAGCAGAAGAGCAGGCGGCACTGGACAAGTCAGCTGATTCCGTACGGGCCGTCACATCTGCAGTCAATGTCTGACCCTTGTAACCCGGCAAGACCCGTTTGATCTTATACTAAGAATGGGCTTTCTTTTCTTATGCGGCAGAGTAAGTTATAATTAAAATGTAACTTATATCACAGCAACTTTCAGAGGAGGTAAGGGATGGACCGTTTTCTGTATTTCTTACATATGATCGGGACCCTGGCGCTTGGCTTCTATCTGGTACTGCCGTTTATTCTGAGTGGGGCACAGAAGCTATCGGCTCCGGCCAAAGAAGGCACGCTCAGCGCAATTACCGGCTTCAACCGTTTCGCCCAGTACGGGCTGGTCATTCAGCTGCTGACAGGCGGTTACATGATGAGCCAGGACGATTACTCGGTGGCCTGGATGGTTGTAGTGGTTCTGCTGCTTTTGGCCATGTTTGCGCTCGGAGGAATCATGGGTAAGCCATTGCGTCTGGCGGCTGCCGGAATCCGCGAGAACCGTGATGTATCATCCTACACAGCCAAGCTGCGGACGTTGAGCCTGCTGCTCATGGTTGTCCTGATCGCCATGATCTTCTTCATGGTATACCGACGGATTATTTAACAGATGAACCGGGATTGCCCCGGCGGCTGCGGCTGCCGGGGCAATTTTGCGTGCATATATAGACTGCACCCTATAGTGATGAATACAGGACTTTAGCCAAAGAAGTCATATCCATATTCCATTTAATGGTTTAAAATAACTCTGGCTGGAAGCGGTTTGTCAGGCCGCAGATCAGGCTTGGTATTTTTATGGGGGGGATATAATGAATTTCAAAAGAGCAATGAGCTTAGGTTTAAGCCTGTGTCTTGTTCTAGGTATTGTATGGGGAGCAGGGTCTGTTTCAGCTGCGCAGAGCAATGATTATGAAGGACACTGGGCACAGAAGCAGATTGAAAAGTGGTTGCAGCAAGGCTATCTGAAGGGCTTAGGAGATGGTTCAGTGAGGCCGGATGAGGCTATTACACGAGCGGAATTTGTTGCGCTGACTAATCGGATGTGGGGCATTACGGCGGGGAAACCGGCAGAATTCAGTGACCTGCCGGAGTCGAGCTGGGCATATGCTGAATTTTCAAAGGCGATGTCAGCAGGTTATATCGAGGGATATGAAGGAAAGGTACGTCCAAACGGGCTGATTACCCGTCAGGAGGCAGCTGTTATTATCAGCAGGCTTTTGTTATTGGAGGATCCTTCTTCGGCTGAAGTGCTATCTGTTTTTACAGACTACAACGAGATCGCCGACTGGAGTAAGCTTAAGGTTGCCGCAATGGTGAATATCGATGCGATGAAGGGTTATCCTGACGGCAGCTTCAGGCCGAATCAGCCTATGACCAGAGCAGAGTCGATAACACTTCTGGATATTTTCAATACAGTATCTTGTGGAATTGGAGATTTGACAGTAACTGGCCCAGGAGAAGTCGGGGGCTGCAGCCCATCTGAAATTAAGACATTCAGGAATGTTACAGTCTCTGCTCCCGATGTTATTTTGAAGAACATGATTGTAAAAGGTGACCTGCTGCTTGACAGCAGCACTGGGAAAGGTGAAATTACGCTCAATAATGTAGCCGTAGAAGGAAAGCTCATTGTTCAGGGGGCTGAAACTGCACTTAAGCTGCAAAAGAGTTCAGTAAGCTTACTCAATGTGAATCCAGGTGCGGCGGCTTTCAAGGTGGAGCTTGGCGAAGGTACAGTTATAGCCCGTGTGATACTGGATGCGGCTTCGGTATTTACGGGCCCGGGTACAGTGCAGTCAGTAACAGTGAATGATGGAGGTAAGGGCTCGTCTTTTACCGTGAAGCCCTTGGAGGTAAAAGGCAGCCAGAAGAATTCGATTGTAATAAACGGAGTATCCCATTCTGCAGGTCTCCCGCTCCTTAGCGGTATTGTTATAACACAAGGAGAAGAATACAGATATACAAATGCCGGCTCTGCTCAGCTTAGCCTTGAGGGTCTGCCGTCAGATATTGCCGCTGCAGCTCACCGTCCCGGTTACTATTTCAGCAAGGGTGCTGAACCGGCTCCCGATTTGACTAATCCTAATATTCTGATGCTGCCGCCATCATCGCAAAGGTATTCGTTTCCCGTACAGCTGGAGCATAGCCGGGATTACATGACTATTATTTTGTATGATATTAATAGCAAGCCTCTGGGCTATCAAGTAATCAAGCTGGATTTGGACGAGGCACAGGTAACCCTAAATGAGCCTGTCACCCGGTTTAATGAGGGAGTGACAATCACCCGTGAATTCAAAAGCAATGCTATTACAGACCGGATCGACATAAATGCAGGCTTTGCCGCCGCACATCCAGAGCTGAAATATTATACTTTTACTTCAAACACTTACTTTGATTACATATCTGAAGGAGCCAAATCGTTCACTGTCAAAGATGTATCCTCCAAAATACAGCTGTTAAACAGGCTCACGGATGTTATGTACAGCGTACCGCTTGAGAGTCTCGCCAGATCTGCTGTGCATGCCAATATAGCTTCTGACTTCCGCGAAAATTATATGATTGTTTTTTATGACAAGGATTTCAATGTAAAAGGATATTATGAGTCTCCGGCAATTGTTACTGATCAGCAGGCTGCAGATACAGTGGCTTATTTAATCAACCAGCTGCCTGCAGTGAGCGCCGTTACCCTGAATAATGAGCAGGCTGTGAACTGGGCTTATAAGCGTTATTCAGGTCTGACAGAAGCGCAAAAGAAGCTGCTTGATGAAGCAGCTGCCGCCAAAATTATTGCTTTAAAATCTGCCGTCGAGCAGTTGAAAAAGAAGCCGTAACTGGAACTAAAGCTGCAGAACAAGACCAAGAAGACCGCTGCTTCTAGAAGGGCGGTCTTTTTGACATATAGAAACAACTCGTTTATATCAGCTCAGCCATTGTGAACACACCGCTCCGTTCAAATTCAGCCAAAATTCCCGCAGGCAGCAGCTCCTGAAGCTCGGTCCGGGTACACCATTTATAGGCAGCATGCTCCTCAGAGAGCTGGACGGCATTTTCTCCGCTCCTGCAGAGGTAAGTGATAATCACAACCTGTCTGCCGGGGTCGGTCAGAAAAGAGGCAGCATACAAAACCTCCCCGACCGTGACTTTAAGCCCTGTCTCCTCGGCGATCTCACGCTCCAGCGCAGCCTCAAGCCCTTCTCCAAATTCAATTTTGCCTCCCGGGCATTCCCAGCTTCCCGCTCCGATCACATCAGCCGCAGCACGCTGGACAATCAGGATTGTTCCCTGATGCATAACGACACCCTTGACAGCTACGATAATGCCCCGTGAATTTCTGGTCATGACTCTTGCGCCTCCTTTTACACTGTTCCTACGTCAGCCCCTTATCACCCTGATTCATTATATCCGCAGATCGGGCAGGCAAGGACTAAATTTTTTGTTTGGGCGTGCCCAGAGGCACGCATTATCTAGTTGGTGCAAGTCCAACCAAGAGAGGGGCCAAGCCACTCTTGTAGCTAGGATGCTTGCGCATGGCGAAATCTGTGTGTAAAAGCGCATCGACAAAAGTACCGGTCAGAGACCGGGCGAGCAACAACCCAGGCCGCAACATCAAGTGAATCCTGCCGCGTCGTCAAAAAGGCCCTGCAAAGGGGAAAAGAGGGAGCCGAGTCTCGCTAAACTGGACGAAGGCCATGGAAGCTGTAAAGAACTTGGTACAACAGCGAAGAACCCTCCGGCGTAGAGGGAACGGCATGGTTTGAAAGATAATGCAGTGAAC
>NZ_FNDX01000067.1 GCF_900099765.1 Paenibacillus typhae | reverse complement strand
CACCACCGAGCATGCGCTTAAGATCGTTCGCGGAGCATGTAGAATGGCTCAATCCGAAGATTCAAGGATGGAGAAATTATTACTACACGAACTACAGCCAAAAGAGATTAGCGAAACTGGATTGGTATATTCTGCAACGCTTAACCCGGTGGTACGCAAAGAAGAGACAACGCGGGAGATGGATAAGTTCACGATCTGAGGTTAAGTATATGGCCAATAGGTATGGACTAAAAACGCTATTGTGATCTGCATGCACATGAATGACGAACATCGGAAAGCCGTATGAGGGAAAACCTCACGTACGGTTTGATGAGGAGGGGCTGGTTTAAACCCAGCCCTTTACTCTAGTGCATAAAATATGCAAAAAAAGGGTTTGAGAATGGATGTATCGGGTTATATAAACCATAAGTTGATTCGCATCCGTGCAAGGGTGTAGATTTCGGAAGGAGGCTGAACCATTATGAATATGGCAGTACATAATCTTATGGCTTACAATCATCAATTTTTTAGACCTCACCCGGTCACCGAGCACAAGCAGACCAGAAGCGAAGATAAAACGCAAAGCTTTCAGGATATCCTTAACGAGAAGCTCAACAGCTCGAATCTGTTAAAGCGGTAACCTGAAGAATTCTATGGCTCTTTTCACAGCCAATTCACTGTGATGAATATTAAAAGCCGGCTTTTGCATTAGAGCAGAAGCCGGCTTTTTTGCGTAAGTCCGTAATCAGTGAATACCGGCAGCCTGTTGCAAACGTGCGGCGATGGCCAGGAAATCCTCCTCGGAAATACCGGGGGCAAATTCTTCAGGAACCTCCGGCGCATCGGCTATCGGGTATCCTTTCGGGGAACCTTCCACTACCTCAAGCGGCTTCCCGTCCTCGGGATGCGGGCCTTTCCAGATTTGTTTAATGGCCGTAAAATCGTTATCGCTGTTGGTATACAGCTTTGTGTGGAGACCTTTGGATTCATACTTATGTGTCTCTGTAAAAGCTTTGTTGCTCAGAGAGGGGATAGGAACGAGCTTGCTGACATCGACACCTGTAGCCATTTCCAGGGCTTTGGCGTAAGCAACCACATGCACCCCGCCGCGCACCAGCAAATATCCCACAACCTCGCGCGCAGCCGGATGATCGGTCAATTCATATACCTTCATCTTATGAGCTCTGGCTCCGCATTCCAGAAAGAAATTGTGCAGCAGATCCAAAATCAGATTGCCGCTGTTAAATACATATTCCCCGCTCCAGGGGCGGCCCATTGAATCAATCGGCAGAGCGGATTGGGCGCCGGCAAGCGCAAAATAGGTGTTCCGCATATCCTTAAATGGATTGAGCGGAGTCTGGTCAGGCTCTTTATACTCCGTAGAGCCGCATTGGCACTTGTTCACGGCGTGGGCAACCAGCTCCACATGACCGAGCTCTTCGGCAGTAATACTGGTAACGAGATCATAGAAGGGCTTCAGCTTTTTCTTGCCGCGGAAGTTAAACGATTGGAACAGATAGTTGTTCAAGGTAGACATTTCGCCGAATTTCCCGCCCATCAGCTCTTGTACGGCAGCGGCAGCATTAGGGTCCGGACGCTCAACTGCAGGAATTTCGATGGCAATTTCATCAAATCGTTTGAACATTACAGCACCTCACTATAGTTTGGTATCGGCTGTTCAGCCGTTTCTCGCCCCATAGTGTCTCCCTGCTGAACGTACTCTAGTCACATTATTAAGAAACAGACAATTGGCTCAGCGTTTCCCGCGGACACGCTGTGACTTGCGGAGCTTGGGCTCTGCTCCCGGAGCCTGTTTGACGATCCATTTCAGGTAGGAAGCGATCTGAGTATCCTGCCGCAGGGCCGCAATGGTAGTCAGGTCAAGGGTCACCAGATCATCATTCGTATAAAGTGCGTGGATCTGCCGGTGGCAGGCTTTGCACAGCAGAGCGGTCGGCTGCAGGGCGCCGCCTTTTTCGCGGGGAACCAGATGGTGGACAGTGGTTGCCAGGGGAGAACGGCAGCACAACTCGCAGGTTCCGGAAGGCTGTCCTTTCATGATTTAGCCTCTTACTTCAAAGAACTGGCAGGTGCGGCGCGAGTAATAGGTTAAGTCGCTGACACGCGACTGGATAATGACATCGGAATCGGTGAAACGGACAACCGTTGCCCCTGAATTCACCAGATGATCATCTTCAAAGACCCGTACCGGCAGCTTGCGCTCAATCGCTTCCTGGAAGTCACTGTCGGTATACAGCGGGCGGTTGATAGGCATAAGAGCATTCTCCTTTTGGCTGTGAATATGAACCGGAAATACAACCAGTATACCTGTGGAGGAGTGATAAATCCAATCCGGACTGCCCGGAATCGTAAGTATTTCAACCCTAAATCGGAAGTTTGCCTCCTCTGCAAAACAGTTCTCCTACGGTACACTAAGTCTTGTAAGAGAAACCTTTGAGAGGGGTACAGAGGAATGAAAACAGGAAAGAACCTGGCGCTTGCACTTGCGTCCGTTATGCTGGTTGGATCACTGGCAGCATGCGGGGGCAACAATGCAGAGAATAATGCGGGCAAAGAGAATGCTGGTAACAACGCATCAAGTACAAATGCACCTGCTACAGATGCAGCCACATCAGAACCGGCTGAAAAAGTGGAGCTGTCCTTCTGGACACTCGGTAACGTCAACTATGAAGAGCTGGCGAACGAGTATACCAAGGAGCATCCGAACGTTACGATCAAAATCCAGAATACAGGTGACCAGACTGCACACCACAACAATCTGACCACCGCTCTGTCCGCAGGCTCCGGCGCGCCTGATATTTTCCAACTTGAAATCGGTTTCATGGAGCGTTTCATCAGTGCCCAGGACAAATTCTACAACCTGAACGACCTTGGCGCCAAAGACATTCAGGCTAACTATCTGGACTGGAAATGGAAGCAGGCTTCCTCGATCGACGGCAGCTTCCAGCTCGGACTTCCGACAGATATCGGGCCGACAGTTGTCTACTACCGCACCGATCTGGCTGAAGCAGCCGGACTGCCTAGCGATCCTGAGGGCTTCAGCGCGGCGATCGACACCTGGGACAAGTTTGCTGCTGTAGCCAAGGCTTACAAAGACAAGACCGGCAAATACTTCTCTGACTTGACTGACCTGACCTATAATGCCCTACGCGACCAGTCTGCAGATGAAATCTACTTCGGCAAGGCTGACGGGAAGTTCATTGGCGACACCAATCCGCAGGTCAAGAAAGCTTATGATTTCACAGTAAAAGGCATCCAGGAAGGCTGGATCAGCAACTACCTGCTGTGGTCGCCTGAATGGGGTCAAGGCATGAGCGACGGATCGTTCGCCGTAGTCATGGGACCAGCATGGATGGCCGGTAATATCAAGAGCAACGCACCGGATTCGGCCGGCAAATGGAAAATTGCCCAGCTGCCTGAAGGTGCCGGTAACTGGGGCGGATCGTTCATCACCCTGCCTAAGGAAGGCAAACACCCGAAAGAAGCTTATGATTTCATCCAGTGGCTGGTTAACAAGGACAATCAGCTGGAATCCTTCAAGACCAAAGGTCTGATGCCTTCAATTCCTGCGCTGTATGAAGATCCTGCATTCGTAGACTTCAAGGATGATTTCTTCGGCGGACAGCAGACCGCTGTGGAGTTCGGTAAAGCGGCTAACCGTGTTAAACCGGTATACTACGGACCGCTGCATGACCAGACCGATACCTTCTTCAAGAATGCGCTCAAGAACGTAATCGAGAAGAAAGCCGATCCTGCAAAAGAGTGGGATGAAGCTGTAAAACAGGCGAAGACTCTTGCTGAACGCAGCTAGACTCTAAGCATCAAGCGTGATATGAACCGGACATCCGGATTCCTGAGAGGGCAGGCAGCCCCCGGGAATCCGGATTCTTCGGAAATAGAGCTTTCTTAATTATCCTGGAGGTGTGACATGGCAGAACCCGTAATTACGAGTCCGCATGCCGAGAGCAAACGCCCTTTTTTAACTGAACAAAGACGGAGCCGGATTACGGCCTATACCTTTATCTCACCGTTCTTTATTCTGTTCTCGATATTCGGACTATACCCGATCTTTTTTACCTTCTATTTATCCTTCTTTAAATGGGATGCACTCAATCCGATGAAATTCGTCGGTTTCAAAAACTATGATCTGGTCACCAGTGACCCGACCTTCTGGATTTCCTTCAGCAACACGCTCATTATGGGCCTGATGGGTACGGTCCCGCAGGTTATGCTTGCGCTGCTGCTGGCCGTGCTGCTGCACTCGGGAATGACCAAATTTAAAAAGACGTTCCGTATTCTTTACTTTATGCCGAATATTACGTCCATTGTGGCCGTTACGCTCGTATTCAGCACCCTGTTCGGAAATAACGGGATGATCAACTGGATGCTGAACGGCCTCGGGCTTGAAAGTGTTGCCTTCAACTCCGGCTGGTGGGGTGTCAAAATCGCCATTTCCACTATGGTGATGTGGCGGTGGACTGGCTACAACGCGATTATCTTCCTGTCCGGACTGCAGAGTATTCCGATGGACCTGTATGAATCCGCCCGCATTGACGGCGCCAACCGCAGACAGCAGCTGTTCGCAATTACGCTGCCGCTGCTCAAGCCTTTCATTATCTTTGTATCCCTGCAGTCGACAATCGGCGCCCTGCAGCTGTTCACCGAGCCTTATGTATTCCTTGGCCAGGCTGGAACCGGCTCTACCCGCCAGGAAGGGATTACCATGGTTACTTATCTGTACAGTGAGGCGTTCCGTAACGGCTTCTTCGGTACAGCGGCGGCAACAGCGGTTATGCTGTTCCTCGTCACAATTCTCTTCTCCATCCTTAACATGCTGATTTCCAGAGGCACAGGCGGAGACACTGGAGGCAAGAAAGCATGAGTACACTGCGTATGTTCAGAAAAAAACCGGATGATCTCGGCTTCTTCGGCAAGCTGGGCTTTTATTTCCTGCTTATTCTCGGGGCGCTGGTCTCGGTATTCCCGTTCTACTGGATGTTTGTTGTCGGCACCAACGACAAGGGGGCTGTGTTCCATGTACCGCCGCTTTTGACCGTCGGCGACCAGTTCTTTGACAATTTCAAGCGTGTACTGGAAAAAGCGGATTTCTTCCAGGCGCTTGGCAACTCCCTGTTTGTATCCTCGATGGTAACCGTTTCGGTCGTCTTCTTCTGTACACTGGCCGGTTACGCTTTTGCCAAATATGAATTTCCGTTCAAAAACGCGCTGTTCGTATTTGTTATCGCTACCCTGATCGTTCCGCAGCAGCTGGGCGTGCTTCCGACTTATGTTATCATGGCTAAGCTGCACTGGATTGACAGCTACAAGGCACTGATTGTACCGGCAATGGTCAATGCGTTCGGGATCTTCTGGATGCGGCAGTATATTGCCTCTGCGGTGCCGACCGAGCTGATTGAAGCGGGACGGATCGACGGCGGCGGCCACTTCCGGATTTTCTGGAATATCGCCGTGCCGGTTATTACCCCGGCTATGGCAACACTCGGTATCCTTAACTTCATGACCGTGTGGAATGACTTCTTCTGGCCGCTTGTTGTGCTGAAGAACAAGGAGCACTACACCATCCAGATCGCACTTCAGCAGCTCTTCACCACCCGTGACGGCCTAGACTACGGCATGATTATGTCCGCAACCTTTACGGCGACGCTGCCGCTGCTGATTGTATTTCTGCTGTTCAGCCGCTGGGTTATCGCCGGCCTGACCTCAGGCGCTATCAAGAGCTAATCCGCTTTTTCCCAAAGCGGTTAACAGGAAACTGAACCATACGTGAAGAATAATAGAGGAGGCAGAAGCGGCAGTGCCGTCCTTGCAGGCAGGGGCGGCATGCTTTCCGCTTGAGTCCGGCTGAAGACAGCAGGGGGAAGGTAAACGGCAATGAAGCTAAGACGCAAAATTCTGTTCGCTATTATTCTTCTCGTATTTATTCCCGTTATTGTCATGGGAATTGTCACATACGTGAACTTTTCAAATGCAATGGAGAAGAAATCGAGCAGCTTTTACTGGATCTCATTACTTGAGACCGACCGTAAACTAAAATTCGCACTCAGCGAAATATCATCCATTACGAATTCGGCCATTACGCAGCCTGCCATCCAGCAGTCGCTGAAACAGCCGAATTTTGTGCTGACCTATGACCGCAAGCAGGAGATCAACAACCTGCTGATCAATCACCCGATGATCACCTCCTTCAGCCTTTACGGCAAAGACCGGCTGCTGTACCAGTACAATGCGCCGATGTCCTTCGCAGATATGCGGAAGCAGGTGTGGTATGGCGCGATGGAAGGCGCCGAAGGCCGCCCGGTCTGGTCCGGCCCGGGAGAGAACGGCTCGGAGGCAGCGGGCAATCCGGTGCTGGTGCAGGCCAGAGTCATTAAAGACTATTACTCTCTGGAGGATATCGGCTATTTGGTCGTATACGTCAAACCGGATCTGCTGGACCAGATTTTCTGGGAGGCGGCAACGCTGAAGAAAGGGGATATCCTGCTGGTCAACAAGCAGGGCAATATCGTCTTCAACAAGTCCGGGGAGCATATCGGGCAGCGGACGGAGTTTCCTTTTCTGCAGGCAGATTATACCAAGAGCCAGGACTATTATATTGACAACTATCAGGGGGAGAAATCGCTGATTACTTTCCTGCCTTCACATAATTCAGACTGGTATCTTGCGGCGATTACCCCGATGAATCTGATCTCCTCGGAGTCCGATTCGATCCGTAATCTGGCGATCATTCTGGGAACGGTTTCACTATTGTCCGCCTTTTTGTTTGACCGC
Organism: Paenibacillus typhae; assembly: GCF_900099765.1. GTDB lineage: Bacteria > Bacillota > Bacilli > Paenibacillales > Paenibacillaceae > Paenibacillus_AQ > Paenibacillus_AQ typhae. Next base: position 17,986 of record NZ_FNDX01000067.1, on the reverse strand, counting down.
TACTTCGTCAGAAGGCTGGTGCGCAGCATCAACAGTGCGGTCAACGGGATGAAGCGGGTAAAACAGGGCATTTTTATGCCGATTACAACACCGCTGCGCTCAGATGATGAGAGCGACCTGCTGATCGACGGCTTCAACCGGATGAGCTCGCAGATCAGTGAGCTGATCCAGCAGGTACAGACTGAGCAGGGGCGCAAGAAGGAAGCGGAAATGCAGGCGCTGATGGCCCAGATCAACCCGCACTTTATCTACAACTCGTTGGAATCGATCAACTCGATGGCCGTGCTGGCGGGCAACCGCGATATCAGCAAGATGGTCGTTTCACTCGGCAAGCTGCTGCGCATCAGCATCAGCCAGAACCAGGAGCTGATTCCGCTGCAGATGGAGCTTGAGCATGTCCGGCATTATCTGGACATTCAGAAATTCCGGTTCGAGGATAAATTCAGCTACCGGATCGACCTTCCCGATACACTCAGGCAGGTGATGACCCAGAAGCTGATTGTCCAGCCGATTGTTGAGAATGCGCTCTATCACGCGATTGAACAGATGGAGGAGCACGGGGAGATTACGATCAGCGCACAGCGCAGCAGCAAGGATATCATTATTATCGTGAAGGATAACGGGCCCGGCTTTGACCTCTCAACCCTGATGAGCCTGTGGGACACGGAGCACAGCAACCCCAAGAAATACGCGGACAGCGGTGTCGGGCTGCGGAATGTGCATGAGCGCCTGAATATCCGGTTTGGCCATCCTTACGGCATTATGGTCTGTTCTTCCCCTGGATTCGGTTCGACGATCTGTATCCGGATTCCGACCATACAGCCATGAAACACCTAAACAGGATGAAAGCGGGGAGTAATGCGGTGAGATGGTTAACCAAATGGGGCTGGATTCTGCTCTATATAGCACTGATGGCCGGAGCGGTATTATTTATTTCGTTTGGCAATAAGGAGCCGATTGAAGATAATTCCCCCGAGAAAATAACACTGACCTTCCGCCATTTCTGGATGAAGGAGCATGACCGGCCGCTGCTGGCCATCTTTGAGGAAGTCGTTCAGGAGTATCAGAAGGAGCATCCGAACGTAAAGGTGAACTTTGAAGGGCTGGATCAAACGATTCACCGCGAGCAAAAGCTCAAAAGCGAAATGGTTACCGGCACTCCGCCTGACATGTTCGTGCTGTTCGGCGGCGCAGAGATTGAGCCTTATGCAAGGTCCAACCGGCTGATGGACCTGACCGGCTTCGTACAGGATAACGGCCTGGGGAACCAGTTCAGCGACCTGCATCTGTGGACCTTTGACCGGCATATTTACGGGCTGCCGATCGAAGGGAATGCCGAGCCGCTGTATTATAACAAGACCTTATTCCAGAAGCTGGGCATCAAGCCGCCGGAAACGGTCAGCGAGCTGGATGAGGCAATCCGGCAGCTGAAGGAGGCGGGAATTACCCCGTTTGCGCTTGGCAATGAGGACCGCTGGCCGGCCGGTATTTTCGCCCATTATCTGATGGACCGCTATGCCGGACCGGACCTGATCCAGAAGCTGGTTACAGGCAAAGACGGTGCTGCCTTCGTGAATAAGGCGTATCTGGAAGCGTTCAGCCACCTGGAAAAGTGGATCGGCGAAGGGGCGTTCAGCGCAGGCTCGAATGATACTTCCCCCGAAAATGCGGTCCGCATGTTCAGCAGCGGCGAAGCCGCAATGTATCTGAACGGGAACTGGGATATTAACCTGTTCACCGGAGAGACGGCTCCGGAAGGCTTCGAAAATGAGGTAGGAGTCATTCCGTTCCCGTCGTTGACAAAAGGCACTGAGCCTTCTATAGCCGGAGGTTACACGATCGGTATCGGTTTGTCCGCGAGCCTGACGGGGGGGAAGCGCGAGGCGGCGCTTGAGCTGATGAAAGCCTTCTATACCAAAGAAATCCAAACGCGGATAGTGTACGAAGGGCTCAGAATTCCTTCGATGCGGATTGATTTTGACCCTGAGAAGACCGGACCCGTGTTCGCGCAGGTGATGGAGATTATGGCCAAGGATCGCCAGAGCTTTGTGCCGTATGACAACCTGCTGTCGCCTGAAGTGAAGAAGACCTTCCTCAGTGTCATCGAAGAAATGATAGACGGCGGCTTGGGGGCGGGGGACGCCCTGCAGCAGCTGCAGTCCGCGTCGGAGCAGTACTGGAATCTTATACAGAGCTCGGCTGTACAATAAACCTGGGAGGTGCGGGAAGTGGGTGCACGGCAAGAACAATACAAAGTGCTGCTGGTGGATGATGAGCCGATTATTCTGCGCAGCTTAAAGGTGGCTATTCCCTGGGAGGAGCTGGGCCTGACGATTGCCGGTGAAGCCCGCAACGGGGAAGCCGCGCTGCGGCTGATCGAGGAAAGCTCACCGCAGATTGTGATCAGCGACATCCGGATGCCGGTGATTGACGGAATCGCATTAATGAAGGAACTGCTTCCGAAGAATCCGAAGCTGCTGTTTATCTTTATCAGCGGCTACGGGGAATTTGAATATGCGCGTGATGCCCTGCGGCTAGGTGCCTTTGACTATCTGCTTAAGCCGATTGATCATGACGAACTGACGGATATGCTTACCCGGGCGCGGGCGAAGCTGGACCGCCAGAAGGAGAATGAACAGCTGATGCATTCGGTACAGATGCTGTCCATACTGGCGAGGGAGCGGATGTTCGCCGAGTTCACGCTCGGCAATCCCCGGCCGCTGCAGCATTTGAAATGGCTGGAGAACAGCGAGCTGGAGCGCGAGTATTTTATGGCGGTGGTGAGGCTGGATGACTATGCCTCCCTAACCGCCAAATGGAGTGCAGAGGAGAAGCATCTGTGGCTGTTTGCGATCCGCAACATCCTGGAGGAATGGTCGCTGGAGAATGGTGCGTTGTCTATTTTTCCGTTCTACAACGGAGAATGGGTGCTGCTGTTCCCAGGAAATCTGAGCACGGTCAGGAAGGAGCTCGGCGAGCGGCTTGTCGCAGACATCAAGCGCTACTCCAAGCTGCACTGCTCGGTAGGGATCAGCCGCAGTACACAGGGCATTGACCAGCTGAGCACCGTGTATCCGCTCGCTGCCAAAGCGTTGTACCGGCGCTTTTATTCCGGTGAGGCCGGTGTATTCATCGAAGAGGAGACGCCGGAAGCCGGGGAACGCGAGGTACAGTATCCCAAGGAGCTGGAGCTGTCGCTGATCGAGAGCATCCGTACGCTGAATCTGGAGCGGATGCTGCTGCTGTTCGATGAGATGGCCTGCTTCATTGAAGCTCAGTCACTGACCAAGGAGCTGGCCCAGCGGGTGATCATTGAGCTCGTCGTCGTCCTGTACAGACAGTTTGAACAGATGGGGCTGCAGGCGGAGTGGCCGCTGGAAGAGCTGATGGGAAAACTGCAGGGCCTCGGGACGCTGTCGGCGGTCATCAATGTGCTCAAGCAGGATTTCCGGGACTGGATGCTGGAAGGCAGCAGGCAGGCGGCGCGAGACGACGGCCGCAGCGTGGTCGACAAAGTGAAAAGATACATTGAGGACAACTACCACAAGGATCTGAGCATTGAGGAAGTGGCGGAGGTTGCAGATCTGAGTATCAGCCACTTCTGCACCCTTTTCAAGCAGGTGTCCGGCTATACCTTCCTCGAATTTGTAACCCACTGCCGGATGGAGAAAGCGAAATACATTCTGCAGAACAGCAGTGTCAAGGTATACCAGGTGGCGCCGCTGGTCGGTTACCAGGACCCGAAATATTTTACCCAGGTGTTCAAGAAGGCCACAGGGAAGACGCCGACGGAATACCGGGAAGAGATGCTGAGGCTGGCGGGTGAAGGCTGAGGAGGCCGACAGAGACAACGTTAAAAATGAATAAACGATCTGAATTTGCAGCTGCAGCTGCCTGGTGGGTAACGCTCTCCGGGTACTGCGGCTTGTTTGTGTTTAATGCAACCGGGCTGAAGCAGGATCGCTTCCGGTTTGACGCAGTATGATAAATGTCATACCCGTTCCTTGATGTTTATGTCTTACGGTCATGACACACTCTTCACTATAATTAAGGTAAATATATGAAGAGTGAGCGCACATACAAGGAGGAACCTACTGATGTCCAAGAGCAGCACTGCATCCCAGCTCTCCAGCCTGAAGAAAAGCGTGGCCCCTTTTGAAAAAAATGACCGAAAAACAAGTATAAAACAGATGGTTAATACGCTTGGCCCGCTGTTCCTGTTATGGACGGCTGCCTATTTCAGCCTACCCGTATCCTACTGGCTGACCCTGCTGTTTGCCATACCGGCTGCAGGCTTTGTCATCCGCACCTTTATTATTTTTCATGACTGCTGCCATGGCTCGTTCTTCAAGAACCGCAAAGCGAATGATATTCTCGGAACGCTTACCGGCGTGCTGACCCTTGTCCCTTACCGCCAGTGGAAAAGAAGCCATTCGATCCATCACGCCGGCAGCAGTAACCTCGACAAACGGGGCATCGGCGACATCTGGATTATGACTGTGGATGAGTATATCGCAGCCAAGCCGCTGCAGCGCCTCTGGTACCGGATTTACCGCAATCCGCTGGTCATGTTCGGCGCAGGCCCGATTGCAGTGTTCCTGATCCAGTACCGCTTCAATGTAAAAAGCGCCAGACGCCAGGAGCGGATGAATACGTACCTGACGAATGTGCTTATTGTTGCCCTTTATGCCGCGATGATCTGGCTTGTAGGCTGGCAGGCATTCCTGCTGGTACAATTGCCAATCGTATTCGTCTCGGGTTTTCTGGGCATCTGGCTGTTCTATGTGCAGCATCAGTTTGAGGATACTTTTTTTGAGCATGAAGAGGAATGGAGCTATGTTATGGCTGCCGTAGAAGGAAGCTCGTATTACAAGCTGCCTAAGCTGCTGCAGTGGATCACCGGGAATATCGGCTTTCACCATGTGCATCATCTGGCGCCTAAAGTGCCTAACTATAATCTGGAGCTGGCCCACAACGCCACGCCGCCGCTGCAGAAAGCAACGACTATTACAATCGGCACAAGCCTGAAGGCGCTCCGGTTCCGCCTGTGGGATGAGGAGAATAAAGGGTTTGTCAGCTTTAAGGAAATCAAGAACCGCCTGCGTCAGCCGTTGCCTGCTGTGGAAGGGCTGAAGATACAGAAAGCCGGATTGCAGGCCAAATAGCAGGCTTCCGTAGCAGGAGTCAGGAGGGGAAGCAGACACGCATATTGGCGGCGGGTGCGCTTCTTCTCTTTTTTGCCGCAGATTATGCTAAAATGGGGGTACAAACTTGCTGGCAAAAAGGATGGCGGATATGCAGAAATGGCATCATATTTTTCATAAAAGTACAGGTCTCAGCCCTTACGTCTGGGTCGTGTTCTATATTCTTCCGTTTTACTCGATCTTCCGTTCATCTTCGATGGACCGGTGGGTATACGGTATTGTCATGATTATTCTGTTTTTTGCCTGTTATGTGCTTGCGTTCAAATCCCGGGGCTGGCTGGTCTACTTCTGGACGAGTGTGCAGATTGTGGTCTCGATAACAATGACGCTCATGTTCGGGTATATGTATTTCGCATTGTTTCTGGCTTTTTTTATCGGGAATATCCAGAGCCGGGCGGGCTTCTTCACGATGTACACGATTCATCTGCTGACGACGATTGTGGCAATCAATTACGAGCTGATCACGCGTAATCCGGTGTTTTTGTCCCAGCTGCCCTTTGTGCTCGTCAGTATCATTGCTGTAGTGCTGCTTCCGGCCACCACTTACAACCGCAATAACCAGGATAAGCTGCAGGGCCAGCTGGAGGATGCCAACAAACGGATCTCTGAACTGGTCATAATGGAAGAGCGGCAGCGGATTTCACGGGATTTGCATGATACATTGGGCCAAAAGCTATCCCTGATCGGGCTCAAGAGCGACCTGGCCGGCAAGCTGATAGGTAAAAACCCGGCGCAGGCGATCGTGGAAATTAACGATGTTAGGCAGACGGCAAGAAGCGCGCTTAAAGAGGTCCGGGAGATGATCACCCAGATGCGGGGCATCCGGCTGGAGGATGAGCTGGTGCGGATCAGGCAGCTTTTGCAGGCGGCGGAGATTGAGTTTGAGCTGGAGGGCAGCCCGAAGCTGGACAATACTTCATTGATTACAGAAAATGTGCTCAGTATGTGCATCAAAGAAGCAGTGACGAATGTAGTAAAGCACAGCGGGGCCTCGCAGTGCCGCATTCAAATCGAGCCCTCCCGAACGGAGCTGGCAATCAGGGTGTCTGATAACGGCAATGGCCTTAACGGGGCTAATCTGAATTATAAAGGCCACGGCATCCAGGGGATGCGGGAGCGGCTGGAGTTCGTGAACGGGTGTATGGAGATTTCACAGAACAGCGGAACGACGATTATTATTAAAGTACCGACTGTAATCCGGCAACTGGAAATGGAGGCGAAAGAAGGATGATTCATATCGTGATTGCCGAAGACCAGCGCATGCTGCTTGGAGCACTGGCTTCGCTGCTGGATCTGGAGGAGGACATGAAGGTAGTAGGCCGCGCGGGCAACGGTGAGGAAGCGGTCAAGCTTGTGCAGCAGCATAAACCGGACATCTGCATCATGGACATTGAAATGCCGGCGATGACCGGACTTGAGGCGGCTGAAGCGCTGAAGGGCTCCGGCTGTAAAATCATGATCCTGACCACGTTCGCCCGGACCGGTTATTTTGAGCGTGCTGTAAAAGCCGGTGTGGATGCCTATCTGCTTAAGGACAGCCCCAGCGAGGAGCTGGCTCTCTCCATCCGCAGCGTCATGGGCGGCAGACGAATCTATGCCCCTGAGCTGATGGATGAAGCCTACAGCAGCGAAGCCAATCCGCTGACCCAGCGTGAGAAGGAAGTGCTCGGCCTGATCGCCGACGGTAAAAACACAAAAGAAATCGCCAGCCAGCTCTATATCACAACGGGAACCGTCCGCAACTATATTTCGGTGATTCTGGACAAGCTGGATGTCGGCAACCGGATTGAGGCGATCACACGCTTCAAGGAAAAGGGCTGGTTTAAATAAAATGCTTTTAGCTATAGCGTGCGGGCGGCGGCAGTCTGTCTGCCGAGAAGGAGGGACCTTAGGGGGTCCGTCCTATTTTTTTTGGCTGATGTCGGGGGGGCGGCTGCTTTGTATAGTTCCTATTGCCCAATTTTTCCATAACAGGACCTGTAAGATTGGAAGCGCAGTTTATTTTTGTTAAGATAAATGCAAACATGTGATCTTATCCGCCCGGTATGGGTAAATGAGGTTATGTGCCATTTTTATGTAAGTCCAATCTGTTCTCATATTTCAGCTTACAAGTCGGGAGGTATATGCTTTGCCTGAACTTACATCATCCTATGTCGATTCCTTAGCACCAAACACAGCCGCCATCAAGAACGGCCAGGGCCTGGTGCGCAAAAAGAGCTTTATTCAGCTTCACCGCACCGAGAACGGCGAGCTGCTGTTCGGACAATGTGCGGGAAGCGGCAAAACGCCGTACGAATGCTCTGTAGACTTCATTGCTCCGGAGAATCCGGTGTTCCGCTGCTCCTGTCCGAGCCGCCAGTTTCCCTGCAAGCATGCCCTTGGATTATTGTACGCCTATGTGGAGGGACAGACCTTTACTCCTGCACCTGTTCCGGAGGATATCGCAGCCAAACGGGAGAAGGCGGAGAAACGGGAAGAAAACAAGGTAAAGCAGGCTGCCGAAGGCAGCCCGGCCAAACCGAAGAAGGTTAATAAATCTGCGCTCAAGAAAAAAATCACCGCCCAGCTGGAAGGGCTGGACCTGCTGGAGAAGCTGGTGCTCTCGCTGATCCGCGGCGGCTTGTCATCAATCGACGCGAAGACGCTCAAGACCGTGCAGGAGCATGTTAAGCAGCTTGGCAACTATTATCTGTCCGGTGCGCAGATTGAGCTGCGCCGGTTTGCGCTGCTGCTTGGTAAAGGAGAGGACCGTGAACATGGCTATACATATGCGGTCCGGCAGCTGACCCTGCTGCATGCCTTCATTAAGAAAGGCCGCAGCTATCTGACTGCCAGAAGCGAGGACCCCGAGCTGGCCCTTGACCATGAATCAACGATTGATGAATGGCTGGGCCATGCCTGGCAGCTATCCGAGCTGAAGGAGTACGGGCTGACAGCGGAGAATGCGGAGCTGCTTCAGCTGGCTTTTTACAGCTATGATGACAAAGCCCGCCAGGAATTCGTAGACCAGGGGTACTGGCTGGATATGTCCGCCGGTGCCGTTTACAAGACATTGCATTACCGTCCGTACAAGGCAGCCAAGCTGCTGCGTGAGGAAGACAGCTTCTACGAAGTGGCTGAGGTGCCGCTGCTGTATAAATATCCGGGAGATATGAATCCGCGGGTCCGCTATGAAGGTATGACAACAAGACCGGTTACTCCGGCTGATCTGGATCAGGTTCATGCTCATGCCCACCGCTCCATTGCAGAGGCGGTCAAGAAAGTGAAGAACCAGCTTAAGAATCCGCTGAGTGACAAGGAGCCGGTGCTTCTGCTCCATGCAGTAAGTATCAGTCAGACCGCTCAAGGCGAGTACCTGATAACCGATGAAGCCGGGGGACAGCTGGTGCTGGAGGATATTCCCGCCCTGTCACAGGGCGCAACCGTCCTGCTGCCGTTTCTGCCGCCGGTCTGCCTTGAGCATTGCACCCTGCTGGTCATGTTTGAACATGATATGGATCGGGGCAGACTTGCAGCCCAGCCGCTTGGCATCATTCATGCTGAAGGAATGACAAGGCTGCTCTAACTAACTATAAGTCTGAATAAATAGCATTGCATACTATCTCGTTAGGGGGACGCGCATGAGTACAGCATTATTGCAGGAGCTTCATCAGGAGGTCAGAAGACTATATATTGCGGGCAGCGATCTGGCTGCGGATGATTTTCGCCTGAAACGGCTTCTGCCGCAGTTCGAGCAGCTGGGCGAGCGGGCGGCAGTGTTCAAGCGACTGGGTGAGGGGATTTCGGCTCTGGTGACATCAGAGGCTGCAGCAGGGCAGAGTTCGGCAGTGAAGCTGCAGGACCTGACGCTGCTGCTGGAATCGGTGCTGTATACGCAGGGCAGCACATCGCCATCCGGCAGTGAAGCTGTTCAGCTGCAGGGCAGCGCGTTTGGTCTGGAAACCGGGGTTTCCTCCAGAAAGATTGCCGCCGTCCGCCAGGCGTTGACAACGACAGGGAGCGGCCGATATGAGACGGTGCTTGAGGCGTTCAAGGATGGCGTGTTCCAGGATCTGCGGCTGCTCCCGCTGGCCGTCGGCGCGCTTGGCGATCCTTATGCGGAGCTTGCTGACTTTGCCATGAACAAGATTCTGCCGTCCTATGGACCGGCTGCAGCCGATTATCTGGCTCAGCATTTCAATCCCGCCGGCGGAAAAAGCGAAGTCCGCAAGCTGCACGTGATCAAAGCGGTAGGCCGTCCGGAGCTGCTTGAAGAGATCTACAAGGCTGCCTGCAGCGGCAGTGATGATGTGCGGGCGGCGGCTATTCTCTGTCTGGCCGGTCCGCAGGAATATATCCAGGCACTGCTGGAATGGACAGCGGACAAGAAGAAGCCGATTCGTGAAGCGGCATATACGGCACTTGCGGAAGGCGGCTCAGCAGAGGGGCTGGAGCGGCTGTTTGAGGCTTTTGCCGGCAAGAAGGACCGGGAGCTGGCAGCCTATGCGCTGGCGAATTATCCGTCTGCCCCCCTCGGGGAAAGGCTGTCAGTGAAGTTTATGGATGAGCTGCGGGAGGCCCTGGCAGCTGATCATAAAGACAGCAAAAAGAATGAGGCGCTCTGGAATGTAATCTCGCCTTACCTGATAGCCCTTGCGGATATCCGCAATCCGCAGCTGGATGAAATATACCGCTTTATTATTGAGCATTATGACCGGTTTGCCGCACTAGGCTGGCTGCATTTGCTGGACCGGGCGGCGCGGTATCAGGAGACTGCGCTCTCGGAGCAGGGACTTGAGCTGCTGCGAGAGCTAGATAACAAGAGCGTCCGCTATCTGTCCTACTACTTCCGCGCAGCGCAGCAGCTTCTTACAGCCAAGGAGCTCTACAATGAGTTCGCCGGCGGTTCGCTACTCGACAAGATGAAAGCGAGGCTGGCCAAAGATGCCGCCACGCGCAACCGGGTGCTGCAGGATACGCTGGAGGAGCAGATTCTGAATGCGGAAAGAGTGACTTATCAGCTCGCCTGGGATTATGCCGGAAGCCGCCAGCAGTATGTGTGGGAGATGCTGTCTCCGGAACGGATTGCGGCTGAGTGGAACCCGCGCTGGCTGGACTGGGCGATTGAACGGGATGCGCCGGAGCTGGCAGCTGCCCTTGCCCGCCCCGGCCATTCCGGAGTAAGGGAGTATTTGACCGCCAAGCTCAACCGGGAAGGCAAACACCGTAAAGATGTTGACTTCGTGTCCAATCTTTTTAAGGGACTTGAACGTGCAGGGCTTCCTGAAGCGGAGCGGCAGGAGCTGCTGATCTCGGTGGTGGAGCAGCAGAGATTCCAAAATCCGTACATGTTCCATTTTTATTTGCTTGAACGGATGCTGGCCTTCCCGGCAAGTTATGTTGAACGGATTGAAGCGGTCCTGCCAAAATACCGCTACGAGAGCAAAACCCAGCTGGAGTACCTGGTTAGTCACCTGCGGAGCCGGCAGTAGGCGGCGCGGGTGGCCTACCTATATGAAGATACATGAGTTTACACAAAGGAGAGGTGTACATGTCAACGGGACAAGAGCAGCTTCAGGATTACATGCGGCTGCCGGCGGAGGTATTGTACCGCGAGGAGCTTGAAGCGCTGATCAAGGAGGATACCGGGAAAATCCCGGCCGGCTGGCAGATGTCGCCGCGTTCGGTTCTGACCTTTATCGCCGGAGGGAAAGCCGGCAAAAAGGTGATTACCCCGAAGTATATCGGGAATACACGGCTGATTGAGATGGCAGTAGCCACGCTGGTGACGGACCGGGCGCTGCTGCTGATCGGGGAGCCGGGTACGGCCAAATCGTGGCTGTCCGAGAATCTGGCGGCAGCGATTTACGGCAACTCCGGCCTGGTTGTTCAGGGAACAGCAGGAACCAGCGAGGAGCAGGTGCGCTACTCCTGGAACTATGCGATGCTGCTGGCGAACGGGCCGACTCCGGAGGCGCTGGTCAGAAGCCCGATTATGCGGGCCATGGAGGATGGCGGCATCGCCCGCTTCGAGGAAATATCACGCTGTGCCTCTGAAGTGCAGGACGCGCTGATCTCCATCCTGTCGGAGAAGACCATTTCCGTACCGGAGCTGGGCAAGGAAACCAGCGCACGCAAGGGCTTCTCGATTATTGCCACAGCCAATACCAGAGACCGCGGGGTCAATGAGATGTCTGCCGCCCTGAAACGGCGGTTCAACATCATTGTGCTGCCGGCACCGTCAGATATCGAGACGGAACTGTCCATTGTGAAGAAGCGGGTAGCCGAGATTGCTGCCTCCTACGAACTTCAGGCTGCTGTTCCGGCAGATGATGCGCTGCTTAAGGTGGTTACGATTTTCCGCGAGCTGCGCAGCGGGATGACACTGGACAAGAAGGAGAAGGTGAAGACGCCGGCGGGAGTGATTTCAACCGCCGAGGCGATCTCGCTTCTGACGAACAGTATGGCACTGGCTGCAAGCTTTGGAAGCGGTGAGCTGACGGACAATGATCTGGCAGCCGGCCTTCAGGGCGCCATTGTCAAGGATGATGACAAGGATAAGCTGGTCTGGAAAGAATATCTTGATAATGTGATGAAGAAAAAAGGAACGGAGTGGCGCAGCCTGTATCAGGCCTGTAAGGAGATGAACGAGTGACTGCGGCCGCTGAAGCTGGGGTACGTATCTTCGGGGTGCGCCATCTGTCACCCGGCGGGGCCAGGCATCTGCTGGATTTTCTGGATGAGCACAAGCCGACAGCAGTGCTGATCGAGGGTCCCAGTGATGCAACGGATGAAATCCGCCATCTGACCGAGGGAGCAACCCGGCCCCCCGTGGCCATCCTGGCGTTCACCGATCAGGTTCCTGTCCGCACGGTGCTCTGGCCGTTCGCCATCTACTCTCCGGAGTATCAGGCGATGAAATGGGCGCGGAAGCATAAGGCGGAAGCTGCTTTTATTGATCTTCCGTCATCTGTAACCCTCGGTCTACAGGGCGCAATGAACCGGAGCAGAGCAGCCGGGCCGGAAGCAGTGCCTTCCGTTGACCAGGCAGGCGAGCCGGAAGCGACAGAGGTCCAGGATGAAGATTCTGTTTACAGCCGGATTGCCCAGCTTGCCGGCGAATATGATTACGACATGTATTGGGAACGCAATTATGAACATAACGACAGCAGCGGGGCGTATCAGGCTGCCATACATGCTTTTTCGGCGCACATGCGTGAGCTGGGAGAGGAGAAGGAGCTCAGGGAGCAGCCTTCCGAGTATGCCTACAACGCGCTGCGTGAAGCCTATATGCGCCGTCAGATTCAGCAGACGGTTGCTGCAGGGCATAAGCCGGATAAAATTGCAGTCATCTGCGGAGCGTATCACGCCTCTGCACTGGCGGCAGCGCTGCCGCCGATGAGCGATGAAGAACTGGCTGCGCTTCCTTCACGCAGTACCAAGCTGACGCTGATGCCATACTCGTACTACAAGCTGTCTACCATGTCCGGTTATGGCGCAGGCAACGCAGCTCCACATTACTTTGAAATGATGTGGGACGCTATGGCTGCCGGCAAGCCAGAGGAGCTGCCGCACCGCTATCTTTCCGCGGTGGCCGGCCATGTGCGCAGCGGCGGGACTTACCGCTCTACCGCTGAAGTTATTGAAGCGGTCAGGCTGGCGGAATCGCTGGCTGCCCTGCATGGCGGCAGCAGGCCGGCGCTGCGTGACCTGCGCGATGCGGCCCAGACACTGCTTGGCCATGGAGACCTCGGCGCGATTGCAGAGCCGCTGGCACGGGTCGATGTCGGCACGGCCATCGGTTATTTGCCCGAAGGTGTCAGTCAGACCCCGATTCAGGATGATTTGAATCGTCTGCTGAAGCAGTATAAGCTGGAGAAATACAAGTCAGCGGTAGCAAGCGACCTGCAGCTTGATCTCCGCGAGAACCGCAGAGTATCCAGTGAACAGGCAGCCTTCCTTGATCTGAACCGTTCGGTTTTGTTTCACCGGCTGAGCCTGCTGGGCATATCCTTTGCCAGGAACCGTCCGAGCGGCCAGGACAGTGCCACCTGGGCGGAGCATTGGGTCATTCAGTGGTCACCCGAGGTGGAGATTCAGGTGGTTGAATCGACGCTGTTGGGTGAGACCGTTGAGGTGGCAGCGGCGTATGTACTGCGCGAGAAGCTGCAGGAATGCCGCTCAATCGCCGAAGCCTCAATGCTGATCCGGATTGCCTGCCAGTGCGCCATGACGGCCCAGATGGAGGAAGGTACACGGGTGCTGCAGAATCTGGCTGCCCTCAGCCGGGACGTGGCCGGAATGGCTGCTGCTGCCCGTGAGCTGTCAACCATCCTGAGCTTCGGGGATATCCGCAAAGTCGATACTGCACCGCTTCTGCCTCTGCTTGAGGAGCTGTTCAACAGAGGCTGCCTATTCCTGCTGGATGCCAGCGGCTGCAACGATGAGGCGGCAGGGGCGATGCTGACGGCAATGAATGAACTGAACGGGATCTCGCTGGAGCATGGCGACAAGCTGAATGACGGTCAATGGCTGCAGGAGCTGCACAAGCTCGCGGAGCGCGATGACCGCAATCCGCGCCTGTCCGGCTATGCCTGCGCGATTCTGCTGGAACGCGGCAGCGTATCGGCCGGGGAGCTTGCGGCTGAGGTGTCGCGCCGCTTGTCCCCGGGCATACCGGCTGATCTGGGCGCAGGCTGGTTCGAAGGCCTGTCGATGCGCGGCCATTACGGCCTGCTGTCACGGATGAGCCTGTGGGAGCAGCTGAATGATTATATCAATGCGCTGGATGACGACCAATTCAAGCGGGCACTGGTCTTTCTCCGCCGGGCGTTCAGTACGTTCTCCCCGCGTGAGAAGACAATGATTTCCGAGCTGCTGGGCGAGCTGTGGGGTGTGAACAGCGAGCAGGCGGCAGAGGTGCTGACCGGTGAGCTGAAGGAGGAGGAAGCCAAAATGCTGGATGAGCTGAATGATTTTGACTTCGGTGATTTTTAAATGACGAATGAACATATAGAAGAGCACACGTTGACCCGCTGGCGGCTGATTCTCGGCCAGGAGGCGGATGCGGCGCTGTCCGGCTACGGGGAAGGCGGACAGCTGTCACTGACGGAAGAAGAAAGGGTAATGGATGCTGCCCTGGCTGCTATTTATGATGAGACGGGAGCCGGCGGGAATTCGGGGACGGCGGCCAGCGGCAACAAGGGCAGAGGTTCAGGCTCCGGGCATGGCTCCCTGAACCTGTCCAAATGGCTGGGCGATGTACGCAGCTTCTTTCCGGAAGATGTAGTCTCCATTATCCAGAGCGATGCCATGGAGCGCAAAGGCTGGAAGCAGCTGCTGTTTGAGCCTGAACTGCTGGCGGCGGTCAAGCCGGACATTCAGCTGGTGGGAACCCTGCTCTCGCTGAAGGGCAAAATCCCTGAGAAGACGAAGGAGACAGCCCGGATGCTCGTCAAGGCGCTGGTCGATGATCTCGTTAAGCTGCTGGAGACAGACATCCGGCGTGCAGTGACCGGAGCGCTCAACAAGCGTCAGCATTCCCCTCTGCCGTCGCTCAGCGGCCTGGACTGGAAGCTGACGATCCAGCGGAATCTCAAGCATTATGACCAGGAGCGGCGGATTATGATTCCTGAGCGTTTTTATTACTTTGACCGGGCCCGCCGCAGCAAGGAATGGACGGTAATCGTCGATATAGACCAGAGCGGCTCGATGGCGGATTCGGTCATCTGGGCTTCGGTGATCGGCTCGATTTTTGCCAGCATCCCGGCCTTGAACACCCGTGTGGTTGTCTTCGATACCGAGGTGGTAGACCTGACCGAGCAATGCGCCAATGATCCGGTTGATATGCTGTTTGGCATTCAGCTCGGCGGCGGTACGGACATTAACAAATCCGTGAAGTACTGTGAGCAGTTTATCGAAGAACCCAAAAAAACGCTGTTTATCATCGTCTCTGACCTGTACGAGAACGGCAATCAGGCTGCGCTGGTACGGCGTATGCGTGAGCTCCGGGAATCCGGTGTCCGCACAATGACACTGCTGGCCTTGTCCGATTCCGGCAAGCCCTCTTATGACGAAAGGCTTGCAAGGCAGCTGTCCAGGGATGGAACACCTTGCTTTGCCTGTACCCCGGCGCTGCTGCCGGCACTGGTTGAAGGCGCGCTGAAGGGCCAGGATCTTGGAGAGCTGGCCAAACGGCTGGGTGCCCAGTAATAACTAACAGGGGGAGATTTTAACCACGACTACTTTTCATTCACATATTGTGTAAGCTGCGTATATCATATATAATCGGTTATTAAAAAGCACCTAACAATAGGGGCTGCTTGAAAGGAAATGAATCCCTTATGTCAAGTAAATTAAGAGCGGGTATCGTTGGCGGTACCGGTATGGTGGGTCAGCGTTTTATTGCACTCCTTGAGAATCATCCCTGGTTCCAGGTAACTGTTATTGCTGCAAGCAAGAATTCAGCCGGTAAAACGTATGAAGAATCGGTAAAAGGCAGATGGAAGCTGGCTACACCTATGCCTGAAGCGGTGAAAGGCATTATGGTTCAGGATGCCTCTAATGTAGAAGAAGTGGCTGCAGATGTCGATCTGATTTTCTGTGCTGTAGATATGAAAAAAGAAGAAATCAAGGCGCTGGAAGAAGCGTATGCCAAGACAGGCACACCTGTCATTTCCAATAATTCGGCACACCGCTGGACACCGGATGTTCCGATGGTTATTCCTGAGATCAATCCGGAGCATCTGGCGGTTATCGCCCAGCAGCGCAAACGTCTGGGTACAGAAACAGGCTTTATCGCGGTTAAGCCGAACTGTTCCATCCAGAGCTATATGCCGGCACTGAATGCCCTCAAGGAATTTAAGCCGTCCAAGGTTGTAGTAACCACTTATCAGGCCATTTCCGGCGCGGGTAAAACCTTTACCGACTGGCCGGAGATGCTTGACAACGTCATTCCGTACATCGGCGGTGAGGAAGAGAAGAGCGAGCAGGAGCCGCTGCGGATCTGGGGCGAGGTATCTGAAGAAGGTATCGTTAAAAGCGAACAGCCTATCATTACCAGCCAGTGTATCCGTGTGCCGGTAGCCGACGGCCATCTGGCGGCGGTGTTCGCTTCCTTTGAACAGAAGCCTTCCAAGGAAGAAATTCTGGAGCGCTGGAACAGCTTCAAGGGACGTCCGCAGGAGCTGGAGCTGCCAAGCGCCCCTAAGCAGTTCATCACTTATTTCGAAGAAGAAAACCGTCCTCAGACCAAGCTCGACCGCGACATCGAGAACGGCATGGGCGTGTCCGCAGGCAGACTGCGTGAAGATTCGCTGTATGATTACAAATTCGTCAGCCTCTCCCACAACACTGTACGCGGCGCAGCCGGCGGTGCCGTGCTGATTGCAGAGCTGCTGAAGGCAGAAGGCTATATCCAGCCGAAATAATATCGTTTTGTGCAGCCTGCCGGACCTGGTTCCGGCAGGCTGTTTGCGTATTTACCTGACAGGCCATGCTTAATAATGGTAAGATAGGTTGGATTGCAGAGAAACTGAACAAAAGACGGAGTGATATTGTGGCAAAAAGTAAAGGCGGCGGCACAGGCAGAGGAACCGGCAGCAAGGGCTGGACCCGCTGGAATAAAACAGCCAAGCCGGTGAAGCCGAAAAAGGGACCGGCAGGCAGCCAGGGGCCGAAAGGTGCAGTAAAAGCCGGCAGTGATAATAAAAAGGGCGGCAGTAAATAGGATCTGGAGATGAGAATCGATAAATACATGAGCATGACCGGCATTTACCCGCGCCGGGAAACGGCCAGACTGCTTGCAGCCGGCCGGATAACAGTTAACGGTGAGGTTTGCGGCAAAAATACCCTTTTGGAGCCGGATGACCTGGTCGCTGTTGACGGCAGCCCGGTCAGCTTGACTGCACAGGAGCACGTTTATCTGGCCCTGAACAAGCCGGTTGGCATTACCTGCACAGCGGCGCACGGGGTTGAGGGCAACATTATAGATTATATTAACTATCCTTCCCGCATCTTTGCTGTGGGTCGGCTCGACAAGCACTCGGAGGGTCTGATTCTGCTCACGAACGACGGTGATATTGTTAACAAAATGATGCGTTCGGAAAATCAGCATGAGAAGGAATACCATGTAACCGTGGACAATCCGGTGACCACAGCATTTCTGGAGGCCATGTCCGCCGGTGTCGCCATTCTCGGAACCGTCACGAAGCCTTGTATTACCTATCCGATAGCAGAGCAGGAGTTCGGGATTATACTTACCCAGGGGCTCAACCTGCAGATCCGCCGGATGTGCAAGGAGCTGGGTCAACGAGTACTGCGTCTGGAACGCACCCGGATTATGAATATTACACTGGACGGCCTGGACAGGGGAGCTTGGCGGCATCTGACCGGGGAGGAGCTCGACAGGCTGATGCAGACGCTGAACGAATGAGAACCGGATGAACCATTTTGCGCATAAGTGAAAAACCGTACCCCGCTGCATTATGGTCATACCCCTGTCAAGTAGACAGATAAAAAAAGCTAAGCAGCCAGCGCGTGCCGATACTCAATTGGTGCGCGCTGTTTGAGTTTCGCCTGGAACCGCTGGTAGTTATAGAAGTAGATATATTCCTCGACGGCTTGATGAATTTCGGCTTCTGACTTACACTGGTGAAGGTACAACTTCTCTGTCTTGAGGTGCGAAAAAAAGGATTCGATGCACGCATTATCCAGGCAGGTTGCTTTGCGAGAGTGGCTGCCTTTAACGCCGAATTCCTCTAATCGTGTGTTGTACGCCTGAGACGTGTACTGAAAGCCTTGGT
>NZ_FNDX01000011.1 GCF_900099765.1 Paenibacillus typhae | reverse complement strand
GTGCTCCATTCGGACCAAGGCTTTCAGTACACGTCTCAGGCGTACAACACACGATTAGAGGAATTCGGCGTTAAAGGCAGCCACTCTCGCAAAGCAACCTGCCTGGATAATGCGTGCATCGAATCCTTTTTTTCGCACCTCAAGACAGAGAAGTTGTACCTTCACCAGTGTAAGTCAGAAGCCGAAATTCATCAAGCCGTCGAGGAATATATCTACTTCTATAACTACCAGCGGTTCCAGGCGAAACTCAAACAGCGCGCACCAATTGAGTATCGGCACGCGCTGGCTGCTTAGCTTTTTTTATCTGTCTACTTGACAGGGGTATGACCAATGCTGCATAGGAAGCAGTTTTTTTTACTACAGCTATTTTCAGAGGTAATTCCCGTTAAACTTTGCCGGCAGTCACAAGGTAAGTCTCTCCGGCTTTAACCTGAAGCGGCTCTTCCGCGCTGGCAATACTTCCGTCAGGCAGCTGAATCTTCAGCCCGCGCGTATATACGATCCGGCACTCCCCGTCACGGGTAGCGCAGATGCGTGCGGATACCAGCAAATGGTCCTTCCATTCCAGCTCCAGCTCATAGCCGCCGCGTGCCCTGATTCCGCTGACCCGGCCGCTCTTCCAGGCCTCCGGCAGGGCCGGCAGCAGGCGGAGCTCGCCCAGATGGCTCTGCAGCAGCATCTCGGCAATCCCGGCGGCCGCACCAAAGTTCCCGTCAATCTGGAACGGCGGATGGGCATCGAACAGATTAGGGTAAGCCGAGCGCGACAGCAGTGTCCGTACAAAGCTGTGAGCCGCTTCCCCGTCCCGCAGCCGGGCATACAGGTTAATCAGCCACGCACAGCTCCAGCCGGTATGTCCGCCGCCCGAGGCAATCCGCTTCTCAAGGGTCCGCCGGCTTGCTTCAACCAGCTCCGGGGTATCCCGCTCATTAATCTGCTCTCCCGGGTACAACCCGTACAGATGGGAGACATGGCGGTGCCCCGGCTCTGCTTCAGCGAAATCTTCAAACCACTCCTGCACGCGTCCCTCCGCGCCCATAACAAGCGGAGCCAGCCGCGGCAGCGTCTGCTCCAGCTGCTGCCGGAATGCCGCATCCGTGTCCAGAATCCGCGCCGCCTCCAGGCAGTGCCCGAACAGCTCCCGGATCAGGCTCAAATCCATCGCCGATCCCATGGATACGCTGCACGCTTCCCCGTCAGCGGTAACAAAGCGGTTCTCCGGCGAGGTAGACGGACTGGTCACGAGCAGGCCCTCCGGCCCTTCGACCAGCCAGTCCAGCGCGAAGAGCGCCGCCCCCTTCATCAGCGGATAGGCCGTCTCCTGCAGGAAGGCAGGATCAGGGTTATACGCGTAATGCTCCCAGAGATGGCGGCTCAGCCACACGCCGCCCATCGGCCAGAACGCCCAGCTGGCATCGCCGCCGGACGGTACAGAGCTCCGCCACAGGTCCACATTGTGGTGGGCTGTCCAGCCGCGCGCCCCGTAATGGACGGCGGCCGTTCTGGCTCCGGTTTCGCTCAGCTCGCCGATCAGATCAATCAGCGGCCCGTGCAGCTCACTCAGATTGCCTGCCTCAGCCAGCCAGTAATTCATCTGCGTATTGATATTCGTGGTATAGTTGCTGTTCCACGGCGGGGTAACATGCTCATTCCAGATCCCCTGCAGATTGGCGGCCTGAGAACCGGGACGCGAGCTGCCGATCAGCAGATAACGCCCGTACTGGAAGAGCAGCGCCTCCAGCGCCGGGTCTTCTCCGCCGTTCTTGTACGCTGCCAGCCGCTCATCCGTCGGCAGCTCAGCCGCTTCGCTCCAGCCGAGGTCAAGCTCCATCCGGCGGAACAGCGCCTGATGATCGGCGGTATGCCGCTGCTTGAGCACCTCGTACACCGTCCCGCACGCAGCCGCCAGCCGCCGTTCGCAGCTCTCCCCCGGGCTAAGCAGCTCGGCCGGGCCTGCACCGTTGCCCTCCTTCACCTGTGCAGCTGTGCTCTCAGCCTGCGTTTCATCTGCCGGCAGCCAGCCGGCAGCCGCACGGCTGCCGCTCAAATGTGCCGCCCTGCTCTTCACCTGCTCATAATCCGTTGCGGCAGCAAGCACCAGCTGCACCTGATCCGCACCCAAGACAAGCACGCGCCCGTCTGCCGCTTCAACCCGGCCGCCTGTGGCAATGACCTGCATATGCAGCTCGAAGGCGATGCCCAGCCCGTCCTCATATTGGACTGCATACGGATGATCCTGGTGATAATTGTCGGCAATATGCGTCGGACAGCGGCCTTCCAGCATAAGTGTTGCCGCTCCTGGCCGCTTCACCGTGTGACGGAGCGGACTCGAAAGACTCAGCTCCAGGTTCAATCCGCCGCGTGCTTCACTAACAGCCTGAATAACCATCACACCGTCAGGCGCACTGATCCATGCCTCCCGGGTGAACCTGCCCGCTTCTGTCCGGAAGGACACTGTTGCAATGCCGCTATCCAGGTCCAGCTCCCGGCTGTATTCCGTACAGTTCTCCGTACCCGGCTGTTTCAGGATCAGATCGCCAAGCGGCATATACGCCTGGCAGTTCACACCGAGCATCCGGCTGTTAATAAGCTTTTCTGCTTCCGCATAGCTCCCTTCCGCAATTAGCCCGCGCGCCTTCTTCAGGTAGCGGAGTGCCTCGTAATTGTTCGTATCCCGCGGAAATCCCGACCATAACGTATCCTCATTCAGCTGGAAACGCTCTTCAGCCGTTCCGCCGAATACCATCGCACCCATATGACCGTTCCCAAGCGGCAATGCTTCTTCCCAGACGGCTGCCGGCTGCTTGTATTTTAACTTCCATGTTTGTCCCTGGTGCACATCCCTCATCCTCTCCGGCTTTCCTTATAGGGGCATATACAGCAAAAGACCCGGACAAATACCGGGTCCCTGCTGTTGCATTAAGTTTGTAATGCTGAAAGAATACCTTAGATTAAAATTCCTTACCGGTCCACAGGGATACTCTCTTTTTCACGAGCTCAGTGAATTCTTTTTCCATATCCTGAGCGCCTGCTTTGTCCAGCTCAGCAAGGAATGCGTCGTATACCTTGTCGAAATCACCCGGTTTGGACAGAATGGCTTCCGGAATGCGCTTGCGGATAATATCTTGAGTTTTCTTGAAGATTACCTGATATTGTCCGTCAGTCGGAACAGGCAGGTTGTAAAGAGCACCGGTTTCTTTAACAGGGAATTCATCTTCTTTAGGGAACAGATCTTTCCAGGTAGTAGCGCCATAGCCGGCGAGTGATTCCTTCTCAGCGTCGGAGTAAGCAGCTACAATTTCTTCTGGGAAGCTTGTAGTGTAGTAGTTTCCAGTCGGATCTTTTACACCGTCACCATAACGTGCACCGAAGATCAGATATTGACCGATACCTGTTTCTTTTTGGAAATTGGCAACATCATTGGCCTTTCTGTCCTGAATCTCAGCCGGAACCACACGCTTGCCGTCTGCATCTACAGTGTAATGCTTGCCTTCAATACCCCAGGTTCTCAGGATCTGTCCTTCATCGGAGGACATCCAGTCAAGCCATTTGATAATGCGGACAGGGTCTTTAGCTGCAGTTGTAATTGCCAGACCATAGCCGTCGATACCTGTCTGCATGAAGGAGTGATCCTTATACTCATCGCTCAGGGTTACAGGGAAGTGGGCATAAGTGTACTCATCCTTACCGGCTGCCTTCAGTGCATTCTCGCCATCCTGGTATTCCCATTCCTGGGAGATCAGACCGAGTACACGGCCGCTTGCTACTTTAGCTTTGTACTGGTCATCCTTCTGTACGAAAGTATCTTTATCCAGCAGGCCCTGATTGTACATGCCGTTCAGCCAGCGGAAATACTCTTTTTCTACAGGACGTTTGTAGTGAAGCTGTGCTTCGTAAGTTTCAGGATCAACATAATACTCACCGTCATCCGGTGCGCCTGTAGTGATGAAGGCAGGGTTAGTTACTGTGATCATGATCTTCCAGTCATCCGCATTCAGTGTGAGCGGAATGGTAGGCTGGCCGTCCGTTTCCGGATGCAGCGCCACATAATCCTTCAATACTTTCTCATAATCCGCCAGTGTTTTCACTTCAGGATAGCCCAGCTCTTTCAATACGCGGTGCTGGATTTCGAAGCCGCCGGTTGCGTCAAAGGAGGACTGGCCGACACCCATATTGGTAGGGATCTGATAGATGCTCTGGTCATCCAGGCTGTACTTCAGACGGTTCATGTTCTCTCCGTATACCTTTTTGAGGTTAGGAGCATATTTATCGATCAGCTCTGTCATATCAATGATCAGGCCGGCATCCACCAGGGTGCTCAGGCTACCTTTTGCAAAGATCAGATCCGGCACGTCGCCGCTGGCAGCCATCATAGCGATCTTCTGGTCGCCGCCCCCGCTGCCGACATCATATTCGGCCTCAAGTGTTACACCGGTCTTCTCAGTAATAGCTTTCCCCACATCATCCTGCATATTATTCCAGTTTGGACTCGCATCCGCACCAAAGAATGAGATCGTGAACGGGCTTGTATCCATTGCATCGTCTGCCGGCTGGTTCGTTTCTGTGTTGTTACCGGTATTGGCCGGCGTATTATCGGCAGTATTGTTGGCAGCATTATTGTTGCCGCCACAGCCTGCGATCAGCATAGAGCTCAAAAGCATGAGTGTAAAAGCCGTTTTTATGCCTTTGCTTTTCATTTGTAATCCCCCTTAAAAATTTGTATGTTCCTTTATGCATATCAGGCTTAACCTGAGTATACCTTTGTTAGCGCTTGCAAAATCAATATAATAATAAATCCTGCAAGCGGTGAAGCTTGGGGGAGCGTAATCCGGCGGAGGTGTCCGCTCAGCATGTACGCTCCCCGGCTGCCAGAACCGGAATCTAGGCTTTTACAGCTCCCAGTGTCATACCGCCGACAAAATACTTCTGCAGGAACGGATACACAACCAGAATAGGTACAGTTACAACAATCGTGATTGCCATCTTGATGGATTCAGGTGAAATCTGTGCCATCTGCTGGGCCATATCGTTGGCATTCACCATGCCGCTGCCCTGATTGGTAGTCGCCAGCACCTTCATCAGCTCATACTGAAGTGTTGTGAGGTGGGCTTTATTACCGTTATACAGATACGTTGTGAACCATTCATTCCATTGACCTACGGCCAGAAACAGCGCGATGGTTGCAAGCACCGGTTTACAGAGCGGCAGGATGATTTTGTAGAAAATCTTGAAGTCATTTGCCCCGTCCAGCTTCGCTGATTCCTGCAGAGCAAATGGCAGGCCGTCCATAAAGGAACGGATGATGAACACGTTAAAGGCGGAAACCGCACCCGGAAGGATGTAAATCCAGAACGTTCCGATCAGATTCATATCTCTCATCAGAATGTACATAGGAACCATACCGCCTGAGAAATACATGGTCAGGGCCAGGAAAACCGAGACAAACTTTCTGGCTCTGAATTCAGGACGGCTGAGCGTAAAGGCCAGCATGGAAGCACTGATCAGACCGAGAAGTGTACCTGAGATCGTGCGCAGAAGTGAAATCTTGAAGCCTTGAATCAGGCCGGTATAGCTGAATATCCGTTCGTAGTTCTCAAGCGTGAAGGCTCTCGGCCAGATGTAGATGCCGCCGCGGACGGTGTCTGTAGATTCATTTAAAGAAATCGCCAGCACGTTAAGGAAGGGATACAACGTTACGATCATTACAAGGGTTAGAAAAACATACAGGAATATATCGAATGCACGTTCAGACTTTGTCATTTGAAAAGCTTTGCCAGCCATCTGAGATCCCCTCCTTACATGATGCTTTCTTTAGTTAATTTCTTCATCACACCGTTAGCAGTGAACAACAGGATAACACTGACTACCGAGGTGAACATGCTGATTGCCGTACCATAAGAGAACCGTGAGATTTGAATACCGTACTTAAGCGCATACAAATCCAGTACTTCCGAATAATCGGTAACCAGGTTGTTCTGCAGCTGGAACTGCTTCTCAAAGCCGATACCGATCAGATGGCCGATGTTCATAATTAGCAGCACCATAATGGTTGAACGAATACCAGGCAACGTAATATTGAACATCTGTTTGATTCTGCCTGCACCATCCACTTTTGCCGCTTCATACAGCTCTTTATCAATACCTGTAATCGCTGCCAGATAGATGATCGCATTCCAGCCGGTTTCTTTCCAAATATCAGCTGCGGTGACTACTCCCCAGAAATACTTCCCTTGGGCCATGAATTGGATCGGCTCATCAATAACATTCATCCAGATCAGCAGATCGTTCACGATCCCTCCGTCAATGGAAAGGGTCTTATAGACAATCCCGCCGACAACGACCCAGGATACAAAGTGAGGCAGGTAGGATACGGTCTGTACCGTTCTCTTGAAGATGCTCCCGCGCAGCTCATTGAGCAGGACGGCAAACAGGATGGGAACCACGAATCCGACAATCAGTCCGAGTATACTCATTGCCAGTGTATTTCTCAGTACAAGATAGAACCGCTCATCCTGGAAAAGCTCCTTGAAGTTAGCCAGTCCGACCCATTCCTGTTCACTGAAGGACTTGGCCGGTTTATATTTTTGGAATGCCATCAACCATCCCCATACGGGCACATAGCTGAAAATAAATACCCAGATAACGAATGGAAGAGACATGAGATACAAGTACTTTTGCTGCAGTACACTACTCCAAAATCCGCTTCTTTTCCGCTTCGCAGGTGGGTGGGGGGTTACGCTTTCATTTGCTGTAACACCGTTTTCAGTGAGCGCTTTCACGATCATTATTCCCCCTTCGTTTTTATATTCATATCATACCGTACCGAAATGTAAGCGAATACCCGACATATTTTATCTAAAATCATATACAAATTAGACATTGAACAGCAGCCGGGGAACTACTGTTTGTAATCGCTATCATTGGGGATGGAAAAAGATATTTCTGTACCCCGTCCTTCCTCGCTGGCAATCTTAAGCCCATACTGCTCCCCGTAATACAGCACCAGTCTCTGATGCACATTGCGCATGCCGATCCGGCTCCGCTGCTCTTCCTCTGACTTGGTGATCACTTCCATAATCTCGGCCAGGCGCTGACTGGACATTCCAACCCCGTCATCGCTGACATTGACCTGAATTTCATTCTCCTGCATCGTCACACTGACATATACATGTACAGTCCCCTCTTTATTCTCCAGCCCGTGAACGACGGAATTCTCGACCAGCGGCTGGATAATCAGCGGCGGAATCAGCACCTCTGCTGCTTTGGCATCAAAGTTAATCTCATACATCAGCCGGTCCTCATAACGGAATTTCTGGATCTCCAGGTAAGAGCGGATCATCTCAATTTCTTCCTTGAGCGGAGCCCGTTCCCGCCCGACCTCCAGATTTTTGCGCATCAGCTTGCCGAGCAGCCGGACTATATTGGCAATTTCCTTCTCACCCTTGAGATGGGCGTTCATGCGGATCGACTCCAGAGCATTAAACAGAAAATGCGGATGGATCTGACTGGCCATCATCTTCAGCTTGATCTCGCGCTGGGCAATCTCCAGTCTGCTGTTCTTCTCGTTGGATTCAATCACCTGGCTGATCAGCTGGTTGATGCTGGATACCATGTAATTAAACTGGCGCGAGAGCTGGCCGATTTCATCCGTACCGTCGATGTGGGATACAATGTTCAGATTACCAAGTGCCACCTGGTTCAATTGCCGGCTGAGCCGCAGCAGGCGGTTCGTCGTAAGCAGGGAGATAATATACACCATCACGAGGGCAACGAGCAGAACCCCGCTGATAATCAGCAGACCGAGCACACTGACCTTATTCGCACCGCTGAGAATGCTCTTGGTTTCAAAGACGGATATGATTTTCAGCTTGCTGATGCTGAGCTCGGGACTCATCTCATCCAGGATCACATAGGAGTCCTCGCCCTTGACCTGAGTCTGGATTACCTTTTCCGTCTGGCTCTCGAGATTGACGCCGATATCAAATGAGGCAAGCGTCGTGCCGACCAGCTGAGGGTTTTTGGCCGCTACAATATATCCCTGCTCGTCTGTAATGATCGTCTCGAACGGCTCCTGGGACAGCATGTTATTCAGCTCATTCTGATTAACCTGAACCATGATGACACCGGTGCTGTTGTATTCGGGGTAAGACACCTGCCGGATCAGGCTCAGCTTGTTAATGCTCCCCTTGGTTGTGCTGAGAAACTCTTCTTTATCATCAATATAGAGCCAGTAGATCCCCTTGGTCTCCATCACCTTCTTGAACCAGGGTCTTTCTTCCGTCTCGGGGGTCAGCGGAGTAATCGCCAGATTGTTCACAAGCGTCGGATTATCGATAAAAAAGCGGATATTGGCAATCTCCCGGTACTGCAGCATATATTCCTTGAACTCGGTATAGTCCATATAGGCTTTGGTCAGCTCCAGAATGTTCGGGTACTTCGTATTTACCAGCACTTCAAGCGTATCATCAAAAAACAGCAGATTGGAGATATCCGTGGGCACGCGTAGCTTGCTGGACATCTGGCTTTTGATTTTCTCCACGTTATTGCTTGCCTGGTCAATGGCTCTCTCAAGCGCGGCGTTGCGGAAATAGCTGATCAGGGTAATCCCGATAATCAACACCGGAATCATAACCACGACCACGTAAAACATCATCAGCTTATACTTCAGCTTCATATTATTTATCAGGCTCACAAGCTGCTTCATCTTCATCCTCCCCCGGATATGTCAAACAGGCTGCCCCGCTCATCCGCTGCGGATGGGGAACAGCCCGTCTATCATAAACCTGTGCTTCACGTTCGGCAAGCCCGTAGGCGCAGCTTACTGCTCCTTGCGGAAGGCGCTTGGTGAAACACCGACATATTTGCGGAATTTTGCGTTAAAATAATCAGCATTCATATAACCGACCCGTTCCGCCACTTCATACACCTTCATGCCCTGGGCAAGGAACTGCTTGGCCTTCTCAATTCTCACTTTATCCAGGTACGTATTGAAGTGCTCGCCGATCTGATTCTTGAACATTTTGCCCAGATATGCGCTGTTATAATTAAAAATCTGCGCCAGCATCCCAAGCTTCAGGTTCTCGTTATAGCGGCGCTGGATCAGATCCGTAATCCGCTTGATTTCATCGCCCCGCCCGCCGCTGTTCAGCTGCCCCGCCAGGTGCTCCAGATAATCTGTAACCATTTCATGAATATCCATCAGATAAAAGCTGTTGTATACCTCACTTGCCGGCGAGACATTCCCGCTAATCAGAGCGCGCACCTCGGGGTTAGCCGCCTCCAGCCGGGCAATGGTGCTGCTGATCATCCGGATCAGATTGTCTTTGATGTAGGCTTCGTCATGCCGGGCCTCAACCAGCTTGCCGATGATCTGCTTCACCAGCGGCTGCAGGATTTCCGTACTTCCTGTTTCGACTGCCAGCAGCAGCTCCATTTCCTCATCACGCTCACCGGTCTCCCCCTGCTCATCAGCAGGCTCCACTGCAGCTTCCGCCCAATGCTCCATAAATCCGCCGGACAGAATCTCCCTGCGGCCGAAAAAAGCCTGCTCCAGCAGCCCTTTGGCCGCTGCAAACGAACCGGCAATCCGTTCCGGACCTGCAGCAGCACCCCCGGATGCGGCATAGAAGTCCAGCCCCTCCCTGGAGATAACCCGGTTTAATTCCTGCCACAGCGCTGTGCGGGCGGCTGCATCCTTCAGCGGCGCCTTCAGCAGCAGGCCGGCATAGGGCGGCAGGCTGAAGAACTCGGCCTCCTCCGGCTGCCAATGCCGCTCCAATTCACTGCGGACACGCTCTTCCTTTCCTTCCTCCCCTTTGCCGGAATTCAGAAGCCTGAGCAGCACAACCTCACTACTGCCCTGCAGCTTAAGCTTGTCAGCCGCTTCCGTGGGACTGATGTCCCCGGGGCCGGGCTGGAGCAGTCCGCGCAGCCAGACCTCACGGGTGTTCTCCTCCACCACATTCTGCAGGACGCTCAGCATATCCTCCTGGCCGATTGTCACACGCATCTCCCGCAGATAAGAGATCAGCTCGTCTTCATCCACCGGCTTGAGCAGGTACCCGTCAATACGGTTTGAAATCGCCCGCTTGGCATATTCAAAATCGGCATAGCCGCTGAGAATGAGCACATGGCATTTCGCGTTCTGCCTGCGCAGCTCTGTAATCAGCTCCAGGCCGTCCATTCCAGGCATCCGGATATCGGCTACAACCAGCTTAGGTGCAAAAGTATTATACTTCTCAAGCGCCTCGAATCCGTTCGCTGCCGTTGCTACAACGGTATAGCCCTCCTCCTCCCATGGAATCAGGCTGCGCAGTCCTTCCCTCAGCTTCGGCTCATCATCCACAATCAGCACTTTTATCATCAGCTCTCAGCCCCCTATAACACATATCCGGAAACAAGCAGAAACGGCTATGCCGTCCTTCAGAGAAGGCAGTAACCGTTTCTGCTAAAAATATTAAGGATTATTGATGGCAACCTCAAGTGATTATCAGCTGTCCGTACGCTTAACGCAGCTAAGCTTCAGCTGTTATTGGCGGTATGCCGCCAGCCTGTCGTTAAGACCGCGGGTCTGTCCGTATACTTCCTGGTAGAGAGCAAACAGTCCGTCATAGACCGCTACCTCTTTCTCATTCGGTTTGAATACTTCTGCCGGCCGGATGAACGCTTCGGCGCATTCACCCAGCGATGCGAACCACCCGCTGCCGTACGCTGCCAGCATAGCCGCACCCATTGCAGGACCCTGCTCGCTTTCCAGCTTGATGATGGAAGCATTGAAAATATCGGCCTGCATCTGCAGCCAGGCTTCATTCTTGGCACCGCCGCCGATGGCGATGATTTCCGTAATCTCTTTACCCGATTCACGCACGATCTCAATCGACTCGCGCAGCGAGAACGTGATGCCTTCCAGCACCGAACGTGTAAAGTGAGCCAGTGTATGGCCGGAATCCATGCCGATGAAGCTGCCGCGGATATTGGCATCCGGATGCGGTGTGCGTTCACCGCTGATGTATGGGGTGAACAGCAGACCGCCGCTTCCTGCCGGAACGGAAGGAACGCCGGACAAAAGCTCATCAAAGCTCTTCTCTGCGGCAAAGGTCTCCTTAAACCAGGTAAGACTGTGGCCTGCCGCCAGGGTTACGCCCATGATGTAGAAGGCATCCTTCTCACTGTGGTTGAAGAAATGAACCTTGCCTTCGAGGTTAAGATCCTTGTTGGTTTCATAGGACAGCACAACACCGGAGGTGCCGATACTGCACATGGTCCGGCCTTCGCCGAGGATTCCCGCACCCAGCGCGCCGCAGGCATTGTCGGCACCGCCGGCGAATACCTTCGTCGAAGTCAGCAGACCGGATGCTTCCGCAATCTCAGGCAGCAGCGTGCCGGTCTGGTCGAACGATTCCACCAGTCTCGGGCACAGGGACAGCGGCAGGGAGAAGGCTTCGGCAATCTCCGGGCTCCACTGCTTCGCACCCACGTCCAGCAGCAGTGTTCCGGCTGCATCGGAGTAATCCATTGCATAATCGCCGGTCAGCCGGAAGCGCACATAATCCTTAGGCAGCAGGAACTGATGCGCCTGCTCCAGCACTTCAGGCTCGTTCTCCTGAACCCAGAGAATCTTCGGCAGTGTGAAGCCTTCCAGCGCCTTGTTTCTGGCGATGTCGATCAGCTTCGAGCCGAGCGTCTTCTCGATCTTGCGGCACTGCGCCGTAGTGCGCGTATCATTCCAGAGAATGGCCGGACGCAGCACCTTGCCCTCGCTGTCCACCAGCACCAGCCCGTGCATCTGGCCGGAGAAGCTGAGCCCGTCTACCTGCGACGGATCAACACCCGACGCTTCGATCAGCCTGCGCAGGCTGACCAGCGTTCCCTGCACCCAATCCTCCGGATTCTGCTCGCTCCAGTTCGGCTGCGGTCTGCTAAGCGGATAAGCTTCCGAATGCTCAAAGGCTACCTTTCCCTGCGGATCAACGAGTACCGTCTTAACCGCGCTCGTTCCCAGGTCGACACCGATTACATATTTCATAGTTGGCCTCCTAAAAGTTATATGAAGCATAATCTTCTCTGTTTAATCTTCGCAATATAACTGACTTCGTAAGCATAAGCCTGGTTTTGCTTGTATATGCTCCTTAGTGATTACTCCTGGCAAAACTGGCTTCGTAAGCATCAGCCTGGTTTTGCTTGTATATACTTCCTGATAATTGCTCCGGACAAAACTAGCTTCGTAAGCGTTCTCTTTGATTATATGTAGCACATTTGATTTATTAAAACAAGAAAAGGGGCTGCCGAAGAATGCTTTCTTCAGCAACCCCCGTTGCGTTAGTTATAGAGGAACCGGCGGCAGAGCCGCTGGTTCCCGGCAGTTCTGCTTACTCTACAGTAAGAATGTACTGGTTCAGAGTTGCTCTGAGCAGCTCTTGACGTCCGGACTGGTTCGGACGCGGATTTTCGTTGTTCAGCGCGTAGTCGGCAAGGGAAGCCAGAGTAGCTTTGCCGGATACGATATCGGCGCCTACGCCTTCAGTGAAGCTGCTGTAGCGTTTAGCGATGAAGTCATCAAATACGCGGTCTTCGATCAGCTTGGCAGCCACTTTCAGACCCTTGGCATAAACGTCCATACCGGAGATATGCGCCAGGAACAGATCCTCAGGCTCGAAGGAAGGACGGCGTACCTTGGAGTCGAAGTTGATACCGCCTTTGCCGAGTCCGTCGTTCTTCAGCACTTCATACAGGGTCAGGGTAGCATCATAGATGCTTGCAGGGAATTCATCTGTATCCCAGCCCAGCAGCGGATCGCCCTGGTTCGCATCCAGCGATCCCAGCATGCCGTTGATGCGTGCTACACGCAGCTCGTGCTCGAAGGTGTGTCCTGCCAGTGTGGCATGGTTGGCTTCAAGGTTCAGCTTGAAGTGCTTCTCGAGATTATATTTCTGCAGGAAAGCAATGCAGGTTGCCGCGTCAAAGTCATATTGGTGCTTGGTAGGCTCTTTCGGCTTAGGCTCGATCAGGAACTGGCCGTCGAAGCCGATTTCCTTCGCGTAGTCTACTGCCATGCTGAACAGGCGGGCAATGTTGTCCTGCTCAAGAGACATATCTGTGTTCAGCAGGGTTTCGTAGCCTTCACGGCCGCCCCAGAATACATAGTTGTCAGCGCCTAGACGTTTACCAACTTCCAGACCCTTCTTCACCTGTGCTGCTGCGTGTGCGAACACATCAGCATTGCAGGTGGAGCCTGCACCGTGCATGAAGCGCGGGTTGGTGAACATGTTGGCTGTGTTCCACAGCAGTTTTTTGCCGGAAGCCTTCATGCCCTGTTCAAGGATGTCAACGATAGTGTCGATGTTGCTGTAGAACTCACGCAGGGACGCGCCTTCCGGAGCGATGTCTACGTCGTGGAAGCAGTAGTATTGCAGGTCCATCTTTTCCATGAATTCAAAAGCGGCTTCTGCACGTGCCTTAGCCTTGTCCAGTGTGCTCAGCTTATCCCAGGAACGGACTGCTGTTTCAGCGCCGAACGGATCGGAACCGCCTGCTGTTAATGTATGCCAGTATGCCATTGCAAATTTCAGGTGCTCTTCCATCGTTTTGCCGGCTACGATTTCTTTTGGATTGTAGAATTTGAATGCGTAAGGGTTGGTGGAACGGCTGCCCTCGTAAGAGATCTTGCCCACTGTTTCGAAATAAGCCATTAGTAAAATCCTCCTCTATTCTGCTTCGCCCGCAAGCGTTTACAGCATCATCTTAACACATCTCTCCGACTTTGTATATTGGTTAAACAAAGTTTTAAAAACTTTTTTTTCACGGCGGAGCCTGACCCTAAAGTACCCGCCTGCGGCTGCACGTATGCGTAAGCCTGCATTACTTATCTGCAGCCTTTTTTCCGGGCTGTCACTCCAAAGCCTGTTGCTTTTTAGCAGACATCGCACTAGACTAAAGGTCATATGTTAATGAGAACGTTGTCAAAAAAGGAAGTGTACTGCGTGAAGGTTACTGCCGACCAGGCACTGGTCAAAAAGATCAATAAATCGCTTATTCTGCATACAATCCGCATGCACGCCCCCGTCTCGCGGGCCAGGGTATCCGAGATGACCGGCCTTAATAAAGCCACCGTCTCCAATCTGGTTGCCGAGCTGTGTGCCCAGGAGCTGGTTACCGAGGCCGGGCCCGGGGAGTCCAGCGGCGGACGCAAGCCGCTGATCCTGCATTTTAATGCCACGGCAGGCAGCGTCATCGGCATTGAGCTGCGGGTGAAGCAACTGACAGCCGTGCTATGCGATCTGGATGGAGGGGTTCTGCAAGAAGTGGACTGCCCGCTGGCTGCACATGATTTCCCTTATGTGCTGGAGCAGATGAAGAGCATTATCAGCGGACTAATCGCCCAGGCTCCACCTTCCCCCTATGGCATTGTAGGGATCGGCGTAGGTGTTCCGGGCATGGTGGATGACGGAATCGTGCTGTTCGCCCCCAACCTTGGCTGGGAAATGGTCGATCTGCGGGGCATACTGGAGAGCAGCTTCGAGGTGCCTGTTACCATTGACAATGAAGCGAATGCCGGTGCGCAGGGCGAGCTGAATTTCGGTGCGGCGCGCGATGTGCGGCACCTTCTGTACATCAGTGCCGGATCAGGGATCGGCTCGGGGATTATTATCGGCGGAGAGCTGTACAAGGGCGCGCGCGGCTATGCCGGAGAGACCGGCCACATGACGATTGAAGCACAGGGCAAGCCCTGCAGCTGCGGCAGCCGCGGATGCTGGGAGCTGTACGCCTCGGAGAAAACGTATGACAATCCGGGCCTCTCCCTGCCTGCACGCACAACGGGCGAGCTTGTCCGTCACGCCATATCCGGGCAGCCGGATGTTCTGCAGCACTTCGCCTCGATCGGGGAATATCTTGGGATCGGCGTAACCAATCTGATCAACAGCTTCAATCCGGAGCTGATTGTTATCGGCGGAGCGTTATCGGAGGCTGAGCCCTGGCTGGGCGGGCCGCTGCGCCGGGTCGTAGCCGAGCGCACGCTCCCCTATCACAAGCAGCAGCTGGAGATTACCTTCTCCCGCCTGGGAAGCCGCGGAACTGTGATCGGCGCCGGATTCTCGGCCGTCATGCATTTTCTCGGCAATATCCGGGTAACTCTATAAATAAATGACGTAAAATCGCCGCAATTAGGGCAGCTTGGATGCAGCAAAAACAGCAGGAATGTTTTATAATTAAACTCATATAAGTGTGATATATGTCACACTGGTTTTTTCCTGAACGGAGAGTGAGTTTATGACCTATGTTGATACATCTGACATTTCGGCGCAGATGTTCATCACTGTGCTGCTGCTTTTACTCATTATCGCTCCTTTGGTCAGCCTCGGTGTACTGCGCCTGTTTCAATCGAAGAAAAAGTCAGGCATTATGCTGATTATCAGCGGTGCCGCTGTCTATGGCGTTTTTCAGGTTGTCATGTCTATCACCCACATGTTTACTTAACGTATATTACCGGATGAATCTTCATGCGGGTCTCACGAAAAAAAGGCCATACTGCCCCGGAAGGGGCGGCATGGCCTTTTTTTTTGACAAAAATATGAACGGTCACATTCTGCTCTGCGCCAGCGCATTTACGGACAATACGCAGGCAAAGCGCTCCACTCCGGGGTATTTTTCACCCAGGCTGGTAACGGCAAAACCTGCGCTTCTGTAGAATCCGGCAGCTTCATGATCGGTTTCGGCTTTAATTGTCTCCACCCCGGCCGCTCGGCCGATCTCCTCAATCATCGCCCGGCCGATCCCTTTCCCCCGCCATTCCGGCTTTACGGCAATATGCCTGATTTCCACCGCATGCTCACTTTCGCGCCGCAGTCCGGTAATACCGCTAAGCTCACCGTTTACAAAACATCCGAACAGCTCCCCGGAATCCCCGGTAAAATACCGGTTCATCTCCTGCTCTGCAGCCTCTTTCCCATCAGCCATACACAGGGCAAGCAGCTCCATCACCGCGTCCTGGTTCCAATAATCCCTTAAGCATATCAACAAGACAAACTGCCCCCCTTCTGCAGCAAAACTAACGACAGCAAAGACCGCCCCCTTTATGGAAGCGGCCGGTCTATTTTTTATACGGATAACCGGTAATTACACTGTTGCCAGCGCTTTGGCGAATTGGGTCTTGTTCATGCCCACGATTTTGAAATCGCCGATCACCGTTACAGGCACTGCTCTCATTCCCATATCCCATACCTGCTGGGCAAAATCATCGTTCTGCTCGATGTTGCGCTCCTCGTAGGGTACGCCTTTTTCACTAAGGAAGCTTTTGACCTGACGGCAGTGCGGACAATTGGTGGATGTGTACACAATTACATTTTCCATCGGTTGTTCCCTCCTAAAAGAAATATTATAGAATAACAGCGCTGTGCTCCAGGCTCTCGATATATTTCTCGGCATCCATTGCTGCCATACATCCGCTGCCTGCTGCAGTAATTGCCTGTCTGTAACGGGTATCCTGCACGTCGCCGCAAGCAAAGACGCCTGGAATGTTTGTCTCGGAAGTACCCGGATTGGTTACGATATAGCCGTTAGCATCGGTGGTGATCTGTCCGCCCAGGAAAGACGTGTTCGGATGATGCCCGATGGCTACGAATACACCGCTTGCTTCAATCAGTTCTTCTTGACCGGTTATATTATTCAGCACCTTAAGTCCGGTTACGCCTTTATCGCCGGCTACTACCTCCAGCGGAGTGCGGTTGAGGCCCCAGGTTACTTTGTTGTTGTCGCGTACACGCTCCTGCATAATCTTGGAGCCGCGCAGCTCTTCACGGCGGTGTACCAGGGTAACCTTGGATGCAAAACGGGTCAGGAAGCCTGCTTCCTCAAGCGCGGAATCTCCGCCGCCGACAACGACAATCTCTTTACCGCGGAAAAAGAATCCGTCACAGGTAGCGCATGTGCTGACGCCGCGGCCGATATTGTCCTGCTCACCCGGAATGCCGAGGTACTTGGCTGTTGCGCCGGTGGAGATGATCAGGGTATCTGTTACCAGTTCACCCATACCTTCCACATGCAGCTTGAACGGGCGGTCACCCAGCTCCACGCTGTTCACCCAGCCGGTAATAAACTTCGCACCGAAGCGCTCAGCCTGCTGACGCATATTATCCATAAGTTCCGGTCCCATAATCCCTTCAGGGAATCCCGGAAAATTCTCAATTTCAGTTGTAGTGGTAAGCTGTCCACCCGGCTGCGGGCCTTCAATAACCAGCGGGTTCAGGTTGGCACGGGCCAGATAAATAGCTGCAGTCAGTCCGGCCGGTCCGGTACCAACAATAATGGATTTGTACATAAGAATATCCTCCTTGAGATGGACGGCTGAGCGCCGGATCTGCGATTCCTTAATTAAAATAATTATAATGTAGTATTTATTATGATCATCTCAAGGGAATATGTCAATATGCCAGACACGTACGAACGGACCTTTTTTTGTGAACAATTCAATTTTAAACAATTTATTTTTCAGAAGCAGAATCGTTGCCAAGATTAAATAGAATGAACTAATGAATGTTATGTTTCAGATCAGCCGGTTTCCTGATTTATAATCGCTGTTTACAGCCTCATTATCTTAACAGCCTCAGCCCGTTCAGTATGACCAGGATGGTACTCCCTTCATGGCCCACTACGCCGAATGGAAGAGCAATCCCCTGCAAAAAGTTACTCAGCATCAGCGTAGCAATCACTGTCACCGCAAAAATCATATTCTGCTTCACAATCCGCTGCGTCCGGCGGGCCAGCTCAATCGTCGAAGCAATCTCTTCGATATTGTCATTCATCAATACAACATCGGCAATTTCCAGGGCAGCTCCGCTGCCTTTCATCCCCATACCGATGCCTACTGTAGCCGTTGCGAGTGCAGGAGCATCATTAACGCCGTCGCCGACCATCACGACCTGTCCGTACTGCCCGCGCAGCTCCTTGATCCGGGTAACCTTATCCTCCGGCAAAAGATCGGCAAATACCAGATCCACTCCAGTCTTGCCGGCCATTACACCTGCCGCAGCCTTCCGGTCTCCTGTCAGCATCGCCACTTTGACTCCCAGCCTCTGCAATTTCTGCACGGCGGCTGCCGCCTGCGGACGCACCGTATCCTGCAGAGCGATCATCCCGGCGATCCGTTCCTCCTCCAGGATCAGCGAAACGGTCTTGCCTTCACTCTCCAGCTGCTCCCGGACCGCTGTCCACTGTGCATGACCGGCAGCCTCCGCCGGTGTCTGCTCATCGAGCATATCCGATCTGCCGATTCTCCACAGCCTGCCGTCAATGCGCCCTTCGATTCCCCAGCCGGTTACGGACTTGTTCTCCTCCGTGCTGTACAGCTCCACCTGCTCCTCCTCGGCCAGCCGGACAACGGCTTCTGCCAGCGGATGACTGGACAGCTTTTCAATGGAAGCACTGACGGCCAGCAGCTCTTCACGGCTGTAGCCTTCTCCGGCAATCAGATCGGTGACCTGCGGCACCCCTTCAGTCAACGTCCCCGTCTTATCAAAAGCAACCACCTTCACCTTTGCCATATTCTCCAGATGGACGCCGCCTTTGAACAAAATGCCTTTGCGTGCGCTTTTGGAGATGGCCGACAGCATGGCGGGCATGATCGATGAAACGAGGGCGCACGGAGATGCAACCACCAGGAACACCATCGCTTTATAGAAGGTATTGCTCCAGCTCCAGTCCAGCACAAACGGCGGCAGGACAATCAGCGCGGCAGTGGCGATAACAACAACCCGGGCATAAACAGACTCCAGGCGTTTAATGAAGCGCTGGGAATCCGGCACTTCCGTCTCTGCTTCTTCAACCATTCGGATGATCTTGGCAAAAAGCGTGTTCTCAGCAGAAGTGGTAACCTCGATATACAACGGACCTTCCCCGTTGACCGTGCCTGCAAACACTTCGCTGCCTTCAGCCTTCTCAACCGGCAGCGATTCCCCGGTGATGGAGGCCTGATTAACGGACGATTCCCCGCGGCATACCTTGCCGTCCGCCGGAATCAGCTCACCCGGACGGATCAGCAGCAGATCGCCTACCGCCAGCTGGTCAATCGGCACTTCGCTCATCGCTCCCTGCTCAATGCGGATCGCCGTTGCCGGCTTCAGCGCCATCAGCGCGGAAATATCCTTTTTACTGCGTTCCATTGTATAGCTCTCCAGCGCTCCGCTCATGGCAAAAATAAAGATCAGCATCGCACCCTCATTCCAGTAGCCAATCGCTGCCGCCCCCAGTGCAGCGGCAATCATCAGCAGATTGACGTCGAGGTCACGCTCTTTGACCAGTGTCTCTACACCTTCCTTGGCTTTGATCCAGCCGCCTACTGTATATGAAATTACATAGAGTATTACGGATAGTACTTCTGACCAGCCGCTGGCTGCCCAGGCTATAAGCATCAGCAGGCCGCTGCCTAACGCAGCCTGCATTTCCGGATTACTGAGCATAGCTAACGGATCAAATCTCCGCGGCTTAGGCGCCCGGGGCTGCTGCCCGGTGCCCTGTCGGGCTGTTGATTTAGGGAGTTGTTTGGATGTTGCTTGCATAGTTAATCACCTTCCTGAATGTATTGGGGATGAACCCCGGGGTGTGGCCGGCAGGTTGCCGGCTGCTAACTGGTTAAGTGCCTGTTCAGCCTTACTGAGAATGAGAGCCATTATTACAGCCCCTAAAATGACACATGCTGCCCCGGCTCAGCCGGGACAGCATGGTAAATGAGAATGATAATCATTGTTGTACTATTGCAAATATATTTCCTCAGTGCAACTCGTACTCTTACTATACCACTTTATGCGTTAAAGTAAACCCCGCGATTGCCCTGAACGCCGGAAAGAATGTGCCAGATATACGGATTTTAATAACCAGAGGCTCTATATTTCCTTATATAGGCTCTCTCATGACCGGATTTTACCCTGCTGGTTGGTGAATAGCTGAATGTAAGCAAAGAGCAGAGAAAGCAGCGGGAGTTGTAGAGGAGGTTGTAGCTGGAATTATAGAGGGAATTAATGACACTTTTTATTGAGAATTAAGTGGACGAGGGCTCCCCTGCATCTAAGTGGGTTTTCTCCAACTAATTTCAGTGTTTCTCGGCATTTCAGGTCATTAGGTGGAAAAACAACACTTATTTTTGACCGTAAGCTCCATTTGGAGTAAAAACCTTAGAATTAAGTGGCGTTTTTCCACCTAATAGCTTCTTTATCGTAATTAGCCCGGAAATAGATAGTGTTTTTCCACTTAGTTCGATTAGCGAGCCCTATTGATGGATTGCCAAGTAATAACAAATACAACATAGTCGCATTCCTTCCACTCCTGTTCCGGCTTCCCGGCGGCTTCCGCTCATTTGCTGTATTCTTCGCAATTTAAAAAGGCGGCACCCCGCTTTTGAGCAGGATACCGCCAAGATAAGTATATGAATTGTTGAAGTGCACTTATTCCCCTTTGCTGGGGCTAAACCGGATGAGATGAACAGCTGTACAAAGTGCAGCTGCAGATCAAGATGAAGCCCTTCCCTTCAGAGCAGGCAGCCGGATAATTTATTGGGTGCACCTATTGAATAAAGCAGACGTTTCTTATGTTGTGCCTGTATCTGAGTATAGTGCTCAGGGTAAAACGCAACGAAACTTTGGGCTGCCATAAGAGCGGTTTACCTGCAGATTTCAGGAGCCGCATTAGCTGAATTCTGGCGCTATACCGGCTGAGTTCAGAAGCTGTATTAGCTGTATACAGGTGGTACTACCGGCAGATTTCGAGAGCTGCACTAGCTGTATTCTGGCGCTTTACCGGCTGAGTTCAGGAGCTGTATTAGCTGTATACAGGTGGTACTACCTGCAGATTTCGAGAGCTGCACTAGCTGTATTCTGGCGCTTTACCGGCTGAGTTCAGGAGTCCCACTGGCGGTATGCAGGCAGGAACAGGCATAATTCAGATATGCAAGCTTACAGCCATCCTTCGGTGGCTGTGCCGGTGTTATCCTGCCGGGCCATCCAGGTCAGGCAGGCCGCCCGCAGCAGCGCCTCCGTCCGCTGGCCGGCGCTGCAGAAGATCCCGCTCATGCCGATCCGGTACAGATCGGCAAGCGCTCCCGCCGCCGGCGCCCCGGCGGCGAGCACCACAGCCGCCGGCTTCACGCGCCGCACGGCGGCAAGCACGGCTTCCGCCGCCAGGACGAAGTCCGCGGCGGCGGGCTCCTCCGGCGCGGCAGGCTCCGCCGCGCCGTCCAGCACCAGGAAATCGGCGATGCGCGCGATTTCCCCCGCGGCGGCGGGCGGCATACCGGGGGCGATACGCGCCCCGATGCTGCACGCCGCCGCGTAAGCGTGGCCGAGGGTCTGCTCGGCCACGTCCTCGATGAATTCGCGCTGCACCGCGAATTCGGCACTGCTGGCGGGGTACGGCGCCAGCAGATCGATGCGGCTGTCGCTGCCCAGCCGCTGGTTCGCCGCCACGGCGGCGAACAGGGCTTCGAGCTGCACGTCCTGCAGCTCCTTCAGCTTGCCGGGCCGGACTGCCAGCTCCGGCGTGTGCAACAGTGTGACGGCGGCCCAGATGCTGTCCGCCGATTCCAGCAGGGCAGCGGATGCAGCCCGCAGCCGGTAATATATGCGCTGCAGGGTACGCTCAGCCTGCAGCGCATCCTCGCTGTACAGCCAGGATTCATATAATCCGGCAAGCTCCGGCGTTTGAAGCCATTCTTCACTCCGGATCAGGCATGGACCAGCCGGGAAGGTGCCCGGTTCATCCCGCAGCAAAGGCCGGTCTCCTTGCCCCTCACGCAATACCAGGAAGACAGGGCGCTCTCCGGTCCTCCTCAGATAAGCACGGCCGGACGGTTCCTCCCCTATGCCCCCCTTTTCTGCGGTGATAAACTCCGCGGCCGCGGAAGCTACAGATGCAGCCTGGCTCATCTCCACTCCTAGCGCCCGGTCAGCAGCACTATACTTGAACGGGCGCTCCCCATTATCGCGATTGTGATCCTGCTGTCGTTCACCCTTCATCACCGCACCCACCTTTTTTGGCTTTGGATTTCTGCCGGATGTGTCCTGCAGATCCGTGCTGTTTCCGGCATTTAACATTTCCACATCTTATAAATACTGAAGCAGCCCCGGAAATATGCAAACGGTCTCAATTAACAGGCATACAACAGCATGTTCCCCGGAGCAAAATGATAATCAGCGAGTATAAGGGTGCTCTGAATGTTCTGGCAACACCTGGCTGCGTACAGCCGGAGACAACAAAAAAAGTCTCTGCCGCCCTCCCTCCATTCAGCCCTAATCTTTAGGCTGAACAAAGGCGAGCACGGTAGAGACCCTGCCTAATAACGCAAATTGATTGTTTCTTACTGCTGGCTTGCAGCGATTGCCTGCTCCAGATCATACAGGATATCATCAATAGCTTCCGTACCGATCGACAGGCGCAGAAGCTCTGGTTTAACGCCTGCAGCTGTCTGCTCTTCAGCGGACAACTGCTGGTGGGTGGTGCTCGCAGGATGAATGATCAGCGACTTGGAATCGCCGACATTAGCCAGGTGGGAGAACAGCTTCACATTCTCAATCAGCTTGACGCCGGCGGCAGTGCCTCCTTTAATACCAAAAGTGAGGATGGCCCCCTGGCCCTTAGGCAGATATTTCTGCGCAAGCGCGTAGGAAGGATGGCTCGGCAGGCCGGCATAGCTGACCCACTCTACATCTTTATGGTTTTCCAGGTACTGCGCCACTTGGAGTGCATTCTGGCTGTGGCGTTCCAGTCTCAAATGCAGCGTTTCAAGCCCCTGCAGCAGCAGCCAGGAGTTAAACGGTGAAATTGCAGCTCCCAGATCACGCAGCAGCTGGACACGTGCTTTGATAATATAAGCAATCGGTCCTACCGCTTCCGTGTACACGACCCCGTGATAGCTAGGGTCCGGTTCGGTCAGGCCCGGGAATTTGCCGCTTGCCTTCCAGTCAAATTTGCCGCCGTCAACAATAATCCCGCCGATTGAAGTGCCGTGTCCGCCGATAAATTTGGTGGCCGAATGGACCACGATATCTGCCCCGTGCTCAATCGGACGCAGCAGGTACGGGCTCGGGAAGGTATTGTCAACAATCAGCGGAATGCCATGCTCATGGGCAATTGCTGCGACAGCTTCAATGTCCAGCACATTCCCTTGCGGATTACCGATGGTCTCGGCATAAAGCGCCTTGGTCTTGTCCGTAATGGCAGCGCGGAAATTTTCCGGGTTATCGGAATCCACGAACTTGACCTTAATTCCCAGCTTAGGCAGAGTGGTTGAGAACAGGTTATACGTTCCGCCATACAGGCTCGCTGAGGATACAACCTCATCGCCCGCACCGGCAATATTCAATATTGAGAAGGAAATAGCCGCCTGGCCGGAAGCCGTCGCGAGCGCGCCTGCCCCACCTTCAAGTGCAGCAATCCGCTGCTCGAACACATCCGTAGTCGGATTCATCAGACGCGTATAAATATTGCCGAATTCCTTCAGTGCAAACAGGTTGGCAGCATGCTCGGCATCCCGGAAACCATAGGAAGTGGTCTGATAAAGCGGTACTGCACGCGATAGTGTAGTGGGATCAATCTCCTGGCCGGCATGAACAGCCAAAGTTTCGAACGACAGCTTACGGTCTTCTGACATTGGTATTTCCTCCCCTGTTATCATTGGTGGCAAACATTAACAATTAAGAATTGTAACTATTCTCTCACAAATGATGTTATTTGGGAAGCAAAAATTCTCATTAATCCGGTGCGTTTTATTATATTTATAAAAACATCCATTCTAACGGTGCTCTTCCTCCAGATTAGCCCAAATCCGCACGAAAGTACACGCTTACATTTTATTACTGCAGTTAAATCTAACAATCGTCAGTGCTACTATGCCCTATTTCCTCCAAGCACTCCATTTGCGAAACAAACTCCCAATTATGCTCCTGCCGGCGGCTTCGGCAAAGAATAATACACCAGACCGTCTACTAGCTCCTCCCTGCGCTTAAACCCCAGCCGCTCCAGAAGCCGGGCCGAGCGCTCATTTGCCGGATCGGCAGTTGCTTCAATGAGCTCCAGCTCCATTTGTTCAAAACCCACCCGGATGATCGGTGTGACAGCCTCGGTCATGAACCCCCGGCCCCACCAGGCTGCAGACAGATCGTATCCGATTTCCGCCCTGGCCTGCGTACCGGTTACCCAGCAGTGAAAACCGCAGGTTCCTGCCAGTTGCCCGCTTGCCTTATCAAAGAGTCCCCAGCGGCAGCCGGAATCCTCGGTGTGAAACCGGATAATCTCTGATGCCTCTGCCATATCCTTGCAGGGGGGAATGTCCATGTACCGCGTAACCTCTTCATCCGCAAAATGCCGGAACACCGCTGCACTGTCGCTTTCTTTTAACACCCTTATGTATAACCTCTCCGTTTCCAGCTCCGGAAAAACAAACTTTTCCGCCATCCGCCTTCCTCCCCACCTGCCAAATTTACCTACCTGATATGAAAAAACAGGAGAACAATAAAGAATATTGCTCCCCTGCTTGTCCTGCCGCTAAAAAACCTGCTTATTAGTAGCTGCTCTGGCTCTGTTCACCCTTGGCAATGGCTACCCCGCCGCTTGTTCCGATCCGGGTTGCGCCCGCTCCGATCATGATCAGCGCGTCTTCGCTGCTGCGAACGCCGCCGGAAGCTTTTACGCCGATGTCAGGACCTACGGTTGCACGCATGAGCGCGATGTCTTCCTTCGTTGCTCCGCCTGTGGAGAAGCCCGTCGAGGTTTTTACGAAATCTGCACCTGCTTCTACAGCGAGCTTGCAGGCGCGAACCTTTTCTTCTTCGCTCAGGAGGCAAGTCTCGATAATGACTTTGGTCAGCGCTTTGCCGCGTGCCGCCTCAACAACAGCCGCAATATCACGCCGCACCAGCTCGTCGTCCCCGTCCTTCAAAGCGCCGATGTTGATGACCATATCTACTTCGCCAGCACCGTTTGCAATGGCATTGGTTGTTTCAAAAGCTTTGGTCTCCGGAGTTGAAGCTCCCAGCGGGAAGCCGATTACGGTGCATACTTTTACTTCAGGAGTATCCTTCAGCACTTCATGGGCTACCGCCACCCACGCCGGGTTGACGCAGACAGACGCAAATTTGTAGGTTTTGGCTTCTTCCGCCAGCTTGATGATATCTTCTTTGCGGGCATCCGCTTTGAGCAGCGTATGATCTATGATTCTGGATATTGTGTTCTCACTCATTGTTAATTCCTCCATGGTTGTAGATGTTCTCACACCTTGTAATCATACCAATAGTGGCCTGCTTTGGAAAGCAAAAGGGCAACCAGCATCCTTCCAAGGAAGCTCAACGCCATAAATTCTAAATCCTATTTATTAATTTTAAAAAATAAAAAGGTTAATTATGAAAAATATCCCTTATCAAACCAGCTGCAATCGTTATAATAAATGAGTGATTATGAATACATTTTTTAACATTTATCTAGTGATAAGGAGATGTTTGGACAGATGGGAAGCTTTAATTTTGCAACAAATTCCGCAGAAGCTATTCTAAATGTACAAGTGGAAGGAACAATGTCGGAGGAGGATGCCGGACGTTTTATCCAGGAATACAATCAGACTGTGAGCCAGTTCGATCCTTCCCGGTACGACATTGTGCTGGATTGCACCAAGCTGAATGTCTCCACTGCTGATGTGCTGCCTATGCTGGAGCAGTGCTATCTTTTGTATCAGCAGTCCGGCTTCAAAAAAGTGATCTTTACCATCACCAAAAGCCCGATTCTCAAAATGCAGCTCAGCCGGGTCGCCCGCAGCACCAAACTTGAAAATTACGAAATTATTGAAGTGTAGGTGAAGCTCATGGAGCATACCGGAGACAATATCAGAATTTGCAATGCCGCTTATTATCATCCGCAGCATGTGGTAGACAATGATTATTACTTGGAGCACTTCGCCGCCCTGGGCAAGGATATCAAGAGGTTTCTGGAAATGATGGGCCGTGAGCACAGGTATATTATTAAGGACGAACATGAGAATGCTTTAACCATGGGCTATAAGGCAGCACAAAAAGCTCTGGCCGGTGCCGGGCTGGCGGGTGAGGATCTTGATATGATCGTATTCGCTTCACAGACACCGGAATATACGTACCCGACCAATGCCCTGCTGCTGCACCACCGGCTTGGCGGCAAGCACCGCGCTATTACACTCGATTCCAATGCCAACTGCGCAGGAATGGTGACTGCTGTCGAACAGGCAAGCCGTTATATGCAGGCTAACCGCGGCATCCGCTACACGCTGATCGTAGGCAGCGACTACAGCTCCATTAACTGCAGGACAGACGATGAGATTACATATCCCAATTTCGGGGATGCTGCCGCGGCTATTATTCTGGAGCGAACCCCGGAAGCCCCGGGCTTCAAGGATTCAATATACTATACCGAT
Source organism: Paenibacillus typhae (assembly GCF_900099765.1). GTDB lineage: Bacteria > Bacillota > Bacilli > Paenibacillales > Paenibacillaceae > Paenibacillus_AQ > Paenibacillus_AQ typhae. The sequence goes on along the minus strand of NZ_FNDX01000011.1, from coordinate 149,964 downwards.
TCCGCAATCTGGGAGAGCATTACCTTTCCGGCCTGCGGGCTGTCCGGCATTTACCGGGAGGGGATAACGCCTGATGATATCAAGCTCCGCTGGAATCCCTTTGACGGTTCGGTATGTGTTGAAGCAGCTATTAATGACATTAAGGAACTGCTGGACAGGAACGGTCTCACTGCGGAAGATATCTCCGCGTACTGCCTTTCGCAGTTTTCGCTGAAGAATATCGAGCTGATCCGAAAAGGACTTGGCCTGGAAGCTGAGGCTGAAAGGTTTATGTATGTTGGCGGCGAGTTCGGTTATACAGCGACCAGCAGCCCGTTCATCGCTTTTCAGCGCGGGGTGGAGGATGGACGGATTCGGCGCGGGGATCATATTATCTTCTGGTCTGTAGGGGCCGGCTGGCAGATTCCTACAATGTTATATCAATACTGATTCAGCCAGACGGACGAGCCTGCCGATGCGGCTGTTTATGGAGCCTTGCCCCGGAAATCAACTTGCGGGCAGGGCTCTCTTTTATATAAAATTGTTGCCGGTACGCGGGAAGAAACGGAGCTTAAATCCAAAGCTGCCATAAACAAAAAAACAGCTCTCTCCCGCAGAGAAAGCTGTCTGTCTTGTTATATTTAATTCCGTTAAGCATGTCCGCCGGACAAGCCAAGCCCGATGCGGTCAATGAGCTGTGTGCTTTGTTCGTTTAAGCCGGTAATGCTTACTTTTTTGCCCAAAGCCCCATATCTGCTGATGGTTTTGGCAATCGCTCCGGCGGCTGACTGATCCCATACATGGGATTGGCTAAAGTCGATGACAATCTGCTCCGGATCGGCCTCATAATTGAACGCTTGGACAAAATGACTGGTCGTTCCAAAGAACAGTTGTCCCGTGACTGTATAAGTAACGGAATTTCCGGCCGCATGGGCGTTCAGGCGGATTGAAGCGATTTTCCAGGCAAAGGAGAGTGCGCTGAGCAGAACACCGAACAATACGCCGATCGACAAATTGTCTGTAGCCACCACTGTCACTACCGTAACGATCATCACCAGAGCATCAGCGCGCGGAACACGGATCAGTGAGGTCAGGGAGCTCCACTCAAAGGTGCTGATGCAGACCATGATCATGACTCCGACCAGTGCACCCATCGGGATCTGCTTAACCACATCCCCTAGCACAAGAAGCAGAATCAGCAGGAAAACCCCGGATACAAAGGTGGACAGGCGGGTCCGTCCGCCCGATTTCATATTGACCATAGACTGGCCGATCATTGCACAGCCTGCCATACCGCCGAAAAAGCCGGTGACGATATTCGCCAGCCCCTGACCTTTGGCCTCGCGGTTCTTATCGCTTGGAGTACCTGTAATATCGTCGATCAGTGTGGCCGTCATCAGCGATTCAAGCAGACCGACTACGGCGAGCGACAAGGAATACGGCAGAATGGTCAGCAGCATGTCCAGCGTAAGCGGCAGCTGCGGGAGATGGAAGAGCGGAAGGGCCGAGGTGATCTCCCCCATATCCCCTACCCGTTTCACATCAAGGTCTAGCACAATGCTGAGCACCGATACAATAAGGATAGCCACAAGCGCTGACGGCACCGCCTTCGTAAAACGCGGAACCGTGTAGATAATAACCAGTGTCAGGGCCACCAGGCCATACATCACCCAGCCCTGCCCCTCAAAATGTACAAGCTGGGCCATAAAAATCAGAATCGCCAGCGCGTTGACAAAGCCGGTCATAACCGGCTGGGGCAGGAAGGTAATGAACCTGCCCAGCTTCAGAGTGCCCATCAGAATCTGAAAGATTCCGCAGAGAATCGTCGCCGCGAACAGGTACTCGATGCCGTGATTCAGCACAAGGCTGCCGACGAGCAGGGCCATTGCTCCGGTTGCTGCCGAAATCATGCCGGGCCGGCCGCCGGCGAGTGCAGTGACTACCGCAATGCAGAAGGAGGCGTACAAGCCGACCATCGGGCTGACTCCGGCCAGGATTGAGAACGCGATTGCTTCCGGAATCAGCGCTATGGCCACGGTCATGCCCGACAATACATCACTTCTGGTGTTGGATAACCAGCCGTTATTTAGTTGATTTTGCTTCAAAATGCTGTTTCCTCCTGTGTCTGTTAAGGTTATGGGCACATCCCCAAGATGTCCCGGTCCGGTGCAACGCCAATGTTCCTCATTGTACCCGACACCCCTTAATCCCCACAAAAGTTACACATGCACTTGTAAGCGGTTGTTTCAGACCATTTCTCACTATTACTGTTATTTCCTCGTAAATCCGGTCAGTTTTAATTTTGGCGGAACAGCCCGGAAGCCTTAACCTCGCTGAAGAAGGTGTTGAACTCCTCAATGTTCAGCTGCTGCGCCGCATCGGAGAGCGCAGTGGCCGGATCGGGATGAACCTCTACCATAATACCGTCAGCACCGGCGGCAAGCGCAGCCTTGGCACAAGGAATAAGGATATCCTTGCGTCCGGTGGAGTGTGTAACATCGACCAGAACCGGCAAATGGCTCTCCTGCTTGAGAATCGGTACTGCCGATATATCGAGTGTATTACGCGTCCATTTCTCATAGGTGCGGATTCCGCGCTCAATCAGCATAACCTGCGTATTGCCGCGTGACATAATATATTCAGCTGCATGCAGGAATTCTTCCATTGTCGCCGCAAGCCCCCGCTTCAGCAGCACCGGCTTGTTCAGCTCCCCGGCCGCCTTCAGCAGCTCGAAGTTCTGCATGTTGCGTGCACCGATCTGGATAATATCCACATAGTCCAGCGCAGGTTCCAGATGGGCAGGATCAACAATCTCACTGATCGTCAGCAGGCCGTATTCATCAGCTGCTTCGCGGAGGATGCGCAGTCCGTCCATGCCAAGCCCCTGGAAGTCATAAGGTGAAGTCCGGGGCTTGAAGGCGCCGCCGCGCATTACTTTGATCCCGGCCTTTTGCAGTGCCGCAGCTACGGTGCGGGTCTGCTGCTCACTCTCTACGGAGCAAGGTCCGGCAACCATAACCGAGGACAGGCCGCCGATGGCAATGTCCCCCGGAAGGACAATCACGGTGTCTTCCTTGTGGCTTTTCCGGCTGACCAGCAGGCTTTTCTTGTGCTCAGCAGACTGCAGATCCAGAGAAGCAGCGAAAATCTGTTTGAAGAGGCTGCGGATCGTTCCCGCGGTGAAAGGTCCTTTATTGCTCGCTACCAGCTTCTCCAGCATCGCTTTTTCACGTTCCGGATCGAATTTCGGCACGCCCTGCTTTTCTTTCACAACTCCAATTTCCTGTACAACCTGTGCACGCTCCGAGATCAGCTCCAGCAGCTGTCCGTTAATCTCATCCAGACGCGCTCTCAGTTCATCCAATTCCACGTTAGTCATTTACCTTCCACTCCCTCTTGAATAATTAAATTTATGAACGCAAAAAGGCCCCCCGCCGCAAGGGACGAGGAGCCGTGGTACCACCCTTATTTAGAGCCTGGCCCAAATACACGGCCGAAGAAATGAAACGCCTGTCCTTCAGACCTGAACCAACTCTGTCTTACACCCGTTAACGCGGGGCGCGGACCCACCTACGCATAAATGCTGCAGCAGATACTTCAGGGGCCGACTCGGAAGTGAACTTCAGTCTTAAACGTCTCCTGAGGGTGCTCTCAGTCTCCGGCACACCTTCCCTGTTAAGATCCGTATATAAAACTTACTCTCTTCGTCATAGTCATTAGCTCATATTCAGCGCATGCGCGCCAGTTTCTGCTATCTTAATCAAAATGCTGACAGGATGCAATAGTTTATTGCACCGTTGTGCAGCTTTAGCGCAATAAATCAACATCACTTAATGGACTGAAGCCTTTTTCAGCTGTCAGCCCCGTAGAGTAACTAAATTTTACCGCCTGTGTCACTGAAAAATTTGCTGACCAGGTTAGTAACGGCTTCACTGCGCAGCGGTTTGCTGATATACTCGTCCATCCCCGCCTCCAGACAGAGCTCGCGGTCACCTTTAAGCGCATTGGCCGTAACTGCAATGATTACCGGCTGGCGCTCCGGGGAAAGCGACTGTCTGATGACCCGTGTGGCCTCCAGCCCGTTCATTCCCGGCATCTGCACATCCATAAAGATCAGATCGTAGTCTGTGGTTCCTGCCAGCTGTACAACTCCCAGACCATCAGTCACAACATCTACAGCGAAGCCGCGTTTCTCCAGGATTTTGCGGAGCACAATCTGATTAATCTCATTATCCTCAGCCACCAGTATCCGCAGAACCCGGCTGATCTGACCTGAGGCAGCAGGCAATGCACCCTCTTGTTCTTCAGGCAGGCCGTTTTGCAGACGGAGCCTGACCGTAAACTCAAATTCTGTCCCCTGCCGCACGCTGGTATTCAAGCGGATGGACCCACCCATCAGTTCGACCAGCTGCTTGGCAATCGCCAGCCCCAGTCCTGTACCTTCATGCCGCCGGCCCATAAAGTGATCCAGCTGGACAAACGGCTCAAACAGCTGGTCCCGGAAATCCTCGGGGATACCGATCCCGGTATCGGCTACGCTGAATTGCAGCCTGGTCTGACCCGCCTGCTGTTCAAGCAGAGAGACCTTAACCGTTACTCCTCCGGTGTAAGTAAACTTCACCGCATTGCCGACCAGATTAAGCAGCACCTGCTTGAGCCGGTCACTATCCCCGATCACGGTTCCGGGTACATCGGGGTCAATATGGACCCTCATGGCCAACCCTTTAATCTCTGCTTTGCGGAGTAACAGCTCAAGCACAGAATCTATGCAGTCTTTGAGCACAAAGGGCTGCTCATGAAGCTCCGTTTTGCCTGCCTCATTCTTGGAGAAATCCAGAATATCGTTAATGATATTCAGAAGAGTGTCCCCGCTCTGCCGGATGATCTCCAGATATTCCCGCTGTACAGACCCCTGCTCACTAATATCAAGCAGCAGATCTGTCATCCCGATCACCCCGTTCATCGGGGTACGGATTTCGTGGCTCATCATCGCCAGGAATTCACTTTTGGCCCGGTTCGTGCTCTCCGCCGTCTCCTTGGCAATCAGCAGCTTCTTCTGTTCAGTAATATCCTTAACAATAATATAGAATCCTACCCTTGCCTTATTGATAATAATAGGGGCAATAGAAGTCAGTACTTCGACGCAATGGCCGTCCTTGTGCCAGACAACCTCGATATCCTGCTCCCTGCCGCCATTGACTCCGCTGTAGTTGAGTACTTCATCAAGCTGCTGCTCCCCGATAATTCTGGCTGCGCTCATGCCGGCCAGTTCAGGGATGGTGTAGCCTGTCAGCTGGCAAGCCTGCTCGTTGCCGTTGATGATTTTACCGCAAAGATCCAGTGAAATGATGGCATCATGATTATATTTTTTGAGTGAGGTATAGCGCTCAATCGATTCCTGAAGCTTTTGTTCAACGTTTTTGCGTTCCGTGATGTCCCGGCCTAAGGCGAGCATCCCCGGACTGGTCTGATCCTTCAGGGCGCGCAGCGTAAATTCCATCCATACGTAGCGCCCGTCAGCATGAAGAACCCGCAGCTGTATTCGCTCGATCTCCTCCGCTTGCGGACTGCTGAGGCTGCTGAGCGGTGCCAGATCATCCGGATGAATCAGACTGCTTATATTGCGGCCGGTCAGCTGTGCAGGCTCATAACCTAGCACCTCCCGGACCGACGGCGAGCAATACCGGCAGATCTGATCCAGTGTGGCGTAGTAGACGATGTCCCTCATATTGACTGCAATCAGCCGGTACAGCTCATCCCCGGAAACATAGCCGCCCGGTACAGCTGTATCCTCTTTTCGCTCGGTCAGATGAACAATATAATATAGCGCAGCACCGCTGGACGGATCTCTGATGAGCATAATATGCAGAAACAGCGGGATTACCCGTCCAAGCGCGTGGACCATCTCGACTCCGCTTTCAAAAAAGGGAACCCCGCTTGTTTTCAGAGCCCCCATTTTACTGCTATATAGCTCAACAGAATCATTAAATAAAAGCTCCCTGAAATCTTGCCCCAGCAGCTGTTCCTCTGCGAACCCCAACAGTGAGGTTACTTCCGGACTGATGCTTGTCCATTTTTGCTCAACAGAAAGAAAGGCTACCCCAACAGTACCCTCCTGATACGCCTGCCCCAAGTGGGAAAGCGCTTCTGGATGATGTCTGACCATCTGATCCACCGCCCGTTTGTGGAGTAATAAAAAAATCAGTTTATTAAAATCTGTAATATTAATATCTTGCATCTACGGGCGAAAGTCAAATGCTATCAGCAGGAAAAAATCACCACATCCCCCGGCAAAAAGCAGCTGAACAGCGCATCCCTTCTTTTTACTGACAAACCGGCCCTCAGACAGAGCTCTCCCCAGCTCAACACCTTGGATATTACTACGTAATTTCTGTCCTTATGGAGTATAAGGGCCTTCGGTTAACAGCTCTTTTACGGTACGCGTAAAGACTTTAACCTGAAACGGTTTCGTGAGGTAAGCAGCAAAGCCGGTTGTCCTGGCCTGTTCAATATCCGAATGCCGCGCAAAAGCACTGATGGCCATTACGGGTATCCTGCTCGTACTCTCCTTAGACCTTAGCCTTTCCATGGCCTCATAGCCATTCATACCGGGTAAGCCGATATCCATTATAATCAGATCCGGCAGCTGACAGGCTGCAATTTCCAGCCCATGCTCAGCCGTTTCGGCTTTCAGCAGCAATACGGAGGGCAGATGTTTTTTGAAGATATGATGCATCAATTCCATGTTCAGCTCATTATCTTCCACATACAGCACGCTCTGCTGATACTCCTCCATTTGCCGAATCCCCCCCCAATAATTACTGATTTCTAAAAAAGAAAAAGCCGAAGAAAGGGTCGTATCCCCCTTCTTCGGCTCATGTTCGGCTCATTCTCATGTCCGACTCATTTCCGCCCCATATATGGTTTAGTGAAACGTATATGCGATCACACTCGTGTCTTTATCAAAGTCCCAATCCACATAAATATCGGACAGCTCCTTGCCCAGCATGGGCGCAATCGTGGTCGTGTCTTCCAGATAGCGTTTTTCCATCTTGCGCTTGGTCGTTTTGAGTGTATTCTCATAGCCGAGGCCAATCAGTTCCTTCTCCAGAGGAATCAGAATGCCTTCGCGCTTGATGATCAGTATACGGGTTCCCAGCCACCAGGAGTCGGTAAACTCGGGTTCCTTCTGCACCTTTCGGCTTACTTCATTGATCTGGGCATGCACCTCTTCACGTCCGGCATAATGATCACAGGCCACTCCGTCGTTCTTGAGGAGGGCTACTATCATCCCCGAAGCGTTATGTATACCCCAATCATAAAAAATCTCACTGACCTCAATAGCCATCGTTTCCTTCAGGTAAGCCGAGAGCTCGGGAAGCAGGGATTTCATTAAAAGCTCCCGTGTATAACGGAAGGCCTGCTCTTCTTCTTTGTTCAGCAGAAACCGCTCTACAGGCCCGATAAAATTCCGGATATGCAGCGCGATGCACTGCGGCCCGATGGAAGCATGTATCGATTCAGGACCTTTTCCGAAACGTTCTCTGAGTAATCTTCCTGTAAAACTGGAAAGTTGGCTAGTAAGTTCTGTAGTGCTCATCAAATTTCCTCCAGCAATATATTCTTTTAAATAACCGGGGAGACGCTCCGCCTGCTGAAGAAACGGTCCGTTCACCTTAGTATAAGCTTAACAGCCTGCTTCGTACATAAAAAAATCAATAAATCGTTTGACATACGAAATTTAATTGCTTACAATTAAATTAACAAAAATCATTTTTATGCAATTCCGGGAGGCTGAAGCTGCCAATGAGTATTTATACATACACTGCCCGCAACATCCGCGGGAAAGAAATTAGTCTTGAGCAATACAAGGGGAAGGTCCTGCTGATTGTCAATACCGCCAGCAAATGCGGGTTCACCCCGCAATACTCTGACCTGCAGAAGCTTTATGAAAGGTTCCAGGACCGCGGTTTCCAGATCCTCGGGTTCCCCAGCAACCAGTTCGGTGAAGAGCCCGGCTCCAATGAAGAGGTGGATATTTTCTGCCAGATTAACTACGGGGTTAGCTTTCCCCTGTTTGAAAAAATTGATGTCAAAGGACGGGACAAGCATCCGTTATTCAGCTATCTGACCACTGAGGCAGGCTTTGCCGGCTTCGATCCGGATCACTCCGGCAGCAGGCTGCTGCAGAAAATGCTGGAGGAACGGGACCCCGCTTCCCTTGCGGATGATGAAATAAAGTGGAACTTCACCAAATTCCTGATTGACCGCCAAGGTAATGTAGTAAAGCGGTTTGAGTCTCCGGTTGATCCGCTGGATATCGAGCCGGCTGTAGAGGAATTGCTGTAGGGAATTGTATAACAGACAGACAACTCTAATAGGGTGTTCCCAAGCCGCAGAATAAACCGGCTTACGGAACACCCTATTTGTAGTGAGCAAGCTAAATGGTGCTTACAATCATGACATTACGGCAAAAGCATGCCCGCCAATCCCTTATTGGCCCCGGTTAGCCTCAGTGAATACCTCAAAGAAAGGCGTCGTATCCCGCTCTGCCATCGTATCCTCCGCCCCCGGATTCCAGCCGATCTCCGCCCGCCAGCTGCCGAGCAGTCCGGAGGCAATCAGCTCCTGTTCGTCAACCTGAACGGACACCTCGCCTTGTGGCGCTACGTAAAGCGCGTCCACGGGACAATAGGCTTCACACATGAAGCAGGTCTGGCAGTCCTCCTGACGGGCAATAACAGCCAGCTTCCCCGACATGTCAAATACATTGGTCGGGCAGACCTTGACGCACAGTCTGCAGCCGATGCAGCGGTCCGCGCTCACCAGCTCGATCATATGGCCTGCTCCTTTCTCGGTGCCTGCATCTCACGGGCATGCGGTACCTTTTCGGTGCTGATGCTGATCCGGTCAATGCCTGACAAAATCAGCCGGTGGGTCTGGCGCGGGTCCAGCGCCGGATATTCCTCCAGCCGCTGCAGCCCCCGGGTCTCTTTCCGGGCAAGCGCAGCGGTGTAGATCCAGCGGCCGGCCTGCAGCATGGCCGCCGCTTCGCGGGACTGCACGATGCCCTGTACCGTGGCCGGCGGGCGGCCGGTGATATAGGGCATCAGGCTATCCAGCCGTTGCAGCGCGGCGGCTACCCCGGGCTCGCTGCGGAAATAATTGATCCGCAGCGGCAGGATTTCCTGCTGGACCGCCGCGATCAGCGGCTTCGGGTCCAGCGTCCCGCTTGCCGAGGCGCCGCCGGCAAGCCCCATACGGCCGGCGGCGCGCAGCTGCCGGCTGTCCGCCCGGCGCGTCTGCGACAGCGCGTGCCGGGCGGCTCCCTGGCCAGCCCAGCTGCCGCTGCAGATGGCCCAGGAAGCGTTGTAGGCGCCGCCGCCGGAGATGGCGCCGGTGACCTTCTCGCGGGAGGCGGCGTCTCCCGCGGCGTACAGGCCCGGCACCGTGGTGCTGCAGTCGGCGCCGGTCAGGCGCAGGCCGCCCGTGCCGCGCATCGTGCCTTCATAGCGGAGCGTGAGCGGGAATTTATCCTTGAACGGATTAATGCCCGCCCGCTCCAGCGGCATGAAAAAGATCGGATGGGCGTTCCGCAGAAACTGCTGCTTCGCCTCCGTGTCGGCCAGGTCCAGCGAAGCATAGACCGGCCCTTTCAGCATCAGCTCCGGGATGCTGCCGAAGGTACGCTCCCCCCGGTGCAGCGGATTACCCGCCGCATCATACAGCGTCGCCCAGGCCAGCATGCGCCCGCGCGTCACCGTGCCGTCCGCAAAGCTCGGGGCGTACTGCCTCGTGAATTCCATACCCGACAGTTCAGCCCCCGTCTCGGCCGACATCAGCAGGCCTTCGCCGGTAAGCACGTTGCAGCCCAGGCCCTTGCTCAGAAAAGCGCAGCCGCCTGTAGCCATAACCACCGCATTGGCCCGCACCTCCCAGGTCTCCCCTGTCAGGCGGTTAATGCCGCGGGCTCCGCCGACGCCGTGCTTATCATGCAGCAGCTCCAGCGCCGGGGACTGATCCAGGATTCTTACACCCGCCTTGCGCACAACCCGGCGCATAATCTTCATGTACTCCGGGCCATGCAGATGGGTCCGGAGCGGATTGCCGTTCTCATCCTTGGGAAAAGGGTAGCCCCACTCCTCAATCTGCCGCAAATTCTGCTCCACCTGATCCAGCACCCGGTGAATCCAGCTGTTCTCTGACAGGTAGCCTCCTGCCCGCAGCCTGGCCTGAACCGCCGCATCACGCAGCTCAGCCACCGGCGGAATCACCAGCAGGGTAGTCCCGCCCGGCGCTGTCGCGCCGCTTGTTCCAAGATATCCTTTGTCGGCAAGAATGACCTGTGCGCCTTGCGAAGCCGCATGCCATGCTGCCCATGCCCCGGCCGGGCCTCCGCCCAGCACAAGCACATCTGTTGTTGTCTGCTGCTGCGGCATTGTCTTCCTCCTTATTAATGAGATAGCTCCCGCTGTGTGGCGCTTCTAGCCCCATCGGTAGTTCGCTGATTCGCTTGTTCTAAGATTCGCAAACGCCCGTTACATCCAACTAAGTGGATTTTCGCCATCTAATTCTCCCAAGTTGCCCGGTGTGAGCAGCTTAGTTGGAAAAACGCCACTTAATTTTGCTAAATGAGTTCCAAAAGGGCTTGATTACCCGGATTAACTGCCTTTTTTCCACCTAATGATCAAAAGTTCCAAGAAACAAAGGAAATAAGTGGCGAAAATCCAACTAAGTTCACACCTGCCCCGCCTCAACCGAGCTTCTCTTGCAGAAACTCCAGCGTCAAAGCCAAGGCTTCCTTCAGCTCAGGTGTCTGAAGCTCCCCTCCGCTTGAACGTTATTGCAGCTGCCAGTCGCTGATGTTGAAGTCCTTTTTGGCCAGCTTTTCTTCGACCAGGAAGTTCTTCGTGCCCTCCAGCAGCTTGGTGCCTTCTTCCGTGAAGGCCGTATCCTTGATATCGCTGATCGGATTCACCTGTTTGGCCAGCTCCGGCGTGGTATCGCCGATTTCGGCCAGAAATTCGTAGTATTCGTCTTCATGCTGCTTGAGATCAGCCAGCGCTTTTTCACGCGCCTCGTTCCATACCTTAGGGAAGTCCGGGAATTTCTCCAGGTATTCCTCAGATACTACGGTTGCGCTGGAGCCCAGCAGGTCTGGGTGCTTCGAGGCATCGTCCAGATGCGTATAGCCTTCATCAATCAGCTTCAAGGCCGGAACCCCGAGATTTGTCGTAGCATCCACATCCCCTCTGGCGAGCGCTGCGGTAGCATCCGGAATCAGCATGTGCACCAGCTTATAGTCGGTTACCCCCTCCTGCTGCAGCAGTCCCACCACATAACGGTGCATGAAGGAGCCTTTCTGGATGGCAATGGTCTTGCCCTGCAAGTCTTTAACCGTCTTCGGGCCGTCCTTTTTACCGATCAGATAGCCTACGGTATGGGCCGAAGATTGCGAGATCAGCCGGGTTTTGGCGCCGGAAGCATAGGCGATAATGGCAGGGGTGTCCCCGAGGCTGCCGAAATCAAGCCGGCCGCTGATCAGCGATTCCGTCTGGTCCGGGCCGTTCGGGAAGCCGGTCAGCTTCACTTCGGTGATGCCGTATTTTTTCAGCTCCTCCTGAATGATCCCCTTGTAAAAGCCCCAGCCCTCCGCGCCGCCCGGCACGTTCAGCTTGTTGGAGCCGATATAGCCGAAATTCAGCACAGCCGGTGCTGTTTCGCTTCCTGCGGCCTCCGCAGTATTATCGCCGCCTGCTGCTGAAGATGCGCTGTTGCCGGAGCCCGCATTATTGCCACAGGCCTGCAGCACCAGCATGATCATGACCAGGCTTGCGAGCAGCAGCGCGCGTGCCCCTTTTTTACGTCCGCCTTGAATCTCTCTGTACGATTTCATTAATGTCGTTCTCCCCTCGGTCTGATGTCAGATGATTGCCATTTCTAGAACCCGGCTCTGGCCGCCAGTTTATACATAAAGTCATGGCTTGCCACCGGCTGTCTGCCCCTGCCCCAGCCTACCTTCTCCCTGTATCCGCCGAGCAGCCCCTGCTCTTCCAGCGCCTGTTCAGTCACACCGGTCACAGCTTCAGAATCCGGGGCAACGTACAGCGCATCAACAGGGCAATACAGCTCGCACATGAAGCAGGTCTGGCAATCGCTCTGCCGGGCGATGACGGGAATTCCGTCAGGTGCCCGGTCAAAAACATTCGTCGGGCAGACGGAGACACACTGGTTGCACTCTACACACCTGGCAGCGCTGATGACTTCAATCACAGTAGTACACTCTCCTTCGCAACTTCTTCTGTCTTAACCCATACCTGATCCAGTCCCCCGCTGATCAGCCGGTGATGCTGGCTGTTGTCTGTTTCCTTGTAATCCTCGCGTTTATGCATGCCTCTGGTTTCCGTACGTGCCAGTGCCGAGCTGTACATCCAGCGGGCCGTCGCTGTCATGGCTTCCGCTTCGCGGGCTTTCACCCCTTCCGGCGTGCGCTGGATTTCCCGGCTGCGCTGCTCCTTCCACAGGCCGTCCAGGCGGCCGAGCGAGGAGGTCAGCCCCTGCTCTGTACGGAACAGGTTGATGTCGTACGGCTTGACTTCGTCCTGCACAGCCGAGACAAATTCCGCTGCGCGCGCCGCCGTTCCCGGCTTCACCTGCTGGTCAACCAGCGGTGAGGAGGACAGCCCGCGCGGCCTGCGGTCAGCGGCATGCCGCCCCAGTCCGGCGGCATAAGCGGCTGCGCCTTCTCCGGCAAAGGAGCCGGAGGACATCGCCCAGGCAGCATTGTGGCTGCCGCCGCCGGTGAAGCCGCCGCAGATCAGCTCGCGGGTTGCCGCATCGCCTGCGGCATACAGTCCCGGAACGCCGGTGCTGCAGTCTTCATCCGTTATGCGGATTCCGCCGGTACCGCGCACCGTGCCTTCCAGCCGCAGCGTAACCGGGAAAGCATCCTTGAACGGATTAATACCCCGGCGGTCAAACGGCAGAAAGAAGTTCGTCTGGGCAACCCGCAGCAGCGGCTGCAGATCCTCTGAAGCACCGTCCAGCTTCGCATATACCTGGCGGCCGGCCAGCAGATTACGGGCAATGACCGAGCGGCCCTTTTTGGAGCCTGCCCCCTCTACCACACTGCCGTTTTCATAATAGAAGCTTGCATAGCTGTAATAGGCTGTCTTGGTAACGGAGGAAAAAGTCGGGCAGATCGCATAGGCATTGGAGAATTCCATGCCGGACAGGCTGGCCCCGGCCTCGGCGGCGAACAGATAGCCGTCACCGGTCAGCACGTTGCAGCCCAGCGCCTTGCTCAGGAAGGCGCAGCCGCCGGTCGCGATAACCACGGCTCCCGCCTGTACGCTCCAGCCCTCTCCGCTTTGGGTCTGCACACCGGTTGCTCCGGCAACACCGTGCTCATCGGCCAGCAGCTCAAGCGCCGGACTGTGATCCAGGATCTTCACGCCTGCCTTCTTGACCAGCTTGCGCATCAGCCGCATATATTCCGGACCCTGCAGGCTCCGGCGGTACTGGTTGCCGTGCTCATCCAGCGGGAACGGGTAACCTGAAACGCCCAGCCGGTTCATATTCTCATAGGTGCGGTCCAGCACCCGGTCCATCCAGCGGTGCTCGGCCAGCTTGCCGCCCATCGAGTAACGGCTGGCCTTGGCTTCCTCGCGCAGCTTGTCATCCGGCTGCACATACCACACTCCGGTGCCTGACGGAGCAGTAGCTCCGCTGGAGCCGCAGTAGCCCTTATCGGCCAGAATAACCTTGGCGCCTTTTGCTGCCGCCGTAAGCGCAGCCCATGTACCTGCCGGACCTCCGCCGATTACCAGTACATCCGCCTGCAAATTCAATGTTCCTGTATGTCCTATCGAAAGATTCATTTACCTTCAGCCCCCTTGGTTAATTTAGCCCTGATAGCTGTCCCGCCAGTGCAGGAGCTTGCGTTCGATGACGCGGAATAAGGAATCAATCAGCTTGCCGACAATCGCGAAAATAATAATGCCCACAAAGATGACCTCTGTATTGGAATTCTGCTTTGCCTCATTAATCAGGAACCCTACCCCGGAGGAAGAGCCGATCAGCTCGGCAACGACCAGGCCGATCCACGCTACCGCCATCGAGAGCCGCAGGCCCAGCAGAATGCCGGGCAGCGCAGCCGGCAGAATCAGCCGGTGCAGCTTCTGCAGCGGACCGAAACCAAGCACCCTGGCTACCTCGAACAGCTTGTTGTCCACACTCCGGATCCCCATAAAGGTATTGATATATAGCGGGAAAAAGGCGCCGCTCAGAATAATTGCTACCTTTGATACCTCGCCGAAGCCGAACCAGAGAATAATCAGCGGGGCAATCGCCAGATGCGGGACAAGCCGCAGCACCTGGACACTGGGGTCAAGCAGATACTCCGCTTTGCGGAACAAGCCGGTCAATACACCAAACAGCAGGCCAAGGACTCCGCCGATTACATATCCGAGCCCGGCCCGGCCGATGCTGACACCGAGGTGATGGAGCAGCTCGCCGCTGGCCGCAAGTCCGGCAAAGGCCGACAGAATGGACCACGGCGCCGGCAAAAACTCCGGCGAGATCCAGCCTGCACTCCCGCCGAGCTGCCAAAGCACAATGACCGCCACCGGTATGGCAGCCCCGGCTGCCCAGTCGGACAAAAGCGTCTTAGTCCGAACAGAATATGCCCTTTTCTGCTTGTTAGAAGCAGAAAAAGGTGCAGTTCCTGTGTAATCATGCGCCTCCCTTACCGTTTTTGCTGACTTTACAACCATTTCTACCCCGTTGCTCATGCTGTACATTCCCCCTATCCTTGATAGCTGTCTTTCCATCTCAGCAGCCGCCGTTCAATCAGGCGGACAACCGTATCGCTAAGCAGCCCTGCCGCGGCAAACACAATAATTCCGACAAATACAACCGGCGTATCGGCAAACTGGCGGGCGTCGGACATCATATAGCCGATACCCGAAGTCGATGCGATAAGCTCTGCCACCACCAGCCCCAGCCAGGACAATCCCAGCGACAGGCGCACACCGAGCATAATGTTCGGGACCGCCGCCGGCAGCACCAGCCGCAGCACCTGCTGCAGACGGCTGAAGCCGAGCACCCTGGATACCTCGAACAGCTTGTTGTCCGTGCCGCGGATGCCCATGAAGGTGTTGATATACACCGGAAAGAATGCACCCTTTGCGATCAGCAGCACTTTGGATTCCTCACCGATTCCGAACCAGAGGATGAACAGCGGTACCACGGCCAGGCTCGGAATCATCCGGATCATCTGGAGCGACGGGTCCAGCAGCCGCTCCGACCTGCGGAACAGTCCGACCAGAATGCCCAGCAGCAGCCCCAGCCCCCCGCCAAGCAGAAATCCGGAGAAGGCTCTTACTGCGCTGACCCGGAAATGGCTCCACAGATCGCCGCTGGCAGCCAGTGAAATAAACGATTGGGCAATGGTATAAGGTGTCGGAAACAGCATTTCGGATAAAATCCCGTAATGGCCCAGCAGCTGCCACGAGATCAGCAGGCTTCCCGGCAGCAGCAGGCCGAGTCCGGCAATAACCGCTTTTCCGGGTTTACCGGCTGAGCCTGCGGCCACAGCCTGGTTGCTCATATTAAACGCCCCCTTTATACTTATAGTTAATAATTCTCATAGATTAAGTCGGATATAAGACAGTGGAACTCCCCAGCTTAGCCATTTTCAAGGCCACCGAAACCCCCTAAATTCCCGCCCCGTCCGTTAACTCCAGCTCCTCTACCTTCTCAAAAACATTCAGAACCCTAAGGCGCAGCTCCTGAAAGGAGGTGGTTGTCTTTTTACGCGGATACGGCAGGTCAACCGGCACGATTTTGCGGATTTTGCCCGGCCGCGGCTCCAGAATAACTACTCTGTTTCCAAGAAATACGGCTTCATCAATATCATGCGTTACAAAAATCATCGTTGTCCGGTTCTTCCGCCAGATCTCCAGCAGCACCGCCTGCATATGCGCCCGGGTAAAGGCATCAAGTGCACCAAACGGCTCATCGAGCAGCAGGATTTTCGGATTCCGCAGCAGCGCCCTGGCAATCGCCACCCGCTGTGCCATTCCTCCGGACAGCTCACGGGGGTACGCTTTTTCGAAGCCGGTCAGCTTCACCAGCTCAATCAGCTCATCCACCTTCTGCCGGACATCCTGCCGGCTGAGCGGCAGATCCGAAGCAATGTTCTTCTCAACGGTAAGCCACGGAAACAGCCGGTGCTCCTGAAAAATAAACCCTTTGTCTATGCCGGGACCGCCAATAGTCTGCCCCTCCAGCGTCACACTGCCGGTATAGCCGGTATCGAGTCCGGCGACGATGCGCAGCAGCGTGCTTTTGCCGCAGCCGCTCGGGCCGATCACGGTGATGAACTCCCCCTGCTGCACGTCGAGATTTACCTCATGCAGCGCCTTTACCTGTCCTCCGGCGGTATCAAAGCTTTTGTTCAGCTGTGCAATGGACAGCATTACCTCTCCCATCTCGGTTCCTCCTTCAGGTGTGTGGGCTGACCTATCGTTCAGCCGGTATTTTTATTGCAATAAAAAAACAGAGGGACCTCGCGCTGGATAGCACGGGCACCTCTGTTTGTACAGTCGGCCAATGTAATTCAAAGTAAAACAATTTGAATTTGTGCATTTAAAATATCACCTATCCGCAGGTCTGTCAACAAAAAGACATAATTTAATTTGAATAGTAAAGGGTTTAACAGGGCAGAATGCTGCCGGTAATACGCTTGTCAAAAAGACAAGAGAAACATTTACTCATAAACTTACATTTTGTAAGTTGTTATGTTATAATAATCCGTATGTTATGTATAACGGAAGCGTGACAACTATTCCAAGATATAAGGGGTCTGTATTTATGACTAATATTAACAAGGTACAGCCGGACACTGCTCCGGCATTCGAGTTTGGCATCTATACACTGGGCGACCTGGTGGCCGATTGCCACACCGGGCAGCGGATCAGCCCGCAGCAGCGGCTGCAGGAGGTTATTGCCGCAGGCAAGCTTGCGGATGAAGCCGGCCTTGACGTCTTTGGTGTTGGGGAGCATCACCGCTTGGATTTTGTCATCTCTTCCATGCCGGTTGTGCTTGCGGCCATTGCCCAGGTGACCAAGCGGATTAAGCTGACCAGCGCAACCACGGTGCTGAGCACCGCTGATCCGGTACGGATCTTCGAGGATTTCGCCACGCTGGATCTGCTGTCAGGCGGACGGGCGGAGATCATTAACGGACGGGGAGCTTTTCTGGAGTCCTTCCCGCTGTTCGGATATGATCTGGAGGACTACAAGAAGCTGTTCGCCGAGAATCTGGAGCTGCTGCTGGAGCTGAACAAGCATGAGGTCGTGAGCTGGAACGGCTCTTTCCGCTCGCCGCTGAAGAACGCGGAGATCGCCCCGCGTCCACTGCAGCCGAAGCTTCCGCTCTGGGTCGGCATCGGCGGCTCTCCCGAAAGCGCCGAGCAGGCCGGACGGCTGGGCATCGGGATGGCCATTGCTATTCTCAGCGGCAGCCCTGAGCCGTTCCAGAACCTTGCCGCCACCTACCGGCGAAGCGGTACTGAAGCCGGACATGCAGCTGAAGACCTGAAGATCGCCATCACCAGCCACGGCTACATCGCCAAAACCTCACAGCAGGCGGTCGATGAATACTACCCTTACTATTACAGCTACCGCAACGCCATCAGCCCGCACCCTGGACAGGAATACCGGGTGTCCCGGAGTGATTTTGGCCGCTTCGTCTCCCCGGTCAATACGCTGGCTGTCGGCAGCCCCCAGCAGATTATTGAGAAGATCCTGTACCAGCATGAGCTGTTCGGCCATAACCGCTTCATGACCCAGCTCGACATCGGCGGTATTCCATACAGCAAGGTGGCTACAGCCATTGAATTGCTTGCCACAGAGGTTGCTCCGGTTGTGCGCCGGGAGATCGCCAAAAAGAACAGCTGAGCTTCATCGCCTAGCATCCCTTCTTCGCTCCAGCCCCCACAATAACAGACCAAAAAAGCTGTACTGTCCAACCACCCTGGACGGTGCAGCTTTTCTTATCGCATAGAGCAGATTATTGTTCACCGGTCACTTCCAACCCTTCCCCAGATGTCCGCGGCACACCTTGAGCATAGCCACGTAGCTGTCTTCGAATTCAAGCTGTCTGAGGATATTCAGATAGACCTTCATTTCAGCCGTGCTGTCCTTCCGTTTCAGACAGAGCAAAGCAAGCTCGTAATAGATCAAAGTGATGATTTTATCGTACAGCAGATGGGTTTTGTCGGCCAACGGCAGCGCTTGCTCAAGAAACAGCAGGCTCTGCTCATAATTGCGCTCCTTCAGGCACAGGATCGAGAGGTTCTGCAGCAAATGCTGCTGGACTGTCCTGCTCTCAGGAAAAGATTGATATCTGTCAAATTCCTTCGCTCCCCTGAGGCCGAAAAAAACCGCATCACTGCTGCTCAGTGTGAACAAAAAATTGTTCAGCAGCTTGAACTCGTACAGGTACCATCTGTCTACGCCAAGCAAATACGGTTTGATGTACGCCGCAATTTCAGGCAGTGTGCTGATTTCGTCGGCCTGCTGATGCTGGATCAGCACACCCTGCCCGAGCAGATACAGGTGATAGTAGGCTTCAGTCTGTGTAGACTCATACATGGAGCGGCACTCGCGGCTGACCGCCCTGAGCCGGTCGAAATCGTAGCGGTTCCCCGCCTCAGTCAGGCTCAGATGTAGCGTCCGCTTCACCTGCGGGGCATTGTCCTGATGCAGGAACAGCAGCTCCTCCAGCGACATCTCCAGCTTGTCCAGCAGCAGAATCAGCTTGTCGTAGCCAGGGTAATAATGCCCGCCTTCAAAGCGCGAAAGGTTGGAGCGGCTCATGATGCCGCCGGCCAGTACGGCCTGGTTAATTCCTTTTGACCTGCGGATCTGCCCGATCGTTTTGCCGAGAAACATCGCTTGTCCCCTCCGCCCCGTGTGAGTATCCGGCACATTTTTCAAGAATAATTTCCATTATATGCTACACTCGGCGCAAAGAAAATACTCATTTCAGGGGGAAAGTAACGATGAATTTGCGTATAGCACGGCAGCTGAACAGCAGGGTGTGGAATATTCTGGCGGGGACTCTTTTTACGAGAACGGCCCTGTTCATGAGCGTTCCTTATCTGTCGATTTTTCTGATGAGTCAAAAGCACATCCCGCTCCTGCCCACCAGCCTGATCCTCGCAGTGAATCCGCTGGCGGGTGTAGCCTTCAGCTGGCTGGGCGGCGCGCTCGCCGATAAACTTCCGCTCCGCAGAATCCTCCTGTACACGCCCCTCGTCTGGGGAACAGTGTTTATTCTTTTTTATTTTGCCGGCGGCTTCTGGAGCTTCCTGGTGCTGAATGCCCTGAACGGCCTGTGTTACTCGCTCTTTGAACCAGCCAGCAAAAAGGTGCTGTCCGCTGAATCCCTCCCGGAGCACCGTCTGCTTGTATTCAATCTGCGGTACACGGCGATTAATGTCGGCTGCTTTGCCGGACCTCTGCTCAGCCTGCTGTTCAATATGAAAATGACCCTGTTCCCCTACGTTATCCTCGGCAGCATGTATATTCTGTACGGGGCTTCCACGACTTTATTTTTCCGCAATGCTTCTTCTGCTGCTAATCCCCCGGTTCACGTTCCGGTCAAAAGCGTCCGCAGCCTGCAGGCCCTCTCTGTGATCCGCAAAGATTATGTCTACCTGCTGCTGGTCGCGGGCATGAGCTTTTCCTACTTCGGCTATTCGCAGCTGAACGGAACAGTCTCCCAGTATCTGTCGAACACTGCTATGCTTGCGGACGGTACCCGGTTATACTCCATCCTGCTGTCGGCGAACGCCATTGTGATCCTCGCTGCCCAGTTTGCTGTGCTGCGCCTGATATCCGGCTGGAATCCGTTCAACGTGGTGCTGCTCAGTAATCTGCTGCTCGGACTCAGCTTTCTGTTCTTTCTTTTTCCTGCCGCTTACCTTCCGCTGCTGTTATTCATTCTCGTATTCAGTCTGGGTGAGCTGCTGATCGGTGCACGGTTTGATGCCCTGGTGGATGAGCTGTCTTCTGCAGAAAATAAAGGCCTGTACTTCGGCTGTACGGAGATTGTGAAGCTTGGGACGATCAGCGGCCCGCTTGTCGGGGGAGGTCTGCTGGGGCGGTTCGGCTTCCAGGCGGCCTGGCCTGTGTTCGGACTGCTGGCGGTCATTACACTGACCGGCTCGGGACTGCTCTTGGTGGCGCGTCAGAAGCATCTGCATACCCGGAATAGGGAAAAAGCCGGTGCAGCACCGGAAACTGCCGCCGATGAAGCTATACGGCGGCTTAGTTAGGCACAGCACGTCCGGAGTAGCTCCAGCGGTTGGGCCGATTCAAAGGCAAAAGTGCCTTTGATTTCGGCTAATCGGGCCTAACGGGCCGATTCAAAGGCATAAATGCCTTTGATTTCGGCTCTTCCGGCCTGACGGGCCGATTCAAAGGCAAAAGTGCCTTTGATTTTGGCTAATCGGGCCTGACGGGCCGATTCTAAGGCAAAAAGGCCTTTGGTTTTGGCTAATCGGGCCTACCGAGCCGATTCTAAGGCATAAATGCCTTTGATTTTGGCTAATCGGGCCTAACGGGCCGATTCAAAGGCAAAAAGGCCTTTGATTTTGGCTTTTTCGGCCTGACGGGCCGATTCAAAGGCAAAAGTGCCTTCGATTTCGGCTTTTCCTTCCTGCCCGCCCAGGGGAGGCTGGCTAGTCCCCCACAAATCAAAAAAAGGCCCCCGGATCTCCGGGAGCCTGAACTGGCCAATTAGGGTTTAACTGACTGAATTTATGCGAATGATGGCTTCTTGTTATCGACCTTACCGCTGACCAGCTTCTTGTACTCCTCATCCCCGCCGTTTACGGACGGTGCGAGGTACACGTGATCGGACGCTGCAAAAGGTCTGGCGGTACGGCCGCCGTTCTTCCTGCCTCTGCTGCGGCTTGTGCCTGAGCTCCCGCCTGCGGACCGGCGGACAGCGCCAGAAAGACTGACTACACCCTTCATGTTCTTCATGCTCTAGTCCCCTCCCACTAAATGATTGACGGTACGGAACAAATCGCGGTTATACCTGACGGCTGCCTTCAAGTCCTCGGCCGACAGCCCGTCATTGCCCGAAAAATGGACAGAAAGGACATGCTTGTCACCTAAAGGATAGCATAGGATATAGACCTCCGCAACTTCCGTCCGCTGAAAAAAGGTCCATTCCCGGCGCAAAAAGGCATCCATTACCCCGGGCCGTTTCTCCTGATTCTCTTCATCCGGCGTAAACGGATAGACATGCCCGCGGCCTACATTGCCGCCGACCTGCTTCAGCCCTTCCTCCCCGCTGGCCCGCCACAAGGCGGCGCCAATTACCCGGCACTGCTCCGGCGGCACGAAGGAGTTGCGGACAGCCTCGCTAAGCGCCTGATATTTCTCTGCTGCATCAGGTCCGGCCACATTACTATTATATTGCCAAAAGAAATGAAGGATACTTTCTTTCCGCCTGAGTTCAAGCTTCAGCTGCGCTAATTCCTTGTGCGGGTCACTGTATACTCCCTGCTCATGAATGCTGTCGATGATCTTCCCGCAGCTGACATCGACAGCCGCCACCGGATTCTCATGCTGCCATTCGTATTCCAGCGGCGTAAGCCCGGCCAGGTCCGACAGGAGGTGATATTCCTCCACGTTGGTACCGGGAATCAGATCGCTGCGCGGCTGGATCCGGTCCGGCAGCAGACAGAATACACGGCTGCGGCGCAGCCGGGCCCAGAACAGCCCCATCTCAAACTGGGTGTTATCCCGGGTCACATAATAATATTTGCCGCGGATCAGGGCCACATCATCAGGCGAGAAGACAAAGACGGCATAATCGCTTTCGTCCAGATGCCGCTCCAGCGCCTCCATCGTATATTCATTTGCCCGGAAAGCATTGGCATACCAGGGGGTTACCTGGGCCTCCCGCTTCAGCTGCTCATGTATCGCCCTTGCATAACGGATGGATTCTCTCGATGATCCAATGAAACATTTTGGTCTGGTCACGGATGCGCTCCTTTGTTATTTTCCCGATCTGTAATAATTATATATCTGCATTCCATCTAGGAACAGAGCCTCATTTTCTTAAGTTTTTAAACAAATTTCGTTCCTCTGCCGATGAAACGGGTAATAGGATTTTAATTACCCGGGGAAACGAGGCTTCATATGATCAAAAGCATACATAAAGCAATACTGCTGGCTGGCATCGCAACTGGTGCCCTCCTTACGGGCAGCCAGGCGGACGCTTTGGCGTCTTATACAGCAAAGGTATACGCCAGTTCACTTACTGTGCGGAGCGAGCCTGCCGCAGGGGCTTCAGCTGTCGGCTCTTTGAAAAACGGGGCAACCGTTACGGTAACCGATGAGCAGCACGGCTGGATGAAGGTGCGGTCCGGTTCCCTCACCGGCTGGGTAGCCGGGTATTATCTCAAGAAGACGGAGGGCAGCTCAGCTTCATCAGCAGCCTCTTCCTCCGTCTCACAGGCCAAATCCTCCACCGGCAGCGGTACTGCCATAGTAACCGCTGATTCGCTGCGGATCAGGGGAGGCCCGGGCACCGGCTACGCCGTGACAGGCTCGCTGAAGGCCAATGATAAAGTAACCATACTGGCCCGCCAGGACGGCTGGGCGCGCATCCGCACATCCGCAGGTGAAGTCGGCTGGGTATCGGGCCAGTACCTTTCCGCCGGGGGCTCATCCAGCGGAGTGACCACTGCATCCGCCGCAAGCACAAGCTCCAAGTCAGCAAGCAGGATCGGCAGCAAGCTGATCGTTATTGATGCCGGACACGGCGGCAGCGATCCCGGCATGCTGGGTACTACTTATAACACAATGGAGAAGGATTTGACGCTGCAGACAGCCTTTTACGTGCGGGATTACCTCACGGCCAAGGGCGCTGAGGTCCGGATGACACGGACAACCGCAAGCCAGAAGCCTACACTCGCCCGGAGGGTGCAGATCGGCCATTCGGCGGGTGCAGATGCTTTTGTCAGCATCCATTACAATTCTTCGCCGAAGAATGTATCGGGAACGCTGACCTTCTTCTATTCGGAATCGGATGACCTGCGGCTGGCCCGGGCGATCGAGAACCGGCTGGGGCAGGGGATCGGCCTCAAGAGCAACGGATTGTCCTACGGCAATTATCATATTCTGCGGGAGAACAGGCTTCCCGCTGCCCTGGTAGAGCTGGGATTCCTGAGCAATCCTTATGACGAGGCGATCGTCCGCACCTCCAGCTATCAGAAAAAAGCCGCCAAGGCCATCGCCGACGGGCTGGCCGATTATTTCAAATAAAACCGGCAAGACAATACCGCAAGCAGCCTACTGCTTGCGGTATTCGCGCGGCGTCAGGCCGGTGGCTTTTTTGAATACGCGGCTGAAATATTTCTCATCCTCATAGCCGACCAGCTCGGAGATCTGCGACAGCCGCAGGCCCGTATTATGCAGCAGCGTCTTGGCCTTGCTGATTCTCAGGTTCGTTAAATAATCCGACAGGTTCTCGCCGCTGATCTGCTTGAATTTGCGCGATACATTCTCGCGGCTGATGAAGAAGCGCTCGGCAATATGCTGCAGGGTCATATCCTTGGCATAATTCTGCTCCAGGTACTCGCGGATGTCCTGAACAAGCCGGTTGTCCGGGGTAGACGCCCCTCCCTGAGCCAGACGCCGCAGCAGGGCTTTGAGCTGATTCTGCCAGTTCATAATTGAGAAGAGCCCTTCCTCGTCATAGCAGGTTTCAAGCCGGACTTCCGCTTCCGGCCGCCAGCGCTGCAGGACTGCACACAGCGCTTCCTGCTGGCGCATGAGACTGCTCTCTGTCAGCATTGGCAGCCCTCCCAGCCGTTCTCCCCACTCGGCAATAACCCGCTCCATCCGCTCCATATCACCGGATAATACAGCTAATCCGAGCTTCTCGGACAGGGTATCCGGGGCGTAGTCTTTTTCAGATCCACTATCCCCCTGCTGCTCCCTGTACAGGTGAATCCGTCCTTCGCGCTGCAGCAGATTGCGTTCATTCAGCCCTTCCCGCGCCTGTCGGAAGGCAGACTGCAGACCTTCCGGAAAAGCGCAAACCCGGCTAAGCCCGATATCGATTTGTACTCCGTATGCCTGTCTGACCGACTCATTGATGCGCTGGAGCCGCGCTTCCGCTTCTGTCACGCCGGCCCAGAACAGCATCACAATCTCTGCACCCGCCTGCCAGCTGCGGAAGGCGAACCCGCATCTCTCGGCAGTGATAACCTCGTTGCAGACATTGGCCAGCACGAAGGAGGTCAGCCCGACATCGCCGTGGAACCGCTGAAGCAGCCGGCAGCCGCTGTGCTGCAGCGAGATGACGGCAGCCCGGCAGCCCGCTGCATGCTCCGGCATGCCCAGCTCTTCGTGCAGCGCCGGCTTCAGCTCATTAAAGGATGCATGGCCGGTCACCAGATCCGAAAGCATTTTGTCCCAGTAGAGCGGCCGAAGCACATTCAGCTGTATATTCCGGCTGCGGGTCTGCTGCCGCTCCGCCTCCTCCTCCCGCCACAGCTTGAAGGCATGCTCTGCCGCGTCGATCAGCTGCCTGCTGTTCAGGGGCTTGAGCAGGTAATCCGTCCCGCCGTAGACGATTGCCGGCTTCACATAGTTGAAATCCTGATAGCCGCTGATCACAATCGTCTTGGTCTCCGGATAATGCCCGTGCAGCCATTCCAGCAGCTCCGCACCGTCCATCAGCGGCATCCGCATATCGGTGAATACAACCGCCGGCTGCTGCTCCTGCATAATCTGCATCGCTTCCTGCCCGTTCGTCGCCTCAAAGATGCCGTCAATCTGATGCTTCTCCCAGGGCACAAAATAGCGGATCGCCTCCCGCACATGCTTCTCATCATCTACGATCAGTACCTTCATCGTCTTCCGCTCCTTTGTGTATATGATGTTCAGCTCTCCAGCGGAATCAGCAGTGTAACCGTCAACCCTTGTCCCTCTTCGCTGTGCAGCTGGAGCTCTGCCCGGCCGCTCATCTGCAGGCGCAGCCGGGCCAGTACGTTGGACAGGCCGATCGCTTCATGCTCATTGCCGCCGCTATGCGCCAGTCCCGCGGCGATCTCCGCCAGCCTCGCCTCAGGAATCCCCTTGCCGTTATCCTTGACGGCAAGAATCAGCCTGCCCTGCTTATCGAGTGTGCAGGAGATTCTGATGAGCGCCTCACGGATTCCATCTGCAAAACCGTGCTTGAAGATATTTTCGACGATCGGCTGCAGGATCATCTTCGGTACGATAACCTCTAAAATAGCCTCGTCCGTTTCAATATCCAGCCGCAGATTCTCTTCGCCAAAGCGTTCGGTCTGCAGAATGACATAGTTCTGCACATGCTCCAGCTCATCACGCAGCGGCACCTGCGTCCGCTCCGTGTTCATCGAGTAGCGCATCATGCTGCCGAGTGAGTAGATAAGATCATACACCTTCGGCGCATTGTAACGCAGGGACAGGCTGGCAATCGACTGCAGGGCATTGTACAGGAAGTGGGGATTGACCTGGGCCTGCAGCGCCTTCAGCTGATTGGTTTTGTTGGCCAGCTCCAGCTTATACTCCTTGACGATCAGATCATTGATGGTGCGGGTCATGCCGGTGATTTTGCGGGTCAAAAGACCAAATTCATCCTCGCTCTCGGCTTCCACATGCGCATCCAGCTGGCCGATCTGCACCTTCTGGGTGAAGGCAATCAGCTTCTTGATCGGTCTTGTGAAGCCGATGGAAATTACAACTGCGACGATACCGCCCAGAATCAGAAACAATACGCCAATACCGGTGGTGAATCTGGTAATGATCCGTGCATCGGCGTACAAGTCCCCGTATGGCACCAGCTTGATAATGCTCCCCTTGAACAGGGGTGCATCGATATGCCGGTACATTACAATCCCGGCAAACCCGTCCTTTTTCCAGCTGAAATGGCCGCTTTCACTGCCCTGCGGAAGCCGGCTCCAGCCCGCTGTCACCTGCTTTCCGACCCATTCCGGATCAGACGAATACAGTGCCTGCCCCTGATCATTCAGCACATACAGGCGTTCCGTACCGGAATTATACATGGACCTCGCGATCCCCTCCAATTCGTCCAGCCGGAAGTCGACCGACAGGTCGGCCAGCACATTGGCGCTGGGCGCACGGTATAGCGGAAAGTGGGCGGTAAACACCGGCACCGTCCCTGATTTTAAATTCGGAAAGCCGGACTTCATCCCGTACTGGTGATCCATATGAGTTACCTCGAGAAACGGCCGGTAGGTCCCGCCCGGAACAGCCGAAGGCACATACTTGCCGGACTCACGGCGGAACAGCCCGCCAAGGAGCAGATTGGACTGCCGGGATGCCCGGACATACAGGTGAATCTGGAATGTATTCTGATCGGAGAGGAACAGATTGTAGAGCTGGGTTGATATAACCGCCCGCGTATCCGGCGCAGCCGTACCTTCCGGCAGATCCTCCGGAGCCTTGGCCGTTAGAAGCGTCGTATAAAAGGAGCTCGGCACATTGATTCCGCTGTACAGCGACATCGCCCGCTGGTTCATCCCGCTGAAATAGCTTCTGAGATTGCCCTCCCCGAGGGTGAGCAGCTTCGTATTCTGTTTGACGGACTGCTCCGTCACCGACTGCTTGGTATAGAGATAGGAGAACGTAACCGAGATTCCCGATGGAATCACGGAGGCCAGCAGCACAAGCGCCATCAGCCGGGTGCGGATACTGTTTTTGAACATGAAGGGCCTCCTGAAAAAATTCGACATCCGCTTATCATGTGTGAACGCTATCATTTTCACTTACTACAATCTTCGCAACGACAGCATACACCGAGTTTCGTGCGCAGCGCTACTATGAATTTTTTCCGGCTCTGCGGGTGCGCGCTGCAATATAATCCACTTTTCTAAGCATCAAATTGAGTGTTGAAGCCGCCGGAGGCTTTCTATAATGAAGTCGTGAACCTGTAGAATAACTATACAAAAGGAGACTCCATATGAGAAAAGCTCTGCGGCTTCAAAGAGGCTGGGGCCAGCAAATCGTGTTCCTCGGACCGTGCCTGCTCTTCTTCCTGACCATTGTGGTCACGCCTTTCTTCCTTGGCTTCTATTACTCCTCCACGGACTGGAACGGGCTCGATCTGGACAAAGCGGTCTGGACCGGCGCAGCCAACTGGAAACGGATTTTTTTGAATGACGACAAGTTCTGGGAATCCCTGCTCTTCACCCTGCGCTTCACGGTTGTATCCGTTGTGGCGGCCAATGCGCTGGCGCTGCTGCTGGCTTTTCTGCTGATGACCACGCTGAAGACCAAGAAGGTGCTGCGGACGATCTTTTTCATGCCAAACGTAATCGGTGGTATTCTGCTTGGCTACATCTGGCAGTTTATTTTTACCAAAGGCTTCGCCACGATCGGGGAGATTACCGGTATTTCGTTCTTTCAGCTTCCTTGGCTGGGCACACCGGGCACCGGCTTCTGGGGACTTGTCATCGTATTTGTCTGGCAGACCGCCGGCTATATGATGGTCATTTATATCGCGGCCCTGGCTGGAATTCCGAAGGATCTGATCGAAGCAGCCCGGATCGACGGCGCCCGCGCCCCGCAGCTGTTCCGCAGTGTCTATGTTCCTTTGATCATGCCGGCCATCACCATCTGCCTGTTCCTGACTACCTCCAACGCCTTCAAAATGTTCGACCTCAACCTGTCGCTGACCAAAGGCGGACCGGGAACCTCTACACAGTCGCTGGCCTATAACATTTATGCGGAGGCGCTGATTAACAACCGTTACGGGCTTGGCACCGCCAAGGCCTTGCTGTTCTTCGTAGCTGTATCGCTGATTACCGTTACCCAGGTATGGGTGACCAAACGGAAAGAGGTGTCGGCGTAATGGATACCAGCAGATACCGTCCGAAGCATTTTGTACTGGAAATCGCGGCTATTCTTCTAGCCCTCGTCTTCCTGTCGCCGTTCTATCTGGTGCTGAGCAATTCTGTCAAAAGCCTCAAGGAAATCCTGCTCGATGCCGCGTCCTTCCCTGCCGTTTACCACTGGGACAATTACGCCAAGGTGTGGGATGCGATTGATTTTCCGCAGGCGTTCTGGAATTCCTTATCCATTACGGTGCTGAGCGTCATCTTCATCGTAATGTTCAGCTCCATGGCAGCGTACCAGATTGTCAGAAAACCGTCGCGGTTCAACAGCTTTGTGTTCCTGCTGCTGGTGTCGGCGATGATTATTCCCTTTCAGTCCCTGATGCTGCAGCTGGTCCGGGTGACCAGTATACTGGAGCTGCGCGGCGAGCTGTACGGCATTGTGGCCTGTTATCTCGGCTTCGGCATGCCGCTGTCGGTCTTCCTGTTCCACGGCTTTATCAAAAGCGTGCCTTATGAGCTTGAGGAGGCTGCCCGGGTTGACGGCTCGAATCCTTACGGCGTATTTTTCCGGATTGTGTTTCCGCTCCTGCTGCCGATCATTGTTACTGTCATCATTCTCAATACGTTATGGATCTGGAACGATTATCTGCTGCCGGTGCTGGTGATCGGGGGCAACAAGGACCTGACTACCCTGCCGGTGGCCGTGACGAAATTCTTCGGGCAATATACGAAAAAGTGGGACCTTGCGCTTGCGGGACTGGTGATGGCGATTACGCCGATTCTGCTGTTCTTCCTGTCGCTGCAGCGTTATATTGTGGAAGGTGTAACCGCCGGCTCTGTTAAGGGATAACCGCATGCATAATCATAGGCTGCAACAATATCCACTTTTTCGAGCAAAATATTAAGTGTAAGTGAACATCCGGATGCTATACGATCTAGTTGCAGGAACCACAGACCAGGGAGGTTATTCTATGAAAAGAAAGCTTGCGTTGATTATGGCAACCGTTTGCACTCTGATTGCAGCGGGGTGCGGCAACAACAGCAGCAATAATGAGGGCAATGGCGGAGCAGCAACCAATGCTCCAAAAGAGACAGCTGCGGCTGAAGCAACAGCGGCTCCCGCCAAAGATGTGACGATCAAAATGTTCCAGTTCAAGGTTGAAATCGCCGAGCAGCTGAATGCACTGGCCGAAGAATACGAGAAGGAAACCGGCGTGAAGGTTGAAGTGGAAACACACGGCGGCGGTGAAGATTACGGCGCTCTGCTGAAGGCTGAAATCGCTTCCGGCTCTGAACCTGAAATCTTTAACAACGGCGGCTATACCGCTCTGGTCCCTTACATGGACCGCGCCACCGACTTGTCCGACCAGCCTTGGGCGGCCAATCTGATTCCAACCGCCAAAGCGCCTGCCACCGTCGACGGCAAGCTGTACGGGATGCCGATGAACGTTGAAGGCTACGGACTTATTTATAACAAGGATCTGTTTGAACAGGCCGGCATTACAGAAGAGCCTAAAACGCTGACCCAGCTTAAGGACGCTGCCGCCAAGCTTAAAGCCGCCGGCATCACTCCGTTTGAAGCGACTAATGAATGGTGGTCAATGGGGATTCACCTCGTTAACGTAGGCCTGGCCCACCAGCCTGATCCGAAGCAGTTCATTGAGGATGTCAAGGCAGGCACGCAGACGATCAAAGGCAATGCCGTATTCGAGCAGTGGCTGGATCTTGTTGATGTGATCTTCGACAACGCCCAGGACAACAAAATGACGACCGACTATGCTACACAGGTTGCCGAATTCGCCTCCGGCAAAGCAGCCATGATGCTGCAGGGCAACTGGACACAGGGAGACATCGACAAAATCGATCCGGCGCTGAACCTGGGCCTCCTCCCGCTGCCGATCAATGATGAAGAAGGCACGATCCTCGTCGGCGTACCGAATAACTATATCGTGAACAGCAAATCGGCACATCCGGAGGAAGCAAAAGCCTTCCTGAACTGGCTTGTTACCTCGGAGACCGGCCAGAAATATCTGACCAAGGAATTCAAATTCATTCCGGCAGAAACGAACATTGCTGCTGACGCTGCCGACATCGGCCAGGTTGCCGTTGCCGTACAGGAGAAATCAGCTACCGCACTCGGCTGGAACTGGGATATGTTCCCTGACGGCGTAACCCAGGGCTTCGGTGCTGCGATGCAGGAATACCTCGGCGAGCAGATCGACCGCGGCCAGCTGCTGGAGAAGCTGGATAAAGCGGTGCAGGATATTGTGAAGCAATAATTTCGCGCTATGTAAAAGCACCTTCAATCCCGTTTAGGCGGAATGGAAGGTGCTTTTTGTTGCAGGCTGTATTTAAACGAACATTTCTACGATTAGGAATAGGTTCAATGCTACTACCAGCGCCGAGATCATCCAGCCGAGTATAGTCGTAATTCTGCGGTTAACCAGCCCGTGCATAATCTTGCGGTTGCTGGTGAAAATGACCAGCGGAATGAGGGCAAAGGCAATCCCGAACGACAGCACGACCTGGCTCATGACCAGTGCGCTGGTCGCGTTGATTCCTAAGGCGATAATCGCCAGCGGCGGAATAATCGTAATCGCCCGCCGCAGATACAGGTTGATTCGCTTGTTGATGAAGCCCTGCATGACAACATCTCCTGCCATTGTGCCGACAGAGGAGCTGGATAAGCCGGCGATCAGCAGGCCCAGGCCAAAGGCAATTGCCGTAACCGGTCCGGCCAGATGGCTGAACTGCTCGAACGCGACATCCAGATCTTCGACCACCAGCCCGTTTTTGAAGAATAAGGCTGCGGATACAATCACCATTGCCATATTTACAGCCCCTGCGATTACCATCGCAATGACAATATCAATCATTTCCCACTTAAAAATCTGCTTCTTCTGCTTCTCGTCTACCCCCACTACCCGGCTCTGGGTCAGCGAGGAATGGAGATAAATCGCGTGCGGCATAACGGTTGCGCCGAGAATACCTGCGGCCAGCAGCACGCTGTCTACTCCCTGAAACGCCGGAGTGAAGATTCCCGCCACCACGGCCCCGGCATCCGGCTTCGCCATAATGACCTGGAAGGCAAAGGCCAGGACGACGACCATGACCATCGAGGCAATTCCTGCCTCGAGACTGCGGTAACCGCGCCGCTGCAACTCAAGTATAGCGAATGATCCTGCAGCCGTAATCAATGCAGCCGGCAGCATCGGAATGCCGAACAGCAGATATAGTCCGAGTGCTGCTCCTATAAACTCCGCCAGATCCGTAGCGATGATGACAAGCTCACTTTGAATCCATAAAAAGATGGCTGCCCCCTTCGGAAACTGCTCCCGCGCCACCTCCGGCAGGTTCTTGCCTGTTGCGATACCCAGCTTGGCGGATAACGCCTGGATCAGTACAGCCATCAGATTTGAAGCGGCGATTACCCACAATAGCAGATAGCCGTATTTCGAGCCGGCCGTAATATTGGTGGCAAAATTGCCCGGGTCCAGGTATGCTACTGAAGCAATAAAGGCCGGGCCCAGGAACGGCAGCAGCCGCTTCAGTCCTTTTACATCTCCGTTTAATACGGCCTGTGCCGAAACTTTAGCTTGTTTAGCCTTTAAAATGTTGCGTCTTTCCATAGCTGTCTGCTCGATCATATTAGTTCCTCCTTACGCCCCAAGTTGTCTATATACACGAAATGTTGTCTGCATACGTGAAATGTTGTCTGTACACCGAAAATTTGTGGTCACCCACTAAAGTTTCCCTCATGCAACTTTAATTTTATACTTATTATATGCCTCATATTGAAAAAAGTAAATGTAATTTTCATGGTTCGCTTTCCGGCTGCATACATAGATACAATTAACACGATCCGGGGCGTTACAATCAAGATCAGCCGGCTCAGATGAGCCGGCTGTAATCAGCAGAACTGCCTATAGATGCAAATACATGACGCGCCGCTTCATCCGCCGGCAGGAATACTCCAATTCCCGGAAACCGGCCGCTGCCGGCCGAGAGATAAATCTGCTTGTACCGGATCGGCACAAGATCATTTGTACCTTTTACTCTGGCAAGAACGGATCTATATAAAGGCTCTCCCGGCTTGGTATCATCATTTCTTATGCCCCAATACTTTTCCCCGCCGTGCAGATGCAGTCTCTGCAGCAGCTTCTGATACCAGTCATCATACCGGGACAGCAGATGATTCCTCCTGAACGCATGCAGACCGTTGATCGCATGTGCTTCCCACTGCGCATATGCATCTTTACTAAATGTGGCACGGGAGCGGACAGGCAGCTCAGCGCTGAAATGAAAATCCATCAGATTGATCTCATTTGCGGAGATGGCTTCAGGGGATAAATCAAACAGATCCGTAAACAGCTCATTGGCTCCCTTAATTTCCAGGGTTGGAGCTACAAGCATTGCCGGCATGCCGAGTGTATTCAGCAGCTGCCGCGCTATCCCCAGCTCCTGTTCCACCAGTTCCCCGTGCATATCGGGCTGAACGGGCAGATAACCGGCTGCTGCAAGCAGCTCATTCCGCTCATCGAAGGTGCATTCAAGATATTCCGCTATACGCAGCATCGTTTCGCGGTCCGGTAAGCGTTGTGAGCGGCCGACCAGCAGATTTTTATAGGTCTGGCAGGCCTCATCGTTCAATTCCTGCTGAGTGAATCTTTTCAAGGCCGGATGGGGCTGCAGGCTATATTTACGCTGGCGCTTTAGACGTAACGATTCGACTTCCCCAAGTGCTGCTTTCAGCAATTTTTTCTGCAAACCCTTATCTGCGCTCATACCGTTTCCCCCAATCCTCTAATTACACAAGTGCAGTTCTGCACTTGGGCAAATCGTTGCCGTCTATTATTATATTTCCCGTGAAGCGCAATTCATATCTTTTAAAACTTAGGGAGGAACTATGAAAGCTATAGTCATGTCAGATTACGGAAATGCCAGCGTCCTCCAGGAGCAGGAAGTGGCCCGGCCAGCCTTACAGGATCATGAGGTTCTTGTCGAAATGCACGTAACCACCGTCAATTCCGGAGATCAGCTGATTCGTTCCGGCGCCTTCAGGGAAGCACTTCCGGTACGGTTTCCGCATATTCTTGGTGTGGAGATCGGAGGCGTAGTCCAAGAAACGGGAAAAAGGGTATCCCGGGTCAAGCCGGGCGACCGTGTGATTGGTTTTTCTTTTACTGGCGGAGCTTATGCAGACTATATTGCAGTAAATGAGCACTCACTGGCCGTAATTCCTGACACCCTTACCTTCGGGGAGACAACGTCATTGTCCGGCGTAGGTCTGACTGCATGGCAGGCCTTATTCCGTTACGGAAATATACAGGCCGGAGAGCGGGTCCTCATTCATGCCGGTGCAGGAGCGGTAGGACATCTCGCGGTGCAACTAGCCAAACAGCACGGGGCTTATGTTGTGGCTACAGCGCGTACCGGAAATCTGGAATTTGTCCGCGGGCTGGGAGCCGATGAAGTAATCGACTATCTGGCTGAAGATTTTGCCGAGGTTATGCAGCCGGTCGATCTTGTGCTTGATATGGTCCGGGATGGCGGGGCTACGGAGAGCAGAAGCTTCGCTGTGCTAAAGGACGGAGGAAAGTATTTGTCGCTCGTATCTCCGGCTGTCAGACACAATCCGGTGGTCCGCGGGATCGAAAATCTGTTTGTTCAGGCCGTCCCCGATTCCGCCGGCTGGTCCTCCCTCATCCGCAGCGTACAGGAGCATAAGCTTAAAGTACATGTAGACCAGTTCTTCCCGTTCACTGCCGAAGGTGTGGCAGAAGCCCACCGGACCAATGAAGCCGGAGGCAAAAAGGGCCAGCTGCTAATCTCCTGGAACCGTGAGCTTCAAGCCTAGTACCCTCATGCGCCGGCCTGTTCTATGTAGGTTTGGGCCATAACAAAGGGAGACAGGCTCAGCGCCTGCCTCCCTTTATTCGCTTACACAATACAATTCCACAGTAAATCTCCGCTATAGCGTACTACTCTGCATTTCTGCACGCAGCTGTTCATTCTGCGCCTTCAGCAAGCGGAGCTCCTGTTCCAGCTCCTCCACATGCTTACGCTTCGTATGGCCCCCGTGACCGCGATGGTTACCATGACCACCGGGCATACCGAACATCATCAGAATCATCATCAGCGGACAAACCAGCGTTACCAGCCAGGACCAATTCATCGTTGTGCCTCCTTCAGGATTTCAGTTGATACTCCCAGTATAGAGGCTATTTGTGGAGAAAATATGTTGTTGCCGACTTTGTACAAGAATTAAGTGACGAATTTCCACTTAGTTACAACGAGTACCGCTCTGTCAAAAAAACAGCATCGTCATCCGCCCCCATGATGCATATTACTTAACACTTCTTATCAGGCTGGTTTCAGCTACTGTAGCTGTATGTTCATCTAAAGGCTTCATAAATACTCTTCCCGCCCTACTTCCTCCCCTTCCACCCGTCCTTCAGCGGTACGATCCGGTTGAACACCAGATGCTCAGGGCTGCACAGCTTGTTGTCCGAGGTAAAATAGCCGTGGCGGATGAACTGGAATCTTTCCAGCGCCAGCGCTTCGAGCACATAGGGCTCGACCAGACAGTGCTTCAAAGTCCGGATGGAATCGGGATTGAGGACATCCTCCCAAGCTTCGCTCTCCTCCTTCGGCCCTTCGCCAACCTTCAGCAGCTGCTCATACAAATTCACCTCAGCGGGCACCGCATGGCTGGCGGATACCCAGTGGATCGTCCCTTTGACCTTCCGCCCGCTCATGGCGCTGCCGCTCTTCGTCTCAGAATCATAGGTGCAGCGCAGCTCGCTGATTTCCCCGGTCACCGGGTCCTTGATCACCTCATTGCACTTGATAATATACGCCCCCTTCAGGCGCACTTCACCGCCTGGGATCAGCCGCCGGAAGCCCGGCACAGGATGCTCCATGAAGTCCTCACGTTCAATGTAGAGCACGCTGCTGAAAGGAGCCTCTCTTGTCCCCAGCTCCGGATTCTCACTGTTGTTATCCAGACTCAGCAGCTCTGTCTCCGGTCCGGTATAGTTGGTGATCACTACCTTGAGCGGTTCTAGCACAGCCATTACCGCAGGAACACTGGCCTTCAGATCCTGTCTCAGCACATGCTCCAGCAGCGAAAAGTCCACCATCGAATGGCTTCGGACCATCCCGATCTCGGTCACAAACCGCTTGATGCTCTCCGGGGTAAAGCCCCTTCTGCGCAGCCCGCGTAAGGTAGGCAGCCGCGGATCATCCCAGCCGTCCACATGGCCGCCGGCCACCAGCTGGCGGAGGTATCTTTTGCTCGTAACGACTCCGGTCAGGTTGACTCTGCCGAACTCCCTTTGCCGCGGCGGCTCGGGAATATCCAGCTCATTCAGCACCCATTCATACAGCGGCCGGTGGTCCTTGAACTCCAGCGAGCACAGGGAATGGGTCACTCCCTCAATCGCATCCTGGATTGGATGGGCAAAGTCATACATCGGGTAGATGCACCATTCATCCCCGGTCCGGTAATGCGGCGCGTGAATAATTCTATATAGAATAGGGTCCCGGAGATTGATGTTGGGCGAGCCCATATCGATTTTGGCCCGGAGCACCATGGAGCCTGTGGGGTAATCGCCCTGCCGCATTCCGGCGAACAAAGCCAGATTCTCCTCCAGAGGACGGTCACGGTACGGGCTGTTTTTTCCCGGCTGCGTCAATGTGCCCCTGTAGGCAGTCACTTCTTCCGGCGCAAGCCCGCAGACATAGGCTTTTCCCTTTCGGATCAGGGTTACTGCACTTTCATAGATCTGTTCCGAATAGTCGGAGCCGTAATAGATATGCCCCTCCGGGCTTGCACCCAGCCACTCCAGATCCTCGATGATCGCGTGCACGTATTCCATGTCCTCTTTTAAAGGATTGGTATCGTCAAAACGCAAATGAAAATGACCGCCGAATTTACGGGCCAGGTCATAGTTGGTATGGATGGCAAACGCACTGCCGATATGAAGATAGCCGTTGGGCTCGGGCGGAAAGCGGGTACAGATGTCCCTGCTGAACACTCTGCTCTCCACGTCTTCCCTGATCAGCTTTTCCATAAAATGTTCACCGGCAGCTGCCGTATCGTCTAACGTTGTGCCGGTTTCTGCAGATAGCTCTCTCATTCGAATAACCTCCTGTGAATGGGTAAAATCTCCGCTTATTAAAGTTTGCTGGTTAACAAAAAAGAACCTCACCTCCAAGACTGATTAGTCTTGGGGACGAGATTCTCGCGGTACCACCCCAGGTTCATTAATATGTCGCCATATTAATCTCATCAAGTACGGCATTGTCCGCAGAGCTGCGGATGCAAGGCTTATACTCTAGCTCTATAACAGGAGCTCCTGTCGTACCATCCCCGGCTGCCGGTTCCGATACGCCACTCAGAGGCTTGGTTCAATACGGCTATCCCTGCCCCTTTTCACCGTCCGGGGCTCTCTGTGAAGGACTGCACGTATCTACTCTTCTCATCATCGCGTTTCATTATTGGCTATAGGATAACAAATCAATCCATTGCTGTAAAGCGGCTGTCAGCCCTGGCTTAGCGCATTCAGCAGATCCAGCGCTTCCTCATGATCAGGCTCGATAACCAGCGCCTTCCGGGTATATTCCAGCGCACCCGCATCATCTTCCAGCTCGTAGCAGCAGATCGCCAGACAGTACAGCACAGTTACAACCGGCTCCTCATCGCCCTCGGCCAGTGACAGCTCCAGGTACCGGCGCGATTCGCCGTACTGGTCCATTTCGAACAGCAGCAGTCCGGTGTCCAGGGCCAGATCGTATTTTTGCGGCATCGGATAATATCCGTCCCACATCTTCTGAATCCCCAGCTGCAGGTCGAGCAGTTCCTCGTCGTTGGCATCCGGCAGCAGGGCGGAGATCCGCTCCGCGCTCTGGATGAACAGCTCGGCATCATAGCCGCCCAGCCGCCAGAAGGCCAGCATCTGCTGCATTCCCATGGAATCATAATTATTGTCAATCCACAGCTTCATGCTGAAAAAATCATCCGGTCCGAACCGTTCAACACTCCGCCGGTAAGCCAGCCGGGTCTGCACATGGGCATCCGGGTCCTTCAGCATCAGCATGCAGACTACGTTCAGATTCTTGTAATGATGCGGAGTCGTCAGTGTCTGTGCACCCTTCTGCTCAAAGTAATACTGCATGGCATGATAATTCGCCGTCAGTGAGATGCTGCCGTGATGCATCAGCTTCGGCGGCTCAAGGAACTCCCAGTTCTCCAGCCGGTGGTCCCCTTTATCTGCTGTCAGCAGGACAAAGCCTGCCCGGGACAGCTTGTCCAGCCGTTCCATACAGGAAAGCGCCGCAGCCGGAAACAGGATATGCGAGTCCTCAAGCTGCTGCCGGTAAAAGGAAATGACCTGCTGGAACGGATAGTCCGGTTCTTCATAGGCAGCAGCACGGACATAATGATATTCCGGCACAAGATCCCTGAGCACTTCGGAAGTAGTCATGGTCTCCGCCTGCTCCGGATACTTCAGGGACACCTCGCAGTCGAAAATGTTGCCTTCGTCCACATACAGCAGCTCCTGCTGAATGCTGTCAAAGAAGTAATTCGCGATAACGAGCAGCGGCTGTGCAAGATCACCCGGCCGGATGACCGCTCCGCTGTGTACCAGCTTCAATTCCGTGTCCGCCACAGCATCGAAGCGGGCAAAGTCCAGAATTCCCTGCTCCACAAATGGGATCAGCCGCGGATGCTGCTGCCAGCCGGTAATATTCAGAAGCGGAAGATCGCTCATCACATATTTGAACGGCGGAAGCGGTATTCCGGCATACTCAATCAGTTCACTTAGCTTTTGAAGGGTCTGGAAGGCCAGCCGGCCTGCCCCTGCCCCCAGCTCCAGGATAATTACCGGTTCAGCTGTAT
Source organism: Paenibacillus typhae (assembly GCF_900099765.1). Classification (GTDB taxonomy): domain Bacteria; phylum Bacillota; class Bacilli; order Paenibacillales; family Paenibacillaceae; genus Paenibacillus_AQ; species Paenibacillus_AQ typhae. Next base: position 112,158 of record NZ_FNDX01000011.1, on the reverse strand, counting down.
CACCCTTGGCGGCCCGGTCCTGTAAAAATCCGAAAATCATCTCCGCATACGCCGTTCCGATCATAGGATTGCTGGTTATATACTGAGGCACCTGATCATTGTTCCACGCCTTCATGCCAAGCTGTTCATAATAAGAACGCTGCAGCTCCCAGATCGGGGCCTCGCTGAAGCGGTATCTCTGTTGTTCACCTGTTGTCATCTCGTTTTGAACCTGCTCTCTGCTATTGTTGCAGCCTGCCTTCTGCTGCACTGTGTTTGTATGAACGAAATATACCATATTCCGCTGCCTACACCCAATCATACATCCTGCCGGACATCAATCACAATCATAATCGGCAGCCACAGATCATATAGAGTAAACATTAAGCCCTGTAATCCGGAAAGGAGCCGTTATGAATTCTGAACAATCCCCCTTTAAAGGTAACGCGCCAATCCCCCAGCCCATCAGAAACGACGGCGCCGGCAATGTGGATCTGGGTCCGCGCGATGTGCTGCGTGACCGGGAGAATCCCGATATGTTCGTCCCACCCGTCACCGATAACGGACTTATTCCCAACCTGAAGTTTTCCTTCTCGGATGCCCACATGCAGCTTAACTACGGCGGCTGGTCGCGGGAAGTTACAGTCCGGGAGCTTCCTGTTGCTACAACGCTCGCCGGAGTAAACATGAGCCTGACGCCGGGCGGCGTCCGGGAGCTGCACTGGCATCAGCAGGCGGAATGGTCCTATATGCTGCTGGGCAGCGCCCGGATTACTGCAGTTGACCAGAACGGGCGCAATTTCATCGCTGATGTAGGCCCCGGCGACCTGTGGTATTTTCCTCCGGGTATCCCCCACTCCATCCAGGGGCTCGAGCAGGGCTGCGAATTTCTGCTGGTCTTCGATGACGGCAGCTTCTCCGACCTCAACACGTTGTCCATCTCTGACTGGTTCGCCCATACGCCAAAGGAAGTACTGTCGGCTAACTTCGGGGTGCCTGAGTCGGCTTTTGACTGTATCCCGAAGGAACAGGTGTACATTTATCAGGACCAGGTGCCCGGGGCACTTGAGCAGCAGAAGGTACAATCTCCGTACGGTGAGATTCCGCTGAGCTTCAAGCACCGGCTGCTGGCCCAGCCCCCGCTCAAAACACCGGGAGGCAGTGTGCGAATTGTCGATTCGTCCAATTTCCCCATTTCACGGAACATCGCTGCGGCGCTGGTCGAGATCGAGCCCGGTGCAATGCGCGAGCTGCACTGGCATCCGAACAACGACGAGTGGCAGTATTACCTGAGCGGCCAGGGCCGGATGACCGTGTTCGGCGGCAACGGCGCAGCGCGCACCTTCAATTACAGGGCCGGGGATGTCGGCTATGTGCCGTTCGCCATGGGCCATTATATTCAGAACACCGGAACAGAGACGTTATGGTTTCTAGAAATGTTCAAGAGCGACCGGTTCGCCGATGTTTCCCTGAACCAGTGGATGGCATTAACCCCGCATGAGCTGGTCAGCAGCAACCTGCATATCGGAGCCGGGCTGATGGATGCTCTGCGCAAGGTCAAATGGCCTGTTGTAAAGTATCCGGGATTCGGATACGAGAAAAGGACCGACTGAAGGCAAAAAATAGCGGCCCGGACATCACCTGTCCGGGCCGTTTTTTTGAATTTGAAGGAGATGTGCGTGCTGCAGCCGCTAGAACAGCTTCAGTGTCAAATACAGTCCTAATAAAGTAAGGAATAAGGTCGGTATAGTAAGGACAATCCCGGTCTTGAAATAGGTGCCCCAGGAAATTTTCACTCCCTTGGAGGACAGGACATGCAGCCACAGCAGCGTAGCCAGAGAACCGATCGGGGTAATCTTCGGTCCCAGATCGGAGCCAATGACATTGGCATATATAAGTGCTTCCTTGATGAGTCCTGCGGCATTTGCTGTATCCACAGCCAGCGCACCGATCAGCACGGTCGGCAGGTTATTCATAATAGAAGATATAATTGCAGCAAGGAAGCCCATGCCCATCGTTGCCGTGAACAGCCCGTGCCCGGCCAGCCTGCTGATGATATCGGCCAGTACATCGGTCAGTCCAACATTACGAAGGCCGTACACTACGACATACATTCCGATTGAGAAAAAAACGATCGCCCACGGTGCGCCCTTGACCACTTCCATGGTCTTGATATTCGGACTCCGGCTGGCCATCCAGAGGAAGAGAAGCGCAATCACACCGGCAACCAGCGAAACCGGAATACTCAGGAACTCGCTCACAAAATACCCGGCCAGCAGCATCGCCAGCACCGCCCAGGACAGCCGGAACATCCGCAGGTCCTTAATCGCTTCACGCGGTTCCCTGACCTGGGAGGCGTCGTAGCGCCCCGGTATGCTTTTGCGGAAATACAAATACAGCACCCCGATGCTGGCCCCAAGCGAGAACAGGGTAGGCAGCAGCATGCGCCCGGCGTACTGCATAAAGGTGATGCCGAAGAAATCGGCGGACACGATGTTGACCAGATTGCTGACGATCAGCGGAAGCGACGTCGTATCGGCGATAAATCCGCTTGCGATGATGAACGGAAATACTTTTTTTTCATCAAAATTCAGCGCCCTTACCATCGCAAGCACAATCGGGGTCAGAATCAGCGCAGCCCCGTCATTGGCAAAGAAGGCCGAAACCACCGCCCCCAGCACAATGACATAAATGAACATCAGCGTACCATTGCCGCGGGCTGCCGCCGCCATATGCAGTGCCGCCCACTCAAAAAAGCCGATTCTGTCCAGAATAAGTGAGATCAGAATGATCGCCACAAACGCCAGCGTCGCATTCCAGACAATCAGCGTTACATCCCGCACATCCGTAAAGCTTACTACTCCGGCGATCAGCGCCAGCAGCGCGCCCCCGCAGGCCGACCAGCCAATGGACAGGCCGCGCGGCTGCCAAATGACAAAAAACAGGGTAACCACAAAAATCAGACTGGCTAGAACAACCACAATCCAGCCCACCGCCAGCTTCGGACGATCATGCTCCTCAACACTCCCCAAATGAAATTAATCCTATGAAATATAGACATTTCCCTCTATGCTATCCTGCGGATAAGGAATAATCAAGTGGGTAATTCAAGAATCAACGGCAGCGGAATACCGCAATTGGAAAAGGCTTCGCTGCGGTGCACAAAGATTTACGGACTCCCGTTAACTTGCGGCATTAATTATTTAGCAAATGAAGTACTAATGATATTCAGCATCTCATATGCTTCATTAGGGAAACAAAAGCAGCTTCCGGGGAGGGGAGATGCCGGTCCGAGAGCCATTCTGCAGTATGGATTGGAGGATCGGACCATGAGTACAGATCAGCTTATCGCCCTGCTTGCCCTTGTCATTATGATCGTACAGCTTGCCGTAAAGAAGGATAAATCCTAGCCTCACGCCAACAGGCCGGGCAGCTCCCGATGCAGGATCGGGGAGCTGCCCGGCTTTGGTGTGCAGTGGGCGCTCAAGGTAACTTATCTCACAAAAATTCGCACCTGGTCATCCCGGGTCCGGTTCATGACCCGGTATCCAGCGGCAGCTGACGTCGCAATGCCTTCATCATTCGGCATGCAATAGCCTCCCGGCCGGCAGGTGCCGTCATCGCGGACAAGCAGCTTGCCGATGACCCCTACCGCTACCCATTCGTCACGCTGCAGCCGCGGAATATACTCCTCTGCGGCGTTCCAGTCCGGATTCAGAACCGGCTCGGTTTTGGACGAGGCAGCGCGGACCACGTTGCCCTCTGTATCCCTGACCTCCGGTACCTCAACCTCCTGATACTGGATCCGGTCCCACTCATCCATCACGAATAGCTTGTGCCAGCGCAAATCGCTGGCATCCGCCAGAATGGCAGGTCTTCCGCTTACTACCCCCAGAATGTATTCATCCTCGGCATTCGCTTTGCGTATCTTCTCGCTGGCTCCGTCAAAGGTGACAAAATATCCGGGCTCCAGCGCCTGGCCGTCAGATGTCTCGAACATCTCCGCATAATCAGCTGCAGCCGGGGAAATAACAGTACCGTCCAGATAAAGATTCCCTGTAGCCCCTTCGATTACCGCCGAATTAAGACTCGGCCCTACTGCCAGCCCGCCCGCCAGATGCCAGGAGTAGGCAAACCGGGTTGACCCGTTCTGGCCCATAATATGGGAGCCCGGGTGACCCGGCATGACGGTCGTGCTCTCGCCTTCGGCATGTGAATTCGCCCCGAAGGCCTGCGTCATAAAGCCTTCTGCATGCGAGGCCTGCCCGTCGGCTGTAGTATTCGCACCTTCGGCATGAGCGTAGAGGCCGCTGGCCAGTGTACTGACACCTTCCGCATGGGCAGACGGCCCGCTGGCCTTAGTCTGCAGCCCCTCCGCATGACTGGCTGTCCCGCTGGCGGTCGTGCTCTGCCCTTCGGCATGCGCGAAATCGCCCAGCGCCACTGGCCCTGCGGCAGCCGTTATATCTAAAGTTCCGCCCTCCGCATGCGAGGCAAAACCCAGCGAAGTGGTTCCGACCCCCTCGGCATGGGAACCGGCCCCGCCGGCAAAGTTGGGGGCAGGATTGCCCAGCGGATCAGTGCCGCCGCCTTCGGCATGGGACGCCCTTCCGGCTGCCGAGTTCCCTTCCCCTTCGGCATGGGCACTCGCTGCACCGGCCTGAGTCGATGTGCTGAGGCCTTCCGTATGCGAATAGTCTCCCCAGGCCTGGGTGGCATTGCCTTCCGCATGAGCCTCCGCCCCGGCTGCCATTGTCATGGAGCCCTCGGCATGCGAGCCATCTCCAAGGGCATGGGTCAGATATCCTTCTGCATGGGAAGCCACGCCGTCGGCCGTTGTGGAGGTGCCTTCTGCATGGGCCGTATCATTCGTTGCCTGAGTAAGATGTCCCTCCGCATGGGACGCGCTGGCACTCGCAACCGTATTACTGCCCTCTGCATGCGAGCTGTCCCCGCTGGCAAGGGTAGCAAAGCCCTTCGCATGAGCTGCCGCCCCGCTTGCAGTCGTGTTCAATCCTTCGGCAAGAGCGGCGAAACCGCTCGCCGTATTCCCTAATTCTTCTCCCACTCCTGATCACCGCTTTCGTCCGTAATACAATAAGCTATGTCCCACAGAGAAGGGCAGTAACGGCTTAACGGTCCAAGTTATCTAAATTGGCGCATGACACGGCCCGGCATGGAATCGCGGAATAAATCCTTGATTTTCACTTACTAAAGTTGAGAAACATTAAAAAGTATAGTAATATATCTGTATGAGAAGAGGGAGGCGGATTTAGATGGAAATAGGAATCAGCACATTTTTGGAAACGACACCCGATCCGGTGACCGGTGAGGTAATTAGCCATGCTGAAAGACTGCGTGAGGCTGTTGAGGAAATCGTCCTTGCCGATCAGGTCGGACTGGATGTATACGGAATCGGAGAGCATCACCGCGCCGACTATGCCGGAAGCGCACCTGCGGTTGTCCTCGCGGCTGCAGCGGCAATGACCAAGAACATCCGGCTTACCAGCGCCGTATCCGTACTATCGTCGGATGACCCGGTACGGGTCTATCAGCAATTCGCGACAATTGACGGCATTTCGAACGGACGGGCGGAGATCATGGCGGGCCGGGGCTCTTTTATCGAATCCTTCCCGCTGTTCGGCTACAGTCTGGACGATTATAACGAATTATTCGATGAAAAGCTGGAGCTGCTGCTCAAAATCCGCGCCTCCGAGAAGGTAACCTGGCGCGGCGGCCACCGTCCGGCAATTGACAATCTGCCTGTGTATCCACGTGCGGTGCAGGACCCGCTGCCGGTGTGGATCGCTACAGGCGGTAATCCCGAGTCGGCCATCCGGGCCGGTATGCTTGGCCTTCCGGTTGCATTCGCCATCATCGGCGGGATGCCGGAACGCTTCGCTCCGCTGGTGAAGCTGTATAAGGAAGCCGCGACGCGGGCCGGACATAATCCCGACAAGCTGCAGATTGCGACCCATTCCCACGGCTTTGTCGGCGAAACCACTGAACAGGCAGCGGCCTTGTTCTATCCTTCCACTCAGGCGCAGATGAATGTCATCGGCCGCGAACGCGGCTGGGGCCAGAGCTACAACCGGGCCACCTATGACGATGCCCGCAGCCTGCGCGGGGCTCTGTATGTCGGAGACTCCGAGTATGTGGCAGAGAAGATTATTCTGCTGCACAAAAATCTCGGGGTAACCCGCTTCTTCCTCCACGTCAACGTCGGCACGATGCCGCACCGCGAGGTTATGCGCGCAATCGAGCTGCTCGGCACCAAGGTTGCGCCGATTGTACGGCAGGAGCTTGCGAAGAACTAATTCTTTGTCCATAAAAAGAGATGCCCTGCAGGCCGTCCCCCGGCCTGCCCGGGCATCTTTTTTATTTTTGCTCTTAATGTCCGGAATACTTCCACCATGTCCAGGTCGAATATGGCCTGAAGCCGATGCTGTAGTAGAACTGCTGGGAAGATCCGACAAAAGCCTGCTTCGCCCCGCGCTCCCCGCACCGTCTCACCCCTTCCAGCACCGCGGCCTTACCCAGACCTTTCATCCTGTAGTCCGGATCAGTTGCGACAGGCTCAACCAGCGCGTAATCATTCCCCGGAAGATGCCACATTCCGCAATAAGCCACAAAATTACCGTTGGGAGCAGCTACAGCAATCTTCAGATTCAGATCACCATGCGGACCCGAGAGCTCGTTTCTGCGGCTCTCCAGTTTTTCTTCAGCTTCCGGGGCCTCCCCCTCGTGGTTAAACCCGCGCCATAGTACCCTGTTATACTGCCTTAAATCGAGCTCCTCTGCCAGACTGACAATTCGGTAGCCTTCGGGCAGCGTGTACTCGGGCAGAGAGTCCCCGATTGGAATGACCGCATTGTACTCACGCTCCTGCGTCGGCCGGAAACCAAACCCTGCAGCAAGCTGCTGAAGCTGGCGGTCATTGTCCGCAATCAGCACGCGTACTTTGCCTTCTTCACTCAGGTACTGCATCGCATACTGCAGCATCTCCTGTTTCAGATGAGCGTACTCCGGTTCCACGCAGAGCCAGACATCTCCAGGCTTTTGTTCAAAGGTAGCCACAGCCACAATTTTTCCGGCATCCTCCCAGATTCCGATGGTGTGCAGGCAGGATGTATCCAGATACGGCAAGGAGAACATCCACTCCCAGCGCCCCCAAAGAAAACCTTCATTAACAACCTCCAGATCATTCAAACGGAGCAAAAACCTGTGAATCCGCTCATATTCCGGAGTAAACCCGGGTGTACTCGTATAATTTTTAAATACTACCGGCATAATCCCTAACCCCCCGCACGCTTGATATTTCTAATTGTAGGGCCGTTAATGGATCACCAGAATACCCGGAATGATTATAATTAAACATTCCAAATTAACCATTCATTACTAACCGTCTTCACCACCGCCTGATTATTGCGAATCCACTGTGTACGTCACAGTCTTCACTTTACCGTCAGGCAGCGTGGCATAGGTGAAGGTCATCACGTTGCCCTCCCGCTTCTTCAGCACCAGCATTTTTGTCAGATAAAACTCATCCGATCCGTCCGCCCGGTCCCATTCTTTGCGGTCCCCGGCACTGATCAGCTGCTCACTAAGATTGATGCCTGCTCCACTTGCCGTGTGAATGGCATACAGCTGTGTGTTCGACATTAAGCGAGCCAGAATAATATCTTCCGCCGCATATTCGATGGTGTAATTTCCTTCTGTGCCTGTGATGGCTTCCAGATCAAAAAGCTTGCCCAGGCTGCCGTCCGCATTAATATATTGTACGCTCCCGCCATCGGTCATATAGAGCTGGCTAGTCTTCAGCAACGGTGCTTTTATATATGACTTGATCGTGTAGTGATAGTCCATCTGCCTCATGACTTTGCCGTCTTTGACCAGTACCTGATAGCTATTGCTGAAATCATTGAACATGGCATAATGGTTATCCGTAAGCAGCAAAAGCTCTGTACCCTTACCCACATTCTTAACCTCAAGGTTGTGGGTATAGGCCAGATCAGCAAACGGCAGCTCCCCGATCAGCACCGGCTTGGCGGCGGCTGAAGCACTGTAGAAGACATCGCCGTTCTTTTGTGAAACCCAGTACGTTCTGCCTTGAGCCGAAGCAACGGAGTAGCGCAGCTCATCCACAATGTTCAAGCTGCCCGTGCCTTTGTCATATACCGTTTTGCCGCCCAGCAGACTGACTGCAGATACCAGCGGTACATAGACTTTCCCTTTGAGGATACGGGGCACTTTGGTCAGCATTGATGCGGTGCCATTTACAGCTGCACTGACAGTTCCGGCAGTCATAGTAACTTCAAGGCCGGGGCGGATCAGCTTAGCCGACTTCGTGCTTTGGTTCCAGGTGAGGGCGTAACCCATCGTCTGTGCCAGCTGCTGCAGCGGAACAAGCGTAGTACCTGCCGTAACTACCTGGCTGCTTCCCAGTGAAGTCTCTTTGTAATTCAGCTGAATCACGCTGCCCGCAGCCGCAGATGCCGCTCCAGGACTTAGAGCGATGGCCGCGGCCAGAATACCGGCTGCCAGCTTCCCATTTTTCATTATGTAACTCTCCCCTACAATAGAATAGCTTCTGTATTATTGGACGAGACTATTTGGAAAAAGTTTCTATATAATAGCTGCTCCAGGATAAAAAAACACCCGTCTGTTCCGCAGTAAAAAATCGCAGACAGGCGAGTGCATTCATCCTTAATATTATTGGCTAATCAAATATGGAATCACCGGATAAGAAATCAGATTACGGTCTCTGTATGCTGCAGTGATTACGTCGCTGTGTGCGCTCAAAACACCATTTTGCAGCAGAACCGGACGGAAGCCCCGCTCGCTCGCGCCGTTGTAGGTGAACTGCACGCAGTGCTCTACCGAGAAACCGGCAATAATCAGCAGCTCCACCCCCTGATCTTTCAGAAGCTGCTCCAGCTCTGTTTTCCAGAATGCGTTCGAATACTCCTTGGATACCTTCAGATCACCGTCCGCCACCTGAATTTCAGGAATGATACTGTAGCGCTCCTTGTTAGCTTCCTCTAATCCTTCAATATCCTGAATATGAATGACCAGCTGACCCTGCTCCCGGAGCATGTCCGCGACATAATTAATATATTCGCAGCCGCGGTCCAGCGTCTTCTGATCGACAGAATCCCGCACATGTATTTCCTGCATATCAATGATCAAATAGCCCAGCTTCATCAAGGCCCTCCTTGTTGTAAAAAGATATGCCGATATCGTATAACAGTATCCGGCGGGAAGCCAAATAAAGTTTAATTATAATTACCGTAACCATATTACCTTGCGCGGACCGGCAATTGCTTTGACTTCTGCAAACGGTGCAGGTTATACTTTATTTACGCTTAATTTCCAGCATTTCCAGCTGGAAAGCGGGGGAACCAGTCAATTGGGGCGAATCATTGAGCTATACAATGTAGGGTACCATCTTACCCGAGTCCGTCAGCTAACCTCGTCAGTAGTGGATGGGTCTGCTTTTTTATGTTTATAACATGAGACCCTTGTGCTAAGGGTCTCTTTTTGTGTTTTTTAGAGGCCCTGCTGGCTGCCAGTTTGGCTTTTTGACATCAAGGCTCCCTATTGTCTCACTATTATGAGAACAAAGGAGAGGTTCATGTGCAAAAGGTACGATACATAACCGACATAGGCAAAATGGAAATGCTGCCCGAAGCAGAGAAATCCCGGCTGAAGGAGGTTACGGATAAATTTGTGTTCCGGGCCAACGACTATTATCTGTCTTTGATAGACTGGGAGGACCCGGATGATCCGATCCGCAGGCTGGTTGTTCCTGGTGAGGGTGAGCTTATGGAGTATGGGCAGTGGGATGCCTCTGATGAGGAGGCCAACTATGTGGTGCCGGGCTGCCAGCACAAGTACCGGACTACCGCCCTGCTGATTGTTTCCGAAGTCTGCGGGGCTTACTGCCGCTACTGCTTCCGCAAACGGCTGTTCCGCAACGATGTCAAGGAGGCCTCCTCCGATGTCTCTGCAGGGATCGAATACATCGCCGCCCATCCGGAGATCAACAACGTTCTGCTGACCGGAGGCGACAGCCTGATTCTCTCCACGACCAAGCTGCGCTTCATTATTGAGAGCCTCAGGGCCATCCCGCATGTTAAAATCATCCGCCTCGGCTCCAAGCTGCCGGTATTTAACCCGATGCGTATCTCCCAGGACCCCGAGCTGCTGGAGCTGATCCGCACCCACTCTACTGTAGACAAACGGATCTACATCATGGCGCATATCAATCATCCGCGGGAGATTACACCTGAAGCCAAGCGTGCTGTCAGAGCCCTGCATGATGCCGGTGCAATCATCGTCAACCAGACTCCGGTGCTCAAGGGAATCAACGATGACCCCGCTGTGCTGGCCGAATTGCTGGATCGCCTGTCCTGGGCAGGCATTACACCCTACTATTTCTTTATTAACCGGCCGATCGCCGGTAACCGCGAGTTCGTCCTGCCGCTTGAGCAGGTGTACCGGATCGTCGAGGAAGCCAAAGCCAGAACCTCCGGTCTCGGCAAAAGAGTCCGGCTCTCCATGAGCCACTCCTCCGGCAAAATTGAAATTCTGGCCATTGAGCAAGGCAAAGCCTATCTCAAATACCATCAGTCCCGGGAGCAGGAGTACGGAAAATTCATGATCCTGGACTGTCCCGAGGATGCCGAATGGTTCGATGATCTGCCTGGAAACGAGCAGTACTGGAGCAGACCTGTGAAGAAAAGCGCGGGTACCATTCCAGCTAATGCAGCTGTGCAGTAGACTGTTATTGCAGAGTCAAACTGCCCTGCAATAACACAGTCCCGGTGAGCACGTGCTCACTGGGACTGTTCAATACAGATAAGACCTATTCCAGCTCAGCCGGCTTTACAATCGGTGCAGTCTTATTGTTCTTGGAGTATTTGGCTTCAATCTTGGTGGTGTATGTATCCTTCGCCCCGTCAGCAGCCAGTACATAATTCAGATCAACAGTCAGCTTCTCTGTCTGCCATGTCTTGGAGTTGACGAATACCTTCCATGTTACACTCTTGGGCTGCAGGGTTTCACCATCCCAGAGATTCTCCTGGTCATATAAGGTAATGATTGCCTTGGCTGCAGCCGGGTCGGTCAGTGTAAACTGCATAACAGTCTGTGCACCTGCAGTGCTTACTTTCATCGTTTTTTTGTAGGCTTTGACGGAATCGAGCATAGCTGCAGGATCATATTGGCCTTTGGAGTAAAAGGTTTCCCATTCCTCCTTCTCCAGGTCAATCCAATACTGCGCATCCGGATCAATCGGCTCTCCGTCGCCGTCCGTTACTGCATCAGTGCTGCTGCCGTCTTCACTATCTTCGTAAGTTTCTTCGGAATCAGCGATAAGCTCACTGCCGTCCACCAGATAGTAGAACTCCTTGTCATTAGCGTACAGCTCATAAGAAGTCTCCAGCAGACTGACCTTTACACTCCCTGCTGCAGCAAAAACCGGCAGGCGGTTGATATCCAGATTCAGCGTATTGGTATTGCTGATCTTCACGCCGCCGCTCTGCACATCCTGTTTTTTGGTCACATCAATGTGAAAATTCTTAAGTGTCTTCGACGCTGCCGTCACTTTGCTGATTACCTGATCTGCGGTAGGCGCTTTAGCAGCAGGCACCTTTGATGCTGCAGCCGACACCGTCTCAGGACCGGCCACCCCTCCAGCCGCTCCCGACAGCAGCAGGGCCCCCGCTACCAGACTTGTGCCAATTGCTTTTAGTACTTTTCTCATCCCGAATTCCCCTTCTCGGATGGTAACACCGGCCAGAACAAGCCTCTCCCATGGCTGCCTGTACGGCTATCCGATTTTTAGTGTAGTACTGAAGGACGCTTGTCCCACCAATAATTTATCATGGGATTAACTACCTGTAAACGGTTCTGGGGCTCTATAAGACAAACAAAAACCGGCCCCGGTCTGATTCCCATCAGACCGGGGCCGGTTTCACTTCTGCAATATTAAATTACCGCTCTCCCAAGCCCGCTCCGGACAGGAAGAATTCATATTCCAGCGTCTGGTCCGCAGGAATTCTGTATTCCGGATGGACCGGTGCGCCCCAGCTGTCGTCACCGCCGACACCCATTTGTCTTCCGGCTACAGTCACTACAGTGTAGTATACCTGCGGAAGCTCAAACGGATGAGCGGCATGCTCCAGCTCGAATGCAGTGTAAGGCGACAAAGTGCACTCTACAGGTGCGCTTGCCGGAGCTGAAATCTGCAGCCCGATGCCTGCGTTATCAGTAATGCTCACGCGGCGGACGCCGGTTCGGTTGCCCGATTCCTGCGGTACAAGGTAGCGAGACGGCAGTTCCTGCACCTTCCGGCTGAAAACGCCGAGTCTGGCGCCGAAAGCACGGTCAATGTAGTTCTCCTCAGGTCCCATCGCATACCATTCTGACTGTTCATAGTCAGCCGACATCTTGAAGGACAAGGCCACGATCGGCACATCCGGAAGTCCGGCAGCGCCGGTATAACGTGTACGAACTCTTACTGTTCCGTCACCATAGACGGTATAAGCCGTTTTAAACTCAAGCTTTTCATGAATGCTGAACCGGTAATCAAAGCTTACCGTTACTGCACCCTCTTGCTTTTCAAGGCTTACCTCTACACATTTGCGGGCCAGACTGGCAGCGTACCAGGCTCCGCCATGGTATCCGAGCTGGGTTCCCTTGTCGTTGTCGGTAGTCGCACGCCAGAACAGCGGAGCTGGCGGAGCCTCAATCATCTCATGTCCGTTATAGTTCAGCGACACCAGTGATCCGACCTGCTTGGAGAAGATTACAGTGAAGCCTTCGCCGATTACTCCGATCTGCACATCCCCTTCTACTACATTCAGTGCACCCGCCGGCAGTTCAGCCTGCCCGGCTTCCACGTTAAAAATATGCTCGCCAAAGGCAATTTCATATCCCGCTTCGGCCCAAAGCTCAGCTTCCTTCAGTACCAGGGAAGCCTGGATGCTGTATTCGCCCGGTGTTCCTGCTGTCTGCGGAAGGTCAATCGGCACCAGCACTTCACTTTGCGGAGCAGCATCAACAGCTGTTGTCCACTTGCCGAGCAGCTCGCCGTCACAGTACAGGCTGTATTCCAGTGCCAGATGATCGGTTCCTGCGAACAGGCTTTCATTAGTTACGCGGATGCCAGTCTGCTCCGGCGCAAGCTTGTAGTTCTGATACAGGAATTTAACCTCCTGCATCTTCGGTGTCCATTTCCGGTCAGCGAAGACAATACCGTTCCCGCAGAAGCTGTAATCCGTCGGACGGTCGCCGAAATCACCGCCGTAAGCGAAGAATTCATTACCATAGCGGTCCTTCTTCAGGATCGACTGGTCGATATAATCCCAGATGAAGCCGCCCTGATACATCGGGTATTTGTTCTCAAGCTCGGTGTATTTATGCATGCCGCCGACGGAGTTGCCCATCGCATGCATGTATTCGCAGCTGAGATACGGCTTGTCCGGATTAGCGTTCAGATATTCCTCGATGTCGGCCGGCTTCGCGTACATCCGGCTCTCCATATCGCTTGTATCATTATAATTGCGGTCATAGAACACACCTTCATAGTGAACAAGACGGCTGTTGTCCCGGCTGCGGAACCAGTTCGCCACGTCCAGAATGACTTGGCCTGCATACGATTCGTTCCCGCAGGACCAGATCAGGATAGACGGATGGTTCTTGTCCCGCTCCACCATGTTAATCGCACGGTCCAGCACGATGTCATGCCATTGCGGGTCATTGTGCGGAATATTCCAGGACGGCTCAACCGCACCCATCTTCTGCCAGGAGCCGTGAGTTTCCAGATTCATCTCGTCGATCACATAAACCCCGTATTCATCGCACAGCTCATACCACAACGTCTGGTTCGGGTAATGCGAGGTACGCACAGCGTTAATGTTGGCTCTCTTCAGCGTCTGAATATCCCACAGCATATCCTCGCGGGTAATGTTGCGGCCTGTGCGGCAGTTGAATTCATGCCGGTTAACACCTTTGAATACAATCCGCTTGCCGTTGATGCACATCAGCTTGTTCTTCATCTCAAACCGGCGGAAGCCTGCTTTTTGCACAACGGCTTCCACGACCGTTCCGTCTGCTCCGGTTAGCGAGATACAAACAGTGTAGAGATAAGGGTTCTCTGCACTCCAGGTCAGAACATCCGCAACTTCTCCCGACAGGGTCAGCTCCTGGCCGTCAAACACGCCATCGCTGCTAAGCCGGACCTCCCCGTCCCGGTCCTTCAGCTCAAGCTTGGCGCTGACTGTTTCCCAGGGTGCGTCCAGCAGCCGCATCGTTACGTTCAGGCTGCCTTGCGTATAAGTATCGTCCAGCTCAGCCCGTACTTCGAGATCACGGATATGAACTTTAGGAACCGTATATAAGTACACTTCACGGAAAATGCCGGAGAAACGCCAGAAATCCTGATCCTCCAGCCAGCCGCCGGTGCTGCGCTGGTACACCTCAACAGCCAGCTTGTTTTTGCCTGCCCGCATAAACGGAGTCAGGTCAAATTCCGAAGGAGTGAAGCTGTCCTCGGCATAGCCGACAAACTCACCGTTCAGCCACACATAGAACGCCGATTCTACACCCTGAAACGAAATAAACAGCGGCCCGTTCTCCATATTTTCCGGCAGGCGGAACTCCTTAACATAGCTGCCGACCGAATTATGGTCCGGAGAAATATGCGGAGGACGGAGATCAATTAGCCCATCCCAAGGGTACATCGTGTTGACATATTGCGGACGGCCGTAGCCCTGCAGCTGAATATGTCCGGGAACCTGAATGCTGTCCCAGCCGGTGCAATTATAATCTTCCTTATAAAAAGCTTCTACACGGCTTGCCGGATTCGGCGCATAGCTGAATTTCCAGCTTCCGTTCAGACTGAAGCGCATATCCATCGGCGCTCCTGCCTCTGCCTCAGCCATGTTTGTATAATACCGGTGGTCCGAATGAGCTTCCACCCGGTTCACCTTAAAGGTGCCCGGGTCTTCCAGCCAGCTCAGGCTTGGGGTAACTGCCAATTTCATTTCCTCCTTAGATAGAAAGTGAACGTTCAATCATTATTTCACGGATCCCACCATACCGGCAACGAACTGCTTCTGCATCAGGAAGAAGACAAGTGCTGTCGGAAGCGTAGAGATAACGACTGCGGCCATAATAACGCCGAAATCCGGGGAGTAGCTGGAGCCCAGGTTCGAGATCAGCAGCGGAATCGTCCGTTTTTCCGGAGTCTGCAGCACGATCAGCGGCCAGAGGTAATTGTTCCAGCTGGACATGAACGTGATGATGGCGGCGGCGGAATAGGTCGTCTTCATCGTCGGCATATAGATTTTGAAGAACAGGCCCAGCTCCGATAATCCGTCAATCCGTCCGGCCTCAAGCAGCTCCCGCGGGAACATCTTGGAGCTCTGGCGGAAGAAGAAGATCAGAAATGCCGTCGTAAAGGTCGGAAGAACCACGGCAGCGACTGTATTAACCCCGATAAGCGGAGCAGCAGCCGACAGCTTGGAGAACATCTGATACAGCGGCACCATCAGCGCGGCAAAAGGGATCATCATGGATAATAATAACAGATTGAAGACCATGTCCTTCGCTTTGCTGCGGTAAATTTCAAATCCGTATCCAGCCAGGGAAGCAACCAGCAGGGCCAGAACGGTTGTGGTCAGAGCGATTTTGAGCGTATTCCAGAGCGCAGGTACCAGGTTGATTGACTCTGTGAGCTTTCTGATATTGTCGAACAGAGCTGTACCGGGCAGCATTCTGCCCTGGGTAACGTCCACGGAAAGATTAGTGGCGCTGATAATCATCCACAGGAACGGGAAAATCGAGACAAACGCTACAATCGACAGAAAAATATAAATGGGGGCACGGCGTAAGCTTCTCATTATTTATCATCACCTGCCAGTTTGATTTGAAGGAAGGACAGAATAATAATCATGACTACAATGGAATACGACACAGTTGCGGCATATCCGAAGTCAGGCGTGTACTTGAACGACAGATTGTAAATATATTGGGAAATGGAGAGCGTCGCGTTGCCGGGACCTCCCTTGGTTATATTCATAATTTCATCGAACAGCTGCAGGGTACCAATCGTCGAGGTGATCGACGTAAAGAGAATGATCGGCTTGAGCAGCGGAACGGTAATCGAGAAAAATTGTCTCGGCCCCGAAGCACCGTCAATTTTTGCAGCTTCATAAATGGAACTGTCGATGTTTTGCAGCGAGGAGAGGAAGAAAATCATATTGTATCCTGTCCAGCGCCAGGTAATAGCAATGATAATCGTAACTTTTGCCCAGAAGGGATCGGAGATCCACTGGATCGGTTCAGACAGGATGTGCATATTCATTAAAGCCAGGTTGATCAGACCGTCATTGCCAAATAGATATTTGAACACAACGGAGTAAGCTACAAGCGAGGTTACGCAAGGCAGGAAAATCGCAGTACGGAAAAAGCCTTTGAAGCGCAGCTTGCTGTCATTCAGCAGCACCGAGATCATCATCGCAAACACGATCATAATCGGTACCTGGACAATCAGGAACAGGAAGGTGTTCTTGACCGCTGTAAAAAAGGTTTTGTCGCTGAGCAGACGCTTGTAATTGGTTAATCCGTCAAAATGAAGGTTAGCTCCTGCGCCCGTCTTGAACGAGAGCAGCAACGCCTGAATCATCGGATAGAAGTAAAACAGACAGATCATGAGGACGGCTGCGGCGATAAACAGCCAGCCGGTAAGCTTAGCGCGGTTGCGCATGGTATGGTTCACAGCTCTCATTCCTTTCTCTATGCAGACGTAAATCTTTAAAAGGAGAAGCCGCTGTCCTCCGTCCTGGCTCTAGACGGCAGGTAAGGAGGACAACGGATCCATCAGGTGTAACAGCAATTTTACTGGATTTGGGATTCAGCCTGGGACTGGGCATCACTAAGCGCCTTATCAACCGCAGTTCCGTTCAGGAAGTTCTGCATTTCAACCTTGAGGATGTCCTCAATAGCATAAGTGTGCAGACCGTAGTTTACGTTAGGGATTTCAGCCGTCCATTTTGCAAAGTCAGCGATAACCTTTTGTCCGCCGAAGAATTCATCAGCCGCACCGTAAGCTTCGCCTTCAGCAGCCGGTTTGTAAGTACCTACAACGCCTACGTCTGTTACAAGCTTCTGGTACAGATCAACATCAGATCCGAGGGTTTCACCCAGGAATTTAACTGCTGCTTCTTTACCGTCATTGTTCAGCACATACCAGGAGCTGCCGCCGAGGTTAGATGCGTGTACGGAGTTTGCGGCATTCTTAAGTTTAGGGAACGGTACTACCGCCCATTTGCCGGACTGGTCAGCCGATGCTTTTACAGAAGGGGTAATCCAGTTACCGGTAGGAATAGAAGCAACGTCACCGCTGTTGAAGCCGGCCAGGAACGAGCTCCAGTCGGAGTTAACTTTTACGATATTGGCATTCATCAGCTCTTTGTAGCTTTCAAATGCTTCTTTCAGTACTGCGTTGTCTTTCAGGTTAGGTGTTGTTCCGTCTTCTTTCAGGTACCAGGAGCCGGCGGACTGGATCATCATGCGGATCAGCCCCAGATCGTTAGGGTCCTGAGTCAGCATATCTTTGCCTGTCTTTTCTTTAATCGCTTTACCGATCTCAATGTACTGCTGCCAGTCGATATCCTGCAGATCGTCAGTAGTATAACCAGCTTCCTGCAGATAGTCGGTACGGACATAGAGGCCTACAACACCGGAGTCGAACGGTACGCCGTATTGCTTGCCGTCAAAGCTGGTTGGCCCGAGCTTATATTCTGCAAAATCAGCTGTGTTGATCGCATCGCCCAGTTCCTGAAAGGCATCTGGATACGTTTGCAAGAAGCTTTGTGCACGGTAATCTTCAATCAGCACGATGTTCGGCAGACCGGAAGCGGAGCCTGAGTTAAGGCCTGTGTTCAGCTTCTGGATAATGTCATCCTGTGCGTACTCAACAACTTCAATTTGTGCATCCGGATTTTTGGCCACATAAGCGTCCTTAGCCAGGTTCATTGCAGCAATATTAAAGTTTTTGTCCCATGCCCAGACGGTGATTTTCTGGTTTCCGCCAGCTGCATTTCCTTCAGCTCCGGTATTGGCCTCGTTATTAGTATTAGCGTTGCTGGAGCAGGCGGTCAGAAGTGTAAATCCGGCGAGCAGAAGCGCGGTGGCTTTTTTCTTCATGATGTATATCCCCCTAACATGTATTTGAAAGTGCTTTCTTTAATCAGAATATCATTCTGGAACCTCATTTCGTTAGAAATGATTTTAGTTAAAATAGTGATAATATTGTCTTTTGTATCCGCTTCCACGGTCTATGGATTAGGATTATTTTTCTCCTTTCGCACTTTTTTTAGGTGAAACAGGCCGCACAGATGCAAGAAGCCGGCGCCGGGATGCGGCGCCGGCTCGCGGCGTAGCTGTTATATTATGCTGCAAAGGCAGCGGTTCAATGCGTTTTTTCAGCAAGGAATTCTGATAGAGACTTTTGTCCCCTGACCAGGTGTACTGGTGATGGTTACGCCGTACGGCTCACCATACAGCAGCAGCAGACGGTCATGGACATTACGGATGCCGATGCCGCTGAATAGCTGTCGGCTGCTTGTGGATGCCGGAATCGTCTCCTTGTTGTCCAGATCCATACCGTCTCCCGTATCCACCACCTCACAGTGCAGCGTATCCCTGTCCTTCATGATGGTGACATAAATATAGCCCGAGGTCTTGATATTGAAAGCGTGGAAAAAGGCATTTTCAATAAACGGCTGCAGGATTAGCTTCGGCACCTTAGCCCCCATACAGTCCGGAGAGACAAACGTCTCTACCTTGACCCGGCTGCCGTTGCGCACCTGATTAATAAAGACATAATGCTTCAGGTTAATCAGCTCATCCTCCACCGTAATGGTCTCTTTCACATTGCTGATCGTATTCTGCAGCAGCGAGATGAGGGCATGGATCGTCTCCGTCGCCTGCTCCTTGCTTCCCCGCTGAACCAGAATATTGACCGATGCCAGTGTGTTGTACAGGAAATGAGGATTAATCTGCTGCTGGAGTGCGGCCAGCTCGGCATTCCGCTGCTCCTTTTGTGTTTCCACCAGCTGGGCGACATAGTCATTGAGCTCTTTAAGCATATAGTTGAAGGCGGTGCTCAGCTGCCTCGTTTCATAGCTGCCGGTGACAGACATATAGTTATGGAAATTCTTTTTGGTCACATTGGACATTTTTTTGACCAGCGTGCGCAGGGACAGCGTCAGGCGTTTGGTCAGAAAATAAATCAGGAGCACCGCAACCGCAGCAATTGCCCCGCCGATCAGAAAGAGCATCTTTTTATCAAACAGCGTGCCGATGGTCTCCTTTTTATCAATCAGATTCACAATATAAAAGTTATAGGACGGCAGATAATCGGCCAGCACGATGACTTCCCTTCCGCCGATGGTCAGCTCCTGGCTGGCAAGCCCCGCCTCGGCAATCTGCTTCGCGCTGCTCAGGAGGTCGGGGGAAAGGCTTCCGATCTGCTCCGTCCGGTTGCTTGACACAATCCGCCCGGCCGTATCCAGAAACATGACATCGTTGCCTTTGCTCGTAAAGCTGGCGTAGTTTTTACGGAAATCACTTTCACGTGTGAACATGTACAGCGTGCCGTATGGTTCTGTAAGTCCGGGTGCAGTCAGTGCCTTTGCTGCAACCACATAACGGCCCGCTGAATTCAGCGGGCTTGCGTCCATAAAGCTATAGAACAGCTTGCCGCCCTGCTCCTGCGCAGCCGCTGTAATCGGATTGTCCTCCAGCTGCGCGGAAGAGCCCGACCAGTAGGTGACATCACTGGTATAGCTCCTGCCGTTCCCTCCCAGAATGGACAGGCCGATGTTGGCGGCCCCGATGCCGGACTGAATACGGTCCATCTGGTCCCGCATGCTGTAATACCGCCGGAAATTGGCCAGCGAGCTGCCGTCCTTTTCGGTCATGAAGCTGCGGATTACCCCGCTCTGCCCGACATTTATCGCTGTATTGACGGTAGTATAGTGCGAGTTATCCAGTGCGCTTTTAATCTGGTCAATGATTTTTGAATTGGTAATGCTGAAGGTCTGTACAAACAGCGTCTGCGACATTTGTGCTGTCACTGTAGTAATCAGTACGGTAACGAGCACAATGCTGATGACCATAACGACGAATATTTTGCTGAACAGGCTCTGGTCTCTGAGCTTTCCGAGCCACTTTTCGATTACTCCCATTTCAGGCTCCTTCTTGGCTTCCGCATTATCCTTTACGGTATTGGCTTGGCGATACGTTCATCAGCTTGCGGAACACTCTGGTAAAGTAGCTGTGGTCTGAATAACCGACAAGGCTGCTGATCTCGGAAATCGACAGGCCGGGGTTTTCTTTCAGCAGCAGGCAGGCTTTGCCGATCCGCACCCGGTTTAAATATTCGTTGAAGCCTTCCTTATTGTGCAGGGTAAAATAATTGGACAAATAGGACGGATTAAAATGAAACTCCCTGGCGACTTCCGTCAGCGTAAGCTGGTGTGAATAATGCTCGTCGATGTACAGGAGTATCTTCTGCATCGCCGGTGTTCCGCCGCGGTTCTTCGTAACGCATTCGGTCGCGTCCTGCAAAAACTGCAGCAGTCTGGCCTCTGTCTCCGCGACATGCGGGGCTTCATGGATCGAGCGGAAGTATTCATATTTGCTGTCATCGAGGGCACGGGCCTCATAATGGAACTGCAGCAGCATGCCGATGATTTGAAAAATGCTGTGGCACAGGAACGACTTGAACTCGGACACTCCCGTATCCCGGCGGCCGGACATCGAGGCTACATAAGCGCTTAACCGTGCAAAGGCCTGGTCGAACTCCTGCCGGTTCAGCTCTGCAGCGAAGGCCTCCTGGTCAAAGACTGGCCCCGGCTGTACCTCTCCGCCATGATCCACCAGCAGACAGCGTTCCGGCAGGAAAAACCGGTGGTCCAGCAGCTTCATCAGCTCCTGCGAGTAGACGGTGTGCAGCTCCTGCAGCTCCGTAAAGGTCCGGCTGACGGCCAGGCTCAGAAACATATTGGCCCGGATTCCGGTGGTAAATACCTGCTCGGCCATCCTGATCAGCGCCTCCCTGCCGTCTTCAGGCAGGTTAAACAGCAGTCTGACATGCCCGTCCTGCGTGGACAGCAGCCGGAAAGACTGCGGATTACCCCCAGCCTGCAGCAACGATCGGATACTGTTCTCCAGCCATTCCTCCTTACGGCTGATGGCCGCCGCTTCATCGCCTATATCCGCTACGATGACCGCATAACCCGGAAACGGGAAAATATCCTGCAGCGCCTCAGCCTCATACTCCACCGGATAGCCGGAGACGAGCTTATCCAGAATATAGTCGGCCGACTGCCGCTTGTCGTTTCTCCAGTCCACCTGCTGGAGCACCGGAATACGCTGCGCCGTCTTCTTCAGCACGGCCAGCAGTGATGCAGCTTCCAGCCTTGGCTTCAGGATATAGTCAGCCACCCCGCTCTGGAATGTCGAGCGCACATATTCAAATTCGCTGAAGCTGCTCAGCACAATCACTTCAATCTCCGGATACATGCCCTTGACGAGCCGGATCAGCTCCTCCCCGTCCATTACCGGCATAACAATATCCGTCAGGATAATATGCGGCCGCTGTGACTCGATCAGCTCAAACGCTTCACGGCCGTTGGACGCCTCCCCGACGATCTGAAACCCTTCCCCTTCCCAGTCCAGCAGATGGATAATCCCCTGCCGCACCAGCATCTCATCATCCACCACTACTATTTTGCACAACGTTATATCCATGGCTTCTCCTTTTCCGGACAAAAGTAAGACAAGTTGAAACGGCTACGCCGTCCTAAAAAGGACGGCATCCGTTTCTGCGAGAAAGATAAGGATAAAGTATAGCGTGAAGGATATACTTTCTTATCTTTTAAAAACAAAATGAAACCCGCTTAAATTAAGGGGTTCCATCTTACATAGCAAGTTGGCTATCGGTATGTGAAACAGCTTTCATTAATGATTTAAATTATAGGTATGTGATGGGAGGCTGTCAATTGAGGGATAACGCAGATTATCTATTCGTAAAATACTTCTCTGTAAGTAACGAAAAGACGTGTAGTAACCATGTGCTCTATATGATGCACATGATTACTACACGTCATTAACGGGCAGCTCAATTTGTTTTATGTTGCGCAATAAGAGGCACCCGCCAGGATTTCTTTAACATTTTTGGATGCACCACTATCTTATTGGATGGAATTTGAACTCCATTTCGTATGGTAACAATATGGCTGGGGCCCACGATAATTTCCACATTCGGATTAATTCTTTCCCGGACCGCCTGCGCAATAGCTTTTCTCAAAAAAGGATTTCGCTTTCTTTGTGAGAAGCGTGCCTTCGCTTCCCGTGTACGTTTTCTGATTAAATCTCTTCGCTCTTCTGTTTGGGGATGCATCCAGTCAGCCTGCCTCACTCCTGCACCCTGTATCATATTCATTATATATTTAATTAATTATACCATCCAAATTATCCCTTTCTGTATTAAACTTCACCTCTTGCATGACTTAAACTAAAATCCATTAAATACATTTACGAGTTATGCCAGAGAACTATGACCGCATAAGCATGTAACGGCCCCGGTCTCTATAATTACAGAAAGGGGGCCGCTAAGGCTTAACAAAATGAACAAAATCCTACACCAAATCCTCCCTCACAATCCGCCGGCCTTGAAAATAAAACTGCTCATCCTGCTCGTTAATCTCACGCAGCACCTTGCACGGATTGCCGACAGCCACGACATTAGCAGGAATGTCCTTGGTAACGATGCTGCCTGCACCAATTACCGTATTATCGCCAATTGTTATGCCCGGGAGAATAACGGCCCCTGCGCCGATCCAGCAGTTTTTGCCGATCGTAACAGGTGCGTTATATTGATACGCCTGTTCCCGCAGCTCAGGGAGAACAGGGTGTCCGGCTGTGGCTACAGTCACGTTCGGGCCGAACATCGTGTAATCCCCGACGTAAATATGGGTGTCATCCACCATCGTCAGATTGAAGTTCGCATATATATTTTTGCCAAAATGGACATGCTTACCGCCCCAATTCGCATGAAACGGCGGCTCAATGTAGCAGTTCTCACCGATCTCCGCAAACATCTCCCCCAGCATAGCCCTTCTTTTATCATATTCACTTGGCCGGGTCTGATTGAAGTCATAGAGCTGCTCTAGACAAAGCGTCTGTGCTTTCATCAGCTCTTCATCTCCGGGCAGATATAAACTTACGTCGTGAAGCTTGTCTTTCATACCCATATCTTAATCTCCTTAACGAAATTCAGGCAGCCAGCTGCCGTGGGCTTCGATCAGATCATCGCATAGCGCCACAATATCATCCAGCGATAGCTCAGCTGCGGTGTGAGGATCAAGCATCGCTGCATGGTAAATGTGCTCTTTTTTACCGGTTCTGGCGGCTTCGATCGTCAACAGCTGGGTGTTGATATTCGTTCTGTTCAATGCCGCCAGCTGCGGCGGAAGGTCTCCGACATAGGTGGGGCTGATCCCGTTTCTGTTCACCAGACAAGGAACCTCGACACAGGCCTGATCCGGAAGATTCGTGATTAATCCGGTATTCAGCACATTTCCGCCGATCGTGTAAGGGATATCCGTTTCAATGGCTTCAAGGATATAGGATGCGTATTCGTGTGACCGCTGATGCTCCAGATTAACATCCCCTACCAGCTCATCTCTCATCTTCGTCCAGTTACTGATCTGCTCGCGGCAGCGGCGCGGATATTCATCCAGCGGAATGTTCAACTGGTCAATCAGCTCGGGATAATTTTTTTTGATAAAATAAGGATGATACTCCGCACTGTGCTCAGAAGATTCTGTTACATAGTAGCCGAATTTATTCATCAGCTCGAACCGGACCATGTCGGAATGTTTGCCTGCCTGCTGCTTCTCCTTGGCTCGTCTCTTAATCTCAGGATACAGATCGACCCCGTCACGCGAAACCTCCAGCAGCCAAGCCATGTGATTAATGCCGGCAATCCGCGATTTAACCCCCTGAGCATCCATCCCCAGCGATTTGAAAAGCTCCGGCACACACACCTGCACACTATGGCACAAGCCCACCGTCTGCACTCCGGCATAACGGCTCATATAATTGGTCAGCACCGCCATCGGGTTCGTGTAATTGAGGAACAGCACATCCGGGCAGACCTCGCGGATATCCGCTGCGAACTCGTCCAGCACAGGAATGGTCCGCAGATTCCGGAAAATCCCGCCGATCCCGATCGTGTCGGCAATGGTCTGGCGGAGGCCGTATTTCTTGGGAATTTCAAAGTCAGTAATGGTACAAGGATCGTACCCGCCGACCTGAATCGCATTGATCGCATACTTCGCTCCGCGCAGTGCCTCTTTACGGTCTGTATATGCCTTTATGTTGCATCTGCTTCCAGAGGTCTTGCGGATATTGTTAAGCATAATTTCAGAGTCACGCAAACGCTCAGGATTAATATCAAACAGGGCAATCTCAAAATCCTGCAGGGCTGGGGTTAGCAGACAGTCACCAAGAACATTTTTAGCGAAAACAGTGCTTCCTGCTCCCAAAAATACAATTTTGCTCATTATGAGTACGCTCCTTTTGTTCATTACCACTCTGTTGATAATGTTGTTTATATCCCTTACTATAAATTCACAGCAGCTGAATAGGCATGGAACATTGCCACCTCTGCATGGAGATTTGTAGTATCATTTATTTTCATTCATTCTAAAGACCAGGAGCTGCCACTATGGATAACCCGGAGCATTATGAGTACAGGATACAGATTAACCCCTACTTATTAAATGCCGATCTGAATATAATCTTTGCCGGTGCTGCCAGGCCCGAGCCTCTTCACAAAATCGGCCCCGCCGTTCATCCATACATTTTGATACATACCGTAGAAAGCGGGTGCGGCACCTTTGTCTGGCAGGGGAAAAGCTACCGGCTTGGCCAGGGAGATACCTTTGTTATTTTTCCCGGCGTATTGTTCAGCTACGAAGCTGACCACACCGAGCCCTGGAGCTACCGCTGGGTTGCTATCCAAGGCCCGAATGCCCTCGAAATGCTGAAAAAGACCGGCATCACCACTACCGATCCCATCGTAAGAGGTGCGGATCCGGAACATCTGGCAGGCCTATTTGAAAGTATCGAGCGGGTGCTGGAACAACAGTCCGGCGAAACTGTAACAACCTTGGCTACGGACGGCTGGTTCCGGATTCTTCTTGCCGAATTTGCACGCCTCAACGTCCATAAGCTGCGTTACTCCTCAGCCGGGGCTTTAACCGATTCCGAGCGTGCAGTGGAGCAGGCCATCCGCTGGTTCCAGACCCAATACATGCTGCCGGTGTCCATTGACAAGCTTGCCGCCTCTCTGGGCTATCACCGGACCCATTTCACCAAAGTGTTCAAACAGCTGACCAGCCAGTCCCCCAAGCAGTACATCAATCAGGTCCGCCTCGAGCGGGCCAAGGAGCTGCTACGCACCAATTTAAGTGTGGAACAGGTGGGGAACTCCTGCGGATTCACTGATCCTTTGTACTTCTCCAAGCAGTTTAAGCTGTGGACGGGGGAGTCGCCCAGTCAGTTTAGGGAGGGATTGCGGCGGGGAGCTGACGGGAACGCCGGCAACAAAAAAGCCTGACTGAGTCATAATGGACTCTAATCAGGCTTAAATCGGACATATGCCGGGTTTTGGGCGTAGTCATACTGTTAACTCTATTAACTGTGTTCGCTCCACTCCCTCGTTACCCTTTTTAACAGCAGGCCGTTGAACTCAGCCTTATAAATATCCGGCATCGATGTAGACTGCCAGAATTCAAAACCATATTGCCGATCATACCTGTTCAGAAGGAGTGTCATTATGTCGCCATGCGTTCCAATTGCAATGCATTGTCCCGCATGCCGTTTGAGTAACCCCTCTACTATCCGGATACCACGCTTCTGTGCGGTTTCAGAAGACTCTCCTTCGGGAAAAGAAAACGTGAAATCCTGATAGACCAAACGTTTTGCTTCGTAAAAACCGGTACCGGCTATATCTCCAATTATCCTCTCCCTCAGGTCATCCAAAGGCAGAATATCCTGGCCACACTCCTCTGCCAGCGGCTTAATCGTCAGAATTGCCCGTGCATAAGGACTGGAGTAGAAGTGGTCAATTTTCTTATTGTGCAGCATTAGCCTTACCCGTTCCGCATCCTGCTGACCTTTAAGCGATAGGCCTCTTTCCAGCTCCATTCCCGCTATATAAGGCGATTCTGCATGACGGATAAGATAAACAATGGTGTTCAAGGGTAGGTCCTCCTGGTTCCTTGGCCGAATTCAATGCTGCTAGATGGTATACCAGTTTAGCTCTTTTTGACTACAACTCAACCAACAGTATCCACTACCTGGCCATCCTGATCCTTAATATATGTCTTGTTTACCCGCACGATCAGCCCTTTGGCCGAGGACAGCTTATATTCCCCCTCCATAGGCTGGAGGGTCGCTGAGAGTTCCCTTACAGCAGCTTCGCTCAGGCTTATCCGGACGAATTTATCGCCTTCGCTCAAGCCGGTCTCCTCTGCCAGCTCCAGAATGACCTGCAGCTTCTGACTGATTAAAGCCAGTTCCTTCCTCTTCAACAGGCGGGCACTAAGGAGTCTGGCTACCATCTCGGCCTGCTTGGCGCCCATCGTCAGAATGGCCGGCGCTTTGCCGAACAGGCGGCTTTTACCCGGCTCCCATTCCAGCTGATCTACATAAAAAAAGCCTGTGCTCGACCCGTCGCGCTCTATCCCTTCACGTACTGCATTTTGTATACCGGGAACCTCCAGCAGCGAATCACGCAAGAGATCGGTGATATAGTACGGGAGCTCTTCCTGCGCCGCATGCAGAAAGGCATTCGTATTCCAGGTAGTCATAGCCTCCAGTTCATCAGCCGTGATCCCTACCATTTGCAGAAACTCGACCCGCCCATTAGGCGTATCTATCGCCGGAAGTTCCGGATCATCCGTAAAAGCAAGCGCAGTCAGCTTAGAGTCAGCCTCCAGACAGATCGGGCCGTTCGCATCCAGATAATGACCGGACGCAAAAATGTTACCACTGGAGAATACATATCTCGCCATATTTTGCAGCAAATTCAGTGCCCAGGCCGGAGGCTCTTCCTCATCAGCGTTACGGATTAGCCGGAAAGTCAGTTCAAAACCGTAGCCGCTATAATCAGGGTCATTCGACTCTTTTTCATATAGCTCCGAGAACCCATACGTTACAAAATGCCAATGCGGATAAGGCTCCTTCGCCTTATAAGCGCTAATCCCCCGCAGCGGGTCCTTGCCTCCCAGACCATAAGGAATAAGGGTACCGTAATGCTTCGGCTCCTGTTCCCCGTACAATCTGTTCATCTGCTCATCAATGGCGTCCCAGCCGGATGCTTGGACTTCCTCCTCGCTCATTTGACTCCCTCCTGTATTCAGCAGTTATGTACTATTTCCAATATTACCCGGTGCAACTTTTCACTAACCAGGCATTGCCTGCAGACTGGTATTGGTCTATTCTCAAACAGACGTATTCTGTGTATCGCATAGGTGCCACTCTTTTTGTTCATCGTTCCAGATCCCTTTTAGCTAAATCCAGGGCTACCGCTATTCTGATCTGATTAATTTTGCTGAGGCTTGCTGGCCTTATTATTGCTGGTTATCTCCAATCTTCCTGATCAGATCATTTGTCTGGAAACGATTTCATATTTAATGCCTTCGAAATCCTTAAAGAAAACTGCATAGTAATCAGGGCCATACTCCGGATACAGCCTGGGCTGTTCTACTATGGTTGCTCCTATCTCCACTAAGCTCAAATGTATATCGTCCACTTCTTTTCTTGATTCGGCTCTGAATGCGAGATGATGTAATGATCCGGGCTTACGGCGATGTATATCCTCATTTTGAAAAGCAGCTCTGGGCGATGTGATCGCAAACGCCAGTGAAGGATGCAGATATTCGACGACGATGAAGTCGTGTTCCGGAATTGCTATACTCGCTTTGTTCCGGATATCGTAACCCAGCAGAGGCAGAAATGTATCATAAAATGCTTCTGCGGCCCGAATATCTTTTACAGTAATTTGGATATGGTCAATGATTGGCTTCATTCTCTTCTCCCTCTCTTGATCAGATAAATCCATCCTCGGGTTCTCCTACTTCAAATCCTAATACTCTTGTTGCTTGTGACTTAAACGTAGTTATCCATACTTCCCAATCCCTTTGGTTCATCTGTGCAAAAAATGATAATCCGCTCGGCTCAACCGAGGCCGCAATATAAACATCATCCTCCTCTTGCCCGAACCAATAAGGAATCCCGTCTTTGTATCCTATCCAGCCAGGCATACTTTTGTATAACTCAGAGACTTTATCCCATACCTCATCAGGTAAGTGCCGCCAGATATTCAGATTACAATTATGATTGGTTCGTTTATTCATCTACACTCCCCCTTAGTTCAGCTTACCACTATTTTACAACAAAAAAAGGCAGCCTGAATGATTCTTTCAGGCTGCCTTCAAGGGGCTTGTTCCTTTATCCTTCTTAATTAAAAAAGGACATTATAATTGCTTCAATAAATTATAGATTAATTGAGCCGCCTCTGCACGGCTGGCAATCCCTTTAGGTTCAAACATGCCGGCAGAACGGCCTTGCACGAGGTTCAGTCCCTTTGCTTTTGTAACATATTCCAACGCCCATAGGGCAATCTCCGATTCATCGGAGAAGGAGCCTGACAGGACTGTTGAAACACCACCTGACTTCAGGCTGTAAGCACGCATCATCATTACAACCATCTCTTCCCGAGTAATCAGGGAGTCAGGCTCGAACACATTATTATTTTTTCCTTGCACAATTCCTGCCTCAGCTGCAGCGGCAACTTCCGGATAGAACCAATCCTCAGCTGCCACATCCTGAAATGATGCTGTTCCCCCGGCTGTTAATCCCAGTGCTCGCACCAGCAGAGCGGTAAATTCGGCACGGGTGACACTCTGGGCCGGTGCAAAGGCAGTTGGACTGGTTCCATTCACGATTTGTTTCGCCGCCAGCTTGGTAATGGTCTCATACGCCCAGTGCGTAGCAGGTACATCTGTAAACTGCTTCCGGACTTCCAGTACGCCATAGAGGCTGAAATGCTGTAGAGAACCAGATATTTTCTTGTTACTGTAGGTACCCCGGATTAGCTCAAACATTCCGTTCCCGGTCATATGAAATACGGATATCAGTTCTGGATCTGCAGCATCGGGAACTGAAAACATGACAGTAACCGGCTCCGCAAAATGATCAATTATCATCGTTTCCGTACCAGCGGAGAATGAGAGGGCAAAGTCATACATTTCGCTGGCCTGCGAAACACTTGCGCCGAGCACGTCTTTCCCTTGTTCTATAAGCTGAGCGGCCTGTACCGCCGATACAGGATTCATATGGATGATGATCTGTCCTTTAGTCCACTGTTCTGCGGATGCCTGATTGCGGATTTGCTTCAGAACTTCTGCAGGAATAACTAGTGTAACTTGCTCATTGCCAATTGTTATAGAAGGGGTCTGCAACAAGCCCTCCAATTGTGTGGGCAGTATTATGGCAGTTACCTTATTGGACACTATAATGGACCAGTTACCAGCCGAATCCTTGGTTACTTTATCAATCGTTGCTGTAAGGGTTTCTTCAGGATTAGCCGTAGAAGATGTGCCTGTACTTCCGCCCCCGCCGTCATTATTACCGCTTGATCCACTGGCTACGAAAGCTGTAGCGGTTTTTGCCGGTGTAACTACTGAACTCTTCAATGTAGAGTCAACCAGTTTGACCTTGCCGAGCGTAAAGACAGCCTCGCCGCTTGCTTTGGCTTTAAAGGTTATCACGGCAAGTGTCAAATCACCGTTTTTTCCCGGGTTTTCACCGGTCAGTGTGTGAACCAGTGTCACTTTTCCGTCGTCTGCCATAGGGACTGATGTCCAGCCGCTTGAGTCATCCTTATAGGTTACGTACTCCATTTTGGCCGGATCGAACTCCAGATTCAGTTCATAACCATACACATCGCTCAGATTGGACCCGCTGACAGTTACCTGAACCGTACCGTCTACAGCCGGACCCGCATTATTGAGCGATAACGAGAACGCGGGGCTTCCGGCACCCAGCACGGTACCAGGAAAAATAAGTATAGCCATCACTGCCAGCAGTTGCAGCGGAATCAAGAAACGTTGTCTCATCAGTTATACATCCTTTCGTACATGCATGGAAAAAGTACGCCTTACCGTAACAACAGAGGCTGTTGCTTTTACACAACAGCCTCTTGCAACAGGCAGCTACTCGAGAATTTTCTTGGCAATCTGCACTAAATCCTCGACATCAATCACATTGTCGTTATTCATATCCATCGCCTTAACAGTCTCCCAGTCGGTGCTGGCAGAGGTCTTACCATAGTTTTTCGCAACCTTTGCCAGATCGAGAACGCTGATTTTCCCGTCGCCGTTTACGTCGCCCTCCAAACGGGCAGTGATTTGGATACTATGGGAACTGGTGGAATCAGCAGTGAATTCGGTTTCGCCGTCGGACAAGACTGCGCTTACGATTTTAAACACAGCGGTACTTGCGGCAGTAACGGATTTGGCTTTCCAGTTAAGCTTCAGAATATCGCCATCCGCATTTATCGCCTTATTTTCTCCTTCGCTGGCCATTAGAATCCGTACGCGTCCGGGTTCATCTGAATCATAATCTACCACCTTCACCCCGGACAGAAGTGACTGCGCCTCGATAAATTCAACCAGTTGCGGATCATAGCTGACAACAAGATCCTCAGCGTAAATACCCTTACTGAGCTTACTCAGAGTAACGTTAAGGCTAAACGAAGATCCCGGCGAGACGCTCGACGTCCCGTTTAACTCCGCAACCACATCAGAACTTTCGCCGGCGCTAACTGTAATCTGCTTTGAAAGCAGAAGCTCATCCGACGCCGGGCCGACATAAATCGTACGCGGGCCTGTTGCCACTGTCCATTTACCTTTTGTACCGTCAGCATTGTCAGTCACTTCTTCCTGATTGGAATTCCAGTAAGACAGTGAGCGTTCATTTACATGCAGGGTTACCCGTTTACTCTGATTAACCCCGAGATTCTCCACTCGCTCATAGCCGGCCAACTGATATTCCGGTGTCTGGATGCCTTCGCCCAAAGCCGCTTGATCCGCGGCGCCAAGATACAACTGGGCAATTTCCGTTCCTGCTACATCTCCGGTATTCGTTACCGTAAATGTAACATTGTAACCGGCTTTCTCACCGTTAGTAGTGCTAGGCGTTACACTCAAGTCAGAATATTCAAAGCTGGTATAAGACAACCCGTAACCAAAATCATATTGCGGTTCAACATCATAAGCATCATACCAGCGGTAACCCGTCATGATTCCTTCATAATAGATTGAAGTATTTATTATTCCAGGCTTCATGCCCATCGCCTGTTGCCTTGCCTTAACTTCCTCCACTGTATTTCCAAGCATAGGAATCCACTGGGTGTAGTCAATTTCTTTTCCGGAATCCTCTTCGATTTTTTGCATGTCGAAATATTCCTGAGAGTACGTGATCAGCGTGTCTGTATCCTTTTTAGGTATAGTAAATGCCAGTTTGCCGCTTGGATTCACTTCTCCTGTCAGCAGTCTTGCTGTCGCAACACCGCCGCGCTGACCCGGGAAATACATTTCCAGCAGACCGTCAACTTTATCGATCCATTTCTCCATGGTGACGGCTGTGGAGTTATTCAGAACAACTACAACTTTGTGGCCGGCTTCGTGGGCAGCTTCAGCTACATCGAGAATTAACTTCTCCTGCTCATCCGGCAGCCGGTTTGTAGTCGCAGCAAGGGTACTTGCGGTATCTGTGGTTTTACGGTAGGCAAACACTACAGAAGTATCGTTGTTTCTCGCCGCTTCTATAGCATTGTCATAGTTGGCTTGTGCCTGACTCGGTGTAATCCAGGCTAGACGGACCTGCAGGTCCTTTTCTGCAAGCGAGGCAATTCCGGCAACGATGACCTTGTAGTACTTGCCCGCTTCAAAGGTAACCGATGCAGAACTAATGCTTTTTCCAGTCTCTGTGGGAATGATACTGTCGCTTGGCCACTGTGTCCCCTGATTAATGGAGGCAATGCCCAGGCTTACCGATTTCACATCTGCGTCACTGGCATTCGGATCATAAGTCGAAGTTTGGACAGTAGCGGCGATTTGTCCGCCGATTCCTTCAAGCTTGATCGAATATTGCCCGGTCTCCGGAGCTTTGATATAAGTAGTCCAGGTATATGCCGCACCGCTCTCTTTAGTGAAGGCGGTACCATCAGCGGAATTTTTATACGTTTTATTAGGCTTGCCGTTGATAGTACCCGTAGTAAAGTTAATATCGTTGTCAACCGTTGCGAAGGTTCCAATGGGATGGTCGCCCATTTTTTTCTCGGCAATGGACCCTGCTGTTTTAATCTGCCCCTGCTGATCCTCGCTGGTTCCTTCACTGGCACCGGTTCCGTAGGAACGTGTTACCCCATTACTACCCTCATGTGGATTGGTATACAGATTCTCTGCGGGAATGGCTTCCCCTACAAGGTCAAGGGCCACCTGCCCTTCAACCTGCTCCTCACCCAATATTTCGGTCAGTGCTTCATACGGGCTCACCATCTCGCTTATAGTGCCGTACGACCGTTCCCCATCAACACCGGAGATTAAGTGCATCCCGTTAAGCCCGATTACGGCGGTGGTATTCTCTTTCTTCAGCGGGAGCGCCCCGTCCTCATTTTTCAGGAGAACTGCTCCTTTTTCAGCAATTTGCTGTGAAATCTCTGAATTCGTCTGACGCGCGGTGGCGAGTTTATTCAAATCTGCTGCCAGATCAATCGCTTCGGTACGTCCGGTTTGCTCCTTGGCATATCCCTGACCATCGATTTCTACAAGGTTCAGGTAACCAGCCTGGCCCAGAGCCGTCAGAACATGTCTTACCGCATCATCTATATCGTTCTGTGTCAGTGTTCCGTCTGCTATCAAGGCCTCTGCTTTGCTCTGCTTATTGGCGGATAATGATGGCATTTCAATATCCGTGCCTTTATTCAGCGTAAAGCCGTCGTTGCCTCCCCAGTCGGTGACAGTGAACCCTTTGTATTGCCACATGTCCCGCAGGACATCAAGCTGCAGATAAGTATTCGATGAGGCGAAGGTACCGTTGACCAGATTGTACGAGGACATCATTCCCAGGAGCCCCCCCTTGGTCACAGCCGCTTCAAAGCCCGGCAGATGAATCTCATGCAGCGCCTGCTCAGAGACTTCGATATTCGTCGATGTTGCTGGTGTGGCTGCCTGGGAAAAAGCGGCGAAATGTTTGCCTACGGCTATAACGCCCTGATCCTGAATCCCCTTGGTATCCTCTGCCGCCATATCTGATAAAAGGTATGGGTCTTCGCCGAACTGATCCTTCGCGCGACCGAACTGAGGGGCACGCGTAATATCGAACTGGGAGCCTAACTGTATATTTCCGCCGAGCGCCCTATTTTCCGATCCGTGAATTTTACCGTAGTCGTACGCACTTTCTTTGTCCCAGGTCGCTGCAACCATTTGCTCAATCGGCGGGTTGGTCGTATCCTGCGTATACAGAACGCCTGCCGGGCCATCATACATTTTGGATTCAGGAACGCCGAGTCTTGGGACACCCTTCAGATAACCGGCATTCCCTTCTGTCCCTGTTCCGTTACCGCCCAGAAAAGAAAATTTCTCCTCCTGAGTCATCGTCTTAATGAGAGCTTCGACCTTCGCTTGAATCGATGCCTCTGTCTCCTGCAGCCCTGCATCGATATAATTCGATGTATACACTTGCGGGAAGACCGGCGATGTTTCCGCCGCAAGCGCCGCCCCCGACCCTGTTACAGAACCGGAGACAACCATCGCCATAACCATCGTTCCTGCCAGAGCTTTCTTTATTCTTTTTCTCTTCATCTTGAACCTCCTTATAACTATGAATGCGTTGTCATTAGCAATTATCAATCAATCCTCATCTGAGCAGAATACAAAATCATAAGGTGTTACCTTCGATATTCTCATGTATTGGCATGCCTAATAAAACTCCTATCGGAGATCCCGCTGAATCCTTCTTTAGCGGGCTTTGAAGTTTATACTTTTTGATATAAAAAAAATCGGGAGTTAATCCCGATTAACTTGAACTCCCAACCCATTAACAATGGCTGCAGATGCTGCTATGTACCAGTAGACCACTCTTTGGCGATGCGGTTACGGTACTCCTTTGGGGAGATGCCTATATGTTTTTTGAAGGTGAAGCTGAAATAGTTGGGATCGGCAAAGGCGACGCGTTCGGCAATTTCAAAAGCCTTTAAATCAGTCGTGCTTAGCAGCTCCTTAGCAGCCTCCATACGTATATTAATTAGATAGGTGACAAACGTGACCGTGGTTTCTTTCTTGAAGATGCTGCTGAAATACCCTACGCTGATATGGAGATAATTGCACACCTGATTGATCGAAAGCTCACGGTCGGCAAAATGGGTATGGACATACTCCATCGCCTGCTGAACAAACTGGCCAAACGACTGCTTGCGGTTTAACATAACGGTCTCGGTTAAATTCGTACAAATGGCAGTCAACCAGTCCCTTGCAGCGGATAAGGTCTCCTGTGCCTCGATCTCCAGAAATACGTTGCCCAGTGCTCCGTGTATATCCTCTAGATAGGCATCCGTTTCTCTGGCAGCCTTTAATACTGAGGTCAGAATCTCAACAATGTACATCTTATAGTCTCTGTACGGGACCTCCGCTTCAATCAGTTCATTAAACAGCTCATAGACAACCTCTTTCACTTTAGCAACTGCTCCCAGTTTCAAGCACCTCACAAGCTCCTGTTCTTTCATTTTATTGAATCGGAGGCGGTTATACGCCCGCATCTCTACATCTCCGATATAAATAATCCGGTTGCTCTCCTCTAGCAGCCTGTACTCGATGGCCTGCATCGCCCCGTCATAGGCCTCTCTTAATTCATCAAGCCTGGAGATCGGATCGCCGAGGCCTATGGTGACCTTCAGTTTCAGTAGCCGATCTATCTGCAGCAGAAGTTCCTGAAGAAGTGTAATGGTATGCCTTAGGATACTGTTGCTCTGATCCGAAGTCCGTGATATTGAGAGTAACACGATATGATCCTGGTGCAGAAACACACGACCCATTTTCCGTTTACTCCATAGTTCGCCCGCAATATTCAAGATTGCAAATAACTGGAGATTCAAATCACCGGATATCTGCAAAGAGCTGCTCTGACTGTTTAAACCGTGGTTATTACCTTCTTTAAGCTGCTCATCATAGTGCTGGAGATTAATTACCGACACGGCATAACCTGTCCCATCTAGAGCAACTTCATAGGTTCTCGCTTGCTCGACTATTTGACTATGGGACATCTTCCGGGAAAGCAGTGAAGCCAGGAAGGTCTCGCGGAGGACAGGCAGACTGGTGCGGTAATGCTCACGCAGCATCTTAACATCTTCAAACCGTCTTTCCTCGGCCTCAATCCGCTGTTTCACTCTGACAAGAGCCTGTACGATTTCCTCCATACTGAATGGCTTTAAAATAAACTCATCTACGTCTAGCTTGATGGCCCGCTTCGCAAATTCAAATTCATCATAGCCCGTCAGGAGCACAATTCGAGTTGCTGGATACTCAACCCTTATCCAGTCGGACAGCTCAAGCCCGTTCATAAAAGGCATGCTGATGTCTGTAATTACCAGTTCCGGCCGGTACCGCTCAATCCGTTCTATGGCCTCCAGTCCATTCTCGGCAGTATCGACAACATTGAATCCTTGATCACTCCAATTCATGCCGTTCATCAATCTCTGCCGCACATCCGGTTCATCATCAACCAGTAACAAATTGTACATAGCAGTCCCTCCATAGCCATCTTGAATCCGCTTACATTTTAAATTATAGGGATCTAACCTTGAAAAAACCTTTAAATATTAATAATTAACTATATAGATTTGAAATTACAGCTATACCGCAGGATATTCTATAGTCTTTTCAGGAGTTGGATGATAAAATTTCGACAAAGCGCTTTCAAGACATCATCCAAGGAGAGTCATCTATGAAAATCTTGCTGATTGAAGACGAGATTCAATTATGCGAATCACTGGTGCAGCTTCTAATGCACTCAAAATACAACGTAGACGCTGCCCATGATGGTGTAAATGGTCTGCACCTTGTACTAACGAACATATACGACGTTATTATTCTGGACATATCGCTTCCATTCATGAACGGATTAGACGTGATGACCAGAGCAAGGCAAAGAAACATTAGCACACCAATCCTGCTGCTTACAGCAAAAGAGGAGCCCAGAGACATAATCGCCGGACTCGACCATGGTGCAGATGATTATCTTGCAAAGCCCTTCGATCCCGGAGAGCTTCTGGCCAGAGTCAGGGCGCTGATCCGCCGGAAATCACACACATTGATTGAGAAGAAGCTCTACTACTCTGATATTAGCCTGGATCTTACGAATTACCGGATGGAATGCCGCCATGAAAGTGTAAAATTGTCCCGAAAAGAATTCGAAATCATGTATTACTTCATGCTGAACCCGGAGCGGCTAATTGGGAAGGAGCGGTTAGTCAGCAGGGTG
The DNA here is from genome assembly GCF_900099765.1 of Paenibacillus typhae. GTDB lineage: Bacteria > Bacillota > Bacilli > Paenibacillales > Paenibacillaceae > Paenibacillus_AQ > Paenibacillus_AQ typhae. The sequence continues at coordinate 75,483 of NZ_FNDX01000011.1, read as the reverse complement.
TGGAGTCTGGAGTCCAATACGGAGTACAACAATATCGAGGTTTATATATCGTTTCTGCGGAAGAAGCTGGCCTATCTGTCGCCGGATGTGGTGATTACTACCCTTAGGGGCAGAGGGTATAAACTGGAGCAGAGTCATGATTAGACAATTAAGAAACAAGTATATCCTGATTAACTTCCTGCTGATGTTCTTTGTATTTATCTGCATTATCTTTCTGATTTATATCAGTGCGCGGATGCAGGCCTACAAGACTGCTAACTTCAAGCTGACGATCTCCATGTCGGCTGAGATTGAGTTTCTGAAGAAGGACCCGCAACACCCTGTCGCGATTGCCGCAATTGTTGATGAAACCAATCCAAGTGCAGTGGACTGGCTGATCGTCGACAGCGCCTTGGGGCAACAGATGATCGACAGAGTATTGGCAAAAGCGGTCAAATTGCAGAGAGAGTCCGCAGCAATAACTGTAGACTCTCATTCCTTCATGTTTGTTAAACACCGGATGCCGCCGGAGGAACATAAGCTCAGAATACTCTTCACTGACATTACCTATGCCGAAAAAAGCCTGCATTCGCTCCTGCTCATCCTGATCACTATTAGCGGCCTCAGTTCTATCATTCTGTTAGGTGTGAGCTTTTATATCTCGCAAAGGTCGATCCGTCCGATTGAGGAGATGTTCGAACGAGAGCAAAAATTCATCTCAGATATTTCCCATAATCTGAAGACGCCCATTGCCGTTATATCGACGAATCTGGCTGTCATCTCCATGCATGAACAGGAGACTATAAAGAACCAGTCCAAGTGGATCGGTTATATCCATTCACAGCTGAATAAAATGTCGTCGATAGTGAATGATCTGTTGACCATCGCGAGAATGGAGTCGCTAGACGTTCAATTGAACTTACAGGAAGTACAGCTAAGCAAGCTGCTTGAAGCTTCACTGCTGTATATGGAAGAACGGTTCTTCAGCAGTAACATTACGGTAACTCCGGATATTGATCAGCACATCTATGTGACCGCTGATAAAAGCGACATCTCCCAGCTAATCGATCTTTTGCTGGATAATGCCGCCAAGTATACTCCGCACAACGGTGAAATCACCGTTATGCTTAAAGCCGGTCACTATTCCAATACCTTAAGCATCTCGAACACCACAGAAGGCATAACTGAAGCTCATCTGCCTTTTCTCTTCGAACGATTCTATCAGGTGAATACGGCAAGTGACGGCAGTGGCCTGGGCCTATCCATTGCCCATTCCATAGTGCAGCGCTATAAGGGGCGAATTTACGCTCAGATCATTGACGATAACGAAATTGTGTTCACTGTTGAGCTACCTGTAGATAACCCATAGTCCTTTCAAATCACTTAGAAGCAATTGGGACAGCAATGTTGTTTCCAACGGTTGCTGCCATTTTGACAATCGCTTCCGGATCGGAGTTTTTAACATTCACATCAAAACGAGGGGTGTAGGCTTCCTCCAACCGGTCAACTTCTATGTCTGTTAGCTTGATCTCAAGCGCTTTAATTGCAGCATCAATGTGGCTGGTTTTGGTCGCTCCCACAATGGGTGCAGCCACAACCGGATTACGATACAACCAGGCAAGAGAGATTTCCGCACGGCTGACCCCATGGTCCTCTGCAACTTTACCAACCGCTTCCACAATATTCTGATCGCTGCCGCAGTTGCCTCAAAAAATTTGGCAGCTCCGGATTCGGCCTCCGTTCGCACCGTGTTTGCCCCCCAAGGGCGAGCCAGGAGCCCGCGCGCAAGTGGGCTGTAGACAATGGTCTGAATCCCCTCGTCGGCGCAGAGTGGAAGCATTTCGTTTTCTTCCTCACGGGCAACCAAATTATAATTGTGTTGCATAGATATAAAGCGTGTCCAACCATTCGCTTTCTGAATGTGAAGAGCTTTAGCGAACTGCCAAGTCCTCATAGTTGAAGCCCCTAAATAGCGCACTTTGCCCATTTTCACTAGATCATGAAGGGCTTCCAGTGTCTCTTCCCATGGAGTAAAGGGATCAGCGCGATGAATTTGGTAAAGATCAATGTAATCCGTTCCCAGGCGACGCAAGCTATAATCAATTTCAGTCATAATCGACTTCCGCGAAAGACCGAACGAGTTAGGTCCAGAGCGCATTGGAGCGCCGAGTTTTGTAGCTATGACGATATTTTCGCGTTTAGCGAAATCCTTGAGCGCCCTGCCGATGATTTCCTCGCTAGTCCCTTGAGAATACATATTGGCGGTATCAAAGAAGTTGATTCCGGCCTCGATTGCATATTTAATTACAGAGCGGCTCTCTTCCTCCCGGATTGACCAGGTAGGGTAGCCAATTGCCGGGTCTCCGAAGCCCATGCAGCCGATGCAGATGGGTGAAACTTCAAGACCGGATTTACCAAGCTTAATATTTCGCATAATTTACCTCCAGAGATCGTTTTAATTACTATCCCAATTGTAAATTCAATGCTGCAGCAGCCGGTAACACAATCAAATCAAAAAACTGCCTAATCCTATCACCTATTGAAATTTATATATCTATTTCTTGCGCATCCGCCTTATTAAGGCGATGTCTATCTTTTTTGGGAGAAATACCAAACATCCGCGAATATTCACGGATGAATTGCGTCGGACTTTCGTAACCAACCCGGAATGCTATATCTGCAACATTCATTGACTCCTCCATTTTTATAAGCTGCCTGGCCTCTTGAAGCCTCAGCTGCTTCTGAAACTGAATCGGACTCATCGCGGTAATTTGCTTAAAATGCCGGTGAAACGACGGGACACTCATCTTAGCGATATCTGCCAGGTCTTCAACTTGAAAAGACTCTTGAAAATGATTCAGAAGGTGTTGAATTGCGTTTTGTATATGAATAGCAGGAGTACCCTCCGTCACAATTTGTCTAAGCGAGCTACCATGCTCGCCGTGCAGCACTCTGTATAAAATTTCTTTTGTAAACAACGGGGCAAGCACCGGGATGTCCATCGGCTTATCCAGCAGACCAATCAGTCTCACGACAGCATCCAGCACAGATACATCTAATTCCGCCACGTTCAAGCTGCGGCTTGACTTCCCCCTGTGGCTTCCCGTTAGCGTGTCATTGCTTAACAGCTCTAAAATATCGCTACGTGTGAACTCAATTTTACAGGACAAATTGGGGACTTCAGAGGAAGCTTCAAGTACCTCTGCGATGATCGGTAAATCCATTGAGGCAACAAGGTAATTCGGAGGACCATATCTAAAGCGCTCTCCACCAAATAGGACATCCTTTACTCCTTGAACGATAATATAAATCGAAGGCTTGTCGATCCTGTATGGCGGCTCTGTTCTGTTGAAGCCATAAGGAATCGAATGTCTGGAAAATGCAAGATTAGAAATTTCGGTATACAGAGTCCCTTCTCTGTTAGCATGACGATCAACGAGCGCTGCAAGCTCTTTTTGCAAAGTATTTAATTTATTTGTCATAAGATCCTCTCAAAAAATCCATTTTGATCCGTGTTTACCCTTCTTTGACTGCGCCAAAGCTATAATACGATTTGATCCCATTTGCAAATAGGCTATCGATCAGCTTGACCAATTCTTCCGACGATAAATCTTTGTCATTGCGTATCCAAAGGCGAAACAAAGAAAGTAATGTTGATATGTAAAACTCAATCAGGTACGGCGCTAAGGTATCATTTGTTGGGAGGTCTGCAATCAATTTTTCAAAGGGAATTTCTCTTTTCAGGCGTTCAACAAAATGAATAGCACCATAGTCACCCAAGAGGGCTTTAAAGACTGAAATTTCTTCTGCATTTTCCAGGCATTGAAGTGCATCTTGGAACGAATGCGTAGAAAGTTCCCTGCTTGCCATTTCCTCGTAAATGGATTTCATAACACCCTCTTCAACATAGTCCAACAGCTCATAGATATCTGTGAAGTATTGGTAAAATGTACTGCGGTTATATCCTGACTTGTTAGCAATCTCTTGAATAGATATTTTTTCAATTGGTTTTTGGCTATATAAATCACAGAAAACATTTTTAAATGTTTGCCTTGTTTTTTCCGTAATTTCAGGTTGCTTTTTCATGACGGGCCTCCATTTTCTGTTCAATCGATTATCCGACAGATACTAAAAATCTGATGGTTGATGACCGGATAGTGAATACATACAATATTATCATACAACGCGTTGTTTGATCATCGACAAATATGAACATCTATTTTTGGGAGGCTAATATGAGAATTTTATTTTTCGGCAGAGGTGTAATATCGACCCAATATGCTTGGGCCTTTGAACAGGCAGGGCATACCGTTGAGTTTTACGTCAGAAAAGGGAGAAAAGAAACCTTTGGAAGCAACATAGAGCTTGAAATGTGGGACGCACGAAGAGGGAAAAAGTTCATTAAGGAAACCTGGAACGTCAAGCTGCATGAGGAGCTTAGCCCGAATTACGACCTTATTATAGTGAGTGTCAACACGGAACAGCTTCCAGGGGCAGCACAAATACTATCAACTGTTGCTGGAACCACCCCTGTTCTAATATTCAATAACGTTTGGCAAGATTTGAAATCATCAATCTCACCATTGCCTGTGAACAATGTTGTCTTTGGGTTCCCGGCAGGAGGCGGCGGCATCGCGGATAATAGGCTCAGAGGCGGCTTTTTGAAAATGATATTTCTGGAAAAGCCAAGGGCAGGCACTGAACATATTAACAACAAGGTCAAAGAATGTTTTGAAAGTGCCCATTTTAAAATTAGTTGGGTAACGGATATGGAAAACTGGCTATGGAATCACTTTGCCATGAATGCAGCTATGGAGACCGAGGTGTTGAGATGCGGAAGTTTTCCAGCACTCATGAATGACAGGGACTCATTCGTAAATGTTGGTAAGAACATGAGAGAAATCATCCCTGTACTTAAAGCAAGAGGGGCAAAGCCAGGTGCCATTTCTCTCCTGCTGACTAAAATTCCGCCGGTACTTCTCGGTATACTTTTTAAAAAGGTTATTTATGCAACAGGCAGCTTACCGCGGCTCTTTGTGGAATACAACAATAGTAAAGCAGGTTTTGCGGTACTTGAAGTTGTGAGAGAGGCACAAAAGGCAGGCATCCCTTTGCCGCGACTTACGGTAGCATTTGAAAATACTGAATAATATAAAGAAGCCTTCATTTAATCTTCTGTGGCGAATTTGGCATTGGGAAGCCCGGATACCTATACGATTTTGCCCCCCGGCTTCAGTACTTAGGCATCTCATAATGCAATAAAAACTTTAACTTACAAAAAACAAAACAGTCCCGATGAAGAAAAATCATCGGAACTGTTTCTGAAGAGCAAATCTAAAGTTACATACTATATTTTTCAGTTACATACTTATTGAACGAATTCATTGATTTATTACATTATATCATTGTTCTCATACCCACTGATAATACTAGACTTTTTTTAAAATCAATCAAATTGAAAATTACATTTAAGTATTGTTCTGGAACAAAAACTATAAGAAAGTCCCTCTCTGCAACTTACATTAATCCGTTGTTCTTTAACCCCCTGATAAATTAACGTTTTTTTCATGCATCTAAATAAAGAAATTAAAAGTTAAGTGTTCTGTAAAAATAAATTATGTAACTATGTACATTGGTTAATATCCTTTAGAAATTGAAGAACCGTTATCTTAAAAAAAGTTTCTAGCTGTGTTTTTACGTTTGTTCTCTTGCCTGTTAGCACATCAAGGTTTTTTTGAACTAGTTCTGCTTACATAATTATATATTTCACATCAAAAAAGAGGTCCGAAAACCTCCTTGTATTGTTGCATTTTAATATATCTATTTGTAGTTACTATTTGAACAATTGAGGGAATTCTTCTTTAATGCTCTTACTAAAGCATTTACTTTTAAAATGCTCCGGACTTATAGGATGATATTTATTCCATTGGTCCATAAAGTCTCGAGTAAATAAGATATACATTTCATTAAAAGTTACTTCCCAATTCTGAAAGAGTTTTTCACATTCTGATAACCATACAGGACCAGGCTCAATAATGAGCGCTACATCATCATAATTAAGCCATTCGTATTTACAACCGCACTCGTTACAGCAAAATAGGGCCCAAGGGCGCCCTCCCTTTATAAAGCTGATTTCTACACTTTTAATTACATGTTTTTCATAGTACTTACAAACTCTGTTTAAACATTTCCAAGGGCCATTACCAAAAGGAGCATATTCGAATTCCTGTTCCAAAAATTGAAATACTGATCCTGAAAAGTAAATCATAAGCAGAATATAAAATAAAGGGTCTAATTCTTTTCTTGTTTTCCAGAAAAGGTGTATTCTCATAACATCTTTGGAAATTCCCAACCTTTTCAAAAAGGAGTCATTAAATCTTTCGTGAACTTTTTGGTTTAGTTTAAACCTGTAGTACGATTTTTCGTTGATAATTCCCTCACCCAAAAATATAGTAGTCATTTTTTCGCGAATTTTAATAAGATCAACTTTCTTCTCAGGCTCAAGCAAGGACCTATTATTAGTAGCTAACGTTAATAAGTCTTCATCTTCATTAGGGATAACATGCTTCAAACAATGACCTTCCGAACAAAATTGCGGAGTGATTAAGGGAAGATGTTTGGAACTGGGAGTGAGAGGTTCAGAACATTTAGGACATTCAGACAACAGCAATATATTGTGGATATCGCACACGATACTTCCGGGCAATTGATGAGCCCTATGCCAGTAAGGCTCTCCGTACCTATTTGAATCGTCCACTAAACATAGAGGACATAGTCGCAAGTTAGATTTAGATTTAAAGTGGCCAGTCAATTGATCTATCTTTAAAGAGTTCCCCTCTAGAAAAGTTTTTTTCATTTGCTCTCTTTCTTCATTATTAAGCATGAATTGACTGTAGTAAGGATAACTACTATGCCTTTCTAAGAGATATGTGCCATCAATTTTTTGACTAAGAGAAGTTCCATCTGGATTTTCAACAGACTTAAATGGATAATCTATTACTGAATTTAAATTTTCTTTTCTTATTTTAAATTTACCACTATAGAAAGCAATTCTTGCATAAATACTATATATTGATTCATCCGAATACAAGCTGATATTCATTGGACACCGCCTTATACCAGTACTCCGTCCAGACAACTCTTGTTAAATATTAACTTCTTGAATCAGCCTTTTATTCAAATATTCTTCTCAACATTTGAACGAATACCCCTTATATCAGATTCTTATGATACTCTCCAATTTATTACAGGATTACTACTTTCCTGAATTTATGGAACAATCAATTCTATGCATCTGACACATCTCCTACATTTTCTAAAGGGAGCTTTTTTGGTGTTTTTCTAATATGCCTCTCTTTCCATTGATCCTACCTATTTTGGAGACAGTAATTTGTGTAGTATCTCGCTCCCTGTACGCATGTCGCTCCCCCCCTTGAGTTTTATGCTGAAATCTTATCCTGAAGAACAGGGTAACATTCAGCCAGTTTTACTATAAGGTACTTTTCGACGTTCTCTGTTTTTAGGATACGAATACCCGCCTCTCTCAGGACTCGCCATTTTAAAGGTCTTTCACCATTTTGCTTGATTGTACTTAATGCCCAATCTATTTTCCTCATTTGGTGCTGTTCATCTGTTTCTAGATTAATCTTTAAGATTCCCTGACACAGAGGCAGTTTTTCAAGGTTCCGTTCTAAGATTGCAAGTTTTCCAGTTATACGACCGATTTTGGAGATGGTTATTCGTTGAGGCTTACCTTTTTCTGACCGAAGATTCAAAATGACCATATTTATCTCATCAGCCATTGCCAAATCCCTTTGGGTCCAATTCACTCTTGATTTCCTAGGAACTTTATTAGGCATGCTTGGCAAGTTTACCTGAAGCCACTCTCTATCATGTCTATATAACCAACTATAGTCTCTTCCATTTTCTTTTCGAAAACTGGTATAACTCGTGCAGTGAACCATACTCTGCAGAAGACGATTTCTTCGTATATCTCTTTCCCCATTAGACTCCGGCTTTGATAACGCTTGTTTTTTCTTTACATATAATGTGACGGTCTTAGAGTCTACAGCTAAGATATTTGCGATAGATCGAATTGAACCACCTTTTTGAAGGAGATCATCAGCCAATGACTTCCAATAATGACCGAAGTCTTTAACACGCCCATACGAATACAAATCCTCATCTTTAAGATCTGGTCCTCGCCGTGAGTACTGAAATCCACATAGCTCACATTTAAATGAACCAACTGGATTTTTCGTATCTGCACAACGTGAAATGTTTACATTAAAAATCTTTTGCTCTTTATAGTGGTTACTGATTTTGTTCAAGCACGGCCAAGGACCAAGTCCAAATGGACCACTAGTCTTATTGGAAGTAATCTCATGCAGTCCCCCTAATAGGAACTCAATTACCAATACATGTAACAATGGATGGAATGATTGTCTTGGCTTCCTTATTAGAGTAGACAACCAATTGTATGACCCGGCAGGCACAGGGACACCAAGCCTTGAAAGAGTTTCTGATGGGACCACAGATTGGAATTTATTGCAAACTTCTTTTTGATTAATTCGTCCTCCGATCGTACAAAGTTTCATCTGAATAAGTTTACTAATGTACAGATCCCGAAGATTTGAAGGGACCTGTTCATCTAGTGCTAACTTAAACAATGCTGTTATTCCTTTTGACACTTTGAGCAAGGTTTCATCTGTATTGATCACAACTTGAGAAGACAGATTATGGCCTTGGCTGCAAAATAAAGGACATATGGATAAACTCTTCGTATCGTTAGCTGAAAACAATTCCTTACAAACCGAACAATGCGTAAGCAATTCACATCTATGAATAGGACATAGTAAGTTACCCGGTATTTGATGTTCTCGATGCCAAAAAGGCTCACCATAACTTAAATTATCTTCTTTAAGACATATAGGACATAACCGGAGTGCCCCATTTCTTTTAACCACACTAGCCATTATTCCAGAGGTAAAGTGAATGCTACCTCCAGGGCCATCAAGCATATGACTCTTAATATTTCGGGCTTGTTTCTCAGATAAAAATGGTTTATAGAATGGATAAAGAGTATTATTGTGAAGAATCTCATCCATAGAACCTTGGATAATGCTCCTAATGGGGAGAATATTTGTGGGAAGATCTGCCGAAGTTTTCTTATATTCAAGTCCATACATTTTTCTTCTTGTAGGTTTGATCCCTTTGTGCCCCTTTAAATGATGGTATCTAGCTACAACACTAAGAAGAAGTTCATTTGGGTACGCTCTCATAATAATCCCCCCCTTATCACAAACCTAGGCTTGATTTCACATTTTGAATATAACCTGCCCGTCTAATCAACTCATAGAGTGTTGCATTCTTTTCTTTCTCTTTCATTGATAATACTGGGAACAAGCTATTAGGTTTATACTTCCGTTGGCTCTTTTTTATATTAGAATCTTTGGCTGATGACTTAGTAGTTCTTTCAACAACCAGTTCTTCCTCTTCGGGCTTATAATTAAGTGCTGCTTGGTATGCGGCTCGCTTCCATTGGTTCAGGTCGGCCAATTTAGTTTTATTAGTACTTGACCTCGCAACCTCTGCTGAAAAACCAGCATCCATTAGCCAATTAATGATTTCTTGTAATTGGTTATCTTGCTCTTGTTCATATAAGGCTTCCTCCAGATTTATTTCATAAGTCTCTTCGTACATTCGTTTTTCTTCGGGTGTAATTAATGTTGCTGGATCATAGCTCATAAAGATATCCAAATACTTTTCCATTTCTTTTTTATCACCACTACGAAGAGCGTCCAACGGTGGTTGTAATATCCGAAATTGATCTTGAGCAACAGAATGAATAACAGAAGCGGTAAGTAATTCACTTGTACCTATGACTCTTTTTTGCGATTCTTTGAATATTTTTACCACAAGATCTGGAATACCCTGAGATTCGTAATATAACGCATGCTCAATTTCTGGAGTTAGTTCCGCTTTTTTCAACGTCCACTGCTGTTTCCACAAATGACTAATTAATGTTTTCCAGTCATTATCAGTTTCCATTAATCTATCCCACTCGACACTTCCTTGTGCTGTAAGTCTTTTAATGTTTCGAAATTCCTTAGTGAATAGACGGCGAGCCTTAGGAGTTCCTATCAACACTATCGGAACTCCTATCGTATTAATAAGCGTGTTAAAAAAATTGAGCATGATGGCAGCCCCACCAGATGCATGCTCATGCAGATATTGTATTTCATCTATGACCAGGACCCCAAGATGATGCTCCAATGCAAGAGCTGACATCACATTAATCAACTCATCTGTTTTGTAATCTTTATATTCGTTATAATCTATACCTCCCATTAGCTCTCCTATTTCTTTAATAAAACTAAGGCATAATTGTTTAATTGTCCCAGTTACTGGACAGTCTATTTTAACCCACACTAATTGTTTTTCTTCATACTTCTCATGGATGATAACTTGAGGATAGATATCAAGAATTCTCGTTATTCCTGTACTCTTACCGGCGCCCGATATTCCAATAATCCCTAGCGCAGATGATGTTGGCAGAGGAACATCGTTTTCTTGCCTTTCTAATTCAGCAATTTCTGGCCTTTTTAGGGAGAGAATTGCATTCCTCATACGACGAGTATGGTCATTATTTGTAATATTTCGCGAAAGATACCCGCGTCTAATGAAAATTGAAAATTTCGCTTCTACTTCAAGATGCTTATTTAAAGGAATAAGGTATGTGAGGAGTTGTTCTACGCAGTGTTTTCGTTTGCTTGAAGAGAGCTTTAATTCTTCGGGGTTGAATTCTTTAAACACTTTTATTTTCTTAGCAGCTTCAAAAGCATCCATAATTTCAGGGAGAGCTTCAATCATAGGATAATTATTATAACAAGGAACACCCGTTTCCTTATACTCTGCAAACTCTATTCTTCCTCGAATTGGCTTTTTATATTTCAACATTACTCCTCCTCTTCTAATGCACGCCATAACAGATCTGTATTATCTTCGGATGGCACATAACTTACATTCTCCTCCTTGATTGGAAAATCAATAACATTACCAGATTGTACTTTTTCATTATTTTCACCTTCCAACTTCCAACTTCTTTCGTCTCTTTCTTGTTGCTTGGCAACTCGTCGATGTTCTTTAACATCTTTCACTTGAACCGGTTTGTTACCTGAAGGCTTATTGGAAGCCTTGGAAGTGTTAACTATGCCCTTAACTTTATAATTATAGTTAACCCTATCATCGACATTTTGATCTTTACCTCTCCGAGCCATTCTTGCTTCATAAGCGATAATGTCAAGCTCCTCTTCCCACCTAACCTGTTGTTTACGTGATACAAACTTCTCATTCTGCTCATTAAGTTTATAACACTCTTCAAATTTTCCATCTTCATGTCTTAAGAACAATCTAGATGTATCGCGTGGATCAAAAGAAAACTCAACAACTATTTTTTCTTTATTTCTTGCATGAAAACGCCAATTTTCATTTTCCGCAGTTTCACATGTAAAAAGATTGTTATTGAACTTTATGCCGCTGGCAGTAAATCGGCTTTTCCGAGATGGCAGCAAGTTCATACGTAATTCATCTTTGCTTGCAAAATGAAGGGAGCCCAAACTATTTTTCCGCCCCCAATCCCATAAAGAAATCGGTGTTGGGACGACATCTTTAGCGATCATGGCTTCATTCCTTCTATACGAAGGCATGTAATGTTTATTGTGATATCTCACGTATTCGATAAGAATCGTTTCAAATTCATGAATATCCAACAAATTTGTCATGGCTGGCTTTTGATCACCACGTTCATGCATCCGCTCTAAAATACCTCCTGGAATCCATCTCACAATGTGTTGATTACTCACATCAAATGCTTTTTCAACAAAGGGTTTCCAGTCCGGCCGGTATGCGGGTAGATGTTCAGGCTTTACGTTTAATGTCTTTATAAGATGAGTGGGCTTGTTACCAACATACTCTCCACGATCAGTTGTTAACCGCTCAGGTAAACCAAAGGACGGCCATTCTCCTGGAGAAAGATCAATACCGAACCTCTTACAATATTCAACTTTGTCAGAAGCAGCATTTTCTAAAGCAAGGGCAGCTCCAATCCAACTAGGCCCCTCCAGTCCTACATACAGGCCTGCGATTAATCTACTGAAAACATCTACAACAAAATAAATTATGGGTCTACCAATAAACCAATTTCTATTTTTTCGATTTACTAAATAGACATTTCCTACTGTTGCATCAATCTGATACAAAGAACCTGGTCCAAACGATTTTTCATCAAAGGTCCCCTCAATGGCCCTATTCTTCAAATTAAATTTTCTTTGTCCATATCGTTTCTGATACTCATCTTTAGAATCACGTTCTTTTTGATGCCAGTAATAAAACTGGCGAAAAGTAGGCCTTTCATGTGTTGGAACTAATATGATTCCTTCATCAGCATCAATACCTGCTTTATAGTACGCCTCGAGCATTAGAAGATACACTTCGTACAACGTTCTCTTATCTCTTTTCTTATACCAGCGATCTATCGCTTTTTGGAAATGGTCTCGCTTAATTTCTTTAGTAATTTTAATACCGACAACTTCAGGATTTAATATCGAATCTTTGTTTTTTGTGCCCACTTTTGCTCCAGGTGTATCACGTGCTACTCCTTTGCCACCACATTTATAGAAATCCGGAAGCAGGGAGTTGATCCTCATTCCCCTTTGCCAATACTTTCTTAAATTCATTCTAACTAATGTTTTTGAAACGCCGTATTTCTCACTAATTTCTTCAATAATAATTCCGCGCAATCTTTTTTTCAGGATATCCAAGGCATGTTTTCCGGTAACTGCTTCCTCTAGATATCCCCATACCTTATCACGTATGGACCTATCCTTTTCATTAATCTTTGAATCCGGGAGCATCATTCTCGGTATGACATATTCAGTAAATTGAATATTGCCTTCTATGATCTCATTTTCAATTATTTCTCGGTCATGGAACTCTGGTTGGGCCGTCTTACTAAAGATATCGATCGTAACAACAACCTTTTGATTTACCCAAAGTACTCTTAACAGTGTTGAAGTTACTTCCTCAATACCTACCTCTTCTTCTTCGATATCGGGCCAAAATTCTAGAATACTGTTTGGGTAAATATCAGTTTGCATGTTTTCTTACCACTTCCCTTCTAGGCTGAGCTATGTCAAGAATCAACAAAGGCTTATTAGGGTCAATTGGTTGCTCCATATCAACAATCCATTTTTTAGTGATAATAAGATGCCGAGCTATAGTAAGACTATTGCCCGGCAAGAGGCCTAGTTTATCATCCGTCTCATTTGTAATATCCGTTAAGATATGCGTTCTCTTAAGGATATTAGGCTCCATTAGCTTCTTTACTTTAGAAGCAATAGCCTCAGAGATTTGATATTTAGAAAGATCGTATACGCTATGGACATACTCTATGTTTTTCACATAGGGTACAGGAATGTCTTTATCAGTAACCAATTCCCATTTAACTCCTCTACGTTCCCAATAAATCCGTTCAATCTCCATTTTCTCTATTTCTCTTGCAGTGATTAATTTAAACGGTTTTATAGATACAGCTAAGATAGATCCATCATGGAAATAGAGCAGAAAGTCAGTTGTCATTACTTTCAACTCATTTGTCTTAGGGTTAATTGGATGCTTAACATTGAGCTCTTTCGCAATTTCTATCGTTTCTTCAATATCATCAAGTTGTTTATCAAGCAGCGGGTACTGTTCCTTGAAATCGTAGATCAAGCTGGACCAGTCTAACAATAAGAAGTAGAAGTACTCCCAATCAGATAAAAGCAAATGTTCACGTCCATTTTTAATTCCCTTGGGTCTGTGAGTGTTACCTCTAGATGATACTTGTTTAGCTGTGAACCATGGGATGTAATTCTCTCCTTCACCCTGACCCTTCCCCTGTTTCACCCATCGCTTTATCTGATCTTGAATTGTTGAGCTCACCATTAGTGCATCGCCTCCTCAATTTTACAGATTTCGCCAAGTTCTTCTTTTTATACGAGATATAATAATACAAAATACTACGAACTTAAATAGAATTTTAGCAAATATTTTAAATAAATAGTTATTTTAACTTAGTTAGATCGAAATAATTATTGAGTAACTTTAAGGTTACTCAATAGATACTTAAAGTGACTTAAAGTGATTCTAAATTTGCACATCATTTCTTCGTTCAAAAGATTTCTTTATTCTTTGTCGCCTTGATAAATTTATATGCTTCTTTTTACCTGAGTTTCGATCTCTCTGAAGTTTTTGAATTGTCTGAACGTACTTTTCTAGCTTCTCCTTATATTCGGCGAATTCACTTTTCAGACCGATTGATCTGCATTCAATCAGATTATTATTTTTTTCATTCACCAGATATATTTTTTTCATTTCTTCCGAATTAAATATCACTGCTACTGTCCAATTTCCTAACCACTTTGCTATTTCAAACCAATTCTCTCTAATAGCTTGTGAATTTGAGTAATATTCACCTCTGAATAAAATACCCTTTGATGTTACTTTTGCAGTGCCAATAAAATAATTATCCATTCTCATAAAATCCCCCCATACTTTTTGAGCTTGATAGTTTAATCTTATCCGTTTTCGGATATTTTATACTACTTTCTCAATTTAACGGATTCTTAGGGTTCAATTTATTAGGAATAATTTTCACCTCACAAAAATCCCCGCACACTAGTTGCGGGGATTTTACAAAGTATTTTTCTTCCGTTATTCAAGTATAGATTTTGAAAGGAAATGAATAATTTTGTTTAACCCCAATCATCAGTAAGATCCAGAGTTCTCTTACAAATATCGCAATTGACATGAATAACCGTACCGAGACTAGTTGGAATAAATGTATAGGAAAACTTTGCTCCCGACACATCAATTGCTTTACATGAATCCCATTCCTTTATCTTTTTCTTCATTTCTTTGGTAATCTCAAATAACATACGTTTTCTCCTCCTCCATTTCTGTATTGTTTATAATGCAGTCAACAACACTTCTATGGTTTAGTTGTTCATAGTGAACCAGGTGTTTTTTTGCAGTATTTTCTATTGGGGTTCATTTTATACCTCTGCATTCTGCTCATCTATACTGATACGAACCTCATTCTCCTGGAGCAAATCAATTAAATTCAGCAGATAAGGATTATTACGTACTTTTCATAGCTACCTCTCTTTTTATTTTCTTCCCGAATGTGATAATTCAGGGACAGAAGCTCATTCCAGTATAAGCGGTTTACTAATTTCCAGAAAAATTACTTGTTTTAAATACCTCCACATAGTTTACACACTATTTTCAGATACTATGAGACTATCTGTTAAGCTGGAGATGAACAAGATGATGAAGAAAATTGGCATTAAGAAAGCGGATTTAATTCTTATCACATGTATTTTGCTAATAGCCCTGACTCTTTTAGGAGTAGAGTTGCTTAGAAAGGACCAGCCCAATACCGGTACTTATGCAAGTATACGTATAGATAATAAACTATATAAAGAGGTAGAACTCACGGATGAGCCCCAAATTATCAAGATTCAAACAAAAAGAGGATACGATATACTCAAAGTTCATGATAGAGGGATCGAAGTAATTGAATCGGACTGCCCGCAAAAAATCTGTTTTAGCTTTGGTTTAATATCAAGACCAAGACAATCTATCATTTGCCTACCTCTGCGAATGATTGTTGAAGTAAAGCCTAATTCAACTGATGATATAGATGCGATCCTATAACTTTCTTAAATAAAAAACGAACTATTCCATAAGCACATATATTGGGCTAAACGTAGAATCAGAGATCTATGTTTAGCTTTTTATTTACCTGTTATAATGAGCTCAGGTTATCTCAAATAAAAAAGGAATGGATTTTGTATGACTACGCACATCGTTGAATTGTTAGGTGAAAGTGGTTATTTCGCCATTATCTTAAGTCTGGTTTTAAATATATTAATAAGCATTTTTGCATTCATCCCTAGTGTATTTCTCACAGGAGCTAACATCACCTTTTTCGGTTTTCTCAACGGAATGATGATTTCCTTTTTCGGAGAAGTGCTTGGGGCAATTGTTAGCTTTGTTCTCTATCGCAGGGGGTTCTTGTCCTTAATACGAGGTATAAAAAATGAGAATAAATATTTGAAGAGACTTCAACAAACTTCTGGTTATGAAGCATTCTTTCTTATTCTTGCTTTAAGAATACTCCCGTTTATCCCTTCAGGATTGGTTAATATATCGAGTTCCGTTAGTCGTGTTAGCTGGGTCACTTTTGGATTAGCAACTATGCTTGGAAAGCTGCCAGCTCTGATTATAGAGGCTTATTCTATTCAGCAATTGCTGATTCTCAGCAAGGAATATCTCAGTGTGGCTTTGATTTTAATAAGTATCGTACTCATTCTAATCATTTTCACGGTTAGTAAAAGAAGACACTACTAAGTACAGGGAATAAAAATTTATTAGTTAACAACGCTGAGACAGCCCTTTCTATACTTATCATGAGAATCCATCGCATGTACCTTACCCTACTTCTCAATAAGAACAATCCTCAAACAAGCTTACGGAATAAGAATAGCCTATTCAAATAAAAAGATCGCCTCTCTAGTTAGAGGCGATCTTCATTACTCCACATGCAGAAAACTTTCAATTAACGGCTCACCATTTCAGAATAGCTGTTTTCACTGACTACACGGCGAGCTGTTACATATCGCTCCTTATAATACGCCTCTGACAAGCTGCTGATTCTTACGCCCTTACTGCTGGAAGAGTGAGCGAACTTGTTATCACCTACGTAAATGCCCGCATGCGAAATTCCAGAACCAAATGTGTTAAAAAAGACGAGGTCACCCTCACGTAAATCATCTTTGGCTACAGGAATGCCAGTTTTAGCCTGCGATTGAGAAGTGCGCGGAAGGTCATCTACATTGAACTTCTTAAGTACATATAGAATAAATCCGGAACAATCAAAGCCTGAAGTTGTGGTTCCTCCATAAAGATAAGGGGTTCCTACGACCCGATTCACAACACTGTCCAAGGTTACCTCGCTAGCATATGTACCTGGTGCTGCAGAAGCAAATATAAATGAGGCTGCCAACATGGATACGATGACTTTCTTCAGAAACTTGTTCTCCCTTCAATGCCTACGGAGTTAGCTGAGGATTCGGTTAAAGGTTCCCTATATTCCCTTTTATGCAAGAATAATTCACCCAAAAAATGGTTCCCCCGTTTTCAACGCTGAAATTCGGCAACTTATTAATATTTTGTAACTATTAACACTTTAATAGATAGTAGGCCCCCCTGTCAATCCTTCTAAAAATTTAACTATTAACGTATTTTCTACATACTTTCTTCATTGTTTCTCCATATTTTTGCTTTATAATAACCACTCAATATCATTCTTTGTCTGAAACAATAGTAACGTTTTTGTAATATATTCCAATATCTTTGGTGTATATAAAAAGACGAGTAGTTACTTCCTCCTCGTCTTCTAATCCCGTATATGTCGTTTAATTGATATTACGTTTTCGATTACGATACCTGTGTTTGTTCCAAAGCCGATCCCAGAGATTCTTCAATTCCCATCATCATTTTATAATGGGCATGATGATGTGTAACCACGAATATCTTTTCAAATACCCGTAAGTACTTACTGACTGTATCCATCGGGTGCTCGATATACAAATCATCTCCTGCAAAGTGAGAACCATCATTGGCCCAGGAGATTAAGGATTTACATATGACCTTCTCATCCTCCTCGAATTTATCAATAATGTCCTGATCGCTGTAATTACCATAGATTTTAAAATAATTTTCAATGATTCTACGAATCAAATTCTGAACGGTGATGGAAGAGCTGTGATTGGCTGACTTTAATTCCTGCCACATTAACTCATACGAGCTTTTAATCGGGTTGCTGTTATACGGGGTTGATTCGGTTACATCATTCCATTTTCGGATAATCCAAAATGTCTCATCCGCCATCCTAGCGCCATTTTTGGGCCGTTTTTTTGAAAACGTAATTTCCTTGTGAAAATAGACATTATGCGTTAGAAGAAACAACTGAATGATATTACTTTCTTCGTTGCGTACATCTTCTATAAGTTTGGAAATCAGATTGCTTACGATAAACAATACGTTACTGTCCAAGCTTGAAATTGGGTCATCAATCACAACAACTTTATTCTCAGTAATTAAATCACTGTTATTGCTACCGTTTAATAAGTGCATAAAATAAAGAAAGGTAACAAACGTTTTCTCGCCTTCACTTAATGTTTGATTAACGTCCTCACCATTTGAGCGGATTAACCGATAATTCCCTTGACTTTGTGTATGAGCGAATTTGAAATTAGTAAAATGATAGGCCCTCAGTAACCGATTCATTTCGTTTACAGAGGGGATTACACTCGTAATCTGAGCCTCCAGCCTGTGAATTTCGGATTCCAATGCGACTCTTTCATTCTTCTTTTGGGCTAATGTTACAGAAAGGTTGTCGATTGCTCGTCCTGTTCTATAATCTATACGAACATATTTCTCATGATTTTGCTGATTCTCACTCCAGATAAAATCCCAAATCTGGGTTATCAATTTATTCCCTTCATCCACTCGGTTCTCTATAAAAGTATTATGCTGCTGAATTTGTTCATTCGCTCGGACGATTTCTTCATTGATCACATCGACGAAAGCCGCAATAGTTAACAGTTCGATTGGATGACTGGGATGAGTTTGCTTTTGCTGGAACAAGTCCAAATTATGTGCATTTTTCGAAAGGATCAGTTCATATTGTTGCGAAATGAGATCGAGATTCAAATATGTATTTTTCTTGTCGGTCAATAATAACTCTTGCACTTGATTTTCAAGATAATGATAATACCGTTTATACTGTTCAACTTGATCTTGGAGTTCAATCATCTCTTTTTCGTAATGTTCATTAAAGTAATCATTGAGTTTTTCGGTAAATCCCTCAGGGAGTTGTTGTTGGCAAAAGGGGCATACTCCTTCCGCTTCAGAAACATGTGTATGTCCTTGTTTAACCCAGTCACTAATCGCTAGCTTGGATATAAGCACAGCAATATCGACTTCCTGTTTACCAATGATAGGGGTCTGAAAAATCCGGTGATTGCATACCGCAGACAGATGCTCTATTTTAATCTTTTCAAGAAAGGGTAGCTTCTCATTTGAACCATTAAACAATTTCTGTACTCGCGCTTGGAGGTCTGCTAGAGCACATATTAGTCCGCCTGTCGGTGCTTGCTTACATCTTTTCATAAAGTTTATTCTATTGTTTCTTAAACCCGAAAAGGCCACTGAAAAGATATCGTCATATTTCCGCTTTAATTTCCAACAATCGTCGGTAAACTCATCCTCGTTTTGTTTAGACTCTTTTTGTTTGACCTCTAGATTAGAACTTAACCGACGAATTTCCTCAACTACTTTATCAACTAAGTCTTTTTTGTCCCGGATGGTTTTTTTAATTTCTGTTGATTCTCTTCCCAAAGTAAAGATACCTTTGATATCTGAATCTTGGTGGAAATTTTCCTCGACAAACTTTTGGTTATACACCACTGTTTTTAATGGCTGGGAAACCCAGGATATCCTACTATCAGCATAAAGTTCAATTTGTTTAAGAACATTAGATAAGGTTGTTTTCCCACTGCCATTCGAGCCGTAAAAATAGTTAATTTTTTTCAGGTCACTGTAAAGTACACCCTCACTACTATAGGTAGCCACATTTTTAACGGCAATCTCCCTAATCATACTTTGATCCCCCTTGTAATGCTATTCCCCTGTATTCCTCATGTCTTTTGCGGAAAATCTAATACTATTATATCATTCATCCATTGATTCCATCGGTAATTTACGTCAATTTTTGCAAGATTCCTCTATTTATTAAAAAAGAAAGCAGCCCCTGGAGGCTGCTTTTATCATCTTCGTTTACTTCGCCTTTAACTCATCACCGGTTACCCATTTGTGATTTCTCACTGGCTCTCCGCCTGTTGTCGGGGTATAGTCAACCATGTATACGGTTGTTTGCTCACCTGTATCTACAGTTGCGGTAGCCCCCTTCATACCAGGCATATGATCAACGTTAAGCACCACTTCTGTGCCAGGCGCATAAAGCTGGTCTCCTGCATCTTTTAAATCTTGCTGAATAACCCATTTATGATTGGTAACCGGATCTCCTCCGGTAGTGGGTGTATACGATACCGCGTAGACATTAGTGTCATAAGCCCCTACAATGGTTGCGGTAGCTCCCTTCATCCCGGCCATGTGTCCCTCGGTAATAATGACTTGATCGCCGACCTTATACTCCGGATTAGCGGCTTCTTTTAATCCTTCAGGCACTTCACTTGTCATATTCTCATGTTCCATCTCTGAATGATTCATGCTGGATGCAGCGTTATTGGGTGTATTGGACGCTTCATTTCCGTTATTTGCGGTATTTCCACAGCCACTGATGACGACCACCAGCGCTGTAGCTAAAATGAACAAACCTTTTTTCATATTAATAACACTCCTTCATAGGTGAATTGTGAAATTTATGCAGACTAACGCGTATGCATTATCGTCTCCAACGAAACAGATTTCATACCATTGACGTGGGAAGTCGGCTGATTACGGTCTCAAGAGCAATCGTCTTACAATGGTTGTACATAAAGGCTCGCTTTTTTGTATGATCAAGCCGGCAGATTCCACATTCTTTAACGTATACCGGTTAATGTTGGCCCCGCTGATACGAACTGTAAGGGGATTAAGCAGATCCATTAGCTTCCCAACCATTGGATGCTCACTCCTCATGTGTTCTAACAGCCTGATTTCCCCTTCTTTATTACACACTCGCTTCATTTCTCTCATGCCCTGAACCGGATCGGGGACAGAACAAAACACACAAGTCGCTACTATGTAGTCGAATGTCTGATCTTCAAAAGTTAAATTTTGAGCATCCATCTCCATTAAAGTAACGTCGATCTTCAGTTCCTTTGCACGTTGTTCGGCATATTGTAGCATCTTTGGGCTAAAATCAATCCCGGTTAAGCGAACAGCGGGTGGATAATAGGAAAGATTAGCACCTGTTCCTATGCCTACCTCAAGTACATTTCCACTTAGCCCGCTTAACAGTTCTTTGCGCCAACTCCTCATCATTTTTCCATCCACACGATGAAAAAGCGGAGCTATTCGGTCATATCGTCTCTTAATCGTTTGAGTCTCCCTACCCATCCATACTCTCCTTATACCCTTTCCTGTCCTTTTGACATCAGATGAGCAAGGGAAACATAACAACCTTGCTCATCTGATTCATTTAAAGTCAAATGTTAAGTTAAGCGATCATCTTACGGCAAACCTCCGCACATCGGAAACAGGCCTCAGCACATTTCTGGCAATGAGCCGAATGATGGTGTTTACTGCATTCATTACCACAACGTTCACAAGCATCAGCACACAGTCTGCACAGCTCCGTGGAATAGGTGCTGTGTTGAGTCAAGGCCTGAGCAGTAAAGGCACAAATATCCGCACACTCTCGGTCGAGACGGATGCAATCCTTCATCATATCAACGGATTCTTCCTCCAAACAAGATTTGTAGCAGTAATTGCAAGCCTGCACACAACGTAGACATTCATCAATGCACTCCTGTAACTGTTCTTGTGTCATGAAATAAACTTCTCCTTTCAGTGTTTGAATGAGGTGTAGCTATCTTCAATTAACCTGAAAGTATGAAGATTTGATGTGGTTTTTGTGAAAAAATTGAGTTTTGCAATTTTGCGAATAAAAAGTCTTTGTCTCAATGTTTTTTTCGAGCTTTATAAATCCTTAAAGAAACGAAACTCAATAACCCGATAAAAACAAAACATGTTACCAATTTTATGATCCCACTTGCTTGTATTATGGGACTTTGAAAGGATACCGCGGATATCGTCATGCAACTTATACCCATTCCGATCAAAAGAACAGCAATTAGCCATTCCACTTTTTTCATTAGCCTGCCTCCTAACGTCATGGCTGCTGGTAAAACTGAATTTCAAACCGTGTGCCTTTGTCTACTTCACTTGTTACTGTAATTTGCCCGCCCTGCAGTTCAACCAGTTTTTTCACTATGGACAGTCCTAAGCCCGTTCCTCCATATTGGCGTGATCTAGACTTTTCTACACGATAAAAGCGTTCAAAAATGTAGGGGATTTCGTCTTTTGGAATGCCAATCCCTGAATCCTCCACGACCAGGAGAAAAGCACTACTGGTATATGAGAGAGAGACGTTAATTTCGCCTTTTTCGGTATAACGGACTGCATTCTCCAAAAGATTAAGGATTATTTGCTCCATCCGCTTTTTATCTCCGCGAATCTTTTTCATCATACCGTTTTCCTTGTATTTCAGGCTAAGGCTTTTTTCTCTTGCCTTGAGCTCCACTTTTCGCACCGCCTGCTGCGTTAAATCAGACATATTCACCCAGTCTAGCTCAAGATTAATCTTCCCTTCTTCCATTTTCGATAAATCAAAAAGGTCCTCAACTAAGTGCTGCAAACGTAACGCTTCGTCATGAATGATTCCCAGATACTTGTTTTTCTCCTCTACGGTTTCATAAAGTTCCTGTTGGAGAACCTGAGAGTAGCCTTCCAAATAGGTGATCGGTGTCCGGAGTTCATGAGAAATATTAGCGAAAAACTCTTGCCTTGTATCCCGATATCGCTGAAGATCCACAGCAAGATCGTTGATTGCATGCGCCAAGCTGCCCATTTCATCATTGCTGTTAATATCAAGACGTGTTTCCAAGTCCCCTGCAGCGATCTTCCGTGTGGCCTGTTGCATTTTAAGTAAAGGCCGGGATAAATACTGGGCTATTATCCATGTAATACCGAGAGCCAATAAAAAAGCGCCAATCCCTGACAAGATCAAAAGATTACGGACCGCAAGTAATGACTGTTCCATTTTCTCGGTGGAAGACATGACATAAAGGGCGGAGGCCGCTACGTCTTTCACATAGATTGGTTGTCCGGAAACAAAGTAACGAATTCCGGAAGGTTCGGTATATAAGAAATTGACTTTCTTTCCTGCAAAGATTCTTTCCAGATCCGAGCTTCGAATTATCTTTCGATCGGAAGAGTCATGCGTTCCTGAGTGTAGAATTACCTCACTATTGGCATTGACGTTAAAAATACTGACGTTCGAGAATTCTGCAAAAGTTTTCATCATTTCACCAGAAGTACTATCCGATTGGGCCATGACCGCAAAATGAGAACCCAATTCCTCATTCTCCGTACGCATCCGATCGATATAAAAACTTGTGAATAAACGGTCTATAGTAAAGCCCAGAAACACCAATACGATTAGAAACACCGTGATAATAACAAATCCTAATTTTAAGCCGATACGGTTATTTTTCATTGGCATCTCCCGGAACATAAAACTTATAGCCAACCCCCCATACCGTTTGGATCGGGTTATATTTCAAGCCGGCCAAATGCATCTTTTCTCTGATGTTTTTGATATGCGTATCGACGACTCTGAACTCACCTTCAAAATCATAGCCCCATAGCCGTTCCACTAATTCTTCTCTTGTAAATGCTTTTTGGATATTCTGCGCAAAAGACACCAATAAATCGAATTCCTTTTGAGTAAATTCTACATATTCATCACAAATCCGGACTTCACGGGCTTCAGGTATGATTACAAGATCTGGATAATGAAGCATGCGCGACGGTTGAGGAATTACCTCCTGGTTCATCACTGATCTACGAATCAGCGAGAAAATTCGAGCCAGTAATTCTTCTGAATCGAATGGCTTGGTCAAGTAATCATCCGCTCCGATACCCAAACCTTTTATCTTATCTTTAGTCTCAGTTCGCGCTGACAGGAATAATACCGGCGTTTTCACAAGTTCTCTGATACGCTTACAGATTTGCCAACCATCCATATCGGGCAACATAACATCTAGAATAATGACATCAAAGGAATGGGCTTGGACCAGCGCCAAGGCTTCTTGCCCCGTGGATGCTTCTTTAATCGCAAAACCTTCTTTCATTAAATAAATCCGCAGCAAATTTCTCATATTCCATTCATCATCTACAATTAATACCTGGAGTTTCGACACTGAACATTCACCTCGAATTTATCTGTTTTTTTAATATTACAAAATTAATGTGTTGAAAATGTGTAGATGTGTGAACGGTTCAACATTAGAATGCCGTAAGCGACACTCGCTTACGGCATATTCTGTCCATCTATTTTTTAAAACTCTGCAGTTCTTTGCTAATTCGCTCATTTTCAGCTTTCAGATCGACCAACTGGTCATGCAGGCTTTCAGCTGCAACACGATGATTTGGGGAGCCGTGAGAGTGTCCCCCTTTCATTGTAAACATCATAACAATCATCATGACAGGACATACCAGCACGAGTAATGTAGACCATTCCATTTGAAATCCTCCTATGAAAGTTCCTTTAATTTATATTTTTATTTTAAAGTTTGAGTATGTGGAATGTATGTTGAAAGCATGCGTGAATCGTGAACTTTTCTATTTTACAGAAAAAACGATAAGCAATTGAAGAAGTGAAATCTTCTTCATATCTACATCATTTCAACATATTTTTATGGCATAATTTACCTAAATCTGATAAAAACTTGTGCCAAAGGGAGTGAGTTGTATGCTGATGGTTAAACGGATCGTACTAAAGGAGATGGTCATTTGAACTTGAACGCCTTTTTTTCGGAACTCCTTCTTCTGTGTCTCCTTTTGCTCATTCTATTGACAGCTATTGTGGTATTCATGGGAATAGCCCGATTATTTACATTAACCGCTTTCTCCACAACTTCACCTATTTTAACTGAAGACCAGCCCATTCAACCACAGCAACACTCCAATGAGGGACTAAAAGACAATCCTATTACTCAAGCGTATGTAAAGCGTCATTTTTTTAATGATCAAAACGATTTGAAAACCAATCGCTAAAGGTACATAAGGAGGAAAATAACGATGGTTATCCGGCAAGCAGCAGTGGATATCGGCAATGACTCACTAAAAGCTTACTTCGAAAAATTAGAGAACGAGCTCCTTATTCCCAACGTCATCGCTGAAATCGGTCTTTCCCGAGACATTGTGGAGTTAGAGAAACACCCATTGGATGGGCTTCATGTGGAGATCATTTCTGACGCATTGAAACGGGGACAAGGTGTTTATGCGGTAGGTCATCTCGCCGGCGGATATGATCATAACGACGAATTAACTACGATTAGTGATAAATCAGAAGCCGACCAGCCCATTGTAATGTTGTTAACCGCGTTAGCTTATGATGCTGCAATGGCTTCTTCAAATCAAAATGGCGTTACTGAAGTGACTTATTATTTATCCACGGGACTTCCACTAAGTGAAGCAAAACGTGGTAAACGCAAGCTTTTCAAACAAAAACTGAAATCGGGTACTCATGAGGTCCGTTTCCATATTACACCGACCATTGGTGGTAGAACAATACGCATTCATTTTGAAGAAGTACTGGTCAATATTGAAGGACATGTTGCTTTGATTGATTTAACGACTCATGATGACGGTTCGGTTCGCAATGAAGAACTCACTCATATGAACGTATTAATTAACGATATTGGCGGACTTTCGACTGATGCGGCAATCATTTTAGAGGATGGAGCAGTAGACAATATCCATTCGGACGGAATCAAAGAAGGAGTCTCTCCTTATTTGGATGAAATCATGGATCGCGTATACGCAGAAACGGGGTACCGTTTCATAAATCGTCAGCAGCTCATTGAAGTCATAACCACTGAGAATGAAGAAGAACGATATCACGTTTGGTTTCGAGGTAAACGCACCGGTATTCAGTCCATTGTCGATGAAGTGCTGATGAAAATCGCTCGTGAGGAGTATAAACTGATCCGGAGCACGTGGAACAAGGTCCCCAGTATTCGAGTTTCGTATCAAATTGGCGGTGGATCTTTGCTTTTAAGACCGTACATCGAGAGAATTAACGAGCTTGAGGAAGATTATCCGCTGCGGTTTGTCAGTACAAAAGATTCAATTTGGATGATCGCTAGAGCGTATTTCAAATTACTGAAAGTGTACCTGAAAGTTAAGAATGAGCAATACACCGCCAATTAGGGAACAAGACATGGAGATTTCCAGATCGCCGGCAGTGGAGCGCAAGCTAACGATTCATCTACCCGAACACACTTCCCAGAGAGTTATTGACTTTCTTGTTGACCTGGAGCATTTGGATAAGTCTCTTTTTCAAAGTAAAATCGCAGCTATATTCATCGAATCCATAGAACGTTCCATAGCTGTGGCTACGCCTAGTGTGACGATCCCACTACCGGAGTATCTTGGAAAAGACCACCTGGAATGGATCCAACATCCCTTCACCAAGCAGCTATTAACCAGTTGGTTACTACAGCTTATCAAAGATGTTCCTGATGCTGTAACTCGAAGTCATTCCAGCTGCAATATAACAAATGAAGTGACGGTAAACCAGGGTGCACACCCCTCATCCAGTGATTCTTCTGTACTAGAATGTGCAGAACTAGAATTTGCAGAAAAAACCGCCCCTGATAAAAGCGGCACGGATACACCCCCTTTTCAGATCACAAATCCGTATCATGCCAAGTTAGTGGGGTTCTTTTTAGATGGTGAATGAAGCAGAGGGTGCAAGAACTTAATAAAGTTCTTACACCCTCTTCACTTTTTATGGGGGAATATTTAAGAATCACTCTTTTATTCAGGTTTATTCCCTTCAGAGGAACCTGGCGTGTAGGCGGACTTGTAATCCGTATAGATCAATTTCTGAACCATTCCTCCCGCTGCATGATGAAGCTCATGACAGTGAATCAACCAGTTACCAGGATTGTCTGCTTTGAAGACCAAAACAACCTTTTCCCCTGGTTTGACCAGCACGGTATCTTTCATAATCGTACCCCTAACCAGTTCCCCATTTCGCTCGATCACTTGAGCAAAATGGCCATGGATATGAATGGGATGGTCTACTGTATCATCATTTTGAAGCGTCAATTTAACATAATCCCCCGTCTTGACCTGAAGAGAAGGAAGATCCTTGAACACCTGATCATTGATCGTGTACTGTTGCTCATTCCCATTCATTTTAGAATTCAAAATGGCGGTATACTCCACTGCAAAGGAACTTACTGTTCGCAGATCCGTATTTACCTGTTTTCCATATTGAAGCAAATTGAAAACCGGTATATTTTCATGCTGTATCTTGCTGGTTACTCCATTACTTCCGGCAACTTTGACCGGAATCACCAACTGATCGTTATACAAATTATTGTCATGTGCATCCAGCGTAAAGTCTTCTTTAGTCTTGATGGTCATTTCTATATCGTAACGTTCTCCTGGCGCCACCGTAACCATTTGGTTATTCAGTACTCCTGGTTCAGCTATATCCTGACCATCTGAGCTGACAACTTTAAATTCTCCGGGAATATGAATGGCGTGCGAGCGATACCCGGCATTTATCAAACGTAAGCGAACCGTATCCCCTACCTTGGTCGTCAAGGGATCGATTAAAGAACCCGATTTCCCATTAACCGTGTAAATGTTATACATCGTGGCCATCATCTCTTCTTCGCTCATCGCTTGAGATGAAGAGCCATGAGCGCTGTGGCTGGAGGTTTCCTGCTCTTCCATCCATTCGTCTAAGAGGAGAGTCACATCTTGATCCGGTTTAGGCTCTGATTTGGGTTCCACGATCAGTGCGCCGTAAAGTCCTTTGTCTACTTGCTTGGAGCTTTCCTGATGAGAATGATACCAGTAGGTTCCCGGTATATCGGCCGAGAAGCGGTATGTGAAGGTTTCTCCAGGGTTCACTGCCTCCTGTGTCACCCCGGGAACGCCATCCGCCTCTGAGGTGACCGGGTACCCGTGCCAGTGAATGGATACCGGCTCCTCCAGTTCATTCTTCAAGGTAACAACCACAAAATCCCCTTGTGTGACTCTAATTTCCTGCCCTGGAACGGTGCCATTAAATGTCCATAGAGGCAGCGTTATCCCTTCAGCAATGGTCAAAGTACGGTTCATGGCTGTAAGAGAAAACCCTTTTACCGGCTGGCCCTCTTTTGGTTCCAGCGCCGTAGGCTCACTTGAAGGGGCAGTCGTGTTTTCTGGCCCTGGAGTAACGGGCGATGTCGGTGTAGGTACGATAGCAGTCGGAGTGGAACTTGGTACAGGTGTTTCCTCCTCCGTTACATTTGTAGATGTGCCATGCGCACTATGATCCATGGATGACATATCATCTGTAGCTTGGGGAGCCATGCCGGTTGAGCTCTGACCAACTGCAGAGGTTCCATTCATATAAAGGCCGGCTGCCGTTCCACCAAGAATCAATGCAATGAAAAGCAACCATACCAAACTTCTGTTGCTCAATCTGTCTTCCTCCTATTCAAAGATAGATGATTTAAAAAAGCAGCGTTCGGTCAATAAAGACGAACGCTGCTCCGTTCCCGCTTAAATTACATCATGCCCATGCCGCCGCTGCTGCTGCTTCCGCTACTGCCGCCCATGTTCATATCCATATCATCATCCATCATACCTCCAGAACCGCTCATACCGCCGGACGACCCCATATTCATGTTGGATTGTGTCTGCATACCGTTCATATATTGCTGCTGCATCATCATCATATCTTGCTGAAGCTGATTCATGCGCTGCATCACTTCATTCATCTGGTCCATGTTGACCGTCCCGTTGACCGTTCCATTCACCGTCCCGCTCATATTCCCCATCGTACCTGTCGCGTTTGCAGTACCGTTTACGTGCAGACTATGTTGATCATTTGTAGAAGATGCTGCAGTCGGATTTGTTACATTGAGCAGTACTACAGAAATGATAAGTCCGAAAAACGAAAATACCGCTAATTTTAACCAACCACTACTTTTCATTATTGTCATTCCTCCAAATTTGCTAGAAGTTGTAGTTCCTTTTTGCCCCCGGCTCTCGCTGATATAGCCAACTGTTTTTTTTACCATCTCATAGACAGTAAAAATGAGCCCGGCTGAAAGCAAGATCAGTAAAATGGCCATGTACAGATTGCCAAATGAACCTAGAACATTCATTTCCTTTTCCTCCCGTTTAACGGCTTCGGCCATACGATCGCAAGAAATACTGCTCCGGCAATAATCATTGGCATTGTTAGAAGAAGCAACGCAGTGGTAACGATATGGATGGTATACAGTTTTCCCTGTTGATCATGGTGGCCCTCATGCTGGCTGTTCCCATTCCCCGCGCCTGCTGCAATCCCTTCGTATGTAAACAGATCAGGGATCGTAGCGTTGGATAAACTTTCGCTCTTCATCATATCGGCCATAGATGTGTCCATTTGAGCTGCATTCTCCGTGCGGTTTCCCCAGGATAGGGCAACCACGAGCACCGAAATGACAGCAAAAACGGCGGTGAGTTGCCAGAACGGCATTTTCTGCTTTTTAAACATGGTTTTACACCTTTCTTCTGCACCGTACGTACACTCCAGCCGCTATACTTATAGACAATAACGGAAAGGCAAAAGCGATGCTCTGGTTCATTAGACTGTGTATGTTTGTGTCCTCTTTCACTTGCATCGACAGCCCCATCAGAGAGGAATCCATGGCCTTCATCATGCCCATCATAAACTGCATCACCTCTTGTTCTGTCGGTCCAAACCTGAACATGGAAATGAGTATGGCGGCAAGAGCGAAGAAGAACGAGGTGGTTACAAACCAGATGAATAGCTTGAACCACTTTTTTTGCATCCACATGGTAAAGGCCCTCTCTCCCTTGAGCAATCATTATTTAGGTTTTGCAGCCCTTTTTTTAGGCCATGTTAGCGCATGGGTTTTCATGTAAATGTGCCAGATCACGCTTGCTACAGCCAGATAAGTCAGTTTTTCATGAATCCAAAGTGAAAACGCGGTAGCTGCATGATTGCTGTCCATAAAGAGCCAAATCATCGCACCGGTAATGATGAAGATGAGTGTTGTGATGAAGGTGAACAGTCCATACCCGGATGGTCCGAACACAAGCCAAGGCTTTTTGGTTTTATCCCGGCGAAGAATGCGGATGATCTCGTACATCATCACAATGAAAGTGAGCAGTACATACACGATAGCCGCTATCCGGTGTACGATATCCGCCATCGCGATATCATATTGCATCAACCAGCCATACTTGGCTCCAGCCATAGCGATTCCACTAAGGGCCAGTACCGAGAATACGAGCGCCCAGAGCCAATGGAGGATAAAATCAAACTTCATAAACGATCACCTGCGATTCATTTAGTCTCTTTTCGTTTCGCCATCCGGCGTTACATCTGTCCGATTCGTTTTTGGTTCCACACCTGCTGTGAGAACCGCACCATTCGTTGCATTGATTGTAGACTGGCTTACATTTTGCTTAACATAGTTATATAGGAAGGCAATCAAAGCGATCACAAACAGAATAGTCAGCAGTTTTACAAAAAACGTTAATATGCCGGCTACACTCCAAGAACCTACAATGCCCATTCCACCAGCGTTAAATCCGCCATTCAGTACGATGCCCAGTAGATACAGCACGACTATGAC
The DNA here is from genome assembly GCF_900099765.1 of Paenibacillus typhae. GTDB lineage: Bacteria > Bacillota > Bacilli > Paenibacillales > Paenibacillaceae > Paenibacillus_AQ > Paenibacillus_AQ typhae. The sequence goes on along the minus strand of NZ_FNDX01000011.1, from coordinate 44,950 downwards.
ACCAATAAGCGTAGTTGCAAGAACGAAAATGGTCTTAAGCATAGGATCATTACCGACTACGGTCTTCGCTTTACTATAGGATTCCTTAAAGTACTTGTTTTTTAACCAAATGGCGAGACCAACCACCAGACTGAGAACCAGAGCCACTAAAAGCAGTTGGGTCACCGTTCCAAGAATGCCGGAAATGATGCTTCCCGTACTTGAAACGCCTTCCATTTCCATCCCTTGATAATTTCCGGTGTAGTTCAGTGTTCCTTGCGTTCCTCCGGACATATTCATATCCATCATTTTACTTCCTCCTTAAGTTAAAGGTGATTTTCGGCACTGGCCGTTTCCGGACGGGGGGTTAGTATACTGCCGATCACGCCAACGAGAGCGACTACCAACAAAATTGTAAAGATACCCACGATTAGGATCATGAGACTTGGGGTTCCAAGTCCATTGAAGATACTGCTGTCTTGATTGGAGGTACTTGCGGCCAACACATTCTGGGCTTGTGAAACGGTTTGTTGAATCTGTTGCTCCACCCACTGATTCAGACTAGTTATACCCATCACCGTCTGGGCCATATCATAGATGGCTCTACTCGTTTCCTGCATATTATGGCTACCCATCATTCCTGTTCCGTTTAGGAGAATACCATTCTTAGCTTCATTGAGCTTTGTATTCACCTCGCTAAGCGTCTTTTGGCTTTGTAGCAGCAGGTTATAACGGAACTGATACGTCTCATACGTCGGGTTTGCCGATTCAGTAAACCCCATTCCGTTATCCAGGGTTTGCTCCAGCTGTGCTAATAAATACACACTTTCTGATAAGGAGTAAATGCCCTTTTGAACTTGAATTGATCCAGGCACCGCTTGTTGTGAGGCAGTTCCTCCTGTTTCACCGTCGTTAACAGAAGACCCATTTAATACGGCTTCTGACGGATACGCCATCATATTGTTAGCCATTTGTTTCATCGATTGCTGGGCTGCAGATACTCTTTCCCTCAGCGTGGTGACTGGGTTAGTGGATGTTCCTTCGGGCGCAACGGACGCCGAATGCTGACTATGGACATTCGAATTTGTTGTCGAGGTACTTAGACTGTTCCACGAGATTAATCCTTTATCGTTGGCATACCAACCGATATAACCTAAACTTGCTACAATGATGACAAGGAGAAGGAAGCCAATCGTGCTGCGTAATGCTTTCAACCTTTTTCACCTCCTTTAATATTAATGTTATTTGTTTTCGTTGATGTAGCCTAAGGATACCAACTGACTTTGGGGAAAGTATGTAGAATTGATGGGCATAACATGTTTTTATAACGAACAAATCGCACAGCAACTCTGTTAAATCGACATTATAATCCTAGATATGATTTGAATATGGGGGCGACTTCGACATGAACCGAGAGTTACAGCAGCTTATTTTAGATTATAAATCGGATCAGGAATCGGTATACCACACCTGGTTTTTAAACAACAGCGATCGGTTAAAGGCTTTTCGGACCATTAAAACCGGTGTGAACGATGTTATAAAAGCGATTGAGGCACGATTTTTTGGAAACGACTTTAAGGGCTCTCCACTGGAGGATGTTCTTGCGGCGATTTGTGAACAAAAACAAGTTTTTGAAGGTGCTGCACACGCGTTTTACTGGAAACCTAAACTGCGTATTCCCGACATTTATGAAAATGAAGAGAACCAGCTGGCTTTTGGCCGATTTTTGAAGGCCGTGTTACAAGCCTCTGACGAAAAACAATTGTTGACCGAGATTGTGAAACTGGATCAATACCATATCAAAGGCCTTGGTCCTGCGGTAGCTAATATCTTGTATTTTTTGCATCCTACACTTTTCCCCCCGTTCAACACAGCCATCGTGAATGGGTTTAACTCCCTGCTGGATCGTAAGATAAAGCTCGGCTCCTGGCCGGCTTACTTGGAGATGCGCGAGACATTGCTGGACATCAACACGGCTTACCGCTCATCCTTATCCAAGGACCTGGGCGCCATTTCCGGCTTATTGTTTGAAATAGGCACCGGGCGCTTGATTGTTAGCGGGAATGCTGAGGCGTTTCTTCAAGAGGAGGAAAAGAAACGGGAAAAGGGGCGGTATAAGCGGCATCTGGAGGTGCTGAATGATACTAACGAAGAAAGTGAACATTCCGAAATGCAGCTGTATTTGGCGAGACTGGGACGGTCCTTTGGGTACAACGTCTGGATCGCCCAGAACGATCATCAGAGACAATGGCAGGACGAGCCTCTAGGGCGGTATTCTCTTTCTGTATTTCCAGCCATGGATCTCCCTAAATCTATTGCGGATACAATCGCTTTTATCGATGTTCTTTGGCTCAATGAACATAATGAGATTGTATCGGGATTTGAAGTTGAAAAGAGCACCTCCATCTACTCCGGCATTCTCAGGCTGCATGACTTATCATTATCCGTAGGAAATGCAACGTCCAGGTTGTATCTGATTTGCCCGGATAAACGGGAAAAAGAAGTGCGTGCACAACTGCTTCGTCCTTCTTTGCAACAAACGCAGTGCGGCCCTATCTCATACATTCGTTTTTCGGATTTACGAAACGACTGTAACGCCATGTGCAAATACGGAAAATCGGTTGAAGCGCTCGACGCCATTTCGAACATCTGTACTTGTTAAAGCAAAAAGGAACTGATGGGATCAGTTCCTTTTTTCATAATGATCATTTTATAAAACTTAGCGTAAGCTGGAAAGTTCTCGTTTTAATTGTTCATTCTGTACCGCTGCCTCGAAATAGTCTGCGTGAATGGTCCAATCCGTTTCTATTTGTTTAGAGATTACTTTATTCACTGTCTTTTCCCCAAACAAAACCGATCCTATACTTAACGGCACTATATATACCCGATTCCATGACCATGCCATTGCCTTATTCCTCCTCTGAATTCTTAAATGTGTAATCTTTGATTGACTTTATTTTAAGAGATTAATATGTAAGATTCGTGTTCTTTATTTGAGTTTTGTGTGTGATTTTGCTCATAAGGGAGAAAACACCCTCCAACTGCTTAAATAAAATCCGATGCACACCAATACACCTAACCTAAAAAAGCAGGGTATCTCTTGAATTCGAGATACTCCTGCTCGATGTTTCATTGCACTCGTTACGCTCTTGCCATCTGCCGGCAAGCTTCTGCACATTCGCGGCAGAATTTTGCGCATTCTTGACAATGGGCATCTTTAAACGCTTCACAATCTTTGGCGCATGCTTCGCAAACCATGGCACACAGCTCGCAACTTGCCTTCGCAAACATACTGTCTCTGCTCATTAATTGAGCTGCCTGAAGGCAGATTTCTGCGCAATCGTTCAGCATCTTGATCATTGAGGTTCTTGCTTGAACATCAGTCTCTTTTAGGCATGCTGAAAAACATTCTTCGCAAGCCTGTGCACATTTTAGGCAGGCTTCAATACAATGCGTATAGTGCTTTGGAGTAGCGGAGTTGGCAAGTAACATTTTCATTCCCTCTCTTTTCATTATTTGAATGTTGTTTGATCGTTAGTTATTATCTAAATAAAGACGCAAATATATACACGTACATGTCAGGAGACTTCGCTTTCTAATAATGCAATTGAATTGCTCTATGGACCAGAGTTATACGTACTCAGATTAACGAATCTAAGCATTACCTTTGACTTACTATGAAACTGAGCCATCTAGGGGGGAGTAGCTTAAAATCTTATCTGTAAGCTGCTAAAGATATTCCTAAAAGGTGTTAGAATCGCAGATAACGATGAATTAGTAAAGACAGCTTATTAGCTTACAGAGCGAATGATCCCCTGATTGAAATTTACTTTATGAATGCTATGCACGACAAACAGCGTCATGCCTCGTTATTCTAATTTATGTATAGTGGTTTCTGACCGCAGACCTCAGTATCGGCCGGCAACATATGGGATGTGCTCATTGACAACTAGCACTTTTCCCCGTATGCCGTACAGTTAACCTTGGGCCGCCTCAACGGGAATTATCTCAGAAAGAGGGAAACTGGGATTGGCCTCTCATTAAACTCAAAAGTGATTTGATTTCGATCTCAGAAGGGTAATCCTAACGTAATCCGAGGGGTACTGCCATATTCCTCGTAAGCTGTTGAACCCGTAGAAAAACCGTTCGATTAATTTTTTTCAAAGGACACTCGCTAAATATCATGGGTCTCCATCGGGTATGTTTGCGTAAACAACCGGACTTTCGTTTTGAAATAGTGCTCCAAATTACGGTGATAATACAAATACTCATGCTGCTTGTATGAGAATATTTTTGAGAACAGTTTGAAGATTTATACGTACTTACTCCTGATCGTGTTGTTTGAACGTACAATGTACGGTGACCAATGTAGTGAGGATGGTTATAGAATAGATTTACCCTTCGTTAGATTCGAAAAAAGCAATACGTTAGGTAGATCACACCACATTACAACCTCAAAGTGTAGTTGTTAAAAAATGATAAGGGGAGACGATTGAAAGGGCATGATCCATTATTGGATTATACCCTTCTTCTCTTCTCCCCAATATAATACAATAAGTTTACAATTTAACACGCTGCAACCGAAGCGCATTCAGAACCACAGAAACTGAACTTAATGCCATAGCTGCTCCAGCAACCCAAGGTGCAAGCAAACCAATCGCCGCTATCGGGATACCGATAGAATTATACGCAAGCGCCCAGAACAGGTTTTGCCGAATATTCCCCATCGTTTTTCGACTCATATAGATCGCATCCGGAATACTATTGAGATCTCCTCGCATGAGAGTTACGTCAGCAGCTTCCATCGCTACATCTGTTCCTGTACCCATCGCCATTCCAATATCCGCCATGGCAAGGGCGGGAGCATCATTGATGCCGTCTCCGACCATTGCGACTTTTTTCCCTTGAGCCTGTAATTTCTTTACTTCATCTGCTTTACCTTCGGGGAGAACTTCAGCCAATACACGCGTAATTCCAACCTGCTTGGCAATTGCTTCAGCTGTTCGATGGTTATCACCCGTAATCATAATGACTTCGATCCCCATGTCATTAAGCCGTTTAACAGCCTGTGCCGAGGTTTCCTTAATGGTATCTGCAACCGCTACTATACCGGCATACTGCCGATCTACAGCAATCAGCATGGCTGTTTTGCCTGCCTGCTCCAGTTGGTCCATCTGATCTTGCGCATGATTGATGGACACTTGAAACTGAGCCATGAGTTTTCTCGTACCCACGAGAATTTCCTTGCCCATCACATTTGCCTTAATACCATGCCCAGGTATCGCTTCAAACGTGTCCGTTCTCGGCAATTGGATACCCTTAGCGATAATCCCAGCAACTATAGCTTCAGCCAGAGGATGCTCGGAGTTCTTCTCTGCCGCGCCGACAAGGGCCAGCAGATCTGTTTCCATCCAGCCGGAAACCACGACGTCAGTCAGTTCCGGTTTGCCTTTTGTCACCGTTCCGGTTTTATCTAAGATGATGGTATTAATGCGGTGGGTAGCTTCTAGGTGTTCACCGCCTTTAAACAGGATTCCCGACTCTGCGGCTCTTCCTGAACCTGCCATAATGGAAGTCGGTGTCGCAAGTCCCAGGGCACAAGGACAAGCAATGACGAGTATCGCAATCGCAATCTCCAGTGCGTTTGCAAACTCTCCTGGCGTAATCCAAACAAACCAAGCGATAAACGCAAGAACCGAGATCGCTACGACGATCGGAACAAATATACCTGAAATGGCATCTGCTACACGTTGAATAGGAGCTTTGGAACCTTGGGCCTCTTCAACCACTTTAATAATCTGAGCCAGGGCCGTTTCTTTTCCGACTTTGGTCGCTTGAATTCGAAGTACACCGTTCTTGTTAATCGTTGCACCAATGACAGGATCTCCCGTTCTTTTCTCAACCGGCAGGCTTTCTCCAGTTAACATAGCCTCATCTACGGAAGAAGCCCCCTCCACCACCTCGCCGTCAACCGGGATTTTCTCCCCTGGTTTTACGATTACGATGTCACCGGCCACGACTTCTTCGACAGGGATAGTCATTTCCTGTCCATCGCGAACAACCAATGCCGTCTTGGCTTGAAGACCCATCAGTGTTTTAATCGCTTCAGACGTTCTTCCTTTGGCAAGAGCCTCGAACAATTTCCCGAGGATGACCAGTGTAATCAAGATAGAGCTGGTCTCATAGTACATTTCCGGTCCATGAGCCCCCGCACCGGCTTGAACCCATTCGAGCGTCAAATAGAGGCTATAGAAGTATGCTGCCGAAGTCCCGAGGGCTACCAGAACGTCCATATTGGCACTTTTATTACGCAGCGCTTTATACGCACCAACATAGAAATGGCCACCGATATAAAATTGAACTGGTGTAGCCAAAATCAGTTGGAACCAAGGGTCCATGAAAATCATAGGCATCCAAATCCAAGATAGGAACGAGAAGTGGCTGATCATGGACCATAGTAACGGTAAAGAGAGAAGCGCTGAAATGATAAACCGTCTTTTTTGTTTAGAGATTTCTTTTTGTTTATGTGCAGAGGCGTCCTGCTGTCCTTCTTTCGGCATGGCCTTATATCCGAGCTGCTCCACCTTTTTTTGCATGTCTTCCAAAGTAACCGTCGCTGGGTCATACTCGACCCGGGCCGTTTCAAGGGCAAGATTAACATTCGCCGTTACAACACCGGGCATTTTGTTTAATCCCTTTTCAATCCGATTGGCGCAAGCGGCGCATGTCATCCCAGTGATTTGGAAATCCGTGGTTTGCTTTACAGTGCCGTAGCCTAAATGTTCAATCTGTTCTTGCATTTGCGGAATGGTTGCACGTTTGGGATCAAACGTCACAGTCGCCCGTTCCAAGGCGAAATTCACATTTGCTTCCGTCACCCCATCCATTTTTCTTAATCCTTTCTCGATCCGGTTGGCACAAGCAGCACAAGTCATTCCTGTGATCTGTAAGGTTGTCTGTTCCTCGCTTTTGGATATCGTAGAACTCATTATCTATCCCTCCTTTATACCCCCAGGGGGTACATTACATTGAAAAAAAGGGGCCATCTTTGCGATGGCTGCCTATGGCCTTAAACGACATCGTAACCCTGTTCTTCGATGGCATTCTTAATGGCTTCCAAGGATACAGATTCATCAAAGGAGACCTCAACCGTCTTTTGCTCCAGATTCACTTTTGCATCAGCCCCAATGTTTTTAACGGCTCCTTCAACACTTTTTACACAATGCCCACAAGACATTCCTTCTACATGTAATGTTTCGTTCTTCATTTTTCATTCCTCCATATCGTTTGTTTATTTCATTAATTTATTCATGGTAACCAGAATCTCATCAATCACTTCATGTTCGCCGGATTGGATTCGTTCAATCACGCAGCTTTTCATATGACCTTCCAGAACCATCTTCCCTACGCTATTGAGAGCCGACTGGATCGCCGCAATTTGATTTAGAACGTCATCGCAATAGGTATCTTTTTCTATCATCCCTTTAACCCCACGAATTTGACCCTCAATCCGGTTTAACCGGGTCATTAGATTGGCCTTCGTTTGATCAGAATGATGACTTTTTCGATGATGTCCATGAGATGCAGTCTGTTCCACTGATTGTTCCATGTGCCTCACCTCTCACCATCAATATACCATACCCCCCTACCGTATGTAAACAGGGGATTAGGAAGTACTTCATCTCCTTTTCTAGTCTGTTCATTTAACCTCTTTGTTTATGCACCTGTATATAACCTCAGTCTTTTGTAATTTTGGCAGAGAGATCGGTTTAGTTACAGCTGTCTCCAACAATGATCCTCAGTTTAATCACGATAGACGAAGTCTCGGTCAACGGAAACCCTGTAATCATGTAAATGATAATTGGCTTTTAGCTGAGATAATTATAGTGTGCCTCATATTGGGAAGCTTCGCTTGTTCGTCTTTCTTATGGGATAGGATTTTGACTTCCTGAACGGCATCGTCAAATAAAGACTGATAAGCCCGTGGTATATATCAACGGGCTTGTTCTAAATATCATTAAGGTAAGTCTAGTGGTTGGCCGTACATAATGCTACAGTTTGAAGATACGGATAGACTTTAGCAATTGGTCAACCGATTGGGACATGTCTTCAAGAGCCCCTGATATCTGGTTAACCATTTGACTTTGCATATCCGAAGTTTGGACCACACCTTGAATACGAGAAGAAGTGTGTTCGGCAATCGTAGTCACATCCGCAACAGAATCAGAAATGTAGTGAGAATCTGTTGACATTTGTCTTGTTGCTTGATATACATTTTGATTCTGAGAAGCTACATGTTGAGAGGAGATAATGATCTGTTCGAAGGATTTCCCTGCAGAGATTAGGTGCTGGTTCCCCGCTGTTAATTGAGCTAAACTTGTGTTCATCCCTTCGGCTGCTTCACTGGTGATATGTTGAACCTTTTCAATGAGTATTCTTATTTCTTGGGCTGAGTTTTCAGACTGCTCAGCTAGTTTTTTCACTTCATCTGCAACCACAGAAAATCCTCTCCCAGCTTCTCCTGCACGTGCAGCCTCAATGGAGGCATTCAACGACAGCAAATGGGTCTGTGAGGATAAATCGGTAATAACGGTCGCAATGTTCCCGATACTGCCTGAGCTATCCGATAATTGTTGTATTTTACTAGCTACATGTGTGATGGAAGCGTTCAAATGGTTGATTACAGAAATGATGCTTAGAAGCCAATCGTTGCCTTGATCCGCATGCACAACCATATTTTCCGATGCACTGGCGACTTGTGATGACCTTTGTACGATTTCTTGTATGCTAATTTGGATATGTTCAACGGCCTCCATACTTTGATTCATGCCCTCAACCTGGTTGGATGCACCTTGGAGTATGGATTGCAAGGTACGATCGATCTCAAGTGATGAATCTCCTACGCCATTGATATGCATTTGAACAACACCAGAAACTTTATGTACCTCATCCGCGGCCTGCTGAGCCTTAGACACTAGTGTATGTAAGTTATGCGTCATTAGATTAAATGCTCTCGAAAGGATACCCAACTCATCCTTAGAAGTGACGGGGATATCAGTGATACTAAGATCGCCATTTGCAACTCGTTCCGCCATGATAGTGACTTGTCTTAAGGGTGCGGTTAATTTTCTTGTGAAAAGAGCGGTGAGGATTAAAGCGATAAGGAGTCCGATCATCGTAAATACAATCATTTTTACTTTAAAACGACTAATTGCCTGATTATACATTTCCTTGCCCATACTAATATGGAACGCCCCAATTACAGTTCCGTCTGAGGATCTAATGGGTTCATAGACCGCCATTTCAGTTCCATCATGCGCTTCACCTACATACGACTTTCCACCTAAGACGATGGATTTTACGTTCGACTCAAGTATTATTTCTGTGATGTTCATATTATGGCTACCCTTAGACGATGCAGCTACACCCTTCTCGCCTTTAAAAATTACAATGTCATCACCAGTTAATGCTCCAACGAACAAAGCAACGTCATGATTTCCCTCTATAGAGACCTCGCCCTTAAACAACTTTCCATCCTTCAGCGTCCATTCTCCGGGAAACTTAACATCTAGCAGTGCCGTCGCCAACTTTGTGTTAGACACCATCTTTTGTTCTGCGAGGTGGGTTACCTGGGCATTCATATTCGCGATGGCATAAGTGCTGAAGGAAACAATGAGTATGAAAATGAAAAGGCTTATATATAGAATCAGTTTGCTGGATAACTTCATTTCGTTCCTCCACCTTTGTTATTCACATGAAGATAGCTCTAATAAGGCTAGTTAAAAAAGGAGACCGCCACCCCAAGTTAAGAGTGCGCGATCTCTCAGACTGACAGTTATTGATCAGAATAAATCGGTAAAATCTCACTTGATGCAGTACAATTAGTGTTTTTTGTTTCGCATCATTAAAGGCATAAGTACGAGATGTGAAAGCGGGCATAACAACAACACACTATAGGCAAGCGCATTACTTGTTGAACCACTTACATTATTAGCAATGATTAAAATAACGAACAGCACGATCGGAAGTATACAACACATCATCATCATCAGACGATGGGCTGGGCCTTTTTTATGATGATTGTTATGACTGTCATGCTGGTTATGGTTTCCGCAACAGCTCATGAAATAACCTCCTTAAACTTTAATCATATAGTCTATTAAATACTTACGCTCTGTTCAGGCATATCTTTCTTATGGTTTCTTTGCATCATTTCATCCATATTGGAATCCCGCATCATCTCATCCATTGTGGTATCTTCCATCATGTCCACCATATCCGGTTTTTTCATCATTTCACTCATGTCTTTATCTTCCATCATTTTTTCCATATCAAGTCCATTCATCATTTCGTCCATGCCTGGCTGCTTCATCATTTCAGACATATTGGTATTGCTCATCATATCCGTCATAACTTCATCGTTCATTGTATCGTTCATGTTCGCCATATGGTGAAAATACGTCTCCTGCTGAGCTACCTCTTGCTTGGAAGAAACATCCCCTTTGGAGATGTCGGAATCAACTCCTGTAGCGTATACTGCGGAACCGATTCCCAACGTCAATATAAAAGCACCCAAGCCAGTTAATAATTTCGCATTCATTTTTCTTTTCGCCTCCTGTAACTCCATGGTACAAGAGATCCTTGTGGAATTTATGTAGCATTTATGGGCTTTTAATGGAGAATACATTTTAATCCTTTCTCATATCACTGTTTGTAGGTAGAGGACACGCTTTACAAGTAGCTTATTCAACCAAACTCACATTAAAAGGAGGGATTAAAGTGTCATCCTTAGGACTTGCAGTTGTTTTTTATATCTTCATTTTGGTCTGGTCTTTTGTCATTATCCTGCGATTTAAGGCGACAGTTACAGAATCGATTCGAATGGTTTCGCCTATGGTAGTCGGGATGATTGTTGGTTTTGGAGGCGGTACTTTGAGCGGCCTCTATATTGCCGGCCCTGTTCAATCTTTGGTGTTAGGTGTCCTTCTAGGGATCTTTTCTGGAAGCATAATAGGAGGACTGATGGGTTTGGGGGCGTTCTTAAACGGAGCATCGTCTGGGATGATGGCCGGATTAATGGGGGTTATGCTGATACAAATGTTTCCTCAATCAGAATGGAAAGATGTTCTATTCTTTTTTATGGTCGTATCCGGATTCTTGCAATTTGCCCACACTTTATTGTTGCAGCGCTTATCTAGCGAGAACGTAATCGAAGGTACTTTTAAGGTCTTGAGTTCACCGCTATTCATGTTCCTCTTCATTTCAACAGTCCTTATGGTATATGTCACCGTTGCAAATCATAACGATCCTGAACAAGCGAAGCCGCTAGGTTTACAAAAAACGATTCAGAATACGAACCATACAAATCATTAATCTTTGAGGATCGGGTTCAATGTTCACATAAGATAGCTACCAGACAGTTTTAAAGTGGTAATATGAAGAGTTGGCCTTATATAAAAAAAAGCCACCATGACGTTCCCATGGTGGCAGATACAACTGTACTCCGCCATAACTGAAGAACACGGCAGAGCCGGTTTTAATCCATTCACCCCAGGCAAATGACTACTAGTTACTTGCGGAGCTATATCAATGATATCAACACTACCTATATGGTAGATCCAAAATAGCTATGCGATAAGCACAAAGGATGTTCTCTTCCACTCATGCACCTTACACCCTATGTACTGTCTCTTTCACCTGGTTCCTTGTGAAGAAATAAAGGAACACAGACAGAGAAATAACAAGAATACTCATACTCGTCCACTGACCTGCTGTCCAGCCTAACGCATAACGCGGTGAATCTCCACGCAGAAATTCCATAGAAAACCGGACCAGGGCATACATAATATTATAACTTAAAAATTGTCCACCTTTAGGCAACTTTATATTCTTCAAGACTAGAAGAATACCAAAGACGATTAAGTCAAGCTGACCTTCCCATATTTCAGCAGGCCATAACGGAACTGAACCATAGCGCTCGAAAGCTATAGTCCCTTCTGGATAAACAATTCCGAAGCCAGTCCCGGTCGGGGCCCCAAATGCATCTCCATTTAAAAAGCAGGCAATTCGGCCGACAGCTTGTCCAAATATGATTGCCGGCGCTAGAATATCCGCAAGTCCCCAAAAAGAAATCTTCTCTTTCCGCGCATAATAAGCTACCGCAATAAAACCACCTATTAACGCTCCCTGGATTGAAATGCCACCATTCCAAATCGCGAATATTTCCCCCAAATGTTTTGAATAATAACCCCACTGAAAAAAGAATACATGCCATATTCTTGCGCCAATTATTGCACTAAATATTACGTAGAAGACTAGATTCAATATATGTTTTTGATAGTTGGTCCCTCGAGCTAAATAATATGCAACACCTATCGCAAGTAGCACTGCCAACCCTACTATAACGCCATAGGATCTAATCGAAAGTCCTCCAACTTCGAATAAGATTACTCTCAAATCACTTCCTCCTTAGCCTCGTTATGGAGTAATACTGATACCATTCGGAGTTGTGCCTACGTTGATTGTTGTAATCACTTGATTTGTTTCATTATCGATCACTGTTACGGTGTTATCGAACATATTCGTTACAAAGATCTTGCTGCCATCCGGGCTGATGACTACACCATGCGCCCCTGTGCCTGTCTCAGTCGTTGCTGTTACTTGTTTTGTCCCGAGATCAATTTTTGAAATGCTATGTGACGGATTTTCTTCAGTACCTTGGTTCGCTATTACGGCATATTTATTATCAGCAGAAATGTATACCTGAGCAGGGCCATTACCGACAGGTACTTTTGTAATGTTAGAAGAATCCAAATCTACTACACCGGCTGCATTTTCTGCGTTTAATGGAACGACAAGGATTTTTCCATCACTCGTGATTCCCGTAGTTACAGGTGTGTTACCTACACTGATTTTTTGTTTTTCATTCATAGCATCCAAGTCCAACACACTTACCGTGTCTTCGGCCATATTTGCTATATAGGCATATTTGCTGTCTGCGGATATTCTAAATCCATGCGGTCCCGTTCCGGTTGGAATGGAATTTACTATTTTTAAGGACTTGGCATCAATTACAGATACATCGTTTCCTTCATTATTCGTAACCAATACATACTTCCCATCATTTGTGAATACAATATGAGCCGGATGAGCCCCGACCTCAACTTTTTGAATTAGTTCGTCTGATGATGTGCTAAAAAAATAAGCATACCCATTCATTTCATGTTCACTTTGCTCGTTCCCCGCTCCCTCTTCCATCTCCCCCATAGTAGGAACCACTGTAACTCCTACCGTTTTCCCATCGGGTGAAATTTGTACGTTATGAACCGAACCGTCAATATCGATCGACTTAATGACTTTGTATGTGGTTGCATCAATTTTAGTAATACTACCACCTTCATCAGCAGTATATAAAATCACTGGTGAGCTATTTTGGGAATTCGAGGTACCGGTAGTAGGTTCAGCATTTGTTGCAGTAGTTGCAGATGGAGTCGGATCTGAATTATTCTTTTGCGCCGATCCACAGGCAGTAATGCTAACACTTAAAATGGCTACGGTGAGGACATTCATCCACTTTTTTCTCATATTGTTCATCTCCATGAAGTTTACTTGTTAAGACTTCCCTAAAAATATAGCTAAATGTACATGCCATTTCTCTAAGTGTTTTTAATTTTAACTATCATTTATGTGTTAAGTATGTGTTTTTTGTGGGAAAACATCTTAATTAACATTCCAAATATTACGCCTAAACAAGTCTTTGAATCCTGTGATAGGATGACGTCAGTTTCACAAAAAACAAACGAAGGGAAGTCTATCATGAAAAAGAATTTTTCCATTTTATTGCTTTCTACCTCTCTGGCAATCAGTATATTCGGTGTGCAATCGACGACGTCATCCGCAGCTAGTTATACTTCGCAAGAGTCTATAAGTACTGTAAGGAATAGTATCATCTCCAAAGGAATGACATACTTAGGTACCCCGTATGAATTTGGATCCAGTAGAAGTAATACTAGAACCTTTGATTGCTCTGATTTCGTTAGACAAGCCTATCTTGAAGGGGCAGGAATCACTTTACCCTCTAATTCGAGAACTCAAGGTGCCTACATCAAGAGCAAAGGGTCTTATACAACAAATTGGAAAAGCCTAAAGCCTGGAGATATTATGTTCTTTATGTCTTACCGTGGAAATAAAGCTTCAGATTATCAAGGAATTAATAGAAATACAGCACGAATTACTCATAATGGAATCTATCTGGGAAACGGAAAAATCCTACAAACCTACTCTAAAAAATCGGGTGGAGTTCGAATCGATACGATTGAGGGTACTCAATGGGAAAAGCGCTTTCTTTTCGGAGGAAGTGTTTTAAAAAAGTAAGGCTGCATTAGCGTAGCATTCAGTAAATGGTTATATTTTTAAATCGAATTGCAAAAACCTCCAGATACATGTGTAAAAATCAACTAGATACAGCATTAAAATTTGCTACAGTAGCAATCTTCCACACGTTTTTAACAGTCTAATAGTTTGTTTTATTCTAACACCACTTACTGAAGTGACCTTTTCATTATGCAATCTACGTGTTTAACAGTTTTGGTAATATCAAAGATCCTAAATAAGAATGATCCTTATACTATCAAGCTTGAAAAGACTTGATAGTATTGGCTTTCATTTTTAATCCTACTTCTTATAGAGGTTTCCAATAGTTTCTCATGAGAATTATTTAATTCACATCGTTAGTCAAAGTTACCCATATTGAATTATTAAAACTAAACTAATTTTCTTCTTCGAATAACCAGTTTAGATCAACATTAAATTGTTTCCTTAATTCGAATAGAGTTTCAGCTGATGGTTTTGTTTTACCTTGCTCAATTTCACTAAGCCTTCCTTGTGAGATACGAATCTTTTCGGCAAAAGTTACTTGTTTCAAATTATGTTGCAGCCTAATAGCCTTAACTTTATCTCCAATTGCATTCATTTATCTCCCCCCTGTTAGAAAAACAACCAGAGCCATCCCAAGACTTCAGGACGGCTCTAGTTGTCTATATTGATGTATTCACTTTTTGGTCTATTCGTTTCAGAACACAAGATTAATGTAACTTTCCTGATAAGACCAATACTTTAATGTTCGGAACAACACATTAATGTAACAAATCATTCATGTGATTCCCAGAAATCTTCCTACTCCACAGTAACACTCTTCGCCAAATTCCGCGGCTTATCAACATCATGACCCAGAGCAAGCGAAGCATAGTATGCCAGCAGTTGAGTTACAACTACAGACAGTGCGGAAGTCAGCAGCGGCAGGGTCTTCGGAATAACGAAGGCCTGGTCAACGGATTTTAGCAGGTCTGTTACGTGCTCCTGGTGAGTGATGGCCAGCACGTCTGCGCCGCGGGCTTTCACTTCTTTGATGTTGCTGACAGTCTTTTCGAGTACGGATTCCTGGGTTGCCAGGGCAATTACCGGAACGCCTTCCTCGATCAGAGCCAGTGTACCGTGCTTCAGCTCACCTGCAGCATAAGCTTCAGAGTGAATGTAGGAGATTTCTTTCAGCTTCAGCGAGCCTTCTTGAGCTACAGCGTAATCCACGCCGCGGCCAATGAAGAACAGGTGCTTGTGGCCGGAGATTTGCTCAGCATAATTTTTGATGGCATCCTTCTGAGCCAGGATTTCTTCTACCTGCTCAGGCAGGGTGTTCATAGCTGCCAGAATTTCAGCAACCTGTGCATCCGTTTGAGTTCCGCGTACTTCAGCCATGTACAGGCCGAGCAGTGTGAACGCAATGATCTGCGAAGTGTAGGCTTTAGTCGATGCTACTGCGATTTCCGGACCAGCCAGAGTAACCAGTACATCGTTGGCTTCGCGGGCGATCGAGCTGCCTACAACGTTAGTGATAGCCAGAACGTGTGCACCGTTAGCCTGACCTTCACGCAGGGCAGCCAGAGTATCAGCAGTTTCACCGGATTGGCTGACTACGATAACCAGTGTTTCCGGTGTTACGATTGGCGCACGGTAACGGTATTCGGAAGCAATATCGTTCTCAACCGGAATACGAACCAGGGATTCGATCAGGTTACGTCCAACCAGACCGGCGTTGTATGCAGTACCGCAGGCAACGATCTGAATGTTGCGGATGTTCTTGATCTGCTCAGGAGTCAGGTTGAGCTCTGGCAGAATTACTTTAGTGCCTTCAGCATTAATGCGTCCGCGCATAGTGTCACGGTAAGCCTTAGGCTGCTCGTGGATTTCTTTCAGCATGAAGTGCTCGTATCCGCCTTTTTCTGCGGTAACAGCATCCCAATCGACAGTAATCATTTCCCGAGAAATAAAGTTGCCTTCAATCGTCATCAGTTCGACAGCATCTCTTGTCAGTACAGCCATTTCGCCGTCGTTCAAAATATATACGTTACGGGTGTATTCCAGCAGTGCCGGAATGTCCGACCCGATAAAGTTTTCGCCTTCGCCAAGACCGATAATCAGCGGGCTCGCCTGACGAACAGCTACCAGTTTATCCGGCTCATGTTCAGTCAGAACGCCCAGGGCAAACGCACCGCGCATGTGGGTGATTGCCTTTTGAACAGCCTTAACGATATCTCCTTCATATTCACGGGCGATCAGGTGGGAAATAACCTCTGTATCCGTCTCGGAAGTGAAGTGGCATCCGCCGGCAATCAGCTCTTCTTTAAGTTCCAGGTAGTTTTCGACGATCCCGTTGTGCACAACCGAGAATTTCTGGCTGTCATCTGTGTGCGGGTGGGAGTTCTCGTCGGAAGGCTTGCCGTGAGTGGCCCAACGGGTGTGCCCGATTCCGGCACTTCCGGTCAGCGGAGTAGCTTCAAGTCTGGACTCCAGGTTAGCCATACGGCCCTGTGCCTTAACAACCTGCAGACCCTCCTTCGTGAACACAGCAATACCTGCTGAATCATAACCACGATACTCCAGCTTCTTCAAGCCCTCTACCAGGATCCCCTGAGAATTCTGATTACCAATATATCCTACAATACCACACATTATAAATTCCTCCGTCCAATGATTGTAATGTGGGCGGCATAAGGAAAGAAACGTGCCGTGCGGCATGTGTAGAGAAAAAGCTTATTCTGTTGTATGGTCTGTCACCTGTGAAAAGGATATTCATGACATGCACAGTCTTCTTCTCTGCCGCAGCAGGACTTACGTATCTTCCATAAGCGCATACCCATGAATGGTTTAATTCCTCGTACACCCATAAAAGCGTTGTGTGACAGGTCGCCCTGACATTTTCCGCTTCCATTTACGGCTCTGGTGCATCACCGGGAGGTCCCCGCCGAACATTTCGAACACCTCCACCTCGTCAGCTTACATCTGCCGTGATCCGTTCCAGCCCATTTAAGCTGTCCCTTCTCCCCCGCGCAAGATCAAGCTCTGGCGCTTGTTATTGCTAATACCTCACTATCCCCGCTTTCCTTCTTGAATGACACTTCATCATTATATGCACCTTACATCACTTTTGGCAATGAAATAATGGTTGAAACGATTGGAATTTGTTAAAAAAAATTCAAAAGAGCCGCAGAGCCGGCAGTTGAAGCACAAAAAATCTCCAACCGCCGGCTCTGCCTGCCAGTGGTATTACTTGTGTATTAAACCAATTCGCGTTCTACAACCTCAACAATCTGTCCTACGAACAGATCGAGTTCTGCCTTATCCGGGCCCTCAGCCATTACACGGATCAGCGGTTCTGTCCCCGAAGGACGGACAAGCACACGGCCGTTATCCCCAAGCTTGCCTTCTACCTCTTTAATCGCTGCATCAATCGCCGGATTGTTTGGATAATTCGTCTTATCCTGAACCCGCACATTAACAAGCACCTGAGGATATTTGGTCATCATCGACTTCAGTACACTCAGCTTCTTACCATCAGCCTTCATGGTATCGACGAGCTGGATCGCCGTCAGGATACCGTCACCCGTTGTATTGTAATCCAGGAAAATAACATGGCCGGACTGTTCCCCGCCCAGATTATAGCCGCCGCGGCGCATTTCTTCCATCACATAACGGTCTCCTACAGCCGTTTTGGCTGTATTCAGCGCCAATTTTTCTGTTGCCTTGTAGAAGCCGATGTTACTCATAACCGTCGAAACAATGGTTGCATCCTTGAGCTTGCCGGAGCGGTTCATTGCATCTCCGCAGATGCAGAGAATGAAGTCGCCGTCCACCTCTTCACCAGTCTCGTCAATGGCGATTAGGCGGTCTGCATCGCCGTCAAAAGCCAGTCCCAGATCAGCACCGTGACGAAGCACCTCTTCCCGCAGCTTCTCAGGATGTGTTGAGCCATATCCGTCATTGATGTTAAGGCCGTCGGGCTCGGCTCCGATAGCAATTACTTCTGCACCCAGCTCTCTGAACAGACGCGGAGCCAGCTCATAAGCTGCACCATGCGCGCAGTCCAGTACAACCTTAATTCCGTCAAAACGATTGGAAATCGTTGTCTTCAGGTACTCCAGATAAAGATATTTGGCATCGTTGTCTACGGTTAGCTTGCCAAGACCTGCGCCAACCGGACGCGGAAGCTCATCCTTCTCGGCATCCATCAGCTCTTCAATGCGCAGTTCAGTCTCATCGGTCAGCTTAAAGCCGTCTCCGCCGAAAAACTTAATTCCGTTGTCTTCAACCGGGTTGTGGGAAGCGGAGATCATTACACCGGCATCCGCTTTGAGCAATCTGGTTATATATGCTACAGCAGGAGTGCTGACGACTCCAATACGAATTACTTCTGCCCCGATGGACAACAGCCCGGCTACAAGTGCCGATTCCAGCAGCGGTCCGGAAATCCGTGTATCCATGCCGATAACCACTTTTGGCTTCTCTACGTTTCCAGCCAGTACATATCCGCCGCAGCGGCCAATGCTATAGGCCATTTCTGCTGTTAACTCCTGGTTAGCGACTCCGCGCACACCGTCTGTACCAAAATACTTACCCATCTCTTTTCTCCTTTTAATACGCTACATGTACAATGTGAACTTAAAAATGTCAGGTATGAAGCCCCATTCTTAGGTTCATCTTACATAGCTTAATGAATTATTGTATGAATGAATTCTGATTCTTGTAACTAATGGGCCATACACATAGACGCTTTCCCGCACAAAAAGTTACGTACCGCCATTGCCCCCGGTATTCGTCGTATTCCCGCTTCCTGCGGGAGTGCTGCTGTTCTCCGGCACATCCTCCGCCGGCTCCGGTGTGGCAGTGCCGGTTGGCTCTGCGCTATGGGTCGGCTCCACACTCGTTTCCCCGCCGGAAACAGCTTCAGAGCTCGGCTCAGGGGTCGGCGCAATGCCGGTATCCGGACTTACAGTTGCCTCAGGTGTTGCAGGCGGCTGCAGATCAATGGTGACTACATTCGGCTGTGAGGAATTGACCATTGAAATGAACCGCGGCATCGAGATCTGAAGTGACACCTGATGAACCCCTGCTGACAGTCCGCCGACATCGGCAACAACACTGATGTTATCCTGATCAAGCTGATCCAGCAGTGTAGGAGCGCCCGCCAGCGTCAGAGAAATCGCTTTGGCGGCCGGGTCCGTAACCACGGCAGTAAGCCCGCTGGCCACACCTTCAAGCTTGATCGGGATATTATTCATCGTCCGTTCAGCAATTTCAGCTGCAGAAACGGTGACATTCATTTGCGCAGGCTCAATCTTTGCTATTCCTTCAGGCGGAGCAAGCTCCAGCTTCACCTGCTGTGTTCCTGCGGACTGAACCGTACTCAGATCAAGTACTGCATCATAAGAGGATAATCCGGCCAGTGCTTCCTCGCTGCCGTATACCGTAACTGTATCCATTTCCGGAGTGACTCTGGACAGTACCAGTGATCCCGGCAGCTGCCCTGTGAAGCTTACATCCAGCGGTAGCGTTTTGTACGGCAGCGTAATAGGCAGCTCAACAGCAACTGTAGCGGGCTCAATAACAGCACCGCTAATCTCATTTCCGCTGCTGTCATAGGCAGCCAGCCGCATTCTTTTTTCCGTAAAGGTCTCATTCTCCCCATCCAGCTCAATCGTCCCTTGAACGGTAGTTACTTTACTCAGTTCACTGGCCGGCAGGGTAACTTCAACCTCAGCAGGGTTAATAACGGCTGTGCCGAGCTTATACCCCTCTGCCGGAGCACCGCTTGTAATCAGGGTAACCGGGAACGTCCTCGTGTTGCGCAGTTCGACATGCACATTCACTTCAGACGGATCCATGGATTCAAACTTTACGCCCTTGGGCAGGGTATAATTTAACGGAAGCGTTGTATCCCCCGGCCCTACATCGCTTAAATCGAGGGTTACCTTATAATCGTCGGAAAACTTGAAATTGAGATCGGAATTTTTGCCCGATACTTCAAGTCTCACACTCTCGGCGTCGAAGCTGTATACATACTTTTCCTCATCAAGGCCGGTCTGCTCTATTTTAACATTTTCAATAATCTTCGTCTGTGTGTTAACTGTAGTCTGGTTCGTAGGCTCGGTATCCACATGTACAATCGTCCACAGGATAATACCGAAGACAAGTGCAAGAATCTTGTTGAAGTTGTTATTCTTCATCCACTTATCCATTATTTTTGCCCCCTCTCCGTTTCCAGAAAGCAGAGCTCTTCTCCTTCAGCGTCGAAGATGCGCTCAGCTCCTGATGAAGCTTCGAGATCAGCGATTCTTCCTTAATGTCACGCACAATCTGCCCGTTGATGGCCAGCGATATTTGACCTGTCTCCTCGGAGACTACAACAGATACCGAGTCCGCGACCTCACTGATCCCGATCGCCGCACGGTGGCGTGTCCCCAGCTCTTTGCTGATGAACGGATTCTCTGAAAGAGGGAGATAGCAGGCGGCCGCGGCAATCTGTCCGTCCTGCATAATCAGCGCACCGTCATGCAGCGGAGTATTGGGAATAAAAATATTGATCAGCAGCTCCGAGCTTACCACGGAACGCATTGGAATGCCCGATTCGGTGTACTCATTCAGCCCCGTCGCCCGCTCAAATACGATAAGTGCCCCGATTTTACGCTTGGACAGGTAATTCACGGCTTTAATCACTTCACCGACCAGCCGGCTGATCTCCTCATCATTCTCCGAAGTCCGGCCAAAAAACTTGCCCCGGCCAAGCTGCTCCAGCCCCCTTCGCAGCTCAGGCTGAAAAATGATAAAGATGGCAAACACCCCGAACGTATAAATCTGGTTCATTAGCCATTTCAGCGTGTAGAGATCCAGAACCGTGCTCAGCGCCCAGATAATAACCAGCACAAGAATTCCCTTAAGCAGCTGGACTGCCCGTGTGCCGCGCACCATATTGAGGACCTTGTAGATAATGTAGCTGACGATCAGGATATCGATTATATCTTTAATGGACTCTTTCCATGTTAAGTCGGTAAAATAGCTCATTGCCCCAAACCCCCGTCATTTCATATTAGCTGGGTTTATGTAAATTGTCTGTAAGATCTGTTTCATATCTAGGTTATAACGTTCACGCCCAGGTTGCAAGTTTCACATGCCGGGGAATGCTGAGAATGTCTTTCCGGACAACAAAAAAGCGCCATCTTTCCGGAAAAAGAGGCGCAAATACTATTTCTGCATAAAGGCCATGCGGGTTAACGGTAGGCAACTTCAGAGAACATGTTCGTCACTTTATACCAGAGCCAGCTTACCGCTTGGTCTATGCTTTTGACTTGCCCGGAGATGTGGGCTGTAGAGGCTTTGTACAGAGTACCGTCGATCACCGTTACATTGCCGTTGACTTCCCCGTACACCTGAGTTTTGCCGTTCTCCACCGTTAGGTTGCCGGTAATGGTTTTGCCGGACGGTACAATCACCGTATCGCCCTGGATCACAACCTGATCGAGGTCACTGCCTCTGACGACAAGCTGCTGATCCTGATTCCAGAAGGTCACCGAGCTCATCAGCATCACCAGCAGAAATACGGACGCCGCCGTAAGTGCCGGATGTCTTTTGATCCAGGTAATAAAAGCTCTTTCCTTCTTCGGCTTCGGCAGCGAATCCATTATCCGGCTTACCAGATCGTCTGAGGCCACCGCATTCTGGTGCATCAGGGAGAACATCAGCATATCCGTTTGTTCCAATTCTTTGAACTTTGCACGGCAATCCGGACAGGATAGAAGATGCTCCTTCAATTCCCTCTGCTGCAGCTCGGGCAAGTCGTCATCCAGGTAATCATGCATCAAAGAGACGGCCAGTTTGCATTCCATAGGAGCCAATCCTTTCATGAGTGCTATTAATTATTTCAAGGCAAAGGGACAGTGCATAAGACTTGCTTAACTTACATACGGCACTGCCAGTCAGACGTTTCATAAAAAAACATCTATTTTTACATTTTCGGGCCTAATTTTTTACGTAAAAACTCACGTCCGCGGTGCACCCGGGTCTTGATCGTCGTTACCGGCATACCCAGCACATCACTGATCTCCTGCAGCGACAGATCCTGCAGATACCGCAGTATCATTACAGACCGGTATTTCACAGGCAGGCTGTCTATGGCCTCGTAGATCACCCTCTGCGTCTCTGAGAGCAGCAGTTCCGTCTCGGGGGTGACATTGTCACTCGGAATCATGGAATAGCCGTCAATGCCTTCCTGGTCGTTCATCTCCGCATCCAGCGAATAGGTAGGCTTGCGCTTGCGCAGCCTGTCGATACAGAGGTTCGTACCAATCCTGTAAATCCAGGTTGAGAACTTCTGTTTGTCATCATAACGGTCCAAATTCCGGTATACACGCAAAAAAGTCTCCTGAACAATATCCTCTGCTTCATGACGGTTGTTCAGCATCCGGTAAGCCAGATGATATATTTTGTCTTTATATAGTTCCACAAGCTCGGCAAATGCTCTCTGGTCGCCCTTCAAGGCGAGCTTTGTCAATCTGCCTTCCAAATTCTCCACCTGTTAACTCCCCCAGACTTGCCGCCCCTGGTCTTTCATCTCATCTGAATGTCCACGGTACAAGCATCTAAATCGTAAATCAAGTTTGGTCAAAAATCAAGGATTGTATTGTTACCTTATGGAAAGCGGGCAGGACCAACTTGCAGCAAATTGCGGTGATTACGGCGGCACTCCAAAGAATGTTTGGACTTCCGGCCGCTGTTATTGTCAGATTTCTTTATTATAGGTTTTGTTTACAGTAGAAATCTGACAATAAAGGCGGACGCTGACGCTCCTGCAGTTCCAAAATTCTTCTTTCGCACCTTCTCCATCACCTGTAGCTTATGCGCTGTTTCCCGCCCAAATTCCCCCGAATATCCCTCCAAAATTCAATAGAACCCAAATACAGACAAAAAAAGGAGATCTGCTGCATTAAGTGCAGCAAATCTCCTTTAAGATTATTCCCGGTATTTCAAAGGCAGAACTCCGGGCATCAACCCGTATTCCGCAGTCCTGCAGCAATACCGTTAATAGTAAGCAATACTTCACGCAGCAGTTCGGCGTCGTCACCCTCGGCATCCCGCAGCGCCCTTAGCTCGGACAGCAGCTGTACCTGAAGGTAGCTGAGCGGATCAACATAAGGATTGCGCAGCCGGATTGATTCCTGAATAACAGGAACATTATCCAGAATGTCATGCTGGCCGGTGATTTTGAGGATCAACTCCGAGGTCAGCTTGAATTCCGCTTCAATCATGCCAAAGATCCGTTTGCGGGCTTCGTCATTTTTGCCCATGGACGCGTACTCCTCGGCAATAACCAGGTCTGCCTTGGCAATTGCCATCTGCAGCGTATCAATCAGCGTGGTAAAGAAGGAGAAGTCAGCATACATAGTCTGCATAATCTTCAGATTCTCTTCTTTGCCTTCATAGAAGCTCTGCAGCCCCGTTCCGGCAGCATACCAGGCCGGCAGCAGGTAACGGCTCTGCGTCCAGGCAAATACCCACGGAATCGCACGCAGATCCTCAAAGCGGTCGCTGTTCTTGCGTTTGGATGGGCGTGAACCGATGTTCAGCTCGCCCACCTCAGGCAGAGGTGTCGACTCTTTGAAGAAGGTCAGGAAGTCCGGATCACGGAAAATCAGGTCCTGATATTTGGTCAGGGATACTTCAGAGATACGGGCAACAATTTCATCCCACTTGGCTTCATACAGATCTGCCTGCGGCGTTCTGGCATGAATGGCTGCCGTCACCAGTGCTGACGTAGCCTGCTCCAGACTACGGTAAGCAATACCCTGCATTGAATAACGGGATGAAATCACTTCACCCTGCTCTGTAATCTTGATTCCGCCGCCGATTGTAGAAGCCGGCTGGGCAAGAATACTGCGGTTCAGCGGCATGCCGCCGCGTCCAAGCGCCCCGCCGCGCCCGTGGAAGAACTTCAGCTTGATGCCGAATTCATCCGCTGTAGCCGTAATCTGCTTCAGCGCAACACGCAGCTCCCAGTTCGCAGTTACCACACCGCCGTCTTTATTACTGTCGGAATAGCCGAGCATAATCTCCTGCAGGTCGTTCATTGCCCGCACCGCTTCACGATAGATCGGCATGCTGAGCAGCCGCTTCATAATCTGCGGCGCGTTGTGCAGGTCATCAATGGTCTCAAAGAGCGGCACAGCCTGCAGCGTGCAGACTACAGTTCCATCGTTATCCTTGCGGAACAAGCCCACTTCTTTGGAGAACACCATAACTTCCAGAATGTCACTTGCCGCTTCCGCCATACTGATCAGATAACTGGTGATACACTGCTTGCCGTATTCCTCCTGCGCCAGATAGATAGTGCGGTATACCGCAAGACATTCCTCCGTACTTTCACTGTACGACTGGTACGGAGAAGTTAGCGGCCGCGGATCGTTGAGCAGAGATTCGAGCAGCGTTACCTTCTCGTCTTCCGGCATATTGGCGTAATCCTGGGTAATGTTCATCTTGGCCAGAATTTCGGCCATCGCATTTTCATGCTCCTGGCTATGCTGGCGGACATCCAGTGCCGCAGTGTGGAAGCCGAACAGCTCCACCTGGCGGATAAGTTTCTTAATGTAAGTATCCGCTACATAGTCGGCATAGTGATGCCGCAGACTGCGGTCAATCACATTCAGGTCATCTATGAACTGCTGCGGGGTCGCGTAGCGCTCCGGCGTTCCTTTTTTCTCGTCGTCCAGCACGTTCTGTGTCTTCGAGATCATATAGCTGAGCTTAATCCGGTAAGGCTCATTGTCATTGCGCCAGGCATCAACCCGGTTCAGTTTAATGATCTTGCGGTCTTCTTCAATTGAATCCAGCAGTTCTTCTGTAACGCTGACGATGCTTGTACTAAAGCTCAGATACTGCATGAGTTCACGCATAATGCGCTGATATTCCCGGATAGCCAGCTTGCGCTGCAGACGAAGCGTCTGTAGCGTCACCGCCGCCGTTACGGACGGATTGCCGTCACGGTCTCCGCCGATCCATGATCCAAAACGCAGGTATGTGGGCACATGCCAGTTCTGTCCCGGATAGTATTTGCTCAAACATCGTTCAAGTTCCTGATATACATCCGGCAGCACCTGGAAAATCGTCTCGTGGAAGTAGTACATCCCGTTCCGCACTTCATCCAGTACTGTCGGTTTGCGGTCACGCAATTCATCTGTCTGCCACAGAGTAATAACTTCATTCAGCAGCTTCTCACGGAGCTGTTCGCGTTCACGGAATGTCAGTGTAGGATTGTCGAGCCCCATTACATCATCCGAGATCCGCTTGTGAATATCGAGAATGGCCCGCCGCATTGCTTCCGTAGGGTGAGCGGTCATGACCAGCTCCAATGACAGGTTGTTCATAATGTCATGAACATCCTCTTGGGAAAAATCACGTTCACGGAGCTCCTGAATCGCACTTTCGATAGATCCCGGCTGTACCGTGTCCCCTGCAGAACGCTCATAGTCCCGCTTACGGCGGATCCGGTGATTCTGCTCAGCGATGTTAACTAATTGAAAGTAAATAGCAAATGCCCGTATTACCTGGTGCCGATTCTCAGGATCCAATGAGCCAATCAGCTCTTTAAATTCATTGTGCAGTTCAGGCAAAAATAATGAGCGAAGCGATTTACTGGTCTCACGGATTTTCTCCACGACTTCCAGCAGTTCGTTACCGCCTTGGTGAACCAAGACTTCGCCCAAAATGTTCCCCAGGAACCGTACGTCACGCCGCAGCAGATTATTAGAATTGCTTTTGCTGACAGCTGTCGTAAGTTCGGTCATGCTGCTCCCCCCATCCTCTTCCGGATCAATGTCCTAACATTGTCTATTTGAAGCTTTCCTCATATCATACAGTAAAACCTATCGGAAATCTCCAACTTATTGCGCTGTAAAGCGCTGCAGTAATTACGATTATACACCAAATTCATTCATTATACAGTCATAAAATATTTATGTATTTTATTTCATTATAATGGCTGCCCTTTGGAGTATTTATGTGCAAGGTTCACACGGCATGTAGGTATTGATTGCATTATACACGGATTGCGGAAGAATGGAAATTGGGGTTATTGAAAATGTATCCGTTATGTATTAAAGGCCCGCTCAGGAGAGCAGGCCCAACAGGGTAATCCAATCTATGCTCTAGTACTGCCCTGAGAGCGGTTGTTAAACGCCAGTTCAAACAAACCCGTAGCAGCTAAGCCCGCAAGCCCGCCCGCCCAAAGTCTGAGGACTGTGTCCAGGTCAGTAAACGGATATGCCGCAGCACCGGTCAACAAGCCTATTGCAAGCCCTACAAACGGGATAGCATTACGCGGGAGATTCAGATTGTTTTTTATCAGCTGTACCAGCGCAAGAACAAAGACGGCGAGTACAGACGCAAAGGCCATCACATTATCCAAAATATCACTGCGTACCATAAGCTCATTCCTTCCATATAAATGTTTCTGCTAATTCAGCAGTAATCAGCTTCTTGTGCTCTAGGGCCTCTCGCCTACCGGCTGCTTGTAATTTCAACCGTCCGGGTCGCAGCATTAAAACCTACACTGGCCCCTAACGCCTCCGCTACAGCGCGTACCAGCACATAGGTTACCCCTTCTTTTATATATCCCTCGGCAATTTTGCACCCGTTGACGTTTACAACAGCTGTTGTAATACTCTTTACGGCCTGCTGCTCTTGTAAATTGATCAACTTGTTCGCTGCTTCAACAGCAGACGTAGCCGGCCGGGCTCCTCCAAGCAGTTCTCCAATTGTCAGGCCAAAGCTCAGCTGAAAATGTGGATAATCCTTGAAACTGCTCCAGTCCCTCCCCACTCAAAGCCGAGTGCTCTAGCCTGCTGCACAACCTCCTGCCAATCTGACGTCCCGTCACGGTCGCTATCACGCTTCATATCCCAGGATGCATTGGCAGCAGGGCGAAATCAACTGCCAGCCCGTAGTTATGATAGCTGTATCCGCCCTTTGCATTGGTAACTATGCTTCCCGGAGAGGTACGTCCTTGGGCGTACAGC
This sequence comes from Paenibacillus typhae, assembly GCF_900099765.1. GTDB lineage: Bacteria > Bacillota > Bacilli > Paenibacillales > Paenibacillaceae > Paenibacillus_AQ > Paenibacillus_AQ typhae. Next base: position 17,576 of record NZ_FNDX01000011.1, on the reverse strand, counting down.
CTGTCTTGTTCAGCAAAGGTGCGGAGTCCCTGAGTTATCAGAATCGGTACACCGCATGTGTAACAGCGTTCAATCAGCTTATCCGCTGCGGCGGACACAGCCGGATGAAGACCTTTTAGACGGGGGGCTGATTTAGCTTTGATCTGAGTCAGTGTCAGCATGCTGGTTACCTCCATTTTTTTAAATCTGACAGTACAATGAACAAGTCCCGCCGCTTCGTGTACATCAGCATTGTAAGAATGATCAGGCCAAAAGTTGTGCCCGCCTGGGCAAATGCCCAAGCCCGGGAGTGAAGTGACGCCAGCACCGCATCTGTGCCTGCTGCACTGCTGAATCTGAGCCAGAAAGCTACTGCCATTTTTACGGTATATGCTCCCAGGAAAAAGAATGCTGCCAGCATAAATAAGCTGATTACCCTTGCCCGGATTCTCCGGCGGAAATATAAAAATAGCGCAGCCATCAGCAGCAGCGCACAGATAAACGATACGGAATATGCCATTATTAAAACAACATCAATTGTGCCCATCTTCTCCCTCCCGGTCATAAATTAAAAATTCGGCAAAACCATTGTTCCTGATTTCCTGTTGGATATCCTGCGAGACGTCTTTGTACCTGTGGATGGATAGGGCCACCCTGCTAGTAGCCCGTGTAAGCTCCTTGTCCTTGGCACGATGCAGCGGAGATAGCCGTTTAACCCATTTGCTCAGCACGCTATCTCCCCCTGTTCTCCTCATTTACTTCCTCGGCGGCGTGGTCAACCTTCAGCCGTTGCAGCACCTCCAAAGTTGGCGCCATAAAATCTGAACGTTCTTTGTCGAGTATATTCTGCAGCCGGTCCCGGTCATCCTCAGCACGCTCCAGCAGCTCCCGCGGCACCAGATTCCCCTTCACAATCGACCTCAGCAGCACCAGAAAAATCACCAGCAGCACCAAAGCTACTATATAGGCCAGCCCGTATTTATCAGCAAGCGGCAGCAGCTTTTCCAAATTTGCAATATCGTCGCTATCCATCCCCCCGCTCCTTTCTAATGTTTAATAGAAATCCTTAGATTATCAAACTGACCCCATCCGGTTCAGAATAATCTCTTCCGGCTTGTTGTTGAACTCCGGGTAACTAAAGAGAGGAATCCGTTCTGCGGTGTTAATCCGTATCAACTGTCCTTCTCTGAAATCATCAGCATAGTCACCAAATTCCAGTTCCAAGCAACCGACGGTCTCACGGACTCGTTCTGAAAGCTTGCTGCAGAAAACAAAATCCTGGTCAATTGTTGTGATGATAACATCACCAGAACGCTCCCCTGTCTCTTGGATAATATCTCCTGTTACTTTATCGTAATAAATTCTTCTTCCTATATTCATCTGTATTCTCCTCCTATTCAAAAGCAATCCAGCGCATGGTTGAGTCACCATAAGTTGTTGAGTATCTGTACATCTGTACAGTAAAGCTTCCACCTGAGACACTAACATCATTGTTACCGGTATTAGATCCCCCATATTGCGCCCAGAGGTTTACATTAAATGATGATGAAGCCCAGCTATATAAATTGCCCGTTACATCATAAATGGATATCAAATCACCGTTAATCGGAGCCATTGCTATAATCGTTTTTGGTGTAAAAGCAAGTCCCCACACACTTGCTGTCCAGATGGCTCCTGTCCAGCCCATGGATACAGCTCCACTTGCAAATCTTCTGCCCGTGTTTATCTGCCCGATCTTAGCCGCCAATGTCCCGAAATCATCGCTTCCTGTTGCTGCTACTCCCTTGCCGCTAATGGCGGAGGCGATACTGCTTTTCCCATTAGCGACAGATTGAAAAAGGTCCGCACTCCAAGCTCCCCAACTTATAGTTCCATTATTATCTGAACCTGTTCTCATAGCAAACGTGTTAGTGAATAAATTGACAGCAACCTGTTTAACCCATACATTCGTGTTCATTGCCATAACCTGAACATAATACCAGTTACTCGTAGCCGAACTGCCGTCAGGTGAGTTGTAAAGACCTGTTCCAACAAAACAGCCTGTAGCGCGCAGACTATTTAAGTCTTGTCCATTGATGTTAATTGTAGTTCCGTCATCTTCAGTCAGCCTGCGCTTTTGCCAAGCTTTAGCATCCGTGTACGACTTAGCATTACTCTCTGCTGTATTTGCCTTTGTCTGGGCACCTGCCGGCGTTTCCTTGGCATTAAGCTGAGTCTGAATGGCGCTGGTTACACCGTCCAAATACGCAAACTCTGCATTGGAAACAACTCCTGTCCCAATCTTTGAAGCATCAATTGCTGCTGATGCATTTACGTCTGCGTTGACGATAGCTCCAGCGGTAATCACAGCTGTACCTGCTCCGGCTGCCATGGTAATGTCTCCGGAAATTGCCGGAAGCCTTGCCGCAGCGAGCGTTCCGCTGCTTAGGTCTCCAGCAGATCTTGTTACAAGGTCAGCGAGGGATGAGCCCGTCTTACTGATCTTTCCCCAGCCGATAGCGGCAGCACTGTTTACGTCAGCGTCTACAATAACCCCAGCCGCAATAGCCGTTACCCCGTCACTAGTGCTCGTAACATCCCCGGTATGATTCGGGTGGGTGTAATTATTGGCTCCTGTGGCTACACCGTCCAGCTTTGCCTTGTCTGCGGCACTCATCAAACCCGCGACAGTTGAAGTAGCAGCAGAGGTGCTGGCTTTAGCATTCCAGGTGCTTTTCTCTGTGTCTGTAGCAAAGCGGTGGGTAGCATCCTCAGTGATCATCGTAGCCGGGTGGGTGGCCGGATGCGCATAATTGTTCGCACCGGCAGCTACACCGTCCAGCTTCGCTTTGTCAGCTGCTGCCATAAGGCCCGCTGCACTGGCGGTTGCCGCCGCAGTAGAAGCTTTTGCATTCCAGGCGGTGCGTTCAGCGGAAGTAATATGTTTTACTGCGTCAGCTGCATGATCCTGTGCGCCCTTTACCGCAGTATCCAAAATGTCCATATTGCCGTTGATATCCGAGATATCAACAATGTCTGTTCCATCCGGCTTTTTCAGCCCCAGATTGCCTGTAGTTTTCATGATTCACGCTCCTATTCGTATACTCTTAATTCGTTCCAGGTCCGCTCATGCGCACCTCTCCAGGTGAGTGCCTTCACCGAATCCCACCAGGTATAGCTGTACACAAACTCGTAGGCCAGATGCGCCGGCTTGATCTCTTCGATGATCTGGATTAAACCTGCCATGTTGGCCGGTATGCCCATGGTTCCGACGAACCTTACCTGAAAGCTGTACTCTCCGGGTACATCGACAACCTCTACGTCCCCGCCTGAAAAAGCGGATGCCGTCCGCCGGATCATCTCCGGTGTAGTCGTTCCGCTTCCGCGCAGCTTCGCCTTGATCATCTCCCGGCGGGTCGCATAGGATTTGGTATTATCCGTAGTTAAGGCCAATACATTCTCCCAGCGGGCCAGCCCCCAGGTTGCCGATTCTACATCCGTCTGTAATGCCGAATCTTCTATTGAATAGCGAAGCTGTCCGCATTCTATGGCATTGCTGGCCTGAAGCTCTTCCATTTCAATGACACCCTGATAATACTCAGGCAGGTATTTCATCAGATCCGCCCGGGTGAACCCGGGGCCCTCCTGCAGAGAACGATCGGATGAATAGTTTATAGTCCCGTATAAATGCTCGCCGTAAGCCATCGCTATACCCCCTTGAGCTGATTCCAGCTGACGGGGCCTTGGGGCATGTAATCATGCGTATGCCCCGCCGGCGGAAACACATCCGGCTTGCCTGCTATGCCGGACCAGGCTACGCTGTCTGCTGTCTGCGCATAATCGACCTTACCGTTGTTGTTGGTGTCATAGATGCTTTTCAGCATGTCACCGGTGCTCTGCGATGCGACCAGCAGCATGTTCACGCTGCCTGTTCCGATATACAGCTTGCCGGAATCAGTGCAGTAGCCCAGCTCGCCCGCAGCAAGAACACCCAGGGCACTCTCCAACCCGCGGCGGATCTGTATCAATGTCTTCAGTGCCATCTCTGCCGCCTCCTAGAATGTGCCGCCGTCTATGCTGGCCACCATCAGCTTGTTGCCGTTAGCTGTGTCATACACAATACTGCTTCCATCAATATTGGCCGCTACGCCGTTTGCATCTACTGTAATCCCTCTGCCTGCGGTAACCGCAATTGCATCGGCAGTGACTGTGATGCCGTTGCCGGCACCGATGTTTAGGGTCACTGAATCAGCCTGTCCTCCGCCGGTTAAACCGCTGCCGGCAGTAATGGTCTGAAGTGTGCCGCCGGTGCGAACCCAGGCACTGCCGTTCCAGCTGTAGATTTTCTGCTCATCGTCCACATAAGCGGTCCAGCCTACTGCCGGAGGGTAGTAGACCCATGCTGCGGATTGGTACTCGGCAATCTGGCTGCCTTTTCCCGTCCATGCGCCGGTAGCGGCAGCAGGAATAATATATCGGTCCCCTTCTGCAGGAGAAGCAGGCGGAGCTGTCAGATTCTGATCTTTAACCGAGCTCTGTGGCTCGATATTATGCTTGGCCAGCTCAATCTCGTTTCTGATCTTTTGCGCTGACCACAGGTCTGTAATGGCTGTACCTGAATCATTAATCACACGATGCTTTGTGGCATCATCAAGATGAGTCTTAATCTCCGCTGCTGTTTTGACATTCGTTCCGTCAGAGACTTTATTGACATGCCCTGAGGTAATATCTGCCTTGAGCACCTTCGCATAGGTTGTACCATCGGCAATATCATCCGCCGTTCCCGTAAGGTCTGTCAGCTTCTGGGCATTAATCCTGCGCCAGGCTGTCCCGTCGTCAAAATACAAATAACCGCTGTTCGTCCCGCTCGTTACATAATATAAGCGCCCCACGGAAGCAGCCGCCGGACGTGAAGCTTCGGGGCCGGATAGTGCCCGTCCGACCATCGAATTGGAAGTGCCGTCACCGATGTAGACTTCTTTTGTGTCTGTGCAGAAACCTATTTCACCGGCCTTCAGCACGCCATAAGTGGATAGCTCCGCTTTTGTGCCGCGTTTTACTTGAATCGTCTGTGCCATGTTACACCTCTCTTTTAAAAGATCCGCCGTCGATCAGTCCCGCACTTTTATATCGTTCAATCTCGCGCTGGGCGGCGGTCAGCCCCGTTTGCAGCACGTTGATATCATCCGCCTCCACGGTGTCGCCCGGGGTTTCATAGGTCACATATACCTCTGGAACCTCTGCAAAAATCTTAATGATCCGCCGCCAGGGCGCTTCATCCGGAAAAGAAACCGAAAAATTTCGAAGCTCAGTCCCGCTGAAGCGTGATCCGGTATATACCGTTATGCTCTGGTTATTAATGTTGTCGTGGGTAAGCTGGCCGCTGTAAACCCCACTTGTGAGCATGAGCTTTTCTTCGACGACATAGCTGCCGCCACTGGCTTTTTTATTAAGCTTTTCTTTGAACACATCGATCTGCTCCGGGTACCCCATCCGCTACACCTCCAGCACAGCATTAGCGAACAAGGGAACTTCGTTCTCTGCCAGCGTAATATTGCCGGTTCCGCCGTTCAGCTTCAGTCCGCTGTAGTCCACTACACCCTCAGTATCCAGCAGCAAAGCGCCGATGACAGACTGGCTGATATACGAGGCTTCAAAGGCCTTTTCCATACGGTATCTCTCCAGCATGACCTGAAAAGCATTGATCACCGCCTGCAGCGTATAGCCTGAAGCCAAGGTAACCGCTGCACTGACTGTGATGGTTTTACCGGCGGCTGAGGCAACTGTCACCACCGCACCTACAGGAGCCTGTCCTTCCCCTAGACCCGGAGCAGGATCAATATGCTGTTGTACCAGGGATACCAGCACAGCTGAGGCCGGCTTCTTCTCAGCATCGACAATGATTACCTTGACCGTTTTGGGTCCGTTCCACAGCGGGAAGACCCGTGCGCCGCCTACGCCTTCAATCTGTGATGCCCATTCCATGTAATGATATTTGTTGCCGCTGGTTGACGGTCGTCTCGCAGATTCGAAATACCGCCGGCGCAGTGTCTCATCAGCTTCAGCATCCTCACCCGGAATAAGCAGCGAATCGATCATCCCGCGCGCAAGCTCAGGAATAAAGCCGACCGGCAGCAAGCTGCCGGAATACTGATTGCCGGCTGCTCCGGCGGTCTCACTTTCCAGCCGGAACGCTCCCGGGGAGAGCCTTTCAGCCGCCGTGTAATTATAGAGCCCGAGAGAGAACCTGGTGCCCAGAGGAATATCCATTAATTCGTCGTCACTATTGTAGAACAACCCGCGAAGCTGGGCTTTCGTCGCCGGCTCCCTTTTGATGCCAGTCCAGGAAATGCTGCGCTCCAAATACTCACCGGCTGCAGTGTCCGCAAAGTGCAGATTAATGTTCACATCCAGCTCAATATACATCTGCGCCATTTCTGCTGCTGCCGGGGCAAGCGCATCATAAATAATGCTGCCTTCCCGCTTGTCCAGCCCTTCCGGGACCCTGTCCAGCATACGTTCAAGCAGTACTTCATATGTCTGATCCTCATACACTGTCTATCAGCTCCTTTCTGAGCTCAAAATTGCCGTAATACGTGACTACAGTGCAATTGAAGCTCACCTGATCCCCGTTAAAAATAATCTCTGCCTGCTCCAGACCGCGGATCCGTTCATCCTGCAGCAGTGCTTCACTGACAATCCGCTGCAGCTCCGCCCGGACCAGCAGCCTGTCCTTACCGAGCAGCAGATTCCACTCTGTCCCGTAATCCGCACTGTAGATCAGAAACTCATAGCGTTCCGTCCGCAGCACCTTGATGGCAGCCTGTCTGACGGCTTCCAAGGCATCAACAGTGCCGGTAATCCGCTTCATGCCCCAGTCCATCCGGTAGGTAAGACTGGGGCTCATCACACTCTGTCCCGGTGCCTCCTCTTCAAGCAGCCCCTTGATCGGCCCTGACCTGCCGACAGCCGGAATCATAGGTTCACCAGCCGATCCAGCACAACATAGCTCTGTCCGCCCTGCATCCGCAGGAGCAGCACACGGTCACCCGGTTCAAGCCCCCGCCGGATCAGAAGCTGCCTTCCGTCCAGCTCAATCCGGCACTCTGTAACAGCTTCCGGCAGCACCAGAGCGGCGCCTGACAGCACAAACCGCTGATCCACCTGAATCTGCAATGGCTCCGCCCCCGTCACCTGCCCATAAGAAAAAGCCACCGGATTCGTATTGGATACGGCTCCGAGGCTCGCTTTTTTAATAATATCCAGCATCTGTTCCTACACCACCTTTATCGTGAGGGACATTGTGTGTTCTCCGCCTGAAATTTTATGGCTGCATTCATCCACGAGAAACTGCTGAGTCTCGAATTCATCCAGCAGCACATAAATGAAGTTTCCGGCTCTTACGCGCATATCCCCGATTGCCTGAACAGTCAGACTTAGCTTTTCCCGGTTATGCAGCTTAAGCAGATTGTCCGCCTTCTCCCGGATTTGCGCCACAGCCGCCTTGTCGTCGGCCTTCTGATACAGCTGCAATATCCCCCAGCGTGCTACATTCTCCTTGTCCGTAACCGGATAGAATTCACGTTTGCCTGTCCCCTCATTATCCCTATACAAAAAAATAGAATTGTACGTGTCCTCATCGATGCTCCGCTTCAGCGAGTAGTCATAGAGGTAGCGGCCTGCTCCCAAAACGACATTAAGCAGCATACTCTGCATATTTCGCAGTGTCAGCTTCCCGAAATCATCATAAAAAGCCAGCAGCTGTCCGCTGTTCTGCAGCTCACTGCCCACGGCTCCCATAATGATATCGAGCAGTTTTTTATTATCCTCTATAAGCGACGGTATCCTGTACTGCGCCTCATCAAGCACACCGGTCTGCAAACCGTAATCCTGCGCTATTTTTGCGATCACCTCATTTGCAGTCACATTCTGCAGCACGTAGCTTCCGTTGCCCAGCAGATAGCGGATCTGGTCGTACGCCGTCAATTTGATCTCGCGGTCTGCACCGGTCGCTATCGTAAACACAAATCCGTAAAAAATATCCCTGCCATCCTTGCTGAACTGTACAATATCCCCGTTCCCGATGCTGAACCTGGGATGCTGATATATCCCGCTGTCCACAAGCGTTATCTCAAGTGTCGCAGGTTTGCCCGAACGCGAGGTCTTCCAGGTGATGTCGGCCGCTATAGCGGAAATATCCCAGAGCAGACCGTCTTTATTTTTCACCAGCAGCTTCATGCTTCCTCCCCCTATGCCAGCTTGATGACTCTGCCGGTTTGCAGCTTCTTAAGCTCACTGTCGGAAATGCCGTTAAGCTTCTGGAGGGCTTTATATTTGCTTCCGCTGCCAAGCTTTTTCTGGGCAATACTCCAGAGCGAGTCTCCGGCTTGAATCGTATAGGTGGCTGCCGCTGCCTTTTCACTGGCCCGCTGCTGCTGTTTCTTTACCACATTTCCGGCAGCCTTTACTGCGAGCGCCTGATAGAAGACATATTTTTTGAGTGCCAGCGTGTATTCGATATCCCCGGAATTCCCGGCACTCAGCTTCCAGGTGAAGCTTTCGATGCTGACCGGCATGTTGATGCCCATATCGCCTGTGAAGGTCTGGGCAGCCCGGTCTGCAGCCTCCTTAAGCCAGTCTGCCATCGTCCCAGTCTGCCCCGTTCCACTACTATCCAGCTGTTTTAGCCCGGTAAAAACAAACCGTATAGGCCTGCGGCTGACCATCCACCGTTTGATCATCGCCACATATTCGTAGGGTTTAAGCAGCCGGCTTTCTTTTTCCTGAACCTTACTGGCCGGATAGACGACAAACGGATACCACTGCGCCGGAAACATGCTTTCTATCGTAAGCTCCGTCAGCTTCGGATAAGCAATTGCATTAATTTCGCCCAGCTCGATAATCGAATAGCTTTTGCCGTCTCCCGACTCTTTGATTTCCAGCATCTCCGGATTAACCGGCAGCCGGATGACCTCTTCATAATTATTGAAGCTTAAGAAAAAACCGTATTCCTCCACGTTACGTATACACCCCCTGGGCGGTTGAGACGAATTCCTCCTGCAGCACCTGCCCGATCTTGGTAATGATGGAGTCGATGTCTCCGGCATTATTGATGTTACCGGTAGTAACCTGTACCGTCGGTGTCAGCTCCACAAAATTCTGAATCGCCTGAAGCTCCGCCAGCTCGCGCAGCATTTTCAGATCATCGCTGGAGATGTCTACGGTCTCGTTCACCGAACCCACTTCATTGACCCGGTTGACAGTGCTTGGCAGACCTGAGCCTCCGGCAGCTGATTTCGAAGCATCGGACGGGGCAAATTTCACCTTCGTGTCGAACTTGCTCACCAGATCCTTGCCCATTTGACTGGCATCCTTAACAGCCTTATCATAATCCACATAATCCTTCTTCTCCGAGTCGTATACCGCTTTGTCTGAGGTAGGCTTGGGGATCATATCTTTGGCTTTCAGAATTATGTCACTGAATACATGCTTATTCTCCGGGTCCAGGTAATTAGGCTTAAAGTCCGCCAAAAAACTGAAGCCCGGCAGCTTGCTGAGACTGTCCGCCATCCCTTTAACCTTCTTCAAAACCAGGTTGATAGCATCCACCATTGCTCCCACAAAGCCGCCTGCAAAATTCTCGGCCCCGAACGCCATCTGATAAATAAAGCCGAGGAAATTCATCGCCAAATCATAGAACAGCTTACTTACAGCAAACTTGGGATCAATGAACAGGTTCCGGAAAAAATCGGCAAAGGCAATAAAGGTGTTGTAGAGCGCGATTACGATATTTTCGATAAAAGCCTTAAGCCAGCCGAAAGCCCCTGCAATAAATTCCACCACCTGGCCTACAGAAACACCTGATTGCTGTAGACAGTAGATAAGTAAGCCAATAGCCGCAACAATAAGTAGAATAGGCCAGTTAGCCACCAGCCAGGCAGCGGCAAGCGCATATACCTGAATAATCATGGCAGCCAGCAGCACGAAAGCAATCGCAGCCAGAATCGGGGCAACGACATCCCAGTTCTGCTGTATGGCATCAATCATATAAAAGATCCAGTCCACCACTGCCCCGATGACCGTAGCAATCACTAGAAACCCGTTGGCTACCATAGTTAGCATTGAGACCATCTGCTCAGACTGAAAGAACTTATTCAGCGTATCCAGCACAGGACGGAGCGCAACGATAGCTTTTTCTCCCATTGATTTTACGGCCCCATCCATATTTCTTTGCAAGAGATCCCACTTTTTCGTATCTTCCTCAGATGCGTTTGCAGTAATAGCCTTAACACCGAGCGACTTCACCTTATCGAAAATACCGCTAAGATCTATAGCCGCAAGTGAATCCTTTGCCTTGGACAGAAAGCCCGGCTTATCCTGCTTGGCTGATTCTCCGGCTGCATCAGCCACAGGTTCAGGTCCAGCATCATTTGGGGTTCCTGCTCCTGCTGCCCCGGCGGCTGCCTTATCCTGTCTGTTCATCATGTAGCTTACGGCTTTCTCACCGACATAGGTAATCAGCTCAAAGCCGCTTACATCCAGTGCCTTCATCATTTTTTGGATTTTTCCCATAAATCCGGTTTTCTCATTTGCCGGACCGGCATTATCCGTCTGATCTGCACTATCCGTAGAGTTAGCCCGCTCTGCTTCGTTATTGAGCCGGGAAGCCGCCTCCTGCGCCTGTATGAAGCCTTCCATAAAGGATTTATTTTTCTCCTCATAGATCCGCTGCAGGATGATCTGCAGATCATTAAGCGAATAAGATGCGCGGTTAAAGTTTTGATTAAGCCGCTCCCACTGGGCATTCACATTTTGCCAGACTGTCAGTGCGGTTACCGGAACCAGCGCATTATTCATTGACCCGTTTGAATTCTCCATTCTTTCACCCCCTTCATCGCTTCTTGCCCTTACTGCGCGCGCGCTCACGTTTTTCCTTATCTACCCGTACAGCAATCATCGCATACACGGCCGCCCGCTCACGCGCAGACAGCCTCATCAGCTCATGCGGCAAAATATGAAGCTCATGGAGAGCGTAGTAGGCCAGATTGGCCTCACTGTCGCCCCCGTTAATCAGTTTTTTACTTCGTCCACCAGCTCGTTCATATCTGTACCAAAGCCGTTCAGCGCCTGCACCCGTTCACCGAGCGCAGCAAATTCACCGGGCAGCAGCATCTTCCGCAGCAGCGCCTCCGCGCCCATCACCCCGTATGAGCGCTGGAGCTCGGCATTTTTCAGATCAGGATGCACGACACTAGCTGTCATAAGCTTTGCCATGTAATCGTTAGGGTCGATTTCAGAGGTGTAGGCGCCGTTTTTCCCCTTCACCTTACGGGTGGCGGCTTTACGGCAATCCTGGTTCTCATCCTCGGTCATACTGCGCAGCTTCCAGGCTACCGCTGTCCCTTCTTTATCCTTAAAACGCTGGGACACCACAAACTCCTCTGTTGTATCACAAGCTGCATTTTGCGCAAAAAACATACTCAATTCGCTCATTGTCTTTCCTCCTAATATAAATGTGCAGACGAAGCAAAGACCCGCCGCCTGCTCTTGCGTCCGGGCCTGTTCGTGCTCACGTCTGATTAAAGCTGTCCTTCTCTTACAGGCTGGAGCCCGCCGGAGCGCTAAAGGACTGTGCCAGCTCTACATCCTCAAAGGTGAAGCTGACCTCTTCCTCGAGCGCATCTGATTCGGTATCCAGGGAGGCCATAATCACGCTGTCCAGATTGACACCCTTCAGAATAATCCGCTGGGCTCCTACACTGGACGACGGATCCTCATTGGTGACTTCAATATCGAAATACTGGTCGACGCCTGTTTTCATATATTCCAGCATCATCTGCCGGAAACGGCTGGTCATATAAAAAATCGTCATGGTCCCGCTTCCCGACCATCCGGTCGCTTTATGCTGCACCCCGCGGCGGCCCAGTGTCTTCACTTCAGCCTTCTGCTTTTCCACTGTCGCCTCGAGCGTCTTCACATAGAACATTTCCTCCACTTGGGAGCCGATCTTGGCATATGCGCGGCCTTCCTGGCCGGAGAGGGTATCACTAGCTTTTAGAAACGCCATCTTAAACCACCTTCACTTTCATATATACTTTTTCCACGGAATCCACCGGTTTCATTGCGACCTCCAGAACAACACTGTCACTGTCCGCACCCGCAGATACCACAATATCGCTCTGCGAATTGAAGCTGTCGATAGCCCCCAGCGCCTGCAGATCATTCATATAGGTGACGCACTGGGCCCAGAACAATGCCCGGCCATCCTCATTGTTGGCAACCTTGCCAATAAAGTTTTGTTCAAAAATACGCTTCAAGTCACCGGCAATCCCGTCAAGCACGCGCACAACACGGTTTTTGGAGAAATTTCTCCCCTTATCCGGTGAAAAAGAGGTGAAGCTGTTGATATCCTGCTCGACCACCGCACGGCCGCTGCTGTACGTAAAGAGCAGTTGACCTTCTGTCAGCGCCGCTACCGTTTCTGAATGGCTGAGCCGGACATCGGCATCAACCGCATCATCGTAGGATTGGTAGGTTAGCGACTCATTAACAGCAGCACCAGCCGCAGCACCGGCCACCCAGGCTACCGCTGTGGTTTTATCAATCACTGTACCGTCGGCCAGCACGACACCATTGGCCACACTGATAATGCCTTCATGATCAGCCGCAGCATAATCAGACAGGACAGCCTGTACCTTCTTACCTTCTGTATCCCGCAGACGTTTTACATAAGAGGTATAGAGGGCCTTCAGTGTATTATCCTGTGACAGCAGCCCGACGGTCTGGAAATCCTGAACCTCAAGCGCAGCCAGAAAATCACTGTGCTGTGCTCCATTTACTGTACCATTCTCACCGCCAGTCAGAGGCATTCCGGCTGACAGGGTCAGCGCCTCCGGACCGTTGGCCTTAAACAGCAAATACTCATTTTCTTTTAGTTCAGCTGCACCAGCCACTGTCTGCTTATCCACTTCGGTCCTGCCAAGCAGTGTCTTTACATCAAAAAGCGCATTATCTTCAATGTTCTTCTCAATGACCACTGTCAGATCATTTCCGCGCTCCCCGCCGAACTTAGCTGTTGCCTGCAGCCCGTTACTGCTCACTCCTGCCTTAACCCCTTCATTCAGGCGGTAGAGCAGCAGTGTACCGGCACGCTTTAATGCTTCCCTTACCGGAATCAGTACAGTGTCTGTCAGGTCATAGCCCAGCAGCCGGCTGAAATCATCCTGCGGAGTGAGCTTTACAATAGCTCCGGATTGCCCCCAAGGCAGCGAAAGCGCCAGTGCAGTAATACCACGGTTTCCCATTTTACCTGTAATACTTCTATTTGAGGCTACATTCACGTAAACCCCGGGCCGTACCTTATTTTGTGTTGTCCATGTTCCGCCAGCCATTAAATAACCTCCTTAGTTAAAAAAAGCTTAATACCTTCCTTTGCCTCATCCAGCGTGTATCCATTACCATCCTGCAGTACTATATCCAGCACATCCTTTTCTTGCGTTGAAAATAGTGCTGAGCTCATAATCTGCTTTTTGCTGAACCTGCCCGGTTCCGCTTCAATCGTACTCATTTCACGTACGCCCCTTCCGATAGCTGGCCCATAAGCACCGCCTCTGTCTGTCCCTGCCCCTGCTCCTGTTTCTGCAAATAGAGCATATAGTCGACTGTGAACACTGGCCCGATGCTGTCTTTTCCCGCTTCCCAGGCTTGCCTTATTACACGAAAGGCAGGGTCAGCATGGCTCTGAACAGCCAGCGCTTCACAGAGACCGTCAGCCAGCTCCTCAGAGTCCAGCAGACCTCCTTGTTCATAGCGGATGCCAAACTTGTAGACTGCCATATATCTGCCTTCCCGCTGCCTGTCGTAGACAGCCGAGATCAGCTCCAGCCTGAAGTAGGCCGACTGCGGCTTCTCCCCGTCCACATCCAGAGGCAGCTCCGGATAAGCGGACTTCAGCGCCGCCGTAATATGCTCGCGCAGCCGTTGTACCATTTTCATTTTCGTCACCCTTTTCTGTTAAGCATTGCCGGTGTGCTCATTCCTCCTGTCTGCTGAAATAAAAACGGATATTATCCGGTAATGGATAATATCCGCTGCAAGATGTGGCCTCTGATCAAAGAGATTTCACCGCTTCAGTTTCCCTTAAGCCGCTAACCGGCAAGGCTTGTAGCGGAGCATTCATGCTCCTGCGGTGTCTTTTTGCTTCATTTGCCATGTTATAATCATACTCCCATTATTTCAGCATGAAGCCGGTATTCCACCTGATTTCAGGATAGCTTTGGGCTGCCGCGGGGAGGTTCCAGGGAGATTTAAAGCGGGCGGCAATATCCTCAGCTTTTATCTTAAGCCGGGGATCCGACTGCACAAAAAAAAAGCACCGCCTCTAGAGACGGTGCAATCTATACATATACTGTAGGCTTACCGGAAGGTCAGCTCTGCATTCTCGGCGGGTCCACTGTTAACGGCTGCACCGGACTTAAGCACTGAGCCCAATGAGAGCAGCTCAAGATCAGCTAATGCAAGTGCCATCTTATAGAACGCTTTGGACCGTATCTTCACGTAAGTGTCCTTACTGACCGGCGGATCAAACACATGGTTATATATAGTGTAATCGTACACCTCATCTCTTCTCATATAACGCTCACGTACAAGCTGCTGCTCCCTGGGCGCTAACCTGTCCACTACACTATCCAATGCAGCACAGTAGGCTCTTCGGGCAGCTGGCACATCAACGTTGTGTGCCGCAATCGCTGCGGTCTGGTCAGTAATCTTATTGGTCGCGCCATGGAATCTCTCTGTGTATGAATAAGTAATTCCTGCTTCCTTCGCTTCAAAAGTCACCGTTTTAAAAATCCGGTACTTCTCCAGCATATTTTCTATAGTGATCTGTGTCCGGCGGCGGTCCAATTCAGGCAGGGTAGAAAGGTTCATAGTTGTATGCACTCCTTTGGGGGATAAATGATTTTTCAGTTAGCGGCAGCAATTTTCCGGAAAGTATGCTAAAATTCTTCTTGTTCGTATTCTGTTCGTATTTTCCTATAATATACCATCTTCGGATTCCAACGTAAAATCCCGTTTTCGTTCATATTCGGGCAATTAAAGGAGTTATACTCTCTCTTTCTTGCTTTTTGGCAATATAATAGACTTTGTTGTTTACCTTTTGGCAACGATAGTTTATATTATTAGCAACAGGCTTGTGTACTTAGGTGATAAGGAGTGGTTTACGATGACTGATACATTCGGAGGATATCTGAAGCAAATCCGTGAAGCGAAGGGATTAAGTATTAATCAGCTGGCTTCCTTGGCCGGCATAAGCGGCTCGCAAATTTCACGCATTGAGAATGGACTACGTGGTGTCCCCAAGCCGGCCACACTTCGCAAGATTGCAGATGCAACAGGAGCATCCTATGATCAGTTAATGGGCCAGGCAGGCTATCTGCCGGAGCAAGGTACCAGCGGCAATGACAATCCGGTTCCCGATTGGGCAACAAGCAAGGATAAACGGGATTTCCGCAAAATGCTGGAGGATGACGGGGAGCTGATGTTTGACGGGATTCCGCTCAACAAGGAAGACAAACAGCGGATTAAGGATGTGCTGACCGGCCTGTTCTGGGAGGCAAAGCAGATGAACAAACGAAAGAAACCCGAACATTATCCGGATACTCCTGATCAATCGGGTATGAACAACTAATCAGGGCTATAACTTACTTTTACATGCTGCGGGTGAACAATATGGATGAACTAATTAATAATCTGATTACAAAATATAAGACCAACAATCCGTTCGAGCTGGCCCGGGCACTGGGTATTCATATCCGGTTCATGGATCTGGGAACGGGTACAAAGGGTTTATATTACCGTAAGCTGAGAAGAAGATTTATCGTCATTCATAATGGGCTTCCTGCCGAGTGGCAGCGGTTTGTTTGTGCGCATGAGCTGGGGCATGACCGTCTTCATAAGGGCATTAACCGTTTTTTCCTGGAGGAGCATTCCTTTTTCAGCCCGGGCAAGCTTGAACGTCAGGCCAATCTTTTTGCTGTTAAGCTGCTTTCATCAGGTACCCTGCCGGATCATGACGAAGCTGTAAAAAGCTATTATTTGCGAATCGGAATTCCGCCCGAGGTTCGCTTTTTTTTAGAGGACTAAAAGAACATATGTTCCATCCTAGTAGTTTCTTAATTGAAGGACAATTGAACATAACAAAAAACCCCTACCTAAAGTAGGAGTTTCTGTCAGCCTATGCTGTAGTATCGGGATGACACGATTTGAACATGCGACCCCCTGGTCCCAAACCAGGTGCTCTACCAAGCTGAGCTACATCCCGAAACAATATAAAATTATGGAGCGGGTGATGGGAATCGAACCCACGCTATTAGCTTGGAAGGCTAAAGTTCTACCATTGAACTACACCCGCAAAGATGAAAATCGGGATGACACGATTTGAACATGCGACCCCCTGGTCCCAAACCAGGTGCTCTACCAAGCTGAGCTACATCCCGAAAAATGGCGCGCCCTAAGAGATTCGAACTCCTGACCTTTTGATTCGTAGTCAAACGCTCTATCCAGCTGAGCTAAGGGCGCAAAATATGGAGCGGACGACGGGAATCGAACCCGCGACCCTCGCCTTGGCAAGGCGATGCTCTACCGCTGAGCCACGTCCGCATATTAAGTGGTGCGCGTGAAGGGACTTGAACCCCCACGTCTTACGACGCCAGATCCTAAGTCTGGTGCGTCTGCCATTCCGCCACACGCGCAGAGTACTTTTTAATCAAAGTGAGCCATGAAGGACTCGAACCTTCGACACCCTGATTAAAAGTCAGGTGCTCTACCAACTGAGCTAATGGCTCGCAATTGGCAGGGGATATAGGATTCGAACCTATGATGACGGAGTCAGAGTCCGTTGCCTTACCACTTGGCGAATCCCCTATAATGTAACATATCTACCATAAGCATTCAATAGTGATTATGGTGGAGGCTGAGGGGATCGAACCCCCGACCCTCTGCTTGTAAGGCAGATGCTCTCCCAGCTGAGCTAAGCCTCCGTATGTATAACCAAAAGCATTAAATAAATGGTGACCCGTAGGGGATTCGAACCCCTGTTACCTCCGTGAAAGGGAGGTGTCTTAACCCCTTGACCAACGGGCCTCAAAAAATTTGTGGAGCTCTCAACCGGATTCGAACCGGTGACCTCTTCCTTACCATGGAAGCACTCTACCTGCTGAGCTATGAGAGCATGGCTCCCCGAACAGGACTCGAACCTGTGACAACTCGATTAACAGTCGAGTGCTCTACCAACTGAGCTATCAGGGAATATTATCCGCTTGGCGGCGTCCTACTCTCCCAGGACCCTTCGGTCCAAGTACCATCGGCGCTGGAAGGCTTAACGGTCGTGTTCGGGATGGGTACGCGTGGAACCCTTCCGCTATCGCCACCAAACAGGTTTTTTCCGGTCGCATCACTCCCTGAAATCCTTCAGGAAAATAACCAACCTTCAAAAACATTCAAGGTTTTTCAGGAACTTGATTCCTGAAAACTGAATCCGAAACGAATCTGCGATTTAAAGATTGGATAAGCCCTCGACCGATTAGTATTGGTCAGCTCCATGCATTGCTGCACTTCCA
>NZ_FNDX01000038.1 GCF_900099765.1 Paenibacillus typhae | reverse complement strand
CGCTGTTTGCGAGCGTAGTACGTCGATTCCAGCACACCGACCAATCGGAGCACCACCGATACTGCATAGCCCCGCTTAATGCTTTCATCGGCTATTTCAAGTTTGTCTTGTAAGCGGGGTTGGTCTTTTTTAGCAGTTCACGCAGAAGCTCGATCTCTAGATCTTTTTCGCCTAGGAGTTTAATCGCAGTGTCCATCTTGTCCTCTAACTCCTGAACACGTTTTGCATCTTCGATACGTTCGCTAACAGAGGGTGTTGCCTGCTCACCGAATCGTTCTTTGTAGAACTTCACCCAGTTCGCAATCGTGCTCGGAGAAACAGAATACTTACGGGCAAGAAAAGATATTTTTGTTCCATTAATCGCTTCTTGGGCAACTTTGATCCGTTGTTCGTCGTACAACTTATTGCTCTTCATGTTCCTCATCCCCTTCTCTATTAGTGTACCTTATGCATCTTGAGGACTCCAATTCTATTAGGGGGCTTGAGAGTAACAACAAACTTTTTTCTGCCTTTATAGCAAATAAACACCTCAGTACGTCAAATATCTGGGATCCATGGTTAATCAGATTACAGTCTCTGATAGAAAAATATGATGATCTAAATTTAGAATGCCTTGGGTTTAAAGAACAATGGTTTTCAATACTTAAAATGCCTTCCCAATACGGAGAGGCATTTTTATCTCTTTAACAACATATGTTCTTTTAATACTCCACCTAACTCAGTGGTGTACTTAGTAAGTCTCAGACTGATCTCCGTAAGCAGCACATCCCCGGTAAGTCCAAAACGTTCCTCCGCGGAAGAATATCTTATAGTGCAGGATAAAGTCATCCTGCTCCTCCGGAATAAACCTGACGTTTCTGCGCTTTAGTTCCTTCTGAGGTTCCCAGGTATCCTTAGAGAATCTATTTTGTATGTAACGGCTAAAACCACATACATTTAAGTCAGTACAATACCAAACCGCTCACTCTCTCCGAGTCGCTTAGCAATAATAATAGCCCACTTCTCTTAAGTAGAACATCCTAACCGGGCGTTTCGTTTAATACTGCTGCTTCTCATGACTAAGGATACTCTCTACAATTGTTTACAAAATCGTAAATATATTTATCTAACTGTATATTGGTACATACTTCAAAGAAGTATACACTTAAGATATATGATTAATATAAAGAATTAATTGATACTGGAGGAATTGTAATGAAAATAAAGGCCCCCCTTAAATTTTCAATCCACGTCCCTTTGGTGTTCTACCCTTTTCCAATTCATTTTTTACGTATTGCTCCAACTGACTTTTCCGACAGAAGTATCTCCAGGGTTCTAAATTCATTACAGGAAGGCGACTTCATAACCATTGGTGACGTTTTAAATACTTCTATCATCGAATTAGTCAATACACGGAATTTTGGAGAAAAGGGTCTTTACATGCTTTGTGGGATGTTGGAAACTATATCTCATAACCCCGAATTAATCCTTGATACTGATAATTTAAAACCACCCTTACGGAACGAAGTCGAGTGTCTTAAACAAAAGAAACCTGTAAAAAACCAACTTCTGGATCTCGGAATTAAACTATAAAAATAGCCCATCAACCTTAATTAGTAGACGGGCTTTATTGTAAATTAAATCAACACTTATAGTTAATAATGAATTGAAACAGATTCAAATTCTTTACAATCAATTGTATATTTCTGCATCTTTCCATCAAGCTGTTTAATTTGAATAACTTCTTCTCCTGATAACAAGGTTAAAATTGTATCCAGAAGATCATTTGTATAGCTGTCATCGAATTCACTTTCGATAACAGTGCCTTCTTTAAAATTAAAAATTACGAATCCCATTTACTCACCCCAACCTCATCTTATTCACCTTGGGAATAGTAAGTGAAAAAACAACCTCTCGCCCGTGTTCATTTTTGATTTAGAGCTCGGAACTGCTTTGCCCCTTAATTAAAATTGAAGCGATTAAGAATAATAGGTGTATTACTTCTCCTGATCTTACAAAGAACAACGTACTTGAAATGAACACCAAGAATGAAAGTCCTTTTCTAATCTTAGTAAGAGAATGATTCATAAAAATACCTTCTTCTTTTTTTATAGTTATTAAAGTGTTTCCATCACAATTATTGTTATACACGACACAAGACTTCCTCCGTAATTGCCAATAAGTATGATCATTCTATTCAAAAAAACCGCCTGGCCTAAGCCGACAGTTTTCACAATTATGCTTTAGAAAGCAAGAATCTTTGAATATCCAGTTCAACTTTTGCAGCCTCAGCTGCTAATTCTAATGAAGACATCCAAAGTATGGAGTCCTGTTTTATATAACTTAACACCAGCTCACTACTTCGGTCAAAATCAATAAGATGTTTATTTTCCTGTTCTTCAAGTCTTTCTCTAGCCATTTCAACTAAAGTCCCATATTCTATTCGAAGTTGGGTTTGTATTACTTGTGCTTCTATTGAATTAAGACTTGCCCAAGAATACGCCCCTCCCTCTACAACTCGCTCTGAGTTCTTTATATATTCAAGACTCGAATGTTTTGTTATAAAGAGTATAATTTGATCTTCTATTTCTTGATATTTGTTTTTTTAAAATTCAATACTTTCCATCTAAAAACTCCTTTATAGCAACCATCTCGAATAGAATAACGCAATACTAAGTTAACATAATCACATAAAAAACGAAATCCCTACAATACTTAAAATGTTACAAAATATATATTTTCTTCATTTTCATTGGCTTTGCAATTAAAGTTTAATTATTTATAACATATAAAATGGACGGTGCTAATTATGTACTCAACAATAATCAATCACTCGCTCACAGAAAAAGTATCGGTTCACGTACACCTGATGACTGGGGAAATCTTTGAGGGTGTTTGTGAATATAGCTTTAATAACTTAATACTACACTTAGATACTGGTGTGGGTATTTTAGGCATCCCTATAAGGAATATTAAAATTATTGAGGAGTGTACCTTTTCGCCATCCGTTCACATATATTAATGTGGAGCCTTCATTTCACTCACTTTCTTTAACTCTAATGGTCAATTATCAGGAGTTTTTTTATGTCATCAATACCCGGCATGCTGCAAACGCATTTATACTGTAAACGCAGAAGCCCGCCGACCAGTTAAGGTTGACGGGCTTACAGTTTATCATTGATTTTTTTGCACATTGAATTCTTCAATAATTTCATTCTTTCACTCTCTGAACTGTCCTTTATTTTCCATCACCTCTTTTTCTTTCAAATCTTTTCCGTATCCAATAACCGTTGATACTTTCTCCCCCATTTTAAAAATAGAACGTAGCTTGCATCGCCTTGAAGATCTGTGTATCCATCATATGTGATCTTTTGTTTACCTGGTACAATGCCCTTGTCCCAAATAAAATAGGGTTCTGCAACCTCAAAATATTCTCCAATTTCAACATTCCCGGTATTCTTTAAAACCTTGTTCACTTTTACGCTTGTGAGTGTGTGACCTTCAGGGTAGCCATCAACTTCTTGAGTTAAGTTTTTGGTATTGTTTATGGCAACAACCACAAATACTATATCAGAATTATCCACTGCAGAAGAGAACTCAACAAAAAGTCCTTTCCTGCTCCACTTCGAAACCTAAGGTTTTTCAGAAAACCCCCTTATAAATCAAGGATGCCGAGGACGGGGGTCGAACCCGTACGATGGTCACCTATCGCAGGATTTGAAGTCTTGTGCGTTTATCTAAAAATTATATTCCAGATATATTGTAGGGCCACTATACTTCATTTGTGGGAACTACTACGTCAAATAAAAATGCCTTCGTTGCTATTGACCACTTGCGCTTCACCAATAACTACCTCATGAAATTTATTTATGTGAATCCTCATAGTAAACAGACAAACTTGCCATTCAATCGGCAAGCTCGCTGAAGCTCATACTCTTATAAGCACAACCCATCTGATGTTTTCATTAAGCCGGGCAGGCTGCTTCTACTGCTTAATCCCCTGCTCCAACTGTGTGGTCTCCTGCTTCAGGTATAGCTTAACCTCTGTTAGGTCTCCGTCAAACCGGGTAGGTTGCTGCCAAAGGGATATTCCATCCCAACCTTCTCTCGTTTTTCCGACGCTCATTATTCAACCGTAGCTGGTCCTCCTTATGAGTTCTACAATCCGCCACTTTGTATCGTCGTCCATGAATTTAAGAATGTCAACCTTGATGAAAATCATTTCTGATATTGTCCACCATTACTTTTTAGCATTCATGGATTATCAATCATCAGCGAAGTGCTGGGAGCATCCGTAGAAGACCCCAATTTATCCTGTAAAATCGAATTTACCCTGGGCCAAATATTGGAGCTGTTAAGCTATAACGGACCCAAGACGAATTTGAGAGAGAAATCCAGACGCAGAATGTTGCATAGTTAGATATATCATTATTAGATAAAGTCGTGAGATTAGTTCGTCATCCGGATACACCAGCTGAAATTCTTATTACTGAATCAGCAGGTCGCAGATGCCTCCTTCAGGATCGGCTATGAAAGTCCGACAAAGTTCAGCCGCGAATACTCCCGTATGTTCGGTTGTCCGCCTAGAGAAGATATGAAAGGGGTGAACGAATTGAATTAGCAAACGAGGGTGCTCGTACTGAGTAAACGGATATTTACGCATCAGCTGCAAAATAACCATAAAAAAACGACCGTCATATGATAACTGACGATCGTTATAATTATGGCGCCCTACAGGCGGTCGTTTATTAAAATTATTAGAGCAGATAATTCCGAATCGCCTGGGCCACGCCATCCTCCTCATTGGTTCCCGTCACGGCTTTGGCCGCCTGCTTGACGATTTCCTGGGCATTGCCCATCGCGATGCCCAGGCCGACGGAGCGGATCATCTGGAGATCGTTCAAGCTGTCGCCGCAGGCGGCTACCTCCTGCAGCCCAATCCCCAGAAGGCTGCAAATTTCGATGATGCCGCTGGCCTTATTGATGCCAAGCGGATTGACTTCAATGTTGACCGGGCTGGAATTGGTCAACTCGTAGCGGCCCGTGTCCTTCAAGGATTGACGGATGCCGGCCAATACGGCAGGGTCCTCGCAGCGGAAGCCGAATTTGAGCCACTGTCTTTGCTCCAGGTCCGCCTGCCCCGCCGGCCAATTCTCCCTCGTGTACACCTCATCGACGGTATAAGCCCAGAACCAGCAGCCTTTGCGCATAGCCAACTCCCGCATCTCCGCCACCCAGCCGGGAAGCAGGATATGCCGCTTCATCAGCACGCCGGGAGCCTGCCAAATCTCGCTGCCATTCACCGAGACCATCGGCGAAGTCAGCCCAAGCTCTTTGACGTAGGGCTCGACGCTCTGCACCTCGCGGCCTGTCGCGAACATCACGGAAATGCCGCTTTCAATTGCCCGGCTTATCCATCTGCGGTTCTCCGCGGAAATCGCGTGCTGCCTGTTCAATACCGTACCGTCCATATCCAGCGCCAGCAGCTTGTATTTCATTGCCCGTTCCCTCACATCCCAATCTCCATGTGCTGGATTCCCGCCTCGCGGTTCAGCGACATCTTCGATATCTTCTGCTTCATGTCCGAATGTTTACTGGAGAGAATGAAGTGCATCCGCACCGCGCCGTCCTCCAGCATATCCATCTTGAACGATTTCACCTTGATATGTTCATCCCGGAAAAAATTCAAAAAGAATCCCGGATCGCCTTCCTTTGCCACTGTTACCGTATATACCGCCGACTTGCCGGATGGTCGGATATGCCGCTCCACCCACTGCAGCACAAACAGACAGACCAGCACGGACACAAAGGTAAGGATGGCTCCAAAATAAAATCCGGCGCCGATGGCAATACCCATCGCGGCGACCACCCACAAGGACGCCGCCGTGGTCAGCCCGGAAATCGAATTGCCGGTGCGCAGAATCGTCCCCGCTCCCAGAAAGCCGATGCCGCTGATGATCTGCGCGGTCAGACGGGCCGGATCCATCCGGACATTCGGTTCGCTGGCAAACTGGCCAAATCCATAGGTGGAGATCAGCGTGATGAGCGTCGAGCCGAGACAGACGAGAATATGCGTGCGGAGTCCGGCATGATGCTGTCCGCGTTCCCGTTCCAGCCCGACAAGCCCGCCGACCAGCAGGGCGACCGCGATGCGGATGGCAATCTCCAAATGGTCAATATGCCATATGGCCGGATTCGCTGTCATTCGCTCTCCTCCTAAACGATCTTTCCGTAGCCGGCAAACGGATCGTCGATCGTAATTCTGCCCGCCTGGCAATCGCCGATGCCGCTGTACAAATCCGCCTTGCCGTCTTGCCGCATCACGATACCTGAGGTAAAAGCGCAATCCACCAAATGCGGCGTCTTGGCCGGTCCCGGCGGGTAGCAGGTGCGGCTGCCGATCAGCTTAAGATCCTCGCTCTCCCGCGTCTGCGGATCGAAGACGAAAGACATATTCAGGTACACCTTCACTTCGCCGCCGGATTCGTCTTTGTCCCGGTAACAAATATGGCCGATAATGCCGATTTTTCCGCTGTCCAGCAGATACGCCTGATTGACGCCGCCCCATTCGCCTTCGCCGAAGATGCCCCGAATATAAGGCGCCTGCTCAATGACCTCCGCTGTCAACTGATCGAGGTGATCGATGACCGTGAAGCCGATCATCGATTCGCTGCCATACTTTCCGCGCGTTTCTGCCCCCCGGGGTCTGGAGAATACGCCGATCCGGCCGTCCGGCAGGCCGACCAGACGGATATCCTTCATTTTATTCGGGCCGGTGGTGAAGTAATGCAAATCATGCAGATCGGTTCCCCGGTAGAAATAACCGAAGTACGTTTTAACGCGGCCGCTTTCATATTGGACATGCGTGCCGCCCAGGACGACCTCGCCGGCAATCAGGCTGACGTAAGGGTCCTCAAGCGTATAAATCATCCCACCCCGAACCAGGGTCCAGTCGTCTTGTCCGGTCTCCTCGAACAGGCGCACCCAAGAGCGGGCCCATTCTTCACGCCGCTCCACCCGACCGAAGAGATAACGCTTGCCGTCTTTCTCAAAAGGAATAGAAATATTGTAAACGTCGAAGCCCTCCACCCCATGAAAGGTCAGGATCGCGCGGTCATAGATGTTCTTCGTCTCCTCAAAACGGATTCTTGTCTCCAGCAAAGTCATTAATTTCACTCCTATTCTTCTCTCTTCTGCTATTTGCCTTGAGCTGCCTGATATTCCTTGAACTGGCGCTGATATTCTTCCACCACTTTATCCAATCCCGCTTTTTTCATTTTGTCGAGCGCAGCGGGGTAGGTCTTGTCGAATTCCTGCACGCCCATATAGATCGGAGTAATGCTGGCGCTGGCTTCCGAAACAATATTGGTGTATTCGGTACGGACATTGGTAGGATCAAAGACAAAGTTGGCAGCGATGCTGTTGACCGCGTCGGGATTCGGTTCGTACAGCACCTTGTTGTTTTCAGGGATGCTGTTCTCCAGATCGAAGCGCATGAAATTCACATTGCCGTTCTGGGATTCGGAGCCTTTGTAGCCCGGCTTGTTGTTGTTGTCGGGATCATTGATCGCCTTCATCCCTTTGTCGCCATCTTTCGTGTAGTGCTTGCCTTCGATGCCGTACTGGACAAGGTCATAGTTATCCTGGCTGGCCAGCATCCAGTCCATAAATTTAACCGCTTCGTCGGGATGTTTGCTGTTCACCGGCACCGCATTTCCGTTCTTGAAGGTCAATGGCCGCAGGTAGACCTTCTCCGGATTGAACCAGACCACGCCGATATCGTCCACGGTGGCCTCCGGATTGTTCTTCTTGAGCGCGCCTAGATTGCCGCCGGTGCCGAAGTTGACGAACCAGTCTCCGCTGTCAAGCTGGGCTTTGGCCTGCTCCTGCTTGATTACGAGGATGTCCGGATTGGTCAAGCCTTTGGTGTACAGCTTGCGCATGAATTCGGCGTCTTTCTTGAACTCCTCGGTTTCGATCCAGGATTTCACATCCCCGTTCTGATTGACGTAGAAAAATTTATCCTTGACGGTAAAAGGGAAGGTATCATACGTGCGGTGCAGGATGGTTGTATGCAGGCTGACCGGATCAAAATCGGCTTTGACCGCGTAATACGGCTTGTTGCTGCCCTTCCAGTTCTTCATTACCGTCTCCCAGGCGCTGATCAGCTCATCCGGGTTGGTCGGTTCCTGCAGATTGTTCTGGCGGAGAATGTCGCGGCGGATGTTGAATTCGCCTTCACTCGACATTTCCACCCAATACGATGGAACGGCATAATAGTTGCCGTCAATTTTGGCTCCGTCAAAAATGTCATCGGGAATGTATTTTTTCAAATTCTGCCCATACTTTTCAATCGATTCGCTGATATCGGCGAGGGCGCCGCGGTTGTAATAGCTGGAGAACGGCGTGCGGTCCTGCATGATATGGAACAGGTCGAAATTCTCTCCCGTGGACAGCATCAGATTGAGCTTCTGATCCCACGCGTCGCTCGGAATATAGACCTTCTCCAGCGCAACGCCCACGCCGTCCGCAGCCAGCTTCTCGTTGATGAGCTGAATGACTTCCTTGTAATCTCTCGGTTCCGTGCCGGGAACCACGTATTTGATGGTGACGGTCTCTGTTTTCTTTCCGTCCGCTGTCTGCACAGGCGCGGCGCTGTTGTTGCCTCCCCCGTTTGACGTATTGCCGGAGTTTCCGCACCCGGCGAGCGACACCGCGGCGAGCATGACCGCCAGTGCTAAAGTTAGACCCTTTTTCATAATCCAATCGACTCCTTATGATTTGTATATAGACCCCGAAGGGAATATATCAGCCTTTGACCGATCCAATGACCAGGCCTTTGACGAAATACTTCTGCAAATACGGATACAGGAAAATAATCGGACCGATCGTGACAATCGCCGTCGCCATCTTGACGGATTCGGAAGGCAGGGTGATGTCGTCGGCCCCGGCCAGCATCGTCATTTGATTCAGCATGCTAATCTCGGATTTCAACTGCAGCAGCATGAATTGCAGCGGGTACAAGCTTTTGTCGTCGATCAGCATGATCGCGTTCCACCAGTTGTTCCAGTAATCCAGCCCGTAGAAGAGCGCAATGGTAGCCAGCACGGGCGTGCACAGCGGAAGATAGATCCGGAAGGCGATCGTCAGGTCATTCGCTCCGTCGATGGTCGCCGATTCCCGCAGGGAATCCGGAACCCCGTTCATAAAGTTGCGCACCAGGAACAGGTTGAAGGGACTGAACAGCAGCGACGGGATAATGAGCGCCAGAATGTTGTCGGTCAGCCCCAGCCAGCGGTTCATCAAATACCAGGGAACGATGCCGGCGGAGAAAATCATGGTGATGAAAAAATAGAGCGAAAGGACGTTGCGGTACTTCACGCTTTTGTTCGCCAGGGTATACCCGGCCATGGCGGTGATCAGAATGGCCAGGCTGGTGCCGACGACCGTGACGATGATGGAGATCATGTAGCTATGCAGCACCTGGGACCCGCCGGTAAAGATCACCTTGTACGCATACAACGAAAATTTTTCCGGAAACAGGCTGTACCCGTTCTTCAGAATGGCATCTTCATCCGTAATCGAGATCATCAGGACCAGCAGCATCGGAATCAGACACAAAGCGGAATACAGCGTAATGCAGAGATACATGATCGTTTGGCTGATGGAACTTTTTTTCACATTGCTTCCTCCTATAAAGACGCCTCTCGGCTAGTTAACGCCAGCAGCGGGTAATGCTAATAAAGCGCCCCGTCCTTGAAAAACTTTCGAGTAATCAGGTTGGTGCCGAAGACAAGGATAAACCCGACCACGGATTGAAACAATCCGACCGCCATCGCTTCCGACGGATCCCCGATTTGCCGCAGGGAACGGAAAACGTAGGTATCGATAATGTCGGTTGTCTGGTACAGCGTTCCGTTGTCGCCGATCAGCGCGTAGATCATCCCGAAATCGCCGTACATGATCTTGCCGATCGACAGCAGCGTAAGAATGACAACCGTCGGCATCATCAAGGGAACAGTGATCTTCATGCACATCTGCCAGCGGTTTGCCCCGTCGATCTGGGCCGCCTCGTACAGCGTGTCGTCAATGCCGGTAATGGTGGCCAAATAGATGACCGCGCTCATGCCGGCCCCTTTCCATACATGCATGAGCGTCAGAATAGCCGGCCAGACCTTCGGTTCCGTATACCAGTTGACGGAGGCAATTCCGAGCTTGTTCAGCATCTGGTTGACAATCCCCATATCCATGGAAAAGAAGGCGTAGATCACGTAGCTGATGACAATCCAGGAAATGAAGTTCGGAAACAGCATGACCGATTGGCTGATCTTGACGAACAGCTTCTTCCGCAGCTCGTTCAGCAGCAGCGCGATGGCCAGCGCGGTCAGCGTGCCGAAGAGAATAAACAGAAGGTTGAGAAAAATCGTATTGAACGTGACCAGAAAGGCTTTGTTGGACCGGAAGAAAAACTCAAAGTTGCGGAACCCGACCCATTCGCTGCGGAATATCCCCTTCGTGTAATTAAACCGCTGAAAGGCGATCACCATATACGGATAGGTCATATAGCCGAAAATAAATGTGTATACCATGGCCGGCAAAACCAGCAGATAGGATGTGCCGTTATTCCGGATATCCGCCCATACGCCTCTGCGGCGGCGAAGCTTTGTTTCCAATTTCATGTCCTCCCGTTAATCGAATTGCAAGCCTGCTGCAAGCTTTGCATGGCTTACTTTAGAGCAATTCCGCCGGAATTCCTATTTCAAATACCGGACTTCGCTTTAACTTTCCGGCAAAATGCGGCCAAATCCGCTCACTCAATGACGATAGAAGAAGTTTTGTCGTTCCAGCCGTAGGCGCTGAGCGTCGGTTGATCGGAAGTGAGCGTAAGCGAATCGCCCAGGAAATGGTCATCCCAGTAGAGCTTCACGATTGCACCTCCCACTACCTTCAGCGAGGTGATATCGTCGTTGCTGATCCCGGCTTCGCGGAGCTGGTCCAGCGAATACCGTCCTTTGGGCAGGCTGACCGCATATCCGCCATAGTTGGCATGCTGGTAGAAGACCGCGCCTTCAGCCAGGCCGTAAGCCTCGAATTCATAGATGCGGGCCGAGGTGTCTCCGCTTCTTGCCGCCGCATCCGTAATATAGAGCCGCGCATACCGGCCGAAGACGTTGACGTTATGGGTCGTCACATTCGCCTTGTTGTCGGCTACGGTTACCGCATCGGTCCAGTTGCTTCCGTCGTCGCTCACTTGGATGCGGAAAGCCACAGTGTTCCGGTCGGCCGCCTCGCCTCCCGCGGCGGAATGCTTGACGACGAACCGGGTAATGTTATGGCGCACGCCCAGGTCGACCCGCAGGTCATGCGGCTCTGCCCCGGTGGCGGCCCACTTGCTGTTGCCGGCCACCGTGCCGTCAATCGCCTTCTCCGGGCCTTCCCCGCTGACGAACCCGTCCGCGGTAGCGCTTCCATTGCGTGCCGCGTTGACATAGTCGAACAGCTCAATCTCGGAGACCTGCAGTCCGCTGCCGCCGCTATTCAGCTCGAAGCGGATATATTCGTACCGCGCCGTATTGGCGAAGGTAAATTCCTTCGTCTGGTAGCGCAGCTCAAAGGTCTCGTTGCTCCGGCTGTCGAGCACTGTCCAGTTCACCCCGTCGTTCGAGCCTTTGACCGTCCAGTTCTTCGGGTCCCGTAGCTGCGGGTTGTCGTTGGCCGAAGATAAGCGGTAGCGGTTGATGGCGAACCTTCCGCCGTTCGCAAAGCGGAACTGGACCCACGCCGATCCGTGCGGCGTGTAGAACTTCGTCCGCTTGTCGTTGTCGAATGCTTTGCTCACATCCTCGCCGGAAGGGCTGTCGCTGTACTGCGCGCTGGCCTGCCCGAACCCGCTCCGGTCGGGGGAAGGGTCGCCGGTCAGCGGGATATAAGCGACCAGTTGCACGGGGTAGTGATCGGACGGATACAATCCGTTCTCATGGTAACGGTTGATTTCAATGGATTGCAGGCGGGAAGCGTTGCGCTGAAAGATCCAGTCGATGTGGGTCGTATCGACGGAACCGTCGAAGAGGCTCATCGTCCCGTCATTCGTGTAGCTGTGTCCCAGATCGGCCCAGGTATCATTCAAGTCCGAATTCTGGATTTGCTGAAATGAAGCGCTGGTCTCTTCCATATTGAAGTCTCCGCCGAGAAACACAGGGATGCTCGGAGAAGTCACATATTTGCCGATACGCTCAAGCAGCAGATTTGTCCCCTGCGCCCGGGCCTCATCGGTCAATCCCAGATGGGTATTGAAGTAATAAAACTGCGCCCGGCTGTCGGACAACGAGCTGAACTTGGCCCAAGTGCAGATACGCGGATATTTGGTTTCATAGGCGCTTTTGCTGCCCGCCACATCCGGCGTATCGCTCAGCCAGAACTGTCCCCACTCCTCCACCCGGTATTTGTCCGAACGGTACAGAATATTGTTGTATTCGTCCGTCGTATTGCCGTAGCGCGAAACGCCGACCGAGGCATACGGAGCGGCGAGACCGCTCAGCACATCCTGAATCTGGTTCTCATATCCCTCCTGCATCCCGACGAGATCCGGACCAAACGATTCAATCGCGTTGACAACCCGCTGCTTGCGGTTATCCCAAGCGGTATCGCCCGTACCCGAACGGTTCTTGATATTAAAGGTCATCAGCTTGACCTGCTGCGAGTCTCCGTCCGCGCCAGCCGCTTTGGCCTGCGGAAGTTCACCTGCGGTTAATCCCGTAAACGACAGCATTCCGGCAAGCAGCAGGATGGACCATTTCTTTGCCCTCTTCATTATGTCAACCTCCTATAAATTCAGCGCGCCTTTTTCGCGGCGGCCGTCTGCTTCCATCGTAGGCGGAGCGCCGCAGCGGCGTCCATTTCGAAATCCGCCTATCGCCTTCAACATTCGGGCACGGCTTTTCAAAAAGGAGCAACGGCTTTCATTTTTAGGCAAGACAGTACCATTTTTCTCGTTTTTACCCTATATTTAAGAAGCAATTCAGCAGCAATGGAGGAATCAACATGCGCATCATTCTCAGCCGTCTACTCCGGTACAAAACCTTTCAAAAGCTTACGGTTTCCTATTTCCTGCTCGTTCTGATCACGGTCAGCCTGCTGTCGAGCGTTCTCTTCTCGCTGTTCTCCAGAAGCGCCGTAGCGGAAATCGACCGCAATTCGAAAACGATTTTGTCTCAAATCAGCTATGCTTCCGACGTGATCTACAATCAGGTCATGACCATCGGCAATTCCCTGATCAACGACCCGCAGGTGGTTTCTTTCCTGAACGACAAGGAGGAGGACAAGACCAAGAACTATCATGTCTTCCAGCAGATGTCGCAGATCAAAAATGCTTATCCGTTCATTTACAGCATCGGCGTCTACCGTCCTTCCACCGAGACCAATGTCGATACATCCGGGATTCCCTTTGACAAGTCCCTGTATGCGATCAGCGCGCAGAAATATATGGAGTTTTACCCGCGCAAGCTGTCCGTGAAGGGCATCAACAACAGCAGTCCGCTGCAATTGCTGACCTTTATGCTTTATCCCGATTATTCGCTGCATTTCACCGCCAATCCGCTGATTTACATCAATGTGGAAGAGCAGTCGATTCTTACAACCATCCGCAGCATCAGCAAATCGGATGCTTTGAACAACGTATTCGTCATGGACAGTGAAGGAAGCGTCCTGTCGCATACGGATTCCGGCCTGTTCATGGAGGATGTATCCGGGGAAGACTATGTACGGCGGATTCTCAGCGAAGGCCTGCCGGAGCATAGTTTTACGGCAAACATCTTCAAAGAGAAACACCTGGTTACTTATGTGAAGTCGGCGGAAATGAACTGGTATTTTGTAAGCGTTTCTCCCTATGACAAGCTGATCTCCAATATCCGCGAGCTGCGCAACGTCACCTTGCTGGTGACCTCTGCGCTGGGACTGGCCGGCCTGCTGATCTCCGTGTTCCTGACCAAAAACATCTACAAGCCGATGTCCTCCCTGTTCGACACCATTAATCCGGCGCTGTCCACGGCGGGTTCGCCGCTCATCGACGAGTACAAGGTGCTTACCGAGGTATTCACCACGCTGGAGGAAAAGGAAAAGTCAATGCAGTTCGTGATCCGCCGTTCCTCGCAGACCATCAGGGAGCACTATCTGCTGGCGCTGCTCAAAGGAAACATCCGTGACATTGCCGCCCCCGAAGAAAGCATCCGCCAGATCGACGAGGATATGCCCGGACCGTACTTTTGCGCGATTGTGCTGAAGATCGATGAGATCGAGGCGGTGAAGGAACGGGTTCAGGCCGATCAGCAATCGCTGCTGCGCTTCGCCCTGGGCAATATCGCCAAAGAAACGCTGGAGCCGTTCGGCGCATGCGATGTCCTGGTTACCGAGGAGAACGAGGTCGTGGCGGTCAGCCAATATGAAACCAATGAACTGCCGCTTGAGTTGAAAAAAGCGCTGGAAGGCGCGCAGAACTTCCTGAAACGCTATTTCAGGCTGACCGTCTCCGCCGGCATCGGAGATATCGTGTTCGGCCGAAAAAATATCCAGTATTCCTACACGTCGGCGCAGCAATATGTGAAATACCGGCTGATCTACGGCAAAGAGTCCATTCTGGACGCCCATCTGACGCGTTCCCATTTTTTGGCAGTCCTCAGCTATCCAACCGCCTCCGAGAAAAAATTGATCGATGCGGTGCAGTCCGGCAAACCCGGCGCCATCCGGGAACGGATCGAGGAATTTGTCGGGCTTGTCGCTCCCGGCTCCAGCAATCAGGTAATCACTTACAGCATCCAACTGCTCCTGTCCGTGCTGAAGCATTTCGAATATCTG
The DNA here is from genome assembly GCF_900099765.1 of Paenibacillus typhae. Classification (GTDB taxonomy): domain Bacteria; phylum Bacillota; class Bacilli; order Paenibacillales; family Paenibacillaceae; genus Paenibacillus_AQ; species Paenibacillus_AQ typhae. The sequence goes on along the minus strand of NZ_FNDX01000038.1, from coordinate 46,444 downwards.
CAATCCCTGCCGGACACCAACTTCAATGCCTATCTGGACGCCATCGCGGATATTGAAGCGGCGGAGAGCCTGGAGGACATCGTCGGCATTATCGCCGGCTATTGCGCGAAAATAGGCGTCTTGCTGGAGGAGAAAAATCAGTGGCTGAACGCGCAAAAGCACAACAGCATCATTGAGAATGTCCAAAACTACATCCGTGAACATTATACGGAACCGGGCCTGTCCCTGGAATCGGTCTCCAATATCGCGGGGCTGTCGCCAAGCTATCTGGGCAAGCTGTTCAAGGCCTCCACCCAGCAATCCTTCAGCGAAGCTCTGAATCATACCCGGCTGGAGAAGGCGCGTGAGCTTCTGATCACCTCGAACGAAACGGCAGCCAAAATCAGCGAGTCCGTCGGGATGTACAACATCACTTATTTCTCCACCTTGTTCAAAAAAAAATACGGGGTCTCTCCTTCCGTCTACCGGGAGCAAGCGTCGATGAAACGGCTGGATTCGCGTGAATAGGTCCAGCCTACCCGGCCGGGTTGAAATCCCGTTAAAATGAAAGCGGTTACTTTTTTTTTGAAGGCCAATTGGCGAAATAGTGAAAGGAAATCCGGTTTTTAAAATAGACCTCCCGCGGACTTCTGACTATGATGGAGCAGTGCTGCTTCGGCAGAGCGAAAATCGATCACAATCAGGAGGGATTCATGTGAGAAGGAAAGCGATAGCCTATATGCTGTCGGCAGTCATGCTGGTTTCTATGTTCGCCGGTATGGGCGTATCGGGCGCAAGCGCGCAGGCGGGCGAGGCCAAATTGAAGATTATGAGCTTCAATGTGCTGACGAGTCTGAACCAGCCCATTGAACGGGAATACAACGGACAAAGCCGGGGACAAATGCTTACGGCTCTGATCGACGGGAAACAGCCGGATTCCATGGGTTTAAATGAGGTTACCCAGGATTGGCTTAATTATTTAAATGACTACGTAAGTGCCTATAACTATCAGAATGGAGCAACCTATGCCGTAACCGGCACGAAAGCCGAGGACGGGACAACCGCTTTGACAAGCGGTTACAGCGAGTATTCGCCCATTCTTTACCGAAGCGATTTATATGATATCGAAAAATTCGGCGGGTACTGGTTCTCGGAGACGCCGGACATCAAAACGTCCAAATACACGGATATCCTCGACGCCCAGGGCAAACTGCTGTATAAGGGTATGTCCAATTCCCGCGTCATGTCCTATGCCGTTTTCAAAACCAAAGGCACAAATGAAATCGCATACATCCAGGTCAATTCCCATTATGACCATCAAAGCTCGGACTACGTCCAGCGGCTGTGTTCCATTCAGGTCAAGAGTACGGCCGATGAACTGGCGGCCATCTATAACGCGCCCGTCGTTCTGACGGGAGATATCAACTCGACGGAGCAATCGGGGGCCTATCAATATCTGGCCGACGGGAGCAACGGGTATCTGAACGCCAAATACGTGTCGAATACCTATTCGACGCTCCCCAGCTCTGCCGGATTCGGTGAAAACTATCACGGGGAAACCAAAGACGTCATCGACCATATTTTTATCTCGGCGGGAAATATCGGCGTATATAAGCATGACATCATCTCCAATCCGTATCTTTCCGATCATTCGGCAGTATACGCCGAGCTGTCGCTGCATCATATGCCGAAGCTGGACGGCATTGAGGTCAACCAGAACGCGGTTTCGGATTTTTCCGGCGACCGCTTTGCCTACAACCTGTATTTATCGGAAGGCCAATTGTCCCTGACGCTGAAGCACAACGCGGAGTATACCGTCAGCGCAAGCCACAATAACGCCCCGTATCCGGTTTCTGCGGAGTCCGGCGGACAAAGCAGCCTGAGCTTCGATATGGCGGAAGCCACGGCCTCCATACTCCTCTACGTAACGGATGCCGCCGGACGTACGACCATCTATACCTTGAACCTGGTCCGGGAATCCGGCGAAGCCCATCCGATCATCTCGGAAATTTATCCCAATGCAAGTCCGGGCTTCAAATATTTTGAAGTCACCAATGCCGGCACGAAGTCGCTGTCCACGGATGACTATGCCTTCCTTTGGGGAAATATCGGCGGAGATGCCTCCGTCAACTGGGAGGGCCGGCTGGAATTGCCGGAGAACCGGATTATCCGGCCCGGCGCTTCCGTCGTGTTCTGGTTTACCTATAACACGGATGGGGTATTCGCCCATGAACCGACCGTTGCCGACTTTAACACCCACTATTACACCAGCCTGACGGAGGATAACCTCCTGATTGTCGGAACCTCGCAAGCCTTTAAGGGGTACTCCGTCTCCGCCTCCGATCCTAACCAGACCGCCTCCTTCACCATGGGCGCGAACAAGGACAGAGGCATGCGCATTGCCTATGCCAAAGATTCGGACGGTCAAGCTTACGGCTGGACGAAAAAATCCACAAATTCAGCGTTTAACGGCCCGTCCGTTTCGGTCTCCTCCTATAAGTCGATCTCCGCGAAAGATCTGACGACAAGCCAGTTGTTCAAATTCAAATATGTCGAGGGGCAGACGACCGCCGGCGCATCGGACGTACTTGAGCTGTCCTATGCATCGCCCGGCGTCTATGACAAGAGAGTCGGCAACGAGCCCAAGGATGCCTATACCCGGATCGAAGCGGGCGAATATGACACCTATTCACTGGTGCATGCCGAAGGCGACAATCTGGGCGGTTCCCTGGCCGGATCATGGGCCTTCTACTCCAATGTCCAGTTCGGTGATGACGGAGCGGACTCCGCGGTGTTCTCCGCTGCCGTAAAAGAAAGCAACGCCTCTGGCTCTGTCGATATTTACATTGACGGAAGCTCCGACGGCAGTCTGACGGGCGCCCGAAAAATCGGTTCCCTTACCACAACGCCGACGGCGGCCGACTGGAGCGTGTTTAAGACGTTTACCTGCAGCTTCAGCGAGCGGATTACGGGCACGCATCATGTAACGCTGGTCTTCCGGCCGAACGCCGGAAAGACCTATGTGGGGAATCTGGATTATTTCGTCTTCCATCCGTATGTAGCCAAAGCGGACCTGGCGGAACTGACCGCGATCTCCTTCAAGCTGGACGGTGAACCGCTCACGGCAGACACTGCGCTGAATGCCACCCGGAAAAAAAACACCTACACCCTCAGCGCAGAAGCGGACTACCTGCCGTCGGATGCCGATTTTTCAATCAAATGGTCATCGTCCCGTCCCGATATCGCGGCTGTACATGAAACCACCGGCCAGATTAACGTATTGAAATACGGCGACTTTACCGTTCAAGCCTCCGTGTATTCAAACTACAAATTATTTGACAGCTATGCGACGCCGGTCTTATCGACCCAGTACAAAGTTTCGGCTTTCAGTTCTATTGAAGGGGAATGGGCCTCCCTGTTTACCCCCGGAGCAGGCAAAACGCCCAATGCCAAGAAAGCCGCAGCAGCAGCTACGGGCTTATCGAGCAATCTGACCAACGGCTTTAATTATATCGGCGATGTGGTTGACGGCAGCAGCCTGACCCTGAGCTCCGTAGATTTCGGAATGAGCGGCATCCAGAGCTTTGTCATGAACATGGCGCTGAAAAGCTCGAACTGCGGAGGAACGGTCACCCTCTATGCGGACACCGTTGACGAGGCCCACAGAATCGGCACGCTGACCGCTGCGGTCGCTCCCGATGCGCCCGACAACTACAACACGTATCTGCCGTATACGGGAACCGTCGAACAATCCGTGACCGGCGTACATGATCTCATTCTTAGCTTTTCCACCGAACGCACGTATGTCGGAAATATCGATTACCTGGTGTTTGAACAACTCGGAACGGCTCCCTCCGAAGGCGGGGATACGGTGAAACCGGTCATTGCTTTGCTGGGGCAAAATCCCGTAACCGTGGATGTGGGCGCGGATTATTCCGATGCCGGCGCACAGGCCTCGGATGACCGGGATGGAGATATAACGGACCGGATCATCACCGCCTTCAGTTGGAACGGACTTCCGGCGGACGAAATCCGTACCGTTACCGAAGCCACCTACAAGGTTCATTACAATGTGCAGGATACGGCGGGCAACACGGCGGCGGAAGTCACCCGCACTGTCATTATTGCCGCATCCGCGAATCCTCCCGGCAATCCGAATCCCGAAACTCCTGCGCCTATCGCGCCGGTTGCTGTTCCCGGGCTGCCCGCGGGAGTTCAGCAGTTGGTCCAAGCGGATCTGAAGCCGGAGGGCGCGGGAAGCTTCACGGTTCAGTGGAGCCCAGAAAAGGAGACGCTGCTGCTGCCGGCGGATGCAGCCGGGACCGTAGCAGCAAGCGGTACGCTAAAGCTGGTGAAGGAAGCGCTGGTTCTTGAGCTTAGCGGGCAAACCCTGCGCAAGCTGCTCGCTGCGGCCGGAGAAGGCGCGCAGGCGGCGCAGATCCGGATTACGGCGGCCGCCGCCGATTCCGGGTTAATAACGCAGGCGACGCAGCGGGCCAACGTGCCGGGGGCTGTAGAATGGACCGCGGCCGGCGGCGTCTACAGCCTCGAAGCCGGGGCGGCGGACTCAAGCGGCAATCTCCTTGTCTCAACCTCAGCCTCCGCCTTGGAGAATGAGACGGTTACACTGACCCTCAAGGCAGGCGCAGACAGCATTGCCGATCCGGAGCTGCTGGGCGTATACGCCATCGGAACCGGCGGCGCGCCCGTTTACGCCGGAGGCCGGTGGAGCGGCGGCGAGATTGCTGCTGAAGTCCCGCTGAACGGACAATACGCGGTTCTGGCGTACAGCCGCAGCTTCTTGGATGTGGGCGATCATCACTGGGCCCGCACAGTTATCGCGCGGATTGCGGCCAAGCATGTCATCGAAGGCGTTGGCGACACCCGGTTTGAGCCGCAGAAGGCGCTAACCCGGGCCGAGTTCGCCGCCATGCTGGTGCGGCTGCTGGGGCTGGACCCGGCTTCCGGCAGCGGCAACACCGCCGGCTTTGCCGATGTGCCGCACGAAGCCTGGTATGCTTCAGCGGTAGAGACCGCGGCACAGGCCGGCCTGGTCAAGGGCCGGAGCGGCAGCGGATACGAGCCGGAAGGCACCGTCACCCGGCAGGAAATGGCGGTCATGCTGGTCCGCGCCTATGAACTGAAGGCGGGCCAGCCGCTTGCAAGCCCGGCGCAAAACGGGTTTGCCGACGCCGATCAGATCGGCGCATGGGCCGGCGGCGCCGTAGCGGCTGCCAGCGCAGCAGGATTGCTCCAAGGCCGGGGCGACGGCCAATTTGCGCCGCAAGAACAGCTAACCCGCGCCGAAAGCGTTCAGGTGCTGTACAATCTGCTCCACAGCTTGAAATAGAAACCAAATAAACCTGACAAACGACAAGCTCCCTCCAGAGCATCCGGCAAATGAAACGCCAGACCAGCGAGGGAGCTTGTTTGTGCGTTAATGCTCGTAGTTACATCACATCGCTTTTTTGTCTTCAGGCAAACGGGTCAACTATTAAACAGCTTACTTCATTTAACCATGTCACCTGAGGGATACCAGTGCCCTTTTCTTAGAGAATATAACATACTTAAGTTAAACCTGGGTTCACCTGATCGCGATTAGAATTATTACCTTGGAGAACAAGGGAATGCGTAAATGTAAGCATGGAAATAGCATTGTAGAATTATCTGCCGTTGGGTTGGGCTCCATGGGGATGTCATCGGATTACAGGAATGCGGATCGACAGGAAAGCGTTGCTACGATCCAGGCCGCTATTATGACAGGTGTTACGCTCTTTGATAGACATTTATGGATCTGGTCATAATGAACTGCTGATTAAGGAGGCGCTGCAGGGGGCAAACCGTGAGTAAGTTTTTATCGCAGTAAAATTTGGTAACATCCAGTAGGGCCACTATACTTCATTTGTGTTGTTATTCAATTAAGATTCTTTTCTGAACACCAATTCACTATCTGCTTTCTTTCATTTGTAATCTTTACGCGCTTTTTTGGTGTTTATTATACGTATGTAACAATTAAACATGGAGATGATATAATTGAGTTTTGCTCAATTATGTACACTACGTATTTTATAAATAAAAGCAACCCATCCGAAGACAAGTCGCTTTTAGGAGTTATCGTTTCGCCTTATAAAACTCATGATAAAGCTTCATCAGCGCTCTTTTTTCAATTCTCGAAACATAACTCCGGCTAATGCCGAGGTCTTTGGCAATCTCACGCTGTGTCCGCTCTTCACCGCCGGTGTCCAGGCCGAAGCGGCCGACGACGACCTCTTTCTCCCTCTCGTCCAGAATATCAAGATTCCTATATATTTTACTCTTCTCAATCTTTAGATCAACTTCTTTAATTACATCATCCGTCTCCGAGCCGAGAATATCGATCAGGGTAATCTCATTCCCCTCTTTATCTGTCCCGATTGGATCGTGGAGAGATACGTCTTTCCGTGTTTTTTTCAGCGAACGCAGGTGCATTAATATCTCATTCTCGATACATCGTGCCGCAAAAGTGGCAAGCTTTGTCCCCTTGTTAGGGCGGTAGCTCTCGATCGCTTTAATCAACCCGATAGTGCCAATGGAGATGAGATCCTCCATGTCTTCCCCTGTATTGTCGAATTTTTTTACTATGTGGGCTACCAAGCGCAGATTATGTTCAATTAATAGGTTGCGAGCTTTAGCATCACCCTCAGCCATCATGCCTAAGTATTTGCTTTCATCCTGCTCGGAGAGTGGTTGTGGAAAAGCATTGTTCCTTACATACGACACCAGCAGCGTTAACTCTTTAATCAGCAGCGCGATTGTACTTATGATCCCTGGCAACTTGGCGACACCTCCCGCACATGTACAATGAAACCGGTCTATGATGAGAACTACGGGTTCATGGTCCTTTTATTGTATGTGGGTCAGTGCCCAGAAGTGCCTGTACGGGAGAAATAGGTACGGGCTGTGGACTTATATCTAAAACCCCCGCCAAACCTCCACTACTGTGGAGATCCGCGGGGGTTATTTTTCATAAATATCTCTATTCAGTTAGTCCTATACTGTAATCTTAACGGAACTTGCCAGCGTCGATCGCAGCCTGCTTCTCGTCAAGAATCTCCTGATAGCCTGCATTCAGGTACGCTTCCTTGGCTTCAGCATAGACAGCATCGAATTCAGCTTCCGGTGCCAGAACGGTCTTCACGTAGAGATCCTGGAACAGGGAGTTCAGATCCGCTTTATACTCGTTAACCTTTTCAAGAACAGTGGTGAACATAGCGTCCGGTGTACGGAATTCAGCAGCTTCATTATAGTATTTCACCATATCTTCAGCCAGATACTCATAACCGGCTGGTGACCAGTTACGCATGTTGGATTTCAGTGTTTTCTCGGCATCCTGATATTGAGCGATTTCAGTTACCAGTGCCCAGTAGTCTTTGTTGTTGTTCTGTGCCAAGACGGATTCGCCCTTGTAATCAGGGTTCTTCACTGCAATACCTTCTGCATCAAGCGTATAGTTCTCGCCTTCCACCCCGTTCTGGAATTTGAACAGGTTCTCCGGCTGGCTCAGCCATTCCAGGTACATCCACACTGCAGCGCGTTCTTCGGCAGAGGTTTCATAGTTAATCCCCATAATGAAGCCGAACGGCCAGTAGGCACGCTGCTGTGGCTTATTGCCTTCAGGAACCAATGCATAAGTAGGGATCACAGCAAATTCTGCTTCCGGATTGTTAGCCAAAGTAGCTGCGAAAACGTCTGCGTTGTTGGTCAGATAGGTTGCATAAGTACCTGTCTTGCCGGCAACAAATTCAGCTTTAACCTTGTTGTCGTCGCTGCGGAGATAGAATTCTTTGTCGATCAGGCCGTTGTTGTACTGATAGTTCAGGTTGCGCAAGAAACGCTCGGTATCTGCAGTAGTGAAGTCAGCCACACTCAGATCGGAGTACAGCGCACGGTATTCTTGATCAACCGGCCATTCACGGAAGGCATAGTTGTAGTTAAAGTTGTTCTGGAGCAGGTTGCCGGCAGTCACGCCAAGTCCGGCTTCTTTCCATTTTACCAGCATTTCATTATATTTCTCGAGGGAGGTCAGGTCTTCTACCTTCATGCCAACCTTCTCAACCCAGTCCTTACGGATCATGTTGACGAAGTTGTCTGCTTCCGGACGTGCTGCGAAGAAGAAGATATTCTGATCGTCCACTGTGCCGTACTGCTTAATGGTTTCACCCATGTTGGCCCAGTAAGTAGGAGCATAATTTTCTATTTCTTCATAATTAAGCGGCTGCAAAACATCCTCGCCGTAATAAGTCAGCGCCTGCGGCATATCATAGTGGAAAATAATGTCCGGAGCTTTGTGTGACGCCAGCAGCTGCTCGTAATCGGTTACTTCACTGCTGCGGGTAATCGGAACATAGTTGACCTCGATGTTGTATTTGTCACCGAACTCGGATTGTACCCAGCGGGTATAGTAGTTATCGGTTACATTCCAGCCTTCGAACGCACGTTCATAGACCGGGATATCAAGGGTCACCTTTTCCTTAAAGCCCTGAGAATAATCGGCGAATTCGCCTTCAGCCAGGTTATTCGCAGGCGCATTGCTGCTTCCCGCACTGTTATTGTTGTTGTTTCCGGAGCAACCGGCCAGCATGCCGGCTGTCATGACAGATGCCATCATTAAGGATACAAAACCCTTTTTGTTCATTGTAATACCCCCATTTAAGTTTTCGGACTGTATAACTGCTGCTTGCGGATTTTACAACTACTCTTTGACTGCGCCAAGCATCGTACCTTGAACGAAGTATTTCTGGACAAACGGATAGACGCAGAGAATAGGTAAAGTGGCAAAGACTACGACCGACGCTTTAAGAACTTCCGGATTACTGAGTGTTACTGTTGTTGCTTCCAGCTGGAAGCTTTCGCTGGCCTGGATAACCAGATAGTACAGCTTGAGCTGCAGCGGCCGCAGATCAGTGGCATGCTTGATATAGAACAGAGCGTCCTGATAGGCGTTCCAGCGGCCAACCGCGTAGAAGAGCGACAGTGTAGCGATAATGGGCTTGGAGAGCGGAATCACAATGCTCCAGAGAATCCGGAAATGTCCGGCGCCGTCGATCCGCGCAGATTCTTCCAGACTCACCGGAATACTGCTTGTCAGTGACGTCTTCATAATCAGCAGGTTAAAAGCGCTGAAGGATAGCGGCAGAACCAGTGACCAGATCGTATCCATCAGACCCAGATTGTTAATGTTCATGTAATCCGGGATAATCCCTCCGCTGAAATACATGGTGAACAGGAAGAAGAAGGTGATGACCCGGCTGCCCTTGAATTGGGCTCTGGACAGCGGATAAGCTGCGCAGATGGTCAGGACCATTCCCAGCACGGTGAACATTACGGTTACGATAACCGAAATGTACAAGGAGCGGAGGATACTCGCATCAGCAAAAATTTTGCTGTATGCCTCCAGAGTGAAGCCCTTTGGCCACAGAAATACTTGATTGGCAATGACAAAAGAGTCTGCGCTCATGGACTTCGATACCACATGCAGGAACGGTAATAAACAGGCTAGTGAGAATAGAATAATAGCGAATTTGATTAGAATATCCCAGATATCAAAACGACCTTTGCTTGGTGCGGCAGGATTGCCGGTTGATGCGCTCATCGGGTTCTCTCCTTTCTATAAAATACCGTCTTCGCCGAGTTTTTTGGCAATGCGGTCAGCCGTAATGACAAGAATGATTCCGATTACGGACTGGAATAAACCAACCGCTGTCGCCCGGCTGAAGTTACCGGATTCGATCCCCCAACGATACACCAGCACCGGTATGGTCGTTGTGAACTCTGTAGTGGCTTTATTCTGCAGCGACCAGATCCGCTCGAACGAGCCTTCCATGACTTTACCCAAACTCATGATCAGCAGCGTTACAATGGTTGCACGGATCGAAGGAATGGTAATATTCCAGACCTTTCTCCAGCGTCCCGCCCCATCGACCGTTGCCGCTTCATACATTTCCGGGTTAATGCCGCTGATTGCAGCCAGGTAAATAATCGTTCCCCAGCCCATGCTCTGCCATACCCCGATGGCCAGATAGCTGATCAGCCAGTTCGTATCCTCCTGAAGGAAAGGTATCCGGGTACCGCCCATCAATTCAATCAGATTGTTGACGACACCACCACCTTCACTAAGCAGCTGATACGCAATTGCCCCGATAATAACCCAGGACAGGAAGTGAGGCAGATACAGCAGGGTCTGGTTCACGCGTTTGAATTTTACACTTTTGACTTCATTCAGCATCAGGGCCAGAATAATCGGCATTGTGAAGCTGAATATGAGATCAAGAATGTTGAGCAGCAGCGTATTACGGATCGCTTTTGTGAAATCAGGCTTGGCGAAAATATCCTGGAATATTTGAAAGCCTACCCACTCACTGCCCCAGAAGCCTCTTGCGATCTTATAATCCTTAAAAGCGATTACAAGCCCGGCCATCGGGAAGTATTTGAATACGATTACAAAAGCCAGCGGAATCGCTACCAGCAGATATAGCTGCCAGTCACGCTTGAGGAACCCGAAGCGCTCATTCTTTCTTAGTAGAGCATTTTGATTTGTCTTTGAAGCGTTTGCAACTTTCAAAATCTCACCTCCTACACCATTTCATCTCTGTGCCAGTTGCCTAACCGGCCTCGAGATCTATGCTAGCCCGATTGTCCGCTTTTGAAAACAATGAGTAATGCTGCTCTCCATCAAAACTGATAGAATCGCGGTTTTAAAGGGCTTTCATGAAGGTGAATAATCATTTTTGATAGCTAAAAACGTTTTCATTAACATCTGTTTCCTATAAAAAACGGCCAGGAGCCGTCTCCTAGGAGCTCTTGCTCTTGGCCGTTTTGTAACTGCTTGGCGGCATACCCTCATACTTGCGGAAAAACCGGTTGAAGCTCTGGACATTATAGTAGCCGACCTCTGCGGCCACCTGCTTAATCGTCAGATCCGTATCGAGCAGCAGCTCCTTGGCTTTATCGATCCGCAGCTGATTCAGATAATCGATCATGCTTTTTCCGGTCAGCTCATATACGATCTTGCGCATGTAAGAGTAGCTGATTCCGAATTCAGTGCTCATATCCTTCAGCACAATTTCTTCCTTGTAATGATCCTTCAGGTATTGGATGACCCGTTCCCCGTGATTGGTCTCTGCCGGACCGCGGTCCAGATTCTGGACAATCTCTTGGAAAAAGGTATGCAAGTACTCCTCCAGCTCATCCAGTGTATCCATCGCAGCAAGCACACTGTAAATATCGCCTTTGCCCATAACCGTTCTTCCGGTGCTGATATGATTCTCACGCAGATGCTTGATCGTCGCACCGATCAGCTGGTGATAGATAAACATAATATTATCGTAGGAAATATGCTGTTCGGCGCTAATCAGACAGCGGATATTCTCCAGCTCCTTGAAAATACCGTCCAGATCTCCGGCATCCACAAAGTTGAGAATCCGCCGCTCGCTGTTTTCGGAATCAATATATTTGCGGCCGTGCTCATCCTCCTCCTGCCAGTACATAATGCTTCCGGCACCCTTGATGATCCGCTGCTTAATTAATTCCATCGCTTCGAGCAGCCGCTCGGCCACCATTTCAGGTGCATCCGCCACACCGCTGACCGCAATGGTGACGGTATGGGTAAGCAGCTCAAGCGATTCATCCCGGATGGTCTCCAGCGCCTGACGGATCGAATCGTTGCCGCAGCCATGCTCCTCCTGGGCAAAGTTAAGCACAACAACAATACTGCCGTCGGTATGATAGACTGAGTGGGCCCGAGCCCCCTCAGGAAACAGACTCTCGTATTTTGTATTGAGCAGATAGCGGTGGTAGCTGCGGGTCTCCACATTGGTATTGCCGACATACACTCTGTAACGGTCCATCGAGACTACAACAACTCTGTAACAAGCCTCCGGAAATACCTCCGTAAGCCGCGGCGGTATCTCTCCGCGCAGCAGACGGTGAACCGCAAAGCTGCGGGTATCCTCTTCGCGCTCCTGCAGCAGCCGGAACAGTCCCTCTTCCTCCTCCTGCATCCGCTTAAAAGCCATATCCAGGAAAGCAAGCTCATTCCTGTCGGCAACCTCCAGATCGCTTTTGGAGCGTATAGTCCGCACCAGCTGTCTGAGCGGCCTTGACAGCCAGGTTGCGAGAACGACAGCCAGGACGGTTCCCAGCACAATAATGGCTCCGGTAAGCAAAATAATATTTCCCTGCATCTCACGCGATTCTGCCATCAGCTTATCCATCGAACTCCAGCTTACATTCCACCACCCGGATAATGCCGAGCGGCTCCATGCATAGACCATCCGGTTGCCGTCCAGCTCGCGGAATGCATAGCCTTCACTGGAATCCTGATTCAGGATCTCCTGTACAAAAGGCAGCTCAAGGCCATCGGTAAGCAGCAGTGACTTGTTACTGTGTGAGATTACTTTTCCGTCTGCTCCCAGCAGCAGGGAGCTGCCTCCCTCGACCTCTGTTGTATTCAGATATTTGCCGATCTGGCTCTCCTTCATATTGACAACAATCAATCCGCTTGTCGGAGAGGACAGACGGTTGAGCGGATAGACATATGACACAACATGTTCACCCGAAGCAAGCATGCGCGGGACCCATACCCCGCTTATTCCTCTCTGATCTTCAAGGGCTTCCGTTGTCCAGTCCATCGGCTCGTAACGTTCCAGTGTTGTGATAGCGTTATCAGTAGAGATGACATAATCAGAATCCGCCAGATAAAAGTAGGAGGAACTCACCCCGTCTACACGGCGGTTCAAGTTCAGCAGCTCATTCATTACGGACTTAGCCTTGGTGTAATTAGCGTAGCTGGCGTTCACTTCGTTATAGGTTTCAAAGCCGCGGATCGGTTCAAATACATTGGCTGCGGCCAGGCGTGCCGTATCCTGGGCCAGATTGGCCAGGGCATTCTCATTCAGCTTGCGGTTGGCATTCAGCCCGGCTAACGATGATTCTCCGATGGCCGCTTCTGAGTTCTCTATAATCTGTGCCCCGCTATACCACGTCAGGATGGCTGTCGGTATGGCCATGATACAGAATAGAATCACTGCCAGCTGTAGCATCATCGGTGTTTTCTTCATTGCATGTCCCCCTATTAACTATGTAAACGTTATCAAATCAAATAGAGAAGCCCCGCATGCAATGGGCTTCTCTGCTGATAATCTTATAAATTACGGAGAGTAACGGATGCATGTGATGTATGTGTCTAAAAGCATTCTGTTTTGGGGTAGAGATCACTTGTTGCTATGATAACATAAAATATAGTATTCAGTCCTGCCATTTGTATAGATTGTCGAACATTGTATACATCCCTTCCGTTTGATCCTGATGCTGTCCCTTTATTTCATGTACAATGATCTTAGGATACAAAGTTAATCATAAGTCCTTACAAAAATACGATCGTACCCATTAAGCATCAGAGGTGTAATGAACGATGAACAGACCTATTACATTCGGCATTATCGGCAGCGGCTGGCGTGCGGAGATGTATCTCAAGCTGGCTGAGCTGCTGCCTCAGCAGTTTCAGGTAAGCGGTGCCCTGATCCGTAATCCTGCTAAATACGAGCACCTGATCGCTAAACATAAGCTTACTTTATTTAATTCGGTGGAGCAGCTTGCGGCTGAGAGTGATTTTGTGGTGCTGGCGGTGTCCAAATCTGCTGCTGCTTCTCTGCTGATGGAGCTGGCGGCTGTGAACATACCTGTGCTGGCCGAAACGCCTACCGCCTCTACTCCGGCTGAATATGAGCTGCTGCGCTCTCTGGCCCTGAGCAGCCCGCGGATTCAGGTGGCCGAGCAATATCCGCTGCTGCCGCATCATCAGGCGAGAACTGCTTATATCAGAACAGGTGAGCTGGGACAGATCGGGCATGTTCAAGTCTCTGTTGCGCATGGATATCACGGCATCAGCCTGATCCGTAAGTGGCTCTCCGTCACGGGCACAGCCTGTGAGATCACTGCCCGCCGGGTAGAGCTTCCGATTATGGACTTTTCCTACCGGGGGCGTGCAGCAGAGGAAACACTAAAGATGGAACAGCAGGATATTGCGATCATGGTCTTCCCCTCCGGCCAGAGCGCCGTGCTGGACTTCACCCGCTCCCAGTATTTCTCCCCGCTGCGCTCGAACCGTGTGCTTATCCGCGGATCGCACGGGGAAATCCGTGATAATGCGATTATCCGCCGGCTCGGGCCGGAAGAGACGGAATATCTGGATATAATGCGGGTGCAAAGCGGACAGGAGGGCAGTCTGGACAGCCTGGGCCTGCGTGAGCTGCGGGCAGGACAGCACAGGCTGTTCCGCAACCCGTTTGCCGCCGCTCCTCTTTCCGATGAGGAGATCGGGATTGGACAGGCGCTGCTGAATATGGCTGAGTTTCTGCATACTGGGATTTCCTCGTATTCTCTGGCGGATGCCTTGACAGATGTGCGGCTGGCGTTCGCGGTCGATGAGGCTATCGCGTCGGGGAATAGTGTAACTGTGGGGAATGAGCTCGAAGCTGCACAATAAATATGCTCCTGAGCGTCATATTCACTGATTCAATATTTTCAAAAAGCCCCCAGGTACAGCAGCAGGTTCAATATCACCTGTGTACTGTACCCGGGGGCTTCTCTTTTTGGAGACAACCCGGTTAGGTTAGGCTTCCAGCAGCTTCTTTTTCAAGCTGTCGATCTGAAGTTTACTAAGGCCAACCGATAACAAATACGACTCCGCCCCTCCATACACTCTGTGCAAATGATCCAGCATCAGCTCCATGTTCTCCGGTGCGCTTCCAAGGAAGGCATCATAAGCCCCTCCCTGCATCATTTCAGGCATTTCTGCCCGGAACTCTTCCATTAAAGGAAGCAGATTGGTTTCTGTCTCTGCATAATCCGCCACAATGCTAGGAACAGGCACCCCTGCCAGATCCAGCAGCAGCCCGGCAACCACACCGGTCCGGTCTTTGCCGGCAGCGCAGTGGAACAGGACGCCTTCGGCCTCTGCCTGCGAAATCAGTTCAAACACCCGGCTCAGCTGCGGTCCGCACTGATCCAGCATATTTTTGTACATATCGCCCAACGAACGGATATCGGCAGCCATGGTAGTTGCCGGATTAATCAGACTTACATTGTGATAGGCCACATCAGCGGAGTCTGCAAACACATTTCTTTTCTGCAGCAGCTCATCGCCGTGCCGTAAGTCAATAATCGTCCGGACTCCTCTGCCAAGCAGAGACTGCTGATCCCGCTCAGTCAGCCTATGCAGCCCGTCGGCGCGGAATAATCTGCCGGTTTGTACAACCCCGCCGTCAGTCGTTCCATATCCCCCGATATCCCTTACATTATAGGCTCCGTCCAATTGAAGCAGCCGTACCGTGTAATTTGTAGTAGTGGTCATGATTTTGGACCGTCCTTTGTATGAAATTTTAAATGATTAATAGTTAGTTAGTCTTGTAACACAATCGCGCTACTCGCCTGACGCCTGTGCATGCATCTCATGCTCTTTGCCTTGATAAATATCATAAATCATCTCTTCGGTAAGCTCCTCAGGAGATCCGTCAAACACCTTCGCTCCGCCCTTAATGCCGACAATCCGGGTAGCATACTTCTTCGCCACTTCCACCTGATGAAGGTTGACCAGACAGGCGATTCCGCGCGAACGGCAATTTTCGTAAATGGTATCCATTACAACGGAGGAGGATTTCGGGTCCAGAGAAGCGATCGGCTCATCGGCCAGGATCAGCTTAGGCTGCTGCATGATCGCCCGGCTGATCCCCACACGCTGCATCTGGCCGCCGGACAGCTCATCCGCCCGCTTGAAAACCTCATTGCCCAGCCCAACCTTGGTCAGTAAATCGACTGCTGCCTGTTTGTCTTCTTCACTGTATCTGCCGAGTACACCCGCAAGAGGTGACATATACCCGAGACGCCCGTGAAGCACGTTCTCCAGCACACTGGACCGGTTCACCAGATTATAGTGCTGAAAGATCATCCCAATCTGTGCTCTCCAGCGGCGGAGACTGCGCTTGCTGTTACTGTTCATTACTTCTCCGAGAAAAGCAACTGTGCCTTCCGTCGGCTCAATCAGCCGGTTAATGCTGCGCAGAAGCGTCGATTTCCCCGCTCCGCTTGGCCCGATGACGGCAATGAATTCGCCTTCCTCCACCGTCAAATCAATGCCTTTCAGTGCTAGTGTTCCGCCAGTATAGGCTTTGACCAAGCCTTCTACCTTCAAAATCGTTGTCATCATGTACCTCCCGGATTATCGTCTGGCCAGCCGGCTGCGGACGCGATTGGATATCAGTTCTACGGCAAAGATAGTCACAAACACAATGATGATTCCAAGTGCCAGATCAGCGAACTCATAATAGGAAATGTAATCCTGCAGGAGGACACCGATCCCTCCGGCTCCAACCATCCCGAGCATGACGGTCTCCGCCACTTCCATCTCGAATCGGAAAGAGACAATGGCTAGGAAAGGCAGCAGCAGTCCCGGCAGAAGCCCTTTGAATACAATCTGCAGCCAGGACGCCCCGACAGCTCTCATCGCCTCAATCGTCTCGTCCCCCGATTCTTCAATCTGGGCAGCGAAGGATTTGATTAAATAGGAGGATGTCGGGAAAATAAGGCCCAGCACCCCTGCCATCGAGCCGAAGCCCATACTCGCCACCGCGAGCAATACCCAGATGGTTGTCGGCACGGTACGGATGACCAGGAGGATATAGCGCAGTACGCGCCCTGCCCATTTTACCGGAGTAATATTCTCCGCAATCAGGAAGGCCAGCAGTATGGACAGGACTACACTGATTACCACCGTAAGAAAGGCAATAATGATGGAGGTCAGCATCCCGTCCGTCAGATCCGGCAAGGCATCAAAGGAAATCGTCATCACCTTGGAGGCAATATTGGGAATGCTGGACAAGCCGTTAGTGAACTGCTCCCAGCTCAAATCCAGGAAGCTGACACACACAAGGAACAGCACAGCCGCCGCTGCAAAGAACAGCCGGTTCTGAAGCTGCGTTTTGCGGTGCCCGACTCTGATTTTTTTGCCCGAAGGCTTTCCGGTCTTCTCCAGCTTAGAGGAAGGGTACGCCTGAAAAGAAGTTTCCTGCTGCATTATAGAATACGCTCCCTTATCTTCTGAGTTAGAAATTCGACCGCCAGAATCAGCACAATCAGGATGACAATAATCATGGAAGCTCTGCCGTACTGGAACAAATCCATGGACTGCTTCAGATTGCTGCCGATTCCGCCTGCACCGACAAGCCCGAGAATAGCCGATGAGCGGATATTAATCTCGAACATGAACAGCGTCCATGAGAAATAGGCCGGCATAAACTGCGGAATAATGGCATGTTTGATAATCTGGACGTGGCTTGCCCCGCTTGCTTCAAGCGCTTCCGTCGCATCTTTGTCAAGCTCCTCAATGGATTCCGCGTATACTCTCGCCAAGAAGCAGGTTCCGAATACGAGCAAGGCGAACAGTCCGGGCATTGTACCCACTCCGAAGATCACGACCAGGAGCGAAGCCCAGACGAGAAACGGCACATTGCGTACAAAAGATACAATACCACGAAGGATGATCCGCACCGCCGGGTGAGGCGACGTATTACGGGCCATCAGAAATGCTGTCACCAGCCCCAGCGCAGAGGAGATAAAGGTGCCCACTACTGCAAAAACAAGCGTGTCCAGCACCGGACCGGTATAGCTTTTAAGATTCGTCAGGTTGGGCGGCAGGAAATCAGCAAAAATAAAGGTAATGAAAATGGGGATGCCGCTAAGGAACTCCACCGGATCAAACTTTACGTACCAGACCGAGAAAACGACTGCGGCTGCCAGCAAGGCAAGCGAAATGGCCCGTTTTGCTTTCTTTTGCCGCCGGAATACCGGAGATGCCGTTTCATTGTACATATCCTTCTGGCCTCTCTTCTGTCTTATTTAAGCAAATCTTCGGTGCTCAGATTCAGCTTCTTGGCAATGTCACGGATGTTGTCAAAATCACTGTCCTTCACTTCAATGAACTTGGCATCAGGCATGCCGAACAGGTTCTCAAAATATTCCTCATTATCGTATCCGAGCAGGAACGACTTCAGCTTCTCTTTGGTCTCTTCAGGCATGGTAGAACGGATACCGACCGGTGTTGCATTCAGAGGGCCGGAGCTGGCGATTACACGGTAAGAGTCTTCCTCGATCAGTCCTTTGGCAGCCAGCATGGCCGGGTACATGCCGGATACGCCTGCCGCATCATATTGGCCTTTGACTACGCCGAGAACGGCTGTATCATGCTTGCCCGCAAACTGGATGTTACTGAAGAAATTCGTTTCCAGCTCTTCCGGATCAATGCCAAGCTCGTCCACTATCATCGATTTCGGGAACAGATGGCCGGTGGTCGATACCGGATCGACGAAGCCGATGGTTTTACCTTTCAGGTCGGCAATGCTCTGGATGTCGGAGTCTTTAGGAACGATAATCACAGATGCCGGGGCTTCAGCAAGAGATGGCAGACTGACACCGACAATGGGCTCAACCTTGGCCCGGTCAACCGCCACAATGTAAGAGAAGGGGCCAAATGTGGCCATGTCAGCTTTACCATTTTTGATCGCTTCAATCGCTGCGTTATAGCTTGTTGCTTTATAAGATTCAACTGGAAGCCCGATTGCCTCCGACAGCTTATCTTCAAAATCCTTATTCAGCTTGGCTGCACTGTCATTGGATTCACTGGGCAAGTAGGCAATGACGAATTTCTCCATCGCCCCTGCCTGGGCAGAGCTGCATGCGGATAATACGGATACTGTAGCTACTATAAGCAGGAGCAGGCTTAGCATTCTTTTCACGGTTTTTAATACCTCCAGTTTATTGTGTTTTCTATTTGAATACAACTAGAATACTACATGTATTTTGTTAACTCTGTATTAGCTTCCGGGCTTATTTCTGTTAAGCTTATCCTTCATTCCTGTTGGCCCTCGTTTACACAAACTTAACTTTACGGCTTCTTCCATTTCGTTCTATACTAACCACATGACCTAAGGAAAGGCAGCGATTACTGAATGAAAGAGTCCGGAAGCTTAATTGATACCGCCTATGCCTATCTGCGGAATCAGATCATTCATGGAGAAATTATGCCGGGAACCATGCTGTCAGAGAATGATTTGGCACTGCAGCTGGGCATGAGCAGAACCCCGGTGCGGATCGCAATCTCACGGCTGGAATCGGCTGGAATTGTACAGTCACTCAAAAAAAGAGGCGTGCTGGTAAAAGAGGTATCCTATCAGGAATCGGCGGAATTGGCTGAAATTATGCTGGCCATGCAGCTATATGCCAGCACTATCATTGAACAGGAAGGCTTCAGGGAGCTTGCACAGCTGCGCGGGCATTATGAACAGCAGCTTGAGGCTACACAGAACGGAGATTATATAACGTATATACAGGCGGCTATGGATTTCGGCTATTGTCTCATCTCCAGCGTGCGCAGCAAAAGCATGCTGCAATCCCTGGAAACCGTTCAGAGCAAGATTCAGCTGATTGCAATCATGAATTTCCGCATGACCCCGCTTGAACCGCATTTCAGCGCAACACCGCTGAACGGAAGTATACTGGAGGCGCTGGAGAAGAAGGATTACGGCGAGCTGAGAAATGTACTGCTCAGCACCTCCGCCCGCATCCGGCAGAACCGTTCCTTTTATTAAAATGCTCTGCATAACAAAAATCCGGGAAGCCTGCATTGAAGCAGGGCATCCCGGATTTTTGGGTTATATTGACTTAACGTTGGCTACATCTGCAGCTCCAGCACACTAAACCCGGTAGGCCGGAGTATGGACAACCCTGCTGCGCGGATAGAACCTTCGTCCGTTTCGCTTGCACGGCCAACACCGTCCGGAAGCTCCACGCGCACCGTCTGTACCTCTCCAGGCTCCAGATCAGGAAGCTGCTGCGAGATCACCTCACCGCCTGCTAAAGCTACCGACAAGCTGTAGCCTCTCACCGTATAGCTCGGAATATCATTGCGGCACTCCAGCGTCAGCTCGAGCCCGCCGTCCTTCCATACCGGCTCATCGGCAACCATCAGCGGTGAAGATTCTTCACGCAAGGCGGCAAAGGATGGCTTCACCCGGTTGTACAGATCCACAGAACCATGGACTCTTTGCCGCAGCCGCCCCTCGCCTTCCTCACCCATCTGTGTGCGGTAATCGTTCAGGCTGAAATAGATCAGCGCCGCAAACGCCGGATAGCGCCGGTAAATCGCTGTTTTTTCCCGCAAAATACTTGTTCTTCTGGTATCCCCGCCCTCAAAGGCCGGTTCGCAAAGTCCATATTCCGCAACAACAAGCGGCTTGTCGGGATGATCCGCGATAATCTGACGGATAACCTCATCTTCATCCAGATCACCATGCCAGGTGCCGATATAGTCGTTCCACATCAGCATATCCCCTGCCCCCGTAGCATCGGATGCCGGCTGAAGCTGCAGCGTATTGCTTACATAGTTCACTAACCGGGTTGAATCAAGCTGCAGAAATTCCTGCTTAAGCTGCTCCATATACTGGTTAGTTACCGCAGATTGACCGTCCAGCTCGTTGCCCATACCCCAGGCGAAGATACACGGGTGATGCGAGTGGCTTGCGATCATTTCCTTGGCTTGGCTCAGAGCAAGCAGCAAGGTGCCTTTCCCCGGTTCAGCCGGCTGCTGCCAGTGCGGAATCTCCTCCTGAACCAGGAGGCCGTTGCGGTCACACCAGTCCAGCAGCTCGTTGCCCTGCTGCCAGTGGAAGCGGGTGATAATACAGTTGGCTTCTTTAAGTCTGACGAGCATCGCCGTAAGGTCTTCAAGCCGCTCTGCCATCCCGACATCCGGGTGCGAGCCTGGCATCCACTCTACACCCATCAGCCGCACCGGTTCCCGGTTAAGCAGCAGCTGATGACCCTCCGCCACAATCTCGCGGAAGCCAAAAGAGCGGACTACCCGGTCCTGAATCTCGCCGCCAGCAGTCAGCACAACCTCAAGCTCATACAGATGCGGATGGTCAAAATGCCATAAGTCTGTTTGTTCCAGCCCAATCTCAGCAAAGCTCCAGGTCAAGGCCCCGGCCGCAATCTCCTCAGTCCCCTGCCAGACTATAGCTTCTTTGCGGTACACCCTAATCGCCGCATGAACGGAAGTAGCCAGCGGCTCACACAGCTTCATTTCAGCGGCTACCGTACTGCCTGTATGCTTGCCATCACTGTTGAAGCTGACCTTAGGCTCTACCCGCAGCTGTCCTACGGCCGCATTGCCCGTAACTACCAGCATGACCGGCCGGATCAGCCCGCCGTCATCCGCCCAGTCAAAGCTGTTGCTCACGGGCAGAGCCGTATCACTGTTCCGGTTATCTACTCTGATTACCAGCCTGTTGTTACCTCCGGCAAGCATATACGGTGTAATATCCGCCTCAAACGGCGTATAGCCGGAATTATAATGGCTCCCGGCCAATGCGCCGTTAACCCAGATATCCGTATCCCGGTAGGCTCCCTCGAAGAAAAGCCGGACCCGGCGGCCTGTCCATTCCTCCGGAGCCTCCAGCAGCTGTTCATACCAGCCTGCCCCGCGGTATTCTTCGAGGCCTTGCTGCACATTCCAGGTATGGGGAACTATAACTGCCGAAGGTGACGGCAGGCCTTTAGTCTGCCAGCCCTCCTGTTCACCCTGGTTCTGAGGATCAGGCTGGAACGTCCAGCCCGTATCCAGTTTTGCTGTGTATCGCCCGCTGTTAATCAAAGGTACCGCAACCCTTCATATGAGATCTGTTGCTTCAAACCGGCCGGATTACTCCGCTGCTTGCCCGCACAACCGGCGGTGGATAATGGCCCCCTGATGGTTAGGCTCCATTTCCAATGCCGTATCAAGCTCTGCCGCCGCTTCTGCGGTCCGGCCCAGTCCAAGCAGTCCCAGTCCTCGCATATACCGGCAGTGAATTACGTTGCGGCGGTTCAGGTCATCCTCAAACACCAGGAAGTCCGGCAGGGATACCGCAAAGTAGTCGATTTTGATCTCGTCAAAAAGATGCTTCTCCGCGTAATCGATCAGCTTGTTGAACCGCCGCTTCGCTTCCTTCTCATTGCCAAGCTTACGCCAGGCCAGTCCCTGATAGAAAATCATTTCCGGCGGCTGGTCGTTATAGAACATCGCGCTTGCCGGCTCCTCCAGCCCCTGTGAAGCGGTCATGTAGCTCTCCTTAGCCTCCTGCTGCTTCTGCAGACCTTCAGAAGCCAGCCCTATATAATAGTAGATATTATTTTCCTGCGCCCCTTCAAGCTTGCCTTCGCCTAAATTCTGCGGATAAACCAGTGCCTGCCGGAGGTGGGCCAGCGCTTCCTCCCGGCGGCCTTCCTTGAGTAATTGCTTGCCAAGCTCGGTATGGGCAAATGTATATTGTCCGGTTACCTTGCCTTCTCCGCCTTCCCAAGGGTGAAAATTACGGGAGCCCAGCGCTTCCAGAGCCTCATCGTAGCGCTCCAGATTGTTCAGCAGCGTAACATATTCTACAAAGAGATCATCCCGCTGCTCTACCTGATTGCGCTTAGCTTCAAGAATATCCAGCCGCTCCTGCGCAGGTACGGCCAGCTTCTTGCGCAGCTGATCCAGCTCGAACAGAATCCGCACATCCTCCGGCGAGCAGGCATAGGCCCGCTCCAGCGATTCCATGGCTGCCTGCGGATCGCCCTGTTTATTATAATAAGCAAGACCGAGATTGCGGTGTACGGTTGCAAAGTCCCCGCGCAGCTCACTCGAACGCTCCCAGCCGGCAATCGCTTCTTCCGGACGTTTTTTATCATAATAGAAGTTGCCGAGGTAATAGTGGGCCTTGTCATCTTCCGGATTGGCCCGGACGGCGCTTTCCAGCAGTTCCAGCTCGAACAGTGTATTAGGGAAGCAGTAGGTCGGGTCTGCAGACTGTCCGGCACGGCGCTGTGCCTCAGCCAGATCAGAGCGGCCGGCAAGTGCATACAGCTCACCCAGAGCATAATGCACCATCGGATACACCGTTCCTTCAGCTGGAACCATTCGCAAGCCGACTGCTATAGCTTCCTCCAGCATACCGCAGCCCATGTAATCGGCAATCAGATTCAGATAGTTATGTGCGTCATCGCGCATCAGCAGCTTCAGTCCTGCCAAAGCGTCTTCAGCAGCGGCTGCATCACCAAGTGCGGCAAGTGCCAGCGCCTGCTCATTATAGGCGCCGAAGTCAGCAACATCGAGTCCTGTTGTTTCCTGTGCAAAAGCAAGTGCCTGCTTATACCGTCCAAGCTTGCGCAGCATAGCCGCTTTCAGATTACGGGCCTTGTAGTTGCGTGAATTGCGGACCAGTGAGCGCTCAGCCAGATCAAGAGCTTCAGCATATTCACCCTTGCAGCTTGCGATCTGGGCAAGCGAGAAGTAGCCGGCATCCTGCCAGGCAGCCGACCAGACGGCCTTGTGGAAGGCAGTGTATGCTTCATCCAGACGGTTCTGGCCGCGCAGGGCCACTCCCAGCTGGTAATAAGCTTCACTGTCGTATGGGTTCGGATTTCTCCAGGTCAGCCGTTCAATCGCTGTACGGAAATACGCTTCACTCTCACTGTACAAACCACGGCGCAGCAGCAGTGTTCCGTAAGCTACATTAAGGCGGATATCGCCTCTATCGCGCTTTAAGCCTTCCAGGTAATAATCCTCCGGCTCAAAGGTGGCGTGCCGGTATTGCTCCAGATGCAGTCCAGCCAAATACAGCTCTTCGGTGGAGCGCAGCTCATGGGGCTCAGCAAGCGGCTTGGCGGCATCCGGGATCTGCTCAATGTCAGGGCGCTTCGGCTGATAAGCAATCAGCAGTCTGCCGTCAGCAGCTCTGACCGTCAGCTTCAGATCATGCTCCTGCTCACCTGCCTCCAGCGTTACACTCTCCTTAAAAGCATCCTCGTCCTTCGGGGACAGCTGTACCGACCGCTCAATATACGTCCGGTTTGCTCCCTTCAGCACAATCTTGGCCTGCTCCAGCAGCGAGGTAGCATACGCCTGAACCACAGCCTGGCCGGATGCGGCATCCACCTCAAGATTAACCGCTGCTTCGATCGAAGCATTTTTAACAACGCCGATATTTTTGTAAGGCATGAAATACTGCGTGAAGGTCTTCTCCTCGTAAGGCTGCAGCCAGGTGAAGTCAGGCTGGTTATCTGTATACACACCGGTCATAAGCTCAATATACGGGCCGTCCTCATCGGTGAGCTGGCGGTCCCAGGCCTGGCCGAACTCACCGTTGCCCCAGGTCCACTGCTTTTTGCCGGGCGAGATATGATGATTCGCTACATGCAGCAGGCCGGCCTGGACACCGTGGTCATAGCCGCCGACGAAATTATAATCCGATTTGTAGGCCATATATGAGGTAGGTACAGGAATGTTCTTGTAGCGGGAAATATCGACGCCTTCGGAATAGTCCTGTTTATAATACGTTCCGGTAGCAATCGGGAAGCGGGATACGTCCCGTTTGCCATGGTCGAACACGGCGGTAACGTCCGGAGGGAATACAGACTGTGTATGGTCGTTGACCGCCACCGCCGGGTTGGCCCACCACAGGAAGGTCTGCGGCTCAGGAGTCCGGTTATACAGCTGGGCGTTAATCTCCAGGTAGGCTTTGCCGGGATACAGCTTGAACTCCGCAGTCACCTTGGTGCCGTACATCCGGTCAATTTCACTTACCCAGACGGAGGCGCTTCCATCCTCCGATTGCCCGAAGCGGTATTCTACCGGACCGAAAGTATTAGGACGGTGATGCTGCGGCCAGTTGAACTCAATGCCTCCGGAAATCCACGGTCCGGCCAGACCCACCAGAGCAGGCTTGATCACCCGGTTGTAATAGACGAAATCATAGTTGTTGGTTTTATCGAGTGCACGGTAAATCCGTCCGCCGATTTCCGGCATAATCTCGATCCGCACATATTCATTTTCGAGAATAACCAGCTTGTAGTTTTTATCGGCCTTCACATCCGAGATGGACTCAATTACGGGATGAGGATAGACACGGCCGGTGCTTCCCTGATACACCCGTTTCTCCAGGAACATCGGATTCGGATCTGCCTTTCCCGCCTCATAGGTAGGAATGAGCACCTCTGTTTCCCATACCTCCACCTGTTCAGCCGCTGCCGGACCTTCTCCGGGTGTGTGAGCATTTATGGTTTGATTCATGTCTGCTTTAGCCTCCCTTGCTTTTATAGTTCTACTTTAGCTTCCGGCAGCGGAGGTTCCAATTGACGAAATGCGGGAAGTGATGGATTATATTCATATCCGGCAAGTAGAAACGGCTACGCCGTCCTAAACAGGACGGTATCCGTTTCTGCGAGAAATATAAGGATCATTTATAACGTGAAACATACAAATAATTATATTTCAAGAAAAATAAGGAGGCCCACAAATGGCCGGCCGCATGATGCAAAAGCGTGAAGGCTTCACAGAGGAGAAGCTGTATGTTCTCCCAGATTATTGGATGAAGGAGCTGGAGCAGGAAGCGCTGACTTCCGAGCTCTTTGTAACGGATATCGGCTATTTTCCAAATGCGGAATACCATTTCCGGGAACGCCCTGAAGGAGTGCCGGCGCATATCTTTATTTTTTGCGAATCGGGCGAGGGATGGGTTGAGCTCAGGTCCGGGGAACGCATGACTGTGCGGGAAGGTGAACTGGTTATTATTCCGCCGGATACCCCCCACCGCTACGGGGCCGGAGCCGGGAATCCCTGGAGCATCTACTGGTTCCACTTCAAAGGAGACCATGCCGCCGGGCTGGTCAGCCTGTTCGGCCTGTCTGCCGGGCCGCTTGCCCTTTCCCCCAGCGGAATTGCAAGATTCACCGAGTGGTTCCAGCCTGCCTATGAGCTGCTGGCCGAACGGACGTATTCGCTGACCTCGCATGTTCATGTTGCCCAGACCACCCGGCAGCTGCTGTCCGGCATCGGGCTTAACACCAGCAAGTCGGCGCAGGAGAAGAAGCGGGAGCATTATCTGGAGCAGGCGATAAAATACATGAACCAGCACATGGAAGAATCCATCCGGCTAACGGAGCTTGCCCGGCATGTCGGCCTGTCCCAGCAGCACCTGATCCACCTGTTCAATCTGGAGACAGGGGTGCCCCCGATTGAGTACTTTCTGAGGCTCAAAATCCAGAGGGCCGGCCAGCTGCTCGACCTTACGGAGCTCAGCATCAAGGAGGTCAGCTCGGCTGTCGGGATCAGCGACCCTTACTATTTTTCCAGACTGTTCAAAAAAATGTCCGGCTTCTCGCCCTCCCGCTACCGCAGCATCCCGAAGGGCTGAGCCTTTACTTCGGATCAGTCACCCACAGACAAGGGCCCTGCCGTTAAACCGGCAGAGCCCTCTTTTACCATAGACTATTTAATATCCTTGCCGGTAAACAGCGATACTCTCGCTTTAACCAGCTCTGTATATTCCTTCTCCATCTTCTCGGCCCCGGCTTTGTTCAGCTCGGCAATGAAGTCATCGTAGATTTTATCGAATTCAGCCGAACTGGAGAGAATGGCTTCCGGAATCCGTTTGTGGACAATATCCTGTGTCTTCTGGTAGATTACCTGATAGTCTCCGTCCGTCGGTACTGGCATATTGTAGAGTGCACCCCACTCTTTTACCGGGAATTCGTCTTCGGTAGGGAACAGGTCCTTCCAGGTGGTTGCCTTATACGCGGCCAGGGACTCCTTCTCCGCATCCGAATATTCGGCCAGAATCTGTTCCGGAAAATTGGTGGTATAGTAATTATCCGTAGAATCCTTCACACCGTCTCCATAACGGACTCCAAAGATAGAATACAAGCCGACACCTGTATTTTTGGCGAAATTCCCCGCATCATTGACCTTCTGATCAAGAATATCGGCAGGCATCACCCGTTTTCCGTTCTCTATATTGTAGGTTTTGCCCTCAATGCCCCAGTTTCTCAGCACCTGGCCTTCCTCCGAGGACAGCCAGTCGATGAACTTGATCGCACGGACCGGATCTTCACAGGAGGTAGTAATGCTGATACCATAGCCGTCTACGCCGACAGCCTGCATCGCATGATCCTTATATTCCTCACTCAGGGTGACCGGGAAATGCGCGTACGTATATTCGTCTTTGCCGGCAGACTTCAGGGCATTCTCCGCATCCTGGTACTCCCACTCCACCGAGCTGAGACCGAGCACGCGGCCGCTGGAGATTTTCGCTTTGTACTGGTCATCCTTTTGCACAAAAGAGTCCTTGTCGAGCAGCCCCTCATTGTACATGTGGTTCAGCCATCGGAAATACTCCTTCTCTTCCGGTTTTTTATAGTGCAGCATCGTCTCATACGTCTCCGGATTCACATAATACTCTCCGTCATTAGCCCCGCCAGTCGTAATATCCCCCTGGTTGGTCACGGTAATCATGATCTTCCAGCCGTCGGCATTCAGTGTCATCGGGATTGTCGGCTGGCCGTCAGTCGTCGGATGCTTGGCATAATATTCCTTGAGCACATTCTCAAAATCCTTGACCGTTCTCACTTCCGGATAGCCCAGTTCCTTGAGTACCCGGTGCTGGATCTGGAAGCCATTGGTCGCATCAAATTTCTGTTCGCCTACGCCGACATTCGTCGGAATCGAGTAAATCGCTTCGTTGTCCTTACTGTATTTCATACGGTTCATGTTGCCTTCCATCACTTTTTTGATATTAGGCGCATGCTTATCGATCAGATCGGTCAGATCAATCAGGGCTTCGGCATCCACCAGCTTGCCAATCTCCCCCTTGGCGAAAATAATATCCGGGTACTCGCCGCTTGCGGCCATCATGGCAATCCGGTCCTGTCCGCCTCCGCCGCCCACATCAAATTCCGCCTGCAAGGTAACACCGGTCTTCGCTGTAATTTCTTTGCCCACGTCGTCCTGCATGTTATTCCAGTTCGGACTGGCATCCGCCCCAAAAAACGTGAAGGTCACCGGCTCCGTATCATTACCGCTGTTCCCGTTCGTGCTGTCTGCGGCGTTGTTCCCGGAATTGCTGCAGCCGGCCGATACCAGCATCAAGCCTGCCAGCAGTGCTGCTCCGAGCTTTTTCGATACCTTATGATTCATTCTGATAAATCCCCCTTTAGCTCTAATCTGATGCATAAGCTTCTTGAATGCGGTTGCAAACCTCATCGCCTGTCAGCGCTGCTCTTGGTGATGCTCTCATTTTACTCTGCGCCTTTGGCCGGATACCTTGATTTTCAGGTCATAAAATAGCATTATATAGACACGAACGCCCATTTTCCGGGAGGTACCGCCTGTGAGTAATGTCTATCTGAACTGGTTCACTACCGATGAGCAATTTCCGTTCTTTATCCAGTACGGCGGTCATGAGGAGGACATGTCGCTCCATAAGCATGCGGATTTCTCCGAGCTGGTTATCGTGCTTAACGGACACGCGACTCATGTCGTCAATGATGAGGAATCCTTTATCAAAAAAGGGAACGTCTTCGTCATCAGCGGCGGCACCCCGCATGCATACATGGCCCCGTATGATTTTAAAATCTGCAACATAATGTATAAGGCCGAAATGCTCAAATCCGCAGGCCCTGACCTCAGAACCTTGAACGGCTATCAGGCGCTGTTCGTGCTGGAGCCGTTTTACCGCAGCATCAACGGGTTCAAAAGCAAACTGAATCTGCCGATCGCCAGCCTTGAGCATGTCTCCGCCTTCATCGCTGGGATGATCAAGGAATACGAGGAGAAGCAGCAGGGCTACCAGACGATGCTCGCCTCACGGTTCATGGAGCTGGTGGTGTATCTGTCCAGGCACTATGAGAATCAGGAGGCCGGAACGGATAACAGCCTGATGCACCTGGCCAGTGCCATCTCCTATATCGAGGATCATTACTGTGAACAGATCACACTGGAGGATATCGCCGCGCAGTCACGGATATCGGTCAGGCATCTGAACCGGATCTTCCGGGCGTACTATCAGACGACTCCGATCACCTACATCCAGCGCCTGCGGCTGGAGCTGGCCTCCACGCTGCTCCGGGGAAGCAGGCATTCCATCACGGAGATTTCCTATATGTGCGGCTTCAATGACAGCAATTATCTGACCCGCCAATTCAAAAAAGCCTACGGCATGTCGCCGAAGGCTTATAGGGGGAATTCTTGATTATAGTGCTGTTACTGCAAATAATTAAAACCAGAAACTATTCTATTTGGGCTTCGCCGTGACTCCAGAGAATATTTGGACTTCCGGCCGCTGTTGTTATTTGCGTTATTGACAGAATATTGGAAATATTTTATATTGAGCTAAATTGATAATGACCACATACGATGAAGAGGACAAGTAGATACGGAAACGCCGTTCAGAGAACTGCCGGGGGGTGCGAGGCAGCGGATATCCGCATCAAAAATCACTTCCGAGCTGGCCCCCGAATAACAGTAGACGGGCCCGGTATTCTACCGTTACAAAGAAGCATCGTTGCTGGACGATGGCTAAGCGGGCGTTATGATAAACGTCAATCAGGGTGGTAACGCGGATTAACTCCGTCCCGAATGGGATGGGGTTTTTTTGCGCCGAAGAAAGGGTGAATTGGAATGCAGTTCAAGTTGTATACGGATGTGCATGCGTTTTACAAGGATACCTATGATGTGCTAATGCGTCATGAAGCGCAAAATTTGATTCCTCTTGGCAATATCATCATGGGGCATGAAGGAAAAGACAAAACAGACTGGCGTGACCCTGTTAACTGGCTTATGGCAACAATTTCGGATGACCAGGGCATACAGCTTACCGCCATAATGACGCCGCCGCACAATATTACGCTTTATGCAACAGACAACATCATTAACCCGGAAGCTGTAAGCTGTCTGATAGACGGGCTGAAAGACCGTGAAATTCCGGGTGTGACAACTGAAAAAAGTCTGGCAGAGGTTTTTGCCAAAGAATATACCTTGAGCAAGGGAATAACCTTTAAAACAGTAATGAACCAACGTATATACGAACTTACGGCAGTAAACCCGGACATTCAAAAGCCTGGTACGGTTCGGTTGCTTGATAAAAAGGATATTTCCTTTTTCCCATACTGGGCGGAAGCATTCTATGCAGCGGGGACTTATGGCAAAACTGAAATGACCATCCCGCAAGAGGCAGCCCCTTACCTGTACCGGATAGAATCGAAAAAACTCTATATTTTAGAGGACAACGGCATCCCCGTCTCTATGGCGGGATTTACAAGGGTAATGCAGACTGCTATCGGTGTGGCCTTTGTATATACCCCTCCATATGAGCGCCGGAAGGGCTATGCTACTTCAATTGTGGCGCAAATAAGCCAGCTTGCATTAGACAAAGGATTTACCAAGTGCGTCTTATATACAGACCTGGCAAATCCCACATCTAACAGCATCTATCAAAAGATCGGGTATACACCCGTTTGCGATTCGCTCCAGCTGCAATTTGAATAATTAAATGTAATTCTACCGGCTGTCCTGCTGCTCTGACGGCTCATAATCGAACCAGTCAAAAGCTGCCGGAGCGGATTGCCCGTCAGCGGAACCGGCAGCATACATGGCAATAAATACGCCGGTGAAACCTCCTGCAACCTCTGTACTGAGCAGGTGCGTCTCGCCCCAGCCAAGCTCTATCGTGCTGCCTTGTGCTGTCTGCAGTGAAGCAACTATTTGCTTAGGAAAAGCCCGGACCTTCAGCTCAACGGAACCTTCCGGACAATCCCAGGCTTGTTCTGTCTGCAGGGACCCGATGGTTTTACGGAAAATGGCCTTTTTGCGGCCCTCTACTAGTGTTACGGCGAGATCATAATGATGCTTTTCGTTCATGAAGACCGTTATTCCGGCTTCCTCCCCCTCGTGCTGCGGCTCATACTCCATCGCAGCCGCGATGCTGCAGGAGAAATGGCTGAGTCTGCGGCCGATAAAAGCCGGAGCACCGGCATCACAAAGGCCGGTCTTATGCCCGTGCAGCACCAGGTAACCCGGCCGCTCCTCCAGGGACCAGCTGCCTTCCAGGGGATTGCGCAGAAAGGTCCAGTCGAAGCCCAGCTGTTTCTCGTTGAAATCGTCTCTGACCTGAGATTCCGGCCAAGGAGTCAGAGGCAGCTCAGGCGCTTCCATCTGCGGATCGATATGTGTATCGCGGCCGAATACCGGCCACCCCTCTTCTGTCCATGTGACAGGAGCCAGATAAACCTCGCGGCCCAGATGATGTGCCTTCGGATAGGCAACCGGCCTGATGCCAAGGCATACCGCCCACCAGCTGCCGTCTTGCGTCTCGACCAGATCGGCGTGTCCGGTAGCCTGGATGCTGCTGTCCATACTCCGGTTAGTCAGCACCGGATTGTGGGGACAGGGCTCAAACGGCCCGTATGGCTGCCGGCTTCTCGCAATCGTCTCCATGTGCCCGTATTCGGTGCCGCCTTCAGCGATCATGAGATAATACCAGCCGTCGATCTTGTACAGATGCGGGGCTTCCGGATGTGCGCCCCCGGTGCCTCTCCAGATAAACCGGCTCTCTGTCAGCATGGCCCCGGTTTCAATATCGATCTCACACTGGTAGATGGCATGTCCCTCAGTCCCGTTACACGACGACTGGAAGTATACGCGGCCGTCATTATCGAACAGAAGGGAAGGGTCGATGCCGCCCTGCTTGACCGGAACAGGAGCTGACCACGGCCCTTCCGGATTCCTTGTTTTTACGTAGAAATTACCGACTCCACTGACGTTGGTAGTGACCATATAGAACCAGCCGTCATGGTACCGGATTGTCGGGGCATAAATACCGCCTGAGCTCCACGCATTTCCCAGCGGCAGCTGCTCAGGAGTGGTCAGGCAATGGCCGATCTGCCGCCAATGAACCAGGTCCTTACTATGAAAAATCGGTACCCCCGGAAAATATTCAAAGGTACTGGTAACCAAATAATAGTCGTCATTAACCCGGCATATGCTGGGATCGGGATGGAACCCGGGGATTACGGGGTTGCTGTATTGCATCGGCTGCACTCCTGTCCATTTGCTTGGTATTGTGTTTTTATTGTAACGGTCGGCGGCGGCATGAAACCTTAAGTTTCAAGTCATCAATTAGGAGAATACGGACATCCGGCTTACTGACGAATCCCGTCCTGGAATGAAATCGCAGCGTACAGAGCTTCTTCTTATCCAGCGGCTCCCATCCCCTTTTTCCTAGCAAAAAGCACAAGACCCTCTAAGACACTGGTTCTTGTGCTTTATTTTGGCGCTATAAGGGGTAACTGTTATTCTCCGGCAGGGTAGGGATCGATCGTCTGAATGGTTCCATCCTCGTTATACTTCAGCTCCGTATATTTCACGCAGCGCTTGTGGTTCACACCTTCCGACAAGGAGCTGTCATGATAGAACAGGTACCATTTATCCTCAAACTGGACGATGGAATGGTGCGTAGTCCAGCCGATAACCGGCGTAAGAATAGTGCCTTTAAACGTAAATGGTCCAAGCGGGCTGCGGCTGATTCCGTACACCAGCTTATGTGTTGAGCCTGTTGAGTAGGACAGGTAATAATAGCCGTTATATTTGTGAACCCATGGTCCTTCAAAATATCTTCTGTCCTCGTCACCCGCAGTAATTGGACTACCGTCCTCGTCGATGATCGAAATCTCCTGCGGCTCAGCTGCAAAAGAGAGCATATCCTCGCTTAGCTTGGCTACGCGCGGCCCGATTGCCGGCTGGTCTGCTGGCGGCCCTTCGGTCTGCTCTGGCTGGAAGGTGCCGGTCTGCCACTTCTCCAGCTGGCCTCCCCAGAGTCCGCCGAAGTAAATATAGGCCTGATCATCCTCATCCACCAACACTGCAGGGTCAATGCTGTAGCTGCCTTGGATATAGTCGGGCTCAGCCTTGAACGGTCCGGCCGGAGTCGGTGAGGTGGCTACGCCGATCCGGAAAATGCCGTCCTTGTCCCGCGCCGGAAAGTACAGATAATATTGGTTGTTCTTGTACGCCGCATCCGGCGCCCACATCTGGGCCGAGGCCCATGGTACATCCTTCAGGTGAAGCGCTTCGCCATGGTCCACAGCAGGAGAATCGAAGTTGTCCAGCGACAGTACATGGTAATCCTCCATCTTATACTGGTCACCGTTATCATTATCCGGGCCGTCGTGATCGAGGTCATGTGACGGGTAGATATAGATTTTATTTTCAAATACATGGGCCGAAGGGTCGGCCGTAAAAATATGCGTTACGAGCGGTTGGTTAGGTTTGACACTGCTCATGATTATTGACTCCTTTAGGATTATAGTTTGGCTTTGAGCCAGGAGATACTGTAATTAGGGCTTGTCTGTACTGCTAACTTACGTTAAATCCGGCTTCAATGCTGCCGGTCGGGGTTATTCTGGAGTTACATTGTTGTTTGTGTCAACCGGCGGATAATCTCATCATATTGCTGCTAGCGCATGCAGCGAACTACTTCAAGACCATTTCATTTTACTCTCATCGGTTGTCCTGTCCTATACAGAAACTAAAGAACTTACCACCAAAAATTATGGATAATGTGCAGATGTGGTAGAAAAGTTCGCAAACCGGCCGCTCACAGCTCCATTAGTGGGATTTTTCCCTCTATTGCCTCGCAAACCGGCAGTTCACTGCTACATTAGTGGGATTTTTCCCTCTATTGCTTCGCAATCCGGCCGCTCTCTGCTCCATTAGTGGGATTTTTCCCTCTATTGCTTCGCAAACCGGCCGCTCACAGCTACATTAGTGGGATTTTTCCCTCTATTGCTTCGCAATCCGGCCGCTCTCTGCTCCAATAGTGGGATTTTTCCCTCTATTGCTTCGCAAACCGGCCGGCCGTAGTTACCGCGCCCCGTTCCCGCTCAATTTCCCGCCGCGCCTGCGAGGGAATCAAGCGCCGTGCCCTGTCTTTCCCATGCGGTAGAGCACATTAACCGGCAGAGGGCGTCTGCTCCAACTCCGCCTCCGTCAAAAAAGATCTGCCTGCAGCCCCCAAAG
This sequence comes from Paenibacillus typhae, assembly GCF_900099765.1. Lineage (GTDB taxonomy): Bacteria > Bacillota > Bacilli > Paenibacillales > Paenibacillaceae > Paenibacillus_AQ > Paenibacillus_AQ typhae. The sequence goes on along the minus strand of NZ_FNDX01000038.1, from coordinate 12,507 downwards.
GAGCTGCAGAGAAGATCTTCAATAGTTTATAGCATCTAGCTAATGTAGCCTTTGATCAGCCCGAGCGGCAGCGGTCTTGGCTGCTCGCAGCTGGTGGCGAGCTCTACGTAGCGCTTCGTATCCGAGCTGGTGTGGAAAGCGTGCATGATCTCCAGCACGTGGTTGGCCAGCTCGCCGCCTGCACGCGGACGATTGCCGCTGGTGATGCAGTCCGCAATGTCCGCTACGCCAATTCCCCGGCTGTTGACCGCGTAATTATGCACCAGCGGGATTTCCATAAAGCCGGTGCCTCCAGCCGGCTTCAGCATAACGGGCCCGCCGAAGGTATTCGGATCGGGAACAATCAGCGTTCCCCGGGTGCCATAGATTTCGATGCGCGGCAGCGTGCTGTCCCATACGTCGAAGCTTGTAATCATAGTGGCTACGGCGCCGCTTGCAAACTGCACTGTACCGGCAACATGTGTCGGCACCTCGACATCAATCTGCTTGCCGAATTTTTTCTCGCTGGTAATGGTCCGCTGCGCAAAGGAAGTCTTGGTCATGCCAGCCACCGTTGCAGCCGGACCCATGAGCGATACGAGTGCCGTGAGATAATAAGGCCCCATATCGAACATCGGCCCGCCGCCTGCCTGGTAATAAAATTCCGGGTCCGGATGCCAGCTTTCATGCCCGTGGCAGACCATGAATGCAGAAGCGGCCACAGGCTCGCCGATAAATCCGTCGTCAATCAGCTTGCGGCAGGTCTGAATACCCGCGCCCAGGAAGGTGTCCGGGGCACAGCCGAGCATCAGCCCTTTTTCTGCAGCCAGCGCAACCAGCTCCTGGCCGTGCGCAAGCGCAAGCGACAGCGGCTTCTCGACATAGACATGCTTGCCGGACAGCAGCGCCTGCTTGCATACGTCGAAATGCCCTTTTGGTGTAGTCAAATTGACGACAATCTGAATGTCCGGCGAAGCGAGAAGCTCCTCTGTAGTCCATACATTCGGCACGCCGTACTTCTCCGCAGCCTCTTCTGCCCGTTCTCTGAACACATCTGCACAGGCATAAACCTCCGTATTGACGAACAGCTTAGTCAGATTCTCAAAATAAATTCCGCTTATATTTCCGCAGCCGACAATCCCGACTTTTACTTTATCCAAAGCAATCCCACCTGTTCATTGTTTGTTTAACCGAGTATCTGCCGCAGCTATCTTGCCGCCCACACAAACCCTCTGCGCATGAGCTCCTTCGCTTCCGGAATGTCGAAGATATCCGCGTGATGGCCCAGAGAATTATAAAATACGCGGCCTTCGCCCCATTTCTTCGTGTACACAACCGGTACGGTAATTACGCCATTGGCGGAATGTGGACCTTCGCTGATTGGAAAAGTTGTGGTTGCCAGCACGTTAATGCACGGATCAACATGCAGATAATACTGCTCCGACTTCACTTTGAAATCCTTGATTCCCTCGATAAGCGGGCTGGAGCTCGATTGCACCATGTTCACCACATAGTCCACCCCGTCATTAAACGGATGGGCTACCCATTGCGATCCGGTCATAAATTGCCATTCCACACTGTTGCGGAACGAGTCACACATCCCGCCGTGGCAGCCTGCCAGCCCTACACCGGATGCTACCGCCTTCAGTACAGGCTGAAGCTGCTCATTGCTGATCTCGCCCATGGTCCAGATCGGAACGATCAGACTGAGGCCCAGCAGCTTTTCCTCATCCTTGAAGCTGTCCAGCGTGTCGGAAATTTCCACCTCGAATCCTTCAGCTTCCAGCAATCCGCCGAAAATCTCCGATACCTGCACCGGCTCATGACCGTCCCAGCCGCCTCTTACAATCAGTGCTTTTTTAGCCATTTCTATATGCTCCTTTACAGCCGAGTTATGGTTGTATAAATAATTCAATCTCTACTGTTCTCTTGCTCCATTCCATTGTAATGCAAGCGCTCTCGGACGGCTCGTCATTTTCATTGTCTGTATGGTCATTTTTTGCTATTATCTAATAAAACTTACCGGCAGCACCCATCCGCGTGCCTGCTTCCAAAGGAGCACTGTATGAAGGCTTTTCACGAAAACCGTATGTATCCTTCCCATTTGCCGTTCAGCTCCTGGCAGGTGAGCAATATCAATTTCCTGGCACATTGGCATACGGATCTGGAGTTTGTGTATGTACGTGAGGGGTCCATCCGGATGGGCATTAATCTGGAGAGCCGTGTGCTGCATAAGGGGGATATGGCTTTTTGCAGCAGCGGAGACATTCATTATTACGACAGCACTGGCCGGGAATCGGTCATTCAGCTGATTATCTTTAACCCGCAGCTGATCGCTAGCCCCGGCGGCTGGCCGAAGGATGTGCGGCTGACAGACCCTTTTATTTGCACAGGCGGCCAGGATCAGGCAGACATTGAAGCCACAGGGAGGGCCGACATCCCCAGACTTATGCTTCAGCTGGAACATGAACTTAATAATCAGCTGCCTCATTACGAGCAGATCATTACCGGCCAGCTGAATGAGCTCTGCGGACTGCTGCTGCGCCATCTCCCCTGTGAGCCCGCCGATCAGAAAAAGGACATGCGGCGGATGAGCAGCAGGAAGGTGATGCAGAACGTGCTCGATTACCTGGAGGATAATTATGCGGAGGTCATTACGCTGGAGGATGCGGCCCGGCAGGCAGAGATGAGCCTGTTCTATTTCTCAAGATTCTTCAAAAGCACCACCGGCATGAGCTACATCTCCTACCTGAATCACATCCGGGTCAACAAAGCCGAAGAAATGCTGCTGAACAGCGACAAGCCCATTATCGACATTGCCCTGGATTGCGGGTTTACCAATGTCCGCACCTTCAACCGGGTATTCAAACAGTTCAGGAACAATACGCCGTCAAGCTACCGGTGAGAACGGCCGCAGCGTCTTAGCAGGTCGGGAATACCTCAGTCATGACTTCGCATGGAAAGGCATTATATCACATCGTGCCCAGCCGGGACATAACACCGCTCCGACCTCTGCCCTGACACGGAACGTATCTGGCAGACATGGAACGTATCTGGCAGACACGAAGCGCATCTGACAGACACGGAGCGGATCTGGCAGACCTAGAACGCATCTGGCAGACACGGAGCGCATCTGACAGACACGGAACGCATCGGGCAGACGCGGAACGCATCGGGCAGACAAGAAGCGCATCTGACAGATACGAAGCGCATCTGACAGATACGGAACGTATCGGGCAGACACGGAACGCATCGGGCAGACGCGGAACGCATCGGGCAGACACGAAGCGCATCTGACAGATACGGAACGCATCTGTCTATCTGGAACACACCCGCCAACAGGCTGCCGTAACTCCCCGCCAAGCATTTAGTTTGATTTTCGCCACCTAATTCTGCCGATTTCTAACTTTTCCATCGATTAGTTGGATAATCGACACTTAATTTAGCCTAAATTCCTCCTACAGGGCGGAAACAGCCGAATTAAGTGGCATTTTTCCCACTAATCTCTTCTGCCCGGCAGTTTACCCGAAATTAGGTGGCGAATTTCCACTTAATGAAGCAGCAAATCCCTGCGCTTCTGCTCATACAGCCGCAGCCTTCTGCTCATGCCGATTTAATCGTTAAGAATCTCTCCTACAGATTTCCTCATTCAGAATCTCCTCCACAACTTTCTCATTCAGAATTTCCCTCTACAGATTTCCTTCTGCTGCAGCTCCCACCTATAGCACCTATAGCAAATTTCCTCTCCTACAACCAGGTTGACCTCAAACAAAGTACAACCTGCCCCATCCTTAATCCGCCGCATGACCAAAAACTCCCCTTCCTGCTCCAGGCGGTCTCTTTGAGAGCAACCTTTTCTTCATGTTTCTATACAAAAAAAGAGCTCCCAGCCCATCATCTCCATGACCAGCCGGACAGCTCTTTCTTCTATCTCCCTTATCCAATCTCCCGCCTCACTAGGCAACACAGCTCTCTACTATCTCCCTCCCCCACTTGCCCGCCTCACCAGGCAACACAGCTCCCTCTCCTATTTCCCCTGCTTAATCACCCGCTGCGCCAGAAAGTACAGCAGCTTCTTCAGCATCCCTTACGTAGTCGCCCGCTGCACCAGGCAATACTGCAGCTTCTGCTGCGGCTCGCACGCACCGCCGAGCTTCGCAAGCAGCAGGTGGAAGGCATTTTTCGCCTGATCAGCGATCGGATTATAAATGGATGTAATGCCCAGCGTATGGGCAAGCTCTGTATTGTCGAAGCCGACGACGGCCAGATCCTCCGGCACCCGCAGCCGCCGGCGGCGCGCCTCGCTGACGATGCCTGCCGCCACCAGATCGTTGGAGCAGAGAACGGCATCCGGACGCTGCAGCGGATCTTCCACCGCCAGCATCTCCCGGACCAGCTCTTCCCCTTGCCGGATGGAATGAATGCCGGTGCGGGACCACTGCGGCAGCTCCGCTAATCCGTGCCTACGGGCCGCATCCTCATAAGCCTCAATCCGGCCCAGCGTATTGATGCTGCTCGGCCTGCCATAAGCGTTAGCGATGCGCGTGCGCCCCCGGCTAATCACATGCTCAAGCCCCAGCGTATAACCGTCATACTGGTTCATTGCCACCGACGCAATCTGCGGATTCTCCATCCGCTGCCAGGAGACAATCGGCCCGTATTTGCAGTAGCTGCCCAGCAGCGCAAGATCGTTGACACAGGTGCTGATGACGAGCGCATCCACTCTTTTTCTGCGCATATCCTCGAACGCCTGCAGCTCTTTTTTCGGATCACCGCTTGAGGTATAGATAATCGTCTGATAGCCGTACTGGCTGGCCGTCTCCACAAAGCTGTTCAGGAACGGCAGCATCACCTCATTGATGCCTTCCGTCACCATCCCGATCTGCATGGTCTGCCCCTTGGACAGGGAAATGGCGTTGCCGTTGGGCACATAGTCCAGCTCCTCCATAATCGCCAGAATTTTGTCACGGGTCGGCTGGCTTACATGGCGGGACTGGTTCAGCACTCTTGATACGGTGGCTTTGGAAAATCCCGACAGCTTGGCGATTTGCTCAAGATTCGACATAGCTCTCTCCTTATTTTCACAAAAAAGTTCTTGACATGTAACGCGTTTCAACATTTAGCATGCAGCTATAGGACATATTAATAGCTTACCATAACTCTTACTACAACTATAAAAGGCGGGATTTAAATGACTGTAAAATTTCCTGAAAGCTTCCTGTGGGGCGGTGCAGTAGCAGCCAACCAGCTGGAAGGCGCATATAATGAAGACGGCAAAGGCCTGTCCACCCAGGACGTGGCCCCGCAAGGCATCAAAGGCCCTATCACCGAAGTGCCTACCGAAGATAATATGAAGCTGGTCGGCATCGACTTCTACCACCGTTACAAGGAAGATATCAAGCTGTTCGCCGAAATGGGCTTCAAGGTGTTCCGTACCTCCATTGCCTGGACGCGGATTTTCCCGAACGGGGACGAGCTTACGCCTAACGAAAAAGGCCTGCAATTCTACGACGACCTGTTCGACGAATGCCACAAATACGGAATTGAGCCGCTGGTGACCATCTCCCACTACGAGACACCGCTGCATCTGTCCAAGCAATATAACGGCTGGGTTAACCGTGAACTGGTCGGATTCTACGAGCGTTATGCCAGAACACTGTTCACTCGATACAAGGGCAAAGTGAAGTACTGGCTGACTTTTAACGAGATCAACTCCATTCTGCATGAGCCGTTCATGAGCGGCGGCATTTACACCCCTAAGGAACAGCTGAGCAAGCAGGATCTGTATCAGGCCATCCATCATGAGCTGGTAGCCAGTGCAACGGCAGTCAAAATCGGACACGAGATCGATCCCGATGCCCAAATCGGCTGTATGATCCTCAGTATGCCAACATACCCGCTGACTCCGAACCCGGACGATGTGATCGCAGCAATGAAGTCGGAGCATATGAACTACTTCTTCGGCGATGTGCATGCGCGCGGCGTATACCCGGGCTATATGAAACGCTACTTCCGTGAAAATGGCATCGAGATTCATATGGAGCCGGGAGATGCGGACATCCTGAAGCATACGGTAGACTTTATCTCCTTCAGCTATTATGTAAGTATTTGCGAAACAGGTGATGACAACAGCCGCAACCAGACGGAAGGTAACCTGTTCAGCGGCGCAGCCAATCCATACCTCGAAGCAAGTGAATGGGGCTGGCAGATTGACCCGCAGGGCCTGCGCTACGTGCTGAATATGTTCTACGACCGTTACCAGAAGCCGCTGTTTATCGTGGAAAACGGACTTGGCGCGAAGGACGTGCTGATTACAGGCGAAGACGGTGTGCCGACGGTTAACGACGATTATCGGATCAAATATTTGAATGACCATCTGGTGCAGGTAGGCGAGGCGCTGGAGGACGGCGTTGAGATTATGGGCTACACTGCATGGGGCTGTATCGACCTGGTCAGCGCATCGACGGCAGAGCTCAGCAAACGTTACGGCTTCATTTATGTGGACCGCCACGACGACAATACAGGTACGCTGGATCGTTACCGCAAGAAATCCTTCTACTGGTACAAGGACGTTATTGCTACTGACGGCCAGAGCCTGCAACGTTAAATCTCCTATGTATAAAAATAAACCGCAAGCCCTCCATAACCTGGAGGCTTGCGGTTTTTCTGGCTTTTGGCTGCAGAGCAGCACAATCTATCTCTTGCTGTCATGATGACTAAATTCAGTGTAAAGTCAGGGACGCGTTTCATGTCAACCATGTAAATTAAGGGTAATAAACGGTAATTCGTCCGCTGACACGTGTAAAAAAAGGAAGATTTTTCCGTATGACCTATAGTAGAATGGAAACATTAAGATGCAGCACAACATTCTGATTATTCACTAAAGCCAATGGGGGCGCTTATGGAGCAATTTAAAGATCGTCTTAGATCCATAAAAGAACAGCAGGATGCACTTGCCGCCGAATACCAGGGCCTGGTCAAAGCCTATGAGGGCAGCGATCTGGTCAATGAAAATGAGCTGCTCAAAAGAAAAGCGGCGGCCGTGGAGCAGGCCCTGGCCGAGGCTGACGCACAGCAGGCCAGGCTGAAGCAGGAGAATGCCGAGCTGCGCACAGCGCTGGCCGAGCAGATTCTGGATGAGAAGCTGGGCATCCTCAAGCTGTCGCGGCAGAAGCTGCATACGTATTTCGCTGCGCAGAGTACCGGCCAGCATAACCGGCTGACCGCATTCGAGGTGCGGACCCGGCAGCGGATCACCGAAATGTACCGGAAGGCAGACCGGCTGCTCAGTGGGGACAGCGAGGAGATCCGCAGAATGCTGGATGAGCTGTCCGTCAGGCTGAGCGAAGGCATTCACCGCCAGCGGGAAGCCCTTCGGGCGGCTGAGCAGCCGCTGGCAGCAGAAATGGACAGCCGGCTGGATGACTTCGCAGCAGAGGGAATCAGCGAGGAGACCATTCAGCGGCGGCGCCGGCAGAACCGGATCGAGATGAAGATCGGACTGAACTGGATCAACTGGCTGGGAATCCTCCTGCTGATTCTGGCTGTCGGTGCAGGCTTCAAGTACACCTACTCCAACTGGTTCAGCGGGTATATGAAGGGCAGCGCTTTTTTCCTGCTTGGCGCGCTGATGCTTGGCGGCGGGGAATGGCTGTTCCGTAGGGGCCGGGGCACCTTTGCGCTCGGATTGCTCGGCGGCGGGATATCCGTCCTGTACGGCTCTGTGTTTTACAGTTATTTTCTGCTGGAGATTATCGGCATTTATACCGGGCTTGGCCTGTCCGTGCTCATTACGCTTACGGCTGTGCTGCTGTCGCTCCGCTATGAGTCCAGAACGATCTGCTCGCTGGGGCTGGCCGGGGGCTATCTGCCGCTCTTTTCCTATATAGGCGCGTTTGGTTTAGAAGGCTCTGCCGTCTATGCAGCTATGGGTTATCTGTTCCTGCTGAATCTGCTGATCCTGATGATCTCGCTAAGCAAGCGGTGGATTGTGGTCAATTACATCAGCTTTTTGTTCAACACGCCTTCGATGCTGCTGCTGATTGTCATGTCGGACAGTTACGGCATCAGCATGTTCTATTCTATTCTGACCTTCGCTATGTATCTGGGCATGACGCTGTGGTACCCGTTCAAGTTCCGGACCAAGCTGTCCTGGTGGGACTTCGCGCTGCTTGCCTGCAATACACTAACAAGCTGTCTTGTCCTGTACGTGCTGTTCATTGATGCGGGTCTCGGTGCTTACAAAGGGGCACTTGCCCTGGCCTTCTGCCTGATGTATCTCGGTCTCGGGCAGCTGCTGGAGAAGCGGATGTCCCAGGAAAAAGAGAGCATGGTGCTCTTCTATTCTACCGCGCTCACCTTCGCCGTCCTGATGATTCCGTTCCAGTTCGGCGCTGTGTGGTGGTCGATCGGCTGGCTGATCGAAGCGGTTGTGCTGACAGTATACGGCCATTTACAGCGCGTCAGGGCTGTTGAACGGACCGGCTGGGGCATTCTGCTGCTGTCGCTGGGCATTTTCTTCTTCGTCGATGTACTGGTGCAAGCGTCGTCCGCCGCTCCGCTGATTCTCTATAACCATTCATATTTTGCGCTAAAATACACCTTTATCACGGCAGGGCTGCTGATCGTCGCGCTTCTCTATGCGATCCGGCATACCGACCGTGAGGTTGTCCTGGCCAGCACTCCTGCCGATATGCAAATCGGAATCTGGTTTAAATATGCTGCGGTGGCGAACCTGTATGCCTACCTTATATATGAAGCCATGCATCTCTACGATCTGTATGTGCCGGCGGATTTCACCCGCGCTTCGTTCTACAGGCTGCTGCTGGCGGCGCTGCTGACGCTGGGACTCGCTTATGCGCTGCCGCGGATCAAGGTACTGTACGATAATGTGATCGGTTATATGGTTTATTTCCTCTATGCCGTCGGTTATGTTATCGCTGTGGGACTCACCTTCGGCCAGCATACCCTGCAGGCGGACTTCAGTGATAATACAGCCACGGATTATATCGCCTTCGGGCTGCTGCTGCTGTTCAATGTGTTCGTCTGGCTGAATGGGGGACGGCTCCTGAAGGTGCTGCTCAGACGGGAATACAACAACGCCGAGCTGTATCCGGTCATTATGGGCGTCTATCTGCTGGCTGTCGTTACCGCCTTCCTCGGCGTACAGCTGCGGCAGACGGACGGCGGGCTCGTGTACAGCGTCACTTACCTGCTGCTGGCGGTGATGTTCATCATGTTCGGCTTCCGCCAACGGTATGTGTATATCCGGCGCTTCGGGCTGGGCCTGACGCTGCTGGCTACCGGCAAGCTGCTGCTCTACGATCTTCAGCTGCTCGGCACAGGCAGCAAAATCATCGCCTATTTCAGCTTCGGTGTATGTCTGCTGGGTATCTCTTATCTGTATCAGCGGGTGTCGGCCAGAATGGAGGAAGCTTATGCACAGACGGAACAGGCTGCTGCGGATCAAGAGTAGCGCCGCGCTTCTGCTGCTGGGCGCGCTCAGCCCGTTCGCACTGTTCTCCGGGCAGCCTCTGTCTGCCTCGGCTGGCGGAGTTACCGGCGGGGCTGATACGCATCCCGAATGGAAGTACTCCAAGGTCATTGTGCTTCCGGGACAGACTCCCTACGCGGAGCTATACCTTGATCCAGAGGTATATGCAGGCGCAGCGGATGATCTGCGCGACCTGCGGATCGTGGACAACTCCGGTACCTTTATTCCTTTTTATAAGGAGAGCAGTGAGGAATTCTCGGAGGAGCAGCTTACAACCTACTCCGCTACGCTGATTCATAGCGCCAAAAAGGACGCCAACACCCTGTTCGATTACAAGGTAACCCCGCTGGCTGAGAATGTTGACATTCAGGGCAACCGGCTGGAATTCGGGCTGCCGGATGTAAACTTCCTGCTTCATACACAGCTGCTCGGCAGCTATGACGGAGTGGCTTGGGAACCTTTGGCGGAAGAGGATTTGTATAATGTGAACGGACGTGTGCAGAGCAGCATCGAACTGGGCGCAAGCTATAAATATGGCTATTACCGGCTGATCGCCAAGAACAATGCAGAGAATCTCCACTTCCCAACCCTAACCCTGCTGCGAAGCACCCGGGTGACGCATACGGATCATTTCAGACAGCAGCAGGATGCCGTTTACGAACTTCAGCAAAAGGACCGGCAGACAGAAATGATCATCCGGAATCCGGGCAGGCTGAACATTTCCGGGCTGCAGCTGGAGATCGGCGGAAGCGGCAGCTTTACCCGCAGTTTTGAGCTTTATGACGGCGAAGGCCGCCTGCTGGCTGCAACAGGCGGCGGAGAATTATACCGGCTGGACTTTAAGGATACCGAAATTGCTTCGACAACCATTATCCCGGCCAGGGCTTCGTCTGCCTCCCAGCTGCGGATCGTCATTTATAACCAGGATGATGCTCCGCTGCCGGTTGAGGGGCTTAAGCTGGAATATCTGCTGGACCGGCTTGTTTTTGCCGCTGAAGGCGATCAGCCGCTGCGCCTGCTCTACGGCAATGCGGAAGCCGCTGCGCCGCAATATGATATTGTAAACTTCAAGGATTACATTGCCGGTGAAGGCAAAATGCTGGCCGGACTCGGAGCGGCAGAGCTCCGTCAGTCACCTGCAGCGGAGCCCCAGCAGACCAGCTGGTTCCAGGGCAAGACCGGGTTCAACATCGTGATTATCGCTGTGTCTTTGCTGCTGATTGTCTTTCTGGCCCGGAAATTGGGGCGGAAGTAGACTTTTGCCGGTGCATTCTTCAACAGTACAAAAAGATACCTCAGGGCCATCCCCGCAGGTATCTTTTTCGTGTCCAATGGTTGCTACTTACGTTTTACCAATTGCCAAAGCTCCATTCCGGGAGAAACCGGCACTTCCATATGCTCATCCGCATAGAGCTCAGCAGCCAAAATATCCGTCATGGTATATTCCGAACCCGGCAGCCATTTGCTGTACAGATGATCATAAGCGCCTTCCAATGCAGAATTGGTGAGCGTTTCCTTGTCAACGGCCTCAAAGGCCACCCGTGCATACAATCCGGCAGGTAGGGTAAAGCTTCTCATCCCTCCTGGAATTTCACTCAAGCCTGTAACCTGCATGCCCATCATGTAGGTTCCTGAGCTCATATCCGGTTCGCATTCACATACCAGGCCAAAGCATGTGGAAGGCACCGCCTGATGCGGTATCCTTTCGGTCTCGTCGTTACCATAGAAATTGCTGATCAGCTGCTCAATGATCCGCTGCTTTTCCTCATAATTGTTGTAGGGCACCGTTGCAGCACAGCCAATAATATAGAGCGGGTCCTTCCGTTCAAATACATCCACTTTGTATGCTGTTGAAATTTCCATCGGCTTAAACAGCTCCTTTCCGTTGCTGATTCTTGTTTGGAGAGCGAGAAGTTCCTGCTCGATGACGGATAGGAGGCGTCCCTCCGATCGTACTGCTGTCAGGCGCGCCTGAACGGACCCGGACCACAACCGGGGCTCAGCATCCAGAAGCATCCGAATGTCCTCAAGGGAAAAGCGGAGTCTCCGAAGGTACTGGATTTGCTTCATCCGCTCACGCTGCACGTCTTCATAGAAGGCATAACCATTGTCCGGATCAATGCCCGCCGGCTCCAGAAGTCCGATGTCCCTGTAGTACCTTAGCGTTTTTTTGGATACCTGAAGCATTCCAGCAAACTGCCCGATTGTGTAACCCATTGTTCTCACCTCTGACTAAAGCTTAATGCGTTCCCCAAGGGCACAGTCAATAGCCGGCTGCTTGCATTGCCTGAATAATTCTTGCCACACAAGACTCGGTGCCCTCAGTAAAAGTATCTACCTCGACATCATACACTTCTTCCTTATGGACGAACGCCAGCTGCTCCAGTGCCTGTCCGATCCGCCCATCTCCCCGTTCCCGTTCTCTGCGCGCAAGCTCTTCCGGCGGACAATACACACCGATCCGCAGCACCGGATAACCGGCCATGCTTTCCATAAAATCTGCTCTGCTGGAGGCATCAGGCTTCGATTGATGCTGAAAAGGCGGCTGTTGTGTCCACTCGCTTCATCCTCTGCTATTTTTATTGGCAACTCTGCTCTGAATTGCAAATTTCACCCACAGTAAACAATATAATATAGAACCGGTTAACACGGATGCCTAATTGATCACCTTCAAGCATAGATCCGGTAGCTCCAAAAGAAACAGCCCAAGCCATATGAAGTGACCCCTGTCAAGTAGACAGTAAATAAAAAGCAATATTTAAGCAGCCTGAGTTCGGTATTCATAGGGACTCAGGTTGTTTAGTTTCGTTTGGAAACGTGCATGGTTGTAAAAGCGGATATATTGCTGCACAGCATGCCTCACCTGCTTAGCAGAGTGAAAGGAGTGGAGGTAGAAACACTCGGATTTAAAATGACCGAAGAAGTTCTCCATACAGGCATTGTCCCAGCAGTTACCCTTTCTGGACATGCTTGCCTTTATCTCATATCGCTCCAGTAGTTTACTGTATTGGCGGCTAGTGTATTGAAATCCTTGG
>NZ_FNDX01000076.1 GCF_900099765.1 Paenibacillus typhae | reverse complement strand
TGCTCTCTTCTGCCAAAATCACCAATCGGTTGTGTGAAATGGCTTCGAATCTGTCCAAACGAAGTCACGGCTACAAGCGCCGGTTGGAGGCCTTTTCCCGGAAGCCGGATGCTGTCGTAACCTTGCTAGAACGGGCTTTACGTGCAGGATTCACCGCCGACTACGTGCTTATGGACAGCTGGTTTACGCAAGCTCCACTCCTTCGTGAGCTTGCCGCTAAAGGGCTTCCTGTGATTGGTATGGTAAAGGAAATGAAACAACGCTACCTGGTTCACGGTAAGCGAATGACACTCCGCGAGGTCTTTCAAAGCCTGCCCGCATCGAATGCCAAAGACATTAAAGGCTCGCTCATCGTGCATACCGCCTGCGGTCTGCAGGTGAAGCTTGTGTTTGTCCGCAACCGGAATAAAAAACGGGAGTGGCTGGCTATTTTAAGTACCGATGTGACGCTGGATGCAGCTGAAATCGTACGGATTTACGGCATGCGCTGGAGTATAGAGACCTTTTTCAAAGTCACCAAAAGTTATTTGAAATTGGGCACTGAATTTCAGGGCCGTTCGTTTGACGGGCTGATTAGCCATACGACGATTGTATTTAGCCGATATTTAGCGATGGAATACGAACGGCGTCAATCAAGTGACGACCGGACACTTGGAGGACTCTTCTTTCTCTTTGCCGACGAAGTCCGCGACTTGGACTACCAGACCGCGCTTCAGCAGCTTATGAGTTTATTTCTCGAAATGTCCCAGGCGAAAACCAAGAAGAATACAACAGCTATTTTTTGTCAACTACAGGAATGGATCTCCGGTTTACCCAGCTATATCAAGGGTTTGTTTGGAGATTTGAGCTGCGAAAGTTGAGTTAATTAAAAAACACTCGGATGAGCATTCTCGTTCATATGGTATATAGATTCCTTTCAAAACATTTAATTTAACACTGAGTACGTACGACACATTTAGGGATTATTGAATCAGCCACGTCTTAGCATCCTCAGGATCGCTATAATATTGAACCGGAACCGTAAATACGCCAGCCTGCTTCCGCAAATATCTCTGGAGCCGGTGTCTGCTGAAATAATCCCCGACGATCGCCAGCTTTCTGATGTGGGGCTGCAGCCTGGCCAGATTGCCTGCAAATTCAAGCATTACTTCCTTCGTAAGCTGTGTTTCGTAAAAATCCACCCATACAGCAAGACATCTAGACTGCCCTACAATAAAAGCTTCCTCCGCTTTCATTAAATTAAACAAAGATTCGCTATCGGAGTGGAAGCTGCCATATTTCAAACAGTGTATTTCTCCGCCCATGTAGTGATAAGGGAAAATGGAACCTCCAGGAGATTTGACGATCATTCGAACATCCCTCCATAATGTTTAGAAAAAAACAACAGGACAGCAACTCTCATCTAGAGAATTACTGCCCTGTTGTTTGTTTTGTTCAAAAATATGATGCGGTAGAGAGGACTCGAACCTCCACGAGCGTACGCCCACTACCCCCTCAAGATAGCGTGTCTGCCATTCCACCACTACCGCGCGGTGTGTTACAAATGGTATTACTTTGTCTGAGGCCAACATTCAATATTATAAACCGCTACGCAGCAATTGTAAAGATAGCCTGTCAGGAATTTTCTTCATCCTGTTTCTGTCTGCGGTATCGGGTGAATGCTATGTACTCCTTGATAAATTCCTGCTCCTTGGGCAGCAGCTCTTCACTTTGGCAACTCAGTTGCCTCATTTGGGCAGAAAAATACGCTTCTCCTTCTTCACGTACTCCATCAACCGTGGATTTGCCCAGAATCAGCCAATCCAGGCTGACATGAAAAAATTCAGCGATCCGGATGAGATGATGCGTTCCCGGCGTAGACTTCTTCCGCTTCCAGTCTCCGAAATGGCCTGAGCTGATATTGAGCTGCTCGCAAAAGGATTTTTTGGTAATGCCTTTTTGCTCAATCAGATATTCAATCCGGTCAAATATGGACTGCATCGTTCAACATCCTTCCACAGCATTCTTCAGACGCAATTACGTTATTTTTATTGTAAAATGACGTAAAAAAGTGTATAATTGGTTATTATCAGTTCCAAATGATTATATCATACGGCTGGATGGTCGATAAGAGGTGAAGCCTGTTGAACAGCAAGCGTCCTGTGACCCCCTATGGCTGGGCGATCAAACAGAGGCTGACGGAATTACAGCTTGATCAGAAAAAATTCTGCGAGCTGCACGGAATTCCGCCATACCGCCTGTCCAATCTGATACATGGTACACGGAAAGCCGAGCGCTACCGGCGCCAAGTATCCGAGCTTCTGAACCTGCCCCTGTCTTGACTACCTATCCTGTAAGCACTCAAGGAGCGATAATCTTGCCATTAAGCTTAACAACATCCCTCACTTCTTCTCTTAACACGCTGACACATAAAGCTCTGGTTATAGACAGAAGCGGAATCATCCTGTTTATTAATGATCATTATAACGCATATTTGGAGCATTGGGGGCTGTCTTCGGCCATCAGAATGAAAGAAAGCCACTATCTGGAGCTGTTTGAAGAATGGATCGCCATTCCTGTTCAGCTGACAGCACTGGATAATGCGGTGCAGCACGTCCTGCACGGAGAACGCCTGATTTCCAGCTCAGAATTCATTATGCACATCCCGGATCAGCCTGACCGCGTATTCATCCTGGACGCTTTTCCGCTATTTACAGAGCGCTCCTGCGGCATTCAGTCCCTTGTTCTCTCCCTTCACGATAAGGGACCCGCTGAACCTCGCCAGCATGAGCATGTCCGCAGCTGTCATTCTCTGCGTCCCCGCCGTATTTCCGGCAGTCTTGTTCCTATCTGCGCCTCCTGCAAATCTGTCCGCGGCAGCAAGGAGGAATGGATTACTGTCGAACGCTTCCTTCAGCTTCAGCTCTCCCTGCAGTTTACCCATGATATATG
The DNA here is from genome assembly GCF_900099765.1 of Paenibacillus typhae. Taxonomy (GTDB): domain Bacteria; phylum Bacillota; class Bacilli; order Paenibacillales; family Paenibacillaceae; genus Paenibacillus_AQ; species Paenibacillus_AQ typhae. Next base: position 9,003 of record NZ_FNDX01000076.1, on the reverse strand, counting down.
CCCGGATTGTATACGCCAGCTTTATCCGAAATACGCCGGGGTTCTGAATCAGTAAATTCTATATTATGTGCAAAAAGCAAAAGGAACGAAATCCTTGATAATCAAGGTTTTCGTTCCTTTATTTATGCGGTAGAGAGGACTCGAACCTCCACGAGCATACGCCCACTACCCCCTCAAGATAGCGTGTCTGCCATTCCACCACTACCGCATATGGTGACCCGTAGGGGATTCGAACCCCTGTTACCTCCGTGAAAGGGAGGTGTCTTAACCCCTTGACCAACGGGCCTTACTGAGAAGTTATGTTTACCACAACAAAAATGAGTATATCAAACTCTGATCACTTTGACAAGCACTTTTTATAAAAATAAAAATGCAGTCATATGCGGGAGGCGGCAGATAACCGGATACCGTCTCCCCCGTCTATACTCTGTACCGCTTCTCCAAGGCTCTATCCGCCATACACAGCCAAGGCTTCTACTCCGTCAACCGGTTCATAGCCAAGGCTCCTGGCAACCGCTGCGTTTACGACCTTCCCGGCAACCACATTAAGTCCGCGGGCCAGCGCCTGATTATCAAGGGCAGCTTTATGAATACCCGAACCCGCAATCTGCAGTGCATAGGGGACTGTCACATTGGTGAGGGCAAGCGTGGAGGTCCGTGCCACCGCCCCCGGCATATTGGCTACTGCGTAATGCACCACACCATGCTTCACATAGGTAGGATTCTCATGCGTCGTCGTCCGGTCAATGGTCTCGATGGAGCCTCCCTGGTCAATTGCCACATCCACTATGACAGAGCCCTCCCCCATCTGCTGCACCATATACTCCTTCACCAGCTTGGGCGCACGGGCACCCGGGATAAGCACAGCCCCGATCAGCAGGTCGGCTTTGCGTACAGCCTGTTCCAGATGATAGGAGTCCGACATAACCGTAATCAGGCGCCCGCCAAAAATATCATCCAGGTAACGGAGCCTTGCGGCATTGTTATCCAGCACAGTAACCCGCGCACCGAGTCCCAGCGCCATCTTGGCCGCGTTAGTGCCTACGATACCACCGCCTACGATAACCACCTCACCGGGCTGTACACCGGGCACACCGCTTAACAGAACACCCTTGCCTCCCTGAGGCTTTTCCAGCAGCCTTGCTCCAATCTGGACCGCCATCCGTCCGGCAACCTCACTCATCGGAATCAGCAGCGGCAGCGAGCCGTCCGCAAGCTGGATCGTTTCATAACCCACAGCGGTAACTCCGCTGTCCACCAGCGCTTTGGTAAGCTCTGCCTCAGGCGCAAGATGGAGATAGGTAAACAGGATCAGCCCCTTGCGGAAATAACCGTATTCTTCAGGCAGCGGCTCTTTCACTTTGAGCACCATTTCTGCCTCATTCCATATTTGAGCAGCTGCCGGATACAGCACCGCGCCCTTATTCAGGTATTCGCCGTCGCCGAAGCCGCTGCCTATCCCGGCCGACTCTTCAATCAGCACTTTATGACCGGCTTTACAGAGGGCTTCTACACCGGCAGGGGTGAGGGCTACACGGTTTTCGTTGTTTTTGATCTCCTTGGGCACTCCGATAATCATGTCCATTCCTCCTTTACTGACAAAAGAAAGGCCCGCAAAGGAGCCTTTCTCTCTAAAGTCATTATTCATTCCCCATATTGTATGCGGAAGAACCGTTTATGGATTAACTTTTGCTTCAAAAGTCTGAACACCGTCAACGAATTTCAGCACGACAGCCGCTTTAACCGGGTCATGAGTTTCGTTCAGCGTGATTTTACCAGTTGCCAGCTGCAGATCTTTGGTTGCTGCCAAAGCATCTTTGATCTTAGCCGGATCAGCTTCACCTGCACGGGTAATGGCATCAGCAACCAGCTTCAGCGCATCGTAACCGAGAGCCGCCATACCGTCTGGTACTGCGCCGCCGTTAGCTTCTTTGTAAGCATCCACGAAGGTTGTTACTTCAGTTGCCGTATCTTCCGGCGAGTAGTGGTTGGACATATAAGTGTTCTCAAGGGCTGCTGCGCCGGCAATTTCAGCCAGCTGCGGGGAATCCCAGCCGTCGCCGCCCAGGAACGGCACAGTGATGCCCATTTCACGGGCCTGCTTCACGATCTTACCAACCTCTTCGTAGTAGCCCGGCAGGTAGATTACATCCGGATTAGCTTCTTTGATACGGGTAAGAACCGCTTTGAAGTCAGAGTCCTTCTGCTGGTAAGATTCCTGGCTCAGAATCTCTCCTCCGTTAGCCTTGAAGGTCTCTTCGAAGAATTTCTGCAGGCCTTTGGAATAGTCACTCGATGTATCTGTGTAGATTACTGCTGTTTTTGCACTAAGGTTGTTGCTTGCAAAGTTAGCCATAACCTGGCCTTGGAACGGATCGATAAAGGCTGCGCGGAACACCCATTCGTTCACATCGCCGCTGCGCTCGTCAACAGTAACCTTAGGGTTAGTCGCACCAACAGCTACAAGCGGAATCTTCTTCTCGGTAGCAACCGGAACGATCCCCAGTGTGTTGGTGGAAGTGGATGCGCCGATAATAGTAACTACTTTATCGTTGGTAATCAGCTTCTGTGCTGCCTGTGTAGCTTCCTCGGATTTCGAAGCATTGTCGGCAACAACCAGTTCAAGCTGCTTGCCCAGAATACCGCCGGCGGCATTGATCTGGTCTACAGCCAGCTGAGCGCCTTTGGATGCGGAGTCACCGAAAGAAGCCTGGCCGCCTGTGAGCTCAAGGTCGGCACCGATCTTGATTGTGTCTCCGGCAGCATTTCCGCCGCTTGCAGAGTTAGCGCTGTTCTCTGTGTTGTTGCTGCCGCAGCCCGATGCCAATACCGCAGTCAGTACTGTCGACAAAATAATGGCCCCAATTTTTTTCATAGTTTCTCCCAGCCTCCCGAATAATATAGTTTCTATGTGTTGGATCTGTGATGCTTCAGCTACAGCAATCTAGTGACCCAGATAGGCCATTTTGATTTCTTCCGAATCCGCCAGCTCTGAGGCGTCTCCCTCCAGAACCACTCTTCCGGTTTCCAGCACATAAGCGCGGTGAGCAATTTTAAGCGCCTGATGGGCGTTCTGCTCAACCAGCAGCACCGTAGTGCCGGCGGCGTTGACTTCCTGAATGATTTTGAAAATATCCTGCACCAGCAGCGGAGCAAGTCCCATGGACGGCTCATCCAGCAGCAGCAGCTTGGGGTGGCCCATAATGGCGCGGCCCATGGCCAGCATCTGCTGCTCCCCGCCGGACAGCGTTCCGGCCTGCTGTTTTTTGCGTTCAAGCAGTCTCGGGAACATACTGTAGACCCTCTCGAAGTCGGCGGCAAGACTTTTGCCGTCCTGCAGGTAAGCTCCCAGCTCAAGATTTTCTTCTACAGACATATTGGCAAATACACGCCGTCCTTCCGGACAATGAATCAGCCCCTGCTTAACAATGGCTTGAACGCTTTGGTTAGTGATTGACTTCCCCAGAAACTCAATGCTGCCGGTCTTCGGCTTAAGCAGCCCGGACAGCGTCTTGAGCAGCGTGGATTTACCGGCGCCGTTGGCACCGATCAGCGTTACTATTTCCCCTTGATTAACCTGGATACTGAGATCCTTCAATGCGTGAATGGCACCGTAGTATACGTTGATTCCCTGTACTGTAAGCATTGCCCTTACGCCTCCTGTCCCAAATACGCTTCGATAACCTTCGGATTGTTCCGGATTTCCACCGGCGTACCGTCGGCGATAAGAATTCCGCGGTCCAGGACATAAATCCGGTTGCAGACCCCCATAACCAGCGACATATCATGCTCAATCAGGAGAATGGTCAGATCGAATTCTTCACGGATCCAGGCTATCAGGTTCATCAGATCCCGCGTTTCATTCGGGTTCATGCCGGCCGCCGGCTCATCGAGCAGCAGCAGCTTCGGTCCGGCAGCAAGCGCACGGGCAATTTCCAAACGCCGCTGGTTCCCATAGCTTAGGTTGCCGGCAGTCTCCTGGGCCTGATCAGCGAGATTGAATATTTTGAGAATATCCATCGCTTTCTGTGTAATCTCCTCTTCGCCCTTGAAATGCTTCGGCAGCCGGAGCATGGAGCTGAACAAGGAATGTCTGGCATGCTGGTGGAAGGCGATTTTGACGTTTTCCAGTACGGTCATGGCCGTAAACAGCCGGATGTTCTGGAACGTGCGCGCCGCACCCTTATGATTAATCTTAAAAGGCTTCATACCGCCTACCGACTCATTATTAAGCAAAATCTTACCGGTAGAGGGCGGATACACACCGGTTAACAGATTGAACAATGTTGTCTTGCCGGCGCCGTTCGGTCCGATCAGACCAATCAGCTCCCCCTTGTTAATATGGAGGGAAACCTCACTCAGCGCCTTGAGGCCTCCAAAGGAACGGCTGGCCCCTTTAACGTCAAGGAGTACTGCTGTCGATGCTGCCATTGGCTTTGGCCTCCTTTTTACCGAGCTTACCGAAATTGATTCTGGTTTTGCCAAGCAGGCCGCTTGGACGGAAAATCATCATCAGAATCAGTACGATGGAATAAATAATCATCCGCCATTCCGGGAATTCACGCAGATAAGTGTAGAGCAGGGTAACGAATACCGCCCCCACAATGGAGCCCGCCGTACTGCCCAGACCGCCAAGAACGACCATTACCAGAATTTCGAAGGATTTCAGGAAGTTGAAGCTGCCCGGCGTAATAACATAGAACGTATGCGCCGACAGCCCGCCTGCCATACCGGCAAACAATGCACCGATGGTAAAGGCGATAACCTTGTAAAGGGTAGTGTTAATCCCCATCGCTTCTGCGGCAATTTCATTCTCGCGGATGGCCAGACAGGCACGGCCGTGGGTGGAGCGGATAAAGTTATTTATGAGCACAACAGTAAATAAGGTAAAGAAGAAAATAATCGTCCAGGTCGATTTCGCCGGAATACCGCTGAGGCCGGAAGCACCGCCTACATACTCTGTGTTCAGCAGGATAATCCGGATAATTTCCCCAAAGCCCAGCGTGGCAATCGCCAGATAGTCACCATTGAGGCGGAGTGTGGGCATCCCGATCAGAACACCGAAGATCGCCGCCACGATACCGCCAATAATAATTGCCAGAATAAACGGCACATCGTAATCCAGCGTCAAAATTGCCGATGTGTAGGCACCTACGGACATAAATCCGGCATGCCCAATCGAGAATTGTCCGGTAATCCCGTTAATCAGGTTAAGCGATACCGCCAGCATGACATTGACGCCTACCAGAAGCAGCATGGACCGGGTTACATCATTAAATACCCCCGTTGTTAGAAGAACTTGAACGATACCATAGAATGCCAAGGCAATGATTATGCCCAGCCAGAATTTTGAATTCAGCTTCTTCATGCCGTGCCCCACCTACACTTTCTCCCGGACATTCTTGCCAAACAGCCCGGATGGTTTAAAGATCAGGATCAGAATCAGCACGGCAAAAGCAACACCGTCACGCCAGGATGAGTAGCCAAGCGATGAAATTTCCGTCTCCACTGTTCCCAGCAGCAATCCGCCAACAAGCGCGCCCGGAATGCTTCCGATTCCTCCAAGTACTGCTGCTACAAAGGCCTTGAGTCCCGGCATAACGCCCATAAGCGGATCTACGGAATTGTAGGTCATACCGAAAATCACGCCGGCCGCTGCAGCAAGCGCAGAACCGATAGCAAAGGTTGCCGAGATCGTGCGGTCTACGTTGATCCCCATCAGCCGTGCCGCTTCCATATCAAAGGATACAGCCCGCATTGCCTTGCCGGTCTTCGTGTAGCGTACAATATATTGCAGAATAATCATCAGGACGATTGTAGTTATCAGAATCATAACCTGGTTGGAATCGACCTGAATCGAGGTTCCGAATAACTGGTACTGCTTCTTCTCCATAATATCCGGGAACCCCTTGGCCTGCGGTCCAAGGATAAGCACTGCGACATACTCCAGCAGGAAGGATACCCCGATTGCAGTGATCAGTGCGGCAATTCGCGTGGACTTGCGCAGCGGCTTATAAGCCAGCCGTTCAATGGTAATACCAAGCAGCGAGCTCATGGTCATCGCAATAATCAGCGATAGCAGCAATACCAGCACCGGAGGAAGCCCGGCATTCGCCAGAAACTTGGCACTGTACAGCCCGATGAACGAACCGACCATAAACACATCACCGTGGGCAAAGTTGATCAGCTTGATAATCCCGTAAACCATTGTGTAGCCAAGGGCGATCAGAGCGTAAATGCTGCCTACGGAAATCCCGTTAATTAATTGCTGAATGAAGTACTCCATCGCCATCCCCTTTTCCCCATAGTAATTAAAATTCCCCTTTCTCTGTCTCCCAATCTGTTTTTCTTTCTAAGATGTCATTTATATTAACACATGGTTTTGGGTCCGTCACTAAAAAATACAAGGTTTTAATATAATTTTCGAAAATTTGTGTTACATAACATGACAGGTAACGTAATGGTTAGGTTATATTATTAGTATTTCACGAAGAAATTGGAGTAAAACGGAGAAAAACAGAGGATTTACGAGGACAATGCTTTGGAAATTCCTTTTCCTTTTCTAATACAATACTTTATTTTACCGCAAATAATATAACATTTGTCTCTTTACAGCAGTATTTCTTCAACCAATTAAAGAGATAACGAGTTGCATCGCTAGAATTCTGTAGCTTCATATAGTATAATGTAGTTTTTGGTAAGAAAAGCTCACATTCGACACAAATCTTTAACAAATTCCTAAGGACCGCCGGCTTGTTAGCCGGATCGGGAAGTTTTCAAGAGCAGTCTGGAGATCATCTCCGGATGAATCTTCTGGAACCCTTCAACCATCTGTCAGCGGCTATCCTATTTGAAATATGCGTATACAAACCGCTACTTCCTTAATCCTCCTGGCTCAGGCTCAGTAACTTGCGAAAGCACAAAAAAAGCCCCCGGAAAACCGGGAGCTTCATTTCTGTTATTTCTACGGAGAGAGAGGGATACTCATGCTCCGCATGAGATTGCGAAGTGTTGCTAACGAAGCTTATGCTTCAACGAACCACTAAGGGTTCTCATCCCTGACAGGGAAGTATTTCAACGGAGAGAGAGGGATTCGAACCCTCGCACCGCTTACGCAGTCTAACCCCTTAGCAGAGGGTCCCCTTATAGCCACTTGGGTATCTCTCCAAGAATGGCTCCCCGAACAGGACTCGAACCTGTGACAACTCGATTAACAGTCGAGTGCTCTACCAACTGAGCTATCAGGGAACATTACATGAACAAGAAATAATTTATCATGATTTCATGTTCCCGTCAAGCGGAGGCAGAGAATTTATATAACGGTTACATTTGGAAGCCGGATGTCCGCTAAATCAGCGGATGACAATATCCCCGTCCGACGGAATACTTACACGCTCCAGCAGCCCTTCATTAGTCAGACGGGCTCTCAGCATCTCCCGGGTTACGAGGCAGTGATTGATTGCTTCCATATGCACTGCAATAACGGCTGCATCCGGCGCATAGCGGCATACGTCCACAACATCCTGTTCATCCATCGTAATTGGCCCGCCGGTCACAAAACGCGCACCTCCGGCATTTACGACAACCACTTCAGGATGATACGTATCCAAAGCCTCTTTAACCTCTGCGCACCAGATTGTATCCCCGGCCAGGTACAGTACCGGTTCATCCTGAGCCTGAAAAATAAACCCTGATACCTTGCCCATCAGCTTCCCTATCTCTCCTGTACCGTGCTGTCCGCCTATGCGTGTTAATGTGACGCCCCGGAAAGCAAGCGGCTTATCGTCAGGTATAGCAGTAACATGAATGAAGCCTTGCCCGCCGATCCTCTCCTGATCCCCATTCTGACACAGTACAGGCAGATCATGCGCCAAAAGCGAAACGGCGGCCGCATCCCAGTGATCCTGGTGAAGGTGGGTTACAAGCACCACATCCGGATTCAGCCATTGCTCCGCGGGAGCAGGCAGCGGCACCAGCGGATTTCTGCGCTCATTAGCCGTGTTGATTATCGGCGGGTTGGCTTCTTTTTCGCTAAGCATAGGGTCAATCAGGAAGGTAAGACCTCCATACTGCAGCCGCAGGGCGGCATTGCGGATCAGTTGAATTTTCATATGGGAACACCTCTTTCTTCAGGCTGTCTTCTGCTACAATTCATTATAGAAGGTCTCTGCTGTACAATACATTGCGGCGCGAAACAGATCAGCCGTTTCTACTTTCATCCGGAAAGGATTAACCCATTATGACTTCCCACCTGATCGACGATACGGATTTCCGCATTCTGCAATACCTTATTCAGGACTCCACACTTAGCCATAAAGACATCGGGGAACTGGTGCATATGACCGGACAGGCTGTAGGCGCGCGTATCCGCAGAATGCGGGAGCTGGAGATTATCGAAGGCTATACGGTGCGCTGGAATCCGGCTAAAATCGGACAGGGCCTTCTTGCTTTTGTCACTGTGTTTTTGAGCTCCAATGCCGCACATCCCCCTTTTCAGCAGTTTGCCAAAAATCATGACAGCGTGATTGAGCTGCACCGTGTCAGCGGCGAAGGCTGCTACTGGATGCGCGTGCGTTTAAGGGATCAGGATGAGCTTAACGCTTTTTTGGACGAGCTGCTGGAGTTTGGCAACTACCGGGTGAATTTGGGGATGGGGCAGCTTAAGTAAAGGGCTTGTCGAAAAAAGGCTATTTCCTTGTGCGGAATTCGCCGGGACGGCGGTTCCTTCATATCTAAGTGGATTTTCGCAATCTAATTGCGTCATTTCCCCGAATTCCGGTTGATTAGTTGTAAAATCGGCACTTAGTTCCGGCCAAAACCACCTACAGCCGTCAAAACAGTAAAATTAAGCAGCAATTTTCCAACTAAACTCCTCTCCACCATAGTTTCCTCAGAAATAGGTGACGTTTTTCCACTGCTATGAACGAATTTGTCAATTCCCCTGTTTTTCACCCTTTAATCCAAGGTGTTTTCAATCCCTTGGGCATAGAGACAAAATGCGAG
>NZ_FNDX01000087.1 GCF_900099765.1 Paenibacillus typhae | reverse complement strand
CATGAATGACGAACATCGGAAAGCCGTATGAGGGAAAACCTCACGTACGGTTTGATGAGGAGGGGCTGGTTTAAACCCAGCCCTTTACTCTAGTATTTATAATATGGAAAATGTTACCTTTATAATCGTCCGGTGCTAAACGCTCTAGGGCGATTATTCATTTCATAAGAATGCACTTAGCTTCATTCATATAACAGCTTGGCATCGGTAAAAGACCTTCTGACTTACGACACTCAAGAATAGGATGAATCAATAATTACATAAAAATACCTTTATTTTAAATTTTGCAAGTCTTTTGATCTATTTATTTCCAAATTAGATTATAGTATCCTTTATTTAGGAGGTTGGCCGACCTTATTATAAATTTGGAGGTTTTAAAATGAAAAAGAGAATTCTAATTCCTATCGCAATGTCTTTGCTATTATGTCTTCCTATCTATGCAGGAGCGGAAGAAGTACATAATACCGCAGCTCTCCAAAAAAATGAAGTTGAGGTGGTGAAGGCATATCGTGCAACTGATAATGGATTGCAGGAGTTAACTGTAGAAGAATATAATAAGCTTGAAATAGAAGCCAATAAAATTAAAGCTTTAGAACAAGCAAAGGTGGGGCTCGTACCAAGCGATCCGCTTTTTAAAACAAATTCTTTGGTTACACCGATGGATGCGTATACAACTACAGTTTACACTTATAACCAATCAGGGTATATTTATAATTATGCAAGAAGTGACATGAATAGAAGAATTTCTGCTGCAGTTAAAAATGACTCGACTAATCCGGTTAATAGAGCTATTGCTTATACGGCTTCCCAAGCTTATGCAGCCAATATTTCTTTAAATGTCTCGGCAAAAATAAAGGCTGTTACTGTTGGGATTACTGCTGGAGCGACTTGGACTAATACCTATACAAGTAGTGATACTGTTACTCAGACAATATCGCCAGGATATTATGCTTGGATGGATTATTATCCTATTTTTAATAACTCTTATGGTATGCTAAATGAAAAAGTTTACGCTAATGCTCAGGGTACCAGTGTATTAGTAAGTGATACAAACACTTACGCTGATATTTACGTAGCAAGAGTAATGAGCGGTGGGCTTCCTGATGGTGTTTACACTGTAAAACAAAGTACATCTGCACCAAGCTATTAATATAAGATAAGGTGGGGGAAGCTTTTGAGCAAAAAAGGTGTAGGGGTAATAATTCTGGTGCTTGGAGTTATATCCTATATAATTAGAGAATCTTTGCACTATTTAGCCGCTGTGTCGCTTTCTTTTAAGCTTAGTGGGATTTCAAATACCATGATAGCTGAACCCCTTTCCTTAATCCCGCCACCATTTGCGATGACTGTTCCAATTGTTCTAATAATTATTGGAATTATATATTTAGTCTGGTCTGAAATTGAAAAAAAATAAATATATCATTCTTGGGTCGCTGAGAAGCGGCTCTTTTTACGTTATAAACGAGATGTAAGCGGTTTTAAATCAAAAATTATCTAAATTACGGAAATGCAAACTCACCCAGTCAATCCTAAGCCCGCAGGCATATTCTAAGCTGTACCCACTTGCAAAGGAGGAGAAAAATACATGAGCGAGAACGTTGCTGGTTATGGCGGAGGCTTCGGCGGAATGACTTCAACTGCTGCAATTCTGGTCCTGTTTATTCTGCTGGTTATCATCTCCAAGGCTTTTATCCTGTAGTTCTGTAAAATAAGAAGCCAGGGTTCCCGCGCTTTGCGGAGACCCTGGCTTTTATTGGTGCGCCCGGCATGGGCGATAACTAGGCGGTGAAAGTCCGCTACAGGCTTGGCAGTAGGAACTGTTAGCTAAAGGCAAGGGTGTCCACCGCGAGGTGGAATCTGAAGGAAGCCGGAGGCA
>NZ_FNDX01000037.1 GCF_900099765.1 Paenibacillus typhae | reverse complement strand
AAAATTCCGTGTGGGGGAGGGTCTCCCCAGTTCACTGCACTATCTTTCAATCCATGCCGTTCCCATTACGCCGGAGGATTCTTCACTGCTGTTCCAAGTTCTGCACAGCTTCCTTGGCCTTCGTCTATATGCACGAGACTCGGCACCCTCTTTTTCCCTTTGCAGGGCCTTTTTGACGACGCGGCAGGATTCACTTGATGTTGCGGCCTGGATTGTTGCTCGCCCGCTCTCTGACCGGTACTTTTGTCGATGCGCTTTTACACATAGATTTCGCCATGCGCAAGCATCCTAGCTACAAAGGTGGCTTGGTCCCTCCTTTGGTTGGACTTTCACCAACTAGATAATGCGTGCCTCTGGGCACGCCGCACAGAAAAAACCCTTGCGCCACAAGGGTTTCAGAAGTAAAACAGATATAAGCGGGTGATGGGAATCGAACCCACGCTATTAGCTTGGAAGGCTAAAGTTCTACCATTGAACTACACCCGCGTAAATACAATGAAGACAAAGAGTATTGTATCATCCCACAGACTAAAACGCAACCCTATGACTATTGTATTTTACCTTTGTACCGGTAAACCGAGCAAGGGCTTCAGGAAGGCCGCTTCAAATTCAGCCGCTTTGATCGGCTTGCTGAACAGATAACCCTGGGCTTCATGGCAATGCTGCTGGCGTAAAAAGTGCAGCTGGTCCTTGTTCTCCACGCCTTCTGCCGTAACCTTCAGCTTCAGGTGATGAGCCATTGACGTAATCGTCGAAACAATAGCCGCATTGTTGCTGTCCTCCATTACCTCGGAGACAAAGGAACGGTCAATCTTCAGCCGGTCTATCGGCATGTTCTTCAGATAATGCAGCGAGCTGTACCCTGTGCCGAAGTCATCAATGCTGATGAAAACACCCAGCCGCTTCAGGCGGTTAAGCTGGTCGAAGGCCGTCTCCTTGTCCAGGGTCATGCTCTCCGTGATCTCCAGATCGACATAACACGGATCTAGTCCGATCTCCTGCAGTAGTGCGTCTATTTTGCCGGCGAGGTTCGGCTGCAGAAATTGGCGCATGGACAGGTTAACCGAGACGCAGATGTGCCGGTAGCCCGCCAGTTGCCATTCCTTGTTCTGCTGGCAGGCTGTCCGCAGCACCCAATCGCCGATCGGAACGATCAGCCCGCTTTCTTCGGCAATCGGGATAAACTCGACGGGTGAGACAATCCCCCGTTTGGGATGCTCCCAGCGCAGCAGTGCCTCCATACCGACTATTTCCTCTGTTTCAAGCTGTACCTGAGGCTGATAGACAAGATAGAATTCATTCCGCTCCAGCGCCCGGCGCAGATCATTTTCCAGCTTCAGCCGTTCTTTGGCCTTCATCTGCATGGACGGGATATAACGCCGGATTTCCACATTCTGCTCTTTGGCATTATGCACTGCCGTATCCGCATTCTGAATCAGCTGCTCTGCTGTATTTCCGTCTCCGGGATAAATGCTCATCCCCAGGCTTAACGAAATGTGATACTCTCCCGACTCGAGCTGAACGGGTGCTTCAAACAGCTGCAGCAGCTTGGACGCGCGGACCAGACAGCTTTCCACCCCTGTCCGTTCTGTCATCAGGAACGCGAACTCATCCGCTCCCATACTGAACAGCTCCTCATTTGTCTTTACCTCATTCTGGAGCCGCTGCGATACGAGCTTCAGCAGAAGATCACCGGCATAATGGCCCAGGGAGTCATTGATATTTTTGAAATGGTTGATGTTCATGATCACTACTGCCGAGAAACCGCTGTGCCCTTTGGCTTTTTCACTGCGGGCCATCATTTCTTCCACACGCTGCATCAGCCGCCGCCGGTTGGGCAGGCCTGTCAGATCATCATGATAAGCCAGATAGTTAATTCTTGCTTCAGCCTGCTGGTTCTCATGAAACGGTTCTTCAATCGTCAGCCGGTAAACCCCGGTCAGCATCAGATAATAGGCGATCCCGCTGCTAAGCATACCAAAGAGATTATCCATCTCCCCCACACTGAGCAGATTCATGAAGAATACCTGAGCCAGCGCAAAAAAGATTAAAGCACGGATAATAATGAGCATTGAAGCGGATTTTTCAATTCTGCCCGGATATACGATCATCCCCACGCTAAGCAGATAGATAAACAGAACCGCCATATCTACCAGATGCTTGACCGTACCAAGCCAGGAGTAAGCCTGTAAGCCCGGTGTAAGGATATCACTGAATACCAGTATCAACAGTGAGAGAGCGATGACGACAAGGGACACAGTAAATACTTTTTTCTTGCCACTTACGGATACCGGCTCATCTTCCTTGCTGAATATTAACAGGATACCGAAGGCGCTGGCCAGACGCGAGAAGGTAAGCAGCCAGAGGGACTGGTCCGGACTGATGATTGAGGAGATTGCCGGTATGCCCACAAAGCTCAATGTGTGTAAAAAATCAAAGGTGCACACCCCTAAAAACAAAGCGGAGATGTACAGTCTGGATTTGGATAATGTATCGGAGAAAAACAGGCTGCCTTGGGCAAAAATTGCAAAACCGAATGCTATATTGCAGCAGCCGATTATAAGATAGAGCGCCAGCATTACATCCTGGTTCTCAATCTGGCTAAGCGGTGTACGGAAAATCTGAATCAGAAGGAACAGCACCGCCCCTAAAACTGCTGCCTGTATTGTCTTTCTCTCTTCTTGTCTCATAAGTCCCTCGCGTCTGAAATGATATCTATGATTAGTATGGATAATATATTCAAGCCCTTCTATAAATATCGGCTTTGAAGTCCTGTAAAGTTACATCCCCCATACAATATAAAAGAAAAAGCACTGTCCCCGATTAGAGGTCAGTGCTTCTGCCCAGATAAAAGCTATTTATCCCCGAAAGTAACCTCAGGTGTTGTTAGCTTATCATAAAAGTCAACAGCCTTATCCTTGTCTTCCGATGACCGCAGTGCCATCGCCGACCGCGGATGCTCGTCCAGGGTACCCGTAATCATGTACGGAATGATATATCCCCACTCTTCCTTTTCGCGGAGCGGAATCATCAACTGTTCAATAATATCAAGCACCGGGCGCAGTGTATATTTCGTGTTCTTCAGGTGGGTAACCAGCAGTTCGGTCGGGCAGTTGCCAGCAGCACGCCCCATTCCGTAGCAAGAAGCATCCAGCAGTTCTACTCCGAGCTCTGAGGCAATAAGAGTATTGGAGAACGCCAGCTGCAGGTTGTTATGAGTATGCACGCCCAGCCGTTTGTTCGGAAGGTGGGTTTTGAACTTGTCCACCAGGTATTTGATGTCATTATGATCCAGGCTGCCGTATGAATCTACAATGTATACCACGTCTACAACGCTGTCGCGGATCATATCAAAGGCTTCCAGAAGCTCATTCTCCATTACATTGGACAACGCCATAATATTTATAGTCGTTTCATATCCGCGGTCATGGAAAATCTGTACCAGCTGCAGCGCCTTGTCCACATCCTTGCTGTAGCAAGCCACACGGATCAGATCCAGCATGCTCTCGCTGCGCGGCAGAATATCATTTTCATCGACCCGGCCGATATCAACCAGCGCCGACAGTTTGGTATTGCCCTTTTGCGGGATAACCTTGCGCAGAAAATCATCATTCAGGAACCGCCAAGGTCCGGCGCTTTCCGCCCCCTTAAGCAGCTTTGGGGAATTTTTATAGCCGATTTCCATATATTCAACACCAGCCTCGTTCAGACCGGCATACAATTTTTGTACAAACTCGACGCTAAAATCCCAGTTATTAACAAGTCCTCCGTCACGGATGGTACAATCGACAATTTTACTCTGATTATTCTTCACAATTTGTTCTCCCTTCAGCGTATCCTTCATTATTTCCGCCAGCATAAGCTTACTATGCAATCATTATCGTACAATCATACTTTAATGAAGAATAAAATGTAAAGATTATTCTGCTATCTTCCATATCTGTTTTCAGTTCGAAAGACCGTGATTAAAATCATGGACAGATGCCGGACAAAATGCTACATTACAAGAAATTAATGAGATTGATTATCAGTCTCTTTTGGAGGGATTATTAATGGCCTCTTCATCCTGCTCTTTACTTCACTTACAACCGGGCTCGACAGGTTCCATTTATAGAATTGAAGGTATGAATCCTATTTTGCGGCGTCGTCTTGCAGATCTTGGGGTGTCTGAAGGCGTTAAGATTTCCCTGAAAGGTAAAGGACCCTTCATGGGCCCTATCACATTGGAGTGTAACGGGCAGCTGTTTGCCATTCGCCGGAAGGAAGCTTCCCGGATTGAGGTGAACGTATCATGAGCTCAGTCGCTCTTGTAGGCAACCCTAATACCGGAAAAACCTCGCTTTTTAACACGCTGACCTCCTCTTACGAATATGTGGGGAACTGGGCAGGTGTAACCGTCGAGAAAAAAGTGGGCAGCCTGAAGAACGGCGCCGGCAAGCTGATCGATCTGCCCGGGATTTACTCCCTTCATCCGCTCTCCCGCGATGAGGGCGTGGCTGCGCAGTATTTAATCGAGGAATCTCCGGAAGCCTTGGTTAATATCGTTGATGCTTCACAGCTGGAGCGCAATCTGCTCCTCACCCTGCAGCTCCTTGAGTATGGAAAGCCTACTGTGCTGGGCCTCAATATGATTGACGTTGCCAAAGCGCGCGGTATTCAGGTCAGCCCTGAAATCCTGCAGAAGCAGCTGGGCATTCCAGTCCTTCCGCTTATCGCCAGAACCGGCAAAGGCAGCGGTGAAGTGCTTACTGTCCTGAAGGAAACCTCCAGCATTCCGCCGGTAAGCTTCCGGCTTGATTACGGGGAGCTTGTTGAGCAGGCCATTCAGGCTATCGAGCATGAGCTCAAGCAGACTGCCGGCTTGCCGAACCACCGCTGGATTGCTCTTCAGCTGATGGAGCAGAATCCGGTAGTCCTGGAGCTGCTGCGCAAACGCTTTGATACCGGACGCCTGCTCGGCATTTGTGATGCTGTGCAGAGCGAGCTGCAAAGCCGAAAGCTGGCCCTGACGCTGCCGCAATGGATCCGTTCAACCCGCAAGGAATATATTCATTCCTTATGCCTTGAAGCGATGGATACAACTGCCCAGAAACCGCATACTCTGACGGAAAGACTGGACTCCATTCTTACTCACCGTTATTTTGGACTTCCTTTGTTCCTTGTATTTATGTATGCCATGTTCAAAGCCACCTTTGACTGGGTTGGCGGTCCCCTCTCCGATATTGTTGACGGCTTTATAGCCGGCCCGTTCAGTGACGGTGCCAACTCTCTGCTCCAGAGCATCGGGGCTTCAGAATTCACCCATGCGCTGATTGTGGACGGTATTATCGGCGGTGTGGGCGGTGTAATAGTATTCGTTCCGCAGATCTTTATCCTGTTCCTGATGATATCCTTCCTGGAAGACTCGGGATACATGGCCCGTGTGTGTCTGCTCATGGACAGTACTATGGAACGGATGGGGCTGAACGGAAAGGCCTTTATTCCTTTTATTATTGGCTTCGGCTGCAACGTTCCGGCGATAATGGCTGCGCGCAGCATCGAACAGCCTAAAGACCGGATGCTGACAACCCTGCTGATGCCGCTGATGTCCTGCTCCGCCCGGCTGCCGGTTTATCTCCTGTTCGCAGCTGTATTCTTCCCGGCCCAGCAAGCTACCGCAGTACTGGCAATGTATGTGATGGGCGTTGTCTTCGCTCTGATATTGTGCAAGCTGTTCTCGAAGCACTTGTTCAAGAATGAGTCCTCCGTCTTTATCATTGAACTTCCTCCTTACCGCATGCCGCAGCTGAAGACACTCGGCCGCAGCACCTGGGAGAAAGGAAAGGGGTTCCTGCGCAAAGCAGGAACGATCATCCTGGCAGGCTCAGTCATTATCTGGCTGATGTCCTATGCAGGTCCAACCGGCTTCAATGTGGATATGGATCACAGCTTCCTGGCCAAATTCGGCGGGCTGATCGCACCGGTCCTGCAGCCGCTCGGCTTCGGAACCTGGCAGGCCGGATCGACGCTGGTTCCCGGCTTCCTGGCCAAAGAGGTGGTTGTATCCACGATGAATATCATTTACCACACTCCGGATAACGCCGGTCTGGAAAATCAAATAGCACAAGTGTTTACACCGCTTAGCTCCATCAGCTTCATGGCCTTTATCCTGCTTTATATCCCATGCTTGGCCACTGTAGGGGTAATCAAGAAGGAGACAGCGTCCTGGAAGTGGACTTTCTTTTCTATGGGCTATTCACTGGCGCTGGCGTATCTGGTGTCGCTTATTATTTTTCAAGGCGGACGGTTACTAGGATGGTCGTAAAGACCTGGGATGGTCATTAAGAAAGCGGGGAATAAATAATGATAGTCAATATCGTGATCGTAGCTGCGGTTTTCGGTTATTCCGGATGGATGATCTACCGACATGTACAGAAAGGCAAGCAAGGAGCCTGTGCGGGCTGTGACAAAAGCAAGAGCTGCTCGGCAGCCTCGCTGGATTCGCCCTTCTCCTGCAGCTCAGGGGCGGCTGACGGCAAACTCTAGGGCTTCCAACTTCATACATCAGGTTTAAACGCTTTGGTATCGGGGTATGTTTGTTATAAGCAATTGCAGCTAGACCACTACCTAAGGAGGAATAACAATGAATACGAAAAAAACGTTATTTACTACCGCAGCATTGGGAGCAGTATATTTGCTTAGAAACAAAGACACCCGGAACAAATTAATGAATGGCATCCAGTCCTTCACTAATCAGGTTAAGGCTAAACGTAACGGCTGAACCGACTCAGCCCGCATGCAGGAAGTCGTCAATCACAGCTAATGCACGCTAATAAGCCGTAAAGTCCGTCCCCCGGACTTTACGGCTTTTTGTTGGCAATTGTTCCCCTTCCTTCTCTACCTGCGCCCAGGAAGGCCCGGACCGGATTCACCGCTGAGTCCCAGCAGATATTCCAGCAGCGTCCGGACCATGACTCCCGTGGCCCCCTTGGGATTGACGCCCCGCTCCTTGGACAGAAATGCCGTACCAGCTATATCCAGATGAATCCACGGAGTCCCTTCGGCAAACTCGCCGATAAACAGCCCTGCTGTGGAAGCCCCGCCGAATCGGCCGGCAGCATTACGGATGTCGGCCACCTCGCTTCTCAGCATCTCTCGGAACTCGGGGTATACCGGAAGCTGCCAGATCTGCTCCCCTGACCTCTTGGAGGCATCCAGCAGCTCCTGTAAAAACTGTTCGTCGTTAGTAACTGCACCTGTAGCAATATCCCCCAGGATAGACAGAACAACCCCTGTAAGCGTAGCTACGTTAATAAGCCGTTCTGCTCCCCATTCCCGGGCATAGGTCAATGCATCACCGAGCACCACCCTGCCCTCGGCATCAGTGTTCAATACCTCAACTGTCTTTCCGCTCAGCGTAGGGATGATATCACCCGGTTTGAATGCTCCTGCAGAAGGCATATTCTCAGCCGCAGGAATGACCATGACTACATTGATCTGCGGACGCAATCTGCCGAGCGCTTCAATGACACCGAGCACAGCCGCTGCCCCCCCCATATCGCTGATCATATCCTCCATACCCGGGGCCCGCTTGAGCGAAATACCGCCGGTATCAAAGGTGATCCCTTTGCCTATAATACCTGTCACATTACTCCATTCACTGGCTCCCTGATAGCGGATGACAATCATCCGCGGGGGATGTACACTGCCCTTGCCTACAGCAAATAGTCCCCCCATCCCCTTCTGCTGAATCTCCCGTTCATCCAGCACCTCTGCCGGCAGTCCATGCCGCTCAGCTATTTCTATGGCAGCCGCCGCAAGCCCGGACGGGGTCAGCAGATTCCCCGGGAGATTAGTCAGCTCACGGGCCAGATTGGTTGCATCCGCAAAAGCCGATCCCCGCTGTATTCCCATACGCCAGCTCTGTTCCAGCGCATCTTCTGCAGGGAGCTGCGGCTGCATTTTAACTATTGACAGCCCCTTATAAGAAGCCTGCTCCTGCTTGTAATGCTTCCTGCGGTATTCGCCAAGCATCAGCCCTTCTGTCAGTGCCTGTGCCGCCGTTATCCCCTGAGCCAGCAGATATTCAGGAACCTCAACGGTAAGCACTGCCGCCTTCATCCGGACAGCCACCCGGGAGATATGTGCTGCAAGCACTCTGAGCTCACCCGCACCAGGAATTTCCTTTCCGCTTCCGGCCAGAATAACTGCAGAGTATTGGGATGGATCCGCTAGCGGGAGTATATAAGTCTGATTCAGCTTGCCCGCAAAAAGCCCTGCTTTGGCTACAGGCTCGATACCCTTTTTCCATTCTGCCGCAAGGCTGCCACCATCCAGCTCGGCCTCGGATACAATAATACATAACACTTCACCTTCTGGCCCGGCAGACAGGCCTCCGATATTCCATTCAATATTCATGGTCTTTCCTCCCGCTATTCATGAAGCCTGCGGATCCTGATCACGCAGATAAGGCTGACTTCCCGCACTAGCCGTGCAACACAGGAATCAGCCTCTTTAAGATCATTATATTATAATGCATGGCTCGCTCAGATAACAGCCCGTCTATTGTATAAGCGGCAGGGAGATGACGAAGCGTGTGCCCACATTAATTCTGCTGCTGACCGAAATGCAGCCTCCGTGGTTCTTAATAATCCGGTCACTGACGGACAGCCCGAGTCCCGTCCCATTCTCCTTGGTAGTGAAAAAGGGATTAAACAGCCGGTCAAGCGTACAAATATCCATTCCTTTCCCGTTATCAGAGATGAAGATGCGGACCTCTGCACCTTCTCTGCGGGCCCCGACCTCAATTTTGCCTATACAATCATCCGCTCTCTCTGTAATCGCTTCCATCGCATTTCTTATCATATTCAATACTACCTGTTTCATTTGTTTGGCATCTCCGGATATGATCATATTATCATGAAACGGATGGAGATCAATCTGGCAGCCCTTCATCAAGGCCTCGCTCTCCGTAAGCAGGACCACCTCTTTGAGCAATGCCGAAACAGGAATCAGGCTTACCTGCGGGGCAGAGGGTTTGGATGATGTCAGAAACTCATGAATAATGTCATTGGCCCGGTCAATTTCTGCGAGAATAATCTTGGCATATTCCTCCTTGCCCAGCTGATGCAGGTGGGGGTGCAGGAGTTGGATAAATCCGCGGATTGCCGTCAGCGGATTCCGGATCTCATGTGCAATAGAGGCGGATAATTTGCCCAGCATAGCAAGACTATCATTCTGGTAGGCGGTCTGCTCGATCAGCTTATAATCGGAAATTTCCTTAAACGTATACAGGTAGCTTCCCTTCATCTGTTCACCGGTATGCAGAGTCACCCGCCAGTAACGGCCATATTCATCTACAAATTCGTAATTCGGCTTACCCTTCTGCACCATTTCCCGGTATCCGCGCAGTACCTGCTTTTTCTTAAAGCGGTTCAGCTGAATATTCGCCAGCAGGTGAGTCATTGTGCAGCCCAGAAGGGAATGGCGAGGCAGCTCAAGTATGCCGTACATTTGTTTATTTAAAAAGGTCAAAACTCCATCTTCATCAAACAGCATAATTCCGCTGTCAATGTGCTCCAGCACATCCTCATATGTAGAGTTCATCATCATGGATTGAAACGTTCTCGGCAAAAGCAGGCTTTCCTGAAATTGGCTTATCACGATACGAAGTTCCCCCTTTTACTGCATTTGGCATAGACGCTTAAGCGACATCAAATTACTATGTAAATGAGTATATGACGAAGCCGCCAGAACATTCGGAAATCGTATTATATTATCCAACCGTTTCAACTATATTCCAATCATATCCAAGAGAAGAAGACAACGCAATCGGAGAAACTGTCGAATGGCAAAAAACTTGTTAAAATGATTCTAAAGGCATACTAATTTTATCGTAATTCTCACATAGCAGCGGAAAACCCGGTTTTATTTATAAATTCACGCCAAAGAGGCCCCGCTTATGCGGAGCCTCTTTGGCTATTGGACCGTAACCGGCCATAACGAAATGGAGAATGCAAATCCGGGTAGAAGGATGTCGGCCGGACTAACGTGCGAATCAGGCCTTCTGCTGCAGCCGGAGACGCCGCTGGCTCATTACAGCCAGACGTTTTTTAAGCTCCCGCTCCCATTTGCTGTCCCCGATCTGCTTGGCAACAGCCAGGAGGTCAAGCGCCATGTCGATCTGGCTCCGGATAATGGCCAGCGGGTCTTCGCTCTCCATGTTAATGACATTCTCAAAGATCGCTTCCTCGTCTTCCATCACATAATCCTGAAAATCAACGTCAGTAACACCATCGCCATGAGCATATTCCGCAAGAATCTCATACTCATTCTCGACTTTGTAATGTACCTCTACCCGGTGGCATACCGGGCAAAACAGCAGGGGAACATTATGGACTTGCGTGCGATAATGTTTAAGGGTTCCCTTCGTTCCAACCATACTCGCTCCACAGCAAAAGCTCATTATTGTTCACCCTCCTTGGTTAAGTTCCATTGATTTCTTATTATTGTATTACAAAATGATACCGGAGATTCCTCTCCTACAGGCATTATATTAACCTCAGCGCCTATTTTCAAACAACAATCCTGGAAGTTACAGGCATTTTGTTGCAAAAAACCCCCTTGGCGGAAAAAGCTTCCGGCAAGGAGGTTATAACTAATCTCTCAAAGAGCAGACAACCCTTACAGGTTCTTGTCGCCCGGTTTCCAGTTCATGGCGCACAGACCGCCGGATTGCAGAGCCTGCAGTACACGGAGTGTCTCTTCCACGCTGCGACCCACATCGTTGTGGTTAACTACCTGGTATTTCAGTTCGCCGTCCGGATCGATGATGAACAGCCCGCGGAGAGCCACGCCTTCCTCTTCGATCAGTACGCCGTAATCACTGGCCACCTTCTTAGTGATATCCGAAGCCAGCGGGAAGTTTACCTGCCCAAGGCCGTTCATATCACGAGGTGTCGTGATCCATGCTTTGTGGCTGTGAACAGAGTCAACGCTCACGCCGAGAATTTCGGTATCCAGATCAGCGAATTCTGCTGCTGCATCGCTGAGTGCTGTGATTTCAGTCGGACATACAAATGTGAAATCAAGCGGATAAAAGAAGAATACAAGCCATTTGCCGCGGTAGTCGGACAAGCTAACTTTACCAAAATCTTTACCGTCGCCAGTTACTGTTTCCATTGTGAAATCCGGCGCCGGTTTGCCTACCAAACGTTCTGCCATTGCTTAATTTCCTCCTTTAATTATGTAAGAAAAACAACCACTAGCATGATCCCCTGCCGAGGGAATGAGGCAATATGCTTTACTGATTGAATGAATTGGCCACTTACTTGTTGCTATAGACCAAATGGTATCATCGCACTAAATTAAAGTCAATATTACACTCATTACTTTTTTATAATTATTATAAATAAGCAACATTCTGTGAAGTTTATTGTCTTTCTGCTTCAAAGAAGGAATCTAGCGGCAGATTTACGCTTTGCGGATTGCCGCAACAATCAGGTCACCCATTTCGGTAGTGCTGATCGCCTTGCTCTTATCTACAGCGATATCGCTGGTACGGTGTCCGGCATCCAGCACCTCTGCCACAGCAGCTTCAATAGCTGCAGCTGCATCCTCGTAGCCGAAGGTCATGCGGAACATCAGAGCCAGCGACAGGATGGTCGCAATCGGGTTAGCCAGGCCCTGACCTGCGATGTCAGGCGCAGAGCCGTGTACCGGCTCATACAAGCCGTAGCTGCCCTCACCCAGTGATGCAGAAGCCAGCATGCCGATCGATCCGGTCAGCATTGCTGCCTCGTCACTCAGAATATCACCGAACATATTCTCGGTCACAATGACGTCGAAGCTGGACGGACGGCGCAGCAGCTGCATTGCACAGTTGTCAACCAGCACGTGTTCCAGCTCCACCTGCGGATATTCAGGAGCGATCCGGTTAACAACCTCACGCCACAGGCGGGAAGTTTCCAGTACATTCGCTTTGTCCACGCTGGCCAGCTTGTTGCGGCGTTTACCTGCAATTTCAAACGCCTGGCGCACGATGCGCTCCACTTCCGTTACATTGTATACGCAAGTATCTACTGCTTCTTCGCCGTGTTCCCCCTGCCGGCGCAGCTTGTCACCGAAGTAGATGCCTCCGGTCAGCTCACGCACAACCATCAGGTCTGTGCCTTCCAGAACTTCCGGCTTCAGGGTCGATGCATCCTTCAGGCAGTCAAACACATTGGCAGGACGCAGATTGGAGAACAGTCCCAGTGCTTTGCGGATACCGAGAAGTCCGGTTTCCGGCCGCAGCTCTTTCGGGTTGTTGTCCCACTTCGGTCCGCCGACAGCTCCCAGCAGCACAGCATCTGCACTGCGGCAGATTTCCAGCGTATCTTCCGGAAGCGGAGTTCCCCGCTCGTCTATGGCGATTCCGCCAAACAGGGCATGCTCTGTTTCAAAGGAATACCCAAATACCTCTTCCGCTTTTCTCAATACTTTTTCCGCTTCAGCCACAACCTCAGGTCCGATACCGTCCCCGGCGATTACGGCGATTTTTTTAACGTCGCTCATTTCCGTCACTCCTTAAATGATCTGCTGTACGCAGGCATAGTTCTTCTGTATATTGTTGTAACATAACGGGCGCCAAAGGACAAAGATATAGATTCTATGAAAGTGATAGGCAGAGCCTATAGGATTCTACTTTTCCTTGCGTTATTTGCTCTTCATTCCCGGGTTGGATACAATAAACATGCTGTTGTTTTCCATGAAGCACTGGTCTATTTCATAAAAGGAGTGAATGTGAAATGCAGTATACAAAGCTCGGAAAATCCGGTTTGAAGGTCAGCCGCCTCTGCCTCGGCACGATGAATTTCGGTCCGATTACGGACGAGAAGGAAGCCTTCCGCATTATGGACGCTGCACTTGATGCAGGAGTGAATTTCTTCGATACCGCCAACATTTACGGCTGGGGTGAAAACTCCGGGCTTACGGAGACCATTATCGGCCGCTGGTTCAAGCAGGGCGGCGGACGCCGCGAGAAAGTAGTGCTTGCTACCAAGGTATACGGTGCCATGAGCGACAAGCTTGACGGTCCTAACGATGAAAGCGGTCTCTCCTCCTATATAATCCGCCGCCACCTGGAAGGCTCCCTGCAGCGCCTGCAGACCGATCACATTGAGCTGTACCAGATGCACCATGTTGACCGCAGTGTGTCCTGGGACGAGCTATGGGGCGCATTTGAGCTTGCCGTGAACCAGGGCAAAGTCGGCTACATCGGCTCCAGCAATTTCGCGGGGTGGGACATTGCCATTGCCCAGTCCGAGGCGAAGGCACGCGGCTTCCTCGGCCTGGTATCCGAGCAGCATAAATACAGCCTGACCTGCCGCCTGCCTGAGCTTGAGGTGCTTCCGGCAGCGCAGAATCTCGGTCTAGGCGTTATCCCATGGAGCCCGCTCGACGGGGGATTGCTTGGCCGTAACGCCCTTATGAAGATTGAGGGCAGCCGCAGCGGCGGCAATGCCGAACGCATAGAACAGCATAAGAGCCAGCTTGAAGCCTTTGCTGAGTTAAGCCGTGAGCTTGGAGAGCCGCAGGACAATATCGCCCTGGCCTGGCTGCTGGCTAATCCTGCTGTAACAGCGCCTATTATCGGCCCGCGCACACTGGAGCAGTTCGAAAGCGCACTGCGCTGCCTTGAGGTTGTGCTGGAAGAGAGCGTGCTGAAGCGGCTGGACGAAATTTTCCCGGGTCCAGGTGGAGCAGCACCGAAGGCGTATGCCTGGTAACAAACCTGACTATTAGCGCACTCCCTTATCCTTATAGAGATCAGCAAAAAAAGGAGCAGCACCATGGGACAATGTCCGGGCGGCTGCTCCTTTTGTTATTCGGCTGTATCTACAGTAATTGCACCGTTACTGGTTGACAGGGAAACTTCATGTTTTCCAGTCCCCAGCACGGCTGTACCCTGGTTATCTTCATCGCGGTTCCAGTTAACATTTCCCTTCAATCCGCCGTTGCTCGTCTCCGCACTGATCTCAGCGTCTGTTGCCGCCGGCAGGCTGACGGTTATTTTGCCGTTGCTGGAGTCCAGCTCCCAATCGCCTGTAACTGCAGAGTTAACGGTGATTCTGCCGTTGCTGCTCTCTGCCGACACTGAGCCGTCAATATTGGTAAGCGTGATTGCACCATTGGAGCTGGACAGCTCGGTTTCCCCCTGCACATTCTGAACGGAAATGGTCCCGTTGCTGGTGTGGGCATCAACACCGCCGGTGATATCATGGATATCCAGTGTACCGTTGCTCGTATCGACCTCAATGCCTGCCGCAAGATTGGCTGCTTCAACTGCCCCGTCGCTGGTCTCAACTTCGACCGCCAGATTCGTGGGAAGGCTGATATTCAAATACGGTTCTTTAGTATAGACGCCGAAGTGAATGTTTGACAGCCAGTTCGTCTCCAGATCCAGCTTCAGAACAAGCGTATCCCCATCTTCAGATACCTTCCACTTCTTCTCCATAGCGTCCGCTGCTTCAGTTTCGTTTTTGCCGGGAAGCTCAAGCTTGCCCTCATAATTAAGGGTGTTCCCGTCTGTCCCTTGAATCATAACCTTTCCGCTGGGCAGCTCAATCTTCACGCGCTTGATCTTGGACTGAATGTCCACAGTACCGCTAAGCGGGGTCAGCTGCGTCCGGCCGAAAATTCCGCCAAGTGTTCCGCCAGCCAGCACGGTCTGCCCGCCGCTTGCCAGCACCAGCACGATAATCAGCAGAATGGCCCAGCCGCTGACACGGGTTTTGACATCGGAGCGGATGAACAGCCGGATCAGCATTTCCAGTCCGAACAGAATAAGTAATGCCGGCCACAAATAACCCAGGGTGTCGTACGAAACCACATCATATTGAGCCAGAACTATTAATACACCCACTGCGATGCAGCCGATTGCGGCAGAGAAGCTGCCGATTTTCCATCTCCCCATGGATGAAATCCCCATTTCCTATACTTTTGAATTTTTTTTGAGCATCCTGAAGCCGTATCCGATCAGGGCCAGCGACAGCAGAATGGACCCGATATTCATATCGGTAAGAATACGCCAGAGCCACGGAAAAGCGGTAGCCACCAGCAGCAGGAAGCCTGCCGCCACACAGCCGATACCCAGCCATACAGGATTTACATCACCCTGCGGATACTCCGATACCGGAGGCAAGCCCATGCTCCACGGGGCTCCATAGCTGTCCGGATGGAACATCATCCGCTCATGCTCGGCGATCGTCAGCTTCATCCAGGCCGCTTTTTGCAGGGCATCAAATAATTGATAGAACCAGAGAGCGGCAAGTGCGAACGGGAACACCGTCGGCATGGATGGAATAAATATGATACATGCCGAAGCTCCGATCATATATTGCAGTCCAAGCTTTTTGAATCCCAGATATAAATGTCCCAAGCCCGGTACAAGCGCCAGGAAAAAGGTAAGCCAGCGTTTTTTCTTAATCATGCTATATCCTCCTAAAAATTTGGTGAGTACTACTTCTTCACTTTGTCTTCTTTCAAAACGTATTTCGTATGCCAAAGCTGATTATGCTTCTATTTATGGCTGCCTTGGGCATTAAACCATGCTGTAACGGATGTCGACATCTGCCCGTTGATCTCGGTGATGCCGTAGGCCAGATTCTCAAATACTCCGAACTGCAGCAGCAGAAACGTAAGGCCCACCGCAACTCCGTAGTGCATCCAGGATGTGCCTGGTGCAGTACGGCGCCGGGCGGCGGTTGCTCTTACTGCGCGCTCACGGCGGCCTGCTTCAAGCTGTCCAATATGCTCCATTACGTCATTCGTTATATCGGGAAAATCCCATGGCTCCGGCGTTTCTAGTCCGGCTTCCATCTCATTCCACAGTGCGGATAGCGCCCTAGCCTCCTCCAGCCATGATGAGCAGCCGGGACAAGCTTCGATGTGCAGACGGAGATTCAGCTCCATCTCCGGAGACAGTGTGCCTTCGATATAATGCGGCATCCATTCTTTGACTGTTGCACAATTCATCGCCATTCCTCCCCGCTTTTTCGCATCATCTGTCTGGCTCTGTAGAGCTGTGATTCTACTGTTTTGACCGAGACGCCCTTCTGTTCGGCAATTTCCTGATAGGAGTGGTGCTGAAAATAATACAGCTGCACGACCGACCGGTACGGTTCCGTGAGGCTGTTCAGATTCTGATCCAGCTCCTCTGAGGCTTCCTTGCTCAGTGCCGCCTGCTCCGGCGTCTGCGAGGTAATCCAGTCATTCTCTGTATAATCCGCCGTACTGCGGTGGCGCCATTCCCTGTCATTGGCCCGTTTCCAGTCCAGACAGGTCCTGTATGCAATCCGGTACAGCCAGGTAGAGAATGAAGACTGTCCCCTGAAGGAGGGGAGCGCCTTGTAGGCTTTAATGAAGACTTCCTGGGCCATATCCTTGGCCGACTCGGCTTCTCCCGTTATTTTGATGCACACTCGGTATACCATGCCCTGATAACGCGTCACCAGATGTCCAAAAGCCTGGCTCTGCCCGTTAAGCACGGCTGAAATCCATTCCGCCTCTTCCAAGTCGTTCTCCCCTCCTTCTTCATAACGTTAGACGCCAGGCAATCCGGTTCCCCTGCAGGTCATAACGTTTTTTTTCAAAAAAGATTTCTTATACCTAGTTTACCGTAGAATCGCCTGCAAAAGTCCGTAAACATTCTTGAATATAAGCACAAAAAAACAACCCAACCGAAGCGTTTCATCAGATGGGTTGTTTCATTGCTATGAATGTTATTTATCGTTTGAAAAGATTATTCCTGTTTGTTGCGCGTTCTGAATCTTACGGCCAGGAAGATACCGAGAACCATAAGTCCTCCGCCTGTCAGATAGATTGGAAGCGGACTCTCTTCGCCTGTTTTGGGAAGATTGCCGGGCAGACTGTTATTGTCATTATCCGAATTAGCACTATTATCTGTACCAGCGTCATTATCAGGTACCGAACCGAGCGGAACTTCATCAATATCAACTTCAATGATAATCTCCTGCTCATTGCCATCCTCGTCAGTTACAGTGACGATGAACTTATCCTTTCCGGTAAAGCCTGGATCAGGGGTATAAGTCCATTTCCCATCCGGTGTAACCACAACCGTACCATGTGACGGCTCTTCACTGATGCTCGGAATGCCGCCCAGCGGAATCTCCCCATCAATCGGGATATCCGCAATGGTAGTAGCTGTTGTAGCTTGCGGTGTCGGGGCACTGCTCACGGCAGGTGTTCCCGGACTCACAGTTGGTCCTGGTGTTGTCAGGCCTGGTGTTGCCGTTAGACCTGGTGTTGCCGTTGCAGAAGGTCCAGGTGTAACGATTGCCCCCGGTACCGTAGAAGCAGTTGGTGTCGAAGCCGGAGTACCCGGATTTGACGATGCTGGTGCCGGTGTAGCCGTTGCCGTTGGCGCAGCTGTCGGTGCCGGTGTTGCAGGTACTGCCTTGTTGGTAATCTGCTGCTGCACATTTGGTGTAGCCACAGTCAGATTAGCACTGCGCTCGGTTCCATTCAGCACATAGCCAACCGGGGCCACCGTTTCCTTGAAGGTGTATGCTCCAAGCTTCAGATCCTTAAACTCAACAACACCGTTCGCGTCTGTTGTAGCTGTTGCGACCACAACGTCGCTGGAGTTGTAAAGCTTGAACTCTGCTCCTGAGAGCTTCTTCGTCGTATCATCCTGATCGACCTTTGTCAGCTTAAGCGAGCCCAGGATCTCTTTGTTGGTAATCTGCTGCTGCACATTTGGCAACGCCACAGTCAGGTTCGCGCTGCGCTCGGTTCCATTCAGCACGTAGCCAACCGGGGCCACCGTTTCCTTGAAGGTGTAGGTTCCCAGCTTCAGATCCTTAAATTCTACAACGCCGTTCGCGTCTGTTGTAGCTGTTGCTACCACAACGTCGCTGGCATCATATAATTTGAATTCTGCTCCTGCAAGCTTCTTGGCCGTGTTGTCCTCATCTACTTTGGTCAGCTTAATCGAGCCTAAAAGTTCATTATTGGTAATTTGCTGCACAATTTGCACAGCCGAAATAATATTAACGCTGCGTTCAGCCGAATCCAGCACGTAGCCAACCGGAGCCACCGTTTCCTTGAACGTATAGGCGCCAAGCTTCAAATCCTTAAACTCCACAACGCCGTTCGCGTCTGTAGTAGCCGTTGCTACCAAAGCCTTACTGGCGTCATAAAGCTGGAATTCTGCTCCTGCCAGCTTTTTCGCCGGGTTAGCCGAGTCTACCTTTGTCAGCTTAAGCGAGCCGAGCACTATTTTATCATTAGTAACGGTTAAAGTTTTTTGTTGTGCCGGATCAATGGTTACAGCAGTACTGCCGGCAGTAATTACATATCCGTCCGGAGCCTTCGTCTCCTTAAGAGTGTAGCTTCCACCCATTAACTTGGTGAAAATCACCTCACCGCTGGCATTCGTGGTTCCAGAACCAATCAATGTATTGGCTGAGTTATAGAGTTCAAAGACTGCTCCTGCCAGTTTAGTAGCCGCATTGTCTTTTGCCACCTTGGTTACCTTGAGCGAGCCGTTGAAATCATTGGTCACTGTTAACAGAACTGGTGTGGAGGAATTGATAGTCACCGTACGCTCTGTAGTATCGACCGCATAACCGGCTGGTGCCTTGGTTTCCTTCAATATATATTTTCCCGCACGCAAATCCTTGAACTCCAGGTTACCGCCGGAATCGCTGGTCGCATACTTCGTTTCCTTCAGTTCACTACCTACGATCCGGCCCAGGGAAAATTCGGCACCAGGCAAAATTAGCGATTGATTCGCATTGGTCTTTAGTACCTTAAGCGACCCTCTCACCCCGCTGCCCGTACCGCCCGTATCAACGATAGTAAAGCTGTTGCTGTATGAAAAAGGCTTGCTTACTGCTTTTGAGCCCGTTCCGGTGAAAGAAACTGCGTTGGTTACCGCTACAGTTCCTACAGCCGTAATAACAGTCTGGTACTTAAGCACGTATGGTTCGGATATCGTATTCTTAAAAGTCAGCTTAAAGATGTCCTTACCGCTGGAGTCTGTCAGGAATTCAATTGTATAGTCTGTTCCCTGGGCCAGTTTATCTGATGTTGCTGTTACTGCCCCGCTTGAGTTCACCGTTGTCTCAAAAAGCTGGAAGCTGGCTGGCAGCAGCACCTGATTTGTACTCGGTGTATCCACTACCTGAGCATTGCCCACCACAGACTGATTCGCGTTAATGGTCATGGTCCAGTTTATAATCGTCTGATCCGAGGAATCTCTGGTTCCGGTCTTAGTCACATATTGGCCGCCGTTCGGAACACTTACCTCTGGAGAAGTTAAGGTTTCCGACACCGCATTGGACTGTGCATCATTCAAAATTGCAGTATTGGTTACCTTATCCAGATTAATATCTCCGGCTATGAACTCTGTCTGGAAAACTACATAGAAAGCATAGTCGATATCGTTCTTAAATTTAACCTTAAGCTTACGTCCATCACTGGTTACGCCCGCTTCATACTCTGCAGCATTCACCAGGCTTCCCTGTACCGGATCCCCGTTAGAAGTATAAGTAAGCTCATATACCTTTACCGAGCCGGCATCTCCCCCCGCCATCTGCTGGCTTGTAGGCAGCGTGTCTACCAGCTCTGCACCAGCGGCCAGCGCCCTTTTGTTATAGTTCGCGCCGACTTTCCAGGTGATCGTCTTGCTTGTCGCATCATAACTGCCTGACTTGAGGCCATTCTTGATGACTTCGATTCGTGGAATGAATGTTTGAGCTGACGTTTGTGTACCTGTTGTTGTTTTTTCATCCCACACAATGGAAGCAGTATTCCTAAAGTAGCTGGAGGCGGTTTTTAATTTGTAATAATCGAATTCAGTGCTGTATGTGATCGTATAGGCCTGAGTAATGGGCTTCAAAAATTTGATCTGGAAGCCATCATTTACACTGAAATCTCCAGAACCTAAATTAGTGAATGTATAATCAACGTTTTCTACCAGCGCAGGAGAAATAACCGGTTTTCCGCTCAGCTTCAACCCTGCATTATCAAACTTGTCTGTAAGCAGCAGATTGGTCATCCTTCTGTTGTCTTCATTAACCTTAATCGTCCAGTTCACTGTTTTGTTTAAATAATTTACACCTGAAGGTGACTGTTTGTTTAGAATCCGTTGGGAAGTAGAAGCAGAAGCTTGAACAGTCTGACCGTTGTATGTAACTTTATTTACAATACTTTCACCGGAATATACCCGGTCCGCTACCTTGGTATCGTAGACAATCCGGTATGCTGACTGGATATCATTGTTGAACTGGATTTTAAAGCCTGCTGTAGTCGCTGTATCCGGCAGTGTGGTCACAGTATAATCTGTGCCTGCGGTCAACTGGCCATCATCAGTACCACTTCCATTTTGGTCCAGCTTCACTTTGAAAATTTTCAGCGATGCGGGAACATAATCCTGGCTAATGTTAAAATAGTCGGTTAGCACAGCTTTATCCGCGGTAATTGTTTTTTCATCATAATTAAATTTAATTTGCCAGCTAATCGTTTCCGTTGTTGAATTATAGCTGCCTGCGGTCTTCTCCAGCGGTTTCCCGTAACTGACTCCAACGGCTGGAGACGTTCCGCTTTGGGATGCCCCGTTGCCATTTAGAGTAGCTGTGTTAGTAAAACCGGATTTACTCGTATCTGTAATGCTGGTAGAGAACTTCACCCGGTAGGCTTCATTTATCGTATCATTAAATTTCAGGCTCAAATTCCTCGCAGTACTTGCAGACGTATCATACAGTGCCGGATCGAGCTGTCCCCCTTGACTTACGTTTCCCTTTACATCGACATTCAGACCATATACAGCTATGGAGACCGTATTCAAATCCAGACCTGCTGGAATGGTATCTGTAACGGATGCATTAGCGAGCCTGCTTAGAGATGTATTCACGTCCACAGTCCACTCAATCGTGCTTGCATTATATTTCTGCGGCAGCGGAACACCGGATTTGCTGACAGCCTTTCCGTTATTGGGCTGAATCTGGAGAGTAATTGTGTTACTCGCATTCCCTGCGATCGGAAAAGGAAGCACCTGCGTCGTACTGCCGGTAACGGTAGTCGAGCTTAGCTTGGATTCTACCCAAAAGCTTCCTTTTATATCAAACAGGCCATCAATATTTTTATTAAATTTAAATACGACTTTATTATCAGAGCCTACCGTATAAGTGCCGACACCATCAGCAAATTCACTGTTAACCAGTGTGCCCGAATAAGTTTGATCAATTTTTAACTGGGACGGAAGAGTATAGGTATACGTAGCGCCCTCTCCATATTTGGCATCCGGAAGCTCATAGGTCAAATTCAGCTTAACTGTAGAATCCAGCTTGTACACGTTCGTTGTAACCTGCGTGCCGTTCTCATAGACGGATAGGGTTACGCTTTTAACAATATCCTCTGTAATTTGAGTTTCTGCCGCATCTGCATTGACATTTGAAAAGAAACCTATTGCGGTTGCAAATGCTGTTACCAGCATAACTGCGCCAAGCCAAATGGCCCATTTGTTTTGTCTTATTACTCTCAAGATTTTCCCTCTCGCTCATCTTTTATTAAGAACAGTGTTGGATAACTACTGCGTTTCCTCCTACAAAATCCCTATAACTCGATCTTCACACAAAAAAAATGCGCGTTAGCGCAATAGCGTCAAGATACATTGTAACTATTTTCGCTGACAAACCACTGATAGATGATCTTCAGATGTCACACCCGTTTCAGCAGCACAAAAAAAGCCACACACCCGCAAAGAACACTTTGCAGAATGTATGGCTTTCATTAACTCAATTCATTTTCTTCTATAAAATAGTCTTACAGCTGTGCATGATCACGGCGCGTGTACGTCTTACGCTTCTCCAGCAGCTTGTTGAGCGCATCCAGATAAGCCCGGGCACTGGCCTCAAGAATATCCGTGCTTAGTCCGCGCCCTTGTGCAGCTACTTCCCCCTGGGACAGCACCACATGTACCTCACCCTGTGCATCCTTGCCGCGGCTTACAGCTTTGATGGAATAATCACCCAGGGTAACTTCCTCGCTTGTAGCCAGATCGATCGCATTATAAATGGCATCCACCGAACCGTTCCCCTCGGCAACTGCTACGATCGGCTCAGCTTCCTGGCCTTTAATGACTACCTTTGCTGTAGGAACGGACTCATTGCCGTAAGTGACATAAATGGTCTGCAGACTGAAAATTTCCGGCGTATCGCCAAGCTTTTCCTCCAGCAGGGCCAGAATATCTTCATCAGAGACCTCTTTTTTCTTATCAGCCAGATCCTTGAATTTCGCAAAAGCGGTATTCACTTCTTCCTCCGGCAGATCATATCCCAGATCATTAAGTTTATCCCGGAAGGCGTGACGGCCGGAATGCTTGCCCAGCACCAGCTTACTCTCTTTGAGCCCGATTGTTTCCGGCGTCATAATCTCATAAGTGGTCTTCTCCTTGAGCATGCCGTCCTGATGGATACCGGACTCATGTGCAAAAGCATTGGCCCCGACAATCGCCTTATTGCCCGGAACGGCCATCCCGGTCAGTCTGCTGACCAGACGGCTGGTACGGGAGATTTCCGAGAGCACCAGAGAAGTCTTCGCTCCGAAAAATTCGCTGCGCGTCTCCAGCGCCAGAGCCACTTCTTCAATCGCCGTATTACCGGCGCGTTCCCCGATACCGTTGATGGTACCTTCGATCTGATCCGCACCGTTCTGAATGGCCGCCAGTGTATTGGCAGTAGCCATTCCCAGGTCATTATGACAGTGGGCACTCAGCTGGACCTTCTCAATGTCAGGCACCGTATCCTTCAGGAATTTAAAGATGGCCCCATATTCGGAAGGGTTCAGGTAACCGACCGTATCGGGAATATTGACCACATTCGCTCCCTCACGGATCGCCATGGCCACCATTTCCGCCATGAAATCACGCTCGGTCCGTCCGGCATCCTCCAAGGAAAACTCCAGCTTGGAAAAATACTTTTTCGCGTAACGGATCGCAGATTGTGCGGTTTCAAGCACCTGGGCTTTTTCCATACGCAGCTTGTGCTGCCGGTGAATCGGCGAGGTGGCCAGAAAAATATGAATGCAAGGGTCCTGCGCGCCTTTCAGTGCTTCTCTGACCGCGTCAATATCAGTCTCTCTGGAGCGCGAAAGTCCGATAACAGTAACATCCTTTACTGCTTTCGCTACGGCGTTGACTGCTGCCAGATCGCCCGGTGAAGCTGCGGGGAAGCCTGCCTCCATCCGGTCAATGCCAAGCTTTTCAAGCTGGTAGGCGATTTCCACCTTCTCACGTGTATTCAGGTTCACACCCGGCGACTGCTCCCCGTCACGCAGCGTCGTGTCGAACACATAGATTTTCCGCAAGCTGAGCACCTCCTGAAAATTGTGCTAAAACCCTCAAATGCGGCCCGCAAAGTTACGGCCGCATCTGAGGATTACACTATTGTGTCTTACCAATTAAGTATATGAGCCTATTTCTTAATCCAGTGCATCATTTCACGCAGCTGGCTGCCGACTACCTCTACCGGATGAGCAGCTTCATTGCGGCGGGTAGCAGTCAGGAAGGCACGGCCGGACTGGTTCTCCAGGATAAAGTCACGGGCAAATTTACCCTGCTGGATATCAGTCAGTACAGCTTTCATTGCTTTTTTAGTTTCGTCAGTAACAATGCGCGGTCCAGTTACATAGTCACCGTACTCGGCAGTGTTGGAGATGGAATCACGCATAGTAGCAAGTCCGCCTTCATACACCAGGTCAACAATCAGCTTCAGCTCATGCAGACACTCGAAGTAAGCCATTTCAGGAGCATATCCTGCTTCAGTCAAGGTTTCGAAGCCGGCTTTGATCAGTGCGGATACACCGCCGCAAAGTACAGCCTGCTCACCGAACAGATCCGTTTCGGTTTCTTCACGGAAGGAGGTTTCGATAACTCCTGCACGTGTACAGCCGATACCTTTAGCATAAGCAAGTCCGATTGCCTTGGCATTTCCAGTAGCGTCCTGTTCGATTGCGATCAGACCAGGAACGCCGAAGCCTTCTACATAAGTACGGCGAACCATGTGGCCCGGAGATTTAGGTGCAACCAGCAGTACGTCAGAATCCTTAGGAGCAACGATCTGACCGAAATGTACGTTGAAGCCGTGGGAGAACATCAGAGCTGCGCCCTTTTTGAGGTTAGGCTCAATATCATTCTTATATACGGATGCCTGTGTTTCGTCAGGCAACAGAATTTGTACTACGTCAGCACGGGATACTGCTTCAGCTACAGGCAATACTTCAAAGCCGTCATTCTTGGCGGTTTCAAAGGATTTCCCTTCACGCAGGCCGATGACAACCTGAAGACCACTGTCGCGCAGGTTCTGTGCCTGGGCATGTCCCTGGCTGCCGTACCCGATTACTGCAACTGTCTTTCCTTTTAATACGCTAAGTTCTGCATCCTGTTCATAGTACGTTGTCACTGCCATTGTCAATATCCTCCTTTAATTTGGGACCCATCGTAAAGAGCGGGTACTTCAAGAGCGCCTGGGGCCTGCCGATTCCGCAGCTTCGTGCTGCTCCTCAAGTCCCCGCTCTTTCGCGGGCAATTCATTATAATATTATCAAATTAATGCACACAAGCAGCAATCCGTTAAAGCTGTAAATTATACCGATTAGGCATTCCCGCGGATCATTGCGGTAACTCCGGTGCGGGACAGTTCTTTGATGCCGTATGGCTTCAGCAATTCAATCATCGCATCGATCTTTTGTGTATCGCCTACGACCTGGACCAATAGGCTGTTCGTACCGATATCGACAACAGAAGCACGGAACGTCTCAACTACCCCCATAATTTCAGGACGCTCAGCCGGCTCGGCTTTGACTTTGATCAGGGCCAGTTCGCGGGCAACCATTGGTTTGGAGCCAAGATCTACAACCTTGATGACATCAATCAGCTTGTAAAGCTGCTTCTCGATCTGTTCCAGCGTGTGCTGGTCGCCGAGTGTAACGATGACCATCCGGGACAATCCGATTTCTTCGGATTGCCCGACCGTAATGCTCTCGATATTGAAGCCGCGACGTCCGAACAAGCCTGATACCCGCTGCAGCACACCCGGCTGGTCATTCACAAGCACAGAAATCGTGTGTTTCATCACTGTCATTCATCCCCCATAAGCATTTGATCAATGGTTGAGCCCTGAGTTACCATCGGGTAGACATTTTCGTCCTTTGGAACAACGAATTCTACCAGAACGGGTCCCGGCGTTTCCAGTGCTTCTTTCCACGCTGCGCCTGCTTCTTCTTTATTCGTTGCCCGCAGTCCTTTTACACCGTAGGCTTCAGCCAGCTTAACAAAATCCGGGCTGCCGGCGAGGTCTGTGTAGCTGTAGCGTTTCTCATAAATGAGATTCTGCCACTGGCGTACCATACCCAGAACCTGGTTGTTAATGACTACGATTTTGACCGGAATATTATTGATTGCACAGATCGCGAGCTCCTGGGAACACATCTGCATTCCACCGTCTCCATTAATGGAAACTACCAGCCGCTCAGGCTGAGCCATTTGTGCGCCGATTGCTGACGGGAAACCGAAGCCCATTGTTCCAAGACCTCCGGAAGTAATCCATGAGCGCGGGTGATTAAATTTATAGTACTGTGCAGCCCACATCTGATGCTGGCCAACGTCAGTAGTTACAATGGCTTCGCCTTTGGTAGTCTCATTGATCATTTCAATAACCCATTGCGGCTTGAGCTCTGTATCCGAATCGTTGTAGCGGAGTGGCTTCTCAAGCTTCCACTGGGCGATTTGCGTTCTCCAGGCATCCGCCTTGGCAGCGCGGGTAAGGTCAGGAATCAGCATTTCCAGCACCGTTTTTACATCGCCTACAATCGGAATATCAGGTGTAACGTTCTTTCCGATTTCCGCGGGATCAATGTCGATGTGTACAATCTTCGCTTTTGGAGCAAAGCCGTCCAGCTTACCGGTTACGCGGTCATCAAACCGGGCACCGATGTTAATCAGCAAGTCACATTGCTGTATGGCATTATTGGCTGTATAGGTACCATGCATACCAGGCATTCCCATCCAGAGGTCGTCTGCACTAGGGAAGCAGCCAAGTCCGAGCAGAGTTGTTGTAATCGGGATTTCGGTCCGTTTTACAAACTCGGTCATCGCTTCATGCGCTCCGGAGTAAATAACGCCGCCGCCTGCGATAATAATCGGACGTTCGGCTGCCGAGATGGCCCGGATCAGCTTATCCAGCTGAAGCTTATTAGGAACGGTACGCGGGTTATAGCCGCGGAGGTTGACTCCCTGGTTCTGTACCGGTGTGAACAGCGTTTTTGCCGCCGATACATCCTTCGGAATGTCGATCAGTACCGGACCCTTGCGTCCTGTATTGGCGATATGGAACGCTTCATGAATGATGCGCGGCAGATCTTCGACATCCCTTACGAGGTAGCTGTGCTTGGTGATCGGCATTGTGATTCCTGTGATATCCGCTTCCTGGAATGCATCTGTTCCAATCAGGCTGGAGAAGACATTTCCTGTGATTACTACGAGCGGAACCGAGTCCATAAAAGCCGTTGCAATACCGGTAACGAGATTCGTTGCTCCCGGACCTGAGGTTGCGATACAGACGCCCGGCTTCCCGCTTGCTCTGGCATAACCGTCAGCGGCATGAATCGCGCCTTGTTCGTGGCGGGTCAGAATATGCTTGAAATCATCGAATCCGTGCAGGGCATCGTAGATGTACAATACCGCTCCGCCCGGATAGCCGAATACCGTGTCTACACCTTCCAGTACCAGACTGCGCAGCAGGATTTCAGAGCCTGTTATCACCTCGGGATTTTTCCATTTCTCACGTAATTCTTCTGTAGACCGCACTTCCGGTGTTTGCGCGCTCATCAGTATTCCTCCCTTCGATTGTTAACATTCATTATGCAAATGACGGACCGTCCTTTATTCAGCAGCAGGGGCTTAAAACCAAAAAAACCTTCCGCCTCCCACGCGCCAAAGCAAAGCGCGTGAGGGACGAAAGGTTTAGCTTCCGTGGTACCACCCATGTTTGCATTGCATCTCACGATGCAACGCCTTATCAGGTAACAAAAATCCATCGATGTAGGCAGGGCCCAAATCTTTGTAACCTGAAGTCCGTAACGCGGACCAAACGATTCCCCCTAATAATTCCACCGCTCTAACTGATGGACCTTTCAGGAAAACAGCTCCGAGGTGAGCTCGTATATAAGGGATTTCGGTGGAGGTTGCAGCAGATCCTCACACTCTCTGAGCAAAAGAGCCCTTAAAACTTCGTCCTCATCATTGCCGATACAAGTATGTTCGTTAAAATGTTTAGACACATTATATGATTCCTCACATGGATAAGTCAATACCCATATTTCCTAATCTGTCACAAAACGTTGTTCTGCCCTTGCCGTAACGCCCACACCCCTGCAGGCATATGATGTACGACAATGCGTGGAAAGGGGGGCGCGCGATGATTCGTTACCGCAGACCCAGGCAGGATGACAGCGTCATTATGGACTTGATTGAGAAGCAGCTCGTCCCGTTGTCACATCTGCCGCAGACTATTATCAACCAGGTCAGAAAGGACCTGCCCCGCCGCCTGAGCCAGGGTGTAACCCTGGTTGCTTGTCCGGACTATGAGAGCGACCCGCTTGGGTTCGTCCATTTCATGCTGCACGGTGATCTGCTATACATTGATATGCTGGCCATAGCTCCGGAAGCGCGCCGCAAGCACTGGGGCAATCTGCTGATGGACCGGGCTGAACGATTTGCATTATCCCGCGGCTGTAAACGGGCCAAGGTGGCTGTGGACACCGGAAATACAGCAGGTATCTCCTTCTATGAAAAAATGGGCTACAGCGTAGCCCGTTATCAGCCGCAGAATTATTGCTATGAGTTCGAGAAGCAATTTAACTGAAATTTAAAAGAATCCGATCGGCGGGTACGGCTTACCTCCGTAATAACCCGGTCCATAGCCGCCATAACCTGGCCCTGGTCCGTAGCCGTAAGGTACGCCGCCGTAGCCATAACTGCCGCCGTAGCCGGCATATGGTGCAGTACCTACAGCAAGCAGATCAAACAGCACCAGCGGAATCAGTGCATTGGTTTGCACTTTTTTACCGCTGACCCGCTGAAGAATAAGACGGTTGCCCGACACACGCACCAGTTTGCCTGTTACCTTGGAGCCGTCTTTTTTTACAGCAACGATATGTTTGCCGACAAGCTTCATAACCATTTTCTTTGTAACCGGCTGTGCCATAATATTCCTCCTCAAAAGTTTTGTTAGCTGCGCTTCTTAGAAATAACTTCGTGCAAAACTCACTTCGGAAGCATACGCTTAGTTTTGTTAGCTGAGATTCAATCACAGTCTATTCGGGCAGAATGCCGTTCGCCTGTACAGCTGTCCCGGCATTCCGGGCGTACCGGCGGAGTATGCGAAATTATGCCGGAAAACGCAAAAAAAAAGCGTACATCCAGGAATGCCTGGACGTACGCTTTTGATGCTGCGCAGAAGAACAGCCTCGTTTATTTTAACGTTTACCCGGATCGTACGGTTCACCCAATGCTTTTGGAGCGGAGGAGCGGCCAACGGCGCTCACCAGTACGATAATAGTGAGTACGTAAGGAATCATGAAAATAAATTCCTGCGGAATGTTTTTGGACCATTCAAACAACTGTACGTAGTTGCGGATTGCCTGCGAGAAGCCGAAGAATACAGCAGCCCCAAAGGCGCCCAGCGGATTCCATTTACCGAAGATCATTGCGGCAATCGCAATAAAGCCCTGTCCGGAAATGGTGTTGTGTGCAAACGTGCCTGTGGTCGTAAGCGTGATTGTCGCTCCTCCGATTCCAGCCAGCAGCCCGCTCAGCATAACGCCGACATATCTCATCCGTTTTACGTTAACACCCAGAGTATCAGCCGCACTCGGATGTTCACCGACAGCACGGAGGCGCAGTCCGAACGGAGTTTTAAACAGGACGAAGTAAATCACGATGACGAGAATGATCGCCAGGTAGGTTGTCGGGTAGGAATTGAAAATTCCTTCACCGATCACCGGAATTTTGGACAGCACAGGAACAGACACCTTCTTGAAGCCGTCGATCAGCGGGGACTCGCCAGCCCCGTCGAAAAACAGCTTAACCATGTACAGCGTGCTCCCTGCAGCAAGAAAGTTGATTACCGTACCACTGATTGTCTGATCCGCCTTAAAGGTGATAGAAGCGACTGCATGGATCAGCGAGCCGATAACCCCGACGGCCATAGCGCAGAGTACACCAACCCATGGCGCCCATGCTCCCAGCCCGGCATCCTGGGCATAATGCCCCCCTACCGCTGCTGCAAAGGCACCGAACATCATCAAGCCTTCAAGACCGATATTGACCACACCGGAACGTTCAGAGAAGATGCCGCCAAGAGCAGCGAAAATGAGCGCCGTGGAAAAAACAAGCGTCGTATTGAGCAATTGTCCTAACGTCAGCAGATCCATCTATGACACCTTCTCTTTCTTCCGCTTGAGATAAAAGGGCTTAAGCACCCAGCGGACAATTCCTTGTGCTGCAATAAAGAATATAATCGAACCGATTACGATGCGGATCAGCTCCGGCGGAACATCCGCCCCAAAGCTCATACCCGCAGCACCGTAAGTAAGCATACCATACAAAATCGCCGCAAGAATAACACCCAGCGGGTGTGTCAGTCCCAGCAGGGCTACAGCGATACCGTTGAACCCGTAGCCTGGAGATGCAGCAAATACAGACTGGTAATGGAATACGCCCAGCACTTCACCTGCACCTGCAAGTCCGGCAAAGGCACCGCTGATGAACATGGCCTTAACAACATTACGGCCTACATTCATCCCGGCGTATTCAGCAGCATTCGGGTTGAGACCTACTGCACGCATTTCGTACCCCTGCTTGGTTTTCCACAGGTAGACATAGAAGAAAATTGCCGCACAAATTGCAATTGCCGTTCCCCAGTGAACACGGGCATTGTCGAATACCCCGTTCAGGAATGTCATGGACAACGAAGCCGGAATATCTTCGGAACGGTTCTGTCCTTTGAGGAGCAGGAAGTTCCGCACAATATAATTCGACAGATACAGCGCAATCCAGTTCAGCATAATTGTAGTTATAACTTCGTTAATGCCGCGCTTTGCCTTCAGGTAACCGGCAATACCGGCCCACAATCCCCCGGCAAGTCCGGCTGCGATTACAGCAAGCGGAACAAGCAAAAATGACGGTAAACCGGCCAGCTGGATCCCGACAAGGGTTGCTGCCGTCATGCCAATAAGCACCTGTCCGTCAGCACCAATGTTAAACATCCCTGAGCGGAATGCGAAGGCAACAGCAAGACCGGTGAACATCAGCGGAGTCATCTCGCGGATGGCCTCACCAAAGTCATACGGACTGCCGAATACCCGTTTGAACAGTGCGGAGTAAGCGGCGACAGGGTCATAGCCGCCGATCAGCATAACAATGGCCCCGACCAGGAAGCCCATTACAATCGCAACCAGAGGCACAATATAGCTGTCCGTTGCGAAGATTTTTTTAAGTCTATGCACCCGCATTTCCTCCCCGCTTCAAGCTGCCCGCCATCATCAGACCAAGCTCCTGGTCATTCGTATCCTGCGGGAATACTTCGCCGACAATCTGTCCTTCATAAATAACAGCAATTCTGTCGGATACATTCATGATCTCATCCAGCTCAAAGGAAATCAGCAGTACCGCCTTGCCTTGGTCACGCTGGGCAATCAGCTGCTTCTGCACGAATTCAATCGCCCCTACATCAAGACCGCGCGTAGGCTGTGCCGCAATAAGCAGTGTCGGATTTTTATCTATTTCCCGCGCAATAATCGCTTTTTGCTGATTACCGCCGGACAAGGAGCGGGCTTTTGTCTCAATTGAAGGTGTCCGTACATCAAATTGTTTAATTAAGTCCTCAGCATGATTGTTAATGACATCCATCTTGAGGAAGCCGCCCTGGTTGTAAGGGCTCTTATAATAAGTTTCGAGCACCATGTTCTCACTGACGCTGAAATCCAGTACCAGACCGTGTTTGTGACGGTCTTCCGGAATATGGGACACGTTCATTTCAGAGATTTTACGCGGTGAGAGGTTGGCAATCTCCTGCCCTGAAACCGTAATGGACCCGGAATCGATTTTGCGCAGGCCGGTAATAGCCTGAATCAGCTCGCTTTGCCCGTTTCCGTCTACGCCGGCAATCCCCAGGATCTCCCCTGCCCTAACATCAAAGCTGAGGCCATTCAGGACAGGTACCCCATCCTTGCTCTTGCTGTTGACATTCGTCAGTTTAAGCACACTTTCTCCTACATGCGGAACCTGCTTGTCCACTTTGAAGGTTACTCCGCGGCCGACCATTTTCTCAGCCAGCTCATTCGGATTCGTTCCGGAAGTTGTAACGGTATCAATAACCTTCCCTCTGCGGATAATGGTTACCCGGTCAGAAATCTGCATAATTTCTTTAA
Source organism: Paenibacillus typhae (assembly GCF_900099765.1). Taxonomy (GTDB): domain Bacteria; phylum Bacillota; class Bacilli; order Paenibacillales; family Paenibacillaceae; genus Paenibacillus_AQ; species Paenibacillus_AQ typhae. The sequence continues at coordinate 30,082 of NZ_FNDX01000037.1, read as the reverse complement.
GTTTATGCGTAATCAGGATGATAGACTTACCCTCTGCAACGAGCCGCTTCATAATCGCCATTAATTCTGTTATTTCCTGTGGCGTCAGCACAGCGGTAGGCTCGTCGAATATAAGTATATCCGCACCGCGGTACAAAGTTTTCATAATCTCTACCCGTTGCTGCATGCCAACCGAAATATCATGAATCCGGGCATTCGGATCAACCTGGAGGCCATACTGCTCAGACAGCTTACGAACCTGTTCCGCTGCGGATTTATAGTCGATTTTAAGGCCCTTCTTCGGTTCCATCCCAAGAACGATATTCTCGGTCACCGTAAAAGGCTCAACAAGCTTGAAATGCTGGTGAACCATACCAATGCCAAGCTCAATAGCTTTATTGGGGCTATCGATAATAACCGGTTTCCCGTCGATTTCAATGCTGCCTTCATCGGGCTGGTATAGTCCGAATACGATATTCATCAAGGTTGACTTGCCTGCCCCGTTCTCACCAAGCAGTGCATGAATCTCCCCTTTTTGGAGCGTCAGACTAATGGAGTCGTTCGCGACAATACCGGGAAAGCGTTTTGTGATTTGCTTCAACTCTACGACAGGAGCCGCAGCACTCATGGAATCACCCTCATCACAGAATATATAAAACCATACAGGCACGGTTAACCGCCCTGGACAGGGCGGCTATCTGTACCTGACAAAAACCGGTGCATTAACAGGGAACAAGGCCAGCTTAAAGACCGGCCTTGTTTCTTGCTCTATGCTGTTACGCAAAAGAATTAAGACAGATATTACTCGGCAGGAACAACGATTGTTCCGTCGATGATTTGTTTTTTGTATTCTTCAACCTTAGCCAGGATTTCAGCGGAAACGTTAGCCTTGGATGTTTCAGGAAGGCCTACGCCGTTGTCTTTCAGAGTCAGTACTGTTGTAGTACCGCCTTTGAATGTTCCGTCAACCACTTGCTGGGAAACCTTTTTAACCGCTTCGTCAACGCGTTTGATCATGGAAGTCAGCGTTACATCATCACCAAACTCCAGAGATTGGTCTTTATCTACGCCGATAACCCAAACTTTGTCGCCGCCTGCATCATTGCGGGACTTAGCTTCATTGAATACACCATTACCAGTTGCGCCTGCAGCCGGGAAGATGATGTCATTGCCAGCGTTGTACAGTGTAGCAGCCAGGGACTTACCAGTATCCGGCTTGTCATAGGCACCTGCATAAGTGATGCTTACAGTTGCATCAGGATTAACCGCTTCTACGCCGGCTTTGAAACCAACTTCAAAACGTTTGATAACCGGGCTTTCCATACCGCCGATGAAGCCTACTTTGTTGGTTTTTGTAGTCAAACCTGCAACTACACCAACCAGGAAGGAACCTTCGTTCTCAGCGAATGTTACGGATTCAACGTTAGGAGCGTCAACCACGCTGTCGATGATTGCCAGGTTGGCATCCGGATTTTCTTGAGCAACCTTAAGCAATGCGTCACCAAGATCAAAACCGATACCCCAAGTCAGGTTGTAGCCACCTTTTACAAACTGGTTAAGGTTCGGCTCGTAGTCTGCACTGGAGTTACTTTGCAGATATTTAATTTCAACGCCGGCTTCTGTCTTAAGGGCTTCAAGAGCTTCCCAAGCAGACTGGTTAAACGATTTATCGTTTACTCCGCCTACGTCAGTTACAAGACCGATCTTTACATCGGACTTAGGAGCATCTGTTGCTGCAGGTGCATTAGTAGCTGTCCCGGCGTTGCCACCTGTTTCTCCGTTAGCGGCATTGCCCGAGTTCGCGTTATTGTTTCCGCATCCTGCCAGGATAGCTGTGCAAGCGGTCAACATAACGAGCGACGTTTTCAAAAACTTTTTCATCGATTGTGATCCCCCTTAAAAAATTGGATGTCTTCTGTCTTCTGCTTGGACATACCATTAGATCAAATTATACCCTCAAAAAAACTTAAAATCCAGTCTATAAATGACCTCAGGTCAATAATAATTTGCATTTTTTCACAAGAAACCGCTTTCTATGACACGGTACGTCATGTTAGCCGTCATGTTGTGTTAGAATACCTCGAATGTCTTTATTCAGGGTCCGTTGTCTATAATATTATTGCATGACAATCCGTTTTCTATTATCATGAATGCTTACATATTGTATGAAAAGGGAGTACTGAAACCATGGAAGAACATAACGAGCCTCAAACCGTCCCGCCCTTCAAGTACAGCCGCGAATCCCGCGTCTTCAAGACTGGCCGCGTCTTTCCAAACGATGTCAATAACCACAAGACGTTGTTCGGAGGCAAGCTGATGAGCACTATAGATGAAGTTGCTTCAATCTCAGCCATGCGCCACTGCCGTAAAAATGTCGTCACGGCCTCTACCGATTCCGTAGACTTCCTGCGGCCGATCCGGCCGTCCGATTCTGTCTGCTTCGAATCCTTCGTCTCCTGGACAGGCCGTACCAGCATCGAGGTATTTGTCAAAATCATCTCCGAGAACCTCTACACCGGCGAACGGGCCGTCGCTGCCACTTCGTTCCTGACCTTTGTAGCCGTCGAGGAGGACGGCACACCGGCGCCTGTACCAGCCATCATTCCGGAAACCGATGAAGAGAAGCTGATCAGCGAATCTGCAGGCGAGCGGTCCGAGCTGCGGAAGATCAGACGCGCAAGCAGCAAAAAACTCGCATCACAGCTCAGCACAACCAAGTACTGGGAATAACAGTCCGCAGGCCATAGCCGCACAAAAAAGCACCGTCACACGGGTTCCCCCGCAGGCGGTGCTTTTCGGTTAATCATAACACTTACGCGTTGATCTTCTCTTTGGCTACAACAGCCAGGGAGTTGAATGCGTTCAGGTCATTTACTGCCAGGTCAGCCAGCATCTTGCGGTTCACTTCTACGCCAGCCAGTTTCAGGCCGTGTACAAGCTTGCTGTAGGACAGGCCGTTTTGACGGGCTGCTGCATTGATACGAACGATCCACAGTTTGCGGAAGTTACGTTTAGTCTGACGACGGTCACGGTATGCGTAAACCATCGATTTCATTACTTGCTCTTTAGCAGTTTTGAAAATGCGGTGCTTGGAACCGAAATAACCCTTAGCCAGCTTCAATACTTTTTTATGTCTACGACGAACTACAAATCCGCCTTTAACTCTTGCCATATTAATAAACCTCCCAAAAATGTGTAATCAAACTATTTCAAGTTAGCAAGTCCTTGTTTCAAACGTCTAACGTCACCGGCAGCCATAACCGGATTGCCGTTCAGTACGCGCTTAGCGCGTTTGGACTTGTGGGACAGCAAGTGGTTCTTGTGGGCTTTGTAGCGCAGAACTTTACCGGATCCGGTGATCTTGAAGCGGCCTTTCAGGCTGCTGTGTGTTTTCATTTTAGGCATGGTGTTTCCTCCTTGATTATTATGCGGCGCCAAATTGCTAAGCAAGTGACTCCAGAATTATTGAGGCTTAGGAGCCAGAATCATAATCATGCTGCGTCCTTCCAGCTTAGGCTGGCGCTCAACAACAGATATGTCAGCCACTTCATTCTTAACGCGCTCCAGGATCTTCTGGCCGATATTCGCGTGAGTGATCTCACGTCCGCGGAAACGCACGGAGCACTTCACTTTATCGCCTTCGCCCAGGAACTTGACCACATTGCGGAACTTGGTCTGATAATCATGTTCCTCAATGTTGGCACGGAACCAGACTTCCTTGATGTCCACGATCTTCTGATTCTTGCGCGCTTCCTTCTCTTTCTTCTGCATTTCATAACGGAACTTGCCGTAATCCATGATGCGGCATACCGGCGGTTTCGCCTGCGGTGCTACGTTGACTAAATCGAGGTTAAGATCAATCGCCATCTGCAGCGCCTCGCGGATCGGCTTGATCCCGATTTGCTCACCTTCCGCTCCAACCAGCCGAACCTCTTTGGCCCGAATTTCATCATTGATCATATGTTCCTTACTGATAACTCTCCACCTCCGGATCTTCTTAGACAATGTATTTGCGGTTCTCCATAAAAAAGGGGCGCCGGTAACTCCCGACACCCCGTGTTTGATCAACGTTCATGAACTATAACATTCATAAAGCATTGAGATCAAAACCAGCTGACGTATTGCCAGTCAGGTGAGAAGCCGGTGCTTCTGCTTGCAATCCCTATGTTTTGCATACTTGAATACTATACATCATCATTCATAGCACTGTCAATACTTTTAACAAATTTTAAACCTGCTTGCTCTGCACTTCCTCAAGCCGGACCACCCGCGTGTGCTTGGTATGGCTCCACTGCTTGTTGTTCTGTGTGAAGAATGCATAGAACGTAATCGGATACCATGACAGCAGGTAAATCGGGAAGACCAGCAGGTACAGATACACCTTCTTGAACTTCACCTTTTCCAGCGCCATCGACAGAAGGAAGGTCAGAATATTGGCTCCGACCGCGAGATAGCTTAGCCAGATCGGCAGATGCCCGTAGATGTTGGCAATGTGCGGACCATCGAACAATGCAGTGTCGATCCACATCACTGCCGTCATCAGAAACGTCAGCAGGACAATGTAGACATTGGCTCCGTACAGGGCCAGGTCAAACTTCGTCAGGCTGCGTTCCTTGATGCTCTGCCACAGCAGCGGGAAGAAATACCTGCGGGCCACGGTGAAGTGCCCCTGCATCCAGCGCAGGCGCTGTCTGGAGGAGGCCTTAAAGGTAAGTGGCTTCTCATCGAACACCTTGGCGTCGTAGTTGAACTTCGGATAGACGCCCTTGGAGGCACTGCGCATAGTGAATTCCAAATCCTCTACCAGGCTGGTAGCTCCCCAGCCCATTTCCTTCAGCAGGGCTGTTTCGAAGCACATTCCGGTACCGCCCAGGAAGTTCGCCATCTGCAGATTGTGGCGCGAGAGCTGCCACAGGCGGTTGATGTACCAGTAGGAGACACCATAGGCTGCAGTGATCCAGGAATCCTCCGGATTCTTTGTATCAATGTAGCCCTGAATGACACGCGCGCCGGAGCAGAGGTCATTGTTCATCTCCATCAGAAATTCCGTGTGAGCCAGGTTGTCGGCGTCGAACATAACTACTGCGTCATACTGGCGCGGCATGGCCCAAAGCTCCTTGAGCATCCATTCAATGGCATACCCCTTGCCCCGCAGGTTGTTGTTGGTGCGGACACAGGCGTTCATGCCGTGCTCCCTTACGATCTTTGCCGTCCCGTCGGTGCAGTTGTCGCAGATGACAAATACATCGTACAGATCCTGGGGATAATTAAGCTGTTTCAAATTCTCCATCAGTGCGCCGACGACTTCTTCCTCATTGTGCGCGGCCACCAGTACTGCAAAAGACTTTTCCGGTGCAAAATGTTCCTTTTTCTTTTTCCTGTGCAGTCCGAACAGCGAGAACGTGAACTGATAAACTGCGATTGCCGCCAAGATCACTTGGAGCGTAACAAACAATGCGTCTGCCATGACCTTTTGATGCCCCCTTTTCCACTCTTGATATGCCACTTTTTATGTCTATGGCATGTTAAACGATGTTGCTGACCCTTTTATTGCATCCCTTACAATAGACAAGCGCTTACCCTTTTTTTGCGGCCAGGCGTTCATTTATTTATATCCCGTTTAAAAGATGTTGTAGGGTTTTCCGTAGTGTGACGGATTCCTAATTTTCTCTGTTACCTTTTAAACGCGTCCGGTCCGCTTGAATCATTGTACGGTGTCAGGGGTTCCCAAGTCAAAACTGACAAATTCCGCGCTTCACCAGAGCTTTTCCTTGAAATGGACTACCTTTAAAACGTATGATAAAGACAGCTTGGGGTATTAATTTGGATTGGCGGCAGAAGCGCCAGCTATCCTTAGCCGGACTATCGGAGGGACAAGATATGAGACATTTATTCATGAAATTACTTCTCTGGGAGCGCCGTCTTTTCAAATGGATCAACGGCCGCCTGCATAACCCTTTTCTGAACTTCTGGCTCTTCTATCTTACCCATCTGGGCGGCGCGACAAGCGCTATCGGCATCAATGTGCTGATCTGGGCCTTTGCTCCCCAGCCGCTCAGAACGACAGGCCTTCAGGCCCTCACGGCACTGGCTGTCAGCCATCTGCCCGTGGCCATCGCCAAAAAGCTGTACCCGCGCATGCGGCCCTATCTGGCTCTGCCAGGGACAAATACGTTTCACAATCCGCTAAAGGATCATTCTTTTCCTTCAGGCCATACTACAGCTATCTTCGCCTCTACGGTTCCTTATATGGCGGCTTACCCTGCCCTTACCGTCGTTCTGCTGCCGCTGGCATGCATTGTCGGGTTCTCACGCATTTATCTCGGGCTGCACTACCCGTCTGATGTAATGGCAGGAGCTGTAATCGGCAGCGGCGTTGCGGCTGGCACGGTTGTTCTGTGGTTCTGAAGCCCGCCTTGCCAAACCATTTTGGGAACAGGTGAATCAAACATTGCGCAAAAAAAGAGTATTGCTGCTGTCGGAAGGCTTCGGCGCAGGGCATACGCAGGCAGCCTACGCGCTGTCGAGCAGCCTGCGTAAACTGTCGCCGCATATCCAAACCAGGGTGCTGGAGCTGGGGAACTTTCTCAATCCCAAAATGGCTCCGCTTATAGTGTCGGCCTACCGCAAGACGGTAACCTCGCAGCCCAGGCTGATGGGGTACGTGTACCGTCACCAGAAATCATTTAACCGTCTTACCACGCTTGCCCTGCACCGCATATTTTATACACATACACAAAATATTGTGAGACAGCTGAAGCCCGATATTATCGTCTGCACGCATTTCATCCCGAGCGCCGTAGTCTCCAGATTGAAACGGCTGGACCCGGGCTTCAAGGCGCCGCTGGTCACGGTCATTACCGATTACGATGCCCATGCCAGCTGGATCAGCCCGGAGGTGGACCGTTATTTCGTCTCCACTCCCGAGGTCAAAGCCAAGCTGCGCCGGCGAGGCGTATCCGCCGCCAAAATCCGGGTGACCGGCATGCCGGTTCATCCGAGCTTCTGGGAGCATCCCGGGCGGCAGGAGATTCTGGAGCAGTTCAGCCTTCAGGATCTGCCGACTGTACTGGTCATGGGCGGCGGCTGGGGCATGATGAACGACCGCGTGGTCAACGAGGGGCTGGCCGGCTGGCGTGAAAAGGTACAGATTGTCTTTTGTCTCGGAAGAAACGAGAAGCTGCTGGATGAAATGAAGGCAGATCCCGCGTACCGGCATCCGAACATCTCACTGATTGGCTTCACCCGCGACATTGACAAGCTGATGGAGGTCTCCGACCTGCTGGTTACGAAGCCCGGCGGGATGACCTGCAGCGAAGGCCTGGCCAAGGGCATTCCAATGCTGTTTCATAATCCGCTGCCGGGACAGGAGGAGGAGAATGTCCGTTACTTCACCTCAGCCGGTCTTGGAGAGCCGATCTCCTCCCTGGCGGTAGTCGACAAGTGGATGGAGCGGCTGCTGTACCACTACGATGATGTGCAGGCCAAGCGCAAAAGCCATCTGGAGGCGATTGCCAAATTCCATCCGCTGCAAAGCGCCCAGAGCATTATTGATATGCTGGACTAGGACAGACCAGAACAAGGGGCATACATACAAATGCTGTCCCGCAATAATCAGCTCTCTTTAAAATCAAAAAAAAACGGCAGTTACAGGAAATTTCCCGTAACTGCCGTTTTTGTAAGGCCTCCCGATAGTTACCTGAACCGCCCCGGCTGCTACAGCCGGTATTTATCCAGTCGGGTTGCCTGATAGTTCGCCAGTGCTTCTGCACCGACAATGGCCTCACAGCGGTGAATGTTTACGCCGCGGTTATAAAATTTGGTCTCATATTCTGTCATTACATGCTCTTCATTGATGATGCCGTCCGTATGCAGATCCAGGGAGATGTTCTTCATCTGCAGACCGAAATCGGCAAACGCATTCAGCGAGAACTCGAACAGGCTGCGCGAATCCGTCTTCAGATGGATTTCACCGAGCGGGCTGAGCAGGCCGCGGTACTTGTCGAGGAAGCGCGGATGGGTCAAGCGCCGGCGGGCATGCTTGCTTTTCGGCCAGGGATCACTGAAGTTCAGATAGATCCGCTCTAGCTCGCCTGGTGCAAATACTTCCTCCGCATAGTCGATGTTCGCAAGTGCCACCTTCAGATTGGGCGGGGTCTCATGTCCCGCAGGCTCCCAAACCAGTCTTGCCTTTTCCGCCGCACGGCGGATCAGCTCATCATACATATCAACGCCGATAAAATTAATACCGGGATATTTGAAGCTCATCTGGCTGATAAACTGTCCCTTGCCCATCCCGAACTCCACATGAATCGGGTTATCGTTGCCGAACACTTCCGACCAGCGCCCTTTAAGGCTGCGTGGATCGAGGACGACCAGGTCGGTCTGCTCCTCCAGACTTTCACGTATTCCTTTTCTTCCGCGTAAACGCATAGTATTCCTCCGCTTGTTCTCTTATACATTACTTGAAACATTGTGCCGAACTTGTCCGCAAAAGTAAAGTGATTTACCTGAAAAACAGCAAAAAGGAATTCTCCGGGGGGCAGGAAGCGGCCGCTGGAGAATCCCTTTTCTGTTGCTTGTTGTATTTGGAATTGGGGTCCATTTTCAACAGTTCATAGTCTACCTTGCCGGCGAGTCAAAATCAAATTTCTTCTCGAATGCGTTTCTGATCTTGCGCTGTGCTTCGGTCTTGATCTTATGATTTCCGTTAAATTCAACGCCGGTAAGCGCCAGGGCCTCATCGGGAGTCAGCTGTACATCAATTGAACCTTTACCTTCAGCATAAGCTGTTTGAGAATTCATCGTGATCACCTCTTGGGTTTAGTATGGGCGGGACGACACGAAAGTATGAATTCAGGGATAGAGTTTTTAAGTTGCTGCAATCGTTTTTTACAATTTAAATATAACATAAGGTGTAAGCATTAACAAGCGAAACAGCGGGTTTTCCCTGCCTAATTTTAACGTTTTTTCCCGGTGCCATTGTTACGCTTGACGCTGAATTTTGTTACAATAGACGGGTTAGCAAGTTGAAGCGGCTTTGTCGTCCTTCAGGGAAGGCGGCAACCGTTTCTGCGAGAAATATCAGACCTGTATACGTCCTTAGACTTATACTCTCTGATAATTAATGAATAGGCAGTACTTCCTTCACCGGACCCGTGCCTGTTCGAAACAAATATAAGGATATGCCGGCCTGGCAGAGGATGCCCGGCTCTCCAAATAAACATTCTTATATTTAGGAAAGGAGCTTTACCGTGAGTCTTGTACAGTCCTCCACTCCGCTGATGTGGGGAGATAAACGGTTCCATACGTGGAACTACGAAATGCGCGGGGTTATGGATACCAAGGTGTTCAAGGTTATGCTGGACGCGGGCTTTACCTGTCCGAACCGTGACGGCTCCATCGCCAAGGGGGGCTGCACCTTCTGCAGCGCCAGAGGCTCCGGCGATTTCGCCGGCAGCCGCCGCGACGATCTGGTCACCCAGTTTAACAAGGTGCGCGACCGCCAGCACCTGAAATGGCCGAACGCCAAGTATATCGGTTACTTTCAGGCTTATACCAATACGTACGCACCGGTAGAGGAGCTGCGGGAATACTACGAGGTTATTCTGCAGCAGCCTGGCGTTGTCGGCTTGTCCATCGCTACGCGGCCGGACTGTCTGCCGGATGATGTTGTGGAGTATCTTGCGGAGCTGAACAAGCGCACCTACCTCTGGATCGAAATGGGACTGCAGACCATTCATAACTCCACTTCGGATCTGATCAACCGTGCGCATGATTCCCAGTGCTACATCGACGCTGTCGCCAAGCTGCGTGCCCACGGCATCCGCGTCTGCACCCATATCATCCACGGGCTTCCCCAGGAGACCCACGAAATGATGCTGGAAACCGTATCTGCCGTAGCCGCCATGGACGTGCAGGGAATCAAGATTCACCTGCTGCATCTCATGCGCAAGACCCCGATGGTCAAGCAGTACGAGGCCGGCCTGCTGCGCTTCCTGGAGCAGGACGAATACGTGAAGCTGATCGTAGACTCGCTGGAGCTGCTTCCGCCGGAGATGATTGTCCACCGCCTGACCGGCGATGCACCGCGCGAGGCCCTGATCGGGCCGCTCTGGAGCCTGAAGAAATGGGAAGTGCTGAACGCAATCGATGCCGAGCTGGTTGCACGGGACAGCTGGCAGGGTAAGTACTGGAGGAAGAGCTGATGGGCTTCCTGTCCGTTCTCAGCTTTGCGCATAAAGTAACGGCGGAGCGCCTGGCCTCCGGCGGCCTCGCCATTGACGCCACCGTGGGCACCGGTGCGGATACGCTTTTTCTCGCGAGGTGCGCAGGGCCGCGCGGCGCAGTGTACGGGTTTGACATCCAGCCTGCGGCGCTTGCGCTTGCGGAGGAGCGCCTGCGGCTGGCCCGGGAGGAAGCGCCGGCAGCGCTTGCTCCCGTGACGCTGCTTGCGCGAAGCCACGCAGCGATGGAAGAGGCCGTGCCGCCGCAGTGGCACGGGGCAGTCTCGGCGGTGATGTTCAACCTCGGCTATCTGCCGTCAGGCGATGCCGACAAGACCATCATCACCGAGACCGGGAGCACGCTGGCTGCGCTGGATGCCGCCCTGACGCTGCTGCGTCCGGGCGGCATCATTACAGCCGTGCTCTACCCCGGCCACGACGGCGGCGACCGTGAAGCCGCCGCCGTGGAAGCGTGGGCGGCGGGTCTGCCGCAGCGCCTGGCGCAGAGCATCATTTACCGCCAGCTGCAGCGGGCCAGCGCGCCTTATGTGGTTGCAGTTGAGAAGAAAAAAGGAGCTGAATCCCAAAATGGCAGTAAGCAAGCTTGAGCACATCGGCATTAAGGTAGCACAGCTTGAGCAGTCCCTTGCATTCTACCAGGAAGTCATCGGCCTTACCCTGCAGGACACTATCGGGGAACCGGGCGACAGCCTGCGGCTTGCCTTTCTGAGCTTCCCCGGCCAGACCAGCGTAGAAATTGAGCTGATCGAGCGCGTATGGACCGGCCTGCCGGATGAAGGCAAGGTCAGCCATGTCGCCTTCACCGTCACTGGAATCGAGGCTGAGCACAGCCGGATAGCGGCACTTCAGCTCCCCGGACTGACTGGGATCAGCACGCTGGCTAACGGCAGCCGCTATTTCTTTTTTGACGGGCCGGACGGTGAGAAGCTGGAGTTTTTTGAGTCTACACGCAGTAAATAGAGACAGGTTCAAACCAAACGGAGAGGAAGATACTATAATGACAAAAGCATATCCACTCAAGTTTCAGCCGGAGTTCAAAGAACGCGTGTGGGGCGGCCGCGCCCTGGAGAAATTCGGTCTCGACCTGCCTGAAGGCCATATTGGTGAAGGCTGGATGATCGCTGACCATCCGAATGGCGTATCCACGGTAGTTAACGGCGAGCTGGCCGGCCAAGGCCTGGATCAGATCCGCGAACAATTCGGCAAGGAATGGTTCGGCAGCAAGGGCATCACCGGAGAGGACACCCGGTTCCCGCTGCTGATCAAGCTGCTGGACTGCAACGATAACCTGTCCGTACAGGTACACCCGACAGATGATTACGAGGGATTGCCGAAGGGCGAGCTGGGCAAAACAGAAATGTGGTATGTGCTCGACGCCAAGCCAGGAGCCAAAATCATCTACGGCCTGAAGGAAAATGTCACCCGTGAAAGCCTGCAGGCTGCGCTGGAGAACGGCACCGTAATGGATACCATGCAGGAAATCACCGTTGCCGCAGGGGATGCCTTCTATATTCCCGCAGGTACTGTGCACGCCCTCTGTGCAGGAGTCGTTGTGGCTGAAATCCAGCAGAACTCGGACACTACATACCGTATTTACGATTACGACCGCCCGGGTCTCGACGGTAAGCCGCGTGAGCTTCATATTGAGGACTCGCTGAATGTCACCGCTTATGAGGGCGCAGGCGCTACTTCCATGAAGACAGACGGCGCTGTTGCCGGAGAATGGCTGCAAATCGCCTCCTCCCCTTATTTCATCGTGGAAAAAGGGATCGTGAACGGCGAATGGAAGCTCGCCACCACCCCGGACAGCTTCACCATTCTGGTCATCTGCGAAGGCAGCGGCCATCTGACCTGGGATGGCGGCTCCCAGCCTTATGCCGCAGGCGAATGCTACCTGCTGCCTTCCACGCTTGGCGCATACGGGATTGAAGGACACTCTACTGTACTCCGCTCTTATTTGCCATAAAGCGGGCATCAGTGCGGACAGGTTATAAATAGAACGAATGCTTAAACACACCACAGTATCTGTTTCGGATCTGCCCTGCACTAAGGATGGTTAGGTTTAATTTTCGAAGCAGCTTGGTATGGCATAATCTCGCAGCAAGGGTGTTCACTTCACAACATTAAGCCTATGCTTGCGGAATAGGTTCTGTCAGATGCTATCTCCGCGAAGGATTTTCTTCTACAAACTTTCAGGAGGACATGCAATGAGGGAGAACAGCTTTACCATGACCGACCCTTTAGGTGTCAATATTCATGTCTATGTATGGCTGCCTGAGCCGGAGGCCCCTGTCAGGGGGATCGTGCAGATTGCCCACGGCATGTGCGAGACAGCTGCCCGTTATGCACGCTTTGCCTCAGCACTGACCGCTGCCGGATACGCCGTTTATGCCAATGATCATCGCGGCCACGGCAAAACGGCAGGCAAGGTCAATCTGCTCGGTGACACCGGTGAGAACGGCTTCTACTGGATGCGGCGCGATCTGGTGCAGCTTGCGAATATCGCCCGCTCCCGGCATGAAGGCCTGCCGGTGTTCCTGCTCGCCCACAGCATGGGCTCCTTTCTGGCCCAGAAGCTGATGTGCGAGGAAGGCAGCAACGTGTATGCCGGTTATATTCTCAGCGGTACCAACGGCCCCCGCACCATGCTGAAGGCCGGAGAATCGCTTGCTGCGCTGCAGCTGAGGCTTCAGGGCGAACGCCACCGCAGTGTGCTGCTCAACAGTATCGTATTTGGAGCCTACAACCGCTCCTTTTCGCCGATCCGGACCGCCTTTGACTGGCTGAGCAGTGATCCGCAGGAAGTGGACCGCTTCATCGCTGATCCGTTCTGCGGGGCGATCTGCACCACCCGCTTCTTCCGCGATTTCTTCCGGCTGCTGCGTGATATCCACTCCCAGGAAACGCTGCTCAAGCTCTGCAAAGATAAGCCGGTCTATCTGTTCTCCGGTGCCAAAGATCCGGTAGGCATGAACGGCCAGGGTGTGCTGCGCCTGGCTGAACTCTACAAGGAGCAAGGCCTCAGTGATGTGGAATACCGCCTGTACCCTGATGGACGGCATGAAATGCTGAACGAGGTCAACCACGAGGAAGTCACCGCAGATGTGCTGGATTGGCTGGTGCGCCACCTTCCCGCTGAGTCTCTTCTGCTTCAGCCGGCGGCGAACTGAACGATCTGATGTGAATAAACACAAGAAGCCGTCCCTGCATCCGTTAATGGATGCTAGGGCGGCTTTTGTTGTGTGCTGCTGTTCACTGGCAACACAATCTCCACGTCAGCTTTTTTTCAGCTGTACCCCATTGTGCTCAGTCATCTTGTTTTCCGTCGCCTTAATACAGGAAAATAAAGATTCCCCGCTCTATTAGGGGTACGGGGAATAGTGAGTGATTAGTGGTTGGTGGCGAGGGCTAAGTAGTGAGTGCTGGGAGGCACGTGTTGGGGGCAAGTTCTGGATGGCGCATGCTGGGTGGTTAGTGATGAGTGGTTAGTGCTGAGTGGCGGGTGCTACGTAGCGGTGTATAGAGGGGTGACGGGTAAGTCAATTATTATTAGTCACACCGTCTCTTTAGCTAACTGCATATGCCAACCCCGTAACCCCGTCAGTCTAATCTTTAACGGACCCAGATGACCTTATTTGCTGATTTTTGACACACTTTAGGCTCTAACGGACTCAGATGCATTTATTTAGGTTGATTAGCACCAATCCATGGAGTTTTACCTGTGATAAGGTCTCCTCAGTCCGTTACAGCTCAAAATCCCCCTATTGCGGGCAAATAAAGGCTGCCCGGTCCGTTAGCCGCCCTGCCTGCCATAAGAAGAAAATGTGACCAAGGACTCGGGGCGGCTGTTCATCCCGAAGAATCTTCCCAAGGGATAATCTGCAGCTCCGGCCACTTGGAGTGCCATTTCTCTGTCTTGCTGCGATATAGCGCCTTACTAATCAGCGCCTTATTGGGTCTTACAGTCAGGCTGTATAAATCCGCAAGGCCGAAGGGTGCGTAGATTCGCCATTCTCCGGACGGCTCAAGCCTGGCTCCAAGTGAGGTTACTGTGGTCGGCCAACTGTCTATGGCTGCTTCCAGACTGGAGTATGGCTGAAGCCTGATTCCGAATTTGTCCTCGTACCACAGATGGACGCGGGCCTGATTCTTAATATCCAGCGGAACGGGAACCCCGTTAAACTGCTTCCGCCCCTCAGCTATCTGTTCACTCTCGGCCTCAAAGCTTAAATCGGACGGGTCAAAATAAACCAGATCAATATCGCTGATCCCATACTCTGCCGGGCGTCCGGTCAGCTGGTTCCACACGGTCTGTACAAGATAGCCTGCACCAACGTAATACGGCAGAGGCTCCAGAAACCGTGCCCTGCGGAAAACGTCCATCAGCAGGGGGCTCTCCGAGAACATTCCGGTCAGCCGCTTCAGATACAGATGCTCTTTCTTCACATGTCCCCACCCCGTATTCCTCTTTTTAGCCCCACTTCCCGTACAAATACCCGCTCCGCACATCCACTCCAGCCGAGCCTGCAAAGGCTGTACTTCTCCGTGCCAGGTACAGCAGCCGCCTAAGCGTTGTTATCCAGCGCATACTGCAGAATTCTCTGCGGACCCTTACCGCCCGTACGGCGCAGCCCGTGATCACAGAATCCGGCACGCAGATAGAGCGCCAGCGCAGCAGGATTCCGTTCATTGACAGTAAGCACAATTTCACGAACTTGCGGGAGTTGGATACGGACAAAAGCCGGCAGCAAAGCCATAGCAGCTTTTCGCAATCCCCCGGCCCTGGCAGGGGGAATTCACCAGGAAAGCCCGTACCAGCGCTGCCTCTGAGTAATTGCTGTAAAATTCAGCAATCCGTGCACCGGTATGGAGAATAAAAAATCCGGCAGCCTGCTCCTCCCCGGTAATTACGACAGCCAGCTTGTCAGGAGCGCGCAGCGCCTCCGGTAAGCTCTCTGCCGGCAAAGCGGTAAATTGCGCCTGCTCCGGGGGAAGCTGAAAGGCCAGCAGCTGCTCATGGAATTTGTCCTCATACAATTGCAGTGAAACCCGCAACCCGTCAGTCACCCCTGTACCTCCCTATAAGGATTCCCTAGAACTACATTAGCTCAGCGGCAAAGCATAATACTGCGCACGCTGGCTCTCATCCTGCTGATACAGCACGATCAGCAGAGTGCTGCCGTCCGTTTGCGCCGGAGCTTCAGCAACCGCAGCAGAAGGGTTGCTGTCCAAGCCTCCGGCAATCCCGGCTGCCGCATTAAAGGCCGCTGCAATCCCGGAGCTCTCCGGCTGAGATATAACAGCAGCCGCACCGGTATCATCTGCAGCCTCGCCTGCTAATGCAGGTGAAACTAACTGCACTGTATCCGCCCGCAGTCCGCTGATCGAATCCAGCACGGGTCCCAGCCGGAACGGCAGCACCTCAAGCACCATGAACTTCTGCAGCTCACGCTCACTGTATCCTGCTTCCGCCAGCGCTGCCGAGACCCGCTCCGGATGAGCGGCAACTTCTTTCATGTGTCGCGCCCACTCCGCCTTCTCCAGTGCGTTATCCCACCAGATTTTACGCGGCTTGTACTTGTGTCCCAGGAAGTAGTCCAGCTTCATCAGCCCTGTAATAATCTCCATCGAAGGGGTATTCCTGTCCGTCAGGAACGCATGCAGGCGGGTGAACAGATCCTCAAGCTGGTGCCCGATCTTTTGCCAGCCCCGCTCCTCCCAGTAATCGCCGAATTCCTGAAAGAAATCAAACGGCGACTCAAAGACATGGCGGATCAGATACTTGACCGTATGATCCAGCCGGTGGCTGTTCCAGTATTTCTCCAGCACATCCTCCAGCCGCTTCAGCCGGATAATGTCGGCAAAGGACATGACATGCGAGCTGAGAATCTCATAAGGCGCATGCTCCATGTACGTGTAGTCGTATTTGGCAGCCTGGGCGCGCAGGCCGGTGCCGCGGAGCATTTTGAGAAAGCCCAGCTGCAGCTCCTCAGGCTCCATCACGAACACATCGTTAAAGGTCTTGCGGAAGGTCGCGTAATCCTCCTGCGGCAGTCCGGCGATCAGATCCAGATGCTGGTCGATGTTGCCGCTGGCTTTGATTTTCATTACGGTGCGGGACAGCTTGGTGAAATTCTGGCGGCGCTTGACCAGCTCGTTCGTCTCGTCATTGGTCGACTGCACGCCGATTTCGAAGCGGAAGATCCCCGGCGGCGCATTTTCGGACAGAAAATCCAGCACCTCCGGCCGCATAATGTCAGCCGTAATCTCGAACTGGAACACACAGCCCTGATGGTTGTCGATCAGGAACTGGAACATCTCCATCGCATAGCTGCGGTTGATGTTGAAGGTGCGGTCCAGGAACTTGATGACCTTGGCCCCGTTGCTGATCAGATAGAGCAGATCCGACTTCACCCGCTCAATATCGTAATAGCGTACACCGACCTCAATACTCGATAAGCAGAACTGGCAGTTAAACGGACAGCCCCGGCTGGTCTCAAAATAAACAATCCGCTTGCTGAGATCCGGCAGATCATCGGCGAACCGGTGGGGCGTCGGCAGGGTGTTGAGATCGCTTTTGGGACGCGGAGGGTTGACGATCAGCTCCTCGCCCTTGCGGTAAGCGGCCCCGTAGACAAAATGGAACTTGCGCTCATCGCGCAGCTCCTGCAGCAGGTGGTGGAAGGTCTCCTCCCCGTCACCGTTTACGACAAAATCCACGCCGGGCTCGCGCTTCATCCAGTAGAGCGGCTCATAGGATACCTCCGGCCCTCCCAAGACAATCTTAACTTCCGGCAGCACCTGTTTGAGGATACCGACCAGCTTAATGGTCTCTTCAATGTTCCATATATAACAGGAAAATCCGATTACGTCGGGCTTCTTCTGGAATAAGTCGGACACGATATTCATCGCAGGATCCTTGATAGTATATTCAGCCAGCATAATATCCGGGAATTCATGCTCGCTGTATGCCTTTAGCAGGCGGATGGCCAGCGAGGTGTGGATATATTTGGCGTTTAATGTAGCCAGGACGATTCTCATGCCTTATAACCTTCTTTACATTTCATTTTGAAAAAACTCCAGAAACGGCTTGCCGTATTTCCGGTACTTCACTTCCCCGACACCCTTAACCCTCAGCATCTCCGCTTCCGTCTGCGGACAAACCACACTCATCTCGCGCAGGGTCGCATCATTAAAAATGATGTAGGACGGCACATGCTCGCGTCCCGCCAGATCTCGGCGGATCAGGCGCAGCTGCTCGAACACCGTCTCGTTGACGGCAGACGGTGAATGGTCGTAGCCCCGGCTGCGGCTCCGCCCGGAGCCGGCCCCGCCGGTAACCAGCGGCCGGGCCACCCGCTGCTGCACCTGGCGCTGGCCGCGCAGCACCTCGGCTGCCAGCGGCTGCAGCCGCACGACCGGATACTGGCCTTCCGAGAGGGCCAGATACCCCTCCGAGATCAGCACATTGATGCTCTCGGTAATTTCCTTCTCCGTTCGGCTCGACATCGCCCCGTGCGTCGGCAGCTGCTCGAAGCCGTACTGCAGCACCTTCTGGCTGCGTGAGCCCTTCAGCACCGATGCGACCAGCGCCACGCCGAAGCGCTCCCGCATCCGGTGGATGCAGGAGAATATCTTCTGCGCATCCACCGTCATATCGACCAGCTCACGCTCATCCGTGCAGTTGCTGCAGATCCCACAGGGCTTGTCTCCGTGGTCTTCGCCGAAATAGGCAAGCTGGGCACTGCGCAGGCAGCGGGTCGTGTAGCAGTAATCGATCATCTGCTGCAGCTTGCGGTATTCGTTCGCTTTACGCTCAGGGTCCTGGGGATTCTGCTCAATCAGGAACTTCTGGGTCATAATGTCCTGCGCGCTGAACAGCAGGATACACTCACTCGGCTCCCCGTCCCGGCCGGCGCGTCCGGCCTCCTGGACATAAGCCTCCATATTCTTCGGCATATTGTAATGGATAACATAACGGACGTTGGATTTGTCGATGCCCATCCCGAAGGCATTGGTCGCCACCATGACGCGGATATCGTCATACAGGAACCCTTCCTGGCTGTCCGCCCGCTCCTGGTCGCTCATCCCGGCATGGTACCGTCCGGCGGCGATTCCTGAAGCCTGCAGCCGCTGGTACAGGTCATCGACCTCTTTGCGGGTCGCGGCATACACAATCCCCGGCTGGTGTGAATGGCTGGCGGTGTAATCCAGCACGTATTCGCGCTTGTTCTCCCCGCGCAGCACCGACATCGCCAGGTTGTCCCGGCCGAGGCCGGTCATGAACACGCCCGGCTGTCGCAGGCGGAGCAGCCGGACCATGTCCTCCATAACCTCCGGCGTTGCCGTCGCTGTAAAAGCGGCAAGAATCGGCCGCTGCGGCAGCTCCTCAACGAACGGCGCCACCGCCAGATAGCTGGTGCGGAAGTCATGCCCCCACTGGGATACACAGTGGGCTTCATCCACAGCGACGCAGGAAATAGAAAGGCCCGCCATTTCCAGGCGGAACCAGTCCAGCTCCAGCCGCTCAGGGGCAACGTAGAGCAGCTTCAGCTCGCCCCGGCGTGCAGCACGGATCCGCTCGTTCACTTCCTTGCCGCTCAGGGTGCTGTTAATATATGCGGCCGGGATACCGGCCGTAGTCAGGGCGTCCACCTGATCCTTCATCAATGAGATCAGCGGTGAAATGACCAGGGTCAGCCCCGGCATCAGCAGCGCCGGAACCTGGTAACAGATCGATTTCCCCCCGCCGGTCGGCATGATGCCCAGGGTGTCGCCGCCTTCCAGCAGGTGCTGCACGATTTTTTTCTGGCCTTCCCGGAAATCCGGATAGCCGTAATATTTCTGCAGTTCAGCCTGCGCCTGTTCCATAGTAGGTGCTTGCATTTTCATCGCTATCATAACTCCTAAAAGTTTTGTGAGAATTGACTTTCTTGCATCGCTTCATACTGGCAATATCCTGTTAAGGAAGCACTGGTTTGAGTCATTCTCTCTTTAGTTTACCGGGCATCCGGCCAATGAGCAACCGCAGAACAGACAAAAAAAATTCTGTACAGGCAGTCCGTCTGCAGCTCCTTCCTGGCTGTACTTACATAAAATCGGCTGCGGTAAGCAAAACTCTATAGTGATCTTCAAAACTGCCATTCTAAAGGAGGCGGACGCTATGCAAGGCTGGAAAGAAAAGTACACTTCCTATATCAAAAAACAGCAGCCCGGCCCCCCGAAGGCTCCTGAGACAGAAGTCCTGGGCCACAGCCTTGCAGATAATCTGGAGCATCTGCAGGCTCTGCTGGGTTCTAACGGCGATTTTGTAGCCCGTGATTTCCTTCTGTTCGGTAAATATGAGGCTGTGATGATCTTTTTCTCGTCACTTGTTAACCAGGAGCAGATCCAGGAGCACATCCTGAAGCCGCTTATGGCCCGTCCGGATGATCATCAAGGTGTACCGGAAAATCTTGACGGGATTATCCATTATGTCTGGAAAATAGCGGTGCAGGTGACCCAGGGCAATTCGGAGCGGAAGCTGAGCTGCCTGCCGCCTGCAATTGTCAAAGGTAATCTGGTTCTGCTGATTGACGGCGTTCCCGAGGCCCTGCTGCTGGACATGCGGCAGATTGACCTGCGCAGCGTAGACCAGCCGCAGACTGAGCAGGTCATCCGGGGGCCGCGGGAAGGTTATGTGGAAAAGCTCGAGAACAATCTCGCTCTGCTGCGCTACCGGCTGCAAAGTACAGATCTGCGGGTCGAGATCAGTCCGCTCGGAAGCCGCACCCGGTCACGGGTTGCCCTGTGCTACCTGGACAGCATCGCTGATCCTCAGCTCGTGGCTGAAGCGATGCGCAGAATCTCCATTATTGATACCGACGGCATTATTGATGCCGGATATATTGAACAGTTCATTGAAGACCAGCCCCTCTCCCCCTTTCCGCAGGTACAGAATACGGAGCGGCCGGATAAGACCGTTGCTGCGCTGCTGGAGGGACGGGTGGCCATTCTGGTCGACGGCTCGCCGTTCGCGCTGATTATTCCAGCCCTGTTTAACCAATTTTTCCAGACGGTCGACGATTACACCGAACGGTTCATCATGGGCAGCCTGATCCGGATCATCCGGCTGATCGCTTTGGCCAGCTCGCTGTTTTTCCCGGCCCTCTATGTTTCTGTAATCTCCTTCAATCCGGAGCTGATGCCGACAGACTTCGCTGTTGCCATCTCCGGAGGCCGGGCAGGCGTTCCATTTCCCGCGGTACTGGAGGTGCTGATTATGGAGGTATCGATGGAGGTGCTGCGTGAGGCCACCATCCGCCTGCCGCAGATGATCGGCGGAGCCTTGTCCATTGTGGGAGTACTCGTCATCGGACAGGCCGCGGTAGCCGCAGGGCTTGCCAGCCCGATTACGGTGGTCATTGTGGCGCTGACTACCATCGGCTCGTTCGCTACTCCGGCTTATAATGCAGCGATTGCCCTGCGGATGCTGAGATTTCCGCTGATTCTTTTGGCCGGCATGTTCGGGCTGTACGGGGTCATGATCGGCACCATTCTCATCATCAACCATCTGCTGTTCCTGGATTCCTTCGGCGTACCTTATATGTCCCCGTTTATTCCCGGCAAATGGCGTGACTGGAAGGATGCGCTGGTGCGGGTCCCTTTGTGGTGGATGCGCCGCCGTCCCAGCTTCCTGCATGTCCGGGACAGCGCAAGGCTTCCGAGGGCAGTACCTGATGTATACGAAGACCAGATTCTCCAGCAGGGAGGTGAAGCCGGTGAACGCTACCCGTCAGATCACGACGCTGCGAACGGCCGCCGTAATCGGTAGCACAATTATTGGTGTGGGCATCCTCAGCTTTCCTCGGTATATGGCCGCTACCGGGGGAAGCAGCGCTCCATTTGTAGCTTTTAGCGGTATCGTCATCTCCATTGCCTGCTTCTGGCTGCTGGCTTCATTATGCCGTCGGTTTCCCCGGGAATCCCTGTTTGTCTTCAGCCGGCGCCTGATCGGGAAGCCGCTCTCGTTCGTGTTCGCTGTGTTGATCCTGCTGATTTTCGTCCTGCTGACAGGACTGACTGCGCGCCAGTTCGGGGATGTGGCAACCACCGTGCTTTTTAAAAAGACACCTATCGAAGCTACCGTATTTCTCATGCTGCTGATCTGCCAGCTGTCTTCCAGAAGAGATGTCATTAAATTTACCTATATTCATTTCTTCTACCTGCCGCTTATTATCGGCCCGATCCTGTTTATCACCCTGATCTCGATGCGCAATATGGACCTGCTCAATCTGCAGCCGGTGCTGGTGATGCCCTCTGCTGCTTTTTGGAGAGGTGCGGTGGAAGCCAGCTTTCTGTTCCAGAGCTCCTTTATTATCGTGCTGCTGGTTCCCTTTATGCAAAAGCCGAAGCAGGCCGTGCGGGCCGGCGTTCTCGCTATTGCTGTAGCAGGCATCATCTACCTCCTGATAGTTGTTGCCGCCATCGGTCTGTTCGGGTCGGAAGAAACGAAGCTGCTGATCTATCCCACGCTGGAATCCGCCCGCTCGGCTGCAGTAGGCGAAGGTTTTCTGGAGCGGCTGGACGCCATTTTTATTGTACTGTGGGTGATTTCAGTCTTCACCACTCTCTACAGCACCTACTATCTCGCAGCCTGCCTGCTCCAGCAGGTGTTTGCTTTCCGGGATCAGCGGATAAGCTCCACGCTTATCCTGCCGTTTACCTTCGTAATGGCTGCCTTCCCTGCGAACGTATTCGAGACTTATACCTGGTCTCTAGCTCTGGGAGCCGCCTCCATGATCCTTCTGTCGGTGTATCTCTTCCTGCTCTGGAGCATGTACCTGATCCGTCGTCCACGAAAGCGCGGGGCTGCCTGATGAGGCCCGTCCGTAAGTTTTGTTCCGCTGCGGTTGCTCTGGCTATCCTCACGCTGCTGCTGGCAGGCTGCTGGGACCAGGTGGAAATTGAGGACCGTGCACTCGTTCTCGGTCTGTCGATAGATGCAGCTACACCGGAGGAAATGGCGACAGAGGAGCAGGTAACCCATCTGGACAATATGAAGCTGCCCGGGCATGCCATCAGCGTTACAGCCCAGATTGCCGTGCCGGGAAGGGTTCCCCTCGGGCCGGGAAGCGGCAGCTCAAGCGATGGGGCAAAGGCCAGCCCGGTGTGGGTGGTTACTGTGACGGGCCACACGCTGGATGATGCGATGAACAATCTGCAGCAGCAGATCGCCGATCCCCGTTATCTTGTCCACCTGCGGGTCATCGTGATCAGTGAGACGATCGCCCGGGGCAGACTGGATGAGCTAAATGACTATCTGCGCCGCAATCCCGAGATCCGGCGCAGAACCTGGCTGCTCGTATCCGAGGGAAGAGCCTCCCGCTTCATGGACGTCGAACCGCCTTTGCAGCGGGTACCTACCCTCTACATTCTTTCCATGATGGAAAAAGCGGTAGCCTCGGGCAAATTCCCCCGTGATTATCTTGGGCGGTTCTGGTCAGCGGACTCCAAATGGGGCGAAAGCGCCTATCTGCCATACGTCGCTTTGCGCGATAAAGAGAATATTCTTATTGAAGGTCTGGCTTATTTCAGCGGCAACCGGATGGTCAATACGACAAAGCCCCTGGAAATTGGCGCCTTTATGGCGGTACAGGGCATGGACCCCGGCGGTTATTCCGCCCTGTTCAAGACCAGAGAGTATGGCAATGTGATTATCAAAACCAACCGGCGTTTCACCAAGACCACCAGCTCGATCAGGGACGGCAAACCGTACTTGAAATATGAACTGTACTTCGAAGGGGACCTGGACGAGCACTTTGACAGTAAAAAGCCGGTCAGCTCCGCGGCTGCCCTCCATAAGATTGAGCAGGAATTTAATACACAGATCAAGGGGGTCGTCAGCGGTCTTATCGGACGTACCCAAAAGGACCACTCGGACATTTTCGGTATGGGCGAGCTGATCCGCGCCCGGCATCCGGGCTACTGGAAGCAGCATATCCGCGAAAAAAAGGACTGGGAAGACATCTACAGCGGAATAACGGTGGATGTTGAGCTTCATATGCATCTGCAGAGGGTAGGACTGAAAGGCAGATAGATTATGCTGTTAAAGGAGGAGCCTGATGATCCGGTTGTTGGCCTGCACCGCCATGGTGCTGCTGTTCTCCGCACTGATACTGCTGTCTGTCGACCGGAATATCTACCGGACCAGCGGCTGGGTACGGGAATCCAAATATGCGGCTGTTCTGGGCTGGGCTTGTACAGGAGCAGCCGGGTTCATTCTGGCTGGTCTGCTGATCTATCTGTAGCGTTTATTCTACAGCTCAGCACCGGTTCCGTAGTATTTCTGAAGCGGCCGTGGTATATTGAGGAGTACTCTATTACAGGACGGAGAATGTGCGCATGAACACAAGAAGAAATCCCAGGGAAGCGTCCGGACGAGGCGCCAAGCCAGGTGCTTCCTCCCAGGCCAAACCACAGTCAAAACCGGGTACTAGAACCCGTTCCAATAAACCGGGCGGCAAGCCTGGTCCGGCAGCCAGAGCAAAGGCCGTGCCTGCGGTCAAAAGCTATACTGTAGACCGGCCGGCCGAGCTCCTGCCGTTTCTGCTGGACACGCTCAGCGGGCGTGGTCGCAATTCTGTCAAGTCCCTGCTGTCCCGAGGACAGGTATCCGTAGACGGCAAGGCCGTTACGAAGCATAATTATCCGCTGCAGCCGGGCCAGACCGTAGCTATCGACCTGGAGAAGCAGGTGCAGGCCAAGGAGATGACCGGACTAACCATTGTCCATGAGGACGATGATCTAATTGTCATCCAGAAGGATGCAGGCCTGCTGTCGATCGCTACCGGTGATGAAAATGAACAGACGGCATACCGCCAGCTGATGGAGCATGTGCGCCTCGGTAATCCGCGCAACCGCATATTTGTGGTGCACCGGCTGGACCGCGACACCTCCGGCGTTATGATGTTCGCCAAAAGCGAAGCGGTGCAGCAGAAGCTGCAGATCAATTGGAAGGACATGGTCAAGGAGCGTTCCTACGTGGCGCTTGTGGAAGGAGCCGTCAAAAAAGCCGAAGGCACCATCAGCTCCTGGCTGAAGGAAACCTCCACGCTCAAAATGTACTCCAGCCCGCATGAGGGCGACGGTCAGCATGCTGTGACCCACTATAAGCTGATCCAGGCGAATCGCCATTTCTCCCTGCTGGAAGTGCGCCTTGAGACCGGACGCAAAAATCAGATCCGTGTCCACATGGCCGACATCGGCCACCCGATCGCCGGAGACAAGAAATACGGCGCTGAAACCAAGGCAGTCGGCCGGCTCGGCCTGCATGCCCGGGTGCTCTCCTTCGTGCACCCGACAACCGGCGACCTGCTGACCTTCGAGAGTCCGATTCCCAAGACATTTCTGAAGTACACCGCACCTGCGCCAGCGAACTAAGGGAGCCGGCGGAAGACCCTGAACCGGCTGGAGGCTGAGCATGGATAAGCCGGGGACTGAGCATGATTTGGCCGGAGGCTGAGCCGCCTTCAGGGTAACAAAGCAGATAATTGTACTTTGTACAGCTATATCGCCTGTTTAATGATTGTTGTACAGAATAACTGCACTTTGTGCAGTTATTTTTGCGTTTTTTTCCGTAACTATCGCGAAATTAGCAAATATAGCTGCACAAGCTGCAGTTATTTTCTCATCTACCCGATAAATCGTCGAAATAAGTGTATAAAGTGCAGCTATCCGGTTAAGTCAGCTTAGGTCACTACTTTATACTGTGCTTAATTCACAAAAAAGGGGGGTATCCCGGCACATTACTGCCGGGACACCCCTTTTTTATCGCCGGCCTGTCCGCCGCTCCCATCCCCGGCTTAGATAAACTCGCCGGGCTCCAGCAGCGGCGCCTCCACCTGCACCGAGTCGGGATATTTGATCCCGGCGCCGGTGTTGAGTACAACTACACACTCATGCGGCTTGATCCAGCCGCGCTCTGCCAGCTTGCGCGCGGCGGCAAAAGCCGCAGCGCCTTCAGGGCAGATAAATGAGCCCTCCAGCCGGGCCAGTTTAGCCTGTTCCGCGCTCATTTCCGCATCGGATACGGCAACTGCCGCGCCATCCGTCTCATAGACTGCCTTCAGCACCAGGAAGTCGCCCAGCGCCTTCGGCACATTGATCCCGAAGGCAGCTGTCGCCGAGTCCGGCCAGAACTCCGAGCGTTCAGCCTTTTCCTCCCAGGCTTTGACGATTGGCGCGCAGCCGTCCGCCTGCACTGCCACCAGCCGCGGCAGCCGGCCCTGCACCCAGCCGATTTCCTTCAGCTCCTGCAGCGCTTTGTATATACCGATCAGCCCCACTCCGCCGCCGGTCGGGTACAGAATGACATCCGGCATTTCCCAGCCGAGCTGTTCGGCAATTTCCAGACCCATCGTCTTTTTGCCTTCGATACGGTAAGGCTCCTTCAGTGTGGAGGCATCGTAGAGCCCCTTGTCCGCTACCTCGCGGGCCACGATTTTGCCGGCATCGCTGATCAGGCCGTTCACCAGATACAGCCGCGCTCCGGCCAGCGCCACTTCGCTGCGCGTAATCTTCGGCGCATCCTGCGGCATCACAATCGTCGCTTCAATTCCTGCACGCGCTGCGTACAGCGCCCAGGCCGCTCCGGCATTGCCGTTCGTCGGCATGGCCAGCTTCGCAACACCCAGCTCCTTAGCCTTGGAGATGCCGACCGCCGCGCCTCTAGCCTTGAAGCTGCCGCTCGGCACAAGGCTTTCATCCTTCATCATCAGGCGCGCAATGCCGTAATCCGCACCGAGACGGGGCAGCTCAAGCAGCGGCGTCATGCCTTCGCCGAGTGTCACCACGTTGCCCTCGTCCGACACAGGCAGCAGCTCATGGTAGCGCCACAGATCCGCTTTTCTGCCGGACAATTCCGCCTTGCTCCATGCTTCCTTCAGCTCCTCCAGCTTATATCGTACCAGAAGCGGCGACCCGCATACGCACAGCTGCTGCACAGCGCCGGCTTCATATTGTTCCCCGCATTGCGGGCATTCCAGATGGGATAAATAACTGTAGCTCATAAGTTCACCTGATCCTGTTCCTATGAAGTATTGTAGCCGGCTTAAAACTTAATCTCCTATAGAATAAATCAGAATTATAATTTTGGGAACATTTCCGCTCTCTTTTGCGTCATGATACAATAAAAAGAAAAACGTAAGAAGGTGCGTCCTTGTTCCACCCCACTGTGTTTGACAACATCAAGATTGCCTTTGAAAACCAGCTGTACGACTATGATAATCTCGACGGCATCCTGATGATTACTGATCGCACCGACATGCTCAATCTGGCCGTAATGTCCAGAGAATTCACGCTGGCTTTCAAGCTTACGGACGGGTTCAAGGTGACCTCCGAGGTTGTCCTCCTCTCCTCCGTGAAGGAGCTCAGCGATGAAATCCTGGAAACACCGGGCAGCAATCCCGGCTGCAGCCTGCTGCTCCGCTTTTATATGGAAGTTACCGAGCCTCCTCTCCAGTGCCCAGAGGTTGAACGCATACTGGCCGGCATCTGGGGGCCTGAGCTGAAGCCCGAGCAATCTCTCAGCTTCCGCTATGGCGGAGAAGAACAGATTTACAACAACTGCATCCAGCTCACCTTCAAACGGCAGATCACCGAGGAGCAGATGGAGGATATTCCGAACCTGCTGGCCCATCTGCTGCAGAGTGCGGAAGAGCTGGAGAGCGTATAAACTGACAACGGGGTGAACCGGCTATGAGATTTTTGCCAACCGCCAAAAGCAACATCTGGTTTCGCTGGATGGCCGTCTACGGCCTTCTGTTCTGGGCAGTGCTTCTTATTTACCGTTTTGCGGTGCTCGCCGAGCCTTTTGATCTGATGATTGCCCTGCGGTTCGGCCTGCTAGCACTGGTGGTGACCGTTCTAATCAATCTGCTTGGCTGGCTCGGAGGACGGCTGGTCTGGTGCCTGTCCACGGCCGGACTGATCACCGGACTGGTTCTGATGTTCAGCTATACGTACAGGGATATGTCCGGCTGGGAGGATCTGGCGGGCTTTCTCACTTTCATAATGTTCACACTGGGCGGTTTTGCGCTGGGGCTGGCTGCAGAAGGGGTTTATTTCCTGATGAAGCGCAGGCGTCAGGGCTGAGCAAGCTTTTTACGTAACGGCATTTGCTATGGCTTCTGTTTCAGAGGATTCCAAGATGAGGTGACCCGAATGTCCACATCCCTTCTGACCAAAAGAGCGCTGGCCTGCTCCCTGAAGCAGCTGATGGAGCATACGCCGCTGAACAAGATTACAGTCAAGCTTCTGGTGGAGAACTGCGGATTGAACCGCCAGACCTTTTATTATCATTTTCAGGATATTTTTGAGCTGCTCGGCTGGATTTATCAGACTGAGGCGGTGGAGAGCATTGCCCGGTACCGCAGCTACAGTACTTGGACGGACGGCTTTTACAGAATCTTTTGCTATATCGAAAATAACAAAACCTTCTGCTGCAACACGCTGGACTCTCTCGGCAGAAGTCATCTGGACACGTACCTGTATGAGGTGACGAGCGATCTCGTTATGGGTGTCCTTCAGGAGCTGTCAGCCGGGATGGAGGTCAGCGGTGAGGACAAGGCGTTTATCGCCAATTTTTACACTCTGGCCTTTACAGGACTCATTATCCAATGGATGCGCAGCGGAATGAAGGAGCAGCCGAAGCACATGATTGAACAGCTAAGCGTAATGATCGAAGGAAATTTCACTCAAGCGCTGCATAAATATGAGAAAAAGCTGGTACAGCCTTAGGCCGTCCGGCTTTTTTTGTACATACCCGTCGTTATTATTCACCGGCTGTATATTCTTGTCAAAAAACTAGACACTTTATGGCAAATGACCAAAATCCGGACACTCCGGCAGTTTTGATTATACCTTCTGTTCCTCGCTTGGATTACATTAGGGGCAGAAAGTGAACAGCATATCAGAACCTTATGGAGGCGACCTTTGTGGCAAAAGAGTACGGTAACCGGCAGGTTTATTTTGTAGGCGGCGGCATTGCATCCCTTGCGGGTGCGGCTTATCTGGTCAGGGACTGTGATTTTCCCGGAAATAACATTCATATTATTGAAGAAATGCATATCCTCGGCGGCAGCAATGACGGCGCTGGGGACGTAGAGCAAGGTTATGTGATCCGCGGCGGGCGGATGCTTAACGATGAAGCGTATGAGAATCTGTGGGAGCTGCTGAGCACCATTCCCTCTATCGACCATCCGGGGCAATCGGTGCGAGAGGAAATTATCGCCTTCGATACCGCT
This sequence comes from Paenibacillus typhae, assembly GCF_900099765.1. Lineage (GTDB taxonomy): Bacteria > Bacillota > Bacilli > Paenibacillales > Paenibacillaceae > Paenibacillus_AQ > Paenibacillus_AQ typhae. The sequence goes on along the minus strand of NZ_FNDX01000037.1, from coordinate 1,572 downwards.
AACCCCACCCATTCCAATGCCCGGCTGATTGACCGCAACGGTGAGGTTCAGGATGTGCTGTCGATGGGCTTCGATATGAGCGACCGGCTGGCGATGGGCAAGCTGATCATAACGCCGGAGGAAGCGATGGGCAAGGCACGGATTAACGACTGGTTCGGGCCGCATTTTTTCACGACAAATTTCTGGTACATGTGGGCGACCACCTTCGCCTTCCAGCCTTGGCACAGCGCTGTTGAGTTCAAGCGGTACATGCTCCGCTTCATGCATGAGTTTCCGCGGATTCAGACGCTTGAGGGGGTCACGCGCACTCCGTACAACCAGTATGATTCCATTATTCTGCCGCTGCAAAAGTATCTGGAGCCGCACGGCGTGGACTTTTCGCTAAAATGTACGGTAACCGATCTGCAGTTCAAGGACTGCGACGGCATTACCGTTACAGGCATGAATGTGACACGTATGGGCGTTGAGGAGCTGATTGAGGTAAAAGAAGGAGACCTCGTTATCGTCACAAACGGCTCTATGACTGAAAGCGCAAGCCTTGGCTCGATGACCTCGGCTCCTGAGCTGAACGGCAAGGGCAGCTCCTGGAAGCTGTGGGAGAACATCGCCGGCAAAAAGCCCGGGCTCGGCAACCCCTCCCCGTTCGCGGATTATGTGGACGAATCGAAGTGGGAGTCGTTCACCGTCACCTTTCAGGATTCCGTCTTCTTCGACCTGATGGAAAAATTCACCCGCAACCGGGCCGGCACAGGGGCGCTTGTCACCTTTAAGGATTCGAGCTGGTTCATGTCGGTTGTGCTGGCCTTCCAGCCGCATTTCCGGGGTCAGCCGGAGCATGTCAAGGTGTTCTGGGGCTACGGACTGTATCCGGACAAGGTTGGCGATTTCGTCAATAAAAGAATGTGCGACTGTACCGGGGAAGAGATTATGCAGGAGCTGATCGGCCATCTGCATTTTGAGGCCCACCGGGACGAGATCATGGCGACAGCCAACTGTATCCCGTGCATGATGCCGTACATCACCTCCCAGTTCATGCCGCGGCTTGGCACCGACCGGCCAGAGGTTGTGCCGGACGGCTCGACCAACCTAGCGTTCATCAGCCAGTTCTGCGAGATTCCGGACGATGTCGTATTCACCGAGGAGTATTCCGTGCGCGCAGCCCGGATCGCCGTCTACACCCTGCTCGGCATGGGCCGGCCCGTTGAACCGATCCACCAGTACCATTACGATGTGCGGACGCTGTTCGCGAGCTTTGTTACTTCGTTCAGGTAGGGGGCCCGGGGGCCGCTGCGAAGTTTGCTGCAGGGCCGCTGCAGGTCGCGGCGGGGTTGCAGCTGGCCGGGGCGGGGTTGCAGCTGGCCGGGGCGGGGTTGCCGCTGGCCGGGGCGGGGTTGCCGCTGGCCGGGGCTGGGTTGCCGCTGGCCGGGGCTGGGTTGCAATCGAGTAGGAGGCTACCCATTGACTGAGTAGCCGACCTCTCACACCACCGTACGTACCGTTCGGTATACGGCGGTTCAATCGCATTAGTGCAATTTACGTAATTGCTCGTACTGTGCTGGGAAGTCATAATAT
>NZ_FNDX01000070.1 GCF_900099765.1 Paenibacillus typhae | reverse complement strand
GTGCTCCATTCGGACCAAGGCTTTCAGTACACGTCTCAGGCGTACAACACACGATTAGAGGAATTCGGCGTTAAAGGCAGCCACTCTCGCAAAGCAACCTGCCTGGATAATGCGTGCATCGAATCCTTTTTTTCGCACCTCAAGACAGAGAAGTTGTACCTTCACCAGTGTAAGTCAGAAGCCGAAATTCATCAAGCCGTCGAGGAATATATCTACTTCTATAACTACCAGCGGTTCCAGGCGAAACTCAAACAGCGCGCACCAATTGAGTATCGGCACGCGCTGGCTGCTTAGCTTTTTTTATCTGTCTACTTGACAGGGGTATGACCAACTGCCTATCAGGGAGGTTTTTATGTTATAATGTTGTCGATAGATTACTATATTTGTCAGGAGCGTAGTGAAGTGAATGTAGATGTAAGTATTTTAATTCTCAATTACAACACCTGCCGCCTGACGATGGACTGTATCAGGTCGGTGTATGAGTCCGATACGAACTTTTCCTATGAGATTATATTAATAGATAATAACTCGCATGATGATTCAGTTGAGAAGATTAGCAGGGAATTTCCGGGTGTAACGCTGATTGCGAACAAGGAAAATGTGGGGTTTGCGCGCGGTAACAACCAGGGGATGGAGGTCGCATCCGGACGTTATGTGCTGCTGCTGAACTCGGATACGGTGATCCGCAGGGATACGCTGGAGACAATGGTTTCTTTTATGGATACCCGTCCTGATTTGGGGGCTTCGGGCTGCAAGGTGATTCTGCCGGATGGCTCGCTCGATAAGGCCTGCAAGAGAGGGTTCCCGACACCAGCGGCCTCTTTTTATTATGCTTTTGGCTTCAGCAGGCTGTTCCCGGACAAACCCAGATTCAACGGTTACCAGTTAGGATACCTGGACCCAGATAAGGCGTATCCCGTTGATTGCCTTGTTGGGGCGTTCATGCTGGTCCGGCGGGAAACGATTGATAGAGTAGGCGGGCTGGATGAGACCTTTTTTATGTACGGTGAGGACCTGGACTGGTGCTACCGGATAAAAGAAGCGGGCTGGGGGATTTATTATTATCCGCAGACTTCTATCATTCATCTGAAGGGCGGAAGCGCCCGGCGCAGACCGTTCAAGATCGTGTATGAGTTTCACAGGGCGATGATCTTATTCCACCGCAAGCATTATAGCAGGCAGTATAGCAGTATAATTAACGGAACGGTATATGCCGGAGTTGCTGTCAAGTTTATGCTGTCCCTTGCCGTTAATGCCCTGCGGGCGCCGCGTCCGGTATCCACTCCGGCACAGAGTCTTACAGCTTCCGCAGAAGCGGGACCACAAGTTGAACCGAAGGCCGAGGTGAGATTATGATCCGCCGTAATCAGAAGTTTTTGACCCAGCTGTACATGGTTGCTGACTTTCTGGTAATCCAGCTGTCCTTTCTGGCAGCCTGGTGGCTGAAGTTCCGCAGCGGCTGGCTGGAGTCCTATAATACGCTCCCGGTGGAATCTTATGCTTATTGGAGCATCATGTACGGTGCAATTTCTGTACTGATCGGGATTGTACTCTCTCTTTATCTGCCGAAGCGCAAGAAGCGTTTTGTGGATGAATTTCTGAAGATCTTCCAGGTGCATGTGATGGCCATCTTCATCCTGCTTGGTGTAATGTTCTTTCTGAAGGAAATTGACGTTTCCCGCCAATACCTGGCTATTTATATGGGCTTTAATATTTTGTCCATTATGCTGTACCGCTATGTGCTCAAGACAATGCTGAAATCCTTGCGTGAAAAAGGCCATAACCGCCAGTTCGTGCTGATTATCGGCGCAGGCTCGCTGGGCAGAAGATTTTATAATAACCTGGTCCAGTACCCGGAGCTCGGCTATGAAACCATTGGCTTTCTGGATGACTTCCATAAGTGGGACGGGATCGAGGAGCAGCGCTACAAACCGATTCTGGGAACAGTGGATGAGCTGTCCGGTATCCTTGATATGCTTCCGGTGGATGAGGTGATTCTGGCCCTGCCGCTGGATGCCCATTCTAAATATCCTGCCATCATTGCTGCCTGCGAAAAGGCGGGTGTGCGGACGCTGATCATCCCTGATTTCTTCGACTACCTGCCGGCACGGCCGTACTTCGATAATTTTGCAGGAATGCCAATGATTAACGTGCGTGATATTCCGCTGGATATGGCCGGTAACCGGCTGGCCAAACGGGCGTTTGATATTGTCTTTTCGCTGTTCGCCATCGTTATGCTGTCTCCGGTTATGCTGATTGTGGCACTGGGTGTGCGAATTACATCGCCGGGACCGGTCATCTTTAAGCAGGAGCGGGTGGGGCTTAACCGCCGCAATTTCATGATGTATAAATTCCGTTCGATGAAGATGCAGACCGATGCTGAAGTGGACACAGGCTGGAGCACCAAAGATGATCCGCGCCGCACCCGGTTCGGGACGTTTATCCGCAGAACAAGCCTGGATGAGCTTCCGCAGTTTTTTAACGTGCTGTTCGGCCAGATGAGTGTGGTGGGCCCGCGCCCGGAGCGTCCGTATTATGTGGAGCAGTTCCGCGGCGAGATTCCCAAGTATATGGTCAAGCATCATGTGCGTCCGGGGATTACCGGGTGGGCACAGAGCAACGGTCTGCGCGGGGATACCTCGATCGAGGACCGGATCAAGCATGACATCTTTTATATCGAGAACTGGTCGCTGCTGTTCGATATCCGCATTATTTTCCGGACGATCCGCAACGGCTTCAAAAATGCCTATTAATTTTATAACGATTCCATAGAAACGGTTGCCATCCTTGCTATAAGGCCACAGCCGTTTTTGCTTTTTCTACTCTGATTAATGCAAAGGAACCCTACTACATGGATAAAAGAAAATGGACTGCATATCTCATCATGGCTGCTGCCCTCAGCCTGCTGCTTGTGATTACATTATGGCCCCAGAAGGAGGAGCCGGCTGCCGGTTTTGCTGCCCATAAGGTTATTGCCCATGCGATGGGCGGAATTAATAATCATACGTATACGAATACGCTTGATGCTTTTGTTGCCAACTACGAGCAGGGTACACGCGTGTTTGAAGCGGATCTGCTGCTCACTACCGATGATAGGCTGGTTGCCCGCCATGAATGGACCGGCAATATGAGCCGGCTGCTGGGTCAGCTGGAGGTGCTTCCGGCCGCCAGGCAGGGTGTCGTGCTCAGCTACGAGGAAGTGATGGACAGCCCGATCCTGACGCTCTACTCTCCGCTCGATATCGACAAAATTATGGATCTGCTGGTTGCTTATCCGGATGCCTACATTGTGACCGATACGAAGGAGCTTGAGCCGGAGCTCGTAACCAGGCAGTTTGAACACATTGTTGAAGCGGCTAACCGCAAGGACCCTGCGCTGCTCTCACGGATTGTGCCTCAGATCTACAGCCGTGATATGCTTGATGTGGTGAGGAAGGTCTATGCATTTCCTGAAGTGATTTTTACATTATATCAGTCCTACGACAGCGACGAACAAGTAGTTGAGTTTGCCCGGGAGACCGGTGTGGAGATTACGATGCCGGTAACTAGAGCGACCAAGAGCTTCGTCCGTAAGCTCAAGCAAGCCGGAGCACGCGTCTATGTGCATACTGTTAACGATGAAGAGGAGATCACGAAGCTGTCCCGGATGGGTGTAGACGGCTTTTATACGGATTTTGTCTCTGAGGAGGACTTAAGCCGGATGCGGGGTGTACGCTGAAAAAGCGGATGAGTCTACATTGAGGGAGATAGAGGTATAAATTCCAGCCGTATTTTTGCCAAATGAGCTTGGTGAACAGACGGTTATATACTATAATTAAAAAGCGAAAAAACGTTCGTATTTTTGAAGGGTAAGGATGGACGACGGATGAATGAAATGCGGCAATTTATACAGCCGTGGCGGCATGTATTTAAGCTGGACCCGGACCGCGAGCTCGGGGATAGGGAACTGGATGCCATTTGCCGGTCCGGAACCGATGCCATTCTGGTAGGAGGCTCTACCGGACTGACCTATGAGAATACCGCCGGACTGCTCTCAAGGCTGCGGAGCTATGAGCTCCCCTGTGCGCTGGAGGTTTCCGAGCTTGAGGCAGCTGTCCCTGGTTTTGATGTATACATGATACCCATGGTGCTGAATACACCGGACACGGACTGGATTCTCGGTCATCACCGCAGAGCCATAGAGCGCTTTGGCAGTCTGATCCCGTGGGAAATGGTGCTGACGGAAGGATACATTGTATTAAATGAAGATTCCTCTGTGGCCAGGCTGACAAACGCAGACAGCAGGTTAAGCGCCCGTGCCGCAGCTGCATATGCGGAAATTGCAGACAAGCTGATGGGGCTTCCGGTCGTTTACCTTGAATACAGTGGAATGTTTGGCGATATGGACGTTGTCCGGGAAGTGAGAGAGTCGGTAGAGCACAGCCAGCTTTTTTATGGCGGCGGTATTACCGGCGCAGCTGAGGCTGAACAGGCAGCAGCTCTTAGCGATACTGTCGTTGTCGGCAATATTATATACCGTGATGTACAGCAGGCGCTGCTTACTGTGCAGGCCGTTAAGAAGACACTGAAGACAACTATTTGAAAGGAGCATGCCACCCATGCAACTTATTAATATACAGGATGCCGTAAGCCGGCTCAATCCTCCGCAGCGTAAGGCTGTAGAAACGACTGAAGGGCCGCTTTTGATTATGGCCGGAGCGGGCAGCGGCAAGACCCGGGTGCTTACCCACCGGATCGCCTGGCTGATTGCGAACCGTTTAGCCCCGCCGTGGGCGATTCTGGCGATAACTTTTACGAATAAGGCGGCCCGCGAGATGCAGGAGCGTGTCTCCAAGCTGGTAGGCGAGGAGGGGCGGGATATCTGGGTATCCACCTTCCACTCCATGTGTGTGCGTATTCTGCGCAAGGATATTGAACGGATCGGCTTCACCTCGAATTTTTCCATTCTTGATTCTTCCGACCAGCTGTCTGTTATCCGCAACTGCATGAAGGATCTGAACATCGACACCAAGAAATTTGAGCCGAAGGCAGTACAGGCAGTCATCAGTACGGCGAAGAATGAACTCGTAACACCGGTGCAGTATGAGCAGAAGATCGGCGATTATTTTGAAGGCCTTGTGGCAAAAGTATACACCAAGTACCAGCAGCGGCTCAGAAGCAACAACTCGCTGGATTTCGATGACCTCATTATGAAGACGATCCAGCTGTTTAAGGAAGTTCCTGAGGTGCTGGATTTCTACCAGAAGAAATTCAAGTACATTCATGTCGATGAGTATCAGGATACGAACCGTGCGCAGTACATGCTCTGCCGGATGCTGGCCGACGGCCACCACCGGATCTGTGTGGTCGGGGACAGCGACCAGTCGATTTACCGCTGGCGCGGAGCGGATATTACGAACATTCTGAATTTTGAAGAGGACTATCCGGAAGCAACCACCATTCTGCTGGAGCAGAACTACCGCTCGACCTCGAACATTCTGAATGCAGCCAACGGCGTTATCGCCCTGAATACAGGCCGTAAACCGAAGAAGCTATGGACGGATTCGGAGGAGGGGCCCAAGATCAAGGTATTCCGCGGCGACAGCGAGCATGATGAGGGGTACTTCGTCACCGGAGAGATCAGCAAGAACGTCAAGCAGGGACAGGCGTACCAGAATCATGCCATTCTGTACCGTACCAATGCCCAGTCCCGTGTAATAGAAGAAATTCTGATCAAATCGGATATTCCGTACCAGATTGTCGGCGGGATCAAGTTCTACGACCGTAAAGAAATCAAGGACCTGCTCGCCTATCTGCGTCTCTTATCCAACCCGGATGATGATATCAGCCTGGCGCGCATTATCAATGTGCCTAAGCGCGGACTCGGGGATACTACTCTTGGCAAGCTGGCTGTGGCGGCGGCAGAACGCAATGTCTCGATTTTCCGGGTGCTGCAGACAGTGGATGATCTCGGCTTTGCCGGCCGGACGCGCAATGCGCTGGTAGAATTCTATGACATGATTGAAGCGCTGCACCGGATGGTGGAGTTCCTGTCTGTGACCGAGCTTACCGAGAAAATATTGGAGCTGTCCCAGTACCGGCTGGAGCTGCAAAATGAGAATACGCTGGAATCCCGCGCCCGGCTGGAAAATATTGACGAGTTCCTGTCCGTGACGATGGAGTTTGAGAAGAATAATGAAGACAAGTCGCTGGTCTCCTTCCTGACGGATCTGGCGCTGATCGCGGATATTGACAGCATGAACAACGACGAAGAGGACCGCAGCGATGCGGTTGTGCTGATGACGATGCACAGCGCCAAAGGTCTGGAGTTCCCGACGGTATTCATCATCGGCATGGAGGAGGGCGTGTTCCCGCACAGCCGTGCCTTCCAGGACAATGATGAACTGGAAGAGGAACGCCGGCTGGCGTACGTAGGCATTACGCGCGCAGAGAAGCAGCTGTTCCTCAGCTGTGCAAGAATGCGCACGCTGTTCGGGCGGACGACGGCCAACCCGCCGTCCCGCTTCCTGGAGGAGATTCCGGAGGAGCTGAAGGAAGACACCGTCCGTGAATCGGACCGCTTCCGGCGCGGAGGCGCGGAGGTAGGCGGTGCCTATGGCGGCCGCGGCTTCGGCGGCGGCGGCCGGGGGAACTTCGGCGGCCGCGCCACAGGCGGCGCCGGCACTTCGCCGGCTGGCGGGCAAAGCGCCAGCCTGGGCGGCAGTACCGCGTCCGCTGTCCCGGGGACAGGACGCGTTACGGTGACGACCGGCAGCGGCGCGCAGCGCGCTACGGGAGGGGCTGCGGCGGCGGCCGGTGAATTCAAGGCCGGCGACAAGGTGGCCCACGGCAAATGGGGCACCGGCACCATTGTGTCCGTGAAGGGCACCGGCAACGATACGGAGCTGCAGATTGCTTTTCCGGCGCCGGTTGGCGTGAAGCGGCTGCTTGCCGGATTCGCACCGATTACCAAAGTCGAGTAACCGGCAGGGTTAGCACAAGCGATTATGGAAAATAAAGAGATATAGAAGTGTCGTTCTCTTGCTATATAGATTGAACTTGTAAGTTAAGTTAAGTTAAGGGGAAAGTGGCGGAGGGGAATTTTGGAACTGGAGGAGCGGTAGCGACCGCCTTGTCTGCGGATTTCAACCGCGAACAGCGGTATAATTGAAGAAATCTGCAGACAACAGCGGCCGGAAGTCCAAATATTCTCTGGAGTCACGGCTATCCCAAACATAAAAATCATTAGTTCAATCTATTTAGATAAGATACAATCCTTATAACGGAGGGATATGCCCGGATGGACGTTATGCATACCATGGAAGAGCTTGTTGCTGAGCTGAATAAATACAATTATCACTATTACACCCTGGATGCCCCGTTAGTCAGCGACAAGGAGTATGATGTGCTTTACGACAAGCTTGTTCAGCTTGAGGCAGAGAGCGGCCTTGTGCTTCCTGACTCCCCGACTCAGCGGGTTGGAGGTGAACTGCTGAAGGGCTTCACCCCGCACCGGCACCTTGCTCCCCTGTGGAGCCTGGATAAGGCACAGAATATTGAACAGCTGCGGAGCTGGAATGCCCGTGTACTGAAGCTGGTGAATGACTATAACACCAAAAATCCGGACAACCCGCTGCCTGAGCCCTGCTATGCGGTGGAGCTGAAATTCGACGGATTGACGCTTAATCTGACCTATCAGGACGGCAGGCTGGTCCAGGCTGCAACCCGGGGCAACGGGGTAACCGGTGAAGGCATCCTTGCCCAAGTCAAGACGATCAAGTCGGTGCCGCTCACTATTCCCTTTAAGGAAGGGCTGATCGAAGTCCAGGGTGAAGGGATTATGAATCTGTCGGTGCTGGCAGATTACAATACACGGGCAGCCGAGCCGCTGAAGAATGCGCGCAACGGGGCTGCGGGGGCACTGCGCAACCTGAATCCGAAGACGACTGCAGAGCGCAGGCTGAACGCTTTCTTTTATAACGTGGGTTATGCCGAAGGCGTGCAGTTTGCCGATCATCAGCAGATGATGGATTTTCTGCGGACCAACCAGTTTAAGGTGAATCCTTATCTTACCTATTTCGATAGATTCGATGACGTGACCGAGCAGCTGGCGGAGATTGAAGAGCAGCGTGCCGGTCTGGATTACCTCATTGACGGTGCAGTTATCAAGGTAACGGACTTCCGGATCCGCGAAGCATTGGGCTACACGGATAAGTTCCCGCGCTGGGCGGTAGCTTACAAGTTCGAGGCGGAAGAAACGACGACCATTCTGGAATCGGTCAGCTGGAATGTGGGGCGCACCGGCAAGGTGACTCCACTGGCCCGTGTCGAAGCCGTAGAGCTTGCCGGCGTTACCGTGCAGAACTGCACCCTTAATAATATTGGCGACATCGAACGCAAAAACCTCAAGCATGCGCTGGGAACCCGCGTCTTCATCCGCCGCTCCAATGATGTCATTCCGGAAATTCTCGGCAAGGTAACCGAAGAGAGTGACGGCGGGGAGATTATTTTCCCTGAGAGCTGTCCTGCCTGCGGCTTCCCGCTGGAAATGCGCGGAGCGCATCTGTTCTGCAACAACAAGCTGGACTGCAAGCCGCAGATTGTCAGCCGGATCACCCATTTCGCCTCCCGGGATGCGATGGACATAGAGACCTTCAGCGAAAAAACCGCCGGCCAGCTGCATGAGGAGCTGAATGTGCGGGAGCCGGCTGATTTATACGAGCTGACCTTTGAACAGCTGGTCAAGCTGGACCGCTTCGGCGAGAAGAAGGCCGATAATCTGCTCAAAGCGCTTGAGGAGAGCAAGGGCCGGGATCTCGCATCCTTCCTCTACGCGCTGGGCATTCCGAACACAGGCAAGGCAACCACCCGGATGCTGGCCGAGCATTACCGCAGCCTGGAGGCTGTTATGAACGCAACCGCCGAAGAGCTGTCCGGTCTGCCGGATATCGGCGGAATTGTGGCGGAGAGCATCGTGAGCTTCTTCGCGGATCCTTTTGTAGTGGTGGGCATTAACCGTATGCTGGAGCTGGGTGTGCAGGCCAAAGCGCCGGAAGCGCCGCGCCAGGTCAGTACCGATTCCTTCTTCAGCGGCAAGACGGTTGTCCTGACCGGTTCCCTGCAGAAGCTGACCCGCGAGGAGGCGGCCGAGCGGCTGGAGGCACTGGGAGCCAAGGTGTCCGGCAGCGTATCCAAGAAGACAGATCTGGTCATTGCCGGCGGAAAGGCAGGCAGCAAGCTGGCCAAAGCCCAGCAGCTCGGCATTCAGGTCATCGAGGATGAAGAAGAGCTGATCCGACTGCTGGAGCTGTAAGCAGCTTTAAACCAACCGGAAAAATAGCAGAACCATTGAGTCCTGTAATCCCACTGTTAAGCAGGGGGATGCAGGGCTCTTTTTTTTTACAAACGCTACCTTTCCCTGCATGAAAAGCAGCAAGAAATATATGAACAAATGATAATTTAATACAACCGATTACTTATTTTGACAATTGGTTAACCTTTCCGAGCTAAGCTATGGTAAGAATCACCATAAGGAGGAAGGGTATACAATGAACAAGCTGATGAAGGGCATCTTTTTTGGAGGATTGGCAGCAGCTGTAGTTTCAGGGGCAACACTTGCCGGAGCAGCGCAGGGGACAACGAACACAGGGGGAGCGGCAAACGCTAAGTCCAAAAATCTTATCGTGCTGATTGGCGACGGTATGGGCCCGGCCCAGATTTCGGCGGCAAGATATTTTCAGCAGTACACCAAGGGTATCAGTCATCTGAATATCGATCCTTATTACGTAGGACAGGCTACTACATATGCAGACCGCGGTGAAGACGGCGGGAAGATTGTATCCGGTATCGTTACGGACTCCGCTTCAGCCGGTACGGCCTTTGCCACAGGACACAAAACCTACAACGCAGGCATCAGCGTATCCAATGAGGATGTATCCAGGCCCTTTGCCTCCATCATTGAAGCTGCCGAAAGTACGGGCAAAGCAACAGGACTCGTAACCACGGCGCGTATCACCCACGCTACACCAGCCGTTTATGCCTCCCATGTCCGCAACCGAGATAATGAATCGGCAATTGCCTCGCAGTATCTGGAGAGCGGTGTGGATGTGCTGATGGGCGGCGGAAAGCAGTTTTTTGTAACGAAGGAAGAGAAGGGCAAGCGTACGGACAAGAGCCTTATCCCTGACTTCAAAGCCAAGGGTTACACTGTGGTTGAGAATGCATCTGCTTTAAACGCGCTCACCTCCAAAAATACCAAGGTGCTCGGACTGTTCGGCAGCTCTCATGTAGCTTATGTTCCGGACCGGACGGCAGAAACACCGAGTCTTGCAGCCATGACCTCCAAGGCGCTGAATATTTTATCAACCGACAAGGATGGCTTTGTCATGATGATTGAAGGCGGACGTATTGACCATGCCGGTCATGCCAACGATCTGCCGACGCTCGTCCAGGAGGCGCTCGACTTCGACGCCGCATTTAAGACAGCGATTGATTTTGCCAAGAAAAACGGTAACACCTCCGTCGTAGTCACAGCAGATCATGAGACAGGCGGCCTGTCCCTTTCACGCGATAACATTTATGAGATCAATATTGATCTGTGGAATAAGCAGAAGCATTCCTCCGAAAGCCTGGCGGCGGCTCTTGAAGCAGCGCAGACACCGGAAGAAATCCGCAGTATTGTAACAACAAATACCTGGATTACGGATCTTACTGATGAAGAGGTTACCCAGATTATGAATGGGGACGGCTCCTCGTACAAACGCGAAGGTGCGTACAACGCGGTCATTTCCAAACGCCTGCTCGTCGGCTGGTCCGGTCACGGGCACTCGGCGGTAGATGTCGGAGTCTGGGCATACGGGCCGATCGCGGACAAGGTAAAGGGCCAGGTGGACAATACGCAGATTGCCACAGCAGGTGCCGGTATTCTGGGTCTGGACCTCAACAAGCGTTCAGCTGAGCTGCAGTCCAAATATCTGTATCCTAAGTTTAAAATCAGCCGCGACAACGAAGTGCTCTATCCGGCCGAAGCTTTGGCCAAAGCGCTTGGAGGGACGTATAAAGGCGATGCCTCCGCCGCGAGACTGGCGCTGAAGAACAATACCATTGATGTCAGCCTGACAGACAAAACAGCCAAGCTTAACGGCAAGGCGGCGGCATATACAGTAGATGTTGATAATGGCGTACTGTACCTCCCGCTCACGGCATTCAATCAGCTGACAGGTACAACCCTGAAATGGGATGCATTGTCCGAACGGCTTGTCCTGAGATAGGAGTGTGACCGGGTGCTTCAGATTCGGGAGGTAAAAAAACAGTTCAAGGTTGACGGAAGACCGGTGCCGATTCTGGATATCCCTGAGTGGAATGTGGAAAAAGGAGAGCGTGTAGCGATTACCGGACCCAGCGGGTCCGGTAAAAGCACGCTTTTGCACCTGGTCAGCGGAATCCTCCGGGCGGACAGCGGCAGCATTATAGTGGACGGCCAGCCGCTTCACGAGCTGGCGGAGGCCAAACGTGATGCTTTCCGTGCTTCCCGCATCGGCTATGTGCTGCAGGACTTTCATCTGATTCCGTCCCTGACGGCACGGCAGAATATCGAGATTGCGATGACTGCAAGGCTCACATCCAAGGAGCGCAGACGTGTCGTGGACGGCTGGCTGGAGCAGGTAGGACTTGCGGACCGCAGCCAGCACCGGCCTTCCCAGCTGTCGCGCGGCCAGCAGCAGCGGATAGCCATTGTCCGGGCGCTGGTGAATCAGCCTCCGCTTCTGCTGGCTGATGAGCCTACCGGGAGCCTGGACTGGGAGACCGCGGATGAAATATCCGCTCTTTTGCTTGAGCTCAGCATTGCGCACGGACATACGCTGATCGTTGTCACCCATGACCTCAATATGGCGGGCCGTTTTCCGCATTGCCTGAATATTCAGGATGTGAACACCGTCCGCCGGGAAGCAATGCCGCTGCAGCGGCACAGCTCTGGGATAAGGGAGGGAGCAACAGTATGAGCCTGTTCAGACTGACGCTGCGCAACGTGCTGCACCGGCGTTTCCTGTCTCTGCTCACTGTCTGCGCTGTTGCCGTAACCGTAGGTTTTATTGTACTGCTTACCTTGTCCCGTGAAAGTGTGGAACAGGGGGCCAAAAAGGGCTACGGCCCTTTTGACCTTGTCATCGGAGCGGCGGGCAGTGAAACTCAGCTGGTGCTCAATACCTTTTACCATATCGGTGCCCCTACCGGAAATATTCCGCTTGCCGCTTTGGATCAGGCCAAACAGGATCAGTCTGTGGCTGAAGCGTATGCGATGACAACGGGAGACAACTATAAGGGGTTTCCGATCGTAGGGCTGGAGTCAGGGTACTTCTTTACAAGATACGGCGGTGCCAGATTGCAGGAAGGCTCCATGTATGCCCATACCGGTGACACCATTGTCGGTTCATATGTTGCCAAGTCGCTGGGGCTGAAGGTAGGAGACACCTTTTCGGGAGCGCACGGACTTGTACAGGAGGAAGGCCTTGAATCTGCGGAGGCTGAGCATGGTGAAGAACATGAAGAGCATGGAGAAGAGCATGGAGAAGGGCATGATGAAGATCACGCCCACGGCAGCTTCCGCTACACCGTAACCGGTATCCTTCCTGAGCTCCATACCCCGGATGACCGTGCCGTATTTACAACGGTAGACTACGCCTGGGCTGTGCATGGACTTGCGCCAGAAGACAGGGAGATTACAGCAGTATTAGTAAAGCCGGCAAGTCTGCTTGGAGCCCACAACCTGAAGCAGGAGCTTGACGGTTCTGACGGAGTCCAGGCAGTATACACAAGCAAGGCCGTATCCGATGTATTGAATGCAGTGGATCAAGGCTCCAGGCTGCTCGGTGTGCTAACGGCAATTTGTGTGCTGCTGGCCGGGATTTCGATCTTATTATCGCTGATTGCCGCAGCCGGTGAACGTACCAAGGATGTCGGACTATTGCGTCTTCTGGGTAAATCAAGGGGTTATGTATGGCTGACCTTGACCTGTGAAGGCCTGCTGGTTACGGCCACCGGGCTGATCGCCGGCCTGCTGCTCGGTCATCTTGGCGCTTACCTGCTGAAGGATGCGCTGTTCGCACAAGCGGGCATCCAGATTCAGCCCTACCACTGGACACCGGAGCACTGGCTGATTGCATTAGGCGCTATTGCCATTGGTCTGCTGTCCTCTCTCGGCCCGGCGTTCCGGATGTACCGGATGCATCCGCTTGCACTGTTCAAATCATAGGAGGTACACCCATTTGATACGATTACAGAAAAGGCTGTTCCCCGCGCTGGCAGCATTGCTGGGCATGCTGCTGCTCCAGGCATGCGGGCAGAATACGGCGGCTGATGGGGAAGGGGAATCCTTTGCTGCGGTAGCGGAAGTTCCGGCTCAATCAGGCATACCTGCATCTGCACAAGCGAGTCCGGTTGTGCAGATGCAGGCCGCAACAGCGGAGGCCTCAGCTGCGCCTCCGGCAGAACGGCTATCTGCTACAGCCCTGCCGGCCGTAAGCAGCTCCCCTGCTCCCGGTAATTCCGGTGATGGTGACGTAGTCCGGCAGAAGGAATCGGCAGCACCGAACGCAGAACCAGCAGGTGTTATAGCTGACCGGCAGAGCGGCAAGCCCGGAGCGGCGGCAGCTGATAACGCCGTTCCGGGGACATCCGAGCCGTCGGTTCGTCCGTCTTCGGCTGCAGCTGTTACACCGAAGCCTGTCCGGCAGCCCGGCGGCTCTATTCCAGTTACACCAGCACCTGCGCCTGTGACGCAGCCAAAGAGCACTGGTGCTGGCGAGAGTGGTAGCGGTGGCGTGGAGCAGCCAGGTCATTCTGCACCTGTTCCATCAGCAAGCCCTTCTCAGGTAGCAGCTGCTATCCCGACAGAGGGGGCCCATGCAGGGCTTGCCTCTATTGACTGGAACGGTTTCTTTGATGGCAGTGACCAGACGCGGCCCTCAGAGCATTTCTGGGACCTTAGCGGCAGCAAGGTCAAAATAAAGGGCTTTATGGGTGAGGTCCTTTCCTTTGAAAAGAACTGGTTTCTGCTTATTCCCGAGCCGGGGGCAGAATGCCCCTTCGATAACGGGGATGAAACCTACTGGAACAAAATCATGATTGTTTTTGTGCCCGGAGGCGACAAGCTCCGTTATACTTCCGGCCCCCTTGAGATAACGGGGCGTCTGGATGTGGGCATCAAGATTGACGAATCAGGCTACAAAACAATGTTCCGGCTGTACGACGCCTCCTTCAAGAGTCTTTGAATCAAATTAAGTGTTACGGAAAACGCAAGTAGCCTCTGCCCTTTACAGGGAGCAGAGGCTACTTGCGTCCGGTCTATAATCCTTGCGTCATACCCGTCTGGCACCGGGCAGCCAGGCGTCCTTATCGTATCCTCGCTGTTCCCAGTATCCGACGTGATCTTCGGCAATTAATTCAATCCGGTTGAGCCATTTAACCGATTTGTAGGCGTACATCTGCGGAGTCACCAGCCGCACCGGTCCCCCGAGCTGATTCGGAATCGGCAAGCCGTCATGCATTACTGCTACCATTACATCTTCCATGCGGGCCTGCGGCAATGTCAGGGAATCAGTGTAGACGCCGTCGCCGGAATACAGCTTGACCATTACAGCTTCCTTTTTTACTCCTGCCATATCCAGCAGCTTGGATAAAGGGAGGCCCTCCCATGTGTTTTTATATACAGACCAGCCGGTCACACAGTGAAAATCACTGACCTGCACCTCGCGCTGCAGCTTAACGAACTCTTCCCAGGTCCAGGTGAACGGTTGGTCAACCAGTCCATCAATCGTAAAGGACCAGTTCGAGTTATCAAATGCCGGAATATCGGTTACCGTGTATACCCGGAAGCTGCCCTCTGCACCGCCGCCGATGGGCGGAGAAGAATCAGCCAGCGGCACAGGATCGGGAATAAGGGTATTGGCGTTATCGGCCGCATAATCTGCAGTGCCGGGCAGCTGGAGAGACTTGCCGATCCACCGGACAAAGGTCGGGCCGACGGTAACGGCCAGGCCTGCCCCGACTGCAAGCTTGATGAAGCCGCGCCGTGTGTATACAGGCTGGGGAGTACTGACGGCTGCGGGCTGCTTTATATCCGTTATAGTGCCGGAGCCAGCAGGACTTCGTGTTTCTGCAACGATTGAACGTTTCCGGGGCTCCTTGAGCCATTTCACCCGCGTAATGGAATGATAGATGATAACGGGCAGTCCGACCCAGGTGAGCAGGTCATGAATCCAAAGCGCCGCATTCGCTGCTCTTGGTCCAGCAAGCCTGAACTGCCATAGCACAATCCCTGATGCAAGCCAGCCGATAAGGAGGACAAGTACAAAGATAACATTTGTCTTTTGTCCCGTTTTCCCGTCCAGCCTTTTCCAGTGCTTGGCGGCAAGCAGCAGATAATAGATAACGGGAATAAGCAGCGCCAGCCCAAGGACAATGTGTGCCCATTTCAGCCATACTCTGCCCTCACCCAATACCTCGCGCCAAAAGCCGCCCACCAGCAGCAATCCGCTCACCGCCAGAAACAGTACAAGCCAGGCGTTCCACCGGTGAATCGAAACAAGCTTCTTGCCGTATCCTTTCCGGATATTAGCCAGCATCTTTCTCAATGGATATTCCTCCTTCAGCGTTCGAAGCCACCAGTTAGTTCAAGTTTGAATTAATTAATTGTACCGCAAAAATACGCCGTTGAATAATCTCCCTTTTATGTTGAGCTGTACATTCGAAAATCCGGGAAAAGGGATTAAAAAGCCCAGCCTGCTCTTGTCTGGAGAAGGTTGGGCAGTTTAGAAAATTTGGATTTTGCAAGGCGAAATGTTATTCAGCGGCCCATTGCTCCAGCTTCTTGTCACCCGGAAGCAGGAGTGCGACCAGTCCGAGCAGCGGCAGGAAGCCGCAGGCTACAAACACAGTGGTAATATCGGTGTGATCTATCAGTTTGCCGATGACCAAGGAGCCGATGCCGCCAAGACCAAAAGCCAGTCCGGTAATCAGACCTGAAACGGTACCGATATTTCCCGGATACAGCATCTGTGCGTAGACTACGGTTACTGAAAAGCTGGACAGCAGTACAAAACCGGAGATAATCAGCAGCACAGCTGCCCAAAAGGCATTGGCGAACGGAAGAATAAGGGCGAGCGGCACTGTACCTACCATAGAGAGCAGAATGAGATTACGGCGTCCGAAACGGTCAGCAAGCGGTCCCCCAAAAAAGGTGCCAACCGCTCCCGCAGCCAGATACAAAAAGATATATATTTGGGCGCTATCAAGTTCCATGCCGTAATGATCCATTAGATAGAAAGCATAATATCCCCCGATCGAAGCCCCGTACCAGGAACGTACGAATACAATAAACACCAGAATAACGGTGGCCATAAATACCGCTTTGCGGCGTGCAGGGTCAATGGTGCCTGTTGAGGATTTCTTGCGGAACGTATACCCGGCATTCAGCATTCCGCGGTACCACCGGGCGACATAAGTCTGAATAACAATTCCGGCGGCGGCAAAAAGAGTGAACCCGAGCGCCCCGATCTGCCCGAAAGGAATGAATACTCCGTAGTTCAACAGAGGACCCAGAGCCTGCCCCGCGTTTCCGCCGACCTGAAAGATCGACTGTGAGAGACCTTTACGCTGTCCTGCCGCCATATGCGCCACTCTCATACCTTCAGGGTGGAAAGCGGCGGATCCCAGTCCAACAAATATAATAGAGATGATCACCAGAGGATAGCTGTCAGCAAAGGCCAGAAGAAAAACCCCTGCAAATGTACAGCACATGCCGAGCGGCAGCAGTATAGGTCTGGGTTTACGGTCAGCGGCAAACCCGATCACCGGCTGAATCAGGGATGAGGTAATATTCAAGGCAAAGGCGAGCCAGCCGATCTGGGTGAATGACAGGAGCAGATTATCCTTAAGCGTAGGGAACAGCGCCGGGATTACCGCCTGAATGGAATCGTTAAAAAGATGAACAAAGCTGATGGCCAGCAGAATCCTGTATATAGTGGCCTGCTGTTGATTGCGCTGCTCCTTGGTCTCAAGAGCAGGTGCAGGAACGCCCTGCCTGACGTTAGTATTCATTGAAACTCCTTTCCATACTTCCATAGGAAAATAATAAGAGGATTTCTGCAGAAGCAGTACAGGTTCTATTGTAGCCACTCTTAGGGCATCCGGGAATCAAATTATGCTGAGCAGCTGATGTAAATGTGCTTGAAAGTTATTTTGTAAAAAAAGCTTGCATTCATTTTAACGGCATGATATATTATCTCTTGTGCTTATGAGACATCGACGCCGAGCAAACGGGCTTAGAAAAAATAAGTTGACAAGAAACAAAGAAACATGATATGATCTAATTCCGGTCGCGAAAACGAATGTTGAATGCCGGAAGCAAGTTCTTTGAAAACTGAACAAATGGAACGCGTTAATTTTTACAAGATTCATTAAATGAATCGTCAGTTTCAAAATGAGCGAATCGCTCTTTTCGATAGTTTTCGGATGGTTATTTCCTTGGAGTGATTCGGGTGGAGTGACCGCCCGGAAAAACCTTATTGGAGAGTTTGATCCTGGCTCAGGACGAACGCTGGCGGCGTGCCTAATACATGCAAGTCGAGCGGAGTTTATTCTTCGGGATAAGCTTAGCGGCGGACGGGTGAGTAACACGTAGGCAACCTGCCCCTTAGCCTGGGATAACTACCGGAAACGGTAGCTAATACCGGATAATCCCTTTCCTCGCCTGAGGGAAGGATAAAAGGCGGAGCAATCTGCTGATAAGGGATGGGCCTGCGGCGCATTAGCTAGTTGGTG
>NZ_FNDX01000014.1 GCF_900099765.1 Paenibacillus typhae | reverse complement strand
CCATGCGCAAGCATCCTAGCTACCAAGGTGGCTTGGCCCCTCCTTGGGTTGGACTTTCACCAATTAGATAATGCGTGCCTCTGGGCACGCTAAAAAATAAAAGGACACCCCGCTTCCCGGGGTATCCTCTGTTTAAGCCAAGCTGTTATTTTCTTTTGCGCATCATATCAAAATAGGCAACCGGATGATCTACCTTCATACGGATCTTTTGGAGCGGATGACGGGCAGCATCAAGCTTGTTCCCTTCTTCATCCCACAGCTCCCCTACAGTCTGCTTGAAGCTGGTGATGTCAGGTCCGAAAAACTCCACTTCCTGTCCGGGCTTGAAGTGGTTGCGCTGCTGGATAAGTGCCATACCGGTGTCTGCATCATACTCAAGAACGAGCCCTGCAAAATCATACGGTGCCGCTTTTTCCTCAGGCTCATAAATATGATCCTCATGGTCCGGCGTATCGTAAAAGAACCCTGTGTTCAGCGGACGGTTCGCCGCTTTCTGCAGCTCCTCCAGCCATTCCGGATTCAGCACGTAATTGTCCGGATCGGCCATATAGGCATCTATCGCCTTGCGGTAGGCATTGACTACTGTGGCAACATAGTGAATCGACTTCATCCGGCCCTCGATCTTGAAGCTGTCAATGCCGACTTCGATCAGGTCAGGAATGCTCTCCAGCATGCACAGATCCTTGGAGCCCATGGTGAACTGGTTATCCTCCGGCTGATGCAGAGGCAGCTGGGTCACTCCCGGCAAAAGATGCTGCGGCGGGGCAGCCTCTGCCTGATCCTCTTCCGATACCCAGTTTCCTTCCGGACGGCCGTCCTCGAACAGGTCATACTTCCAGCGGCAGGACTGGCAGCAGCCCCCGCGGTTGGAGTCGCGGTCTGTAAAATGGTTGGACAGCACGCAGCGGCCGGAATACGAGGAGCACATCGCACCGTGAATGAAGCTCTCGATTTCAATGTCGACATGCTGTTTGATCTCAGCAATCTCTTCCAGGCTGGTCTCACGGCCCAGTACGACACGCGGCAGACCTTCTTCCTTCCAAAAGGATACCGCCTGCCAGTTCAGCGTGGACTGCTGGGTGCTCAGATGCACTTCCAGCTCCGGCACCAGCCGGCGGGCTGTATCCACAATAGCCGGATCAGCAACGATAATCGCGGCGATTCCCGCCTCATGCAGATTGCGCAGGTATTCTTCAATCCCGGCGATGTCTTCATTGTGGGCATAGATGTTGGTAGCTACAAATACTTTGGCCCCGTATTTCTTGGCGAACTCTACACCCTCGCGCATTTCCTCGAAGCTGAAGTTGTCAGCCCCGGACCGCAGGCCATATTTCTGTCCCCCGATATATACTGCATCCGCGCCATAGTGCACGGCGAATTTCAATTTTTCCAGGTTACCCGCCGGAGCCAGGAGCTCCGGTTTGTCCAGACGGTAACGTTTGCCCTTGTACTGGGGCTTAGTCATGGTACCCATTGATGTTCTCCCCTCCATATCTTCAGCTGTTAAAAAAGCTTAACCCCCGCTTCACGGTGTTGTACGCAGCTGCAGGGAATGTTTGGACTTCCGGCCGCTGTTATGTTTCGATTTCCTGATTTTAATCCGCTGCCGCGGTAGAAATCCAAACATAAAGGCGGGCGCTATCGCTCCTACAGTTCCAAACTTCCCTTCCGCCGCTACACCTGAAAGTTAATGGTTCAAACCTTATTTAAGAGGCTGAATCATTGCCTTATTTTATTTCCAAAAAGATTAATTAATAGACTTGTTCTTTGTAGAAGAAGCCGAACGACAGATCACGCTCAGGGTCCTGCAGCGCACGGATGCCATCCATCCAGGACTCATCAAACTCATACGCCTGCGGGTCCTGGAAATACAGGTCAACCGCATGTCGGAATGCTTTTACAACAACCACATTATAGGCAACCGGCTTGAGAAGGCCTTCAATCTTCAGGCTATGCACCCCGGCAGCAAGCAGGATATGCAGATCCTCAAGAATGCAGACATCATCGGAGCTCATAATGTGCGTTCCGTTGATATCCTCGTAGATCGGGAACTTCTCTTCCTGGCGCTCTGCCTCAATCAGGAACAGGCCGCGGTCCTTACCCAGATTACCATCTTCTACCGGGCGTCCCTGGTGTGCCATATAGCTGGCTACCAGTCCGCGTTTGGAATGATAAATATTGGTCATCCCGTGTACCTGCACCTGGGCTTCCACCTCAAGCAGCGGCACCATTTCGGTGATTTCATCCATATTCAGCTCACGGGCCAGCACGACACGCGAAGCCCCTTTGCGGCCCCAATAGTTGGCCGTATAGTAATTGGTCGAGGTCATCTCGGCATTCCAGTGCAGCCTCAGCTCCGGCGCTTCGGACTTCACGGCGTACAGCACCGCAGGATCTCCGAATTCGATTCCGTCGATGCCGAGCTGGCCGATTGCCTTAACGTATGCCGGAAGCTCATCCAGCAGCCGGTTGGACATCAGTCCGCCCAGGCCCGCATATACCTTGCGGCCCATGCTGTGGGCCAGTTCGATTACAGCTGCTGTATCCTCCAGCGTAAAATGGCCGGCCAGCCGCATCCCGAAACGGTCGTCTCCGATGAGCAGCGCGTCAGCGCCTGCATTCAGAAGCGCACGCGCTTCCTCCAGGGATGCTGCTGTAACCAGCAGCTCCGGTTTGTTCATCATGTTGCATCCTCCTGCCCTTGCGGCACATCAAACCGCAGTAATCTCTATTTTAATAGGTTACGGCGAATTTTGTTCACTTTTTTTGATATTGGCTAAATGTTCCTCGTACGTTTTACCGAACAGATGGCCCTGCGTGCCGTCTTTTTTGGTCACGTAGAAATAATATTCCGATGCCTCAGGCGCAAGCGCCGCCTGAATCGACGCCAGACCGGGACTTGCAATCGGCCCCGGCGGGAGGCCGGCATTTCTGTACGTGTTATACGGGCTCTCCACTTCCAGGTCCTTGTACAGCAGCCGTTCCTTTTGCTTGTCCAGCAGATACTGGACCGTAGCATCGATCTCCAGGTTTTGGCCCTTGTTCAGCCTGTTATAAATAACGCCGGCTACCAGCGGCCGCTCATCGTCGACGACAACCTCACGTTCCACCAGCGAAGCCACAGTCAGCAGCTCATGCAGGGACATTTTCCGCTCGGCCAGCTGATTTTTCCAGTCCGGAATGCTGTCCAGCTTCTTCTCCAGCTGCTCCAGCAGCGCTTCGACAACGTCCTGGGGCGTGCTGTCCTTGAGCAGCTCGTAGGTTTCAGGGAACAAGTACCCTTCAAGACGGTGCAGCACACCTCCGCCCGCAGGAATCTCCAGCCTGTCAACTGCAGCGAGTCCCGCTCCGGAATCTATAATTTCAAGAAAAACCTCAGGCTTCTGCCCCCATGCCTCAGCCAGCTTTCCGGCCACCTGCTTTGCCGTATACCCTTCCGGAATGGTGAAGACCACCGTCTCCTCCTTCACGACATCTCCCGCATTCAGCCGGGCAATCAGATTGTCGTAGGTATCTCCCGGGCTTGCGGTATATGTACCCGCCATAAAGCCTGACCCTTCCTTAACCCACTTCAGATAACCTTTGAAAAATAAAGCGTTACGGATAATACCGTTCTCTTCGAGCAGATCTGCAATTTCCGAGCTGCCCATTCCCTTCTCTATCGTAAACGTAACGGGCGGCCCCGCAGGCTCCACCGGCTGCATTCCATTCCAGACATACCATGCGCCTCCCCCGGCTGCCAAGACCATCACAAGGACTATAATCAGCACGGCGCGGATTGCTGCTTTCAAATGGAACTCCTCACTTTCCAACAATATAGTATAGAATTGTATTATCTTAAATTCAACATATATTTTTTGTGAGACTTTCATTCAACACCATTTTTACAGTCCTATCAAGCAAAAAGAGCGCGGAAATAAATCCGCCCTCTTCCTTGCCCCAGCATAGATATTGCATATTCGTGAACAGTCTTTATTCCGTATCTTCTGCAGGAAAAGTCAGCTCATCGTACAGCTCGGACACATCTTCCCACTCTTCATCGTCAACGATACTCTCCAGCTCCGGCACACCGTCAGGCGAAACCACAATCCGCAGAATCTCCTGCTCCGCTTCCCTGCCAGAACCGGCCAGTACCGCATACGCGCGGCCGCCGACCTCAAACTCGGCGACAATATTGTAAACGGAAGACCGGCCCTGCTCATCTTCCAGTTCTACTGTTTCTCCATAGGCTTCCTTGAGCTTAGATGTCCAGACCGCTTGTTCTGCGGAAAAATCAGTCATTCTCTGCTCCCCCGTCAAGCTCGTCTACAAGTGTATTGAAGGTCTCTTCAACGATTGCCCACTCTTCGTCATTCTCGATCATAAAGAGCTGCAGGTCGTCCCCGTCTTCCTCGTAGCGGAATGCGTAGACTTCATCGCTATCCTCATCCTCGGAATCCAGCGGCACCACCATCATATACTTTGCATCCGAACCGTCGACTTCAAACTTCATGATGACCTCAAATTCCTCTTCATTACCTTCCTCATCGGGAATATAGATAATTTCCGGTTCTTCTTCGTGGCCAATCTGTTCGTTTGTCATAATAGCGCACCCCTCACCTTTTACTGTTAGCATCCAAAAAATTTTGCAAAATCAGGGCTGCGGCCATTTTGTCCACAATCCCCTTGCGTTTCTTCCGGCTGACGTCCCCTTCAATCAGCATCCGCTCGGCGGACACTGTCGTCAGACGCTCATCCCAAAGGTGTACGGGTATTTCGAGTTCCTCCCGCAGCTGACCGGCAAATTCGATACAGATTTCACCGCGGGGTCCAACTGAGCCGTTCATATTCTTCGGCAGGCCAACCACGATCTCTCCAATCTCATGCTCCTTGACCAGCTCACGGATACGTTCAAACTCGTTACCGTTTCCGCGGCGTTCAATGGTCTCCAGAGCCTGGGCGGTCCACCCGAAAATATCACTTGTGGCGACTCCGATTCTGCGGTCGCCGTAATCCAGTCCAAGCTTCTTCATCATCTCGGCTGATCCACCCGGTGATTGGCCAGGTAGAAACGGACCAGTTCCTCGATCAGCTCATCACGTTCTTTTCTCCGGACCAAACTTCTAGCATTGTTGTGGCGCGGAATGTAAGCCGGATCTCCGGAAAGTAAGTACCCTACGATCTGGTTGATCGGATGGTACTCTTTTTCCACCAGCGCGTCGTATACGGCGAGCAGAATTTCCTGGGAAGAAGCTTCCTTTTCGTCGCCCTTCACATTGAATTTAACCGTTTTGTCCATGGAGTCCATTTGTGACACCTTCCTTCTGCAAAATCACCCTCAGAGAGCGGTTTCGCATAGTTGCTGCTGTACAGCTCACTTGCTGCCTTCATCATAACATATTCATGCCCCGCCTTGGAAATCCTCTATCCGAGATAACGCTTTTTTTGGCATTTTATCTACAAAAATATAGATAATTTTGGTTTCCAAGCTATTGCACAACGGCCTACAAGGCTAATTTTCGCTAAAATGCACCACCCAGCCTCATTAATAAAGCAGCGGTACTGATATGAAGCTCTCAGTACCGCTGGGCACATTATATGAAGGAACAGTCTGTGCAGACAGCCATTTTCACTCTTTAAGCCTGGGCAGCAACGAGCTCCTCGGCTTTGGCAAGTGCCTCGGACAGCTTGGAAGCATCCTTGCCGCCGGCCTGCGCCATATCCGGACGTCCGCCGCCTCCGCCTCCGCATACTGCGGCAACTTCCTTAACCAGCTTGCCTGCATGGAAGCCCTGCTTGACCAGTGCCTGAGGTACGGAGACTACAAAGTTCACCTTGTCGTCCATCGCGGCGCCGAGTACCAGAATAGCATCCGGAAGCTTGACCTTCAGCTCATCTGCCGTGGAGCGCAGTGCATCCATGTTGCCTGCCTGAACAGCTACGGCCAGCAGCTGCGTGCCGGCGCCTACGGTCTTCACGCTGCCGGTCAGCTCGGCGGCAAAGGTTGCGCTCAGCTTCGACTGCAGCGATTCGTTCTCGCGGGATACCTCGCGCACCTGCGCATGCAGTGCTTCAATCCGCTTAGGCACGTCATTCAGCGAGGATTTCAGCAAGCCTGCAGCCTGCTTCAGGAGATCAAGCTGGCTCTCGGTGAACTGGTAAGCATAACGTCCGGTCACGGCCTCAATCCGGCGTACACCGGAGCCGATACCGCTCTCGCTGACCAGCTTGAAGATTCCGATCTGCGAGGTATTCCCGACATGGATACCGCCGCACAGCTCAAGGCTGTAATCGCCGACCTGTACGACCCGGACGATGTTGCCGTATTTTTCGCCGAAGAGAGCCATTGCGCCCATAGCTTTGGCTTCGTCAATCGGCTTGTTCTCAATGACCACATCCAGGCCGCGCCAGATCTGCGCATTCACCCGGTGTTCAATATCGCTCAGCTCTTCCGGTGTAATGGCACCGAAATGCGAGAAGTCAAAACGGAGGCGTGCGCCTTCTACCAGAGACCCTGCCTGGTTAACATGACCGCCGAGCACTTCCTTCAGCGCCTTATGCAGCAGGTGAGTCGCCGTATGGTTCTTCACGATGTCCTCGCGTATTTCACGGTTAACTTCCGCACGTACGCTCTCACCGGTCTTCAGCTCTCCGGCTTCCACGGTCACCAGATGTACATGCTGTCCGTGTGGAGCCTTGAACAGGCCTGTTACCTTTGCAGTAACGGAGCCGCCTGTCAGCAGACCGGTATCGCTGACCTGGCCGCCGCTTTCAGCGTAGAAAGGAGTCGCCTCCAGCACAACCTGGCACTCGGCGCCTTCGCTGACAGAATCCACAAGCTCGCCGTCTACAACAATAGCGAGGATTTTGGACTCTGCTACCGTGTCATTATATCCAATAAATTCACTTTTAACCGTCAGATCGGCAAGGGCGCCGCCCTGGATTTTCATGCTGGCATTGTCCTGGCGGGCTGCTCTGGCCCGGTCGCGCTGCTCCTGCATCGCTGCATCGAACCCTTCGCGGTCCACGGTCAGTCCCTGCTCGGAAGCAAAATCCTCTGTCAGGTCAAACGGGAAGCCGTAGGTGTCATACAGCTTGAATGCATCGACGCCGGCAATGACGCTCAGTCCGTCAGCCTTGGCTTTTGCCGAAATTTCACCCAGAATTGCCAGGCCGTCGGACAGCGTTTCGTGGAAACGCTCCTCTTCCGTGCGGATGATTTTGGCGATATATTCGCGGTTCTCCACAACGGAAGGATAGTACACGCCCATAACCTCGCCGACAGTTTCGGTCAGCTCATACAGGAACGGGCGGTCGAGCCCCAGCGTTTTGCCATAACGTACTGCACGGCGGAGCAGACGGCGGATGATGTAGCCGCGGCCTTCATTGGAAGGAAGCACACCGTCGCCTACTGCGAAAGTCACAGTACGGATATGGTCGGCAATGACCTTCAGGGCGATATCCTGCTCCAGGTTGTCCTTGTATTTCACTCCGGCGAGGCCGGCAGTCTTCTGGATCACCGGCTGGAACAGGTCAGTGTCAAAGTTGGAGTCTACATCCTGCAGGATGGAAGCCAGACGCTCCAGGCCCGCACCGGTATCAATGTTCTTGTTGGGAAGCGGTGTGTAGCTGCCGTCTTTGTTGTGGTTGAACTGGGAGAATACGAGGTTCCACACTTCCAGCCAGCGTTCATTTTCACCGCCCGGATACATTTCCGGATCACTCATGTCACTGCCGTAGGCTTCGCCACGGTCATAGAAAATTTCCGAGCAAGGGCCGCACGGGCCTTCGCCGATGTCCCAGAAGTTCTCGTCGCCAAGCTTGATGATGCGTTCAGCAGGCAGGCCTACCTTTTCATTCCACAGCTTGAAGGCCTCTTCGTCCTCAGCGTACACGGTAACCGAGATGCGGTCGCCGTCGAAGCCGATCCACTCCTTGCCGGTCAGGAACTCCCAGGCCCAGGTGATGGCCTCTTCCTTGAAATAATCGCCGATGGAGAAGTTCCCGAGCATTTCAAAGAACGTATGGTGGCGGCGCGTTTTGCCGACATTCTCGATGTCATTGGTACGGATACATTTCTGCGAGTTGGTCAGGCGCGGATTCTCAGGAATCTCGCGTCCGTCAAAGTATGCCTTCAGCGGGGCCATTCCGGCGTTGATCCACAAAAGGGATGGATCGTTGTGCGGAACGAGCGATGCGCTTGGCTCGATTTTGTGGCCTTTGCTCTCAAAAAACTGCAGCCATTTGGAACGGATTTCACTTGCTTTCATCATGTACAGCCCCCGTCTTAGTATTAATCTGCATCCGGCCATTACGCCGGAATACACAAAAACGCCCCTGAATAAATTCAGGGACGATGATTATCGCGGTACCACCCTGGTTATCGCCTTGACCCGTGTATGAACACGCGGACACCTGCAGACGATCGCCTTGTCGCGGCTGTTAACGGGCGCCCCCGGCGGGATTTCCCCGCACTCCGAAATCAGCTTTCCGCCGGTCTGTCTTCCGGGTTCTCACAGCCATTACGATTCATCCGTAACGGAACCCGTTCTCTGGGGGAGCCATGCTCCGGCGTACTTCATTTCATCAATGTTTTATCCGATTTGCATTTTAACATTTCAAGTATAGCCAGCGGCGGGGATTGTGTCAATGTTTGGCTCTGGGGCAGGCTGCCTCATGTTGTTAGCGGATAAAAGAAGGCTTGCGTTCAGAAACCTTTCCGCCCACTGCTTCAACATATCTTACATCTGCTGTACCTTCATCTGAAGGCCCTATATACAGCTGGCCTTGTAGCGATTCACCAGAGGCTGATCTGGCACGAACATTTATAAACCTTCCCGTACGCGAGTCTCTTCTATTGGTATTAGATAATAAACCGTTGCTCACAATGATGGATCTGTGACCGGATCCGATCAGACGGTTCTTTGCCTTCCGAGAATGTTCATTCATTTCGAATCCCTCCAACCAGTCCTTTTGTAGTAAACAATAGGTCATGATTCACTTCAACAACCTGTTTCATCAGTTCATCACTCAATTCACGATTACCCGAAAAGTGAACCGATAGAACATGTTTCTTACTCAAAGCATAACATAGGACACCTATTCGAGCAATCTGCTCCCGTTTAAAAAATTTCCAGTTATTAGTTCCAAATACTTTCAAAACGAAAATCTGCTCCTCATCTGGTGACTTACCATCATTTTCTGATAAGTGATATCGTCGGCCCCTTCCAACATTTCCACCTACCTGGGATATATACTCATCCTCAACCTGCGTCCAAATTGCTGCCCCTGTAACTCGAAATCCTTCCGGAGGAAGGATGGAATTACGGACAGCTTCCGCCGCTGCGTTATAGCCTTCCACACCGCCAGAAAGAGTCACATTTCGGAGATATTCCAAAAGCAACTGAATGACACTGTCTTTCCTTTCCATTCCCGATTTCATCTCAGTAAAGAGCTCATGCCGTTGTTTAAAGAACCCTTCTTCTGCAACCGCATTCAAGATTCTTCCGCAAGCTGTACTTATTGCACTTCTCGGCCCTCTCGAATGATCAGCCATATATCTTAATAGAGTAATGCCTTCCAGGTCAGAAGGTAAATGCAGGGAAGTAGGCCCTCCCTCCTGACCGGTTGGAACTTCATTCGGAATAATACAAAATACCCTCTTGCGTCCAAGCCGCCCCCAAAAAAGTCCCATTTCGAACAACGTATTGTCTCGTGTAATAAAATATGTTTGATTTCGAATCACGGCTACGTCTTCAGCAGCAAAAACGAAAATACCGAAGTCGTTCGCATCAAGCTCTCGTTCAAGTGATTCCATGGTGTAGTCATTGGCTTGAAAAGTATTGGCATACCAGGCATTAACCTCGACATACATTTCAATGCCTTCGGCAATAGCCCGAGCGTACGGGATCGCTTCCCTTGAACTTCCGATAAACGCCCGGGGGGTTCTATTTATTGTCATTGCATTATCTCCTCATAAGGAAAAATTACACCAGCTACATTAAGTATACAGGCTCTCTCAGATACTGGAAACACTGTTTTTTCCTAAGAATAATGGAGTATACGCCATAGTCGCTTTTCAATGAAATAAAAGAGAACCGCAGGATTTAGCACCTGCGGTCCCCTTTTATTTCAATAGGTACTATTCAGACTTACCTCTATAATCCCCAAATCCGGTACACAATCACCGCCGCTTCTGCGCGGGTCAATGTATCTCCCGGAGCAAGCAGGCCGTTCTTGCCGGCGACAACGCCGGCTTCCACCAGCAGGGATACGCTGTCAGCTGCATATCCGGCGACTTGCGCAGCATCCGGATAGGCAGCCAGGCTGCCGCCACTGTCTGTGGCAGCTGTACCCGCTGCCGCCAGCGCCCGCGCTGCGATCACCATCATCTCCTGGCGGGTGATCGGACTGTCCGGACGGACGGTACCGTCCGCATAACCGGTTATGATGCCAAGCTGCTGTGCAATAGCCAGCTCACTGCCATAATATGCCCCGGCCGGAACATCGCCGAAGCCCGGGGCAGCCGTGCCGGTGCCCTTCAGCTCAAGCGCTCTCACGAGCATCGTGATAAAGTCGGCCCGCTTCACGGATGCTTCAGGAGAGAAGCTGCCTTCAGCCGTTCCCTGTACGACGCCGCGGGCAGCCAAGGCGGTGACGCCCTCTTCGGCCCAGGCCAGCTTCTCAATATCAGTGAAGCTTACAGGGTTAAAGGCTGGCGCATAAGTGCCGGCCCCGGCAATGTGGAACACAAGGGATTTGCTGACCGCGTCATAGCGGCTGTTCGGAATTGCCGTCAGGCTGCCTGTGCTGCCCAGCTGTCCGGCGATCAGGGCTGCGGTATTGCTGAGCTGCACCGCAGCAGGAGTGTACGGGATGGATACTTTTACCGGAGCATCCGGACTGCCCAGGGCAATCGCTTTGCCGCCTGCCGTCAGGCTCAGGTTAATAACCGGCCCAGCACCTATAATCGTGCGGGCCTTTGCATCCAGACCATCCTTGGGAACCTGTTTGATATGGATTGAAATGAGGTCAGCGTCTGCTGCTGCACCGGACAGAGTATTATCCGGAATCTCAATGGCAGCTGCCGCTGTCTTCACCAGCAGCACAAAGCCCTGCTGTCCTTTCAGGCTTTGCGAAGGCAGCTGTACCTCATAGCCCGCGGCATCCTCTTGCTTAGCCACTTCGATAATGACCTGTTTCCGGCCGTCAGCAGCAGGGCTTGCCTGTGCAAGGGCTTTATTCAGATCATCTGCAGAGACAGCCGCTTTAACCCCGCCGCCAGTACTGGTAACCTCAGGTCTGAGTGTCACCACACCATCCGTGCTCGCTGAAACAGCAGGCTTCGGCGTAGCAGCACCGCTGCTCGTACCGCCCGGAATCGCAGCCGGCCCCGGAGTTGGTGTTGGTGTCGGAGTAGGCGTAACTGCCGGTGCATCAGACTTGCCCGTGAGTGTAAGTACACCGTATACCGAGGTATCCTGATACCCGTTGCCGGTCGTATCATTCCATGCGGCTACACTTTGCCGTGCGCCATCCTTCGCATCATTGATCTGCACGTCGAAGCCGAGCTTCCTGGCGTTGGCCGGTGTAACGCTGGTAAGCGGTATTTTTACTTCAACAGTATAATTGGTTCCTGATACTTTGGTTGCAGAGGCGAACCCTGCCGCAATCCTATCGGGATTAAAGGTGCTTTCGTTATCAAAATTAACTCGGAACTGCCCGTCATCGTCCTGGTAGAAGGAGGTCTTCCCGTTATTCTGATCCACGAAAATCTCAACCGAATCCTGCTCCCAGACATTCGCGCTCGCCTTATCCAGCTGCGCATCGCTGACCTGAACCAGCACGTACAGATTCTGGTCATCCCACAGGGCTTTAGCTATGCCGCTTGCCCCCTGCCAGGCCAGCTGATAGCGGTTAATCTGCATTTCGGGTACACCTGCCCAGAGAGCATCTACTGTACCGTCAATGACCGGCGTTCCATAAACCGCGTTAGACACATTGGCGTCCGTTGTATCCGGCTGATGCCCGGCGATATATTTTACCGGATCGATCACCCCGTAATAGGCCGGCTTGGCCTGCAGGCTCTTGTCGAACAGCAGCGGATTGGACGAGGCTCTCCAGCTCGTATTGTCATCCATCCCCCAGAAGGTGACTCGTGCAATATTAGCAGCATGCTCCTTGTAGAGGCTCATAAGCTGGGCATACAGATACCCCTGGGCTTCGGCCAGCTTTTCTGACAGCTCATAGTTGCTGCCCGCCTGAATATCAAGCTCCGTGACGCTTACCTCAACACCAAGAGAGATGAATTTTTCCAGCGACAGCCTGACATTCTCAGGATTGGTGTTAACGTTGTAGTGCGCCTGCATGCCGACACCGTCGATCAGCTTTTTGCCGGGATGATTAAGCGCATACTTATCGTTTATTGCTTTTACCATGTTATAAATGGCCTGGGCTTTATTCTGGTTGTCCTCATTGTAATCATTGTAGTAGAGCTTGATGTTCCATTCCGGATGCTCATCCAGCACTTCCCGCGCCGCCAGAAAAGCCTGCTCGACGTAATCTGCTCCAATTGCGGTTTTCCACGGGGCCTGGCGCAGCGACGACTCCCAGTCGGCCGGATTCCCCGGATTGTCATTCATCGCCTCATTTACGACATCCCAGGAGATCACCTTATCCCCGAAATGCTCCATGACGGTACGGATGTGTGTCCGCAG
The DNA here is from genome assembly GCF_900099765.1 of Paenibacillus typhae. Lineage (GTDB taxonomy): Bacteria > Bacillota > Bacilli > Paenibacillales > Paenibacillaceae > Paenibacillus_AQ > Paenibacillus_AQ typhae. Next base: position 99,587 of record NZ_FNDX01000014.1, on the reverse strand, counting down.
ATTTACAAGAGCTTCTTCGCGGCTTAACGGTACGGTATTGCCCTCCGCATCCTTGGACGTATTCATCCACACCGGCGACTGCTGGTGCCAGACCAGAACATGGCCGTGCATCTGCATGCCTTCCGCCAGCACCTTATCGACCATCGCATCCGCTGCGGTAAAGGTAAAATCGCCCTTCACATTCTGCAGCGCATCCGGCTTCATCGCATTGCCTGCCGTGGCCACGTTATGATGCATCTTCAGCAGCTCCAGCCTTACCCCTTCCAGATCCTCGGCCGAAATGGCATTCCCGATCAGAAAATCATCCCGGTACGCAGCCTTCAGCGGAACCAGATCCTTCTGGATCGCAATGGGACCTGCGCCTGTACGCTCAAAGCTGATATCGTCAATGTAAAAGGAGGCTGTAGCGTTATTCGAGCTCTCCACGTAAATCGTCAGGTACTCGCCGCCTACGCTGTTATAGCGGTAGCTGCCCTCGAATTTGACCCAGCCGTCAGCGGCATTGATGGTCTTGGGGGAGAGTGCGACATAATTGGCGCTGCTGCCGTCGCCTACCTGCGTGGACAGCTGAAGCTGCGAACTGGCCGGAGCAATCAGCTTGACCCAGGCGGAGATCAGATATTCGCTGCCTTTGTCCACATATTTCTCTACACGCAGCACCGGCCCGTGCCAGGTTGATGTGCGGCCCTCCACCTTCAGGGCATAGGAGCCGTCTGCGGTGTGGTTCGCTTCATCCGTCACCGTCAGCGTCTCATCTCCCGACCTGCCGGCGAAGCCGCCAGCTGTCTGATCCTCAAAGGTAACCGTATTGAACGGCAGCGCCGGGTCTCTTACGGGCTCCTCTCCGCCGCCGGAGGCTGGTTTACCGGTAATCAGAACGTCTCCGATATAGAACGGAACCGCTTTGCCGGCCTCGTTGGAATTAATGCGCAGCGCCTGATCCTTGGAGGTATCGGCAATGAATTCCCTGGTCAGCGTAACCGCCTTGCCGGCCACATAAGCTGCTTCGGCATAATTTCCGTAGCTGTTTACAGTCTGCAGCGCAGCCTTTGCCCCTTCTGGCAGAATGACTGCAGCATCAACATAAACCACCGCAGTTACTGTATACGTCTCCCCGTTAACGAGCCCGAGGTCGCTGAATTTAAAATCTGCAGCATCCCAGTTGTTCGCTCTGTTGCTTACATACAGGGCTGCGCCATCGGCGTTTCCGTCAAACGGCATGCCGGTAACCGCTGCCAGGCTGGCCCCGCCGGATTGGCCGGCTTTGCCTGCCCCGCCTGCAAAGGTTTCATGATAAACGGTGGTCACTTCCGTCTGGGCCGCTTCTGCAGCCTGGGATGCCTGAGCTGCCGGAGCAACCCAGCCAAGCGGCAGCAGCAGGCTTGCCGCTAATACTGTGGAGAAGATTCGTTTGAACGTTCTACTCATGCACTGCACTCCTCTTTTTATGAATTTGGATTCAACTGGATTAAGCGCTTACAAAAAGGAATCGAACAGCCCCCTTTCTCAAGCAAAATCGTAGCACACCCGCAAAATCACTGTCTTTCTCCAAACTAAAGATGATACCGGACTTTTTATATAACATTTGAATTAACGGGCAGTTACCGCTCCGTAAGGTCCGGATCTTTTATTTTGGGATTGGCAGTGAATCCAGAGAATATTGGGAAATCCCTCCCGCTGCTGTTCAATTCATGCCTGGCTCGACCCGCTGACTTCGGTTGAAATACGAGACACAACTCAGCCTTCCGCAGTGAATTTAGCTTTCTAACCTGTAAGAGGGATTCTACAGTATGTACAAGGGATTCTACAGTATGTACAAGGGATTCCTTGTTCGAGCTAAGTAGAAAAATGCCATCTAATTCTCCGCTCGATCCCACTTTCGGAAATCTAAGTGGAAAAATGCTACTTAAATTTACGGTTTTGCGCCTAATGGTGGGGTTTGCGCGAAATTAAGTGTCGATTTTCCAACTAATCCTTAAAACTCAAGAGAATCGGAAGAATTAGGTGGCGAAAATCCACTTAGCTGTTCAGGAACCCTCATCCAAGCGGAAGTTTAATAAAACCCAGCTAAGATTTGCCCTTCACCGCTGTCCGCTTAATAAACCGGCCTCTGCTAAGCAGTATAAAGAATTCTAATCAGCCTACGCACATAAACTCCAGCCTGAAGCACATAAACCCCAGCCTGAAAAAAAGCTCCAGCCTAGATCCCGCCGCTCTCTTTAGCCAGACTACCAGCTCAAGGTAGGTCATCAGCGCATCAGCCTACCAACCGGCCACAGCAAAAAGCCGTATAACCACAGTTATACGGCCCGTCCAAACTCTAAAACCGCATAAACGGCTTATCTCCCCCCGGCCAGCTCTGCTTCCGACTCCCCGGTTATAACGGAGACTATGCTCTCACGCAGCACATCGGCACTCCGGGCCTGGAACGGATCGACGTTCCAGATTACAGCATCGGCCAGGTAGCCTTCGGCAATCCGGCCTAAATCATGGCCGCGCCCGAGAATTTCCGCCGCGCCGGAGGTGGCGGACTGCCACGCTTCGGCGCGGGTCAGGCCGTAGTCCAGCAGCGTATCCAGCTCCTGCAGATTATAGCCGTGCAACGCCGGTGTGGCATAGTCTGTGCCGAAGCCGAAGCGTACGCCCGCGCTTCTGGCATAGCCAATGGCCCGGGAATGCGCTTCGGCAGCCCGTGCGGCACGGTCACAGATGACCTGCGGGAGCGCCAGCACGCCGGAAGGATCTGCGGCAATCCGGTAGATTGAAGCGGTAGACACGTAGGCTGTACGGGATTCAGCCAGCCGGCCGGCCTGATCTGCGGTCAGGAACATTCCGTGCTCGATCGATTCGACGCCTGCCCGGATCGACCAGTCAATGGTCACCCCGCCCCAGGTATGGACCAGCACCTTAATCTGATGGGCATGGGCATGGCGGACAATGAAGTCGAACTCTTCCTCCGAGAACACAGGGTCCAGCACTTTCTCCGCAGGCGCACCAAGACCGCCGGTTGCCATAATTTTGACCCAGCCTGCTCCTGTGGCATAGATCTCGGCCAGCCGGCCTTCCAGGAACTTTGTTCCCAGCGCATCCGCCGGACCCAGCATTTCGCTGCTGGTCTCGACCCGGAGCGGGTGCCCATAGCTGCGGACCAGGTGGCGGATCGTCTGCGGCGTAATCCCGCCTGCATCCCGCGCGGTCGTTACACCGGTCCGCAGAGTAGCCCCAAAGGCCGCCCCCTGCATGGCTTCCACCTCACTGCTGCTGCGCTTCAGCTGGTCTGCATGGTCAAAGTCCGTCCAGGCCAGGTGGGTATGCAGATCAATAATACCGGGGCTGATCCACAGATCAGCCTGCGGGATATCAGCCCCTGCAGGCTGCGCCGGTTCCCGCTGTCCGGGTTCTCCTTCCGGGAGCCATTCTCCGGAATACCCGGCCTGCCCCGCCGGTTCCTCCGGCACCGTTTCCTTTACAGACGTGAATCTGCCGTCTCTGATGGAAATGTCGTAACGCTTGCCTTCGATCCCCGCAATGCGGATTGCTTTATAATCAAGCGCCTTCGGATGTTTATTAAGCATGGGCATTCCCCCATGCTGCCCGAACCGCCTGCAGCGCAGCGGCGGCATCCGTTTCGAGCAGTTCCGCCAGCGCTGTAACGGCCGTCTCAACGCTCTGCAGGCTCGCATTTACGCCAAAATGATTGATCCGCAGCAGACGGCCGTTAAGCTCCCCGTCTCCCGGAGCCACGATGCCCACCGGCTGCGCAATTCTGAGGCGCTGGTCGCCGCCAATGCGGACGGTTGTAGTCAGCGTGGAATAATGCCCGCTGTCCTTCTGCCAAGGCTCAAGCCCAAGTGCCTTAATGCCGGAAACAGCTGAAGCAGCCGCAGCCCTATGTCGTGAGATGACATTGTCCAGGCCTTCCGCCTCAACAGCCGCCAGCGCATCAATCAGCGCTCTGGCCTCAAGCGCCGGAATATTAGGTGGAACACGCAGGGGCTCAACACCAGTCGGAGACGGCTTCAGATCCAGCAGAGACAGGATCGAATTGCGCGGCGCAGCTTTATTGGACTCCATGAATTCCCAGCCGCGCGGCGAGATACTGACCGCACTGACCCCGTTAGGTCCGCCCAGCGCCTTTTGCGCTCCCACAGCAGCGAAGTCAACACCCCATTCATCTACCAGGAGCTCTTCCCCGCCGACGGCCGAGACGGAGTCCGTTACCGTAATCAGGTTATGGGTGCGGGCAATGCGCAGAATTTCTTTTGCCGGATTTGAGCCCCCGGTAACGACCTCAGCCTGCACAAAGGAAATCGCATCCGGCTTAACCCGCTCAATGGCCGCGGCAACCTGCTCCGCCGGCACTACCTCATCGAACGGAACCTTTACTTCCACTACTCTTGCTCCGCCGCGCTCCAGCCAACCGCCGAACAGGCTGCCGTAAGGTCCGGTTACCACATTAATAAATGTACGGCCCGGGGCAGATATCCCTGCAGCCACAGCCTCAATTCCGAGAATCGCCTCACCCGGAATGATGACCGGGGGATGTTCCGTTGACAGCAGCCGGGCGAACTGGCTGGTCAACGTGCTGAATTCAGCGCGTGTCAGCGGCACATATCCTTTATGTTCTTGGTTCATGTAGTCCTCCTGATGTTTTCATAGTCGGCATTTGGGGAACCGCAGACAGCAGCTCACGGCTGTAAGCCGCTTCCGGACGGCTAAAGAACCTGTCCTTCGGGCTGACCTCGACCAGCTTTCCCTGCCGCATAACGGCAACCTTATCGCTTACTGCATGTATAACACCCAGATCATGGGAAATAAACAGCATCGTCAGATTTAGCTCTGACTTGAGCGTGCCCAGCAGCTCCAGCACACTTAGCTGTACGGACACATCCAGGGCACTCGTCGGCTCATCGGCAATCAGCAGGCTGGGCTCAACGCTTAACGCACGGGCAATGGCGATCCGCTGGCGCTGGCCGCCCGAGAATTCATGCGGATATTTATCCAGCGCTTTTCCCTCGAGGCTCACACGCTCCAGCAGCTGCCTGGATCTCTTCTCCACCTCCGCACGGCCCACGATCTTGTGGAACAGCAGCGCTTCAGCCAGAATCTGCCGGATGGAATGCTTCGGATTCAGCGAAGCGTCGGGATTCTGGAAGATCATCTGGATTTTTTTGCGCTGCTCACGGGTCCGTTTCCCGGTGAGCGGCTCTGCATCCAGCAGCAGCTGCCCCTGATCCGGGATAATCAGCCCGGCAATCACCCGCGCGAGCGTAGATTTGCCTGAGCCGGATTCTCCGACAAGTCCGAGAGTGGTATGCTGCTGCACCTCAAGCCGGATATTGTCCAGCGCAGTGAAACCGCCGTAACGTACAGTCACATTGTTAACCTGCAGGCTCAAGTCCATAAAACACCGCTCCCTTCAGGGGCAAGCTCCGGCACAGGCAGCACCGAGTTAATCAGCATCTGTGTATACGGATTTTGCGGCTCCTGCAGAACACTTAGCGTACTGCCCTGCTCCACGATTTCACCTTTTTTCATAACAGCCAGCCTGGAGCACATCGCAGCGGCAACTGCCAGGTTATGGGTTACAAAAATCATCGCAAACCCCAGCTCCTGCTGCAGCCGGCCCACTGTCTCCATAATCTGCTTCTGCACCGTAACATCGAGCGCCGTGGTCGGCTCGTCGCAGAGCAGGATGCCCGGCTTGCAGGCCAGAGCCATGGCAATGACGATCCGCTGGCACTGCCCGCCCGAGAGCTGGCCGGGATACCGGTCCGTCTTGCGCAGCGAATCGGGCAGGCCGAGCATATGCAGCAGCTCCAGCGCCGCAGCGCGCGAAGCTTTGCGGCTAAGCCGCTGTCTGTAATACACGACCTCCGCTACCTGCTTGACCACCGGACATAGCGGGTCCAGCGCTCCCCGGGGGTCCTGGAACACCATGGCGCTGTCCGCCGCACTCCGGATTACTCCGCCAGTCTGCTCGATGCCGCGCGGCAGCAGACCAAGCACCGCCCGCAGCGTAAGCGATTTGCCGGAGCCCGATTCACCGACCAGCCCCAGGCTCTCCCCCTGGTTAAGCGAGAAGCTGACATCCTTGACCAGCACCTCCTGTGTTTTAGCAGTCAGCGTCAAGTCCTCTATTTCCAAAACAGGTGTTGTAGCCATTATTTTTTCCTCCATAAATCTGCCAGCCCGTCACCTACCAGCGACAAGGCAATGCCCGTGTATACCACGGCGAAGCCGGGAACGGCCGAGAGCCACCAGGCTGTCGAGATAAAGGACTGCCCGTCCGCAATCATCGTTCCCCAGTCGGGAGTCGGCGGGGCGATCCCGATGCCCAGATAGCCGAGCGTGACGATCGCCACCAGCAGGCCGACCATATCCGTCATCAGCACGACCACTGCCTGCGGCAGCACATTCGGCAGCAGATGCCGCAGAATAATGCGGGGGCCGGACAAGCCGAGCGTCCGGGCCGACGCAATCCATTCCTGTTCACGGAACGATGCGCTAAGACCGCGGACCACCCGGGCGAACACAATCCAGCCGACGAGAATAAAAGTGATATAAATTCCGCGCTGGCCCGCGCCGCTGGCAAAAGCCACAATGATAACGATCAAATAAAAAGGAAAGGCAATAAACGTATCTGTAATCAGAGTAATGACGTTATCGACCCATTTTCCATAATAGCCGGCCACCATCCCCAGAAAAATACCGGTACAAAACGGGATAATCTCCGCCAGCACCATAATGGTCAGATCCGTCCGGGCAGCGTAGATCAGTCTGGTGAACAGATCCCGACCCAGCTGGTCGGTTCCGAGCCAGTGCTCGGCGGACGGCGGCTGCAAAAATGCGCTTAAATTCTGTTCCGTCGGGTCATAGGGGCTGAGGTACGGAATGAAAACAGCCAGCAGGATCAGCACAGCGAACATGATGCTTCCTGCCAGCAGGGACGGGGTATTCAATATCCGGCGGAGCAATGTAGTCTTAGGTCCGTCCGTCTGCAGTTCAGGATAAATAGTTGTCGTTTTCATCGTGTTCCTTTCGTCCGGGGATCAAGCCATTTGGCCAGTATCTCAACCAGCAGGCTGATAATCACCACAGAAACCGCACAGTACAGCGCAATTCCCTGGATGACCGGAAAATCCCGGTTTGAAATGGAAGTAAACAGCAGGCTGCCTATGCCCTTGATGCCGAACACCTGCTCAACGACCAGCGTACCGCCGATCAGATAAGAAATGTTGACACCCAGCAGCATCAGCGTCGGCAATGCCGAATTGCGCAGCACATGCTTGAACAGAATGACCCGGCCGGGAATCCGCGCAGCCCTCAGGGTAACCACGAAGTCGGACTCCAGCACCTCCAGCATCTGCGCCCTTAATGAGCGGACAAGCGTTGGAATCTGGGAAAAAGCGACTGTAACCGCCGGGAGCGTCAGGCTGTACAGCATCCCGGACCACCCTTCGCCTACACCGCCGACAGGAAACCAGCGGAGCCGGACACTAAGCAGCATAATGAAAAGGATGCCAACCCAGAAGATTGGCATACCCAGTGTAATCGCAGGAAAAATACGGATCAGATGATCCGCCAGCTTGTCCTTATTCGTAGCCGCAACCGTAGCAAGCAGCAGGGCAATCACTATAGCGATGACACATGCCATCCCTATAAGCAGCATAGTTACCGGAGCCCGCTCGGCAATCAGCACCCTGGTGGAGGTTCCAGAGACAATGGAATTACCGGTATCGCCGGAGGTGAACAGCAGCTTCACGAACCGGATAAACTGCTCCCACAGCGGAAGATCGAGTCCGAGTGTATGATGCATGGCTGCGATAGCTTCCGGCGTGCTGTATTCACCCAGAATCATTTTTGCGGGATCACCGGGAACGATGCGGATCAGAAAAAAGACAGCGGTCATCACACAGAGGATAACGACAGCGGCTCTAATCAGAGCCGCCGTCAGCCAGCTGTAGGATGTACGATTACCTGCTGCAGAACCTTGCAGCTTGCCCGGCATCATCATTGACCGATCCGCACATCTTCAAAGCGGACGCTGCCGTTAGGCAATACAGTGAGTCCCTCTACCGAAGAACGGGCACCGATCAGAATGTCAGGGTAGTAGAGCGGAATGTAAGGCACTTCATCAGCCAGCGTCTGCAGGAGCTTGGTGTAAATCTCTACCCGGGCATCGCCGTCTGCTGTTTTTTGTCCTTCATACAGCAGCTTGGTTACTTCATCATTGGTATAATGCGTCCAGTACGATTTGCTGAAGCCTTCCGGATCGGTCTGGAAAGCCAGAATCGAGTTCGCTTCCGGAGAATCCGCCTGGCCGCTGTTCAGCATGGCAGCGAAATCATAGGCGAAGAACCGTTCACGGAAGGAAGCCAGCTCAATGGATTCAATCTCAATCTTGATGCCGATTGCCTGGCCTGCCGCCTGGATAATCTGCGCTTCCTGGGCTCTTGTGCTGTTGCCGGAGGCAATCAGCAGCTTGGTGCTGAAGCCGTTAGGGAATGCGGATTTAGCCAGCTCTGCTTTGGCAGCTTCAACATCATAGTTCAGCGCTTTAATCGTATCATTCGCATTGTAAGGAATGGTTGTCGGCAGCAGGGAATTGGCCGTCTTGGCATAACCAAAGGTCAGCGCCTTGGTCAGGCCTTCACGGTCCAGTGCCAGCGCCAGTGCACGGCGGACATGCACATCCTTGAAATGCTCATCCAGTGTATTAAAGAACAGCTGCTCCGTTACCCAGCTGCCGTTGGTCACAACAGCTGTGTCTGCGCCGTTTTTCAGCTCTTCAGCATTCTGCAGGGCAAGCGCTTCGACAGCGTTCACTTCTCCGGCCTTCAGCTGATTGATCGCCTGGCTGTCGTCCTCGATCAGCTTATAGACGAGTTTGTCAATCGCCGGCTTGCCTTCCTGCCAGTAGTTCGCGTTCTTGACGAACGTCACATCGCCCGCAGGGTCCCAGGCTTCAACGGCGAACGGGCCGGTGCCGACTGGATTTTTGAAGAATTCTTCCTCGGTAGCCCCGCCGAAATCAGCCGGGATAATGCCGTTCGAGAAATTGGACAGCTCGGAGATGAACGGTGTGTACGGCTCCTGGAGCTTAATTACCAGTGTCTTGTCATCCTGTGCAGTCACACTGTCTACCTTGGCCGCAATCGCCAGCGGACCGCCGACCTTCAGGTGGCGCTCCAGCGAGAATACAGCATCCTTGGCTGTAACCGCGTTGCCGTTGGAGAACTTCAGCCCGTCACGCAGCACAAAGGTATAAGTCAATCCGTCCTCACTGATCGTATGGGAGGCAGCCAGCCAATCCACAATTTCCCCTTCACTGTTGAAAGCAACCAGGGATTCAAACACTTTATCAATCGCAAACGCATTGTTCGAGGTAATCTGATTATGCAAATCAAACGAGGTTACTGCAGCAGGCCTTCCATAGACAAAAGTCCCTCCCGCCGCCTGTTCACTGGTGTTGTTGCCCGCATCCGCCGCCTGGCTGGCGCTTGGCTGAGCCGTTTCGCCGGAAGCAGCTGTATTGTTCTGTCCGGAGCAGCCGGCAATCACCGCCATTAATAGAACTGCCAGTGTTCCTGACCATAATGTTTTCTTGATAGAAGCTGTGAATTGCATGTCTCAATCTCCCCTTCCCATAAACCTTATATGTTTAGTATGGATTGTATTATGGCCCATACCATCCCCCCTGTCAAACAAAATTCACATAATGCCAGAGCGGGTAAAACTATTATATCCAATAGAGGAAATAAATCCGTTTTCATTATAGTAAACCGGCCATTTTTCAGCATGACCGGCTCTTTGCGGTCTTTAGATCAGCTTATGCGCAAACCATTTTTCCCCTCTGAACCGCCACAGAAAAACAGCCCCGCGGACGGCCCACTCGCTGTTCATCGCAATCCAGACTCCCAGTACACCGAAGCCGAGCACGATTCCCAGAACATAGCCAAAAACAACCCGGAACAGCCACATCGTCAGCATCGAGGTAATGGAGGTGAACCGTGAATCCCCTGCGGCCCGCAGTGCCGACGGCAAAATAAAGCTGACCGCCCACAGCGGAACCTGGGCAATGGCATTGACCAGCAGCACTATAAACAAATCATCAATAATTTCCGGAGGCGGAGAAAAGATTGACACCAGCGGGTGGAACAGCGGCATCAGAATCAGGGCGATCAGAGCCAGAGAGCCGGAACCGATCCAGAGGAAGGATTTGATGAACTTTCTGGCATCGGCGACATTCCCCCTCCCGATACTCTGGCCGACAACCGTCACAATGGTCAGCGACAGCGCACTGGCCGGTATCTGGAACACCATGGCTAATGAGCCGGCTATGGCATTGGTTGCGATGGCATACGTACCCAGGCTTACAATGAAGATCTGGGTCAGCAGCTTCCCGCCGTTAAAAAACATCTGCTCCGCCGCAAACGGCACACCGATGAACATAATTTTGCGCAGCATGCTGAGCGGAATATGGAGCAGATCGCGGGCACGTACACGCAGAGCGGTGTCGAGTTTGAACAGATAGACAAGGGCACAGATCATCCCTGCGTACCGCGCAATATTAACCGCCAGCGTCATGCCCAGCACACCCATATCCAGCAGATTTATAAAAATAATGTTCAAGAGCACATACAACAGGTTCATGATCAGCGACAGCATCAGGGAAGCCCGCGTCCGGCCCACGCCCCGCAGCGCACCGCATACGGCCTGAACCACAGCGATCCCCAGATAGGAGATGCTGCTGCCGATCATATAAATCCGGGCATTGTCCAGCACATCGGCGGAGGCAGACCCGAACAAAAGATTCAATATCGGCGAGTGGAAGCCCATGAGCAATAGACCGATACCCACGGCGATCAGCGAGACTGAAGTAACGGAGCCCGCAGCAGCCTGTGACACCATCCGGTCATTTCCGCTGCCTTTATACTGCGCAACCACCACTGTACCGCCGGTCGCAATCGCCACAAATACGTTGATCAGAAAAATATTAAGGGAATCCACCATATTCACCGCACTGACCGCCGCCATCCCGGACGAGCTGATCATCGCCGTATTTACGAGATTTAGCCCGATGATGAAAGCCTGATCAATCAGAATTGGGAGAAACAGGGCGATAATCTGCCTGTAATCCATCCCTTCCCCGGAAAGGTGTTTCTCCAGCCATTTTTTGTGTGGTATTCGAGCCTGAAGCTGCATAAATAGATCACATTCTTTTCTGTAGGATTAGAGTGCGCGAAATACATTCCTTCCAGTTTACTACAAATTCTGACTTTCGTCTGTTATCCGGGTGATAACCGGTATTTACCACAGACACCTTCTATGTAAAAAAGCAATAACCCGCAGGCGTATGCCAGGCAGGTTATTGCTTGGGTACTTTTGTATGACAGGCGCAATCCATGGCGTGCAGCCGTGCTTTTACTTGAGTACGGCCTTACAGCGCCACTTCCCCGCCCGGGTACAGGGTGGAGCTGTACAGCCGCTTTGGCTGCGGCAGCGGCCGGCCCGGATGGACCGCCGCAAGCGGAAGCGGCTCGCCGGCATAGACTGCAGCCAGTTCATCCGTGTAAATGATAACCTGCTCCGTGCCGCTGCCGAGTAGATCCCCGTGCACGGCATAACCCTGCTCGGCGAACTGTGCAACCCTATTCATCTTCCCGTCGTAAAGCGCCGGAAGCACGCCTTCCCCGCGCCGGTACGCCAGAATATAATCCGGAGCGTTCTTCCAGAATGTGCTGACTGCATCAACGATCGTCAGCCAGCCGTCTGTGGTTCGCTCCTCTTTCCACAGCTCCTTGCCGTTCTGATCCAGCAGGAACATGGCGTCTTTTCCCTTGAGGCCCTTGCCGTCATCCTCTCGGACCATGCGGTCAAGCCCGGCAATCTGCAGTCCCGGCAGTTCAGGGCAGAAGCGTCCAAGCGCCAGATGCTGGGATTCAATGGAGCCGTCGTACCGCCACAGCTCCAGCCCGTCCCGGTCATACATTACCGTAACACTTCCCCCGACAACCAGCTCGGGAAGACCGTCGCCGTTAACATCCCCGACCCAGAGGCAATCCGCATGATCGTCCAGATCACGGCAGCTCCATTTCAGCTGTCCGTCAGCATCCAGCAGATCGTACCCGGCCATGACCTCATCGCGTCCGTCACCGTCCAGATCATACACCCACGGATAATGGCCTACATTGCCTTCGTGGGTCCATAGCAGCTGAAGGTTTTTGTCCAGCGCCCACAGCCGGTGATAGCGGTCCTTGAGGATAATGTCGGAAGGGTGCGCATTACCGCTCAGGTTGGCAATAATAATGCAGTCATGGGCTTCAGCGGACGGAAGCTCATGGACTGCCTTTACTTTTCCCGTTGCCCCTTCCAGGATCTGCAGCTTATCGTCCATTACACACAGCACCTCGAGCGCACCGTCACCATCAATATCATAGATTTGGGCCGGATAATCCGAGCCCTGGCTGCCTGCGCCTGCATCCGGCTTCCCCGTCTGCCACAGCAGCCGGCCGTCCAGATCAAAAGCGCTCAGGCACTGCACCTGATGGGGAATATATCTTACATCCTGACGGTTATCAGGCTGAACCAGCAGCAGCTCAGCCCTGCCGTCCCCGTCCAGATCACCCAGCAGCATTTTGCATCTTGGCCCGGCGGCCGAAATGTCGATCCCGGCCAGCCGGTGCAAGGCCTGATCGCCTTCAGCCGGACTGCCCGCTTTATTCGTATTATTCACAGTAGTTCCTCCTTGTCTCCCGTCCGTTTGCCCCGCCAGCGGCAGGTGCAAGCGGTCTCTTCCAGCCTGCTTCAATAATTAACCCAAGTCCACCGTCTGCCCGCCCGGCACTTCAACGATTTGACCGTCAACCTCCAGCCACACTGCGGCAGCGTTCGGATTGTATACAAAATCCCGGCTTGCCGAAAAGATCAGATTCCGGCAGGCCTTCATATAATGGACAAACTCCAGATTAGTAGCGTACCAGATGTCATCGCGTCCGCCGGCCATGGCGCAGAATTGCTCCATCAGCTCCCAGTTATCATCATTGTCGAATTCATAGCTGTGGCCCCAAACATACATCAGGTACAGGTACTGACGTTTGTGCAGGGCGATAAAATTCTCCCCGTGCTCAAGCAGGTTCCTGTTGTGGTGGCAGGTCGCCGCCCATTCGAGCCAATCTTCCGGGAGGCCGAAGCCGCCGGTGCTCTGCACGGTCCGGGCATACTCCATGCCCAGATGCGGCAGCAGCTTCTTGATCTCGGCGGTATACGACCCGTTCGGGTATGACATCCCGCGGACCGGCTGATGCAGCAGCGCCTCAAGCGCCTTGCGGTCCTCCATAATCTCCTCAACGATGAATTCCTGCGGGCAGCGGGCCATCGTCGGATGCCGCCGCGTATGGGCGCTGACTTCATGACCTTTATACAGCTGAGGCAGCTCCTCCGCTGTAATCCGGTCCCCTTCTCCCAGCAGGCCGGAATTTAGGTGAAAGGTTCCTTTAATCCCGTATTTGTTAAACAGGCCGACCAGCCGCTCATCGGCCCGTCTGCCGTCATCATAGCTCATTGTCAGCGCCTTGTGCCGGCCTTGCGGATAGCAGTAATACACTCCGGGCATTGCTGTTACGCCTCCTTGGATATGGATCGTTGTATCCCATGTAAAATAGTTGAATTTATCGTCATTTCGGGCCGCATTCACCGAATTCAAAGGCATTTTGCCCCTTCAATACTTACTATGCGCCCGTGCCTGGCGGCTTCCGATCCTTTCAGGGCGCATACACAATCAGATCACTGTACTCAGCAATCAGCGGCGCCATCTGGCGGAAGCCGATCCGGCCGCCGGCCAGCAGCGGACCACATGAGCCGTCATCTGTCCACTGCAGCAGCGGCAGTCCGTTGATGGCGAAAGTTACTGCAGCGCCCTGCTTCACTACCAGCATCTCGTAGGCTTCATTCATATCGGCAACATCCGGCAGCGGATCAGCCCCCTGGGCGACCAGATGAAAGCCGTAGCTTTTGCGAAGGTTACATGTATGAAAGGATCGCTCCTCCTCCCACATCCGCCGGAAATAGGAGATATGGAAAGCATTCATCTCCCCGTGATGATACTGGTCATACTCCCCTGTCCGCACGGGCAGCGACGGGTCAAACAGATCCTTGCCCCCGGCACCGGCGGCAGCGAAGAACAGAATGGCCAGTCCAGGCTCGCGCAGCGGCCGGAATGTCCACGACACTGCCAGGTCCCCCGGAAAAACCTCAGGGCACCAGAACACAACATTCGCCTTCTGCCCCTCCGAAGCAGCCCGGGTGCTCTCCAGCCGTAACCGGCCCATCGGAAAGGTTACGGCCCCGTCCCCCTCCATCCGGAAACCGGCCGTTTGCTCCGGGCCCGTCAGCGTATTGCGGTATATCTCCCGCCACTGCTCGGGGATGAGCGCCTTATTCTGCTGAGCAGTCATTCTTTTGCCCCCTTCACGGGATCCCGCTCCGGCAGAGCTTCGGCAATCAGCTCCAGCGCTATGATCGTATTGAGCGACCATTGGGAGGCTTCATTGGTATTCATCCAGCCGATTTCATTCAGCTCTTCCATGTAAGTGACCAGTGTCTGCTCTTCCTGCAGATTGACGGCTCCGAACGGATTCTCTAGCAGGATGTTCCAGCAGCGGTCAGCCGTTGTCCGGTCATCCTTGTACCAGGCCCCGTAAGCAGCAATGGCGACACTCAGCACAGGATGTTCGAACCGCAGCTTGCCTGTAATTGCCCCTCCTGCATAAGCATCCTTTTCTTCTTGAGGCAGATTGTAGAACACGCCAAACTCAGCGAGCATATCCTCCCACTCCGGGTCCTCCAGCATCATGGCCAGCTCAAACCACACCTGCGGCCCGCCCATGCAGATTGCCAGATGCCGGCCCCAGTTATCATCGCCCATCGGGCTGAGGATGCCGGTCTTCGGATCATAGCCGTAGGTTGGACCGGAGATCAGCCGCAGATTGGCTGCTTTGATGCAGTCTATCCC
Organism: Paenibacillus typhae; assembly: GCF_900099765.1. Lineage (GTDB taxonomy): Bacteria > Bacillota > Bacilli > Paenibacillales > Paenibacillaceae > Paenibacillus_AQ > Paenibacillus_AQ typhae. The sequence continues at coordinate 84,571 of NZ_FNDX01000014.1, read as the reverse complement.
AGTCATTATTTTGTCTCGGTAAGCCGTATCTTCGTATCGTTCCCACCTTGTCATCCAGTTGGAGCTGAACGCCGCCCAGTCCGGGCCAACCCGCACATGCGTCGGAAATTCATCCTTGGGAAAATAAGCCCGCATCGGGTCCAGCGTAACGGTCGTATAATCGGCATCCTTTACACTGTCCATGATGTCGCCGGTCCGCTCATCGCCGGTAAGATAATAGTAATACCGGTGCAATCCGGCCATCGCAATCCGCGCTTCCTTGCAGCCGCAGCCCCAGTGCACAACATTATGCCGCGAGCCGAGGCCTGCATACTCCCCGAAATGGTACACATCCACCTCGCTCGTATGCCGTGTCATCGCCTCGGCCATACGGAAAATGTCAGCGCGCCCGGTCCGCAAAAAGCTCACCCACAGCCACATATTCGGCACCAGCTCCGCATTCTGCCAGGCGCAGCCGCCGAGGTCATAGTTCCAGACATGGCGCACCGGATCATAGCTGTGCATGAAGTCGCCGTAATCCCACAGGCCATACCATTTGCGCTGCTCTACCTCTGCCTGGTAGAAGGAAATGATCCCGTCCAGCCGCTCCTCCAGATAAGCCTTGGCCGGTGTACTCCTGTCGGGCAGGCTCCATAGGCCAAACGCCCGGCTGCGGTGATAATACTCCGGTTCACAGACGAGGAGCGGCGGTTGATCCGACATCTGCTGCATCCGCTGCAGAGCGGCCGAATCCGGTGTTCCCGAAGTGCACCACAGGGTCAGCTCACTGGTGTTGGCAATACCGTACGGGGTAGCCCGCAGCTCCTCGGCACCTTCATACGAGGACTCCACATGCGTCTTTGTATCATAGTGGCGCAGATCCATGACCGGTACCTCCGGCGACCAGAACCAGACGGTCAGCGCAGCCTCATTACCGGAAAGGCCGCTGAGCTCAAGGCCGGATGGGCACTTCCGCCAGAAGTCCTTCACTCCGGCGGCCAGCCCGCCGCACTCTGAGCCGACATAGCCAAGCCCTCCGGCACGCCGCCCTTCCGCTCCCTTGATCCAGACACAGTCCGGTCCGGTACGCTTATGAACTGCATAATGCTCGGAGGAATCCTGAACGAGACGGAAGCTGTCCCACACTGCCGAATCCCGCAGCAGCCCGGTGAAATAAGCATCCTCCTCCGGGTCAAACTGCAGTCTGCGGCCTTCCAGCTGGGCCGCGAACAGCTCCGCATATTTGCCTTTGGTTCTGCGGGTATGGAGCGTCTTGGGCGATTCACTGAAGCTGCCTTCGCTGCCCGCGAACCGGATATGGCGGTTGTACAGCGGGCCGTTGAGCGGCACCTTGAACAGGATGCCCAGCCCCTTGATGAAGTCCTGGTGCGGATTGCCGTCGTAATGGAAGGTATGCACCAGCCGGATCGTCTCAAGTCCGGCATAGAAATACAGCCGCAGCGTATAGGGAATCCATTCCCCGACTCCGCTGCGGCTGCGGTGCCGTCCCTCCAGGCGGATAACGGCGCGCAGCGGCCCTGATTCCTCCAGCACAGCCTGTCCGGTTTCGCCGGTGAACCGCTCCTGCCGCAGGGTAAGGGCACCGCTGAGCCTATCCCGCTGCTCCCTCACACAGACCAGCTCGCTTCCGCTGCATACCAGATGCTCTGCTTTCACATTAGAATCCTTTAAACATCCGGAATATCCGTAATTGCTTTCCGGATTTCCCTTCCCTGCCGGGCTGCTATCCCGTTCCAGCCTCCTGCGGATGATCCGCGACACCAGCTCCGCACCGCGTTTTTCCACGGTACATACAATCGATCCAGTGTCCACGACGAAGGCAGCCTCTGTATCCTGAACAGATACCTTTGCTGCGTACTGGACCTCCTGCGGCTCCGCCCCCCGCTCCAGCACGTACCCTTCCGTACTGCCCTCCGGGCAGACCGCGGAATGGAGTGACCATTTAATGCTGCCGTCCGGCCAATAAGCGGCCGGACGGCTTTGCAGCGGCAGACGGGAATTGTCCCCTTGTCCGTCAAGATATAGAGCAGAGAGCCCTTCGCGGTTCAGCTCTCCTTTGATCCAGGGAACTCCCCACGTAACTCCTGCAGCCGCTGCAGGTTTATTCAGCCAGTGTAATCGGATCGGCAAGGCTGAGGACAAAGCTGTCATCTCCTTTTGGGCGCATCACACAGCGGGCGGTACGGGCGCAGGAAGGCGGCCTTCAGGCACGTTCCGGCATCCCATGCCCGCCCTTACCGGGTTCCCGCATCCTTCTCCCCTTCATGCCGGCTAAGCTCACGGTAGCGTGTCGGTGTGATGTCCTCCTGTTTTTTGAATATCCGGTTAAAATAGCTCTGCTGATAGCCGACCTGCAGCGCAACATCGTTCATTTTGAGATCTGTGTCGCGCAGCAGCTCCTTCGCTTTTTCAATTCTGATCCCGGTTAAATAATCGATAAAATTCTGCCCGGTAACCCGCTTGAAGGATTTGCTGAGCAGGAACGGGCTGGTGCCCGTATAATCCGCACAGCTGTCCAGTGAGATATTGTCCATATAATGCTCCTGAATGTACAGCATAGCCTGGTCAATCGTCCGCCGGATTCCGGCGTCGGAACGCTCGGACAGCTCCTTCAGGAAAGGCGAGACCACGTGATTGCGGAACCAGGGCAGGATCATGCCCGGCTCATGGATCTGTGACAGGCCGGCATAAAGGTTCCTGCCTTTGAACAGCTGGTTCGGCGCAATCCCTGCTTCCAGCACCGCATGCTGTACTGCACCGAGCAGATGCAGCATGCCCTGCTGCACATCAATGACCTTGGCGCCGTCAGCGGACAGCGTGGCGAGGAATTCCTCCAGCAGCCGGTCTGCCTCCTCCGCCTCGCCGGTGCGCAGCGCCTGAATCAGTCCGCGTTCCAGAGTGAACGAATACTGCGGCATATGGGTGCCCTCTCCTTCCCGCTCCAGTTGCTCCAGGCTGACCACCTGGTTGCCGCCCCCGTATCTGCGGTGGCTGGCTGCCTGCTTGGCTGCTTCAAAGGACCGGGGAATCGCGGAGATGCTGTCGATCGGCGCACTGTAGGCTACGGTAGCCTGCAGCTTAAGCATCCGGTTGATCGTGGCCGCCAGCTCTTCCCCGAACGCCTGCACCCTTGCCGTCTCCGGAGCGCCTCCCGGTCCAATCAGCAGAATGCCTGCTGTAAGATTGTGCAGATTAACGGTCTCGGCGCGCTCGAAACGCTCAGCCGCCAGTTCCCCGATAATGTTCACCGCCGCAAAGGACACCAGACTCTCGTCGCCGCTGCGGAACTTGCCCTCCAGGCTGGATATGCCGGTAAGCTGAATGTACAGCACCACAAAGACGCAGTTCTCCACATCCCATTTATATTGCTTCATCCGGCTCTGCAGCTCCTGCTCAGAAAATCCATATAAGTAGCCTTGGAACAGCTGGTGGAGAAAGCTGCGCTGCACATGCGGCAGCTGCTCCGACAGGGTATATTGCAGGGCATTCTGCTGACCGTGCAGATTCTGCCAGTGCCGCTCGATCAGCGTCATCTCATCCTCCCGGCCTTCACAGACATCATGCTCAGGGAGCAGCGTCTGCAGCAGGCGGCGGAAGGGGGAATAGATTTTGCGGGAAGCGATCCACGACAGGACAGCTGCGAGCAGCAGAGCGCTCAGGCTGACCATAATAATGGTCCGGGAAAGCTCCACCACGGGAGAGGTTATACTGGAAATAGGCGAAGCCGATACATACATCCATTCACTGGCAATCCGGGAAAAATCGCCGTAAGTCACCGCATAGGTGACCCCGTCCCAGTCATACAGGAATGATGTGCTGTTTCCGCTGCCCCTTGCTTCAATAGCCGCCTGCAGCGAGTTGACAAATGGCGCGGCGGCACCGCCAGTACCGCTCCCGGAGATGAACAGGCCCCCTGATTTTTGCAGCATATACACCTCTCCGCTGTTATACGGGGTCATGGTCCGCAGCATATCCGAGACCCTCTGCGTATCCATCCGCAGCAGCAATACCCCGAACGGCTCAAGGCTGCCGCCGGGAATATGATGCACAAGAGTCAGCTCTTTTTGCTGAGGCTTGGCCGTATCAAAAGCCGGCTCCGTCCAGTAGGTGCTTTGCTCGGTCTTCATCAGCTTTTCGTAAACGGCAGCTTCGCTGGAAGTAACCGTACCGTACTCTGTGTTAAACAGCACGGGACGGTCTCCGGACAGATAGAGCTCCACCTGCCGTGCCATGGAATTGGAGCCCTGCATGACCACCAGCGTCTTGGTGATATCCCAGGCCCGCTCGTGGTTCATGGTAAAGTCCATATTCTTCAGGCTGTAGTCGAATTTCGGATCAAAAGCCCAGTGGGCCAGCATCAGCTCCAGATTGGACAGCTGGTCATCAATATTGGCGGCACGCTGCTCGATCTGCCGGTTATGCATTTCGAGCAGCTCCTCCTCCAGGCTTCCGCCAGCCATCCAATACACAAGCAATCCTATAATCAGGCCGGGAATGGACGAGACGATCAGCACAATAATCAGATTATTGCGGTAATACCGGCCTGTACGGCCCGCCCATATCCGTTTGTAGCCTTTGCGTTTCACTGCTGTTGTTGTATTCTCCATGTGTATTCACCAGCCGAATTCATAGTTTGGCATTGCAGCCTTGCGGCGTTAATGAGGCTACTTCCAGCCGGTGCATGGAGCGCGGCCGGACGCTATTTAGCCGTCTTTGCGTACAATTCGTTCATTTCTTTTACCAGATCGTCCCCGCCCGTCTTCCGCCATACATCAAAGGCTGCCTTCAGGCCGGCCTCGTCAATTTGTCCGACAATATACTTGATGCGCGCATCGTTGATGACATTATCAAGCTGTGAGCCTTTTTGCGTATATACGGTAGAGATCAGCGCTTCAGCCGGATTGACAACAATGGTTGCTTTATTTTCTTCCTGCACCTTGGTTTGTTTATCCCGCAGCGGGGTCTGTTTAATCTGCTTCGCGTCCTTTGCATTCTCGTCAGGAATATAAGGGATCATCTGGTTAAGCCCTTCCACTTCGGATTCGAGCAGGACGGTGTCAGCTGAACGTTCAACGAATCCATCTACCAGGTTGTAATGGACACCCTCAAGCCCGTATCCCAGCAGCGTCTGCAGATCTCCGTCGTTCACCTGATCCAGGAAGGCCAGTACACGCTTCAGCTCATCCTCTGTTTTGACGGAGGATTTCGGAATAGCCAGCATACCGGAGAATCCGGAGGTAGGGAGTGTATGGAGCTGTCCGTCCGCCCCTGTAACGCCGCCCATGACATCCATGTAGTGACGGTCAGGCTCGTCTTTGCCTTCTTTTTGGAGTGCAGCATGGATCTTGTCGTCAATACGGGCCGCAGTGTCCACTACATCGACAATAACGCCGGCCTGGTTGTTCACAACCGGATCATTCCATTTGGAGCTGTCCATAACCGCGAAGTCGGAGTTAATCAGCTTCTCGTCGTACAGCTTTTTCATAAATTCAAGCGCTTCCAAATATTCAGGATATTCATGCTCAGGAACGAGCTTGCCATCCTGCACACCCCATCTGTTCGGGGAACCGAACCACAGCTTGATCGTATCGAAGCCGCTGGCCCAGCCGCCTGTCCACTTCACCATTACCATGCCGTAGGTGTCATCCTTGCCGTTGCCGTCCGGATCCTGCTCTTTAAACGCTTTCAGCATATTGTAGAATTCATCCACGGTCTGCGGATTCGCAAGCCCCAGCTTCTCCAGCCAGTCTTTGCGGAATACGACACCGTTGCGGCCCAGCGCCCGGCCTCTGTAAATCCCGTAGTTTTTGCCGTCAATGGCCGAGTTGTTCAAAATAACCGGGTCGGCCTTGCTCAGGTTAGGATAATCCTTGAGGTAAGGTCCAACTTCCCAGAAAGCGCCCGATCTTGCTGCATTTACAAAGCTTGAAGCCTTGACATCGCCTACATAAATAATATCGGGGAGCTTGCCTGAAGCAAGCGTAATGTTAAATTTATCGGTATACGAAGCATTTGGCACCCATTCAAAATGGATGTTCGTACCCGTCAGCTCCTCCAGCTTGGCCGCAACCGGGCTGTCATCCTTCGGATAATTCGTTTTAAAAATCGGCAGCATCAGCGTCAGATCCAGCGGTTTCTCTGCTTCTGCTCCCGTTGTTGTTTCAGGCTTGGCTGTTCCTTCACTGCCTGCAGCCCCGTTTGTTCCTGCTGCATTATTGTTTCCGCCGTTGCTTCCGCAGCCTGACATCACACTTACAATCATAATTGTTGACAGTAGTGTAAACAACCGCTTTTTGAATTTAATGGAACTCTTTCCTTTTGAACTTTGATTTTTCATGATTGGCCTCCCTTTATTTGTTAGCATAACATGTTTACCTTTTTAGCCTTTAACCGAACCGAGCATCACCCCTTTGGCGAAGTGTTTTTGCAGAAACGGATAGACGCACATAATCGGAAGTGTACCGACCACGATAACTGCCATTTTGATCGACTGCTCCGGCGGCTGTACAAAATTCGGGTCCATGGAGCTGAGATCGCCGGCTGCCGACTGGGACAGCATAACGATCTGGCGCAGCATGACCTGCAGCGGCCACTTGGACGGATCATTGATATATAACAGCGCAGAGAAGAAGTTGTTCCAGTGTCCGACGGCATAAAAAAGAGTAAAGGTCGCAAGCACCGGCTTCGAGAGCGGCAGTACGATTTTCCATAGCAGACCCAGCTCGCTGCAGCCGTCAATCCGCGCCGCCTCCTCCATTTCGACCGGAATCTCCTGGAAGAAGTTTTTAACGATAATCAGATTGAAGGCGCTGATTGCCCCAGGCAGAATCAAGGCATTCAGGGTATCCAGCAGGTGGAGGTCACGGATTACCAGATAAGTGGGAATCATGCCGCCCCCGAACAGCATGGTGAAAATAACGAGATTAAGGAACAGATTGCGGCCCATCAGGTACCGTTTGGCCATCGGGTACGCCATGGTGACTGTAAAGAACAAATTCACTAGGGTTCCGATCACCGTTATATATAACGACACCCCGATGCTTCGGACAATCGTATCTGTAGAAAAGATGAATTTGTAAGCGTCAAAAGAGATTGTTGTCGGAATCAGGAAGACCGCACGCTTTGTAATTTCCGCTTCCGTCGCGAACGAACCGGCGACTACAAACAGGAACGGCAGGATGGCCGCGATTCCGATAATTCCAAGTATTAAATAGTTGAATACGTCAAAAGTAACCTCTCCGGCGCTTCGATATTGCTTCTTAACCACGCACGCAGCCTCCTTCTAATAAAGTCCTGATTCGCCGAACTTCTTGGCGAGCCAGTTGGTGCCGAGTACCAGCACAACGCCGATGACCGACTTGAACAGCCCGACCGCCGTACTGTAGCTGAATGCCCCCTGGGTAATCCCGAGTGCGTACACATACGTGTCGAATACCTCGGCCACTTCACGGTTAAGCGCATTCATCATCAGATAAATCTGCTCAAAGCCGTTGTCCAGAATGGTACCCATCCGCAGAATCAGCAGAATGACAATAGTGCTGCGGATTGCCGGCAATGTGATATGCCAGATCTGCCGCCAGCGGCTCGCCCCGTCCATTACTGCAGCTTCATATTGCTCCACATCAACGCCGGCCAGCGCAGCGAGGAAAATGATGGTGCCCCAGCCGCATTCCTTCCAGATCGTCTGCAGGATAATCAGCGGCCTGAACCAGTTCGGATCAGCCAGAAAGTCGATTTTGCTTCCTGTAACTGTGTACAGGAATTCATTGACTGCCCCGCCTTGAGTTGTCAGGAATACATAGGAGATACTCGCCACAATAACCATCGAAATGAAATGGGGCACATAGATCAGCGTCTGGATTGTCCGCTTATAGAAGGACAACCTGATTTCATTCAGCAGCAGCGCCAGTATAATCGGTGCCGGAAAAAAGAACACCAGATTAAGCAGAGACAATACTAGGGTGTTGCGCAGCAGCATGAAGAAATCCGGATTCTGGAAAAACGTGCGGAAATGTTCCAAACCCACCCATTCGCTTTTCCAGAAGCCCAGGAAAGGCTGAAAATCTTTGAAAGCGAGCAGTACTCCCCACATTGGCACGTATTTAAACAGCAGAAAATACAGGAGTCCCGGGGTCAGCAGGATATAGAGCCATTTGTCACGCTTCAGGCGTCTAAAGAAGACCTCCCGTCTGCTGCGGTAATTTGAAGCAGCATGTATTTCAGCTGTTCCGATTGCCGCTCCTTGCTTCATTACATTCACCTCCGATTGAATATGCAGCCCCGGCTTGCCTTCAGGGGGCTACGGTTCCCATTATGTCGGCGGCAGATTTTTCCGGCAATCAGACTTTTTGGACTGCCCTGCATCAGCACCGGTACAATCCGCTTCAAAAAAGTGCAAAGCGGGCAAAACTTTACTATTGCCGGCCTGGCAGGCAGCATCTATGATGCCGGAAGATCAATTCCCTCATTATAATCTCCTGGAGGTATGCTTAGTGAAGCATAAATTGTATTACGGCGCCGCATGGTACCCCGAGCTGTGGGGGGAGGCTGAACGGCAAGCCGATCTTCAGCTCATGAAGGAAACCGGAATCAATCTGGTCCGCATGGGCGAGTTCATCTGGTCAGAGCTGGAGCCGGAGGAGGATGTTATCGATGTCCGCCCGTTTGCCGGTCATATCCGCCAGCTGCATGATCACGGCATTGATACCATTATGTGTACTCCCACTGCAACGCCGCCTATATGGCTGACACACGGACATCCCGAGCGGCTGTTCGTCCGGGCGGACGGGGCCGTTATGAACCACGGGTCGCGGCAGCATATCTGCACGAACAACCCTTATTTCCGGCAGCGGGCCGCCATCATAGCCGGACATCTGGCCCGGGAGCTGGGCCGGCTGCCCGGTCTTGTGGCCTGGCAGCTCGACAACGAATTCAAAGCCCATGTGGCGGAATGCGTGTGCGATACCTGTAAGGTGCTGTGGCATAAGTGGCTGGAGCAGCGCTACGGGAGTATTGCCCGGCTGAATGAGGCTTGGGGAACAGCCGTCTGGAGCCATACCTATCAGGCATTTGATCAGGTGCCGCAGCCGGTGGCAACCCCCTTCCTGCATAACTCCTCACTCGTTACGATGTACCGGCTGTTCCAGATGGAAAAAATCGCTGAATTTGCGGCAGAGCAGGCAGGCATTCTCCGCGGGTATTCGGATGTTCCAATCACTCATAACAGCAGCGTTGCTTTTCATCTGGATAATGAGCAGCTATACCGGGAGCTGGATTTCGCGTCATATGACACCTATGCCTCCCAGGCCAACCGGCACGCCTATCTGCTGAACTGTGATCTGTGGCGCAATTTCAAGCCCGGCCGGGATTTCTGGCTGCTTGAGACAAGCCCGGCATACGCCGGGTCTCTTACGAGCTACGGACAGCCGCATCCGGACGGCTATCTCATTGCAGAAGCCGTATCTGCCTATGCGCTGGGCGCAGGCGCTTTTTGCTACTGGCTGTGGCGGCAGCAGCGCTCAGGCAGCGAGCAGACCCATAGCTCCATCCTCAGTGCCTGGGGCGAACCTGCGCTCGGCTTCGATAATGTGCGGGCCGCTTCGCGGGCCCGGCTGGCCATCGAGCCGCATATGCTGGCGACCCGGCCGGTGCAGGCAGAGGTTGCGGTAACCTATTCGGACCGCACAAAGGCTTTCCTTGCGACAGAGCCGCACCGGAAATTGAATTACCGCTCTCTGCTGAGCGATTTCTATAAGCGGATTGTGGACATGGGCATCCATCGCGATCTGGTTCCCGAAGGCGGCAGCCTCAGCGGCTATAAGCTGCTGTTCACTCCTTTTGTGCATTATTTGTCGCCGGAGTTTGTGGGAAAAGCCTTGGCGTTCGCCGAAGCCGGCGGCATCTGGATCGCCGGCCCGCTAAGCGGGGGCCGCACAGCCGAGCACACCCTGCATACCGATGCGGCCCTGGGTGAGCTGGAACGGTATGCAGGCGTGCATACCAAATACGTCTACCCGATGGAGGGAACCGGCAGCATCGGGAAGGCCTTTGGCCTGTCCGCGCCGCTGTCCTTATGGAGCGCGGTGTTTGAGCCGCTGCCCGGCGGGGCTTCCGTGATCGGCGAGATCACGGAGGGCCGGACGCCGGGCCTGGCTTTTGCGACCGAGCAGCAGTATGGCCGGGGGGCCATCGTCATGCTCGGCTCTTTGCCGGCCGGCGGGGACGGCGATCAGCTGCTGCGCGCGCTGATCGGGCATTACGCCGGCCGGGCCGGGGTGACGCTGCGCAGCGATGTCACCGCGGGCACGGTAGTGTGCCCGCGGCGCGGCAGCAGCGGCGAGCTGTGGACCGTCGTGAACATGGACGGTCTCGGGGGCAGGGTTACCCTGCCGCGCAGCGGGCAGGATGCTCTGGCGGGCCGGGCTGTGCCGGCCGGCCCGCTGACGCTCGGGCCGTATGAATACCGGCTCATCGCGCTGGAGGAATAAGGGCGCGGCGGTGCACCGCGAATCATTCGGAAGCGGGGAATACTGCAATAAACCCGGTGCATGTAATCCGGCACACAGGAATGGGGATGTGCGCGTTGGCCGTACATGAACGGGTGCTCCTGTTTGATCGCACATGCTTGCCGTCACACACTCGTCCCACCTATGTCTCACATACTTGGTCGTACGTGCTCGACGCGCTCAGTTGGCTCCATAACCCTGCCACACCCGTTAAATCGCAAAAAAGCAGTATGCAGCCGGATTTATTCCGCTGCATACTGCTTTTTTAAATGTTGTAAGTAATGTTTAAGGGTTGATTCCGCTAATTGGCAAGCTGCGTAGGCCATTTAGCCCTACCATAAGCACTTAGTTACTCAACTTTCCCATTCATGAGCATACGTCTGCCCGCACACTTAACTTCCACCCACTCGCTTACTCACGCAGTTATGGCTCCCCGAAATCTAGTTGGATTTTCGCCACTTAATTCCAGAGAAACAGCATCTATTTCCGCCCATTAAGCCACTTTAGCGTAGATACAGTCGAACTAAGTGCCGTTTTTCCAACTAACAACCTCATTCAGGGGAATTGGAGCAGAAATAGATGGCGATTTTCACTTAGCTTGCTCAGGCATATCCTGTAGATCACTCCCGCCAACCAATTAGTCTACATAGCTGCACTTTATACAACTACAACAGCCCTTTTGGCATGGAAAACACATATAAGTGCATTCCATACAATTAAAATGTCCGCATAACCCCACTTTCGGCCGATTCGGGCAGATATAGCTGCACAGAATACACTTATATGGCGCGATGGCAGGAAGTTACCATTTTTAATTGTACAAACTGCAGTTAAAAGGCCTTCTACTTTAAATAGGGTAATGCCAAAACAACCGGCTAAGCGATGCCTCTGCCAAGGCTGTTAAGAGCTCATTCAATAACTCAATAAATCAATAGCTCTATCAACGCTCTTCAACAGTTCATCAATAGCTCTTAATCGCTCTACACAGCACTAGAACAGCTATGCTGCAGCGAAGCTCCCGCCCCACATCCCCCCGCTATTAGTCCAGATCCGCACCATTCGAGGCAATCGCCTTCTGGTACCAGAAAAAGCTTTTCTTTTTGAACCGGTTCAGCGTGCCATTGCCCTCATCGTCCTGATCCACGTAGATCACACCGTAACGCTTGGACATTTCAGAGGTCGAGGCGCTGATAATATCAATCGCCCCCCAACTGGTGTAGCCCATCACATCAACGCCGTCCAGAACAGCTTCCTTCACCTGAGTAATGTGCTTGCGCAGATAATCGATCCGGTAATCATCGTTGATTGAACCGTCTTCTTCCACCTTATCTTTTGCCCCGAGACCGTTCTCCACCACGAACAACGGAAGTCGGTAACGGTCGTACAGTTCTTTGAGCACGATACGCAGTCCGATTGGATCAAGCTGCCAGCCCCACTCGGTTACCTGCAGATTCGGATTCTTCACCGTACTGAACAGGTTGCCGCCGGTAACGCCGTATTTCTCCGGATCAACTGTAGAGATTAACGAGGTATAGTAGCTGAAGGAGATAAAGTCTACAGTGTGCTCACGCAGCAGCTGCTCGTCTCCCGGCTCTACAACCAGATTAATGTTATTTTCAGCAAAATAACGCTTCACAAACGGAGGATAACTGCCCCGCGCCTGCACATCGGTATGCAGCAGATTGAGCTGGTTGTCTACCTGTGCCTGCAACACGTCTTCGGGACTGCTGGTCGCCGGATAGTGAATCATGCGCGCCAGCATGCAGCCGATGCGGAAGTCCGGATTGATCTCGCGGCCTTTTTTCGTTGCCAGACTGCTGGCCACAAACTGGTGATGCAGCGCCTGGTAAGACGCTTCACGGATATTATCGACTGTATCTTCAACCACACCGCCGCCGGTGAACGGTTCAATGACGGTCGTGTTGATCTCATTAAAGGTAAGCCAATACTTAACCTTATCCTTGTACCGGGTCATCACAGTTTCTGCATACTTTTCATAAAAAGCGATCACCTTGCGGTTTCTCCAGCCGCCATAGTTCAGCACCAGCGACATCGGCATTTCATAGTGGGATATGGTAACCAGCGGCTCAATCCCGTACTTGTGCATTTCGTCGAACATATCGTCATAGAACCGCAGCCCTTTTTCGTTCGGCTCAGCATCATCCCCATTCGGGAAAATCCGCGCCCAGTTAATCGACATCCGGAACACCTTGAAGCCCAGCTCGCCGAACAGAGCGATATCTTCCTTATAACGGTGGTAAAAATCAATCCCGTATCGCTTCGGATATCCTTCAGCCGTAGTGTGCTGCATCGCGCGCTGAATGGATTCACTGGTGACATGCATTAGTTCTTTCAGATTGGTATAATCCTTTTTCTTAAAATAAGGCACCATATCCGCGGTGGACAGCCCTTTGCCGTCGGCATCAAAAGCACCCTCCGCCTGATTGGCCGCGATCGCGCCGCCCCACAGAAAACCTTCCGGAAACCCCTGCTGTATGCTCAATGTGCTCATCTCCTTGGTTTTTATATAGATTGAACTATAAAGTGTAAATTTTGGGATTGGCCGTGACTCCATGAATATTTGGACTTCCGGCTACTGTTATGTTTGGATTTAACTGCTACTATATAGATATAACTGGTGAATTTTCCGTTTTGGGGTTGGCCGTGACTCCAGAGAATGTTTGGACCTCCGGCCGCTGTTGTCTGCAGATTTCTTGATTTGATACCGCTGTTCGCGGTGGAAATCCGCAGACAGCTTATGCTTCCGGAGCTAGCTTTTCTACGAAAAGCTTTCAGGAGGACGCTCCGCTCCTACAGTTCCAAAATTCCTTCCGCCACTTTTCCCTTAATTCAAGTTTTCAAGTTCAATCTATATAATATTTTTTTGTAAAAAGTGCTCTGGATCTGCTGCGCCTGCAAATCCATCTCCTGGTATATAAAACCAAAGGGCAATTGCCCGGGAAATGGAACTCCCCTGCGCAGCCGCAGGTCAAACCGTCTAATCTAATCCAATCGCACTAATCACCCTACAGCTCCGCCCGCAACACCGGCTCACCAAAGCCAACCGGTCCCAGCTTGATCGGAAGAATCTGCTTGTAATCAGCTGTGTTCGTAACAACCATTGCGGTCGTAATATCATAGTTCTGCGCAATCTGCTCCAGATCGAAGGTCAGCAGCTTGTCGCCGGCCTGCACCTGATCACCGGTCTGTACATGCGCTTCGAAGAACTGGCCGCGCAGCTTAACGGTGTTGATGCCGACGTGAATCAGCAGCTCCATGCCGTTCGCATCACGGATCACCAAGGCATGTTTGGTTTTGAATACGTTCATTACTGTACCACTGACCGGAGATACCAGCTCACCGACTGCCGGTACAAAAGCAATGCCCTTGCCCATCAGCTCATCGCCAAACGTAGGATCGTTGACCTCTTTCAGAGGAATCGCCTTACCGCTCATGGGAGCATAAGCCGTAGCATCCGCAGATGCAGTGGCCGCCTCTAGTTCAACCACTGCCGGAGCGGCAGACTGCGGTGCTTCATTAGCAGGTTTTGCCGCAATATTGCCGGAAATCTGTGCAGCGTCATCCGCCTCTTCCTGGATTCCCAGCAGCACTGTAACGACAGCGCCGACTACAAAGGCAATAACCATTCCGCCAAAAGCGTACCAGAACGTCTGGCCGACCAGTCCCGGAAGACCCGGAATACCGCCGTTACCGGCCAGTGCGTACGCCTTGGCACCAAAAGCCAGCGCAAAGCCGCCCCCTGCGCTACTCCCAATCATTGCCGCGATGAACGGCTTTTTATATTTCATGTTCACACCATACATAGCTGGCTCGGTAACACCCATAAGCGCGGTGAAGCTGGTGGAGAGCGCTACGGATTTCAGCTTTTTATCTTTTGCCCGGAAGAATACGCCCAGAGTCGCGCCAGCCTGCCCCATATTGGAAATGTAGGTCAGCGGCAGGAATTTGTCGAAGCCAAGCGTTGCCAGATTGCTGATGATAACCGGAACCAGCGCGTAGTGCATACCCGTCATAATAATCAGGGCCATTGCACCTCCGAGGACGATACCGGAGATCAGTCCGCCTTCATTCAGCAGCCAGTTGATGCCGCCGGACAAGCCGTCACCGATAAAGGTTCCCAGCGGTCCGATCGCAATCAGCGTTACAGGAACCATAATAAGCAGCGAAATCAGCGGAACAAGCAGCAATTTAAGCGATGGTGTAATGAATCGGTCCACCGTCTTTTCCACATAAGAAAGCAGCCATACGGCCAGCAGGATCGGAATAACGGATGAAGCATACGATACGGCAGTAACCGGAATGTTCAGAAAAGCAACCGGATTACCGCTCGACAATAACGCCCCCATGTCCGGATACATCAGTGCCGCACTTACTCCAACTGCAATAAACGGGTTACTGCCGAATTTCCGGGCTGCGCTGAAGGCGATCAGGAGCGGCAGGAAGTAGAACACACCGTCACCGATGGCGGAGAGAATCCGGTACGTATCCGTTCCGGTTGTCAGCCATTCCAAGGTTACGAACAGGGCCAGCAGCCCTTTGAGGATACCGGCAGCCGTAATAGCCGGGAGCATCGGCGCAAATACGCCCGCGATGGTTTCAAATATTTTCAGGATGACGTTCTGTTTCTTTCCATCCTCTTTTTTGCTGCTTTCCCCGCTCTGCTTAAGCGCCGGGTAAGCTTTTACCATCTCATCGTAGACCTTCGGCACATCGTTGCCGATGATGACCTGGAACTGCTCGCCCGAGATGTTGGTGCCCATGACCATATCCAGCTTTTTGAGCGCAGCCTGATCGGCCTTGCTGTTGTCTTTAAGCTCAAAACGCAGCCGGGTTACACAGTGGTAAACCGAGCTGACATTATCCGCACCGCCCACGGACTGGACGATTTGCTGTGCCGTTTCCTGATGTTTCATCTTACTTCCCCCTATTTTTGGCAACTAAAAAACCCGAACGAACACACAGTCTCCGCTCATACGGGTACCGTGCCTCATCCGGGTTTTGCCTGATTGAACAGTAACAAGCCCTTGGTTATTTACTTTTCATCAGCCGCTCCAGATGCAGCGTCAGGTAGAGCTGCTCGGAATGCGTCATAACATAATCATAGTTTTTGAGGATAAACGTTTCGATCTTGATGATGCACTTGAAGGTCTCCGGATAATTCTTGCGGACAACCTCGTACAGATATTCCTCTGTGTCATCATGACTGGAATGGGTAATCACCCGTTGGCAGAAATATTTGAGATGCGTAATGAATCTGAAATAGTTGACGCTGTCCTCATCCAGATCGACACTGAAATGATATTTGATGATGTTCATAATCTCCTGCAGCAGCTGCATCAGATGCGTCACATCGTTCATCGAATCATTGACTTCAGCATTTATGAAATGCAGGGCGATATTGCAAATCTCATCTTTCGGAAAATCAATCCCCAGACGTTCCCTGAGAATCGTCAGCGCTTCCTTGGCCACATCGTACTCAGCCTTATAGAAGTGCTGCACCTCCCACGACAGCGGGTTACGGACAATCTGATCCCGCACCATCCGCTGTACGGCAAAGTTAATATGATCCGACAGGGATACGTAAATCCCGTCACTGATCTGCTTATTCAGCTGCATACGGGCAAGACTGACGATATCATCCGTCACCTGCAAAATTTCTATCGGAACCTCAGTAACAATCGCTTTGAAGCGCTCGTAGATGGAGGAATCCTGCAGACGGAAGATTTTTTCAATCCGCCCTTCGTCAATAATGTCGCCTGCCTTGAACTGGAAACCGATACCCCGGCCGAGAATAAGCAGCTCCTGGTTCTTGTCATCAAGCGTACTAACGATGTTGTTGTTAAAAATTTGTTTGATGATCACGATAAACCCACCTGTGTTTGAGGAATCAAAAAAGGGCAAAACAACAATGGATATGACAGAATCATTCCCACTGTGGTTTTGCCCGCATTACCGGTAACAAGCCTCGGAAACAATTTAGCACAAGCTGAAAACGGTGTCAACCATCATTTTTAAAATGTTCCGGCCGCCTTCAGGCTGCTTCCCTGCTTCCCTATCTCCCCTGCGCGGTCTGCTGTAGCCTAATTTTAACCAGCCGCTGTCTGAACTATGCATCCGCTGCACTATACTAAAAGTATAAATCCCATCCGATAATCAGCGCACTGAACAATACAGCCGACAGGCCGGACAGCACGTACAATACCTTCCTCATTCTTCTGCTGTTCGAGCGCCGGAGCTTCAGTAATAGCAGCACAATATATCCTGCGGCCAGCAGAATATAGACAATATTCAGTGCAAAATGAATATACACTCCGGTGTAGGCTGTGGTATTCATAGCCCGGAAAAACATAAGGGTATTGTTCAAGAGATAGACTAGACCGGCTGCATTAAGCCACATGTAATACTTATTCAACCCGGACCCCGGTTTGCGCATTCTCTTAAAACGTCGTATGATCCAGCTAATAGATTCATAAATAATTGCAAATAGGGTAATAACTGTACCAATCCCCAGAACAATGAGCGATATTCCGATGCTTTGTGCAGAGAATCCGGTAAGCGGCAAATAATCCCCATACATATTTGAAAGCTTGATAATATTCCCCTGATCATCCCTTATAAAATAGTCGATACCCGACGAGTAAATCTTGTTATAGGCATAAGGCGCAAACTGATTGTAAGGATCACCATTCCAGCTGGATACCCGTGTATTAACAGGTTCAATATAGGCCAGATTGAGATATTCAATCATTTTGCCGAACCCGTGAATGACCCGGCGTGCACGTATGTAAGTCCCTTCTACCTCTGAGCTGTCCGGCAGCTCGCCGCTGTAAGCCGCTGGTGTGTAAGTACCAAAAACTCTGTCAACAAGCCCTGCGCAGTACTGGCCCTCATTTTGCTGGTTAACCATGACGATCATCCCGAACCCCGAAACAGGGTCGAATACGAAATTGCTCGAAAAAGCCCAGGTATTTCCGCCATGCTCCAGCGTGCGGACTGCATGCTCATTTACAAAAAATCCGTGGGCAATCCGTGGCACATCAGTACCTTCATACATCAGACTTGGCGTCAGCATCTGCTTAAGGGTTTCATTGCTCCGAAAAAGCGGACTTCTGCTCCCTGCCGGCGGTATAAGCGCAGCCATAAATTTCGCTGCATCTGCTGTGGTGCCGATAGCACCGCCTGCCGGATATATCCCCATATGTGTAATATTCTTCTTGATCAGCTCCCGCTCAGCTGTATATCCCTGAATCCTGCTTCTTGCAGCTGCAACAAAAGAATTGTCCTGCAGCGTCGGGTGAAGGGAAGTAGCATTCATTCCCAAGCTCTCAAAAATATGCTCTTTAACATATGTATAAAACGGCATTCCGCTCTGCAGTTCAACAATGTAACCTGCCAGGGCAGCACCGTAATTGGAGTAAGCTACTACCGCACCCGGTTTATACACCTGCCGGGGTTCATAGATACGCAGCGCTTCATATAAATCGGGTACATCATCTTTCTCCATATAAAACAAATCGGTATACCTGTCCTGCCAGCCCGCATTATGATGCATCAGATTCAGCAGTGTAATCGGCTCATCGTATTTCAGCTTCCGGAAAAAGCCCTCCGGCAGATATTCCCGTATATCCGTCTGCAAATCCAGCTTGCCCTGCTCCATCAGCTGCATCACACTCGTCCAGACCAGCAGCTTCGTGACGGAGCCCCATTCAAAGACCGTGTCCGTATCGGCAGCAACATTGTGCTCCACATCGGCTAAGCCGTAGCCTTTGTTAAATATAGTCCCTCCGTTGTTGACGACGGCAACGGATACTGCAGCAGTATTTACCTTACGGGCAGTAGTTATGTAAGAATCAATAACGGCTTCAAGTGCAGACAGCCTGATTCCGGAAGGGCTTTCATCGTTAGCCGCCGCCCCTCCTTCCGCCGCATACGCAGGAAATCCTGCGGACAGCAGTAATAAAATAGCCGTCAGGCAGATAACCTGCTGCTTAAATAAGGCAAACCATCTTCTCAGGTTCATGTACAGCCTCCTTTTGCAACGCTGGTATTATAGTAAATTAATCCCATATGCACGTATAACTGCTACTACGTTTTAACCGGGAATGCGGTGCAAAAATTTTCCTTTAACAACTTACTCAGCATATAGTGCTACGGAAATTGTACGTGTGTCTAACTTTTAAGACCGAATCGCAAACCGTCCAGTCTTCATCCCCCAAAAACATAATTATCCATCCTGCACCATGCTCTAACGGACACCAGCGCTCTTGTCTATGCGGAATATTCACCTTTGACAGGCTAACGGACTCCAGTGCGCTTATTCGCCGGATTTCGCCCAAATTATCGCCCATTTGGAGCAATAAGCGCATTACGGTCCGTTAGATTGTGAAAATGCTCTCCACAAACCAAATAAAGGCTGTACGGTCCGTTAGCAGCATTCAGCACTCAGCATTCAGCACTCTGTATTCAGCACTCTGTATTCAGCACACTGCACCGGCTACCAGCCACATTCGCTTACGCAGGTGAATCCACGCAAATGATATGCTTACCCGCCCAAGTATTTCTTGCCTTTGCCATCTTTGCCTTGAGCAAAAAAAGCCTGCCCCCAACACGGGAGCAGGCCTTCAAATTCAATCTACCAAACTTATTTCAAACCCTTCCAAACCCAGCTTTCAACCTCCGGCAGGTCAATGCCTTCTTCGCGGATGAATGCATTGTGCTTCTTAACCATGGCATCCATCTCAGCTGCGATAGCAGTATGCACTGGCGACTCAGGCAGGCTCAGTACAGCTTCCTTCGTCAGGTCGAAGCGGTCCATCTGATTCAGCACGCGCATGTCAAACGGAGTGGTGATGTCACCGTTCTCGCGGTAGCCGTGCACATGCAGATTGTGATTGTGACGGTCGAAGAACAGGTCTTTAATCAGGCCTTCATAGCCATGGAACGCGAAGATCACTGGTTTGTCTTTTGTGAAAAATTGATCAAACTCTTCGTCGGACAGGCCGCGCGGATCGAGCTTCTGGCTTCTCAGCTTCAGCAGGTCCACTACGTTGATATAACGGATCTTCAGCTCAGGCAATTTCTCATTCAGGATGGAGATCGCCGCCAGGCTTTCAATGGTCGGCTCTGTACCTGCGGAAGCAAAGACCACATCAGGCTCGCCGCCCTTGTCTGTGCTTGCCCAGTCGATAATCTTCAGCCCTTTATCTACCAGCTCCTGCGCCTCTGCCACACTGAACCATTGCGGACGCGGATGCTTGGAGGAAACGATCAGGTTGATCTTCTGGCGGTCATTCAGCACAGTGTCGAATACAGCCAGCAGGGAGTTCGCATCGGCCGGCAGATATTCACGGATGAATTCCGGTTTCTTGTCAGCCAGGTGGCCGAGCAGACCCGGGTCCTGATGAGTGTAGCCGTTATGGTCCTGCTGGAATACAGTCGAGGTTGCCACCACATTCAGTGACGGGATGTCAGCGCGCCAGCCCTGATCGGTTGCCTTGCGCAGCCATTTGAAGTGCTGTGTAATCATCGAATCCACTACACGCAGGAACGCTTCATAGCTATGGAAGAAGCCGTGGCGTCCGGTCAGCACATATCCTTCCAGCAAGCCTTCCGCCTGATGCTCCGACAATTGGGAATCGATAACACGGCCATAGGAAGCCAGGAATTCATCGTTCGGCTCAATAACCTGATCCAGCCACTGGCGTTTGGTAACTTCAAACACCGGTGCGAGACGGTTGGACATCGTTTCATCCGGCCCGAAGATCCGGAAGTTGCGATTAGGCTCGTTGCGCAGGACAACCTCTTTCAGGTATTTACCGAGAACCGCCATATCCTGTGCCACCACTTGGCCCGGAACAGCATTGTCCAGCGCATAGTCCGCAAAATCAGGCAGATTCAGGTCCTTGATCAGGTTGCCGGCATTCGTAACAGGGTTCATCCCCATTCGTCTGTTGCCGGTAGGCAGAATTTCAGCAATTTCGGCAAACAGACGGCCGTTTTCATCGAACAGCTCTTCCGGTCTGTAGCTGTGCATCCAGTCCAGCAGTGCCGGTGCATGCTTCATATTCTTCTGGTCAACCGGGATCGGCACCTGATGGGCCCGGAAGGAGCCTGTGTTCGGTACGCCATCCCACTGTGCAGGTCCGGTCCAGCCTTTAGGGGAACGGAAGACAAGCATTGGCCATAGCGGACGGGTAAGGTCGTTGTTCTCACGCGCATTTTTCTGGATCGCCGCAATTCTTTCCACGATTGTATCCAGTACCTTAGCCATTTCAGGGTGCATCTGCTCCGGATCTTCACCTTCCACGAAGAACGGCTCCCAGCCCATGCCGGTGAAATAAGCTGTGATTTCTTCCCGTGACTGGCGGGAGAGAATCGTCGGGTTGCTGATCTTGAAGCCGTTCAGGTGCAGAATCGGGAGTACAGCACCGTCAGTAACCGGGTTGATGAAGCGGTTGGAGAACCAGGATGCGGCCAGCGGTCCGGTTTCAGCCTCGCCGTCTCCGATGACTACTGCCGAGATCAGGTCCGGATTATCAAGAATTGCGCCGGCGCCGTGCGACAGGGAATAACCAAGCTCACCGCCCTCATGGATGGATCCCGGAGTTTCAGGTGCAGCATGGGAGGCTACGCCGCCAGGGAACGAAAACTGCTTGAACAGCTTTTTGAGACCGGGGATATCCTGGGTGATTTCCGGGTAAATTTCGGTGTAGCTGCCGTCCAGATAGGAATTCGACACCATAACCTGGCCGCCGTGGCCCGGTCCTTCTATATAGAACATGTTCAGATCATATTTGGTGATAACGCGGTTGAGATGGGCATAAATGAAGTTCTGGCCGGGAATCGTTCCCCAGTGCCCGATCGGTTTGATTTTGACATCAGCATCCTTCAGCGGTTCTCTTAACAACGGATTGTCCTTCAAATACAACTGTCCTACGGAAATATAATTCGTTGCCCGCCAGTAAGCATCCAGCTTCTCCAGATACGTTTTTGATGAGTAATCCACATTCATGGTCGATAATCCCATTTTCTCCACTCCCTAAATGATTGTATTTATAATTACCATTCTTTTTTCTCTACAGGTACATCATACCTCTGAAAAAAATAAATACAACCTTTTAGACAAGTGATACGGTCCAATTTTGTGAAATTTTGAACATAGTATGAAATGTGCAGGTAATTGTCTGGGAAAACGCTCTTCCGCTATGTATTTAGCCAGTTTCTTACATTCAATAATTAGTAAATAAAAGGATTCATAGTAATGTTTCCCCGCCAGCTGAAGAAAAAGTGACGAAGATATTATTTTCAATTATAGTAATAGATAAACTTGCAGCAATGAGGAGCCCCATTATGAGCAGACAGGCAATAACGTTAAATTCTTTAACAAGTGTTACAGACGGCGGACACATCATCTATCTGTTTGAGGATTATGATCGTTATATTGATAATGCTCTTTCATATATCACAACGGCAATTGAGCACAATCATCACATTTTGTTTATTGAGCAGGCCGGCGTTTATGAGACGATCCTGGAAAAGCTGGGCAGCAGCAGTCTGGCCGACAGGCTTCACTATCTCCATTATGCCAACAACATTGATTATTACGGTTCCCGGGGAGATTTCAATTTCCAGCACATCGTGTCTCATTTTGAGAAAATAACCGCGGCAATCCAGCAGAAGGACTACTCCCTCCGCACATGGGCCAATGTCTTGACCTGGGGGGAGCACAATGAGCTCACAATCCGGGAAAATCTGATGGCCTACGAGCGGCAGACAGCCGATTTTGTGCGGGAATACGGGATGGTATCTGTATGCGCCTATAATGCGTACGAGATTTCTGCTTCCCTGCAGACCGGGCTTATCAGAGAGCATGAGTATGTCATGACTGATACCGAGTTTTATAAATCGCCCCTTTATAAGCATCAAGCAGCAGAAGAAATTATTTTCCCCTCCCTGTCTGTACAAAGACAGCTGCTGAATGAGCAGAAGCATCTTCTAATCGAAAAGGAAGCTATGCAAATGGCCAACCAGGCCAAAAATGAGTTCATCGCCATGATGAACCATGAGATCAGAACGCCGATGAACGGTGTGCTGGGCATGGCGGAACTGCTGGCGGCAACGCCGCTGGAGAATGTGCAGAAGGAGTACGTTGCCACTATCCAGAGAAGCGGGAAGACACTGCTGCGGATCGTGAACGATATTCTGGATTACAGTAAGCTGGAGTCCGGTTTCGGTCAGCTGCTGTCTGAAGCATTCAGTGTGCGGGAATCCATTGCGGAGACGCTGGATCTGCTCATTGTAGCAATCCGGAACAAACAGCTGGAGGTAGACTTGTCGGTTGATCCTGATATTCCGGAAATCCTTGTCGGGGATGACGGGCGGCTCAGGCAGGTTCTGCTTAACTTATTGGGGAATGCCGTTAAATTTACAGAGGAGGGGAAAATTTCTGTTACAGTACTCCTTATTGCAGCTACCAGTGATACAATCCGGCTGCAGTTTACGGTTCAGGATACCGGCATCGGTATACCTCCGGAGATGTGCAGCCAGCTGTTTCTTCCTTTCTACCGGGCTGATTCCGGTAAAACCCGGCAGACAGAAGGCACCGGACTGGGACTGGCGATCTGCCAGCGGATTGTAGAACTGATGAACGGAGAGATCCGTATCGATTCCGCAGACTCTGGCCAAACAGGCACGACGGTTACTTTTACAGCTGCGTTTGGTGCCTATGAGGACTGCTTATAGTTATCGCTGTTTCCCCCCATTCTCTCCCCGCAAAAAAAGAAGTCCGGGACATTTCCCGGACCTGCACCTACGTGACGGATACAAAGGTATTAAACTTCAGATATTTGTAGTGGAATCTCATATGTGAGAATTCAAGCGGAGTGCCGTTATCGAGGAAGAAAATCCCTTCCATGATACTTACAGGCTCATTCGGTGACAGGTGCAGCAGCTCCTGGTCATGAGGCTCTGACGGCTCTGCAAAAACAGACAGGAATGATTTGGTGACAGCGAGATTGCGCGAATCCTCCAGATAATTAAAGATCGAGCCTTCAATAATCGTCTGGTTGAGATCCTGGACAATCTTGATCGGGATGTAGCCTGTTTCAATCATGAACGGTTCATCGTCGAACAGCCGGAGCCGGACGATTTTGTACACAAAATCATGGGGCCCGAGGAACAAATCCCGCTGCAGCTCTTTGGTCGGAGGAATAACCTCGAAACTCAGCACCTTGACTTTGGGTTTCGTTCCGTGCATCTGGAAATTGTCGGTAACTCCCAGATTAGAGCCTTCATAATTGAAGATGGATTCATTTTTTATGTACAAGGGATTGATAAAGGTGCCTGAGCCCCGTTTTTTGAAAATAATGCCGACACTCTCCATTTTGGCGAGCGCCCGTTTGATTGAGCTGCGGCTGACCTGGTAGGTCTCACTGAGCGTCCGTTCATCCGGCAGGCGCATATCCGGATATTCTCCGGCAAAAATTTTCATTTTGAGGTCATCAATAATCTGCTTGTAAACAAATTGTGTCATGAAGTACTCCCTTTCAGGTCTGTTGCTGTCACTTCGTAAAGCTTACTGTTAAATATATCATAATCAGCGCACAGTTTATACAGAAACGCCATGTTTCATGTACCGGTTAGTGGAGCTTACCGGGAGCCTTGGACTGCTGCAGGTGTTCTTTCCGGTGCAGAGGGTTAAGCAGCTGCTGATAGTTTTTGAACGTTCACAGGTTGAGCGTATCCCGAGAAGCTAGTAATATGGACATACTAATGGCAACAGCCAAGAAACGATCCTGCCATGTAAAAAAGGAGCTATGAGATTATGACCTATTCGCAACGATCAGCCCGCACCGGAGCTTCATCGGATTACACCTATCTGGAGTATCAGATCAGCTTAGCTCAGGACGCATTAGCGCAGGCTGAAGAAGCCGGCGATGTGGAGCTTGCCGCCGCCATCCGGAAGAAGCTGGCCGGGCTGGAGGATGAGCTGGAGCAGCTGGAAGACTAAACGGCGTCCTGCAAGAGAAAACAGTGAATAACAGGGTGTATGGTACACTGTAAATCAATTGATCAATTGATAATTATTATCAATGTGTAAATGAAAACTAAGGTAATATACGTAATGCCCATACTAGTGAGTCCCTTTAACCACATCACACCGTCCACCGGTTACCTTGAACCAACTCACCCTCGTCAGAAACCTTAAGACTAGTTACCTTCATTCATTAAAGGAAAGGGAGTTTTCCCTTTCATTTCAGCGTTTAGCCTAGTTGCGGCTAAATCAAAGGGATTTTTCCCTTTCATTTCGGCGTTTAGGCTAGTTGTAGCTGATTCAAAGGGACTTTTCCCTTTCATTTCGGCGTTTGAGCCGATTGCAGCCGAATCAAAGGGATTTTTCCCTTTCATTTCTGGTGTTCAGCCCTTCAACGGCACACTTAGTGGGATATTCCCCCTTATCTGCCGGATCTCAGTCTTTTTGTGCAATCCGCCGCATCACACTCAAAATATCTCCTTCATAACTTCCCTTCAAACACAAAAGCGGCGGATCAGGGCATTTTCGCCTCTAATCCGCCGCCCGCAGCTTAAACCAGTTTTACCAGGCTGTAGTTTTTCTTGCCCTTGCGGACGATGATGAACTTGCCGCCGATAGCGTGCCCGGCGGTAATATCAACCTCCAGCTCATTGACACGTTCGCCGTTGATCGAAATAGCTCCCTTGGTGATGTCCTCACGCGCCTGGCGCTTGGACGGCTCAATGCCAAGGTCAACCAGCCATTCCACGATATTCTTCGTTTCGTTAGTGGCGGTATAGGTAGGCATTTCCTTGAAGCCTTCCTCAATCTCATCAGCGGTCAGGGAGCGGATGTCGCCGCTGAACAGGGCGGCAGTAATCCGCTTCGCCTGCTCCAGCAGCGCTTCACCATGCACGAACCGGGTCATTTCTTCTGCAAGTGCCTTCTGCGCTTCCCGTTTGTGCGGCTCGGATTCAACCTTGGCTGCAAGAGCTTCGATCTCCTCTTTGCTAAGGAACGTGAAATACTTGAGGTATTTGATTACATCCCGGTCATCCGTGTTCGCCCAGAACTGGTAGAACTCATAAGGGGTAGTTTTCTTCGGATCGAGCCACACAGCGCCGCCGGCGGTTTTGCCGAACTTGGTGCCGTCAGCCTTAAGCATCAGCGGGATGGTGAGGCCGAACGCTTTGGCTTCGTTGCCTTCTTTTTTACGGATCAGGTCCAGACCGCTTGTGATATTGCCCCATTGGTCGGAGCCGCCGATCTGCAGCTGCACATCCTCATGCTTGTACAGGTGCAGGTAGTCGATCGACTGCAGAATCTGGTACGAGAACTCGGTGAACGAAATTCCGCTGTCCAGCCTGCTGGAGACTACATCCTTGGATAGCATCGTGTTGATGCTGAAGTTTTTGCCGAAGTCGCGCAGAAATTCAATCACATTGATATTCTTGGTCCAGTCGTAGTTGTTAACCAGACGAACCTGGTTGGCGTCATCCTCGGAGATAAACAGCTTCTTCATCTGCGCAGTCAGCGCATCCACGTTCTCCTGCACCTGCTCCAGAGTCTGCAGGGAGCGCTCGCTCTGTCGTCCGCTCGGATCACCGATTGTTCCGGTAGCACCGCCGATCAGAATCACCGGACGGTGCCCGGCCAGCTGAAAGCGTCTCAGCACCATAAACGGGATCAGATGCCCGATATGCATACTGTCTCCGGTCGGGTCTACGCCGCAATACAGCGAAACCGCCTTAGTATTCGTTAATTCCCGCAGCCCTTCCGCATCCGTCTGCTGATTAATGGCGTCGCGCCATTCCAGTTCATCAATAATATTCAACATGTACAGCCCCTTTGTCAGTGATCAGGTATGGTTAGTGAGATACGTTGGAGGATGAGCATCATCCGGGTTGTGGTAAAGTTCTGCGGACCGTTAACAGCTGTATATTCGGCAAACAGGCCGTCAGCCCGGCAAACGCAAAAAATCGCCCCTTGTCTATTCAGACACAGGGACGATTGAATTAACCGTGTTACCACCCAAATTGCACGGACAGCCTAAAATCAGCCGATCCATACCACTCATAAGCGAGTTATCGTTCGCTTGCTCCCGCTTGGCATTACCCAAGATACTCCAGAGTGTATTTCGCAGCCCTCGTATGTACCGGGTTCCATCACCCCCCGGCTTTCTGTGACAGGGACTAAGCTGCTACTGCGCTCATTCAACGTATACAAACTATAAGATTACAGAAAGTATAGCCAATTCACAATTTATTGTCAATCCAGGCGGTATCCGGATGAACATCAGGCATAACGCCAGCCGCCGCTGGCCGTTATATTATCCGCTTCTGTCTCGGCGTAGCCCTCGCAGATGAAGCCCATAACCTCAGAGCCGTCCTCAAGCTCCACTCTCCCAAGCCCAAGCGGCGCTGGAATCAAGGCTGCAAATGCACCGACCGATTGCACCGGCATCTTCCATAGCTCGAGCTGAATGGACGCTCCGCCCTGAGCTTTTTTAATCAGCCCCGGTTTGGCAGGAACAGTCTGCAGTCGGATCATGTCATAGCATGGCGCCGTTCTCGTCTCCCGCCAGAAATAAGCGCCATGGGCCGTCATCTGCTTCTCAAGCGGGTAACCCCGCATGTGCAGACCGCAGACGGCAATTATCGCATATTGCTGAGCAGCAGCCGCTGATGCTGTGTCTGCTGTTATCGCTGTATCTGCTGTTTCTGCAGTCTTCGCTATTTCTCCGGATTCTGCCGTTTCCGCTGTTTCAACCTCTCCAGCCAGCTCCGCATCCTTCAGCCCGGAAGCCCCAAGGCCAAGGAAAAGGCCTGCCGTCCCCGCCAGCAAATGCTCGCTGTCCGCGAGTGCGAACAAGGTGATCCCGAACGGCAAATCCTGCGCTGCATCTCCGGCAGGAACGGCCACCGCAGACAGATCAAGCAGATTGCAATGATTGGTGTAGCGGCCCATATCCGAATTGGTGCCGACCGGATTCAGCTCCACCTGCTCTCTGGTCCAGGTGCCTCCACAGGTGGGCATGACCAGCACCGCATCCTGCAGCAGCTCGCGGGTTTTAGCCTTGTACCTCTGCAGCCGGTGCATGGCCTGGAACAGACTGGAGGCTGTATGCCGAGCCCCTTTTCCCGACGATAAAATCTGTTCTGTTACAGGAAGCACGGAGGCACGGTTATTCTCCACAAATTCACCCAGACCGGCCCAGCGCTCGGCTACCCAGGGGCCATCGTACAGGATGGACGCGGCTTCGAAGAACATCGTACAATCCACGTATTCTACCGGAATGCCAAGCTTTTTGAGCGAGTCGCCTGCTGCCTGCCAGGCCAGCCGGTATTCCTCCTCATGAGGGCCATAGAAGCCAAGCGGATCTGCCGGTAACAGCAGCCTGGCAGGAAGCCGGTCCGCCTGCCGGGGGATGCTGCGGGACCAGGGATCGGAGGCATCCAGGCCGCGCACCTGCCGGTCAACCAGCAGTGTATCCTCCAGGCTGTTCGCGAACACCGTGACACAGTCCAGGCTGGCGCAGGCCGGAACCACCCCCAGGGTGGGCCAGGCTCCCAGGCTGGGCTTATACCCTACCAGGCCATTCAGCGCTGCCGGTACACGCCCGGAGCCGGCAGTATCCGTGCCCAGCGAGAAGGCCGCCTGGCCGCGCGCAACAGCAACTGCCGAGCCGGAGCTGGAGCCGCCGCTGATATATTCCGGTCTGAGCGCGTTATGCACAGCCCCATGCGGACTTCTTGTGCCGACCAGTCCGGTGGCGAACTGATCCAGATTGCTTTTGCCTACAGGAATCGCCCCGGCACCGACCAAACGCTCCACCACAGAGGAATGCCTGTCCGGTATATAGCTGAATTGCGGACAAGCGGCTGTTGTAGGGAAGCCCTGCACATCGATATTATCCTTGACCGCAAACGGAATTCCCCAGAGCGGATACTTCTCCCTGTCCAAATGGCTTATAGCCTCCAGATAGGGCTGTATCCGCCCGTAGTCCGGCGGCTCAATCCAGATATTCAGCTCCTGATCCTGCTGCGAACGCCGGATAATTTCACGGATAACCGCCTCCGGCGTGAGCACTCCGCTTCTGTATTGGTCCCGCAGCCATCCTGCTGACAGCTTGAGCGGCAATTCGGCCATATCCATGTTGTCATCTCCTATTCTGCGGGGCCCGCTGCTTGTCATAAGGCCTCATCTCATGCAGCTTGAGTGCCAATTGAAGCTCAAGCATATCGTCCCCGTCATCCGAGTTTAAGTTCAGCAGCTCACAGGCACGTTCAATCCTGTAGGTCACGGTATTATAGTGAGTGAATAATGCGGCTGAGGTTTTTTTTACATTGCGGCTGTTCTTGAAGTACTGGGTCAGTGTCTGCAGCAGGGATACGTTGTGCTTGTTGTCGTAATCCAGCAGGGGAATCAGATACTGATCCCGGTAATCGCGAATTTCTTCAAGCTCCGGCAAATGGTACAGCAGCCTGAAAACACCCAGCTTTCTATAATCTATGAATGGTTCACGGAAATCGCAAATCTCGCGGATATGATAAATCTTCCTGGCTGACTCATAGCTCAAATGAATCTGATCAGGACGGCTAACCTTATCTCCAATGCAGAAAACAAACGTATCTTTGGCACAAACCGCACTCAGCTCCGTAAGCAGGCGCTGCAGAGTGTCGGTAAGCGGACGGTCCCCGTTGTCAGCTATCGTAACTGCCAGATCACCTTCCATGATCGTCATCTTCACATGCTGTAAATCCGCCCTTGTCCTGATTCTCTTCACCGCCTGCTGCAGCTGCTTCACCTCAGGCTTCATGTCCAGCCAGCCTACCACCGCTGCGGTCATAGCCTGATCAGGCAGCGGACAGCCGCAGGCCTCTGCTCTCAGCTTCAGATCCTCGCCGGCAACAATCCTGCCGCTGATCCAATCCTGCAGAAACTGGTCTACGTACTTCAGCTCGACTTCTCTGCGGGCATTCGCATTGATCATTTCCAGTCCGACCAGAACCCCTACCCGGTCTATAGTCAGCTGATCCACCATAGTCAGCTCCTGGTTCCATTCCAGCAAGATCAGCAGGCACTGGTTCATTTGCTTGTCATTGACTGCAGATACATAAGCCCTGATCCGCCGCTCTCCAAGGGTGATGAAACAGATGCCCAGACTAGCCTCATCCCTGAGCTGAATCCAGACCTGCGACTGGCGGTGAAATCCGAGCTCCTCCGCCTGCGGAGAGCAGAACAGATGGTCCATATCATCCAGAAGCACAATCGGATTGTGCAGCATCCCGTCCAGCGAGCGCAGAAAGTCCTCGATGCCGTCACCGTGCAGCAGCTGCTTCGACAGCTTTTGAAACCGGCTCTGGAGCTGGGAGAGCTCCCTGGCTTCCTGAACCAGCACCCGCTCCATGATATCCCTGACTACGTCAGAGAATGATGTGGACGAGGGCAGCTCAAAAATCGGAAAATCCAGCTGGTCGGCAAGCTCAAGCGCCCTGGGCGGAACCTCATCAATAAAACGTTTGGTCTTGATGCCCAGGGCGGAAACGCCCTTCTGGTTCAGCTGGGGAATCATGTCTGATATCAAATCCGGCTGGTCACGGAAAGGGAACCCGCTCGTAATCAGAAATTCCCCCGGCCGGACCCAATCAATTACATCCGGGACCTCCATCACATTTACGCGATTTATGTAACGGTGCAAACCGCCCGCTCCGGCAAGCACTACTGCCTCCTTGAGATCGGGAATCAACAGAATGTCGCTGCAGGTCAGACCTGTGATTACATTGTTCGCCATGGAGCTCCGCCGCCTTTACTTTAGCTTTGAGGAATAGATATCTTCAATAATGGTTGTGCCGAAAAAGGAGTTCGGAGCCACCTGCGCTTCTGCCGGCAGAAAAATGCTGATCTGCTCAGACGGTGAATCCCCGGCATTAGCTACCGAATGGACAACGCCGGCCGGCACATGAAAGGTATCTCCGGCCCGGTAGCTGCTCCACTCGCCGCCGCTCAGCAGCTTAACCTCGCCAACGGTAATATGAATAATCTCCACCACGTCGTGATAATGGGGAACCACCTGCCCGCCGACACCGAGCTTTTCCCATAAAATGGAGCTCATCCGTATCCCCAGCTTATCCGCCTGCGCCGCCGAGACAATCTCCCGGTGATACAGCTCGATATGGTTAGGCATCAGCTCCCATGTCATTTCCTCTGCCGTCAGAACCTCGGTTTCCTGTGTAAGCATATGTCATTCCTCCATAAGATGAATTTATTGATTTCTGCGGAAAATGGCCGCTACCGGTCCTCCGCCTGCCGGTCCCTGATGCTCTCCGCCGCCGGATACATAGATCATCGGATCTCCGCATACATAAGCCAGAACACCGCCGACAACAGCACGCGCATGACGGGTATGGTTAATATCTGAATCATCCAGCATCGTATGACGCCGTTCCCGCACATAGCCCGAAGGGTCAGCCTCCGCCTTGGCCAGCACCTGAATCAGCTCATCTCCGGCATGCCGGTCGATCATCCGCTGCAGCGCTGCTCCGTCAATGGAGTCCTTCATAACATCATGGTCAATGAAATAAGGGCCCTCCGCTGCGGAAGAATTGCCGAATACAATGATTTCACAGCAGGAAAGCTCACTCCCGGCAGACGTCGAAGCAACCGTACTGTAAAGCTCCCAGTTCACGCAGATTTGCTCATCCCGCAGCCCCTCCCGGCCGACTTCTCCAAGCGCTACAGCCACACCAAGGGCCGAAGCGCCTCTGGAATACCCCATCGACTTATAGGTATCCTCTGTCACAAGCTCAGCCTTTCTGCCATGGGCCTCATGGATTTGTTCTGCAGTCAGAAGAGGGCATTTAATCTGTACAAAATGTACATCCTCCGCAGACGCAATACCGGCATCATGCACCGCACGGGACACTGCTTCAGCCACTGCATCGACCTGGCTAAGACGCCCCAGCTCCTCCGGCAGGAAATCTCTGGTCCTGGAAACGCCTATTGCGAGTGATTTCAGCCCAAGCCCGGCCTCTGCAGTCTCCGGCAAGCCGCTGCGGCTCATTACAGTGAAATGCGGACTCAGGATGCCTTCCGTGCCTCCTGACATGATATAGGACACAGCCGCCTGGCCGTCAGCGGAATGCGGAGCAAAAAACTGCTTCAAGGCCATCACCGCGTACCCCCGGGTAAAATCGTTAACACAGCCGTTGCCCTCGGTCTTGCCCAGCACGGCAACTACATGTGCCGGATCAATGATTCCTGCCTCGATAGAGGCTTTAAGGCCTGACGTATCATGCGGAGCCGCTGCAGGCACTTTTATCACTGAGCATTTCATCACAGATCATCGCTCCTTGTCCAAAAGATGACTTTCTTCTCGAGCAGTCCGATACACCAGAACAGCAGCAGCCCGCAGGCCGCCGAAGCGATAATCGCCGAGAACATCACCGGAGTATCCATATGATAGGACGAGACCAGAACAACATATCCAAGCCCCTTGTTCGCGCCGACGAATTCGCCGACAATAGCTCCGACGATCGCCAGGGAGGTCGAGATTTTGAGTGCTGAGAAAATATACGGCAGACTTGTCGGCAGGCGCAGCTTCCAGAAAATTTCCCATTTCGTCCCTTTATATGTGGAAAACAGCTCCCAGGCCTCATATTCAATCGCCTTAAGTCCTTTGACACTGTTCACCAGGATCGGAAAAAAGCAGATCAGCGTGGAGGCCACTACCTTGGAGGAATATCCGGTACCGAGCCACACCACCAGCAGAGGAGCGAGAGCCACAAGCGGTGTTGTCTTGAGGGCAATCGCCAGCGGAAAAGCCCCCTTCTCGATCGGTTTGGAATGCACGAAGATAACGGCTGTAACAAATCCCAGAATATTGGCGAGCATAAATCCGGCCAGAGATTCCATCAGCGTAACAAGCATATGTGAGCCTAACGAAGCTTCAACCGCTGATAAGACCGCTGTGGGAGCCGGCAGCAAATATACCGGAATGGAGAAGAGGCGAACGGCCAGCTCCCAGAGCACCAGAAACCCCAGGCCGAATCCGAGCGGATACAGGCTATCTTTAAGCTTGGCTGTCATAAATGCTTCACCCTCTTTCTCAATTCCTTGACCGTATAGTGGAATTCCGGCAGTTCTTCCATCCCCGCCTCCCGCGGCGAGGGCAGCGGTACCGGAATAATATCTGTAACTCCGGCGGGCCGGGGCGACATCATCACCACCCGGTCAGACAGCAGCACCGACTCCTGAATCGAGTGTGTAACCATAACGATGCTGCTAAGGCTGGTTTCGGGGCTCTCCCATAGACGGAGCAGCTCGAAATTCAGCTTCTCACGGGTTAGTTCATCCAGGGCGCCAAAGGGCTCATCCATTAAAAGCACTGCCGGATCGGCTGCAAGCGCTCTGGCGATTGCAGCCCGCTGCTGCATGCCGCCGCTCAGCTGGTGGGGAAAATGATTCATGAAATCCTGCAGGCCTACCAGGCGCAGCGCACTTTCCGCTTTTTCCCGCGCTTCCTGCTTCGTGAACTTTTTCTTGTTGCCGAGCTCGAGCGGAAGGGTGACGTTCTGGAGTGCCGTCAGCCAAGGCATAAGCACCGGCTTCTGAAAGACCATGCCCAGCGACAAGTCGGAGGAAGCATACGTGACCTTCCCTCCCTTGTCGGGACCGAGCAGCTGAAGCATCAGCCTCAGCATGGTCGATTTTCCGCAGCCGCTCGGCCCGAGTATGGAAATGAATTCATTCCGGTATACATCCAGATTCACCCGGTTAAGCACCTGCACCTCTCCAAAGGACAGGGAGCAGTCTGATAACGAGAGCATCACTTCACGCGCTTTGGATTCCTGTAAGGGACGATGTTCTGCAATGAAGCTCTTCTGTTCCTTAATTACCGCCGTCATAAGACCGCCTCCTATTCCAGGTATTCGTTCGTAAACAGTGACTTCAGATCCTGCTCTTTCTTCACAAAACCAAGCTCAATCAGACTCTTCTGCAGGGTACCCCATGCCTCTTCCTCTGTCGATCCGAGCGGAAGCTGCTCCGGCTCCAGCAGCGGAATGCTGGCTTTCATCATCGCTACCTCATGCTCAAGATTCAGCTTGTCACCATACTTCAAACCAAATTCCGCCGCTTCCTCCGGATTCTTCAGCGCATAATCCCAGCCTTTCATGGAAGCCTGCACGAAGCTCTTGACCAGCTCAGGGTCCTTTTCAATGACAGATTCAGTAGTAAACAGCGTATCCGCATAGAAATTGATGCCGTAGTCATTCGGATCAATAATGTTTACCTCTTTGCCCTGCTCCTGCACAGCCAGCACTTCATTGATCACGTACCCCGGCCACGCCTTCACCTGCCCGGTGAGCAGCGGACTAAGATCATATTTGATCGGCATTTCCTCAATTTGCGAGGTTTCGATGCCTGCGCTTTTCTCCATGGCCCGGAATGTCAGTTCTTCATTGCCGCCCAGCTTAATGCCTACCTTCTGGCCGATAAGATCCTCCATCGTGGAAATTCCCGACTCTTTGAGCGCGAACATTACAAAGGGGGTTTTGCGGTAAATCGTGGATACAGCCTTGACGGGCACTCCCTTTTCCCGGGCAATAATAATCTGGTCCGCTCCGGTTACCCCGAACTCCTCACTGCCGGAAGCGACCATCTGCACCGACGGAAAATCCGATCCGCCCGGCCGTATCTCCACATCCAGTCCGGCATCCTTGTAGTAGCCCTTCTCCACAGCGGTGTAAAAGCCGGCAAACTGGGCCTGATGAATCCATTTCAGTCTCAGTACAACCTTCTTCAGCCCACCGGACTCACCCTGGCCGCCGTCAGCTTTGATTGTCTCATTGGAGCCGGAGCCGCAGGCGGTAATTAGCAGCATAAGTGACGATAACAGGACGAGCATTGCTTTTCTGGACATTTTCCACATAGGATATTCCCCCGTTATGATGTAATGGTTTGCCAAGTGATTAATAACGTTCAGCGGCCTGATAATGCTCCAGTGCTTTGAGAACCTCTTCGGAATGGCTGACACTCCCGAATACGCCTCCCTGCATCTTGACCATTTCCAGCGCGGCCTGATGATTGCGGGGATCAGTAGCTCCGGTGCAATCCTCCAGAATGAGACATTCGTAACCCCGGTCATTCGCTTCCCGCATAGTCGTATGGACACATACATCTGTTGTGATGCCTGTAAGAATCAGATGGGTGATCCCCCTGTTCCGCAAGATCAGGTCAAGGTCCGTTGCGTAAAAGCTTCCCTTGCCGGGCTTATCGATGATAAATTCGCCGGGTGCCGGTGCAAGCTCCTCAATAATCTGCCAGCCTCGTTCGCCCCGGACAAGAATCC
Organism: Paenibacillus typhae; assembly: GCF_900099765.1. Lineage (GTDB taxonomy): Bacteria > Bacillota > Bacilli > Paenibacillales > Paenibacillaceae > Paenibacillus_AQ > Paenibacillus_AQ typhae. The sequence continues at coordinate 49,683 of NZ_FNDX01000014.1, read as the reverse complement.
GTCCCGCAGGACCAACAGACCCGATCTCTGCCCCGATCTGTTTGCTGCGCCACCGTTTGTTGGCAGGCAGATCGGATAAATCCGGCTTATGCCCTTCCCTCGTATGAATGACAGTGAAGCCTTCAACACGGCGGATACGCTCAAGCAGCTGCTGAATGGGCTTGATTGCCTGAGCCGTCAAGGAAAGGTCGTAACCCATCTGCTCTACGTACCCTCCCTTGCCGCAGAAGTCGGTTTGCATATCAATAATCATGAGCGCTGTCTTCCGGGGATCCATGGCCCCGTCGTAAGGCCACATATAAGGTGATGCTGTGATCTGCATAATATCGTTTCCTCCTCTAAATAAGCACATTATTTGTGTTAGTTTATATAACATTTGTTTTCGCTTCTCTCTTATGAGTTAGATTATATTACAACAAAACTGATATGTCTTCGTTTTTATTACAAGATTATTAACTTTTGTTTCGTGTTTTTCTACAAACATTACTTATTGGGTTATATAAATTAACATAAATAACATGCCTGTACACAGTTTTTGGATGAATAAGGAATATGAGGTATGGATGCGCGTCTACCCCCGAACGCCGTAGCTGTTAATTGAACAGCAAAAAAGCCGTCCAGGACACCAGGTCCCGGACAGCTTGCTGCAATCCCTTCACTTTACAGCTTCATACAAATGTATTCACGCCGTCCATCCGTGTTAGCAAATGTTCCCGCAGCGTGCTGTATTCTGCGTTGCTGCGAATTCTTGCAAAAGACTGATCTTCTGCACCCGCTGTCAGCGGATTGGCGAAATCCTCCACCACTCTGCCCGGTTCAGGGTGCATTACGATCAGACGGCTGGACAGGAGCAGCGCTTCATCCACATCGTGGGTGATGAAGAACATACACTTGCCCGTTTTGCGCCAAATCTCCCGCAGATGCAGCTGCATATTCTCGCGGGTCAGGGCATCGAGTGCGCTGAACGGCTCATCGAGCAGCACAATCTCCGGCTCGGCGGCCAGTGTACGGGCTATGGCTGCCCGCTGCTTCATCCCGCCGGACAGCTGGTGCGGCAGCAGCTTTGCGGATGCTTCCAGCCCCATAAGCTCCAGAAAATAAGATACCCGTTCCTTGCGCCGGGCTTTGGGAAGATTCTGCATCCGCATGCCGAACTCGATGTTACGGGCCAGGGACAGCCACGGGAACAGGTTCGCCTGCTGGAAGACGACACCCACCTCCGGATCGGGCCTTGTATGGCGTTTGCCGTTAATGCTAACCGTTCCCCGGGTCGGCCGCAGATAACCTGCAAGGATATTCAGGAGTGAGGTTTTGCCGCAGCCGGACGGGCCAAGAACAGCCACGAATTCTCCGGGTGCCAGCTGCAGGCTGATGTCCCGCAGCACATGGCGCTCCGCCGCTCCCTTGCCGTAGGCAAGGCCGATTCCGTCCAGCAGAATCCCCTGCTCCCGCTTTTCTTCATAGATCACTCTGGCTCCCCCTTTCCTGCTGCAGATTGTTTATTCCGCAGAATACAGATCATTGCGCAGCGCCTTCTGATACACGGATAACTCGGGCGATTCCGTAATCGATTTCTGCTCCACCAGGAAATCTGCGGTCTCCTTCAGCAGCTGGCCGAACGCACCCGGCTGATCCGGAGTCCCCATATACTCGGGCGCCGTCTGCTGCGAAGCATCAAGCACAATAATTTCGTTCATCGCTTTAAGGGTGGCTTCCGGTGTCAGCCCGAGCTCTGCAGACAGCGCCTCTGCCGACTCCTGCGGCTGATCGCGGTAGAGCTTGACCGCCTCATCCAGCACCGAGATGTATCCTTTGACCACATGCGGATACTTGGCGATAAAGTCATTATGCACGACACCGAACTCGCCGGTAATTCCGCCTTTGGCTGCAACCTCGGCAGAGCTGATAATGATCTTTCCTCCGTCCTCAACCAGCTTGGACTGGCTCGGCTGCCAGGTATATGCACCGTCAATATCGCCGCGCTGCCAGGCGGCCACAATATCCGGAGCCTGCATATCAAGGATGGTAAGGGTCGCCGGATCGATGTTCTCCTGCTTCAGCGCCGAGAGCAGGCTGAAGTGGGAGGTGGAGCCGAAGGTGGTGGCAATGGTATGCCCCTTCAGATCCGCAAGTGAGGCAATCCCAGAGTCACTCTTGACGACAAGCGCTTCGCTCTGGCCGATTACATCATGAATATAATAGACCTGATCCGGCAGACCTTGGGCAATGCCGGATGCCCCTGGCGGTGTTCCGAGCAGGCCGAAGTCAATGCCTCCGCTGGCAATCGCCACATTCACATCACGGCCGGAGTCGAACTTCAGCCAGGTAACAGTGACATCCGGATACTTCTTTTCCAGCAGGCCCAGTGCTTTGGCGAGCAGCTCCCCGTTCGGGGATACCTGGTAGCCGATGCGGATCTCCTTCGGCAGCTCCTCCGCAGCAGCGGCCGGCTCAGCGGCGGCCGTTTCCGCAGCAGCCGTTACGGCTGGCGTTTCCGTCGCTTGCGCCGCATTTTTGCCGCTTGCCTGATTATTATTGCCGCAGGCGGTAATCACCAGCAGTACTGCCAGCACCGCCAGCAGCGGGGTAATCCTGAATAATGTGCGGAATTGTCTCAAAGCATTCCTCTCCCTTTTGAATAGATAGTCTTATTGCTCCGTCCACGGCGAGACTAGCCGGATCAGGCTGCGGATTACAAGATCAATGGCAATGGCGATAAGCGCCATAATGATAATGCCCAGATACATAATGTCACTGCGTAAAAACTTGCTCGCATCCAGTACCATCCAGCCGACGCCGGATACAGCAGCAACCATTTCAGCGGCAACCAGTGTAGCGTAGCTTACGCCGACAGCTGTGCGCAGACCGGTCAGAAGCTCCGGGAGCACCGACGGGAAAATAATGAACGCATACAGCTTCCAGCCCTTTGCCCCAAGCGAACGTGCACCGTTAATCCGGTCGGGGCTGAGCCGCTGAACACTGAATACCGCCGTAATGAACAATGGGGCAAAGGCGCCGAGAAACAGCAGCAGCACCTTGGACACATCCGTGATCCCGAACCAGAGAATCAGCAGCGTATAGTAGGCAAGCGGCGGCAGCGGACGGTAGAATTCAATAAAAGGGTCCACAATTGCCCGCAGCACCCGGTACCGTCCGCACAGAATACCCAGCGGAACCGCCGTGGCAAAAGCCGCCGCCAGCGCCAGAAATAGCCGTCTCATGCTGGTGCCGATATGGTTCAGCAGCGTATGCCCTTTGTACCCGTCGCGGAGCACATCCATAAAGGCGTTCCATACGGTCTGCGGCTTGGGCAGAAACAGCGGATTGACCCAGCCGAACGTGCCGGCGCACCACCACAGCAGCAGCACCGCCAGCAGGGAAGCGGCGGAGATTCCGCGGTACAGCCATTCCTTTGATATTTTCCCGCCGGCACCTTTCCTTGCGGCAGCCGGCGCAAGCCGGTCCTCTCCATTTGTCAGCGGCACTGCGGCCTGTGTGTTGCTCTGCATATCAGCATCTCCTTCATTCAAAAAGGCCTGCCGCTCAGCAGGGCATACTTCACCCGTATTGCTGAGACGGCAGGCCTCCGGTTGTCCGGTCAGCGCTAACCGATAAACTCAAACATTGCACAAAAGGATTTGATCGTCTCCATCATTTCTTTTTCAATCAGGGACAGGTGATGCCGTTTGGTCCAGGCCAGAACAATGGAAACATCCAGCTCGGCACCGGTGATTTCAAGCGGAACAATACTGCCCTTATTCACAAAATAATCACTCATGAACCTGGGGGCAAAGGCTGCGCACAGGTTCTGCGAAATTACTTTTTCCAGCATCGGAAAGCTGTCCAGCCGGTAAGCCACATTGCATTCGCCGTAACCCCCAAGCAGCTCGGAAACCCAGCAGTCAGTAGCAAACTCCGTATTGTATAACACCAGCGGCTGAGCCATCGCCTCCTGCAGCGTAATGCTCCCGCCGTCGGCCAGCTCCGACTCCCTGCTGACCAGCAGCACCAGCCGGTCCCTGAACAGCTCCCTGAAGCAAAGATCCCGTTCCCCGCCCGGGCTGCAGCTTTTCATCACCACGCCGAAATCCGCTTTGCCCGCCGCAATATCACGCAGGTTGTTATTGGACTCCCCGACCTTCATCAGCACATTTACATTAGGATGCCTGTATTTGAACGTTGTCAGGGCATTGACCATAATGGTGTTGCTGATAAACGGCTCTACCGCCAGATGAATGCTTCCGGTCATACTGCGTGTGTTCTCCTCGGCAAGCGCTTTGATATCCTCAAGCAGATCAATGGCCTCCATAGCCTTGGCGATAACAGCCTGTCCAATTTCTGTAGGATGCACGCCCTGATTGGTCCGCTTGAACAGCGGAACCCCCAGCTCAACCTCAAGCTTGGATACCGAGGAGCTGAGTGCTGGCTGTGATATGTAGGCGCGTTCAGCTGCCGTCGAAATGGACCCCGTCTGGGCAATCGCCACAATATGATAGAGCTGTTCCAGGCGCATAAGCGTCTCCCTCTCTCAACGTAATAGCCTCATTATATAATCATAAATCCAATGTGACTACTAGGAAAAAGATCGCAGATAAGCCGCAGCCTTTATCTTATTGCCTTGGCTGTTGCCCGTTACCCGGCTGTTCTGCAGGTACCCACTCCTCCAGCTTGTCGGCCAGCGCCTGCCGCGGATGATACCCGCCGATTCTTACCTTCACCTCTCCGCCCAGAAACAGCACCATATGGGGAATCCCTTTCAGCCGCAGCCTGTTGAACAGGTGGCGGTATCTGTCGGCATTTACCCCGTATACCTGCAGCCGTCCTCTAAAATCATGGGCCACCGCCTCGGCGACCGGGAAAAGCTCCCGGCAGATTTTGCAGCGCCGGGAACCGAAAAACACCAGCACGGGCTCTTCACTGCCAAAGGTCAGCTCATCAAATTCACGGTCCGTAATATGGGGCACATGCTTGCGGGGCACCTCGGTCCGCATCCTGTGCCTAACTTCCTGCTCCTGCCGTAACAGGCTCAGCCGCAGGATCGGCAGCTCCGGACGCCCCGTCTGCTACCCCGGACAGAATCTGATACAGGATTCCGCCTTCGGCATCCTTAGGTACAGGTGAGCCGGTCAGATGGCAGATGGTTGGTACGATATCGACTACTTTGACCTTACGGCCGATGATCTCTCCGCTCTTCACTCCGGCTCCCAAGGCAATGAACAAGGCCTGCATGGAATAGCCCTGCAGCGTATGATTGCTGAGGCCGTTGCCGTGGCAGCGGGTGAAATCCGGCTCCAGAATGTAGAAGATGTCCCCGGAATTTTCGCCTCCCAGCCCCACCAGCTCCATATCATTGCGGTTCAGGGCAAAGCTGATTACCCGCCTGCCGGTTTTCGGATCGCGGTAGCTGTACAGGTCATCAATAATCTTCTGGACCGTCCGGTCATAATCAGCAGGATCAACGATGCCCTGCGGGTCGCGTCCTTTTAAATTGAGATAGATGAAGGTAGCGCGCTGGGCGACAGCAACGGTATTGCTCCAGTCAATCTCCACGCTTCCCGCATTATCCTTCAGCCTGGTATACCCTAATTCGCCCATGATGCCGACGTTGATGCCCCACATGTCCCCGATCAGCGGGTGATCCGTTTCAGGATTTTTGGCTACTCCTGCATGGTCTGAAACGATGAACACCGCCGTCTCGCCGTCCAAACGGTCCAGCAGCGCACCGATGAAGCGGTCGCTGATTTCATATATTTTGTAGATAATCTCCTCATAACGTTTATAATCCGGTGACGCGGCAGGCAGCGTATGATCGAGATAGAAATGGTTGAACATGTCGATCCCGTGCATATGGGTATAAAATAAATCCCACTCGTTGCCGTCCAGCAGGTAGTTGATCGCATCCACATGCCAGCCGTACATTTCCCCGATGGACTCGAGCAGCACCTGATCGGCTTGCGGATTCAGACGGCTGTAGTTGGAGGGCTGCAGCATCGGTCCGACCTTGCTGTACAGCTCTTCCCCGATGCTCTGGGGGTGGAAATACTTCCCGGTCTTTAAATCTAATACATAAGATGAATAGAATTTGAAGCTGCCGCCCGCCGGGTCCAGCTCCAGCACACGGATCTTGTAGGCAACCGGAATGCTGGTTCCGTCAATGGTATAGCTGTCATATATCCAGCTACTCCACTCCCCTAGCACCGCTTCTCCAAGCGGGGCTTCCGCTGTCTTGGATGCATAGATCGAAATCCGGTTGTAGGTTACCCCGTCATCGGCGGTCAGCAGTCCCCAGCGTCTGGCCTGACCGTTGTTGACCGGCACCGGAAATTCTCTCGCGCCTGCCGGGGCAGTGCTCCATCCGGCGGCCGGCTGGACCGGAGTCAGAATCTGGTCAGCGGTTGGGGTATCGGCTGATAATTCTCCGTCCTGTGTCGTGGTGACCAGCCCCGGCTGGGTATAGCCATAGCCCTCATAAGTCTCTTTGCTCAGCTCTGCCTTCTGGGTCGTTTCCTCCCCTTCAAAACGGCAGTTGGCTCCTGTATTGTCAACTACATGCGGAATTTCAACTAACTCAAAGTCGCCGGTTTTGCCCTCATAGAGCTTCTCATAGTCGATATAGCCGCGGAGATTTGTGTATATGCTGGTTCCGTCTACATAGATCGCATCCTGCACCTGCGGCGGCCATGAGGTCGGATAGTTGAAGATGATACTCTTCTTGCCTGCTCTGGCATAAGCCTCCCAGATCGTCTCGGCCTTTAGGAGGCCGGAATCAAAGCCGTAGTCCAGCACATCCAGCTCGTTGCCCAGCGTATGGTTCCAGAAGCAGGTGATACCATGCGTCGCCGGATACGCTCCGGTGGCAATCGATGCCCAGTTGGGCGGGGTAATCGCCGGCAGCACACTTTGCATGCCTAAATCGCCCGAAGCCGCGCCTGCTTCGATCGCCCTCCGGAAATTGGGAAGCTTCCCTTCCGCCACATAACGCCGGATCACTGACGGGTCGGCCCCGTCAAGCCCCAGCAGCATTACCTTTTTCGCTGCACCCTTGCTGCCTGCCATGTCATTTCACTCCGTCCATCAATATTGTAGATATTCCAATGAGACAACTTGGAATTAATCTCTGAAGCCATTATAGACAGAGAGTCAGGCAAAAGTTAAATAGACGCTGCTTATACTGGTATAAGCAGCGTCTATCCCGTTACAATAATTAGTCAGACTCTTCAGCATCTTGCCGTCTGCTGCTGCAGGCGGCCATCCAGCGTATAGCTGCTGCCTGCTTCAGCATGGATTACTGTCTGTTGCTCCCGGACGCGCACAAATACTGTACCGGTTGAATGAGTGCGCAGCACGGCCCTGACCAGCAGCCCGTCCGCCCACTCGATGTCCGCTTCGATATTGCCTTTTGCCCGAAGCCCTGACACCGATCCGCTGCCCCAGGCTGCAGGGAGCGCCGGCAGCAGGCGGATTTCTCCCGGCCTGCTCTGCAGCAGCAGCTCGGCAATTGCAGCCGTCCCGCCAAAGTTGCCGTCAATGACGAAAATATTGCTTTCCGCTCCGGCGATACCAGCCTTGGAATAGGTAAGCAGATTATCGAAGCACAGCCCGCTGATCAGATGGGCAATATGCTTACAAGCCTGCTCCCCGTCATGCAGGCGGGCAAAGTAAAGTGCAAACAGCGCTGCAGTAAACTCCACATCCTCCAGATCATCCTGCTGCATCCGGTTCTCCAGGGTGATTCTGGCCGCAGCGCTCAGGTCAGGCGTCTCTTCAGGCGTAATCTGGCTGGCCGGATATAACGCGCACAGATGGGAGAGATGGCGGTGCTCCGGCTGCGCTTCGGCATAGTCCTCCAGCCATTCCTGCAGCTGGCCCCGGCTGCCGGTCAGCAGCGGCGGCAGCTGGGCAATCGCCCCGGTCAGGCGTGCCTGCAGCTCTTTGTCCTGCCCCAGCAGCTCCGCCGCCCGCAGGCAGAAGGTAAACAACTCACGGATCAGCACCTGATCCAGCGTTACGCCCATCGACAGCTGCTGCGGTTCCCCGCTGCTGTCAGGATAGAAGCTGTTCTCCGGTGAATTGGACGGCCCGCTGACCAGCCAGCCCTTGTCCGGATGAACCGTCATGTAGCTGAGAAAGAAAGCCGCCGCCTCTTTAAGCACCGGATAAGCCTGGCGCTGCAGGAACTCACGATCCTGGCTGTATTCATAGTGCTCGATCATCTGGACAGCAAGCCATAGCCCCCCGGTGACATTCAGCCCCCATGAGGTCTCCCAGCCGGGGGCGGTAAAGCCCCAGACATTGGAGAATACGTGGGCTGTCCAGCCTTCACTCCCGTAAAAATCCTGCGCGCTGCGTCTTCCCGCCTGTGCCAGCCGCTCCAAATAATGCATCAGCGGCAGATGGCTTGCTCCCAGATTCACGGCTTCGGCCGGATAATAATTCATCTGGGTATTGATATCCAGATGATAATCGCAGCTCCAGCCCATCCGGCAGGCTTCACCGTCATTCCAGATGCCCTGCAGATGCAGCGGAAGCGGCGAATCCGCCCGTGAGCCGGCGATCATCAGATACCGCCCGTATTGCAGGAACAGTGCGAACAGTCCCAGGTCACCTGTGCCGCCCCCTTCAGCCAGGCGGCGGATGCGGCTGTCGGTGGGGATTCCCGGGTCGGCAGCTTCACCCAGCCGGATTGACATCTTGGCAAATTCTTCGCGGTAATCAAGGATATGAGCTTCCCTCAATACCGCGTATCCCTTAGCAGCAGCCTGTTCGAGACTACGGGAGCACTGCTGTTCCCAGCCTTCTGCCTTGTTGGGATAGTCGGTACAGACGGTGAAGTATACGCGTGCCTCATCCGCCCCCGCGACCGTCCACCGGCCGTCCTCCATAGCCAGCCTGCCTCCGGTAAGCTCCAGCCTGATTCTCCCTTCAGCCCATACCCCGCAGGTACCGTCACTGTGTACCTGCTCGGTAGCCTGGCAGCGGAATCGCAGTGTACAGTCGTCCAGCCGGCTGACTGTGAAGGAATCCGTTCCGCCGCCGGCGCCCAGCGTAAAAGACAAGCCGCCGGGCTGTCCGCTCCAGATTCTCGCCGCAATGACATCATCGGCATGGGAGGCAATAACCTCCCGGAACAGTGTATATCCGCCGGGATAATGGCACTCGCTCCGGATAACCGCATTCTCCAGATCCAGCTCACGCCGGAAGCGAAAGCCCTTCTCCTCCAGCCCTTCAACCGGCTGGTCAAAAGAAAACTCCAGCTCACACAGCGCCAGATTCGTGCCGAAGTTCCGCTTCACAGGCTGCAGATACTGCTTGGCAAGCCGGTCGCCCTCTGCATAATTACCGCTCAGAAAGTATCTGCGCATCTCTTCAAGCGCTTCGCGGCCCCCGAAGGGACCAGGAATCACTTCTTCCCGGCCGGACCAGTAGGTCACTTCATTCATACTCCATACTTCGCGCCGCGGTGATGCCATAATAACAGCGCCCATTCTTCCGCTGCCTGCCGGCAGCCCCTGTGACCAGCCTTCGGCAGGACTGGTATACCACAACTTCAAATCGCTCACTTGCATATCCTCCTGTCTGATTGAACCCGAAACCTTTAGATGCCGCTCAGGCTAAGTGGAAATTCGCCATCTATTTCTTAATCAGACCTCGAAATGAGATTACTAATTGGAAAAACGTCACTTCATTTCATGGATGTCGCGCCATTAGCCGTTTTTGAGCTGAAATAAGTGACGTTTTTCCACCTAAATGGTCCTATCAATGAAAAATAATAGAACTAAGTAGCAAAAATCCAACTAGATATGAGAAGCGTGTGGAATGGGCAGATTACAACCTGCCACGCCTGATCCGGGCAGAGCCCGGCATCCATTTATACAATAAAACGTAGCCGGAGCCTCAGCTGTGCAGCAGCTTCAGCACCCGCAGGCCCATGCCGGTGCTGCGGCTGTCCCGGCGGCCCGTATTGCGGATCGTAATCCGCATCAAGGCGCGCTCCGCCTGCAACGGAAACATGAACGGCACCGGCCGGTAAGCACCCGGGCACCATTCATCAAACAGATTAACCTCGGTAAACGCTCCGCCGTTCAGCGAGTACTCAAAGATTCCAGTGTCCGGCCCGCACAGCAGGACAAGCCCGGCACGCTGTCCGGTCACCTCAAAGCTGAAGCCGCCAACCGGATCATCTGTCCAGGCATGCACGGTCGGGAACCGCCAGTTCATCAGCGGCTCACCGGGCGGAAGCTCACCTATACAGAATTCCGGGGAATACGAGGCAATGCTGCAATCCAGCATCCCTCCATATTCATAGTTACAGTGGTCAAGCGGAACATACGGCAGAAGATTTTCCGCCGCCGCCTCACCGGGAGAACACTCTACCAGCAATGCCTGCTCCAGATACCTCCTCACAAAAGCTGCATACAGCGCTTGCCCCCCATCCAGCGGGTGATACCCATCAGGCGCGCATTGCTTCCAGTCCAGCTCGCCGGCCTGGATCATGTCATATACTCCGGCAGCACAGTCGACTGACGGGATGCCATAATAGCCGGCCACCTCTTCATGCACCGCGATGTTGAACGGCTTGCGGCCGGTCAGATTCTTATCGGCCGCCGTGTAGATGAAGATCAGGTCCATGTCCGGATTCAGCCGCCGGCACTGCCGGACAATCCCTTCCATGCCGCGCACTGATTCTTCCCGGTCATCCCCGTCATTCACGCTGAACTCAACGAACAGCAGGTCAGGCTCCCCTTCGTGAAACACATGCTCCGCCAGCCGGTTGGCCCCGAACGAGGAATCGGTGCCGCCGACACCGGCATTGATGCAGCGCAGCTGACGGCCTTCATACACCGACTGCAAATACGCGCCGGTCAGCGCCCGCCAGCTGGACGTTTCAGGCTCTGAAGCACCGGCTCCTTCCGTAATGGAGCCGCCTAGAAAGGCAACAGTAAGCGGGGAACTGCCTGCAAGCTTCCTGCGCATGCCGGGCAGCCCCCGGCGCGGGGCAATGATATCATTGACGCCGCTGCCCCGGTGACTCATCTTTTCACCTCCGTTCGTCAGCCGCTCAGGCCTTATTTTGCTGAAGCATCATAGGCCTTTTGCAGAATTTCAAGGTAACGGTCCAGCTTCAGATCCTTCAGGCCTTTGACATAGGCATCCCAGTCCTTGTTCAGGTCCTTGTTGCCAGTAATAAACTGCAGCTCATTCTGCTCGATGTAATTTTTCAGATTCGTCTGCAGCATGCTGGCTTCATCAATCTCTGAAGGATCGATCCAGATCGCCCAGATCGGGAACAGCTCCTTCGGCTCATGGCCTTCATAGAGCAGGGTTGCATCGTAAAGCCTGCGTTCATATCCGTCCGCTGCATAAATATCGGTTCCCTGAACCCAGGTGTCGCGGTACTCCTTAGGCATATAGAAATGCCCCATGCCGCTCCAGCCCGCATTGCGCGGGGATTCGCCTTCAGCTACCGGTATCGCCTTGATTACAGGCTTCACATCCTTGCCGAGTGCCACATCCCCCTCTGCCGGATCGGTCCAGTCAATCCCCTTCATGCCGCTGGCCGCATTGGTCTGGCCCTCCGGAGTGAACATGTAATCGACCATCTTGATCAGGGCGACCTGCGCCTCTTTGCTGGCTTTGTTGGTAATGACGAACTTGGCGCCCGGTGATACGCCGCCGGCATCATGTGTCGCATAGGAGATGCCCTGCGGTCCGGTGAGCGGAGCCAGCGGATTATAATGCGCCGAACGGGTATTGCCCGCGTCGATGTTAACGAAGATCGCCGGATGCATGCCTGCACCCGCACCGAGGATTTCGGCCTCGGCATTTTCACCGATTTTTTTGAAAGCCTCTGCATTCTGGGTAAAGGCTCCCGGATCAATCAGGCCGGCATCGTACAACGATTTGATATAGGCCAGACCTTCCTTCCACTCCGGCTTAATCGCTGCGGACTCCACCTTGCCATCCGTCAGATTCAGGTAATTGCGGTCATCGTCATAGACGAAGCTGTTCATAAGATAAGGTATGATGCGGACGCCAAAATCTTCAGTTGATCCGCTCAGCGGCACTTCATCAGCCTTGCCGTTGCCGTTCGGGTCCTGTGTTTTGAAGGCCTCCAGCATCTGCTTGAATTCCTCCGTTGTCTTCGGCGCCTCCAGATTCAGCTTCTTCAGCCACTCCGTATTGATCCACATTTTATTCGGGTAGGAGCAGTGGAAACATTCGGCATACGCTCCCAGTCCGTAAATGTTACCGTCAGGCGCAGTTATCAGCGACTTCATCGCCGGTGTCTTTTCCATGGCAGCCTTGATATTGGGCGCGTACTGCTCAATCAGGTCGTTCAGCGGAATCAGCACGCCCTGCTGCCCGTATTTCAGCACATCGCCCTGGGAGAACTCGTCAATGTAGGCGGTCAGCAGATAGGCATCGGGATAATCCCCGCTGGCCAGGGAAATCTGGCGTTTCTCCTTGGCGCCGTCGGACGGATTGATCTGCCAGTCAAACTTGATATTAAATTTATCCTGAATGAAGGTGGTGAATTTATTAGTGGGGATGTCGATGCCTGATTCCTGGACGGCGAACACGCTGACCTCAACAGGCTGTGAAGCGCTCCCCGCATTACTGCTGCCGGATGCTGTAGGGGACGGGCTTTCTGTATTGTTGTTGCCCGAACAGCCGCTGAGCACCGCCGCAAATACGGTAGCCAGCATTACGAAACCTAACAGACTTTTTCTCAAAGCCGATCAACTCCCTTTTTATTGTTGGACAAGGCGGAAATTTAATAGTGCTGCTGTACCGTAAAAGGCCTCACCCCCTTGCCGCAGGCATGCAGCCTTCAGCCCTTGACTGAGCCGACCAGCATTCCCTGTACGAAATACCGCTGTACAAAAGGATAAATGACCAGCACAGGCAAGGTGGCGACGACGATCAGCGCATATTTCAGTAACTCCGCCATCTGCTGCCGCTCCACCATCGCTATTGCATCCATGTTCCCGGCACTGTTGTTCTGGATGATAATACTGCGCAGCACCAGCTGCAGCGGGAACAGATTGGCCGATTTCAGGTAGATCAGGGCATCAAAGTAGGCGTTCCACTGTCCGACTGCATACATCAGCACCAGCACCGCCAGAATCGGCTTCGACAGGGGCAGCACCACACTGAGAATAAACCGCATATCACTGCACCCGTCAATCTCGCTGGCCTCCAGCAGCTCCTCGGGAATCGAGGCCTGGAAGAAGGAACGGGCAATGATCACCTGCCAGACCCAGATGGCATTTGGAATAAGCAGCGCCCAGCGGGTGTCGATCAGATGCATCTCTTTTACCACCATATAGGTGGGAATCAGCCCGCCGCTGAAGATCATAGTGAAGGTAATTATCATCATTAACGTATTGCGTCCAAAAAAAGTTCTGCGCGACAGCGGATAAGCGATCATGACCGTCAGAATCACACTGATCAGCGTACCGGCCGCCGTATAAAAAATAGAGTTGCCATACCCGCTGATAATCTCGGGCGTATTGAACAGGACTCTGAAGCCCTTGAAGGAAATATCGACCGGCCAGAGCCAGACTTTGCCTGAGGTGACGGCTGCCGGAGAGCTGATTGAGCTGCTGATAATAAAAATAAGCGGATACAGCACAGCGATTACCACCAGAATAAGCAGCGTGTACACTGCGGCCAAAAAGATCCGGTCACCGGCGGACTCTCTGATTTTACGGGAAACTGCGGACGATGCTGCCATACAGAAACTCCTCTCCTACCAGATACTGTTGCTGGTGATCCGCTTGGCAAGCCCGTTTACAGTTACCAGCAGCACCAGATTAATCAGTGAATTGAACAGTCCGACGGCGGTGGCGAAGCTGTAGTTGGCATTCAGCAGGCCGATCCCGTAGACGTACGTGGCTATGATCTCCGAATTGACAATATTGAGCGGATTCTGCAGCAGATAGACCTTTTCAAAGCCAATCGCCATCACATTGCCCACATTCAGAATCAGAATAATGACAATCGTCGGCACAATGCCGGGCAGGTCCACGTGGCGGATTTTTTGAAACCGTGAAGCCCCGTCCACCTTGGCTGCCTCGTAGAGCGTCGGATCGATGCCGGCGAGTGCCGCCAGATAAATCACTGCACTGTAGCCGGCCGTCTGCCAGATATCGGACCATACATAAATTGAGCGGAACATCCCGGGTTCGCCCAGAAAGTTCACCGACTCCAGCCCGAAGAAGTTGAGCGCAATATTGGCAAAGCCCAGACGCGGTGCCAGGAATAGCATGATAATCGACACCATAACAACCGTGGATATAAAATAGGGCGCGAACGAGACCAGCTGGACGAACCGCTTGAACCGGCCGCCGCGGATTTCGTTGATCATCAGGGCCAGCAGAATCGGGATCGGGAACCCGGCCAGCAGCAGATAGCCGCTGAGCAGCAGCGTATTTTTGACCAGCGTCCAGAACATCGGATTTTCAAAAAACAGCCGGAAATGCTTGAGCCCGACCCAGGGGCTGCCCCAGATTCCTTTAATAACGTTGTAATCCTTAAAAGCCAGAACGGCGTTCGCCATCGGATAATACTTGAAAATAAGAAAGAACAGCAGCGGCGGGATGACCAGCAGATGCAGCTGCCAGTGCTTCAGTATCTTTTTTCCGGCGACCTGCAGTCTGGCCCGGCCCTTGCTGCGGGGCACCGTCCGGCTGCGCAGGGCTATATCTTTTTGCAGGTTGATCTCCCCCTCAAAGTTTTGTTAGCGTATACTTCAGTGATTAGCTTCGTACAAAACTCGCCTCGGAAGCATACGCTTTGTTTTGTGTTTCGCAAGCATAAGCTTTGTTTTGTGTGATAGCGCTTTCTACACGAGTTGATCATAGTGGATAACCGCCGTCCCTGAACAGGTACACTTCCGTATTTTGCGTACATTTCACCCTGTTTGCAGGGGGCAGTACTTCCTGGTACGGCCTCTATTCCAGTAATTTGTAAGCGGATTCATATCATTCCGGCAAAATAGAACGGCTGCACCCTCCCTACCGGATGATGCAGCCGTAAGCGGTAATACATATTTAAGCCTGAGCGGAGCCGGCCTCTATTCAGTACCCGATTGCCGGTACGTACTCGGTGAGATTCCTGTTAAGCGCTTGAAGGCTCTGCGGAAGGAGTGTGAGCTGTTATAGCCCACCAGGGCGGCTATTTCATCGACAGTATACCGGCTATCCCTCAGCAGAACCGCTGCACGGTCCATTCTTACCTTCACCAGATGATCGGAGTAATTGACCCCGGTCACCTCCTTGAACAGCTGGGAGATGTATTTTTCCGGCCGCTCCACATGCTCTGCCACCCGGTAGAGGGTCAGCTCGGAATCAGCGTACATTTCCTCGGTATACTGATACATCTGCTTGACGATCTGGGTATGGGCCGCTTTTTTCTTATTGGCAATGTAACCGCAAAGCTCCTCCATAACCGTCTGGAACTCGGCTCTGATCATGTCCGGCGGCTCCGCAGAGCTGATGTCAATGATCCGCCGTTTGGCTCCCTCGAAGAGCGGCGATTCCATAAAAGCCTTCTGATCCAGCAGCTTGAGGAAGGTTCCCTTCATCTCCCCGATCAGCTGGTGCTTCATCTCGACGGACAGCTCCCGCCCGCCCAGGTTCTGCTCAAAGGCCCCATCGAGAATCCGCACCGCCTCCGCCAGCTCTCCGGCCCGCAGTGTACTGATCAGCCGCTGCTCTGTATCGAGCGGATAATAATAAGTGCTGCTGTTCTCAAGCTGTGCTTCATGCGCCCAGAGAACCCCTTTATTGTTCGTATAGACCGCATACTCCAGCGCCTGCTTCGCCTGCTCGAATGAGCCGCTGACCTCCGTAGCCAAAGGGAAGTAACCCCCGAAGCCGGACTGGATGGAGATCCGGTATTCCTTCAGGACGAACTGGGGCCATAATGCCGGTAATACGGACTTCCTGCTCCGGTCCCGCCCCCTCTTCTCCGCTGTTCGTAAAGAACAGGACGACGATTTTATCAGAGCCCAGATCCGTTACCGGCAGGCTTCCGGCCATGGATATAAACGCCTGCTTCACCAGCAGCCTGGCCGCGTTCAGCTCATTCAGGATTTCTACACTGTCCATGCCGTTATAGCCGCTGATCAGGATTACTCCGGCATATCCAGCCCCCTGATTAAGCCCGATATCGGCCTGGGCAGCTGCAGAGGCGATTTCTTCCCGCGACTCGAATTCCCCGGCAATCAGCCGCTTGACAAAAGCGTCCCGTACGAGCGGAAGCTGGCGTGTAAGCTCGCTTTCCAGCAGCCTGTTCTTGGAAATCATATCGGCGATATTTCCGCTCAGGAAATCGAACTCGCTCTGCTCCGCCGATTCCTCCTTGCCGAACTGCTCCTTCATCACACTGAGCAGCCGGTTGATCGGAGCACTGTTGCGGTAAGCCAGCACCAGTCCGGCCAGCAGGCCGAGGAACAGTGTGCCTCCGGTTATCAGCCAGGACGTATATTTGATCCTGTTCGCATTCTCCATCAGGCTGCTGCGGGGAATTCCGGCCTGATACACCCAGCCGTTCTTATCTGAAGCGGTCGTAATGACCAGATCGTTCCGGTAGAACTGGCTGACCCTGCCGGGATCAAACGAAGCGTCAGCGTGCAGCTCCTCCATATAAGGTTCATCCTGTCCCTGCAGCACAATCGTTCTGCCCTGCGCATCGCTGATATGGACCCAGCCCCCGTAACGTTCGGTCAGGCCGGAGAGGAGGCTGGCGATAATTTTTTCATCAATCATTACAACCACTACGGCAGGAGATGAATCGTTGAAGCTGTCGAGCGGCAGCGACTGCATATAGGTAATAACCGAGGTCTGTACACCCTTGCCGACAAAGGCGCTAAGCGGCCTGATTTCGCTGCGGTGTGTTTGCTGCAGCACCTCCGTCCGCCACTTTTCAAGCGGCAGCTCATTATAATGATAGATCTCATAATAATGCTCCGGGCGGTAAGATGAACCTGAGGTCAGCACCAGGTCGTAGTTGGCGAGATAAATATAATAATTCTGCAGAAAATCATTGGTCTGTCCGAAGGTGAGCACATTGCGCATTGTTCTCCAGATCCCGTAGACGTTCTTTTCCCCGCTTCTTTCATTCAGCAGCACATTCAGCTCCGGGTTGATCGCCAGCTGCCGGGTCAGCCCCTCCACTTCAGCCATCCGGCGCTCCAGCAGCTCCTGGCTTTTCTGCAGCTGGATCACGCTATTCTCAATGGAGATGGATTCCGTTACGGAAATGGAGGTACGGTAAGACATATATCCGCCAATGCCGGGAATGATCAGAATCACCATATAAGAGATTAGAAATCTGCGGAATACCTTGGAGTACTTGAGCATGGATTCATTCCCCTCCCGATTGATAGCGCTATCATTATATAAGCTTAAAAGAATTTGCCCGGCAGTCAAGTCCCTTGTCAGGCGCTGCCCGGTCTGAATCAGCCTTAGCCCTTCACAAGGCTAACTTATCTGCAGCCTATTTTATGGCAGGTTCTGCAGCACAATGCCGGAATTCTCCAGCTGTCCGGGCACTAGCTGCCCGGCGAAAAAAGGAGCCGCTGCCGGCTCCTTTACGCTTTCATTCCTTGCATTTGTTCTGCCCCAGGTCCTTAACAGGCCGGCAGAAGCATCAGCCGCCCAGTTCTTCACCGCCCCCACTCTTTTCCGTGTAGGTGTGATCCATGGAAGCCTCCAGAATATCGCCGAAGGCCCAGTGTGTCAGCGGTACATCGAGCCAAGGGGAAGCTGCCGCACCGGATAATGGGCCCCTGCCGAACGCCCTGTTCACGGCTGTCACTGCTTCAGCGCGGGTCACCGCCTGACCGGGGCGGAAGGTGCCGTCTGCATAGCCTTTCAGAATGCCGGCTCCCTGTGCCTGCCGGATAGCAGATTCAGCCCAGTGACCGGCGGTAACATCACTATATCCGGCCCCGGGTGCCGATGTAATATTCCCAAGCAGCACTACGAGGCTGGCCAATTCTGCCCGGGTAATCTGCCGGTCCGGCCTGAAGCTGCCGTCCGGATAACCGTTCATCAGCCCCATAGCGGCTGCACCGGTTATGGCCTCTGCGGCCCAGTGACCGGCCTTTATATCACTGAACGCCGGTACTGCTCCTCCGCTTTCACGGGCAGCTGCTTTAACCAGCAGTGCTGCCATCTCCGCCCGGGTAATCTTCTGCTCGGGCTTGAATAGTCCGTCAGGGTAGCCGCTGATATAGGCTTCATGCTGCTTCCCGGCATCCTGATCTGCCGCCGGTGACGCGCTTGGCCCAGGCGCTGCAGAAGGCGTTGCGGACGGAGATACCGATGGAGATGCCGTTGCTGCCGGAACCCCGCCCGGAACTGCCGGCACCGGTGACGGAGCTGCTGTCGGCGCCGGAGTTGCTGTAGCTGACGGCGCAGGTGTAGGCTGCCCGCCCGGATCTGTAGGGCCGCCGGTTCCGCCGCCGACAGTATAACTGAGCTGGTCGCTGAGCATCAGGCTGCCTGAGGCTTTAACCGCCTTCAGCACATGGACTCCGCTGCTGAGGCCGCCCAGGCTGAAGAGCTTTTGCAGCACCTGCCGTTCACTGCTGTAAGCACTCACTGTCTGGATAAACTCACCATCCAGATAGATATCCATATTGCCGAGCTCAGGCCCCTTGGGACCGCTCATAGAAATGCCGGTGCCGCTGAACGTATACTCCAGATAATCCCCGTCAGCTTCCGTATAGTGGACATCGTTCAGATAATCTCCGTTAAAAGCAAACGTCAGCTGAAGCATGCCCTCCGGCTGTGCGGCCAGATACTCCTGCTTCACTGTTACGGTATCACCTGTAAGTGTATAATCTGTCCCTTCAGCCAGTGTATAAGTACCCTGGCGGATGCCTCCAAACAGGGAAGGCTCGCGCAGCAGCTTTACCTCAAGTCCGGCTGGCGCAGCTTTGTCGAAGACAGCCTCCACCGGATTGATCAGATCCGGAATTTCCACCTTCAGCATATCCAGCAGCATGAAGCTGCCTGATTTTTTCACCGCCTTCAGGGTATGAAGCCCTTCCGGCAGTCCTGTAATGCTGTACAGGTTCTGCTGGGCCAGGCGTCCGTTATTGTAGGCACTGACCGTCTCCTTAAATTCTCCGTCGACATAAATATCCATGTCGCCCTGGGAAGCGTCTTTTTCGGTATACAGCTGGATGCCCGTACCGCTGAAGGTATATTCGAAGGAGTCGCCGTTCTGCTCGGCGTACTGCACATCATCCTTGTAATCGCCCATGCCCCGGCCGGTACTGCGTGACCAGGAGCCGTTGTAAACAATGGCCGGATCATCATTATTTATGAGCGAATAGCGGACCATCGCCGAGCCAGTGATGCTTATCTCAAGCACAGCGCTCGCTCCTCCATCGAACATGAAGGTCAGCTCCGCTTTGCCTGAAGGCAGATTATACAGATAGTCCTTACGGATGGTGACCCCGTTCCGGCTTACTGTATAGTCTCCGCCCTTTGCCAGCACCGCTGTCCCGTTTCGGACCTCCAGCAGCGAATCACTGCCCGCCGGAAGACTAACCGTCACATCCGCCTGTTTGTCCGGCGCTTTATCAAATTCAGCTGACGCCGGGTCAAGCAGCCGGCTGACGCTGATTCTCAGCGCATCCAGCAGCATGTATTGGCCTGAGCCCTTTACTACCTTCAGCGTATGCTCTTCATCGGCAAGCCCTGACATGCTGTAGACAACCTGCTGGGCTTCCTTGGCCCCCGGTGTATAGGTGCTTACCGTCTGCGGGCTGGCTTCATCGTCCAGATAGACCAGGATATCCCCTTGCGAGGAATCCTTCTCCGTCAGCAGGTCGATGCCCGTTCCCTTGAAGGTGTATTCAAAATAATCGCCGTCCGTCTCGGTGTAGTGGACATCTCCCCGGTAATCCCCGTGGGGTCTGCCCGACTGCGAGGACCAGGCTCCGCTGTAGACAATCCCGCTGTCGCTGTCATTGATATAGACCGCCTGCGTCACTGTGCCGCCGCCTGGTTCAGCCGGATTCCCGCCGCCAGGGGGCTGTGCCGATTCTGAAACGGTCACCGCAATGTCCTGTGAGGCCGGAGTCTGCTCCTTGCCGCCATTCCGCTTCCAGGAGCCGGTATAGCGGACATTCGTATCATCGTCGTTGACGATGGATGCTCCGCTCTTGGCCGTAACCTTGAGCAGCCTTGAGGCATGCGGCTCCAGCGGTCCGCTGCTGAAGCCGGTCCCGAATGTCCCCAGCTCGCTGCGGCTCCACAGATCGCGGACAGAAGCCGGGCCCTCCAGGCCGATGTCACTCCAGTTCACATCCACTGCGGCGCTGCGGCTGCCGAGATTGAACAGGGCCACATTATAAGTCCCGTCACCGTTATTGGCATACCAGACCTGCTGCTGGCTGTTCATCGATACCGGATGCGCCGGATGTCCGGCCTGGTTGACGGCGATGACCTCCTCATTGGTCAGCAGCTGCATTCCGTAATCATCCAGCCGGGTCATATCATTGCCGATATAGAGCTGCGCCGCCGATACTGCCCAGAAGGTCATGGCCGTCTGCCGCTCATCCCGCGTAAGTCCGTCCATCGCACCGTTGCCGACATTGAGGGAATCAAAATCATTCCAGCCCCCGGGGCCGGCCTCTCTCCACCAGATCGCAGCCTCCGGGAACAGGCGGGCGATATTGGCCCACTGGGTCAGCCCGACACTGCTGTCATACGACTCCACATCCCAATGGATCCGCCAGCCGTTGGCATACTGCTTCCAGAAATCCGCATAGTTGTGGTCCAGCGCCCATGACAGCTCGAACCAGATATCATGGCGGTCCAGCGCCTTGGACCAGGCCTCCACATCCCCGCGCGCATCACGGCTAAGATTGTTGATGCCCGAGCCTGGAGTAACACTGTCGAACTTCACGAAGTCGATGCCCCATTCACCGAGAAGATCAGCGATCGAGTCCACATATTTTTGGGCACAGGGATTAGTGAAATCGATTTTGTAAGTATAGGAGTTCCAATAGTCCATAACCGTCAGCGGCTTATAGGTGATGTCCTGTATCCTGCACTCCCCGTTGGTGCCGTAAATTTCGAGATTCTGGTTATAGGCGTCGATCGATACACCCGGAATCAGATAAATCCCGATCTTCTGGCCGTTGTTATGCACATAGTCGATAACCTCCTGGAACCCGTCCGGATAGCGCTCTGCGTTAGGTATAGGCCGGCCGTATTCATCCATTCCGCCGTTCCAGCCTGCATCAATATTGATATATTCATAGCCGTAGGCCTGAAGCTTCTCGTGCATGGCATCAGACTGCTCCTTGATGCGCTCTGCCGATATCCAGTTGCCGGATGGTTCATACACCTGCATGCTGTAGCTGCTCCAGCCCATATACGGCTTCTGGGCGAGCGCTTTGTCCGCCGCTTCCGCCACATTCCCTGTGATTCCCGCCACTCCGGCCTGTACAGCTACCATCATGCAGAGCAGCAGACTGACCCCGATTCTTTTAGCCAAAGACTTCAAATTATCCCAGCTCCCCTCGCAGTTTATGAAGCGCTTCCATTTTGTTATACGAGAAAAGCATAGGGGCTGACGCCCGGCTTGAACAGGTACATCTGCGGTCCCCGGCGTACAGCATTCCCGGTTTACAGGGGGCAAATCCCGCAGAGACAGCCAATTTTCCTTATCCCCAAAAAACCTTGCCGAGATGATCACTCTCCTGCAAGGTTCACCGGGTGAATCCGGATTTCGCTGTCACACTGCTCCCGCGGTCTGCTCCCGGCCTTCCGGCCGGACTGCGGTATAACGCTGTCTTACTTCCTCCACGACATTGCGCAGCCGGTCGCAGGTGGCGAGCAGCTGGTCAACCTCTTCCCGGCCCACCTTCTCAATAATTTCACTCAGGATGCCGGAATAATACACCATCCGCTCGCGGAATACGGCCTGACCCTCACCGGTAAGGCTTATATATACGGCTCTCCGGTCGGCTTCGGAAACGGTCCGCCGGATAAAGCCCTTATCCTCCAGCGCACTGATGGTCTGTGAAGCGGTAGGCCTGCTGATCTGCAGCAGCTCGCTTAACCGGGACACCATAATGCCGCGGCACTCCGGCGAATCCGGCCGGGCCTCTTCTTTTTTCATCATCACATCGATCATGAACATCATCAGAAATTCACCGTAGGGAAGCGGATCATTCCAGTTTGTACGGTTCGTTAAACTTCTGATATTCTCAAATACCTTCAGCAGCTGCTCTTCCTGATGATCCTGGGAATTCATAAGATACCTCCGTGTATGGTATTAGTCAGTCCGGCCGTTACATAACCCGAAATACAGCATCATTCAGCTTCTGCAGCAGCCGCCCCAGCTGCTCACGCTCCGCCTCATTAAAGTCCTGCAGCAGCTGCGCGAATTTGTCCCGGCGCACTTCCGTATCACTCTTCAGCGCCTCTGCGCCCAGCTCTGTCATCTGCAGCGTATACGCTCTGCCATCCTGGGGGTCGGGAACGCGGAACACATAGCCTTTTTGCTCGAGGGCAGAAGCCTGCCGGCTGATGGTTGAAATGTCCAGATGGAATTCATCGGCCAGGGCCTTTACCCCGGCGGAGCCGTTCGATGCGATCTGATGAAGCAGCAGATAGGCCGAATGATCAAGAATTCCGTACTTTTTGTAGGTGCTGATGGAGGTCAGCCTGCGGCTGAGAATGGTCATTTCCAGTTCAATTGCTTCTAGCGGGCTTCGTTCCATAATGTGCAGCAGCCTCTCTTTCTTTGCATATCCGATATTTATTGACTTCAAATGCGCAGCTTGTATAATACAAGTATATAGTTTCATTATACAAGTTATTTCAGCAAAAGCTAGTCCATTTACAGTTGGGGGAACCTCATGAAAGCTCATGAAATCATGATCCGGCAGGTGTACAAGGTGAAGGAATACGATACCGTGCGGACCTTTATCGAGAAATGCCTGGAGCACCGGATCAGCGGCATGCCGGTCATCAACGACCGGAACGAAATTGTTGCCTATATCAGCGACGGGGACATCATGCGGTATATCGGGAAGCATGATGATCTGATCGTCGATTCCTTTTTTCAGATCAATGTGATTAAAGGCGACGAGGATGAATTCGAGGAGCGGACCCGGCGGCTGCTGAACCTCAACGTCATGTCCATTGCCAGGAAGAAGGTCATCACGGTACCCTGGGATGAGGATATTGAACGGATCGCTGCAGTCCTTGGCAAAAAACAGATTAAAAAAGTTCCGGTTGAACGCAACAATGTGCTTGTCGGCATCATCAGCCGCGGGGATGTCATCCGCCATTCTTTTAAAGCCTTGTTATAGCAGCAGGCAGCAGCACAAAGAGACCGCCACGGCTCAGGACGGCCTCCAGTGCATTATTCTTTTAACAACGCAGGTTACAGCTTGAGCAGCTGATCCACTTTGACCGGCATCCCGGTGGCAATCGACTGGTTGGCAGCAATCCCGGTCAGAATCGACTGGGCACCGTCAATATGTGAGGCTGCCCGGTTAAAGCGGTCATCCGCCGGACGCTCGAAGATATCGCGCAGCATCACCGGGTCCCCGCCGCCGTGTCCGCCTACGCCCTCCTCAATCTCCACCTCATACGGGGCAGCAAACTGCGGGAAGATGGTGATCCGCTTGTCTTTTACCGCACCCTCCTGATCCTTGCCGCCTCCGGCATTGACGTAGGATTGCTCCACAACCTTGACCTCCATCCGGCCTTTGGTGCCGTTAAAGACGATATTGAAGCCTTCCCACGGCAGATAGGCATTGAGGGAGTAGTTCATGATTGTCTTGTTCTTGTATTTGACCATAACGCCCATGGTGTCCTCAATGCTGATATTATCGCCAAAAACGCTCTGGTCGCGCAGGTACCCGTCCTCGTGCTCGGTGTCCAGATACATCTTTTTCAGCTGCTCATTGTCCTTGAGATGCAGGGCAAACGGATCATTTTCTGCCGCCTTGCTTCCGTGCACCCGCTGGTAGAACTCGGTAACCCCGCGCTTCTCGGCATTTTCCCGCCCGTAGAAACGCAGATCGCCCATCGCAAATACCGTATCCGGCTGCGAGCCGAGCCAGAAATTCATCAGGTCAAAGTGATGCGTCGATTTGTGGACCAGCAGCCCTCCGCTGTTGCGCTTGTCGCGGTGCCATCTGCGGAAATAATCTGCCCCGTGCTGCGTGTTGAGCAGCCATTCAAAGTTGACGGACAGCACCTCGCCGATCGTCCCGTCCATCAGCAGTTCGCGGATTTTGGTGTTGTGCGGCGCATAGCGGTAGTTGAAGGTTACGCGCAGCTTTTTGCCGGTACGTTCAATTGCATCCAGAATCTCCTTGCATTTTTCCACATCCGTAGTCATCGGCTTCTCGGAAATCACATCGCAGCCCAGCTCCATGGCCCGGACAATATAACGGTGATGTGTGCGGTCAACACTGGTTACGATCACGGTATCCGGCTTCGTCTCTTCGATCATTTTATCAAACTCATGGGCCTTATACGCTGGAACAGCATGGTAATTGTATTTGTCGGTCAGCAGGGTATTCACGTAAGCCATTCTCGCCCCGTTGACATCACACAGGCCCACGATCTCCGCGGTCTCCCGGTAATTCGTTGTAATCTCCCCGTAAAAGAATTCGGCCCGGCCGCCCGTGCCTACAAAAGCATATTTCTTGCTTCCCACTGTTATCACTCCATCGCTATTGTTTTGAATGCGTTTACTACGTATATTGTAAAGTATAAAATCCATTCATTTCTAAACGGTTTTTGCTGAAAATAAGCTTTTTTATGCATATATTATCCTTAATGTAGGAGTGGGCAAAGTGCAGGAGGAGAAGCAGGAATTTTTGTTTTGTGTGGAGCAGGTGAAAAGGGCCGGCGCCTTCAGCATGGACACCGACCATTTTCATGAAACCTATGAAATTTATTATCTGCTTGCCGGGGAGCGCAGCTACTACATCAATAATCTGGTCTATTCCCTGCGCAAGGGCGATCTGATCTTCATTAACCGCAATGAGCTGCACCGGACGATGGCCAGGGGCACCGTACGCCATGAGCGCATCCTGATCAACTTCCGCCGGGAATTTCCGCAGGAGATGCTTGGCGGCAATAGCCTTACGCTTCCCTTCTTCAGTGAGCAGTGCCTGCTGCTGCGGCCGGATGCGCACGAACAGGGCACCATTGAGAACCTGCTGTTCGCGATGCTGAAGGAGCAGCAGGAGCCGCGGGGCCACCAGAGCCTCTACCTGCAGACGCTGCTGATCCAGTTCCTGATTGAAATGAACCGTATCCGCGAAAGCGCGCAGGCCGCAATCGCCCCGGCCAATGACGAGAAGCAGCGCAAGGTATATGAGATTATCGAGTATCTCCAGGCCCGCTACAGCGGAACTGTAACGCTAGAGGAGCTGTCGGAACGCTTCTTTCTCAGTGTTCCGTACCTGTGCCGGCTGTTCAAGCAGACGACCGGCTTCACGATTATTGAGTATCTGAACACGATCCGTGTTCAGGAAGCCCAGCGGCGGCTGCGGGAGAGCAGCGACTCCGTTACAAGGATCGCCGAGGACACCGGCTTTGACAGCATCGCCCACTTCGGCCGCGTGTTCAAGGCAATTGCCAAGCGCTCGCCGCTGCAGTACAGGAAGCAGAACCGGTGAAGGAACTGCCGTGAGTGGAATAGTAGTTGGAACAATGCTACTTAAATCAGACGCTTTTGTTCCAAAACGGGGTTACAGCCTGAACTAAGTGTCGTTTGTCCACCTAATGATTGCAACATTCAAAAAAGGTCAAAATGAAGTAGCAAAAACCCACCTAAATCCCACTTACGCCAAAAAGCCCTGTTGAGAAACATTCAACAGGGCTCGGAAGCTCAAATAAATGTGCTGAGCTCCACAATAAAACTGCGTAAAACGTAGCCTCAACCAGCTATTCCTTCACGCCTCCCAGCGCCACGCCTGCGATGATATATCTGGATAACAGGAAATACACCACAAACAGCGGCAGGGCCGTCAGCGCCAGACCCATATAAATCGAGCCAAATTCCATTTTATATATATCGCCGCGCAGCAGGCTCACCATAACCGGCATCGTATACTTTTCTTTCTGTGTCAACAGAATCAGCGGCATGAACAGGTTATTCCAGTTCGCTACAAAGGCAAAGATTGCCTGTGTTGCTACTGCCGGCATCATCAGTGGCAGGATGATCCGGTTAAAGGTTTTGAATTCGCCGGACCCGTCGACACGCGCAGCTTCCACGATCTCCAGCGACAGGGTTGCGAGCAGATATTGGCGCATGAAGAAAACCACAGCAGGTGCTGCAATCGCGGGCAGGATCAACGGAAGGAAGCTGTTGGTCCAGTGGATTTTATACATAAACTGATAGAACCCGATTGCACTTGCCTGGGAAGGAATCATCATCACACACAGGATAAAGGTAAAGAACGGCTTCCGCAGCTTCCAGTCATACGTTACCAGTCCATAGGCTGACAAAGAGGAAAAGTACACAGTCAGGATGGTGGCTGAGCTGGAAATAATGAACGAATTCAGAAAGCCCTGTATGGGATCAAAGCTTTTATCCAGCAGCACTCTCAGATTGCTCATCATGTGAGACGAGGGAAGCAGCGAGAGTCCGCTCTGAATCTCCGCTGTAGAGCGGGTAGCATTAACAAACATGATCCAGAACGGGAAGATGCTGAGCACCGCCAAAAAGATGCAGACGATATAAACAATCGTTTTGTTGATTCTACGGGTAACGGTTTCACCTTTAGGATTCGGATTCATGCACTACACCTCCCTCGCAGCTGATGCTTTAGCAGCTTTTCTATAAGTTTTCTCTGCTTTTTTCAATTTCTCGGCGTCGCGGTCCCGCATTAAATAGAACACCAGACTGGACAGTACAGCAGCAATAACAAACATAATCATGCTTGCCGCAGCAGCTCGGTTATACATATAGCTTCCCTTGAAGGCCTGCCCATAGATGAACATCGACGTAGTAAGCGTAGAGTCATCCGGTCCGCCCGCCAGGAACAGCTGAGGGATATCAAACATCGTCAAGCCGCCAATCATCGATGTAATCAGTGTGAACAGCAGAATGGTCCGCAGACTCGGGAGTGTAATCCGGAAAAAGGTCTGGAAGCCGTTCGCGCCGTCGATCGCCGCAGATTCGAAGAGAGCCGGGTTAATGCCCATAACGCCAGCGACCAGGATAATCATGGTGTTGCCGTACCACATCCAGAACTGGATGAACGCCACGATGCCGCGCGCTGTTGTCTTGTCCTGCAGGAAGAAGATTGGAGCATCAGACCAGCCCATCAATTCAAACAGGCTGTTCATGGGCCCCATCGGATAGGCAAACAAAGAGCTGAACAATACTGCAATTGTACCCGCTGTGATGATATTGGGCATGTACAGCAGCACTTTAAATGCTCCTTGTCCCTTTATGTTGAGGCGCTTGTTCGTGAACCATGCCGTGAGCAAAAGCGCAAGAGCAATCTGAGGGATAAAGTTGATGATCCAGAGCAGTCCGGTGTTGATCAGGGATTTCCTAAAGGAAACGTTGTCGAATAGCAAATCCTTAAAGTTTTGAAAAGGGTTATCCAGAAAATGAATCGGTTTGGGTATCAGCCCCTGCATATCTGTAAATCCGATGACTGCGGTGTAAAGAATGGGATATAACGAAAAAATCAGAAAGGCCAGGACAAACGGAAACGTAAAAATGTAGCCGAATTTTGCGTAGCTCACACCTTTGCGGCGCATGATTTCACCCCTTGTTATATGAAGGGACGGGATGAATTCCCGCCCCTTCCATTTCTTCTTGTCTTCTTATTCGCTGTCGATGCCAAGCTGGTCCTTGACCTGCTGCTTGAACGTTTCGATTGCTTTATCGCGGTCTTTGTTGCCTGCCGTATATTCACGCACCTGATCGCGCCACAGCTTGTTAATGGTTTCATCATACTGGGTCAGGTTCTTACCCGAAGCGTTGGCGTTGGCCGGAACAAACACGTCGAACATGTTCTGACCGCCGAGCAGCGGCACTTCACCGTTGGATTTCGCCATTACCACAGAGGAGGCAACGCTATCCTTGGTACCCTGTTCGCCATCTTTCATTGTTCCGTTGGCCCAGTAATACTGCAAGCCGGTTTCGGAGGTATCAAGTGTCACCCATTTGATAAAGTCCGCAGCTGCTTGTTTCTTGGCATCGTTCTTGGTTACTTCCTGGTTAGCAAGCAGCCAGGTGCCTCCCCAGAAGAAGCCTGTCGGTGATTCAGTAACAGCCCAGTCGCCATTTGTGTCTTTGACCTGTTGGCTCATTGTATAGTTGATGAGCCAGGCGGGACCGAAGAAACCGAAGATTGGCTGGGCGCCGGCGCCGGACATATCCGCGAACCAGCCTTCAGTCCAGTCTGTTGTATCGTTGTGGTAGCCGTTGTCCTTCAGCTTTTTGGAGAGATCAAGGAACTCTTCGCGCTTGGGATCGATATGCAGCTTGCCGTCGACAATCCAGCCTTTTTCCGAGCTGTTCTCGATGGCGTGCCAGATATCCCCGTCACCGGAAACGATGCCGTAGCCTTTGGCCTTCAGCTTCGCAGCGGCTTCATAGAATTTCTCCCAGCCTGGTCCAACTTCAGTCTTGATAGTTGCCGGATCGTCAGTTCCAAATACATCCTTGGCAATCGAGCGGCGGTAGATAAAGGCACCGCCTGTCGCCTGGTAGCCGAGGCCCTTCAGCTGGCCGTCCTTGCTGCCGATATCAACCGAATATTGGGCGATGCCCGCATCCTTAACCATTTGATCGTCAAGCCCGAGGTCCGCATAGTTAGCCGCATATCCGGAAGCGTCACCTTGTGTATATTTGAGGACGAAGGCCGCTTCAGCTGCAAAAATATCCGGTGCATCCTTCCCGCCGGCTGCCAGGGCCTGGTCAAGCGCAGGCTGATAAGCGCCGTCAGTCGTTGCAATTACCGTTGTTTTGAATTCCACATTGGCGTCGGGATGAGTCTCCAGGTACTTTTTAGTCATGTTCGGAATCTCGTCGGTGAAGCTCCAGAGATTGATCGTCACCTTTTCCCCGCTACTCTTGGCCGGAGCCTCGGATGCAGCAGCCGATGCTGCCGGACTTGCCTCAGAGCCGGAAGAGTTTGAGCCGGAATTAGAGTTGCCGCCACACGCTGCAAGTGCAGTTGACATCACCAGCAGTGCAGAAATCCCTGTAAACACACGTTTCAACCTTTTCATACTTTGCCTCCCCTTTTTGTTTGTGCCTACGGTTTATGTAACCGCATACATGATTATATAGCTGATTATGCTTCTCCGTAAGGAACCTGTGATTGGGAAAACTTCCACTATTTTTGGATTCCACTGCCAGCAGGATGCCAAAAGACATCAGGGGAACAACCCTGATGTCTTTTAGCGTACGTACTATTCGTTTTGCTACTTATCCGCTTTCAGCGCCTCATCCTGCTCCCTGATGAACTCCTCAGGTGTTACCGCCTTACCGAACAAAGCCTGGACCTGGTTAATGTGTACACCCGAAGCGCCGGGCTTCATTTGGGTATCCAGATAAAGCGTTACTTTGCGGGCTTTACCCAGTTCATCCAGCAGGTCAATGAACAGCCACGGCAGCCTGATAGACGCCGTGTCTACTTTGGTAGCGGGGATGACACCCGCATCCACAACGGAATGCTCGCCCCATTTTTCAATGAAAAAGCTGACAAAACGCTTAGCCTCTGCGGCATGCTCCGAATTCCGGGATACAAATAAACCGGTGCCCGGTCCGCCAACCCAATCATCTACACTTCCTTTACCGCCAGCTATGGCCGGAAACTTGAAGTATCCAATGTTGTCCTTGAATTCCTGCGGGATGCCTACAGTAGTCGTATAGTCCGGCAGCTCCCAGGTCCCTGTAACGAACATGGCCGCTCCCCCGTTCAGAAACTGGACTTTGGCTTCATCATTGGATAATCCGTTATAGCCTTTTACGAAGGCGCCCAGGTCAACCAGCTCCTGCACTGCTTTGGCGGCTTCAAGGAGAGCTGGGTTCGTAAAGTCCTGATCTGCTACAGCTTTATCCAGCAGATCAGGCCCGCCGATCCGGTCAGCCAGATACATGTACCAGAAGGAGGACGGCCAGCCTTCCTTGCCGCCGAGGGTAACCGGAGTAACTCCGTTATAATCCAAAATGCGGATAATCGTCTTCAGCTCATCCAGCGTCCGGGGAATCCGCAAGCTGTATTTTGCAAAAATTTCTTTGTTATAGTAGACCGGAACAATGTTGAGTTCCACCGGAAGAGCATACGTTTTCCCGTTAAAAGAATAGGCTTCCGTCGTGCCGCCTACGAACTTGCCGTTCAGCTCCGTCTGTAAAAGATCGTCCAGCGCTGCAAATTTGTTGCCCTTAACATAAGGGTCCATCGACCCGGCTGCCCAGGTGAATCCGATGTCCGGCAGATCATTGGAAGCGGCCAGCACCGTGAGCTTGCTTTTGTACTGCTCGGTCTCCAGTGCCTCCGTCTTAACGGTAATGTTCGGATTGGCCTTTTCAAACTCGCTGATAATATCCTTTACCATTTTGTTCTGCGCTGATTTGTTGCTGTCAGGCCATGAATGCATCATTTTGAGGGTGATTTTTTCACTTCCGCTTTCGGCGCCGTTCCCGTTGTTACCGTTGCAGGCTGTCGCTGTCAGCAGCAGGGCCAGGAGCAGGGCACAATATAATCCGATTTTTTTCGTGGGTATCCCTCCCCTGCGGGTTCTGATCATTAACGGACTTCCGCTTTCGTCTCGTTCCTCATGGACCGGTACTGTCCCGGACTCATCCCCTCGTGCTCCTTAAACAGCTTATTGAAATACTTTACCGCCTGATAGCCTGTACGGCTGGCAATTTCCGCTATCGGCAGATTGGTTTTGAGCAGCAGCTCCTTGGCCTTCTGCAATTTTCTGCGGGCGACATATTCGCTGAAATTGATCTGGCACTGCTCTTTAAACAGCGCGCTGAAATAACTGCCGTTCAGATGCACATGCCCGGCGACCTCCTGGAGGCTGATTGCCTCCTCTAGGTGCATTTCCACGAATTGAATCGCCTGGCGGACCGGATCGCTTAATGCGGCTTCCTCATTCCTGACTTCCAGCAGCTGCGGGTCGGCCATCTTCCGCATGAAGAGGAGACGTTCCCGCTCCTCGCCCGCCTTCAGGGCCTTTTCCACCGATTCCACCAGCTTATCCCGGCTGACAGGCTTCAGCAGATAGTCCACAACAGACAGATGAATGGCCTGCTGGGCATATTCGAACTGGGCGTAACCGGAAATAAGAATGACGGACGGCTGGGAGCGGATTCCTCTTTCCCGCAATTGGCTGACCAGGGCAAGACCGGTGATTTCCGGCATGCGGATATCGGTTATCATCAGCTCGACTGGAGTCTGCTCGAGAATCTGAAGCGCGTCCACTCCATTGCTTGCGGTGAGCACCTCAAATTGGCCGGCTGACCACACCCCCAGCATCTTCTTTAAGCCTTCTCTTGATTTCGGTTCATCATCGACGATAAGAATCGTTCGGCTCCTCATGGCATTGTGCCTCCTTGGACAGGTATTTCGATGCTGATGGTGGTGCCTTGGCCCTTCTGGCTGTCGATATGCATAACTGCAGCATGCTCCCCCGTTCCCGGGAAAAACAGCTGAAGCCTCTTCTGGACATTGGCAATTCCAACCCCGGAAGCCTTGGAAGAAGTTACCCTGCCGCTGTCCAGTTCTTCCATAAGGGACGACAGCTTCTCTTCATCCATTCCGATGCCGTCGTCCTCTACTGTAATGACAATCCGTTCTCCTTCGCGTGCAGCCTTCAGCTTGACCCTGCCGGGCTCAATTCTGCTCTCCACGCCATGCAGAACAGCATTCTCCACAAGCGGCTGCAGCAGCAGCCGGGGCAGCTCGGCATCCTGTACTTCGGGAGAAGCCTCGATCTCCCATTCCAGGCGGTCCTCGAACCGCACTTTCATGATGTACAGATACTTGCCTATATGCTCCAGTTCATCCCGGAGCCTCACCCAGCCCTCTTCACTCTGGCCGGTAATGGTATAGCGGAATAAATCAGACATGGCCACAACATACCCTGCCAGCTCGTCTTCATCTTTATCCAGCAGCGACCAGTACAGCACATCCAGTGTATTGAATAAAAAGTGCGGATTAATCTGGGCCTGAAGCGCTTTCAGCTCCGTGTGGCTCCGGGAAAGCTCCTTCTCATAAACCAGCTGAATCAGCTCATTGATATTATCCACCATTTTGTTATAGGAATAATTCAGCTCCTGAATTTCCATAGTGGATGACGCCTTCTCGGTCGTTCTCAGAATACCGAGCCGGGTGCTTCTCATCGCTTTGATCAGCTTGAACACAGGACGGGTAATGAGCGTGGACAGGAAAAAAGAAAGCACAGTGAACAGTACGGTGCCGATAACGGCCGATACAACGATTGTGGTCCGCAGGACAGAAATCCCTTGGGTAATCACGTTAACCGGAGTCAGGATAAGCAGCGTCCACCCGGTTACGGCAGACCGCTGTTTCACAACGACGAAGGAACGGTCCCCGATCGTTGCAGTCTGATCTCCTGACCTCCCGGCAAGCAGGGCTGCTGTTTCCTGCGAAATGGTATCATCGTTTGAAGTGATGAGCCGGCCGTCGGAATCCAGCAGCAGTATCGTCTCTTTCTCCCCCTCCCCGGACAGGGAACCTTCCAGCGCAAACTTGCTGCGATCCGAGCGGATAAGCAAATATCCGCCTGTTGTGAAATACCGGTCGATCAGGCTGATCTGCCGCACCGCCAGCAGCGAAGTGGGGTCGAGCGGATCAATCCCGTACCAGACAAGGCTTCCTTCCTTTTGAGTCGCAAGCTCAATCAGATTTTCGGGCACCTTCCCTTTCAGGCTGCTGCCGTCGAGCGGGTACAGCCTCGTTCCGTCTTTGTTGTACAGCTCAACAGATTTGATATCGTCCGTGTATAACTGGACCAGGTTGATAATGGGCGGCAGTGCCTGACGTTCAGCAAAGGTTGGCTGCTGCCCCTCCAAATCCCGCAGCAGCAGCTGCTGGATATACTCATTGGTGGATACCAGTGTCGTCAAAGAATTAATCTGCTCCAGAATGCCTTCCAGACGGCCGTTGGCCTGAACGGCGGTTTGCTGAATATGCTTTTCGGCGTTGTTTTTGAGCAGCGTCGAAACCGAATGAAAGGTGAGATAGCCGACGAATGTGAGGATCAGGAGCATAACGGCGAGAAAACCGAGCAGCATCTGATTCCTCAGCGTATTTAACTTTAATCTTGATTGCAGCCACCGCACGCGGCCTCTTCCTCCCCTTGTCACAAGGCCATACCATGGCGGCCTGAAATAAAGTAAGGGCTTTCAACCAACCCTGACTGCATTATATTAGCACGCCTGCGGACGACCGGGAACCCCTTATATTAGTGAGATTTATTCTGAGATAACGATATCCGGACTGACCGCTCTTTTTGCAAGATATCATCAGCTGCGGCAGCACGGCCGGGCATTATGAATGTCCGTTGTTGCAATTAACGCTTTCCTTCATAACGCACTGCCACTGTTATAAAATGGAACGGGTCTTTTCACCATTTGAACATAGTTTCGGCTGATCAGCAATGATTCTCTCCCAATATAGCAACTCTGTATCCGAATACCCTATAAAGTTGTGATAGTATTAACTTGTTTGTTTCATAAACGACTACCTAACCGTACAGAAAGGAATGGAACAGTATGAAATACAGACGACTTGGCAATACCGGACTGAAGGTAAGTGAGATCGGGCTTGGCAGCTGGCTGACCTACGGGACTGCAGCGGAACAGAAGGCTGCCGATGAGTGTGTGGCCGCTGCTTTTGAATGCGGTATCAATTTCTTTGATACGGCCAACGCTTATAACCGCGGTGAAGGGGAAAAAGCAATCGGGGCAGCTCTCCGGCCGTATAAACGCTCCGATTATGTGCTGAGCACCAAAGTATTCTTCCCGATGGGCGACGGCGCGAATGACCGCGGCCTGTCACGCAAGCACATTATGGAGCAGTGCGAAGCCAGCCTGCGCCGTCTCGGCACCGACTACATTGACGTCTATTTCTGTCACCGCTTCGATCAGGACACACCGGTCGAAGAAACGCTGCGGGCGCTGGATGATCTGACCGCCCAGGGCAAAATCCTCTACGCCGCTGTCAGCGAATGGAGCGCGGCGCAGATCGCTGCCGCCAGCGGCATCAGCCACCGGCTGAACCTGCGGCCGCTGGCCTCCAACCAGCCGATCTACAACATGTTCGAGCGTTACATCGAACAGGAAGTGCTGGAGGTTTCCCGGGAAGCCGGACTGGGGCAGGTCGTCTTCTCCCCGCTGGCCCAGGGCATCCTGACCGGCAAATACAAGCCGGGCCAGCAGGCTCCGGCAGGGACCCGCGGCGCCGATGACTCAGTCAACGGCGTCATCCGCAGCTACCTGCGCGACGATGTGCTGGGTGTGGTTGCCCAGCTCGATGAAGTCGCGGCCGGCCTCGGCGTGAAGCTGTCGCAGCTCGCGCTGGCCTGGGTGCTCCGTCAGCCGGGCGTCAGCTCCGCGCTGATCGGCGCAAGCAAGCCTGCGCAGGTGCAGGAGAACGCGCAGGCCGTGGACATCGTACTCCAGCCGGACACGCTGGAGACGATCGACCGCATTCTGAGCCAGGTGGCGGGCTTCGCACCGGCGAGATAAGGGGACGGCCGGCTGAAATCAGCAACGGCCGGATACACAC
Organism: Paenibacillus typhae; assembly: GCF_900099765.1. Classification (GTDB taxonomy): domain Bacteria; phylum Bacillota; class Bacilli; order Paenibacillales; family Paenibacillaceae; genus Paenibacillus_AQ; species Paenibacillus_AQ typhae. Next base: position 14,885 of record NZ_FNDX01000014.1, on the reverse strand, counting down.
AGCAGAGCAGCGGTTCCCTTGGGGCCGCTGCTCTGCTTGCTGTTCAGCGTTTCCGCGCTGATAATATCGTTATGAAATCAGCTTTGACTTCTCAGCCTGCTCTGCGGATTTACGGATAAAGGGCGCAAGCGGTTTTTGCAGGGTCAGCGCCAGGAGCAGGGCCAGCAGGCCAAAGAGGACAAGGAGTAGCGCATCGCGGACCGCCACCTCCGGCAGGATGCCGCCCACTGACTCGCGCAGCAGGCTGATTGCATAGGTAAAAGGCATGAATGGATTCAGCACCTGAAAGAAATGTCCGGTTGTACTGACAGGAAAGGTGCCGCCTGAGCTGGAAAATTGCAGGATCATGAACACAATAGCAATTCCTTTGCCGATATTTCCGAACACAGAGACGAGCGTGAATACAATAGTAACAAACACAATGCTGATCAGCACCGCAAAGAGGACAAACCAGACCTTATCCGCGACGTAGCAATGGAGTATAAACAGGTTCCCCAGTACGGCAACCAGCGCCTGCAGAATACCTACCGTCAAAAAGGTAAGCAGACGGCTAAAATACAATTCATATCCCCGATATGGTCTGCCCCCCGTGTCGACTCCGGTCCGTAATAGTGAAATGAGCAGTGTTCCTCCAACCCACAGAGACAATACAACGTAGAATGGTGTCATCGCCGAACCGTAATTGGGAATCGGATACAGCTGATGTTCAGTTAACACAACCGGGTTAGCCAGAAAATCACTTTTACTCTTGATGTCCCCGCCCAGCAGCTGGGCAATTTCATCCAGATTCACCTCTGCTTTGACCCGCCGGACAGTATCTGCCGCTTTGCGGACAGCTTCCTCCAGTGTAGGAAGGTCTTCCCGTACCAGCGAGGCAGCCCGCTGAACACCCTGATCCGCCCGTGGAAGCCCTGTGCGGATCAGGTCAGCTGCGGTGCGGAGCTTCTGCTCCGCAGCCGGCAGGTCATTGCGGGCAAATTCGGCCGCTTCATGCACAGCACGGCCGGCAGCGGGTAGCTCCTCCAGAATACGCGGCAGGTCATTTGCAGCGAAGCTGTTCATTGCCGTCATATGTTCAGTTATACCGCTCGCCGCTGCGTGTACCTCTTTGCGGATAGCAGGCAAGTGCTGCTGCAGCGCAGTCAGCACCTGCTGTCCGGACAGAATGATACTTCCCGCTTCTGCCAGCATCGTGTCCAGCGATTCCAGCCGGCGGGGAGCCTGCTGCAGTGCCTGGGCGGCCGACCGGGCATTATGGCTCAGCCGCTGCAGCCCGTTCTGTACCGCTGGCAGTGTCTGCGCGCCGATGCCGGACAGCAGGCCGTCCGCGGCAAGCCTCGCCCGGCCGGCCGCAAGGCTGAGCTGCTGCAGTACGTCATTGTCCGGCTTCGAGCCGCCCTGCAGTGCTGAAGCCAGGCGGCCGGCCTGTGAAGCGGCAGCCGAAAACCGGGCACGCGCTGCACTCAGCGCGTTTAAATCGCCGGCGTCCACAGTTCCGGGCTCGAGCGCGTCAACGGCACGAAGCAGCTTGGAGGTATGCTCCAGCATCTCGCTGCCTGCGGCAAGGCGAGCTGCTGCTTGCTTGAGCCCGTTAACTTCCTCCGTCCGGAGGCTCGTAAGCATCTTTGCCCCCAAAGCCCCTACCCCGGAGCTTTCTGTGCCATTCTGCTGTTCTGCCCCCTGCACTCCGCCGGCTCCTGCAACCGCCGCCTGCATCTGCCCGGCAAGCTGCTCCGCAGCATCCGCCGCCTGCTGCAGCAAATATAGATTCTGCCGCACCGCCTCCGGCACGGCAGTGAACGCCGAACTGCTGTCCGTCAGGAACTGCTCCAGTTCCAGTCCAAAGCTGCTTCCGCCTTCAGTCAGCAGGGTTGCCTGCGGCAGCGACTGTGCTGCCATATCCACAACCTCCTTCGCATCTGCCATTCTGGCGGAAGCCCGTTCCAGCACAGCGTCCACATCGCTTAAGCTACTGTCCAGCAGCGCCACAAACTCCACAGCCTTCTCCAGCTCCGGCAGACGGTGTTCCAGATTCTGCAGCATGCCAGCCGCAGCGCTGATTCTCGACCAATGCGCATCCAGCAGTTCCGCTGCCGCACCGGCCTGTCCGGCCAGCGGCAACTTGTCCTGAAACGAGGCGATCCGTAAGGCGGAAGAGACCATTTCCGGCCAGTCCTGCTGCAGCTTGAGCACCAGCCGGCCCGCCTTTTCAATCTGGGGCAGACTGTCTTCAAGCTTGAACAGCCCTTGCTCCACCCTGCGGATCACCGGAAGCTCTGACTGGAATTCCTGATCGATCTCCTTTAAGACAGTGAGTACTGTACTGCTGAGCGTTTCCGTAAATTTTTCACTGATCTGTGCGGTGATCGTCGAGGCGCCCTTCTCAGTGATTTTGGGGGCAATCGCGTTTATTTTTTCATTGACGGTATATTGCACCTCAGGCTTCACCAGCCTACCTTCCAGTATCCCGGCCATCCGCTGCGAAAAGTCGGCGGGGATAAGGATGCTGGCATAATAATCGCCGCGACGGACACCGGCAACCGCTGCCTCAGCCTCAACGAAAATCCAGCCCAGCGAATGATTAGTGTGCAGGCTGGCCAGGAGTTCTTCGCCTATATTAATGCTCCTGCCCTTGACCTCAGCTCCTTTGTCCAGACTAGACACGGCAATCTGGATTCCCGAAGTATTACTATACGGGTTCCATACGGCAGCAATATTCACCCAGTCGTACAAGGAAGGTAGCACAACAAGAGCAGCAGTTAGCAGTACCGCTACGGGAACCTTGAAGAGGTTCCGCCAATCGCTTCTATAGAGTTGCCAAATATTTTTCAAACCTGCTCACCTTCCGCCCGTCATTTGGATATTTTAATATGCCCCGGGAAGGAAGTTTTTACAAACCGGCTCGGCGTCAAAAATAATTGCAACATTTCCGGATATTCAACGTTAATAATGGTACATCCCCCGTTTGAACATTAGAGCGGCGGGTAATGAAAGAGTATGAGCGAATTTTTGGATCACATCTTGCCAAGGGGGAAACAATGAAATGCTAATGAACAAACCGAAAGTTTTACTGCCTGTGCTGGTCCTGCTGTTCCTTTCCCTCATTACGACGGCAAGCACGGCAGGTACGAGAGCTGAAGCACAGAGCGGTGCTCAGACAGAGCGCCTGACAGTATATATACAAGAACTGCAAAAGAATGCAGACGGCAGCCTGAAGCTGACAGCCGATCCGATTGAGTGGTATGAAGGCGCTGAAGCGGACCGCATCTTTGCCGAGCGGGAGCCGGAAGCTGCCGCGGAGATCGGCGGAACGCCGGACGGCTATTATATCGTAAATGACAGTGAGACGCTAAGTACTTATCCGGTAGCCGCCAATGCCGCGGTGATGATGCAAATCTACGACCATACGGGTAACCTGGAAGATCTGGACATCAACTGGAACGAGAGCATTACGCTCCAGAAGTTCACTGAGGAATTTGCTAAGACGGAAGTGTTCGATCTCAGCGGATCGCCGTATCATCTCACCATCGAGAACGGCGTCGTTACCTCCATTGTCCAGCAATATACTCCTTAAACCTTATACAAGAGGCTATTCCACAGCAGCTGCTGCTAACGGAATAGCTTCTTTTTATTTGCACAAATTCACCTTATCCCTTAGGCCTCAAGGTAAACCGGCATGTGTAAAAAGGTTAGCAGATTTCACAGCCTTTTCTGCAGTAAATGCTTTACTCTGGCCGTCCTTTCCCCAATAATGGGGAGTAGCAGTTAAGTGTAGAAAAGTCAGAAAAAAGGGGTATGGGCATGATTGCTTTTGAGCTGAACGTGGGTTCACCGGTTGATTTGGAGATGACAGGCAAATTTGTCGCCCCCTCCAGCGACTGGATTCATCTGAGCCGGATTTTGCAGGATTATGAGCTGATCGTAATGACGGAGGGCGTGCTCTATCTGGCCGGTGACGATACCCGTTATTCCCTCTCCAAAGGCGAATACGTGCTGCTCCCTCCTTACACCAGGCAGTACGGCTACAAAGCCTCCGCCTGCAGCTTTTACTGGCTCCATTTCAAGACGCCCGGCGGACTCAGCGTTACGGACAGTGCCGGCCCTATTGCTGATCATGCAGACAACCGGCTGCTGCTCCCCCAATACGGCAGTGTAAAAAGCCTGGAGAAAATGATCGTTATGATGAAGCAGCTCCAGGATTCCGTCCGGGCTTATAATCAGAAAACGCTCAACAACTATATGACTACGGTCATCCTGTGCGAGCTGTACAACCAGGTGTTTCAGATTGAGCATCATCCGGTCAGGAAAACCAAGCAGGAGCAGCTTTACAACGATATCATAGACTACATTAAATGGAGCCGCAGCGAGCACATTAAGGTATCGCAGATTGCCGCCTATTTTGGCTATAACGAAAAATATCTGTCCCATCTCTTCAGCACCATCTCCGGCATTCCGCTCAAGCAATATATCCTGCAGCAAAAAATGGAGCTGGCGAAATTTCTGCTGTCCGATACCAACCAGAACATCAGCGAGGTCTCGCTCCAGCTCGGCTATAAGGACTGCCACAATTTCATGAAATCGTTCAAAAAAATCGTCGGCCTCACGCCCACTGAATTCCGCAATGCGTATGCGAAGCGGCTGTTATTTTATGAGTAGACACAATCTCAGGTTAAGCAGGCAGAACCGGGTCTCACGGGAAGAGCCTTGCTATGAGAGACCTGCCTATGGGTACAGCCTATGCCCATCTGGACCGGAAGCTGATTCGTAACGCGGACAGGGCGAAGACGGATAGATGTTAATTAGAATAAGTAAAAAACAGCGGCAGTTTATGGACAAAAACAATGTCCATCACTGCCGCCGTTTCTATTCAAGGGAATTTTGCCCTGCATTCCGCCAACTTAGCCGCGCCGGCCGGATTCAAGGGCAATAATGCCCTTTCACACCCGGCCAGGGCCGGTTACTTATTGTCCGGCAGCGGCACGCCGAAGTCCGGTGTGCCGTCTTCCTTCCAGCCTATTACCTTGGCACGGGTGTGGCGGTTCGGATCGTACAGCGGATCGCCTGTAATCTCCTTGTAGCTGCGCGCATGGTAGATCAGCACATCCTCCCCGTTCTCGCCCACGGTAAAGCTGTTATGGCCCGGACCGAACTGGCCGTTCTCTTCGCTGGTCTTAAACACCGGCTCCGGGTGCTTGCTCCACGAGGCAGCATCCAGCAGATCGCTGTCCTCATCTGCAGTAAGCAGTCCTATGCAGTAGTTGTAGTCGGTGGCACTGGCTGAGAAGCTAATGAAGACCTTGCCGCCGCGTTTCAGCACGGCTGCACCTTCATTTACGCTGAAGCCGATTTTTTCCCAATCGTATTCCGGATGGGCAATCATCGTCTGCTTCCCGGTCAAGGTCCACGGATTGCTCATCTCCGAGATATAAAGATTGGAGTTCCCCGGGATTGCCGGATCCTTCTGGGCCCATACATAATAGAGAATCCCTTTATGCTGGAAGGTCGTCGCATCCAGGGCAAAGGATTCCCAGGCCGTCTTGACCTGGCCCTTCTCCACCCAGCTGCCTTCCAGCGGATTCGGCGATTCGTTCTCCAGCACATACATCCGGTGGTCGAACAGTCCATCCTTTGTTTCGGTAGTACGCGCGGCAGCAAAATAGATATACCATTTGCCCTGCAGATAATGGATTTCCGGTGCCCAGATGTTAGCGCTGAGCGGCCCGGTATCATATTTGCGCCAGGCTACAACAGGAACGGCTTCGGCGAGGTTTTCAATTGCTGCGGCTCTGCGCACCTCAATCCGGTCATATTCCGGTACGGAAGCGGTAAAGTAGTAAAATCCGTCTGTATGCTTATACACCCAGGGATCAGCTCGCTGCTCCACAAGCGGGTTGGTATACTCTTTGCCAGTGCTCATATCAGTTTCTCCTTTGGTCCATTTATGCTGGATCTATTTAAGTGTTAGTACAGTAACCGATGCCGGCGGGAGCGTGCAGCTCAGGATGCCATCGGTCAGCAGAGCGCCTTCATAGGCTGAAGGTGCTATCGTATCCGGCGCTTCGAACGTGTTATGAGCACCAAGCTCGGCATGAGTCAGGATCTCGCCTGTTACTGCACTTACCTGCGCGCCTCTGATGTCAAGGCTCAGGCCAGCGTCTGCTTCATGACTCAGATTACAGATGGAAACATAAATGCTGCCCTCTTGATCGCGGGATGCAGAGATGCTCAGCTGCGGAACCGTTACTCCGCCATGGGTATACAGCGGGCTGTCAAAAGCAACCTCCAGCAGCTCGTTATCCTGATGCACCTTATACATCCGGAATACATGATAAGTAGGGGTAAGCAGCAGCTTGTCGCCTTCCGTCAGAATCAGTGCCTGCAGCACATTGACCATCTGGGCGATATTCGCCATATGCACCCGGTCGCTATGATGATGAAAAATATTCAGGTGGATGCCGGCAACCAGTGCATCTCTGAGGGTATTCTGCTGGTAGAGGAACCCGGGATTCGTTCCCGGCTCGTTCAGGAACCAGGTACCCCATTCATCTATGATTAATCCTACCCGCTTCTGCGGATCATATTTGTCCATGATCGCCGTGTGGCGGGTAATGAGTTCGTCCATACGAAGGGATTTCTGCATCGTCTCAATCCACTCGGCTTCATCGAAGCCGAGTGCCGCACGCTTCTCCTCCCAGCTGCCGGGGATGGTGTAGGAATGGAGGCTAAGGCCGTCCATCATGCCGCCCGCTTCCCGCATCACAACCTCCGTCCAGTTGTAGTCATCCACATTGGCTCCTCCGGCAATCTTGTACAGCCGGTTATCGCCGTAATTTCGGACATAGGTCTGATAACGCCGGTAAAGATCCGCATAATATTCAGGGCGCATGTTGCCTCCGCAGCCCCAGTTTTCATTGCCGACGCCAAAATATTTCAGCGCCCACGGCTTCTCCCGCCCGTTCTCCTGCCGCCAGGCAGCCATCGGGGATTCACCGTCAAAGGTCATATACTCGACCCACTCCGACATCTCCTGAACCGTACCGCTGCCGACATTGCCGCAAATGTAAGGCTCACATTCCAGCAGCTCGCACAGGCGGAAAAATTCATGCGTGCCAAAGTGATTGTTCTCTACGACACCGCCCCAGTGGGTGTTAACCATCCGTTTGCGGCCTTCCTTCGGGCCGATCCCGTCTTTCCAGTGATATTCATCGGCGAAGCAGCCTCCCGGCCAGCGCAGCACCGGAATGTCCAGCTGCTTCAGCGCAGCGACGACATCGTTACGGATGCCATCCGTGTTCGGCACAGGCGAGTCTTCGCCTACCCATAAGCCTTCATAGATACATCTGCCAAGATGCTCGGCGAAATGCCCGTAGATATGTCGGCTGATCTTGCTTTTTGCGATATCCGCATTAAGTACGGCCTTTGTCATCGTTCTCTCCTCCATCCTTCTGCTCCCTGTTGTCTGTTTAGGCTTCGGAAGCTTGTTTACCCCAGACAGCGATCCCGCTGTCATTCAGCCCTGTAAAGACCAGAGCCGGCTTGTCTTTCTCCCAGTCCCAGGCCGGCAGCAGCTGCACCTTCTCTTCCCGTCCTTTGCCCTCTGAAAGATCGCTCCAGCTCAGCGTCAATGTCCGCCGTCCGTCAAAGGACCATACGCCTATGCCGTGCTCGCCCGTCATCTCACCGCTCTCCTGCAAAGTAAGCAGCTGCGGACTCACCTGGCCGTGGGCAGACGGATCATGCACCAGCCGGTCCCATGGACCCGGGATACGTCCGGCAGGAATATCCTGCTCCGCCTCTCCCGCATAACGTTCCGGTGAAACCACCGGCCAGCCGTCTTCTGTCCATAGGATTTTGCGAATATGCAGATAAGGCCAATGCTTGTTCTCTCCGCCGCGCGCATGGTGCACCATATAATAGGCTCCGTTGTCGTTTAACACCGAGTTATGCCCCGGGGCAATCCAGCCGGCATCGTCACCGAACCGGTATCCGCCTAGAATTTTGACACCTACCTCATGCTGCGGCATGTATGTGCTGTCCTTCATATCCCGGCCGTGCGCATCCAAATAAGGTCCGGTTATGGAATCTGCACGCGCCACCCGCACGTTGTAATCTTCAAAAAGCGAATCATACGAGACAAACAAATAATACTTTTTAAACTGTTCATTATAGACGATATAAGGGCCTTCCACTGCACCGTCCTCTGTAGTTTTGTCACGGACAGCCAGCAGCCGGCCGAAGCCCTCCTCAAGCGGTTTGCCAGACTCCTTATCCAGCTCTACAATATGAATCCCGCCGAAAAACGAGCCGTACACCATCCACATCCGGCCTTCCGCATCACACACTACATTGGCATCAATGGCATTCAGATGATCCTCTTCACGCGTCTTGATTACTGCACCTTCATCTGTCCACGGACCCTCAATGGAATCTGCCGTCTGCAGCCCGATCAGCGACTGGCGGCTGCCAAAGGAGGAAGCCGAATAATACATCCGGTATTTCCCGTTATGCCGGACAACGTCAGGCGCCCACAAATTTGTTGCCCGGGCCCACTCTGCTGCAATCTCCGGAATACCGGGCAGCGCATAGTGCACCCATTCCCAATGAATCAGGTCTGCCGATTTGCGCACCATCACACCAGGTACCGGCTCTCCCCCTACTCTGACATCTGTAGAAAAGATATAGTAGCCGTCAGGCGTTTTGATGATACCGGGGTCATGGGCATTATGTGTCCCCCACGCGGATTCTTTATCCAGAATGGAAGTATCATAGAGCTTCTGTTCACCCGGAGATTCCGGAAAAAGAAGGCTGCCGTCCGCTTCGCTGCGATGAACCGGCGTACCCATCAGCCTTTAACCCCGGAGATGGCCACAGATTCGATAATCTGCTTCTGGAACACCAGGAAGATAATCAGCATCGGCAGCAGCGCGATAATCGAAGCGGCCATAATGAGCGGATAATCCGTCTGGATGGCATAGGTCGCATTAAAGTTGGCAATGACCAGCTGCAGCGTCTGTTTCTCCGGTGAATTCAGGTAAATAATCGGCGACAGATAATCATTCCAAATCCCCATAAACCACAGGATCAGCTGAGCGGCTACCGCAGGCTTGATCAGCGGGAAGGTAATGGAGCTGTACAGCCGGAAATAGGAGCTGCCGTCGATTTTGGCGGCTTCAATAATGGCGTTAGGTACACTGCTGAGATACTGCCGCAGGAAGAAGATCATGACGATGTTGCCGAACAGGCCGGGAACAATCAGCGGAAGCAGGGTATCCACCCAGCCCAGCTTGGAGAACATGAAGAACTGCGGGATCATCACGGCCGGATACGGAATCATCAGCGATGAGAGCATCAGCAGGAAAATTTTATTTTTGGCCGGGAATTTAAGCTTCGCAAAAGAAAAGGCTGCCAGCGACGAGGTAAACGTTCCTACAAGGGTTACTGAAACAGCGATAATTACGCTGTTCTTGATCCCGCTCAGCAGCGGGCCGGCTTCCCAAATCTCTTTATATTTTCCGAAATGAACCGGGTTTGGAATCCATACCGGCGGCAAGGCAAAGACGTCCTGCTTGTCCTTCAGTGAGGTGGACAGCATCCAGAGCAGCGGGCCGATCATGAATACTGCACCGATTAACAGCAAAATGAAAATAAGGGTATTGGTAATTCTTCTTCTGCTCTTCAACGTTATTCGCTCCTCCCTCTCATATCAATCAACATCGAACGACTGCTTCTCGTTCATTCTGAATTGGATAAGAGTCACGACAAATATAAACGCGCCCAGAACAACCGCCATGGCGGAAGCATAACCCATCTGGAAGTTGCCGAAGGCTTTTTGCCAGATATAGAACACGACTGAAGCCGAAGCATACTCCGGTCCGCCGGTTGGGGTCATAATGTTCATCTCGGTAAAGATTTGCGATCCTCCGATAATATTGGTAACGATGATAAAGAAGGTAACCGGGCGCACCATCGGCCAGGTAATATGCCAGAAGGCCTTGAAGCTGTTCGCCCCGTCAAGCTCAGCGGCTTCATAGTAGGATCTCGATACACTTTGCAGCGCCGCCAAATACAGCAGCATCGTATAGCCGACACCTTTCCAGACCGCCATAATGATCAGTGCGGGTTTGACCGTATACTTGTTGGCCATCCAGTTGGGTCCCGTAATGCCGAACAGGTCAAGGAACTGGTTAACCAGTCCATAGTCCCCGTTATAAGCCCAGTTCCACATGATGGATACCGCAGCCAGTGATGAGATTACCGGAACATAGTAGATGACGCGGAAAGCTGTTGTCCCGGGTACACCGCGGTTAAGTCCCAGCGCCAGCAGCAGGGCCAGCACAATCCCGATTGGAATGCCGAGCATCATAAAGAGCGTATTGAAAAGCGCTTTATGGAACAGCTCATCCGTCCACAAATCCTTGAAATTGCTTAAACCGATCAGGTTCATCTGGCCGAGGCCGTCCCAATCCGTAAACGAGCCGTAGATGGAATAAATCATCGGATACAGGGTAAAGATCAGAAGCCCCAGCAGCGGAGGAAGAATGAACAGAAATCCGTAGATTTTCTCCTTCCGGTAGAGGTTAGACTTTTGATTCATGGCAATCACCTCAAATTCGGATATCAGATAAAAAGGATGCCGGCCGGTGCTGCTTTAAGGGCCGACATCACTTTTTTCTGGGGTAAAGAAGGTTTACCGGGAATTATTTCTTGGATTTCGCTTCCTGCTCAATCGCCTTATCCAGCAGCTTCTGCATCTTAGGCTGTTCCTCTTTTACATACTCTGCAGCCGTAATCTTTCCGTCCAGCACAGGCTGGATATCGGTGAAGAACAGGTTGTACCATTCAGCATTGTAAGTATAGTGGCCTGGCAGTACTCTTCCGTACTCTTCAACAACCTGCAGGAACTCTTCTTTGTTCGCTGGTTTGGTTGTAGTGTCCGCTGCCCATTCTTTAGCCATGTCGATCAGGTTAGGAATCTGGACTTTGGCCTTAACCAGTGCTTCCATGCCTTCCTTCGAGGCTGTCAGATAGTTAATCAGCTCAACGGCTTCTTCCGGATGCTTGGTTTTGGCGGATGCGCCGATACCAAGGGAGCCTGTCCATGTAGCGGATTTGCCAGTGGAACCGGCAGGGTAAGGAATCAGATCATAGTCGAAAGGCAGTGTTTCATAAGTGCTCATATCCCATGGACCAACAGGGAAGAAGGCCATTTCGCCTTTCATCCAGCGCTGGTAGGTATCCAGTGTCTGCGCCTGCTCGGTGGATGGTGTGATGCCATATTTATTCTGCATGTCTGCAAAGAACTGAAGCGCTTCCGCAAATTTCGGATCATCAATGGTAACTTTAGTTTTAGTTGCATCAATCCAGTCCGCACCATTACTCCATACAAACGCCTGCAAAGCCCAGTTCACGTTAAAGCCTGCGCCGAACTGGTCAAGCTTGCCGTCTCCGTCCTTGTCAATAGTAAGCTGCTGGGCAACCTTGATGAACTCATCCCAGGTGTAAGGCTTGTCCTTGTCAGGCAGCGGAATGCCGGCTGCTTCGAACATCGTTTTGTTGTAGCCGAGTGCAAAAGGGCCAACGTCTTTAGGCATACCGTAAATGTTGCCCTGACCGGCCATAGTGCCGTCATAACGGTACAGGTCCACGCCATATTTCCAGATATTATCAAGATTAATGTTAGAATTGCCTTCAATATAGCCGGTCAGATCCAGCAGAACGCCACTGTTGACATAAGCCTTGAGGTCACCGGATTCAAAATAGAATACATCCGGTACGCTGTTACCCGTAATAGAGGCCTTCAGTTTGGTTGCATATTGGTCTGCTGCAGTAACCACGATCTTGACCTTCACATTCGGGTGGTCAGCTTCGAATTGCTTGACAACGCCTTCATAAGCCTTCTGCTCATCTGTGCCGCCTCTGAACATAAACGTAAGATTCTTGGTTTCCTGCGAATTGCTGCTTCCCCCGCTATTTCCTGTGTTGCTTCCGGCATTATTGCCTGACGATGCATTGTTGTTCCCGCCGCAGCCCGCCAGTACAACCGATACCAGCAAAACTAACGACAGCAGTGTAAACCAGCCCTTTTTCTTTAACACTGAAACCCCTCCTAGAGTGTTGTGAACAATTGCGAAGCTTATATAGAAAGAACTAAAGTAACCGTTTGCGGTTGTTTATAGTTCAAGCTATCTTTTTGGGTTGATCCATTTTATATTTATCTTAATCAGTTAAAAAACATTTGAATGTATTCGCTTACAGATATAAAATAACATATATAAGGTTTGTTGTAAACATAATTATATAAAACTATTTAAACTTATTCAAAATAAATTCGTTTTATAAGCTTTTACTGAAAAAAAATGCGATTTTCATGTATGATTTAGCCGTCATTCTTCTAATAAATCTAAAATAAAAGGCTTAATTATACAGAATTTAGCTTAAATTTAATTATAATGCACAAATAAAGGAAGAAAGCTTTCCTTTTTAGCTCAATTAGTTTATAATTTTATAAAATAGTCATTAATGACGTCTGCGGAAGAAGGTTTGAGATGATATATATCAAAGATCTAATGAGTGGCATCGAAATTTTCAAAGCGCTGAGCTCTGAAATCCGGATTCAAATTCTGGAGCTGCTCGCCGGCAATCAGGCCCTTAACCTGAATGAAATCGCCAAGAAGCTGAATCTGAGCAACGGTGCCATCACAATGCACATCAAGAAGCTTGAGGAAAGCGGCCTTATTGAAATCAATACATCCGTCGGCAAGCACGGTATCCAGAAGGTCTGTTATCTGAACAAGGATAAGCTGATGGTCGATCTGCGCAGCAAGGATGTAGACAATCTGTATGAAGTGGAGATCCAGGTCGGCCACTACAGTAACTATCAGGCGGTTCCGACCTGCGGACTTGCTACAAAGGACAGCATTATCGGTGACTTTGACGAGCCGCGTTATTTCGCCGATCCCCAGCGGATCGATTCCGAGATTATCTGGATGGCCGAAGGCTTCCTGGAGTACCGTATTCCGAACTATCTGAAGGCCAACCAGACCTTCAGGGAGATCCAGTTTTCTATGGAGATCGGTTCAGAGGCTCCGGGTTTCAGCGACAACTACCCTTCCGATCTGTATTTTTACCTTAATGGTATCGAGATCGGCTACTGGACCAGCCCCGGCGACTTCGGAGACCAGCGAGGAACCTTCAACCCGGACTGGTGGCCGCCGCATCTCAACCAATACGGAATGCTGAAGCTGATCCGGATCAATAATGAAGGAAGCTTCATTGACGGCTGCCGCATCTCGGACATTACACTGGACGATATCAAGCTCGATTACAAAAGCGAGCTGACCTTCCGCATCGCCGTCACCGACAAGCCGGTCAACAAGCGGGGCCTGACCATCTACGGCAAACATTTCGGCAACTACAGCCAGGATCTGCTGGCCCGTGTGCTCTACAATGTGCATGAGGTGGAGGAAGTGAACCGGCGCGTTCCGGTCTCAACTACCGAATAGCCTGCTTTCGGAAGATCAAAGGCTCCCAAGAAAACCTCATTTCAGACTCTCTGCCCTTTCGCTTCCGTTATGGATGCGAAGGGGCTTTTATCTTTTACAGTTCCAAAATCCCCCTTTCTCGCCTATTGTCCCGGACTATACTGGATTTTTATGGACAATTTATGGATAAATAGAACCAATGCGCAGCTGAGTCTTTATTCACTAGTTATAGAATAATCCATTATTTACAATATAAATAATAATGTTCCAACTAATAGAGAGAAGGATGACGTATGCAAATCAACAAATGGGGATTACGCCTGTTATTCCCGGCCGCAGTCCTGACTGCGATGGCCGGCTGTGGAAACAACAGCAATCTTAATCATGGTGCAGAAGCCACACACGAGGCCTCCGTCCCGGCCTCCGCGCACCAGACACACTGGTCTTACGAAGGAGATACATCCCCGGAAAACTGGGCAGAGCTGGATCAGCTGTTCACAACCTGCAGTACCGGTAGGGCTCAGTCGCCGGTTAATATTCTTCATGACAAAGTGAAGGCAGATGAGAGTCTCTCCCCTCTAAAAGTGGAGTATTCCCCTTCACCGGTGTCCATCATCAACAACGGTCATACCATTCAGGTGAATCTTAACCATCAGAACAATAAGCTCACTATTGAGGGCAAGACTTACCTATTGCAGCAATTCCACTTTCATCTGCCCAGCGAGCATGAGGTTGACGGCAAACATGCGGAGATGGAGCTTCATCTGGTTCATAAAAGTGAAGACGGCTCACTCGCTGTACTGGGAGTAATGATTCAATCCGGCAGCGAAAATACCGTGCTGAACAAGCTTTGGTCCGTGCTTCCGGCCGACGAAAGTGAACAGGAAACGGTGGTTGACGGGCCTTTCGATCCGGCCGGGCTGCTGCCCGCCGATTTTCACTCCTTCCGTTATCAGGGCTCGCTCACTACACCGCCGTGTACCGAAGGCGTCCAGTGGATCGTCCTGGAGAACCCGGTTACCCTGTCCGGGGAACAGATCGGCAAATTCGCTGCGATTTTCCCGCATGACAACCGTCCTGTTCAGCCGCTGGGCAGCCGGGAGATCGGCAGCGATGAATAAGGATTGATTCAGTGTTCAAAAAGGCGATCCCCGCGGTTGCGGGGATCGCCTTTTTGGGACGGTTGCATAAGGGAGGCCGGGTAAGCTCGCGGATGCACGCCGGCAGACAGCCGAATCCCAGGCATTTTCTCCTTTGTTGGGCTCGCCCGGAGCGGCCGGCAAAGAAAAAACAGCTCATCCGCAGATGAGCTCAGGCTGTCGAGAAAGTCTCGACAGCCTTCTTTATGTGATCTTGGTTTCACACGACACCGCGTTAATGTTGTATAATATAGGTAACTATTTA